>DVFL01000005.1 GCA_018713255.1 Candidatus Cottocaccamicrobium excrementipullorum | reverse complement strand
AGTCCAACAGGGGGAGTTGAAGCCGGAGCCAGCAGGAGCTGCCTGGCGGAAGGTAAGGCTCCATGGTCAAGCGGTTAAGACACCGCCCTTTCACGGCGGTAACAGGGGTTCAAATCCCCTTGGAGTCATTTGATGACAAAATGCATAGAATATAATATGGCGACATAGCCAAGTGGTAAGGCGCGGGTCTGCAACACCCTTATCGCCGGTTCAAATCCGGCTGTCGCCTCTGAAGCTTCGGAATCTGATTTCCGGAGCTTTTTTTCTCGTTAATTTTGCCAATACTTTATAGAAAAAGGCTGTTTTTATGCGAAATAGTAAAGATTGCTTGTCAGAAGAAAGCATTATATGATAAAATGACTAAAGGTTAACGCATTCATGACTGAAGTATTGGAGAACTGAGAAGAGTTCCTATAGGGAAATGAAAAAGAAAAAGAAAATAAGGAGGTACGGGTCATTGTTTGCAAACATTATCAGTACACTAAGTAATTGGCTGTATAGCTACATTTTGATTATCCTACTGGTGGGTGCAGGAATCTATTTTACGATACGGACTAGATTTGTGCAGTTTCGATTGCTGAGAGAAGCGATTCGAGTGGTGGTGGAACCGAAGTCGGACAGCAAATCTATTTCGTCCTTTCAGGCTTTGATGGTTTCCACAGCATCCAGAGTTGGTACCGGAAATATCGCAGGTATTTCCACGGCTCTATGTATCGGTGGACCGGGAGCTATGTTCTGGATGTGGCTGATCGCTCTCTTGGGAAGTGCTTCTGCTTTTATTGAGAGTACGCTGGCTCAGATCTATAAGAGGCGGGCGGATGACGGAAGCTCTTACGGCGGTCCTGCTTATTATATCCAGGCAGTGCTGAAGAAGAGATGGCTGGGAATTCTGTTCGCGGGCACTTTGATCGTCACTTATATGGGCGGTTTTAATATGGTAGCGGCCTTTAATATCGCAGATTCTTTCCGGACATATAGTTTTTATCAAGAGGGTATCACACCACTGATTGTAGGAGTGATTCTTGCATTGATTTTTGCTATCTGTATTTTCGGAGGAAGTAAGCAGATTTCTAAAATCACAGGGGTTTTGGTTCCTGTGATGGGAGTTTTCTATATTGTAGTTGCACTTTTTATTGTAATTACACATATTAATCTGCTTCCAGGAGTGATTATCTCAATTGTCAAAGGTGCTTTTGATTTTGAAGCTATTTTCGGAGGATTTGCAGGTTCCGCGATTATGCAGGGAATCAAGAGGGGATTGTTTTCCAATGAAGCAGGTGTAGGTTCCGCACCGAATGCCGCAGCTTCTGCGGGAGTGTCCCATCCGGTAAAACAGGGATTGGTACAGATGTTATCTGTCTATATTGATACGATTGTGATCTGTACTGCGACAGGATTTATGCTTTTGTGTTCCGGTGTTGCACCGGGAGAGGATATTGCGGGAATGCCTTATGTGCAAGAGGCAGCACGCAATTCGCTGGGAAGTTTTGGAACAATTTTTATCACCGTTGCTTTGTTCTTGTTCGCGTTTACAACATTAATTGGAAATTTCTACTATGCAGAGATGGGCTTGGGATACATCTGTGATCATACACCAGGAAAGAAACTGATGAATGTATTTCGTGTCGTTGCAGCGCTGATCGTCTGTGTCGGTGCGAACATGGAATTCAGTGTGGCCTGGGATACTGCGGATGTACTCATGGGACTGATGGCATTGATTAACCTTCCAGTAATTTTAATTCTTGCGAAACCGGCGATTCTTTGTATGCAGGATTATATAAAACAGAAGAGAGCAGGCAAAAATCCTGTATTCAGGAAAAAAGATATCGGTCTTAAGACAAAGACAGATTTCTGGAATGACTAATTTTTATATCATACAGGCAAGTATTTCCAGTATGACAGCAATGTGTGTCAGAGATAAGTTACATACAAGCCCAATAATATCGAGGCGATATTATTGGGCTTGTGTTGTAGGAAAGGAGAAAAATGAAAAGGAGAGTATTAAGTTATGTTTTGGCAGCGGCGATGGTTCTGACTTTGTGTCCTTCGGGGATTTCTGTTTTGGCTGAGACGAAGAACAACCAGACAGACAATGAGCAGTTGGAGAAAGCTTCGGAAATGAACACTTCGGAGAAGTCTGAGCCGGGCTCTATTGAGAATTCAGGAGAAGAAAATGCGGGGATAGAATCTGAGCAAGAGTCATCGGGAGAGTCTGACGATACTTCAGAAGAAGATTCCAGTCAGGCATCCACACAGACTCCGGAGGAGAGCTTGACGGAATCGGAAGAAGGCTTCGAGGATTCTTCGAAAGATTCAGAAGTATCCTCTTCTTCAGAGGAACAGATTTCTCAAGAATCGGAGAATTCGGCTGATGAGATTACTATTTTTCACACCAATGACATTCACGGGGCTTTTGCAGGAGAAGCTGAAAGCGGGATTGGCATTGCTAAAGCAGCTGCTTTGAAAGAGGAGACTGAGAATGCGCTGCTGGTGGATGTTGGCGATGCGACACAGGGGGGTTCGCTGATGTCATCTACCAAAGGTGCTGCGGCTGTCGATATTATGAATGCTGCGGGTTATGATTTGATGGAAGTCGGGGAGCATGATTTTGATTATGGATTGGATCAGCTGCTGTCGAATATTAACTTGGCCGAATTTCCTGTGATAGCTTCCAATGTTTACCGGGATGGAAGTCCCTTATTTTCTGGCACAACCAAGACGGAGAATAATGGTGAGAACACGGTGGTTACAGTGGGAGATAAAAAAATTGGATTTTTTGGATTACTCACAACAGACACTGACAGCTTGCCTGCCCCGGATACAGTAGCTAGTCTGGAATTCTGTGAGGAAGTGGAAACCGCAAAAGAACAGATTGACTGGCTGGAAGATCAGGGTGTGGACGCAATTGTGGCTTTATGCCATATGGGAGACCAGTCTGAGAAATGCACCAGTTCTCAACTGGCAGAGGCACTGACAGGAGAATATCAGGATAAAGTAGATGTGATTCTGGACGGCCACAGCCATTCCCAGGAAAATAAAGTAGAAAACGATATCTTGATTGTCCAGGCGGGGAGCAGTCTCTCTAATTTGGGTAAAGTCACTCTGCGTTTTCTGGAAGGAGACCAAGTAGAAGCAGAAGGGGAGCTTCTGACAGAACAGGATCTTGCCGATGTAGTTCCGGATACGGAGGTTGAGGCTAAGATCGCCAAAATCCAGGAAGCAGGTGAAAGCTCTGAGGTAAAACATACAATTACTTATGTCTTAAATGGGGGAACGAATCACCCGGATAACCCGGAAAGCTTTTTGGAAAGTGAGACGGTGAAATTAAAAGATGCATCAAGAGAAGGATATCGTTTTCTGGGATGGTACCGGGATGAAAAATTAAAAGATTCCTGTGATCAGATTCCAGAGGGGACGACTGAGAATATTACTCTTTATGCAAAATGGGGAAAAGACCGGCTGGAACCAAACGACACCTGGAAGAATGCAGTAAAAATCCGGATACCTTCCAAGACAGAGAGTTATATTTCTTCGGAAAAAGATGTGGATTATTTTAAATTTACGGTGAGCAAAACAGATCGAATTGATATCCGTCTGACACAGCCGGATGATACGAATGTATATTATGATTTGATTCTGTATGATGAAGAGCAAAATGTGCTTCAGAAATCTCAGATGAACCTGGATCAGTCTATTGTGAAGACATTGGAGAAAGGAACTTATTATATTCGTATTGCTTCTTTGAATGGTCAATATTCCAGAGAAGCTTATACATTGAGAGCCAGCCGTATTGCCAGTTCTTCACTGGATTTTTCCGAGCAGAATATGTTGACACAGTCTTTGCATCCCGACTCCCCGTACGCATATACAAACACGGGAAGTTTGAATTCCGGAGGCAATTATCTGATGTCTACCGCCTATTTTGCCAGATGGAGCGGGCCGGTAATGGAGGAGGAAGATCCGTATCCGGAGTATACGTTGTCCGGAGGTGGCTTTACGCCATGGGAGGACGACATCTCTGTCTTGACAGAATTAGAGCCCAAATATCATATGCAGAACGCAATCTGGCTTCCAGAGCGGGAAGATGCATTGGACAATGACTATATCAAATCTGCAATCTACACTTATGGAGGTGCGGATGCTTACTATCTGGATGCGGCAAGATTCAGAAATGAAGAGACGGCTTCCATTTATGTTCCGGAGCTTACTCAGGACGAGATCAGACAGTATGGGGCAGGCGGTCATGAGATTACTTTGGTTGGCTGGGATGATCATTACTCCAGAGAAAATTTCGATGAGGTGCAGCCGCCAGGGGACGGTGCATTTGTGTTCAAGAACAGCTGGGGCTCTGACGGAGGAGAAGATGGATATTACTATCTGTCTTACTATTCAGCAGATTTGCTTTTGAATCCTGGAGCTCTGTATTTCATGGAAGAGGGAACCGATAATTATAATACGATTTATCAGTATGATCCGATGGGATATGTGGGGTCTATAGCGGAACGTGAGACTGGCAGTATTTATGGGGCAAATGTATTTACTGCGAAGTCAGATGAAGCACTCAGAGCAATTTCGTTTATCTCTAATATGGAGAATGTGAACTATGAGTTGTATGTGGAAATTGGCGGAGAACAGCAGAAAGTAGCAAACGGCAGCGTGAGATATGCCGGATATAAAACAGTGCGTCTGCAAAATGAAATTCCTTTGCAGGAAGGAGAAGAATTTACAGTAATTCTCAAATTGAGCAGTGATTCCGGCATAGTCCGGATGCCATTGGAATATCCGCTGGCGGGTTATAGTGAGAAAGCAGACAGCGAGGAAGGAATCAGCTGGATTTCCAATGATGGAGAAAATTGGGAAGATCTCAGTAAAGTTCAGGCTAATCCTTGCATTAAGGCATTTACTTATGACGCAGATCAGGGAAGTACCTTCGCAGAGGGTGTGAATGCTTCTGTGAATATCAATAATGGAACAATGAAGGAGATCCATCCGGAAAGTTTAGAAATGGCAGAACTTGAAGAAGCAGAAAGCAGTCAGGGAGCTCAGGAAGTCACAATGACAGAGGATGGAAAGGCTCTGGGAGCTCAGGAAGCAAGGCTGAAGACAGAAGTATCTCAGGAGGAAGCTCCGATCAGTGGATTACCGTCCCAGTTTGATCTCAGAGAGATCGATGCGGTGACTCCAGTGAAAGACCAGTATGATTTGGGTGCATGCTGGACTTTTGGTGCGATGGGATCTGCGGAGAGTATTCTTCTGAGAAATGAAAATGCTTCTTACAGCTATCCTCTGGATATTCAGGTTCAGGGAGAGAAGACCATCGTTTTGACAGAAGAAAATCCTACATTTTCTTATTCTGCAGCGGCAGAGTTATCGACAAATGTGGCAGCGACGGACGTTATTACCTGGGAGCTGACTGGCGATCTGGATAGTGTAGAGCAGGCGGAACAACCGCTTCGAAGTTCAAATGGGGAGAGTATTTTGCTGTTTACTGCGAAGAAAGCGGGGACTATCACGCTCACGGCGGTGAGCGCGGCTGATGAGACAAGAAGTGATACCATTATGATTACGATTCAGGATGAGAGAACCCAGGTCACTCCCACACCGGAAGACACGCCTGAGCCAAAAGACACCCCGCAGATTAGCCCTACACAGTCTCCTGAAAAAACAGTGACACGGATTCCTGTGAGTACGAAGAAACCTTCCAGGACAGAGGAAAAAGATACTTCTTCGAAAGCAAAAGATCCAGCCAAGACAGGAGATGAGACTCCTGTGGAGACATGGATGGGATTGTTAATCTGCGCCATGGCAGCGGCAGGCGCGGTTGTCATTCGAAGAAGACAGAAGCCGTGAAGATGAAAAAAGACAGGAAGGCCGAGAGACAGAGAATCAATCAGGAGATACGGAATCTCTGCGAGAAAGGGCGGTTTACGCAGACGATCCGATTTATGCAGCATGGTGATATCAGTGTCTGCGAGCATTGCATTGCTGTGGCTTACTTGAGTGTGCGAATTGCCAGGGCACTGCCGATCCATATGAATTACAGAGCTTTGATACGGGGAGCTCTGCTGCACGACTATTTTCTCTATGACTGGCATGAAAAAGATCGCTCCCATTCTCTGCACGGATTTCGGCATCCGGGAAAAGCGGTAAAAAATGCAGGAGAAGATTTTCGGTTATCAAAGAGGGAACAAAATATTATTTTAAGGCATATGTTTCCGTTGACGGTAATCCCGCCTGCCTGCAGGGAAGCCTGGATTGTCTGTATTGCAGACAAAATCTGTGCGGTGGCGGAAACTCTTCATCTTTCCCGAAGGAGTTACCGAAGATATGTGAAATGGATTAAACGGAATTTTAAAGACAAAAGATAACAGCAAAAGAGGCTGGCTTCTGTTACGAAGAACTTTGATCACGTGCAGAAGTCAGCCTTTTTAGATTACATTTTATGGTGCAGATGGAATCATCTGAAACAATACGACGGATCTGGGATTCATGACATAGGATCCCTGGTGTAAATATTCTGGGTGGTCTATGATAGCATTAACGCCTCTGGAAGTGTCGGCAATGGGGGTCCAGCAGTGAGTGTCGTTGAGCTTAGGAAGCGTGACTTCCAATGTCTCCCAATAAGTATTGATGCCAAGATACAAAACATCGTCGCAGTGAGTATTGGGATCATATCCGGCATACAGAATTCCGATCATTTTTGTGGACCAGTCATAATCAGACTTCCAGGGAAGGGTTCCGTGGAGGCTGACATAAGGAAAGCCCAGAGAGCAGGGACTGGTGTCCTCACGGATGATCGGATGTTGGTTTCGGATATTTATGGCAAAACGGAAGAATTCAAGAATTTCATGGTTTTTTTCAGTCAGTGACCAGTCCAGCCATGAAATCGCATTATCCTGGCAATAGGCATTGTTGTTTCCAAACTGCGTGTTGCCAAATTCGTCTCCGGCAAAAAACATAGGAGTACCCCGGCTGCACATTAACACAAGGCAGGCATTTTTGATCATCTGGAAGCGGAGAGCTCTGATCTCGGGATTCGCAGTGTCTCCTTCTTCCCCACAGTTCCAGCTGCGGTTGTCATCGGAACCATCTGTGTTATTCCAACCGTTGTTTTCATTATGCTTCTGATTGTAAGAATAAAGGTCATAGAGTGTAAATCCATCGTGACAGGTCAGAAAATTCACAGATGCGTTGCTTCCTCTCTTATCCGGAGGATATAAATCAGGAGAGCCGATGATTCTCTGTGCGGCAGCAGCCGCATACCCGTCATCTCCTTTGAGAAAACTGCGCAGATCATCCCGGTATTTGCCATTCCATTCTGCCCAGCGGTTCCAGGAAGGAAAGCTTCCAACCTGATACAGCCCGCCTGCGTCCCAGGCCTCCGCGATCAGATCCACACTGTAAAGAATAGGATCATAGGCGAGGCTCTCCAGCAGCGGGGGCTTATTCATGGGGGTACTGTCCTCATTTCGGCCAAGAATGGACGCCAGATCAAAACGAAAACCGTCCACATGGTAGCTGAACACCCAGTAGCGCAGGCAGTTGAGAATCATATCTCTTACCATAGGATGATTACAGTTCAGAGTATTTCCACATCCGCTGAAATTATAGTAATGTCCGTCAGGAGTCAGCATATAATAAATGTTATTGTCGATTCCTTTGAAGGAAAAGACAGGGCCGTTCTCATTTCCCTCGGCGGTATGGTTAAAAACCACATCCAGGATAACTTCAATCCCATTTTGGTGCAATTCTTGAATAAGTTTCTTTAATTCTCTGCCTTCCCGATTGTATTCTTGTTCGGAAGCATAACTTGTGTTGGGAGCGAAGAAACAGACTGGGTTATAGCCCCAGTAATCCAGCAGATGTTTGCCGTTTACAGTTCTCTCATTTCTGGTTTCATCAAATTCAAAAACGGGCATTAATTCCACCACATTGATTCCGAGATCTTTCAGGTAAGGAATTTTTTCCCGGATTCCATCAAAAGTACCTGGATGGCGGACACCGGAAGAAGGACTTTTGGTAAATCCACGAACGTGCAGTTCATAGATGATACTGTCTTTGAGAGGAATCGCGACTCTGGATTCCTCTCCCCAGTTGAAATTATTGTGGACAACTCTGGCTTTATAGAAATTTCCGGGGGATAATTTCTGACCCCAGGAACTCTGGCCGGTGACGGCGCGCGCATAGGGATCCAGCAGATAGCGGGTTTTATCAAAAAGAAATCCTTTCTCAGGCTGATCGGGACCATCAATTCGATAGGCATATTCGAATTCATTAATTTTCAAACCGAATATAAACATAGAGTAGACACTTCCGATCCGGTATTTTTCCGGAAATGGAATCACAGCATAGGGAACAGATTGCTGTCTGTGAAACAAAACCAGCTCACAGGCGGTGCCGGAATGGGTGATCACTGTGAAATTGACTCCATTTGGAAAAGCGGTGGCTCCGTTGATCTCATAAAATCCAGGGCGTACTTGAAATCCGTGGATCTGTTCCAGAGGTTTCAGGTTTTCTTCTTCCGTCCAGGTTCCATCTTCCAATAACAGGAATTCTTGTTTTTCACGATCTGACATATTTCTTTCCTATTTATAAAATGATATTTTTCTGGGTTCCGTTCATCCAGGCCTGAATGTTGTCAAAGACGATTTCTGCCCGTGCCAGCATGGATTCCTTAGAAGCGAAGGCAACATGAGGAGTTACGATGGTATTCCTGCTGTGGAGCAGAGGGTGATCGGTATTCAGCGGTGGTTCACTCTCGAAGACATCGATTCCTGCCCCGGCGAGACGTCCTTCATTGAGCGCGTTGGCCAGAGCCTGAGAATCTACGATAGGACCTCTGGCGGCATTGATCAAAATAGCAGAAGGTTTCATCCAGGAGAGACGCTCTTCGTTGATCATGCCCACGGTTTCTGGAGTCTGCGGACAGTGTAAAGAGACAATATCGGACTGACGCAGCAATTCTTCCAGAGAAACGTAGGTGACACCGGCAGCAGGATTCTTTTCCGGATGGCGGCGATATCCGAGAATTTTACAGCCAAAGGCCTGACAAAGCTGGGCAGTTCTTGTTCCGATGGCGCCGACACCGATAATTCCTACGGTTTTGCCTTTCAGTTCTTGGCCCACCAGTCCATCTTTGGTGGAACCCTGGCGGCATTTTTCTTCGACCTGAGGAACATTCCGCAGAAGAGACAACATCATGCAAAGTGCCAGTTCGGCTACAGATTCATTGGAGTAACCGGAAGCATTGCTGATGGCGATTTGTCGTTCTCTGGCAGCTTCCAGATCTACGTGATCGACACCCGTAAATGCCACATTGATAAATTTCAGACGGGGACAGCTCCGAATGACTTCTCCGGACAGAGGCATATTGGCGATAATCAAAATATCAGCATCTTTGGCACGTTCGATCTGGACTTTTGGTGAGAGGTCTCTTTCATAAGCCGTAAATTCATGTCCTTGTGAGCGGAGGACGTCGGCATAAGAGTCCAAGACTTCCTGGGATATGCCAAGAGATTCTAAGAGTACAATTTTCATCAGTATTTCTCCTTTCACAGTTTATATTATACAATTGAACTACTGAAATTTTATCATATTCAAAAGGAGAATGGAAGCAGAAGGCAGTTGACGGAATTCCCATCGTGTTATAAGATACTTTTTATACGAAACTGCTGTCAGAAAGAATGAAGAGGTGTGTAAATGAGAGACAGATTTTTACGATTTATGGAAGGAAGGTATGGTGTTGACCAGCTGTACCGCGTGCTGCTGATCAGTGGAGCCATCCTGGTGATTTTGTCAAATGTGATTTTCCCATATGTGTTTCTGCTGGCTGGATGGATTCTGATTATCTGGGCATTTTATCGTGCATTTTCCAGGGATCACAGCCGCCGTTATGCGGAGAACCAGAAATTTCTGGAGTTAGTGGGAAAGATTCGCCGTGGATGGGGAAAACAAAGATATATGATGGGACAGAGAAAAGAGTATCATATTTATACCTGTCCCCAGTGTAAGCAGAAAATACGAATCCCCAGAGGGAAAGGAAAAATTGAGATCTCCTGTCCCAAATGCCATACGAAATTTATTAAAAAGAGCTGATTCGAAGGAGACTTGTATTTATGAAAAATGAGTTGCTGACGATCGGACCGTTTACAATTTATGGGTATGGTCTGATGATAGGAATTGGAGTCATTGCAGCCTATCTGACTGCGGAGTACCGGGCCAGAAAAAGAAAGCTGGGAAATGAGGACACGGTTTTTTTTCTGGTAGTCTGGTGTGTCATTGGCGGAATGCTTGGAGCCAAGCTTTTGTATTGGATTACACAGTATCGGGAAATTTTAAGAGATCCTTCTATTATCTGGATGAATTTGACAGATGGATTTGTGGTCTACGGCGGGATTTTGGGAGGAATTTTTGCCGGATGGCTCTATTGCCGTGTACGAAAACTTCCTTTTCTGAAATTTTTCGACCTGACTATGCCATCGATTGCTCTGGCTCAGGGATTTGGGCGTATTGGCTGTTTTCTTGCCGGATGTTGTTATGGAAGGGAGACAGATGGTCCAATCGCAATTACATTTACAAATTCTGATTTTGCGCCTAATGGAGTCCCCTTGATCCCGACTCAGCTGATATCCAGCGGGCTGGATTTTCTCCATTTTGGGGTTTTGCTGCTTTTGGCCCGCAAGTGTAAGGGCGATGGACAGGTGGCTGGATTTTATTTGATTTTTTACAGTGTTGGACGTTTTATACTGGAATTTTTCAGAGGAGATCTGGAGAGGGGAAGCGTCGGCGCGCTTTCCACCTCCCAGTTTATATCTATTTTTATTTTTTTGGCGGGTATTCTCATGGTTGTTCTCTGTGGAAGACGCAGTGTCAGGAGAGAAGAGAATCTACCCCGCTAGTCAGCATGGAGTCTGCCATGCGTGCCATTTCTTCAGCGGATTCCTGAAATCCGTTTTTCAGCCAGCTCTCCATCAGTCCGATGCATCCGGAGGCTGTGTAGGCGAAGAAATATTCAAATTTATCAGGATCCAGTCCGCGGTCTTCCCAGGCTTTGCGGACACGGGTCTTGACCAGATTTTTCAGGCGGTTAATAAATGTCAGATCACCGTGAGGTCCCATGAAAGCCCTCACGGTTTTTTCATTTTCAGACAAGAATGTAAAAACATTTGTCAATACAATCTGTGTTGAGGAGACAGTCGGATCTTCCGGAGCAGTATCTACGAAGAGATTGTCGAATTCTTGGAAAAGCTCGTCCTCCACCTGGTTTACCATATCGAAGATATCACGGTAATGCAGGTAAAAAGTACCGCGGTTTAAATCCACCAGATCCGTCAGTTCCCGGACAGAGATATGATTGACATCTTTTTGTTCCATGAGTTCTGTAAGCCCTTTTAAGAGAAGGGCTTTTGTTTTGCGCACACGCCGATCTACTTTTGTATGTTCCATAATTATCCACTCCCTTTGGAAATGTTTACAATAAGGTAAGACTTCTTATTTAATATGATAACCGATGAAAGGAAAAATATCAACGAGAGTCTATTAATTAACAAATATGAAAAGAAGGTTTAGAGCCTGCATAGTTGTTAAAGCCAGGGCATAAGTTATGGGTAGAATGAGTGAAATTGCTATGTGGAAAGAGGTGGACTCCCATGACCTTACAGGCGATGGATTTTCTGCCACTGGCTTTGGATGAGGGATATGCAGATTTTATTGTGCGCCACAGCCAGAATGTGAGAGGGGTGTTAAGCGATATTCCCCAGGAACAGATACAGCTGATTAATGAGACGTATTCAGTACTCTATATGCCTCTGACTCAGGTCAGCGGAGTGAGTGTGGATAATTATTCTTACAATACGATTCCGGATTGTTATACTTATATGGACACGCAGGCATTGATTGCCTCCCGAATTGTAAACCTCCAAAATCATCCGTATCTGAAGTTAAACGGAGAGAAGACAGCCATTGCTATTATAGATTCCGGTATTGATTATACGCATCCCGCCTTTTTGACCTATGGGAAAACACGGATTGCGTATCTGTGGGATCAATCCATTCCTTCCGATAACGGCGCTGTCCCTTACGGAAGTGAATATACCCAGGAACAGATCGATGAGGCTCTGGAGGCGGAAGATCCCTGGAAAGTGGTGCCTTCCAGAGATGAAAATGGACATGGTACTTTTCTGGCGGGGATTGCGGCGGGAACTGCGCAGCCGGATCAGGAATTTTCAGGGGCTGCTCCGGAATCTACACTGATTGTGGTGAAGTTGAAGCAGGCCAAAGAATATCTGAGGAGATTTTATTTTTTGCCTGACGGTGTGGATTTCTATCAGGAGAATGATATTATGTTTGCGGTGACTTATGCCATTCACTGCGCAAAACAGATACAGATGCCTCTTGTGATTTGCATTGGACTGGGGAATAACCAGGGAACGCATCGGGGGGAGAATCCGCTTGCCATCACATTGGACAATGTTACGCGAAATCCCCAGACCGTTGTCGCGGTGGCAGCGGGAAATGAGGGAAATGCACGGCATCACTATGAAGGAGTGATTCGGCCGGATCAGGAAGAAGCAACGGTGGTGGAATTGAGGGTGGGAGAGGAGAAAAAAGGATTCTTTGTGGAATTCTGGGGAAGTTCTCTGAATCTGTACCGCATGCAGCTTCAGTCCCCTTCCGGGGAAAAATTAGAGATCAGTACAGCAAGGGGAATGGGGGCTCAGACGCTCTCCTTTGTCTTTGTGGAGACAAAGGTGGAAGTGGGATATTCAGAAATTGAGCTCCAGTCAGGTGGGACTTTGATTTTCTTTCGTTTTATGAAGCCGGTGTCTGGAATATGGAGATTTTTGGTGAGCAGTGAAAACGAAAATCTTAGTGAGACGGTGACTTTCCACATGTGGCTGCCGGTCTATACGCCCTCCCAGTCAGAGACTTATTTTCTGCAGTCATCTCCGTACAACACCATAACCAATCCAGGAGGTTCCAGAGATGCCATTACTGTTACTGCTTATAACGATCGGGATGGCAGTCTATATTTAGAGGCGAGCAGAGGTTATGCTCCCAATGGATATGTGAAGCCGGATCTGGCTGCTCCGGGAGTGATGCTGACAGGACCGGCACCGCAGAGCCGTTATGTCCAGCGTTCCGGTACCAGCGTCGCGGCGGCATTGACAGCAGGCGCACTGGCACTTTTAATGGAGTGGGCTGTAGTGCGGGGGAATGCACCGTATCTGAATGGAACCAGTGCCAAATATTATCTGACACGTGGTGCAGTGCGAGAGGATGGGGAGAGTTATCCCAATCCGGATTGGGGGTACGGAAAACTGGATTTGTATAGAGTGTTTGAGTTGTTGACATGAAAATATTTTGCGTCAGATAGGTACACCACAGCAGAGACGAGAAAAATAAGCTGCTTCCTTCAAGCTTGAAGGAAGCAGCTCAATTTTTGCTATTTTATCGAGAAAGGAATAAAGGCAGTCCATCTTCTCCCATGGGAACTTCCACAGTACCCTGAATGAGAGGACGTGCGTAGTTCAGGAATTCCTCTGTTATATCGGTACCACTGTGTGCAATCCAGGAGGTGGGAACCGATTTAGTCTGATTACAGATCTGGTTTACATCTTCCAGACAGCAGCTTGATTGGTAGGTGGAATTGTTTTCACGGGCGAAAGCGATCATTTTTCCGGTTTCGCCTTTTAAGATTGCATTGACTCCGTAGCGTCCGGCCATGACAGCTTCCTGCTGATCTGTCTTTGACTGAATCATGGAAGAACAGCGCTGACATACGTTCAATTCCACAGAGCGTGCTTTTACGTTTAACTGGCTGCGCAGAAGATTCTCAAGATATTTTCCGCATCCTGAGAGCATCTTATGGCCAAAGGAGTCCAATCCGGCGCTGCGGTCGTATTCGCAGATTAAAGTGCCGTCGGCATCGTGGATCCCCTCGGAGACACAGACAACGACGCTGGGAGATTTCTCGAAAGCGTTCTGAACATCCTGGACGAACTGTTCTGTGGAAAAATCTGCCTCCGGAAGATAAATCAGGTACGGATTGTCATTGGCAGTTTTTCGCGCGAGAGCACTGGAGGCGGTGAGCCAGCCGGCATCCCGTCCCATAATCTCCACGATGGTGACAGCTTTCTGGTCATAGACACTGGCGTCCGTCACGATTTCGCGGACGGTGGTTGCCACGTAGCGGGCAGCACTTCCGAAACCGGGGGTGTGATCTGTGAGAATCAGATCGTTGTCGATGGTCTTTGGTTCGCCAAGAATTAGAATATCGCTGCCCGACATTGCCGCGTAACGGGACAGCTTGCTGACAGTATCCATGGAGTCATTTCCTCCGATATAGAGAATGTAGCCAATATTCAGGTTTTCAAATTTGCAAAAAAGCTTCGGATAGACAGGATCTGACAGATCTTCGGGAAGTTTGCAGCGGCAGGACCCCAGATAAGCGCCGGGGGTGTTTTTCAGGTATTCCAATTCTTCTTCAGATAAAACTTCGGAGAAATCCAAAATCATATCCTTTAAGAAACCTTCGATTCCGTTTATCATGCCGTAGACATGTTCGATTCTATCCGGGTGTGCAAGACTTTCCTTGACAACTCCGTAAAGACTGCTGTTGATGACAGCAGTAGGGCCTCCGGACTGGCCGACAATTAAATTCTTTTTATTATTCATATAGATTCTCCAATATTATTTTTTCCCTCAAACTATAACATAGTTTTTGAGAGAAGAAAACGAAAAAATAGATAAATTAAGAATATTTCTGCTATTTTTACGGGTTAGTTCTTGCATATTTGTTCTCTTTAAGATATGATACTTTATTATAGACTTTAACACGTTGAAAGGAGTGAGTGCGGTTGGAACGGTATTATCAGCCGGAGATAGAATGTGCTTCCCAGGATCAGATTCGGGCATGGCAGGATGAGCGCCTGGTGAAACAGGTAAAAAATGTATATGATCATGTGGAGTATTACCGAAATAAAATGAAAGAGATAGGGGTGGAGCCTGGGGATATCAAATCACGGGACGATCTCTATAAACTTCCATTTTTGACCAAAGAGGATCTGCGTACAGCATATCCCTATGGATTGCTGGCGAGACCACTCTCAGATTGTGTCAGAATCCAGTCTACCAGTGGAACGACTGGAAGAAGAGTAGTCGCTTTTTATACCCAGCACGATATTGACCTTTGGGATGAGTGCTGTGCGAGAGCCATTGTGGCAGCTGGGGGAACTAAGGAAGACGTAGTTCATGTCTGCTATGGTTATGGACTTTTTACGGGAGGTCCTGGATTAAATGGAGGCTCCCATAAAGTGGGCTCTCTGACCCTGCCCATGTCTTCCGGTAATACGGAACGTCAGATCCAGTTCATGACAGACCTGGGCTCAACCATTCTATGCTGTACCCCATCTTATGCGGCGTATCTGGCAGAGAGCATCATTGAGCGTGGGGTGAGGGATCAGATTAAATTGAAAGCCGGTATCTTCGGTGCAGAGGCATGGACAGAGGAAATGCGTCATGATATCGAAGAAAAACTGGGAATCAAAGCATATGATATTTATGGGCTGACAGAGATCTCCGGCCCGGGAGTATCTTTCGAATGCAGTGAGCAGACGGGTATGCATATCAATGAGGATCATTTCATCGCAGAGATTATTGACCCGATAACTGGGGAAGTTCTTCCAGACGGGCAAAAAGGAGAATTGGTATTCACAAGTATTACGAAAGAAGCTTTTCCGCTTCTGCGTTACCGTACCAGAGATATCTGTGTGTTGTCCAGAGAGAAATGCTCCTGCGGCAGAACTCATGTGAAGATGAGTAAACCGATGGGAAGAAGCGATGATATGCTGATCGTCAAGGGCGTCAACGTATTCCCGTCACAGATTGAGACTGTTTTGATGAATAAGGGATATCCGGCGAACTATCAGATTATTGTGGATCGTGTGAACAACAGTGATACCATTGAAGTGCAGGTAGAGATGACACCGGAGATGTTCTCTGACAGTCTGAAACAGATGTCCGAGAGGGAAAAAGAGTTGGTAAATGCTCTGAAGGCAATGCTTGGAATCTATGCAAAAGTAAAACTGGTTGCACCGAAGACTATAGCGAGAAGTGAAGGTAAGGCAGTACGTGTTGTGGACAAACGTCATTTATATTAAAAGACGCGTAAGGAGGGATAGCAATGACCGTAAGACAGATCTCAATTTTTCTGGAAAATAGTCCGGGGAAATTGCAGGAATTGACCAATGTATTGGAAAAGTACAGCATCAATATGCAGGCGTTGTCTCTGGCTGAGACGACAGATTTTGGAATTATCCGCCTGATCGTGGATGATCCTTACAAAGCATCCACAGTGTTGAAAGAAGAAGGATACATCTGCTCCATGACGAAAGTGTTGGCAGTAGAGATTCCGGATAATCCCGGAGGCCTGGCGGGAGCGATTCGGGCTTTGGGAGATAACGGGATTAACATTGAATATATGTATGCTTTTATCACAAAGAAAAAAGATGTGGCATATGTTATTTTCCGGGTGGAAGACAATGAGAAGGCGATCAAGGCCCTTACTTCCAGAAAATATCGTCCTATGTGCCAGGATGAACTGAATCAGATGTGATCATTGATTCAATGCCCGTATATCCGCTGACTGTGGGTATGCGGGCTTTTTATCAGATAGAAACGGAATATTAAGTGACAATGACAAGAAATTTATTGAAATGTTGACATTTTTTCGAAAAAGAGGTATACTTATCACATAGGTTACATAAGATATTAGTGAGATGACGCGGGGTGGAGCAGTCTGGAAGCTCGTCGGGCTCATAACCCGAAGGTCGTAGGTTCAAATCCTATCCCCGCTATTGTTTTTTAGTTACGGAAGTATATAGTGACAGGAGAATGCGGCGATGACGGTTCCCCTGTTATTTTTTTGCTTTCTGATGTGAGAATATATATGGTGGATACGGAGCGATAAAAATCTTTTTGTTATTTAAAAAAAGGGTGCGTCATGGTAAAATAGAAGAGGAATGTAATGTTGTACCACACAGAAAGAGGTGTGATATGAAGAAAAGATGTACATTATGCGGCGGAAAAGTTTTAAACGGTATCTGCAGTGAATGCGGTATGGATAACCGGAAGTCGGATGAGCAGTATAAAAAAATTCTGGAACAGCGGCAGGCGGAAAAGGAAGCCAGAACGCATGCTTTCCGGAAAGAGAAAAAAGAAGCCAGACAAAAGGTAATGAATGAGAAAAAGACTAAGTATTCAGGAAAGAATACCGGGCAGAAGGCAAAAAGCGGGGGGACCAGACAAACTTATACATCTGTGAAGAAGACAAATAAGAATACAAAGAAGAAAAAGGGAGTTTGGATCTGGGTTCTTGTGTTTTTGATCCTTGCCATGTTTGGAGATACTTTTCTGAATATCTTCACAGAGGTAAAAAACCGTATGGAAGAGGCGCAGGAGGCAGATTACGAGAGTACACAGTCCGAATATGATCCTTATTCTTATGTAGAAGAAGAGATCCGTTCACAGGGAGAGTACTGGAAAGAGGAATTAAGCGCCGGACTCTACGTAGTGGGTGCGGATCTGCCGGAGGGAGTATATACGATCAAAGGCGAAGAGGGAAATTCTTATAGTCTCTGGGACCGTGCCCATGGTCTTTCTGTCAATGAGTATTTTGGAACGGAAGACTATGAGGTGGAGCAAGAAGAAGGAGCTAAGTTGTTCCAGGGAGCATTGATCGAAGTGAACGGGATGTCACCGGTGATCTTTGAGACAGAAAATGGACAGACTCAGAATATGACCGCCAGAAAAAGCAACCCTCTGACAGAGAGTTTTGAATTCTCGGATACGGCTGTGGCAGGAATAGACTTTTCGGCGGGGACTTACGACGTAGAAATAGCGGAGGAGGGGTCTGCCTACTTCTCATATGAGATACAGACTGGAACCGAAGAATATGATTATCCAAATACCTTTTCTGCGCTTCTTAACCAGGAGAACTCTCCGCAGTTTCCGGATTACTGCACTTCCTATAAGAATGTTGTGATTCCCGAAGGTGTGGAAGTCAGCTCAGATGGAATTCGGACCAGGCTGACTCCAAGTGAAGGGATTACGACGGAAGATTATGAATCTTTTTACGACAATCTGACATAGGAGAAAGGACATGACGAAGAAAACAAAGAGAAAGAAAAGACCCATCGATTACATATTGACGGTGATTCTGATACTGGCAATTGGTGTTTTTCTTTTTGCGGCGTACAATCTAATCCATATTTATCTGGAATACAAAAAAGGAACGGATGAGTATAATGCGATTGAAAAGATGGCGGTGACAGAGAGGGAGCCAGACCAGCCGGATGAGCAAAATGAGGAGGAAGAATTTCAGCCTCCAATCCAGGTAGACTTTGAGGCGCTTCGGGCTATCAATGAAGATGTGATTGGCTGGATTTATGTGGAAGGTCTGGATATCAGTTATCCTGTGGTGCGAGGGATCGATAACGAATATTATCTGCACAGAACTTATGAGAAAACTTATAATTTCGCGGGAACAATTTTTATAGACTACGAAAACGAAGATGATTTTAATGACTGCAATACGCTGGTATACGGTCACAACATGAAAAACGGATCTATGTTTGGAACGCTTCGGCAGTTTTCTGAAGGAGATGCTTATGAGAAAAGTCACTATTTCTGGATGCTGACTCCGGAAAAAAACTATAAGTATGAAATTTTCTCTGCCTATGTGACAGCGGTGAACAGTGATACTTATACACTGTTTAAAGGACCAAGCGGAGAATTTCAGGAGTGGCTGACGAAGATGAAGAGTAACTCTGCTATTGATACAGGGGATGTCTCTCTGGATGCAGGAGATAAAGTTATGACTCTGTCCACCTGTACAGGGGATTCCTCCACAAGATATGTGGTACAGGGAAAACGATTGAACTGATACCGGAAAGGAGTCTGTTATGGAGAAGGAGATCGAGAAACTCCAGGAATTGATTGACAGCAGCAATCGAATTGTGTTTTTTGGCGGTGCGGGAGTGTCCACAGAGAGCGGCATTCCGGATTTTCGAAGTGTGGACGGGCTGTATAATCAGCAGTATGATTATCCGCCGGAGACGATATTAAGTCATAGTTTCTTTATGAGAAAACCGGAAGAATTCTACAGATTTTACAGAAATAAGATGCTCTGTGACACGGCCAGACCCAATGAGGCCCACAAAAAACTGGCGCAGTTAGAGCAGGCAGGCAAGCTGAAAGCAGTTGTCACACAGAATATAGATAATCTTCACCAGATGGCGGGAAGCAAAAAGGTGCTGGAGCTGCATGGGTCGGTATATCGGAATTACTGTATGAGATGCGGCAAATTTTATGATTTTGATTTTATGAAAAATACAGAAGGTGTGCCGCACTGCACTTGCGGAGGGATGATCAAGCCAGATGTTGTTCTCTACGAGGAAGCGCTGGATCAGGATACCATCTCAGAATCCGTGCAGATGATTGCACAGGCGGATCTTCTGATTATAGGGGGAACGTCTCTGGTTGTCTATCCAGCGGCTGGACTGATTGATTATTATCGGGGAAAACACCTGGTGGTGATTAATAAATCGGCCACACCCAGAGACCGGGAAGCAGATCTTTTGATTCAGCAGCCGATTGGATATGTATTTTCTCAGATTCATGTGAAGGGAGAATAAGAAAATATGGGAAAATTATATCAGGTGGGAGATATCATAACCTTGAAAAAGCCACATCCCTGTGGAAGTAAGGATTGGGAGATCCTTCGGGTAGGGGCGGATTTCCGTCTAAAATGTTTGGGATGCGGACATCAGGTGATGATGCCCCGCAGACTGGTAGAGAAAAATGACCGGGGTCTGAAGAAAAAAAGTGAAAATTAGAAATTCATGCTTTACACAGGCGGGGATTTATGCTAGAATTATCAATCGTGATATATTTTAAATATCCTTGCTCCCAGCACAGTCCGGGGGCCAGAAGACCGTAAGGAGGTAAAGAAAGCATGAATAAGTACGAATTGGCGTTGGTTGTGAGTGCCAAGGTTGAGGACGAAGTACGTGATGCAGTGGTAGAGAAGGCAAAAGGCTACATCACCCGTTACAATGGCACAATCACAGAAGTGGAAGAATGGGGTAAGAAGAAATTAGCTTACGAGATTCAGAAAATGCATGAAGGCTTCTACTATTTCATTCAGTTTGAAGCAGACGCAAATTGTCCTGCAGAAGTGGAAAGACACGTTCGTATCATGGACAATGTATTGAGATACTTAGTCGTTCGCAAAGACGCATAAGATTTCCTGGAATTTTGAGAAGCACCATTAATGACGATCTGTAGGAAAGATATGAGGTAGATACATGAACAAAGTAATTTTAATGGGCCGCTTAACAAGAGATCCAGAAGTTCGATATTCGGCAGGAGAGAATTCTCTGGCGATTGCCAGATATACTCTGGCTGTTGACCGCAGATTTCGTCGTGATGGGGAGGCGACCGCAGATTTTATCCCTTGTGTTGTATTCGGAAGGGGAGCAGAGTTTGCGGAAAAGTATTTCCATCAGGGAATCCGGATTGTGGTCAGCGGAAGAATTCAGACCGGAAGCTATACGAACCGTGAGGGACAGAGAGTCTACACCACGGAGGTAGTTGTGGAAGAGCAGGAATTTGCTGAGAGCAAAGCGGCAAGCGATAATTATGCGGCTTCTCATCCGAGAACTTCCGCACCGGCTCCGGAAGCACCGGCAGCACCGGATACTGCGGCTTCGATCGATGGTTTTATGAACATTCCCGATGGAATTGATGAAGAGTTGCCGTTTAACTAGGCAAGAGGACAATTTAGTGTAGAAGATACTGAAAGTTTAGAAGGAGGTTATACTCATGGCATATAACAGAGGCGAGAGACCAGATTCTCCAATGAAGAGAAGAGGCGGCCGCAGAAGAAAAAAAGTATGTGTATTCTGTGGTAAAGAGAATAATGAGATTGATTACAAGGATATCGCAAAACTGAAAAGATACGTATCTGAGAGAGGTAAAATTCTTCCGAGAAGAATTACCGGAAACTGTGCAAAACATCAGAGAGCTCTGACAGTGGCTATTAAGAGAGCACGTCATATGGCTATGATGCCTTACGTACAGGACTAATTTCATATTCATACAATCATTATCCCGTAATGGAAAAAATCCATTACGGGATTTTTTTTGCCCTAAAAATCAATTTTTATTGATTGAATTGATAAAAAATAAATGATCATTTAAATTTACACAAAAAAATGAGAAGATTTTGAGAAGATTCGACGAAATTAAACAATTTGATGTTAAATGATTGATTATATATTATATATAATATATAATGCCAAATATAGAAAATATTATATAAATCAGGAATGCAATGGCATTCTTTCCGCGGTGTTTATGAGAGAACCATGGAAAAGCAAGATGGAAAGGAGGGCATTATGGCCAAACTTACAATTAGTGCAGAAAGGTGTAAAAGCTGTAAATACTGCATCTCAGTATGTCCGACGAAGTCATTGTCTCTGTCCGGGAAACTCAATGCAGCAGGTTATGATTATGTGACGGTGGATCACGAGAAATGTACACAGTGTGGAACCTGTTATCTGGTATGTCCGGATAATGTATTTGAGGTTGTTGAAGAGTAGGAAAGGGAGTGAATGACTATGAAGAAAATGTGGAAGGGCAACCATGCGATCGGTGAGGCGGCTATGCGTGCTGGTTGTCAGTTTTATGCAGGATATCCTATCACCCCACAGACAGAAGTGGGTGAATATCTGTCCTGGCGTATGCCAGAACTGGGAAGAACTTTTTTGCAGGCTGAGAATGAAATGTCTGCAATGTATATGATTTTTGGTGCCTATGCCTGTGGCATGAGATCTATGACCAGCTCCTCAGGACCTGGATTCTCACTGAAACAGGAAGGTATTTCCTATATGTGTGCGAATAACTATCCGGCAGTGTTAGTAAATGTTCAGCGCTGGGGACCGGGACTTGGAACTCTGGATTCTTCTCAGACAGATTATCTGAGAGATACCAGATGCGGAGGAAATGGAGATTGTCGTGTGATCGTGCTGACCCCCAACAGCATTCAGGAAACCATTGACTTGATCTATATCGCTTTCGATCTGGCAGAGAAATACCGCAATCCAGTTGAGATACTTTCAGAGGCAGCTCTGGGGCAGATGATGGAGGCCGTAGAGTTCCCTGAGTTCAAGGAGAGGACGGAAGACCTGGGATGGACCTGGGATGGAACAGACCGTGACCACGGCAGACTGGCCAATCCAGATAAACCTGGCGCTACAAAAGCAAAATACGAGCGGATCGAGGCAAATGAACAGAGATATGAGACTTATCAGGTGGAAGACGCTGATTATGTGTTCGTTGCATTTGGTCTGCCTTCCAGAACTGCGAAAAACGCAGTGGATATTTTAAGAGCGCAGGGAGAAAAAGTAGGACTGATTCGTCCGATTACTGTATGGCCGTTCCCGTATAAAGCTTTTGCGGAAGTGAATAAGGACGTGAAAGGATTCATTTCTGTGGAATCTACAGATGCAGGCCAGTTGATTGAGGACGTGGCACTGGCAGCGAAGAAACTGCGTTTCAACGTTCCGGTATACGGACAGTTTACCAATCAGCATATCCCGAAGGCAAAAGAAGTTGTCAAGTTTTATGAGCAGGTGAAAGCCGGACAGATTAAGGAGGTGTTCTAAATGGCAGTGTTAAGAAAAACACCGGAAATGGTGAGTATACCCAACAGTTTCTGCCCTGGATGCGGACATGGTATTTTGAACCGTCTGATCGCAGAAGTAATTGAGGAGAATGGATATGAGAAGAAGACAATCCTGACACTTGGTGTGGGATGTTCCTGTAATATGAACGGAAGCTGGAAAGGTGATAAGATCCAGACTGCCCACGGAAGAGGTGCTTCCACAGCCATGGGCGTCAAAGTGGCAAGACCGGATCTGCTCTCCATCGCTTACCAGGGCGATGGCGATGCTTATGTAATCGGTCTGGCTGAGACGATTAACGCAGCGTACAGAAACGAGAATATTACGGTATTTGTAGTAAACAACAATAACTTTGGAATGACTGGCGGACAGATGTCCTGGACAACCATGCCAGATCAGAAGACAACCACCAGTGTACACGGAAGAGATACCAATTGGACCGGAATGCCGATCAAGGTACCGGAGATGATTGCAACTATGCCGAATGTCGCATATGTGGCAAGAGGATCCGTGCAGAGCCCGAAGGAAATCCGTAAACTCCGCAAATATGTGAAAAATGCCATCGAGGCACAGCTGAACAATGAGGGATATTCTCTGGTAGAGGTTCTGGCTCCATGTCCAACAAACTGGGGAATGCCGGTTGACAAAGCACTTGCTTGGATGGATCAGGAAGTATCTTCCTACTACACCTTAGGTGAATTGAAAGAAAGGAAGGGTGAGTGAGTATGGAATTAGTATTCGCAGGTTTTGGAGGTCAGGGAGTTCTGACTTCAGGAATGATCGTAGCTGAGATGGCCCTGGAAGAGGGCAAGACAGTAACCTGGATGCCCACTTACGGTCCTGCCATGCGAGGCGGAAAAGCTTACAGCGTAGTAAAATACACCGACGGAGTGATCGGTGGTCCAGATATTGAAGAGAGTGATGTGCTGGTAGCAATGAATGGTCCTTCACTGGAGTATGCCGCATATCTGAAAGAAGGCGGAACACTGATTATCAACAGCGATGAGGTTGCAGATGATCTGACAGTGGAAGGAAATTTCAATATTGTCAGAGTACCTTGCATGGAACTGGCGATGAAGGCGAACAATCCGAAAGCTGCCAACATTGTGGCAATCGGCGCTCTGATTAAAAAATGCGGACTGTTTGATGCAGACCTTGCACGAAAAGTATTAAAACAGATTTTCGTCAATAAAGGAAAAGAAAAATTTACTGCGGCGAACGAGGAAGCATTTAACGCAGGTTTCGATTACGTTCAGTGAGAGTATGTGACGGAGGTATGAGATGGATATACAAAAACTGATTAAACCGAAGAGCATTGCGGTAGTGGGGGTTACAGACAAACCAGGATTCGGAAGAGGAGCTGCTCAGGGAGCTTTGAACAGCCGTATTGTGGAACATGCATATTTTGTACATCCCAAGAAGACCGAGCTTTTCGGGAAAAAATGTTATCCCAACATTTCTTCTCTTCCGGAAGTTCCGGAATGTGTGGTACTTGCGACGAACTGTCATACAATTCCAGGACTTCTCGAGGAAGCCGGAGCATTCGGTGTGAAAGCCGCAGTGATTTATGCCAGCGGATTTTCAGAAGAAAACACAGAGGAAGGAATTGCTCTGGAAGAACAGGTCAAAGAAATTGCCAGAAAATATGATATGTGTATCTGCGGACCCAACTGTATGGGAATGCTGAATAATGTGGATAAAATTAATCTCTGGGGCGGACATACCCACTGGGATTTGGAAGATGATGCCCACGGCATCGCGATTATCGCACAAAGCGGTTTCATCTGTGCGGAGATTCTGAACACAGATTTCTTCAATATTTCCTATGAGATTTCCTCTGGAAACGGAAATATCGTGACTTTGGAAGAGTTCCTGGAATTTGTAGTGGAAGACGAGCACGTATCTGTTGTCGCCCTTTATTTGGAAGGTGTCCGTGATTCCGCAAGATTCTTAAGTGCTCTGAAAAAGGCGGCACAGATGCGCAAACCGGTTGTCATTTTGAAATCCGGAAGATCTGTGCGCGGAGCTATCTCTGCAGCTTCTCACACAGGCAGCATGGCAGGATCCAACAAATCCTACATGAGTATTTTTGAAAAATATGGTGTGATTGTGGCGGAAACTTTGGAAGAATTCATGTGCCTGGCTCAGACTTTGAGTGTATTGAATGGAAACTTCCCGACCAAAAAAGAGGTGGCAGTTATCAGCTTCTCCGGTGGAGAGAGTACTCTGAGTGCAGACATCGCTGAGGAAGTCGGCGTGGAACTGGCGGAGATTTCCCAGGAGACGAAGGATAAGTTGAAACAATACATACCGGCTTATGCCTCCGCAAAGAATCCTCTGGACGCTACCACAACACTGTTCCATGAAGATGAGAAGACAGTTGGCGTTCTGAAATCTTTCAACGATGATCCGGCTGTGGGATTGATCACAGTTGGTGTCAACGTGAAGAAAGATGACGATCTGACCACTTCTGATATGTGTAAGAGTATCGCACATGCAAAAGAGCTGGGAGTTACAAAACCAGTAGTTGCGATACCTTCTCTGGAAGGATACCGTTACCGTGGATCCAGAAGAATTCTGGAAGATGCAGGGGTTCCGCTGATGTCCTCCATGGGAACTTCCTTTACCGCATTGAAGAAACTGCTGGATTTCGCGGATTACGATTACAAAGAGCACAACCTGGAATCCTGTGTGCCGAAAGACCATGAAGGAGCAGAATCCTATGCGCTCTCTGAGTATGACAGCAAAGAAGAGATGAAACAGTATGGAGTTCCGGTGCCGGCTCAGGCGATTGCCAGAAGTGTGGATGAGATCCGCGAGGCAGTAAAAGGAATGAAATATCCGCTTGCTCTGAAGATCAACTCTTCAGAAATTCTGCACAAGACAGAGGCAGGCGGCGTGAAGCTTCATATTCAAAATGAAGAGGAAGCAGCCGCGGCTTACAACGAGATCATGGAGAATGTGGCAAGAACCAGCCCGGGCAAGAAGACCGATGGAATTCTGGTACAGGAGATGGCTCCCTCAGGTGTGGAGATCATCATCGGTGTGACCAACGACAAACAGTTCGGCCCTATGCTGTTGGTAGGTCTTGGCGGAATCTATGTGGAAGTATTTAAGGATGCAGCTTTGTATCCGGTTCCTCTGAACAAAGGGGAGGCCATGAATATGCTGAAATCCTTGAAGAGCTACAAGCTGCTCACCGGATATCGGGGATCAAAACCCTGTGACCTGGATGCTCTCACAGATATGATGGTGAAAATTTCGGATTATGCTTATGCCCACAAGGATGAGATCAAAGAGATGGATCTGAACCCGGTATTTGTATATCCGCAGGGTGAAGGAGTCTGCGCGGTAGACGCGTTGATCGTGAAATATAAATAAAGAAGCCAAAGAGACAGGGGGAATGAAAATGGCTGAATTTACAATGACAGCATCGAATGCGACAGGAAAGGGAAAACCAGATCCCAGCTTTAGTTCTGCTGGGGACGCAGGTACTGCGATTGCGAAGTACGGAAAAGAGAACGTGACAGATGCGACTTTGGGTGTCTTAAAAGACGAGAACGGAGATTTCCTGGCAATGCCTACAGTAGATAAAATCTATCGTGAGCTTCCGGCCAATGAACTGATGGATTATGCTCCGATTCCCGGACTGAAGGATTTCCTGGATGCAGCGATAGAGAGCGCATTCCGCGGACATCAGCCGAAGAATACCTACACAGGCGCTGTGGCAACTCCAGGCGGTACCGGTGGTGTTCATCATATGATCTTTAACTATGTGGAGAAAGGTCAGAAATTCGTGATTCCGAACTGGCACTGGGGTCCATACCGTGAGATTGCGGAAGAGAACGGAAGAGAATGGGAAATCTACCAGATGTTCGATGAGAATAACAATTTCTCAAGAGAAAATCTGAAAAATGCAGTGCTGAAACTTCTGGAGACACAGGACAGTGTTATGACGATCTTCAATACACCGGCTCACAATCCTTCTGGTTATACCATGACCAATGAAGACTGGGAAGATATCATGAACTTCTACCGTGAATGTGCAAAACGCCCGGGCAAGAAGATTATTATTCTGTGGGATATGGCATATACCGATTATGCCGGAGATCCGGATGAAGTCAGAGAATTCCTGAAATATTTCGATGATCTTCCAGAGAATATTCTCCTGGCAGTAGCTTACAGTATGTCAAAATCCTACCTGATTTATGGAATGCGTTCCGGTGCTCTGATCGGTGTATCTTCCTCAAAAGAAGTGGCAGATGAATTCGCCAATGTGAACACATTCTCCAACCGTGCTACCTGGTCAAACGGAAGCCGTGGAGCACAGAGACTTCTGGCAAATATCAAGGCAGACCCGCAGCTGGAAGCACAGATCGACAAAGAGCGCGCTCAGTTCAGTGAGATGCTGACAAACCGTGCGAAGATCTTTGTGAAAGAGGCAGCGGAAGTGGGTCTTCATATTCTTCCTTATGAGGCTGGATTCTTCATCACAGTTCCGGCAAAAGATTCCGCAGTACTGGCAGACAAACTGGCTCATCAGAACATTTTCGTGATTCCGCTCAAAGACGGTATCCGGCTGGCGATGAGTGCGGTGCCAACCAGTAAGGTACCGGGACTGGCCGGAAAGATTAAAGCAGTTTTTGCCGGACATGAAGTATAGAAGTGCGGGATGGGGTGTTTTTACAAAGTTAGTAACTTGTTGCTGAATTGAGGAGGATTAAGCGACTCGATTCCATATTTGTAAGAAAGTGAGAAGAAAATATGGATAGTAGAACAGTTATCATTGCAGTGGTTGCAATTTATTTTATTGCTTTGTTGGTAATCGGCTTTGTGACAAAGGGAAAGAACGAAGAGGTTGATGATTTCCTGGTGGCCGGCCGTAACGTAGGTCTGTGGGTGGGAGCCTTTTCCATCGCGGCAGTTCAGGTAGGCGCCGGAGTTATCATTGGCGGTGCAGAGACAGGTGCAGAACATGGTGTCTGGCCTGGTATGTACTACTCTTTAGGATGTGGCCTTGGATGTATTATAGCAGGTATCTTCATAGCAGGACGTATGAGGGATATCGAAGGCGTGGTGCCGATGGATTATTTCGAAGCCCGTTTTGGTAAATATAAAGTGGTTCGTGGCTGGGCTTGGCTGAGTAACGTGCCTTCCATGTTGGGTATCTTCATCTCCCAGATCCTTGCCTGTGGAAGTATTTTGTCCGCATTCGGACTTCCATTCTCCGCAAGCATCATTATCTGCGCACTGGTTGTCCTGGTGTCTGCGGTTATGGGTGGTATGTGGTCTGTGGCCATTGGAAATACCGTCCAGATGCTGGTTATCATGATCGGTATTCCGGTTGCGGCAATTATGACTCTGGTGAATTTGAATAATGCCGGTGTTCCGGTAGGAGAGATTTTCTCGATTCCGTTTATTCCGGACGGACTGTTCAGTACATTTATTTATCAGGTAACTCCGATGTTGGTGTCCATCTCTGTATCTTATGACGCATTCCTGCGTTATCAGGCGGCAAAAGATGTGAAGACTGCAAAATGGGCTTGTATCCTTGGCGGAATTATCACAATTTTTGTAGGTACCGCCGCTTCTATCGTAGGTACCGCAGGACATAGCCTGTTTCCAGAGCAGAGTTATGCCAATACATTTGCTTATACCGTAAGTGAGGTTTTGCCGGCACTAATTGCGGCAGTTGTGGTTGTGGCAGTTCTGGCAGCGGCGATGTCCTCCGCAAGTGGTCTTCTGATTGGTCTGAGCAGCTCCTTCTCTGTAGACCTCTACAAAGGTGTTATGCATCCTGACAAACAGATGAAAGATCTTCCGAAGGCAAAGACAATTGCGCAGGCAACAGTGGTGGTTGCATGTATCGTGGGTACTCTTTTGAGTTTTAAAATTGACAATCTGCTGGATGCGATCATTTTGTTCAACTATCCGTACATGGGATCTGTCCTGGTACCATTGCTGGCAGCTCTGTTCTATAAGAACGCTACCGTGAAAGGATGTTTTGCAGCAATGTTCGCAGGCGGCGCAGTCGGAACGGTATCCTTTGTGGGCGGTCTGGCCGGTTTCTTGAATCCGGATATGGGATTGTTCATTGCTTACCTTGTGGGTCTGGT
Source organism: Candidatus Cottocaccamicrobium excrementipullorum (assembly GCA_018713255.1). Lineage (GTDB taxonomy): Bacteria > Bacillota > Clostridia > Lachnospirales > Lachnospiraceae > Caccovicinus > Caccovicinus excrementipullorum. The sequence goes on along the minus strand of DVFL01000005.1, from coordinate 154,306 downwards.
TGTCCTGGTGATCGTAAGCTCCATGGATCCGAAGAAGTGCCCGATGGTAGATCATAAAGCTCATAAAGTATGATGTGTTTACCTCTAAAAATCAAAGAATAAAACCTTTGAGAAGTAATGGTATTTTGAGGGTGTAGAAAAGATTGCTGAGTTGTTTGAGATTGTTCAAGGACTCAGCAATCTTGCTTTCTGGAATTTTTAAAGAAAGGAAAAAAGTGAACATGAAAAAGACAGGCAAATTGCATTATGGCTGGATTTTATGCTTTACAAGCTGTCTGATGCTGACAGGAGGAGCCGGGATCGTGATCAACTCAGCGAACCAGTTTCTCAAACCAGTGACAGAAGCTTTCGGTATTTCGAGAGGGCAGTTTTCTTTTTATATTTCCTGTCTCTCAATTACATCCATGATTGTGAGCCCGTTTATCGGTAAAATTTTCAGTAAATTTCCACCGAAGAGGGTTGTGATCTTTGGAGGGCTTTTGATGGTATGCTGCTGGCTGGGATTGTCTGTGGCTCCGAATATTTATTTCTTCTATGTCTTAGGACTTTTGATTGGAACGGGATCTTCTCTGACAGGAATGGTCTGCGTCAGCATTTTGATGAATAACTGGTTTGTGGAACGAAAAGGAACTGCTATGGGAATCGCACTCACAGGAACGGGTATTGGAAGTATGATCTTCAATCCTCTGGCGAGTAAGCTGATTGTGGAGTGTGGTTATCAGGCGGCCTATCGCTGGCTGGGACTTATCTGTATTCTGGCACTTCTTCCTTACATGATCGCATTCCGCTATCAGCCTTCAGAGATTGGCTTAAAACCAGTGGGTGTGGAGCAGCTGACAGCCGGAAGTGACGGGAAAGAGGCTGTCCATGTAGTCACAGGACTTACCCGGGGAGAGGCCATGCGCCGGCCGGAATTTTATGCGGTGTGCTTCATTGCATTCGGACTGAGCGGAACCTGCCAGGGACTTTATAATCATTTGATGGCATATTTCACAGACATTGGTTTTGGACAGGTAAAGGCTGCGTCTTTTATCAGCATTATCGGTTTTACACTGGCTGTGGGAAAAGTAGGAGCAGGGTGGCTGAATGATAAGATTGGCCTGAAGAAAAGCTTTACGCTGCTGGTGGGATTGTCCGTGTTGGGAATGATCATGCTGAATTTCGCTTCCAGCGGCGGGGTGGCGATTGTGGCCTCCTTCCTGTTTGGCTTTGCAATGGCGGCACCCTTTGTTCTCTCGCCGCTTTTGACGACATTTACTTTTGGCTCCAAAGATTTTGCAAATATTTATGGTACTATTACCATTTTCACATTCCTGGGGCCGATTTTGATGCCTCCTCTGTCCGGTATGATTTATGATTTGAATGGAAGCTATTTCTGGGCTTTCGTGGTCTGCACAGTCATTGAGGCAGCGAGTCTTCTGATTGGACTGGTACTGCTGAATGGAGGCGGGTACGAAAAACTGCGGGCAGCGAAGGAGAGTTGAGATACAAAACAGTACAGAATACGTCTATATTTTCTCTTGAAAGAATGGCAGTTCTGCTGTACAATAGAGTAGAATTTTAGAGGAGGAAAGTGCGTATGGGGCTAGCAAAGGCAAATTTGTCAGATCAGATTTATGAGATGCTCAGGGAAGATATTGTACATCAGAGAATAAAGTGCGGAGAGAAAATGACGGTGAAGATGTTGGTGGAACGTTTTCAGGTAAGCGCCACACCTGTCCGTGAGGCTTTGGTCCGCCTCGCGCAGGAAAAACTGGTCACTTATCATCCCAACGCGGGTGCCAGCGTGATCGAACTCACCGACAATGATATCCGGGAGCTCTATGAATTTGTGGGAGATGTGGACAGTCTGGCAATTTATTACGCATCGAGGCATCCGGACAACGAGGAGCTGATAGAGAAGCTTAAGGAGAATCTGAAAAAGAGCCGGGAACTGATAGGAGTAGAGAATGCAGATATGTGGAATGCCTCTACCGATGAGTTCCATATGCTGTTTTTGGATTACTGCCAGAATTCAAGGCTTATGGAAGCTGCAGAGCGTGTGAGAAGCCAGCTGGGAATTGTGAGTAATCAATGTGGAAATTTTCTTTCTTTGCAGGAGCAGATCTGCCGATTTCATGAGGAAATCTTTGAGGCTTATGAGCGCGGCGATGTTCAAGCGGCGATGGATCTGATGAAGCAGCATATGAGTGAGTCTCTGATTGAGGAGCAACGTTTGCTGAGAGAAGAGGAAAAATAAAAGTGATACCTTTGTTTTGCGGGAAACAAAGGTATTTTTTTTGCAAAAGCATAAGAAATCTGGTATAATGAGCTGTATATATGGGATTTTACCGAAATGAAAATTTAAGTTGCTGAAGTGTGGGAAAAGTATGAAAAAAGAATTTAAATTACGGGGACAATTGAAGAAATTCATGCGCTGGCCGGTTTTTCTGTCCGTTCTTTTAATCGGCATGGATATTGGCGTGTATTTCCTGAATGTGAAAGCAGGGGTCCTGGTTACGGTGATTGTGGTTCTGTATATCGCCATCGCAGCGGCTCTGTACTTCTACAACAAGCCAATTATCCTCAATGAGCTGATCGATTTTGCCAATCAATATGATCAGCTGGAGCAGAGAATGCTGGAAAATCTGGCAGTTCCTTACGGCTTGGTGAACTCAGAAGGCAAGCTTTTGTGGGGAAACCGGAATCTCATGGAAATGCTGGGCAAGGACAAGGTCAAGAAAAGAGTCTCTTACCTGTTTCCGGAGATCACGGAAGACAACCTTCCCCAGGGAAAAAAGCGAGCAGAGATCGAGATTGCATATGAGGAGCGGATTTACAATGCGGTCATGCATCAGATTTCTCTGGAGGAGCTGGTGAATAAGACCGGATTTCTTGAGGCAGTGGGCGAGAAGCCGTTTATCTATGCGATGTATCTGTTTGATGTGACAGAGCTGAGTACTTACAAGAAAAAGAGCGAAGAAGACAAGCTTGTGATTGCGGAAGCTTATCTGGATAACTATGATGAGGCACTGGAGAGTGTGGAGGAAGTACGCCGGGCTCTTCTGATTGCATTGATTGACCGTAAGATTACGAAATATTTTTCGAATTACGGCGGTCTGGTGAGAAAGCTGGAGAAAGATAAATATTTCCTGATTATGCAGATGTCTTCTCTGAGAAAACTGCAGGAAGAACGTTTCCATATTCTGGACGAGGTGAAGACCGTGAATATCGGCAATGAGATGTCATTGACTTTGAGCATCGGAATCGGTGTCAACGGAGCCACCTACGGGCAGAGTTACGAGTATTCCAGAGTGGCCATGGAGATGGCGCTGGGACGGGGCGGAGATCAGGTAGTCATTAAAAATGGAAACAACATTACGTATTTCGGCGGAAAATCCCAGCAGATGGAAAAAGCGACGCGTGTGAAAGCACGCGTGAAAGCCCAGGCTCTTTCTGAGATTATCAGTACCAAAGAGCGTGTGGTGGTGATGGGACATAAGATCACGGATGTGGACGCTTTCGGAGCGGCTGTGGGAATTTACCGGGCGGCAAAGACGTTGGGAAGACCTGCCCACATAGTGGTCAATGATCCGACGACGTCCATCCGTCCTCTGATGGCCGGTTACCTGGAAAACCAGGATTATGAGCCGGACATGTTTGTCACCAGCCAGCAGGCAAAAGAGATGGTGGATCAAAGCACGGTGGTAGTTGTGGTGGATACCAATAAGCCAAGCTACACGGAATGTGAGGATTTGCTGTATATGACAAAGACCATCGTAGTTCTGGATCACCACCGCAGAGGCAGTGAAGTGATTCAGAATGCGGTACTGTCTTATGTGGAGCCTTATGCCTCCTCTGCCTGTGAGATGGTTGCGGAGATTCTTCAGTACATGTCTGATGGCATCCGAATCCGCAGTCTGGAGGCAGACAGCATGTATGCCGGAATCATCATTGATACCAATAACTTCCTGTCAAAGGCGGGAGTGAGAACCTTCGAGGCAGCGGCGTTTCTGAGAAGATGCGGCGCAGATGTGACGAGGGTGCGCAAGATGTTGAGAGATGATCTGGACTCCTATAAGGCGAGAGCTGCGGCAATCCGGGATGCGGAGATTTACAGAAATGATTTTATCATGGGCGTCTGCCCGAGCAAAGGGCTGAAAAGCCCGACCGTAGTGGGGGCACAGGCAGCGAATGAACTGTTGGATGTGGAGGGAATCAAGGCATCCTTTGTACTGACCAGCTATCACAATGTGATCTATATCAGTGCCCGGTCTATTGATGAAGTGAACGTCCAGGTGATCATGGAAAAATTGGGCGGCGGAGGACACTTGAATGTGGCCGGCGCTCAGGTCAGTGGTTATACGATGACAGAAACCCTGAATATGATTAAGAATATTATTAATGAAATGAAAGAACAAGGAGATTTATAATGAAGGTAATATTGTTGCAGGATGTAAAATCCTTGGGAAAAGCAGGAGACATTGTAAAAGTAAGTGATGGTTATGCAAGAAATATGATTCTTCCCAAGAAGCTGGGTGTGGAGGCAACTCCCAAGAATCTGAACGATCTGAAGCTGAAAAAAGCCAATGAAGAGAAGGTGGCGCAGGAGAATTATGAGGCGGCTCTGGCTTTTGCAAAAGATCTGGAAGACAAGGAAGTAGTTGTAAAGCTGAAAGTGGGAGCGGGAGGAAAAATCTTCGGCTCTGTGTCTACCAAAGAGATTTCTGAGGCGGCAAAAGAGCAGCTGAATCTGGACATTGACAAGAGAAAACTGCAGCTTCCCTCACCGATTAAGATATTGGGAGTTACGCAGGTTCCGGTGAGACTTCACCCGAAGGTGACCGGACAGCTGAAAGTGTTCGTGAAGGAAGCGTAAGAGTAGGAGGAAGGCTGTATGGAAGAGGCTCTGATCAAGAGGATACTGCCTAACAGCCCGGAAGCGGAACAGTCGGTTATCGGGTCTATGATTATGGATCGTGAGGCGATTTTGATTGCCTCGGAGATTCTGACAGGGGACGATTTCTATCAGAACCAGTATGGAATTATTTTCGACACGATTGTGGAATTGTGCAATGAGGGAAAGCCAGTCGATCTGATCACACTCCAGGACCGGCTCCGGGAAAAAGATCTGCCGCCGGATATCAGTGATATGGAATATGCGAAAGATCTGCTTGACTCAGTTCCAACTTCTGCGAATGTGAAGTACTATGCTCAGATTGTCAGTGAGAAGGCGATGCTCCGCAGGCTGATCAAGGTAAGCGAGGAGATTGCCAATACCTGTTATCTGGATAAACAGAGCACTGAGGAGATTATGGAGGAGACGGAGAAAAAAATCTTCAACCTGCTCCAGAAGAGAACAACCAGTGAGTTTGTGCCCATTCAGCAGATTGTTCTCAATGCGGTGAGCAACATTGAGAAAGCATCGAAGACGAAAGGAAATGTGACCGGACTGCCTACAGGTTTTGTGGATCTGGACTATAAGACTTCTGGGTTTCAGAATTCGGATCTGATTCTGATTGCGGCGAGGCCGTCCATGGGAAAGACGGCGTTCACTCTGAATATCGCCCAGTATATGGCTGTGAAGAAGAATATCACAGTGGCCATTTTCAGTCTGGAGATGTCGAAGGAGCAGCTGGTCAACCGCCTTCTTGCCAGTGAATCCCGGGTGGATTCCCAGACCCTCAGGACTGGAAACTTAAAAGACGAAGACTGGACAAAGCTTGTGGAAGGCGCGGATATCATCGGGCGTTCCAACCTGATTATTGACGACACACCGGGAATTTCTGTAGCTGAGATGAGATCAAAGTGCAGGAAATACAAATTGGAACAGAATCTGGGAATCATTTTTATCGATTATCTTCAGTTAATGGGCGGAAGTGGCAGGACGGATTCCAGGCAGCAGGAGATCTCAGAAATTTCACGTTCTCTGAAGGCGCTGGCCAGGGAACTGAATGTGCCTGTAGTAGCGCTGTCACAGCTGAGCCGTGCTGTGGAGCAGAGGACGGATCACCGGCCGATTTTGTCTGACTTGCGTGAGTCCGGAGCCATTGAGCAGGATGCGGACGTCGTAATGTTTATCTACCGGGATGACTATTATCATAAGGACACAGCGAAGCCCGGCGTGGCAGAGATTATTATCGCAAAACAGCGAAACGGCCCGATCGGGACAGTGGAGCTGGTATGGCTCGCGAAGTATACACAGTTCGTCAATATGAAGAAGTAGATGAGAATTTGTCGATGAGATTTCATTGCAATCTGTCTCTCCTTTGTTATAATATTTTCTGAGGAGTGATGGTATGGGAGAGGAACGCTACACAGTCTCGCAGGCGGCGGAACTGGCGGGAGTTAAGCCTTATGTTCTGAGGTACTGGGAGGAAGAGCTGAATCTGCGGATTGCTCGCAATGAGATGGGGCATCGATACTACACCCGATATGATATTCAATTATTTCTGAATATAAAGGAGCTAAAGAAGAGGGGATTACAGCTGCGGGCAATCCGCGAAGTGATCCCCCGTATTTATCATCAGGCACCAGGAAGTCCTTACAGCAGGATTCAGCTGCTGACAACTGCGAAAAAAGAGGTGAAGGAGGAAGAGAAGGTGCCGGAGAAGATGGAGCCAAAAGACAGAATGCAGGAGTTTCAGATGATTTTGGATAAGCTGATTACTCTGGGGCTTCAGCAAAAAAGCCAGGAGGAGCAGCGCTGCAGAAGGCTGGATGAATCCATCCGCTGTCATCAGAGAGCGCGCCGTGAGGCGGCAGCGGCAGAAGAAAAAAAGAGCAGGAAAAAAATACAGAAAAAAGAAAAAGTATCTTAAAACGAAAAATGAGGCTGTGCACCGGTCGGTGTGACAGCCTCATTTATCTTTGTACATGTAAAACCGGCTGCGTTTTGGCAGCCAGCCGTTCAGGCTTCTTATAATTATTCGCCTGGTACGATAGCTTCGGTAGGACATGCATCTGCACAAGTTCCGCAATCTACACAAGCATCAGCATCGATTACATATTTGTCTTCTCCCTGGGAGATAGCCTCAGACGGACATTCTGCTTCGCAGGTTCCGCAGCTTACACATTCGTCAGTAATTACATATGCCATAGTTAGTATCCTCCTTTTAGACTTATTAACCACTTGGTTAATCTCATTCTAATATATCCATGGGCAGAATACAAGGGAAAATTTTATAAAAAGTGTACGAAAAACAATGCAAGGATGACTTGATTCTTGACTAAAAAGATTATATAATAAGACGAGCATATTTGATAATTTTTGTACAAAAAAGGAGGTAACAAATCATGGCACAGGTATCCAAAGATATGTTAATTGGAGAATTACTCCGTGTGGATCCGAATGTTGCACCGATTCTGATGCGTGCCGGCATGCACTGCCTGGGCTGCCCGTCTTCACAGATGGAATCTCTGGAAGAGGCTGCGATGGTTCACGGACTGGATGTAAATGTTCTGGTAGCACAGATCAATGATTTTCTGGAAAATAAATAAGAGCAGAAAGTATGCAGGGCAAACTGCCGATGGCAGTTTGCCCTTTTGTTTTGAGTTCTGGACTATAATTCTGAGAGTTGTTGAAGAGCGTTCTGGGTAAGAATGACTTCCCCGTGTTCAATCAGATGCGCCTCTCCAGCGTTGGAGAAAACTTTTCCCCGGCCATATTCAGAAAGAATATTGCATACTTTATTGAATTCTTCCGGTGAGTAGGAAGATTGATGAAGTACTAACTGATAATCGCCGCTTTTCTTATCTTTGTAAAGAGCGTTGACGCCTTCGTAGAACTGACTAAGACTGTGCGCGGCTTCTATGATCACATCCAGATCGCGGAAGCGGTAGAGATAAACCAGATTGACAGGCGAAACTTCCTCCTTTGGCGCGGAAGCCTTTGAAGAATTCTTGGCCTCAGGCTTCTTTCCGGAGTTCTTTGACCTGGCTTCGTAGAGTTTCTGGAAAATATCGATAATGCTGTCTGCACCGTCCAGCTGGAGTACCGTATCATTGGTACCGGAAGAAGGAGCGAATTTTGAGAAACGTGTATCCAGTTCCTCTGGATCTTCCACTTTGGTGATGATCAGGAGAATGCTTTCGGAATTCAGAGGAATTGCCTCAATCATGAGGGGAATATTGTCCGCCTCGAAACCGAATTGCGCATGAGCCTGCTGCATCATATCCCGGAACAGAGACTTAGCTTTTTCTGTGCCGTAAGCCAGCTCACTCAGGCGTATCTGGTGATTCTCAAGGTCTTCTCTGGTCAGTGTACAGCGAATCTGGTTGTCATTGATTTTTTCTATTTTCATAACATCACATCCTGTTCTTCGTCCATGACTCGAAAACAATTCTTTCATGTTATAGGATCTTAATGTTATTATATAACACATATCTTTCGTATGTAAAGTAAATCAGAAAACCAATTTATAAAATAAATGGAAAGAATCGAGAAAAATTTGCGCAAATTGTATAAAACAGTTGAAATACAGAAAAATCTGAGTATAATATAGTTTAGAAAAAGATGTGGTGCGGCGTATAGCAGGAAAGAAAGAACCAAAGTTGCATAATAATACATCTAACATTCCAATTGAACATATCTGATACTGCTGCAGGGTGCAGCATCGAAGATATATCTAGAATTTCTTACAGTGTTCTTACTGTGAATAAAATTCCCCATTTTTATTTTTCGTCTCGTCATATCTTTTTCTGGAACCTGTTGCAAGGTGTTTTCTAAAATATTCCAGGAAAGGAGGTCTTTTTATTTAAAATATGTCACGTAAACTAGATAAGCCTCTGAAAAAAGAGTTGGAAAGCTATCAGGAGGCAGGGGTCGCTCTGTGGCTTGACGGGCGGCCGAGTACACCGAAAAAGATTGCCAAGGCACATAAGATCGCGGAAGACGGGGTATATATGCGGGATTATGTGGAAGACGAGAAAGGAGAGATAAAAGGAATCAAATTTGACTTCATAAAAAATGAAATAAAATAAGGCTATGAGGACCTGCAAAGGATGAGAAAGTCCCCTTATACATAACCCCTTTGCAGGTTCTTTGCGTGCATTTGAAAAATTACAAAAATATTACAAAAAAGTGACAAAAATATATTAAAAAACGATAAAATGACAAATTTATACTGACGGGCACGAAAAATATGTTATAATGGGTTCTTAGGAGGTAAAACCATGAGAAGAAGAGGAACACCGGTTTTGATTGTTCTGCTGCTGATTTTTATTATTGGCGTGGCAGGAGTCATAACGATGTACGTGCAAAGACATACTCCTACCAAAGAGGAGATGGACAAGAATGAGTATTACGGGGAAATGGCAGAGGATGAGATTCCCCTTATTTTTGAGACAGAAATCCTGGAATCCAGAGGTCTTATGGAGGGGGATACGGCGTATCTTCCGCTGAGTGTGGTCAATCAGTATCTGAATCCGAAGTTCTACTGGTCGGAGGATGAACAGGAGATTTTTTATGCGCATCCGGAGGAATTGGAGAAGATTGCGCCAGATGACGGATCTGGACGGGTACTGTTAAAAGGGGATCAGGTCTATCTGTCTGTGGACTATGTGAAAGAGTACACGGACATGGATGCGCAGATGTATGAGAATCCTAAGAGGCTGGTGGTGAATTACAAGTTTGATCATCAGATTGTGACAGCCGAGAAAGAGGAGGCGGTCCGTTACCGGGGCGGGATCAAAAGTGAAATTCTGACTTCAGTGAACTCCGGAGATGAAATGTGGCTGATGGAAGAATATGAGAACTGGACGCAGGTGGCCACTGCAGACGGATACATCGGTTTCATTCCCAAAGATGCACTGAGCGATCCCAAAGATTCTGACAGAGAAGTGCAGTATACTGTGGAAGATTATACAAGCATTCACAGAGACGAGCCCATTAATATGGTGTGGCATCAGGTGACTTCCCGGGAAGCCAATGCGGCTTTCGATGAGGATATGGCAAATGTGACAGGGGTCAATGTGGTTTCACCTACCTGGTTTTCCATTGCCAACAACAAAGGTGATATCAAATCTTACACCAGCAAATCTTATGTACAGAAAGCACATGACCGGGGAATGGAAGTCTGGGGGCTGATTGACAACTTTGACGACAATGTCAGCACACTGAAAGTCCTGTCAAGCTCCAGTGCACGGGCGAGGATGATCAAGCAGCTGATGACGGCAGCCGGCAACTGCGGCCTGGACGGCATTAATGTGGATTTCGAGTCCATGACTGAGGAGACGATTCTTCATTTTCTGGAATTCCTGAGAGAACTCTCTATTGAGTGCCGCAGCCGGGGGCTGGTTCTGTCAGTGGATAATCCTCCGCCACAGAACTATACCACTTATTATAACCGCAGAGAACAGGCGTCTGTGGCAGATTATATTGTCATCATGGGATATGATGAACATTATAATGGTTCGCAGGAACCAGGGTCTGTTGCATCTCTGCCATGGGTGACGGAGGGAATCGAGGATACTTTGAAAGAAGTTCCGGCAGAGAAAGTGATTCATGGAATTCCTTTCTACACGCGTCTGTGGAGAACTGCTGCGGGGATTGTATCCAGTGAGGCGATTTCCATGCCGCAGGCAGAGGAAGTTATTAAAGTCCATAACGTGGAGACGTATTGGAATAAAGAAGTACACCAGAATTACGGCAAGTACGAAGATGGAAACGATGTGTATGAGATCTGGCTGGAAGATGCGGACTCGATTGCAGAGAAGGTGCAGCTGGTGCCCAAATATCAGCTGGCCGGAGTGGCAGCCTGGAAGCTGGGATTTGAAGATTCGAGTATCTGGAAGGTGATCTCGAAGAATCTGACAGCCAAGTAACGCAAGAGAAAGGGGTAACCATGGGACAGGAGGCTTTTAAGACAAGATTTATGGGCGGCTATGATAAAGATGACGTACAAGAGCAGATACAGCGGATGCGGGATGAGGCAATGGACGAGCAGGCGCGTCTGAAGAAAATCATTGCGGAGAAAGATTCAAGAATCACGGAATTGAATAAGCGTCTGGAGCTGAAAGAGGAGCAGCAGGAACGTCTGGAAGAGGAGATTAAAAATAAATATCAGATCTATATTGACAAGTATGACAGTATTGCGAAACTGGTATTTGAAGCCCAGGTGCGTGCGGATGATATGGTAAAAAACGCGACAGATGAGTGCGAGAAGCTGAGAAAGAAGACCTGGGCGGAATGTAACCGGATGCGGGAAGAAGCAGAGGAGGAAGCACGCAGAACGATCGACTCCATCCAGCAGGAAGTGGACGATAAGCTGGCAGAGGGCAAGAAGAGGTATGTGGCTGTCCAGAATGAGCTGAATGAGATTGTGGAGTTGATTAACCAGGCTCAGAAGCGGTTTATGGCATCTTATAAGGAAGTACATAATATCATCAATGCCATGCCGGAATCTCTGAGTGATATGGAATATGAAGAGGACGCAGAAACAGAAGTGTAATATGCTTAAAGATGCCTCCCGGGTCATATACTGAAATGAACAGACCCGGGAGGTGTTTTTCATTTGAAGAAAAAGTTGCTGGAACTGGGGATGGGAGTCCTTCTTCTGGCATGCTTTCTGGCGCTTTCCAGAGAAGCCGCCATGGTGACAGGGGAATCTGTGACAGGGACGATTCTGGTCGATGCCGGTCACGGGGGAAGGGATCCTGGAATGGTGGGCATAGACGGGCTTGAGGAGAAGAATCTGAATCTGGCTATTGCGAAGAAACTGCGAGTGTGTCTGGAAGAAAAAGGATACCATGTGGTAATGACCCGGGATACTGATGAAGGGCTTTACCAGGAAGATACGCAGAACCGGAAAGCACAGGATATGCAGAATCGGTGTGAATTGATTGCCAGGACGAAACCGCTTTTAAGTGTAAGCATTCATCAGAACAGTTACGAGGATCCAGAGGTAAAGGGGCCCCAGGTGTTTTATTATGAGCACTCTTCCCAGGGAGAAAAACTGGCTTCCTGCATTCAGGAGCAGATGAATACACAGCTCGACATAGAATCACCACGCTCAGTTAAGAGTAATGGCTCTTATTATCTGCTCAAAAAAAGCGAGGGGATTCTGAATATTGTGGAATGCGGATTTCTCACAAATCCGCAGGAGGCTGAGAAACTGCAGACAGAAGAATATCAGGAGCAGATAGCCAAAGCAATCACAGATGGAATTGTTCAGTATTTGGACACAGAATAACCTGTTCAAACACAAATTTTTTTGATATACTGACAAAGATAAAAGAGAAGGGGGCTGAGGGAAAAATCAGCCCTTTTGTGATTGCAGGAGATAGCAGATGTTTGGAATTATTTTTATTTGTGTGTGTATCGCAGTGGGAAAGATGTGGGAGGAGATCAGCGAGCCCATTCTGGAACCTGTGCTGAGGCGGATGAAAAATCCTTTCTGGGTTCAGAGCGTATCCTGGATCTTTCTGGGCTTTCTGAGTGTCTCCTGGCTGGTATACGTGACGGCCAGCCTGTTTGCCAAATACAGGCATCCGTTGAGATTCGGAAATGGAATTGTGCTCCCGCTGCTGGTTTTGGCTGTGCTGTGCTGGGAGTGGCACCAAAAAAAGAGGGGACAGAAGAAAAAACAGACATGGATCAGAGAGAAAAAACTGTTTCAGAAAGAATGTATATTTTTTCTGTTTGTGACGGTTTTCGCCGGCTGGTGGATGTGGTATGTTTTTCACAGCGAAGGAGGAAGTCTGTATGCAGGTTATACTGTTTTTGGAGATTTTTCACCCCACACGGCCATGATCCGTTCTTTTTCCTGGGGGAATAATTTTCCCACGCAGTATCCTTATTTCGGCGGGGAAGATATAAAATATCATTTTATGTTTCAGTTTCTGACGGGAAATCTGGAATATCTGGGAATTCCCATGGAAGTAGGCTTTTCCATTCTTGGCACCATGTTTTTCACGGCTATGGTCATCCTGGTCTATTCAGCTGCCCAATGGATATTCGGCGTGTTTTCTGTGGGTGTCTGTTCGGTAATTCTGTTGTGTTTTCGAAGTTCTTTTTCTTTTTGGCGGTTTGTGTGGGAACATCTTCAAAAGCAGGACTTGTGGGAGACACTCAGAACCAACACGGAGTTCATCGGCTATACGGCGAATGAGAACTGGGGACTTTGGAATCTGAATGTATATCTTAATCAGAGACATCTGGCTTTTGGCATGTGCGCTCTTGGCTTGGCATTGCTTTTGTATCTGCCGGATTTGGAAAAAGCATGCGGGGGTTCCCAGAACGGGCTCTCTTGGCTGAAGACATGCTGGTTTCATTGGGAGTCCTGGAAAAGCAGGAATTGGAAACGGGCTGTTTTTGCAGGAGTGATCCTGGGAGCATGTGTATTCTGGAACGGGGCGGTGGTGATTGCAGCTCTGCTGATACTTGCAGGAATGGGGCTTTTTTCCAGGGCAAAGCTGGATTATGCTCTGACTGCCGCCATTATCCTGGCGGCATCTGCACTGGAGTCTTCCTGGTTTATCGATGGAAAAAGCATGGATTTTCAGCTGCAGTTCGGGTTTCTGGCGGATACAGCTACTGTTTGGGGAGTGGTGAAATACCTTCTGGCATTGTTTGGCATATTTTTCCCGCTTCTGATTATCGCGGCTTTTGTGATCGATCGCTTTATGCGCTGCCTGCTGCTGGCCTTTACCTTGCCTCTGGTCTTTGCGTTTACTGTATCCCTGACACCGGATCTTGCGGTCAATCACAAATATGTGATGATTTCTATGATATTTCAGGGGATCTTTCTGGCATGGATTTTGTGGAGACTGTGGCAAAAAGATATGTGGAGAAAGACAGTGGCTGTGCTGCTGACATTCATGCTCACTGTCACAGGAGTCTATGATCTGGTGGTGATTTATAAAGACAACGATGCACAGCACAGTTTCCAGATTGCGAAGGACGATGATGTGACACTGTGGCTGAAGGAGAACACGGACAGCCAGGATTTGGTGCTCACACCCCAGTACAGTTTTACCCGGGTGACGGTGTCGGGAGTGATGATGTACTGTGGATGGCCTTATTATGCCTGGTCAGCCGGATATCCAACGGATTACCGGACAGCAGTGGCTCTGCAGATTTATCAGGAGACGGATGAGGAAAAACTGCAGGAACTGGTGAACCGGGAGGATATTACATATATTATATATGAAGAGAATATGGAGATTAATGGGGAAAAATGTTATGAGGAGACGATACAGAATACCTATCCTCTTGCATATACCTCAGAGGACGGCACTTTGAGAATTTATCAGACAGGGGAAGACGCCTGAGTAAGTTTTGAATAGATAGAAAGTTGAGTTGAAGAATGGGGAATGAAAATTTATTTATCGTGATGCCGGCTTATAATGAGGAGGCAAATATTGAGAAGGTGATTGCCGGATGGTATCCGATTGTGGAAAAAGTAGGAGGAAAGAGCTGTCTGCTGGTGATGGACGATGGCAGCAAAGACAGAACCTTTGAGAAACTGAAGGAATGTGAGAAACGATATCCACGGCTGATTGGCGTTACCAAAAAGAATGAAGGGCACGGTGCTACGGTTCTGGAAGCTTATCATTACGCCATTGACCATGGCGCCGATTATATTTTTCAGACGGATTCAGACGGTCAGACGGTTCCGGGAGAATTCTGGCAGCTATGGGCAAATAGGGAAAAAGGGGGCCTGCATATTGGTCAGAGAAAGACCAGAGAGGATGGAATATCACGAATCTTTGTGACACGGGTGCTGCGGCTGGTCTTGTTTCTGATCTTCAGAGTCTGGGCGGCAGATGCGAACACACCCTTCCGCCTGATGAGGGCTCAAGAGCTGGATGCGGTTCTGAAGAAAATTCCGGAGGGATTTAATCTGTCCAATGTGATCATGACGGTATTGTATGAAAAGAAGAAGGCTGTCACTTATTATCCAATCACCTTTCATCCCAGGCAGGGAGGGAAAAATTCGATTAATTTGAAGAAGATCTGCAAAATTGGATGGCAGGCGATCAAAGACTTCCGGAAGATCAGTAAAGTAATATAGGAGGAACAAACTTGAGAAAAACATGGATTGCGAAGGGAATTCTGGCGGCAGTGATTTTGGTGTGCGCCAGACTTCTCCTGGGAGGAGACAGCATTAGTTTCTATATCTGGTGGATGATGGCCGGGATTTTGGGACTTTTGTTCCAGCCATTGACTGCAAGATTATTCGAGGGTTTTGCAGATAGAGGCTGGATGTTCTCAAAAGTGTTGGGCATTTTGATTCCTGGTTATCTGACCTGGGTTTTGGTGGTGGCAGGAATTCTTCCTTTTACAGGAGCAGCCTGTATCGGTGTCACGGTAGTCTGTGCGTTTTTGCTGCTTTTTTGGTGTTGGAAAGATGCGAAAAAGGATCGATTGACTCTTCCGGAAGGACAGTGGAATCTGGTGTACTGGGAAGAAATGGTTTTTCTGGCGCTGTTTCTGGTGTGGACTTATCTTGCTGGTTTTCATCCGGAAGCTTATGGGACAGAGAAATTTATGGATTATGGTTTCATGGAAGCCATGATGAGGAGCTCTACACTTCCGGCCCGTGATCTGTGGTATTCCCAGGAAAATATCAATTATTATTACGGCGGGCAGTATTTTGCGGTCTTTCTCACGAAACTGACCGGGACACAGGTTGCAGTGACCTATAATCTGATGAGGACTTTTATCGCGGGGCTGATGTTCGCCCTGCCCTGTTCTCTGGTCTGGCAGCTTCTTCGTGAAAAATTGGGAAGTGACCTCAAAGGAAGGAAAAAGTGTGTGCCGCCGCTGGGAGGACTGCTGGCCGGAGCGGCAGTCAGTCTGGCTGGGAATATGCACTATGTGATTTATGCCTGGATCAGACCCTGGCTGGCAGATCTGGGTGTCGTCTCCCCCAGAGAAGAGTATTGGTTTCCGGACGCCACAAGATACATCGGACACGATCCGGAGACAGCGGACAAGACCATCCATGAGTTCCCCAGTTATTCATTTGTGCTGGGGGATCTGCATGCTCATATGATTAACCTGATTTTTGTGATTTTACTGTTGGGAATTCTTTATGCCTGGATGCGGCAAAGAAGGGCACTGAGTCAGGAAAAGTTTGAGTGCTTCGGAAAGAAACTGATCTTTCAGGAACTGCTTCAGCCGGGAATTCTCATGGCAGGTTTCCTGCTTGGAGTGTATCAGTGGACCAATTTCTGGGATTTCGTGATCTATTATGTGGTTACAGGGGGCGTGGTCCTGTTCGCCAATATTATTACTTATCAGGGCAGAGGAAAGCAGATTCTGACTGTGACGGCTCTGCAGGCGGTGGAAGTGATGGGAATTGCCATGGCGGCGGCTTTGCCTTTTACCTTATCTTTTGAGGGGATGACACAGGGAGTCGCGCTGGCTCAGAATCACTCTGCCTTATATCAGCTCTGTGTCCTGTGGGGACTTCCCACAGCGCTGGTTGTGATTTACATTTTGCGTCTTCTGTGGGGAAGAATGCGTCAGAAGGTCCATGATATTTTGGGAGAAATCACGCCGGCAGACTTGTATATTCTGATTTTAGGCTTGTGTGCCATTGGACTGATAGTGATTCCGGAATTGGTCTATGTGAGAGATATCTATGAAAATGGAAATGCCCGGTCCAACACGATGTTTAAACTGACTTATCAGGCATACTTGATGTTCGGGCTTAGCATGGCTTACATTATCTTCCGCTTTCTGGCTGTGTGCAGGGGAAAACTGATAAAAGCCACGGGTGTGGTGGGACTGAGTCTTCTGCTGATGACCACAGGGTATTTTGGAAACGCTGTGCGCCACTGGTATGGTGAGGTGTGGAGACCATCTCTCTATCAGGGGCTGAATGCCACGAGTTTTTTGGAGGTGGACTTTCCAGCGGATGCGGCGGCGATTCGGTGGTTGCGGGAGAATATCGAGGGAAGTCCCGTGGTATTGGAGGCTGATGGACTGAGCTATACGGAGTATGAGAGAGTCTCGGCGATGACTGGGCTGCCGACAATTCTGGGATGGTACACCCATGAACAGCTTTGGCGGGGAAACAATGTGGAAGATCTTAATGAGAAGAGTGCGGAGGTCCAGGAGATCTATACGTCCACAGATGAGCAAAGAGTGAGAAGCCTGCTGGAAAAGTATGATGTGTCCTATATTTTTGTGGGCAGTACGGAATGGGATAAGTACGGCGGCAGTCTGAATGAGGAGCTGCTTCAGAGCCTGGGGACAGTCGTATTTCAGGATGAGGTCTACGGGACTTATATATTGCAGGTAGAGTAAATAACCTGCCCGCACCGAGCACAGCCGCCTGTGGCGGCTGCTCTTTCCCGTTATATAAAAAATGAGGGGTACCGCTATGGGTGTGCGGTACCCCTCTTCTAAAAGAGAGAATAAGTGGTTTTGCTATAGATATTCTTTTTTGACCTTGGCCCCTACGAACTGCACGGCTCTTGATGCTAGAATTAAGGTGGGGTCTGTTTTGGGGTAATCAAACCCATATAGGTCGAAGGCGACGGGAAGTTCCGTGCAGCCTAGGACCAAGGTCTGTGCGCCTTTTCGGAAAAGGTCTTCGATAGTTTTTTTTGTTGGTTTTGTGTCAATCTCTTTGTTTCCGGCTTTGACGCCGTTGTAGATTAAATCCATAATATGTACCTGGTTTTCAGGAGGGGGCACCACGATAGAGATGCCCCGCTTTTTAAATGCCTTTTCGTAGACAGCGGTCTGAAGCGTTCCGTCTGTGGCCAAAAGCCCTATTTTCCTTAGCCCTCTGTCGGAAATGACTTTGGCCGTCTCATCAATCATGCTTAAAAAAGGGATGTCCACGAAAGGCAGAATCCTGTCATAAAAATAGTGAGCCGTGTTGCATGGCATAATCAGGACGTCGGCTCCGAGGCCTTGTAGGCGAACAGCGCTTTTTACCATCTCGGGAACCGGGTCTTTGCCATGATGGATGATCGCGTTGGTTCTGTCGGAGATCTCCGTGTTGCTGTCGATGCAGATTCGTACATGCTCTTGGTCGCAGCTGGCGTCGGTGATCTGTGTAATTTTGCTGAATAAGTCACAGGTGGCCAGCGGCCCCATTCCTCCTAGAATTCCAATTGTCTTTCGCATTTATCATCTTCCTCGGCTATCAATTAGGGTGCTGTCTATTGAGCAGTTTGCTTGGAGCTAGGCGGAAGCTTGCCTTCTTTTCGGTCCTCCATAAAGGAGATGCAGGCTGCGCAAGCCATATTTCCAGTGGTATTTACTGCGGTTCTTCCCATGTCTAAGATACGGTCGATACCAGCGACCAATGCGATGCCTTCCAAAGGCAGGCCGACAGACTGGAGAACCATGGAAAGCATAATCATACCGGAACCTGGGACACCGGCTGTTCCGATGGATGACAGGACGGCAGCGGCGACAACAGTGATCTGCTGAGCGAGATTTAAGTCCTGCCCGAAAATCTGTGCGATAAAGATGGCACACACACCTTGATAAATCGCGGTTCCATCCATGTTGATGGTAGTTCCCAGAGGTATGACGAAACTAGAAATGTCCCGCCGGCTTCCCATTTTCTCAGAACAGTCCAGAGCCATTGGCAGAGCTCCCATACTGCTGGAAGTAGAGAAAGCCATAATAGTTGCAGGCATTGCAGTTTTAAAGAAACGCAAAATTGGTATTTTTGCGAAAAATTTCGTGAGTGTGGAATAGGTAAGCACCATGTGCAGGATGTATACAAAATAGCAGACTAAAATGAGTCTTAGCAGAGGAAGCAGGACATCCGGACCGTTTTCTGCGATAACCGGTACCAGCAGAGCGAATACACCGATCGGAGACAGTTTGATGATGACTTCCATTACTTTCATGCATACTTCTGTGGCGCTGTCCACAAAGTTTCCGAATGCTTTCCCTTTCTCACCGGCCATCAGGATACCGGCTCCAAAGAACAACGCGATGACGATGACTTGCAGCATATCGGCGCTGGCGAGCGGTTCAAACGCGTTTGATGGAAAGACGTTCATAAAGGTTTCACCCATAGAAGGTGCCTCTACTGCCTCGTAGGTGAGGGATTCACCGGACAGCTGATAACCACTTCCTACATTCAAAAGATTTGCGAAAATCAGACCTAAGGTGACTGCAAAGACGGTGGTCGCCAGGAAAAATATGATCGTTTTGACGCCGGCTTTTCCTACTTTCTTGATATCCTGCATAGAGATGACGCCGGATATGATGGAACTTAGAACCACAGGCACGACGATCATCTTGATGAGATTCAGGAAAATAGTGCCGAAAGGTTTGATATAAGTGTTGGCGATGTCCGCGTGTTTCTGCATCAGAATGCCGACGATGATTCCCAAGATCATACTTATGAGAATAAAATGCGGCAGCGACAGTCTTTTTTTCTTCATTGATACCCCTCCTCGATCAGTGATTGTACTTTGTCTCTAAAATGTTCTCCATGCCGGCTATTTTTACACAGAGGGTAAAAATTTTCATTGCAGTTTCTAACTCGTCCAGATTTGGGTAAGAAGGCGCGATTCGGATGTTGGAATCGGCGTCGTCTTTTCCATAAGGATAAGTAGCACCGGCTTTGGTGAGAACTACGCCGGCTTCCTTGGCCAGCTGTACGGTACGTTTTGCACAGTGGGGGAGTGTATTGACGGACACAAAATATCCTCCTTTTGGAGAAGTCCAATCGGCTAAGCCGGTACCGCGAAGCTCCCGATCGAGCCAGGTTTCTACTAAATCGAATTTAGGACGGAGTTGCTTGGCCAGTTCTCCCATGTGCAGACGTATATTTTCTGGTGTCTTAAAATATTTTACATGCCGCAGTTGGTTGATCTTATCGTGACCAATGGTCTGCGCAGACATGTGTTTTTTCAATTCAGCGATGTTGGATGGTCCGGATGCCACAAGGGATACGCCTGCTCCTGGAAATGTTATTTTGGATGTGGAGAAGAAGTAATATACCCGTTCCGGGTGACCTGCGGCCTGGCATTCTTCAAAAATGTTCTTCAGCGAGACCTCTTCGTATACGTGGTGTACTCCGTAGGCGTTGTCCCAGAAAATCCGAAAATCAGGGGCTGCGGTCTCCATGGAAGCGAGCATGGACACCACTTCGTCGCTATAGCAGACGCCGCTGGGGTTTGAGTGAAGAGGCACGCACCAGATGCCTTTGATTAGCGGGTCGGCTTTGACCAGCTTCTTGACTTGCTCCATGTCCGGGCCGTCATCCAACAGTGGGACAGGGATCATCTCGATTCCTAACTCTTCACAACAGGTGAAGTGTCGGTCATATCCTGGAACCGGACAGAGAAACTTGACGGGAGTACCGTTTAAAGAATAGTACATCCAAGGCTTTTCGCTTCCTGTGCCAAATAGACAGAGACTGGATAAGGTGTCAAACATCAGATTCAGGCTGGAATTGCCGCCGATAATCAGAGCTTCTTCTTTTAGACCCAAAAGCTGGGCAAACAGCCTTTTACACTCAGGAATCCCATCCAGAATGCCGTAGTTTCTGGCATCTGTTCCATCTTCCAGAAGGTAGCCGTCCATCTCCTTTAACAGATCGTTGCTCAAATCCAACTGTGAAGGGCTGGGTTTTCCGCGGGTCAGGTTCAGATTCAAATTTTGTCTTTGGTAAGAAGAATATTCCTCTTTTGCTTTTTGAAGTTCTTTGGTGAGTTCTTCTTGGGTGTAATTGTTAATAGGGGTCATTGTATCCTCCTTTCTTTTTTGGTATTGAAGACACCGCCCACACAGGGCAGGGTCTTCTATCTTAAAAACCACCTAGTACAGTGAAGTCAACGGGGCGTATGTTGGGGGGAGTCGAGGTGATTTTCAGATCATTTTTTATTCGACATGCGTTCTGTTTTGTGTTATTGTTAATTCTGTAAATAGAACTGCTTTTTTGAAAATTGTTGAAATGTTATATTTTTCCTCCGCATTTGATGAGTTTATTATAGAAATATACCAGGACAATAGCAAATATTTATAAGACTATAAAAGTTATAAGTATTTGCTTATAAAAGGAGGGTGCCTATGTTTAACGGTATGAAGTATGTCTACGAGGTATATAAAGAGAGAAGTTTTTCCAATGCGGCGCGAAATCTCTATATTTCCCAGCCTGCTCTGAGCGGAATGATTAAGAAGATTGAGAAAAATATTGGAATGCCTCTGTTTGACCGAAGTACGACGCCGATTCAGCTGACGGAATGTGGAAAGAAATATATTAAGACCGCCGAGAAAATTATGAGCCTAGAGGACGAGTTTGCCTACTATGTGGGCAAACTAGATGAACTAAAGACGGGGCGTCTTACGGTGGGAAGTACATACCTGTTTTCTTCTTTTGTGCTGCCGAAATATATCAAGAAATTTAAAGCGTCTTACCCGGATGTAAAGGTGAGCTTGTTCGAGGGAAACAGTAATCTTTTGGAGAAAAAGTTGGCCAATGGGGAGTTGGATTTTGTCGTGGACAACTATCTGTTGGACGAAAAGGTATATGACAGAATATCTATGATGAAGGAGCGTCTGCTTTTGGCTGTCCCGGCGTCTTTTTCCAGTAACCGCCGTGCATCCACTTACCAGCTGACGGTGAATGATATTATCAATGATGTGCATCTGAATCCTTCTTTCCCAGCGGTTCCGCTGAAAAAATTTCAAGATGAGCCCTTTATGGTTATGAGACAGAATAACGATACCAGGGACCGAGTGGAGGCGATCTGTAAGCGTGCGAATATTTCTCTGAATGTGACACTGAAACTGAATCAGTTGATGACGGTGTATCATCTCTTAAAGTTCGAACTGGGAGCTTCTTTTGTCAGTGACACGATTGTCAAGTGTTTTCCCTCAAATGATACGGTGCTCTATTACAAATTGGATGACCCAGCGGCAGTGAGGGATGTCTATCTGTTTTACCGCAGAAACAGATATCTGACCAGGAGCATGGAAGAGTTTATGAAGATTGTGTTAGAGGAGCAGCCTGAGGAAGTAATTATATAAGTATTTACTTATAAAGAGTATTTTTGTCTATATGAACAATGGATAACAGAAAAAAATAGTAAAAATGACGAAGAGCTGTCCGGTCTATGGTACCATGGTTCGAAGGTGGATTTTGAGACGGCAGATAAACAAAAGTCTTTGCAGTTTACAGATTTTGGGGTATAATAAAAGAAGCGAGATATTAAAAGAATACGGAGGTAAACAATATGTTAGTATCTGCTACAGAAATGCTGAAAAAGGCGAAAGCTGGTCACTATGCAGTGGGACAGTTCAACATCAATAACCTGGAATGGACAAAGGCGATTCTTCTGACTGCTCAGGAGAATAATTCTCCGGTGATCCTGGGTGTATCAGAGGGTGCCGGAAAATATATGGGTGGTTATAAGACTATCGTGGGAATGGTAAATGGTATGCTGGAAGAGCTGAACATTACAGTTCCGGTTGCTCTGCATCTGGATCATGGTTCCTACGAACATTGCTATAAATGTATGGACGCAGGATTCTCTTCCGTAATGTTTGATGGATCACACTATCCGATCGAAGAGAATGTGGCTAAGACAAAAGAGCTGGTTGCAGAGGCTCATAAGAGAGGAATCTCCATCGAGGCTGAGGTTGGTTCCATCGGCGGCGAGGAAGACGGCGTTGTAGGAATGGGAGAATGTGCAGATCCGAAAGAGTGCAAGGCAATTGCTGACTTAGGCGTTGACTTCCTGGCAGCAGGTATCGGTAACATTCACGGAAAATATCCGGCAAACTGGCAGGGACTTTCCTTCGAGACTCTGGATGCAATCCAGCAGCTGACAGGTGAACTTCCTCTGGTTCTTCACGGAGGTACAGGAATTCCGGCAGATATGATCAAGAAAGCAATCAGCCTTGGCGTTGCAAAGATTAATGTCAATACGGAATGCCAGCTGGCATTTGCAGCAGCTACCCGTGAATATATTGAGGCAGGAAAAGATCAGCAGGGCAAGGGATACGATCCGCGTAAACTTCTGGCTCCTGGATTTGACGCAATTAAGGCTACTGTCAAGGAAAAAATGGAACTGTTCGGTTCTGTTGACAAAGCCTGAGAATAGAACTTAGAGACAGCCATCCTTCGGGATGGCTGTTTTTCCGTTCGCAAAGACTGTTTTAGTAGGAAAGATGACGCACAAAAAAGAACGGCGGGTCTTGCTGGACAGAAAAAAATAGGTTAGAATAGGAGGCGAAGAAGACGGGCTTTAGACAGGGAGAGAGAAAATGAAGACAAAAATTCGAAAAATTGATTCTAAGAATCCGCAAAAGGAGATAATCGAAGAGGCTGCCGCTGTGTTAAGAGCGGGAGGTCTGGTGGCCTTTCCCACGGAGACTGTCTATGGGTTGGGCGGAAATGCCCTGGATGCCAAGGCATCGGAAAAAATATATGCGGCGAAAGGCAGACCCTCTGACAATCCGCTGATCGTACATATTGCCCGCATGGAAGATCTGGAGAAGATTGTGCTGGAAGTGCCCGAGAAAGCGAAGATTTTAGCTGCGGCTTACTGGCCGGGACCGCTCACAATGATTCTGCCCAAATCTGCGGCAGTGCCTTATGAGACAACGGGAGGATTGGAGAGTGTGGCTGTCCGCTATCCCAGCCATCCGGTGGCGAGGGATCTGATTTTGGCCAGCGGTGGATTCATCGCCGCGCCAAGTGCCAATACATCGGGACGGCCGAGTCCTACCACTGCGGCGCATGTGGAGGAAGATTTGACAGGTGCGGTGGATATGATTCTGGACGGAGGCCAGGTGGGAATCGGGATTGAGTCCACAATTGTGGATTTCACCGAGGATGTTCCGACGGTCTTAAGGCCGGGGTATATTTCTCTGGAAATGCTGCGGGAACAGCTGGGCGAGGTTCGAATGGACCGGGGACTTTTGAAAAACGACGGAAGTCAGCATCCGAAAGCTCCGGGCATGAAATACCGGCATTATGCGCCGAAGGCTGAATTGACCATCGTGGAAGGAAAGACGGACCAGGTGGTGAACTATATCAATGAACGGGCCCGGGAGGCAGCAGGGCGCGGGAAGCAGATCGGCATTATTGGCACCAGTGAGACGGTTCCCTATTACCCAAAAGGTCTGGTGCGCTGCATAGGAAGCCGCGAGGACGAGGCGAGTATTGCCCTTCATTTGTATGAGGTTCTCAGGGATTTCGATCAGTACGATGTGGAGTCGATCTATTCGGAGGCATTTGACACGCCGAAGATGGGACAGGCAATTATGAATCGTCTGTTGAAAGCTGCCGGACACCGTGTGATCCGGGTGGAAGAATAAAAAAGGAGGATATAATCATGCTGGCGATTGGCTGCGATCATGGTGGATTTGAACTGAAACAGGAGATTTTGAAACATTTGGACGAGCGGGGGATTGCCTACAAGGATTTTGGATGTTACGATACCGATTCTGTGGACTATCCAGTCTATGCCAAAGAAGTGTGTAGAGCAATTCAGGAGAAAGAATGTGAGAAAGGAATTCTCATCTGCGGCACAGGTATCGGAATTTCCATTACGGCCAATAAACAGAAAGGAATCCGGGCGGCATTGTGCACGGATTGCTTTATGGCAGAAGCAACCCGTCTGCACAACGATGCCAACGTGCTGGCACTGGGAGGCAGAGTTGTGGGAGCCGGGCTGGCCAACAAGATTGTGGATACATTTCTTGACACGCCGTTTTCCGGTGATGAGAGACATGTCCGGAGAATCCGTATGATCGAGGAAGACTGAGAACGGACGGATCGTATTTTGCAAAAAGCAGGAGAAGACTATGGCAAAGAAAATTTTAAAACGTTCCGGCTACATTACCTGGGATGAGTATTTTATGGGGGTGGCGCAGCTGTCAGGTATGCGTTCCAAGGATCCGAACTCCCAGGTGGGGGCTTGTATTGTGAGTCAGGATAACAAGATCTTATCTATGGGATATAATGGGTTTCCTATGGGATGTTCGGACGATGATTTTCCCTGGGCAAGAGATGGGGAGGAGCTTGAGACGAAGTATCTCTATGTAACCCACAGTGAATTGAATGCGATTTTAAATTACCGGGGAGGAAGCCTGGAGGGGGCCAAGCTTTATGTGACGCTCTTCCCGTGCAATGAGTGTGCGAAGGCAATTATCCAGGCCGGCATCAAAACGATTGTCTATGGGAATGACAAATATGCGGGAACCCCCTCTGTGATTGCCTCCAAGAAAATGCTGGATGCAGCAGGGGTGCGGTACTATCAGTACAATGCGACAGGCAGAAAAATCGAGCTTACGTTATAATTGTTCTTGACATTTAAAAAGATTTTTCATAGAATGAGTTTTAAATAAGTGATGGGCGATGAAGAGAATAGTACAGTGTCTGCGATCTTCAGAGAGGGATTCATATGGTGCGAGAGTCCTGTGAGCGGCATTGGAACCCACCTTGGAGCCTTCCTGTGAATACAAGCAGGACGTATTACCGGCGATAACGGAAGTGAGAGCACAGGAAAGCAGAGGCTTTTTTGTGAAACAGGGTGGTACCGCCGAAAGCTTTCGGTCCCTCAGGGTAGGGATCTGAAGGCTTTTTTTGTGTTACTGAGAAGATCCGCGCAGTCTGCGAAGAGATTTATCTGAGGCACAAGAATATCCGATATTTATGATCAGAAAAGGAGAAAAAGAGATGGCAAAGGAAAAGAAACTCGTAGAAGCGATTACTTCCATGGAGGAAGATTTCACGCAGTGGTATACAGATGTGGTGAAGAAAGCAGAGCTGGTGGATTACACCAGTGTCAAAGGCTGTATGGCGATCAAACCTGCCGGCTATGCGATCTGGGAGAACATCCAGCATGAGCTGGACCGCCGTTTCAAGGAGACGGGAGTGGAGAATGTCTACATGCCGATGTTCATTCCAGAGAGTCTTCTTCAAAAAGAGAAGGATCATGTAGAAGGATTTGCCCCGGAAGTAGCCTGGGTGACCCATGGCGGTCTGGAACCCCTTCAGGAGAGACTTTGTGTCCGTCCGACTTCTGAGACTCTGTTCTGTGACTTTTACGCGAGAAATATTCAGTCACACAGAGATCTTCCGAAAGTATACAATCAGTGGTGCTCTGTGGTGCGCTGGGAAAAGACGACGAGACCTTTTCTGCGTTCCAGAGAATTTCTGTGGCAGGAAGGCCACACAGCCCATGCCACAGCCGAGGAGGCCGAGGAGCGTACAATTCAGATGCTGAATGTATATGCGGATTTCTGTGAGGAAGTTCTGGCGATTCCGGTTATCAAGGGACGTAAGACCGACAAGGAAAAATTCGCCGGAGCCGAGGCAACCTATACCATTGAGTCCTTGATGCATGATGGAAAAGCGCTTCAGTCCGGAACCAGCCACAATTTCGGGGATGGATTCGCAAGAGCCTTTGGAATTCAGTATACAGATAAGGACAATACGCTGAAATATGTTCATCAGACATCCTGGGGCATGACGACACGTATGATCGGCGCGATTATCATGGTTCATGGAGATAACAGCGGATTGGTGCTTCCTCCGAGAATCGCTCCGGTTCAGGCGATGATCATCCCGATTCAGCAGAAGAAAGAAGGCGTTCTCGCCAAAGCGCAGGAATTGCTTGAGACACTGAAAGAGGCGGGAATCCGTGCAAGACTGGATGACAGTGATAAGAGCCCGGGATGGAAATTCTCAGAGCAGGAGATGAGGGGAATCCCTGTCAGAATCGAATGCGGTCCGAAGGACATTGAGAATGGACAGGCCGTCATAGTCCGCAGAGATACCAGGGAGAAGATCACAGTGAAGTTTGAGGATCTGGCAGAAAAGGTGAAAGAGATGATGGATGTCATTCACCATGATATGCTGGAGAGAGCAAGAGCTCATAGGGATGCCCACACCTATGAGGTGACAAATTATGAAGAATTCAAGAAAACCATCGAGGAGAAACCAGGTTTCGTGAAAGCAATGTGGTGCGGCTGCCAGGAATGTGAGGACAAGATCAAAGAAGAGACACAGGCAACTTCCCGTTGTATTCCTTTTAAACAGGAACAGCTCTCAGACCGATGTGTCTGCTGCGGAAAACCGGCGAAGAAGATGGTTTACTGGGGCAAAGCATATTAAGATGAGACTTGCGATTCCTCCAAAAGTATCGGAGATTCTGGACATCCTTCACAGTCATGGCCATGAGGCCTATATCGTGGGCGGCTGTGTTCGGGACAGTGTCCTGGCCCGCACGCCGGACGACTGGGATATCACCACATCTGCGAAGCCTGAAGAGGTCAAGAAACTGTTCCGGCGCACAGTCGACACGGGCCTGCAGCACGGGACTGTGACAGTCCTGCTTGGGGATCAGAGTTTTGAAGTGACGACTTACCGCCTGGATGGAGAATATGAGGATTCCCGTCATCCGCGGGAGGTGACTTTTACTTCCAGTCTGGAAGAGGATCTGAAGCGGAGAGATTTTACGATCAATGCCATGGCTTACAACCGGGAGGAGGGTCTGGTTGATCTCTTCGGCGGCATGAGTGATCTGCAGAAAAAAATGATCCGTGCGGTGGGGGCACCTGAGGAGCGTTTTTCTGAAGACGCACTGCGCATTATGCGGGCGGTGCGCTTCAGTGCCCAGCTGGGTTTTACCATTGAGAGGGAGACTTATGAGGCACTGAAGATTCTGTCTCCCACTTTAGTACATATCAGCGCGGAGCGGATTCAGGTGGAACTGATCAAGCTGCTGGTGTCAGATCATCCGGAATATCTGGAAGCTGCCTGGCAGACAGGAATTACCAGGGTGGTTCTGCCGGAATTTGACGCCATGATGGAGACGCCCCAGAACAGTCCTCATCACTGTTACGATGTGGGCCGCCATACACTGGCAAGCCTGAAGGAAATCTCACCGGACAAGGTACTCAGACTCACTATGCTGCTCCATGATGTGGGAAAACCGGCAGTCCGTATAACAGATGAGACTGGCCGGGATCATTTCAAGGGACATGAGATTGTGGGCGAGAAGATGGCGGAGGAGATTCTGCGGAGGCTGAAACTGGACAATGATACCATTTCTCAGGTGAAAAGACTGATACGATGGCATGATTATCGCCCGGTAAATGTGGCGAAAGGTGTCCGAAGAGCTGTGAACCGGGTAGGGGAAGATCTCTTTCCTCTGCTTTTGAAGGTTCAGGTGGCAGATACCATGGCAAAGAGTCCAGACGGAAGACAGCGTAAGCTGGACTATATCTATGAGATCCGGGAGCTCTATGAACAGATTGTAAGAGAGCAGCAATGCGTGTCTTTGCGGACACTGGCTGTGAATGGAAAAGACCTGATCCGTATGGGAATGAAACCGGGAAAAGAGATCGGAGAGATGCTGAATTTCCTTTTAGAAAAAGTACTGGATGAGCCGGACTATAATAAAAAAGAATACCTCATGACACTGGCCAGAAGGCGCCTTGACAGTTTAAGCCGATGAGCGCAGGCCGATGGTGGCATACAAAATCAATCCCCCTCATAAGATAGAAGGTACAAAAATATGAGGGGGATTTGCTTTTGTATGATCGGGGACTGAGTGTGCTGGAACAGTATGGCCTGACTGCGAAAAGCAGTTATCGGGGAAGAGGAGCTCTGTTGTGCCAGACAGAAAAAGGATTGCTGATTCTTCGGGAGTTTCACGGGTCTGAAAAGAGGCTGGAGAAACAAAGAGAAATTCTTTTGCAGATACAAAGGCAGAGCAAAGAGAAAGTGGATCAGATTCTGGTCAATCAGGGCGGAGAGCTGATCAGCGTGGATAAGGAAGGAATTCCCTATATTGTAAAAATGTGGTATGAAGGAAGGGAATGCGACACCAGAAGCCGGGAAGATGTGATAAGAAGCGTGGAGACACTGGCAAGATTACATAATGTTATGAAACTGCCCGTATGTGAGATGTATACGGCGGAACCTCTGGATCAGGAATACCAAAGGCACAATGCACAGCTTCGCAGAATTCAGAAATTTATCAGGAAAAAAGGGGTTGAAAATGCATTTGAGAAAATTTTTCTCTCCAGTGTCGACTGGTTTCTGGAGAGAGGAAGAACGGCAGTTCAAAGTCTGGAGAATTCTGATTATCAGAAGCTGAGAAACCAGGCAGTCGCAGCGGGATGTGTCTGCCACGGGGAGTACAATCAGCACAATGTACTGATGATGAGGAACTCTGTGGCGGTGACAAATTTTGAAAAGTGGTCCTTCGATATGCCCGTGGCAGATTTGTATCGGTTTATGAGGAAAGTGCTGGAGAAGAATAACTGGGACGTGGATCTGGCAAGGAAAATGCTCAGAGCTTATCACAGACAGCGGAATCTCAGCCAAGAAGAATTGGAAAATCTTAGAATTCGTTTTGTCTATCCGGAAAAATACTGGAAACTGGGGAATTATTATTTTACGCATCGGAAAACCTGGGTTTCCGGGAAGAGTGTTGAAAAAATTCAGCGGCTTGTAGATCAGAAAGAATTATGGAAAGAATTCGAGAAAAAATGTTTTGAGAAATTGGAAATCTAATTGGTTTTTTTGAATGTTTGTTATATAATTATGAAGATGTAACCATTCATTGACGTATAAATAAAGAGTGAAGAGTTACAAAAAATAAATGTCATAGGAGGTACCAGCATGGATTACAAAGAAGTATATCAGGAGTGGTTGGAAAACCCATACTTCGACGAAGATACCAAAGCGGAGCTGAGAAGCATTGCAGGAGATGAACAGGAGATCAAGGAGCGGTTCTATATGGACTTGGAATTCGGAACAGCGGGTCTTCGCGGAGTGATTGGCGCAGGTACAAATCGTATGAATATCTATGTAGTACGTAAGACAACACAGGGACTGGCAAATTATATTCTCTCCGTGGGCAAAGAGGCACAGGGCGTGGCGATTGCTTATGACTCCCGCCATATGTCACCGGAGTTTGCCCAGGAAGCAGCTCTTTGTCTGGCTGCTAATGGAATCAAAGCTTATATTTTCGAATCTCTGAGACCAACCCCGGAGCTGTCTTTTGCTGTGAGAAAACTCGGATGTGCGGCAGGAATTAACATCACAGCCAGCCATAATCCGCCGGAATACAATGGATACAAAGTATATTGGGAGGACGGAGCTCAGATCACGCCGCCGCATGACACTGGAATTATGGCGGAAGTGAAGAAAGTGACCGACTATAACAATGTGAAAACGATGGATAAAGAGGCAGCCATCGCGGCAGGAGTGTATGAAGTAATCGGACAGGCAATTGATGACGCATACATGGAGGAGCTGAAAAAACAGGTTCTGCACATGGATGCGATTCAGGCAGAGGGTAAAAATCTGAAAATTGTATATACTCCATTACATGGGACAGGAAATATCCCTGCACGCCGTATTCTGAGAGAACTGGGATTTGAGAATGTCTACGTGGTAAAAGAACAGGAACTTCCAAACGGAGACTTCCCGACAGTCAGCTATCCGAACCCTGAGGCTGAGGAGGCATTTGAGCTGGGATTGAAACTGGCCAAAGAGGTGGATGCAGATCTGGTTCTGGCTACAGACCCGGATGCAGACCGTCTGGGTGTCCGTGTCAAAGATAAGGATGGAGTCTATCACGATCTGACCGGAAATATGTCCGGATGTCTGCTGGCAAATTATGAGATCAGCCAGAAGAAAGCTCTGTATGGTCTTCCGGAAGATGGAGCTTTGATCAAGACAATTGTGACTACCAACCTGGCAGATGCCATTGCAAAAGGATATGGAATCAATCTGATAGAAGTTCTGACAGGATTTAAATTCATTGGACAGCAGATCCTTGGATTTGAGAAGAGCGGCAAAGGAACCTATCTCTTTGGATTTGAGGAGAGCTATGGTTGTCTGATCGGAACCTATGCAAGAGATAAGGATGCGATTGTGGCTACAATGGCACTGTGTGAGGCAGCTGCCTACTACAAGACGCAGGGCAAGACTCTCTGGGATGCGATGATCGATCTGTATGAGCAGTTCGGATATTACAAAGATTCCATCCAGTCTGTGACCTTGAAGGGAATCGAAGGGCTTCAGAAGATTCAGGATATCATGAACACTCTGAGAGAGAAACCGCCGGTAGAGATCGCCGGATACCAGGTGACCTCAGTGAGAGATTACAAGAACGATACGATCACGGATGTGAAGACAAAAGAAGTGAAACCTACCGGGCTGCCTTCCTCCAATGTTCTGTACTATGATCTGACAGACGATGCGTGGTTATGCGTGAGACCTTCCGGAACTGAGCCTAAAGTAAAATTCTATTATGGTGTGAAGGGCACTTCTCTGGAAGATGCAGATCAGAAGTCAGAGGCAATGGGCAAAGAAGTTCTGAACATGGTTCACTCAATGATCTGATATGGAAGAAAAGAAGACGGCTTATACCTTTGAAGAATTTACGGAGATTGTGAGAGAACTGCGTGCAAAATGTCCGTGGGACAGTACCCAGACGCACAAAAGTCTGAAACCGTGCATGCAGGAGGAGGTCGAAGAAGTTTTGGAGGGAATCGATCTCCTGGAGAAAACCGGAGAATGGGATAATCTGTGCGAGGAACTGGGCGATGTTCTTCTTCAGGTGGTTCTGCACAGTGTGATTGCTCAGGAAGAAGGGCTGTTTACGCTGGATGATGTCGTTGACGCTATAGCAAGAAAAATGATTCGACGTCATCCACATATCTTTGGCAAGTCTGATTTGTACAAGGATTATGATGGGATTCCCGACTGGGAAGAGATCAAGAGACTGGAGCGGGAAGAAAAGGAGAGACAGAGGGTTCTGAGACGGAATTTATAAGGGATGATCATTATCCCGGAAATGGCGGAAAATCCTTGACAAACATAGAGAAAGGGTATATAAATTAATGATAGGACTCTCTGGCTAAAGAGAGCCGAAATTAAGCGTGAGAACAACATTTAGAGGAGGAAACACCATGAACAAAACTGAATTAGTTGCAGCTATGGCTAAAGAGACTCAACTGGCGAAAAAAGACGTAGAAGCTGTTTTAAAATCATTCATTGATGTGGTATCTGAAGAATTGAAGAAAGGCGAAAAAGTTCAGTTAGTCGGCTTTGGAACTTTTGAAGTAAGCAAGAGAGCAGCTAGAGAAGGAAGAAATCCTCAGACTGGTGAGACCATGCAGATCAGTGCTTCCAAAGCTCCGAAATTCAAAGCTGGAAAAGCATTGAAAGATCTGATCAACGAATAAGAATCGGAAAGGCTGTTGCAGAGGCGTATTATGCTTTCTCTGCGGCAGTCTTTTTTAAACAATTTTATCAGGTGATTCCTCTCACGAATATAGAAAGGGAGCAAAATATGCGTTTGGATAAATTTTTGAAAATATCGAGGCTGATTAAGAGAAGAACGGTTGCGAACGAGGCCTGTGACGCGGGAAGAGTTCTGGTCAACGGGAAGCCTGCGAAAGCCTCTGTGAAGGTGAAACCAGGGGATATCATTGAGATCCAGTTTGGAAGCCGGACCGTGAAAGTTGAGGTGCTGGAGATCAAGGAAACTGTCCGCAAAGAGGAAGTGGAGAGTTTATACCGCTACCTGTAGAGAAGTGAGGAATACATTTTTTTCAGGATTCATAGACTATTGATAAAAGGATGCAGGGGATGGAATCTTGGAAGAAAAAAGAAAAGACAGTTTTCACAGTTTGAGCCTGGAGGAAAGACAACATGGCCGGATAACCGGAGTGTCTGACGTGAGGTCTTTCGATGAAAAATTGATTATTCTGTCCGTTCACTGTGGTATCATTACCATCAAAGGTGAGAATCTTCATGTGGAACAGCTGGATCTGGAGCAAGGGCTGGTCGAGCTGAAAGGAAGAATTGACAGTCTAGTCTACACAGAAGAGAAATCTCTGGGACAAAGAGGAGAATCTCTGCTGTCCAGATTGTTTCAGTGAGTGCCTATGAGTGAGTACATACAATATGAACTTTGGGCACTGTTTTTTTTCTGTCTCAGCGGCATGGCCGCTGCTCTTACCTATGATGTCTTAAAAGCACTTCGCAGGGTGATTCCCCACAGCACAGCGGCGGTGGGAGCGGAAGATTTGTTTTACTGGACTGCCTGCGGATTTTTCCTATTTTATCAGATATTTCTCAAGTGTGATGGAAATATAAGAAGTTATGCTGTTTTGGGGACGATTTTAGGGGCCGCGGGATATCATGTGACAATAAGTTCGGTTTTTGTGAGTTTTCTTACAGGGATCTTGAAAGTTCCGGTCAGAGGATTGTTTTTTTTGCTAAAAAGGTTGCTATTTCTCAGGAAAAGATGTAAAATTTTCGTTGATAAACGTAAAAGATTGAAGAATAATAAGAGGGTTCATAAATTTGGGAAAATCAAAAAACAATCGAGGCATCCGAAAAAGAATCCGCATGGGAATGTTCAGCATCGGAGTCGTCGCAGTGATCCTGCTGGGAGTACTCCTGTACGAAGGTCAGAACCTGCGCAGCCAACTGGATTTCTACCAGAAGAGAGAGGAAAATCTGAATCAACAAATCGAGGCAGAACAGGAACGGACAAAGGAGATCGATAAGCAAAAAGAATATATGCAGACCGATGAATATGCGGAAGATGTGGCGAGAAATAAGCTGGGGCTGGTCAAGGACAATGAGGTTGTCTTTGAAGAGCAGGAATAGGTTATTTTTTGTCTGAAAATTTTTCGCGACAGGTATCCGGATTTGACAAAGATTTTAAAGGAAATCCCGTATAATCCCTTCTGATAATAAAAATCAGAAGGGGGAGGGGAACATATGCAGGAATGGGTGATTGCCATGCTCGCAATTATAGGTTTATTCATTTTGCGGGACATGGCAAAAACTGTCTTGTCACGCCGGACATCCAAAGAGGAAGAACTGACACAGCTGTGTGAGAGTCATCCTCAGAAAGAAAAGGCCGAGCGGTATGCCCAGTCGTTTCAGAAACTGGCAGATACCTTTTATGGAATGCCTTTTCGAACCGACTATCTGAGTGCCGGACAGGTGGATTGGGTATTTTGTCAGGCCAGCGGAAAGATTTGTTCCAAATGTTATCAGAAAGATTTCTGCTGGGGCGAGCAGAAACATGAGATGTATGAGGGCGCTTGTTCTCTGATCCGGGCCATTGAAGACGGGCAGGAAGAAAAAGTGCGGAAATCCAAGATGGAGTGGACCAGAATGTGCGCCAGGGCAGGACTGTTTTATGAGGAGGCCAGACAGTATTTTCAGAAAGAAAAACAGAATCTGGTCTGGAATAACCGGATGATCGAGGGGCGTCTGGCGGTGGCTCAACAGTTGGATGAGGTGTCAAAGATCATGCAGGCAATGGCAGATGATCTCTATGATATTGAACAGGCGGAGCCGGAACTCAGGGAAGAACTCCAGAAAAAATTAAAGAAAAAACAGATCCTGATCAAAAACGTCTGGGTGATGGACAAGGTGGAGGGGCGCCGTCAGGTGTTTCTCAATATGCGCGCCAGAGGCGGACAATGTGTATCGATGACAGAAGTAGCTCAATTGCTCTCGGATGTCTATGGAATGCCTATGGCTCCGGTCAAGGACAGCCGATGCATTGTGAACGGAGAGTATCATACCGTACATTTTATTGAAGATGTCAGTTACGAGGTACTCTACGGAGCTTCGAAAATTACCAGGGAACAGGAAAAGGTGTCAGGAGACAATTACTCCTGCTCTCTGGAAGAGAACGGCCGTTTTGTCATGTGTCTGTCGGACGGGATGGGCTCCGGAATGGATGCCTGCAAGGAAAGCGAGACGGTGGTGGAACTGCTGGAACAGTTCTTGAGTTCAGGATTTTCCCAGGAGACGGCCGCGAAAATGGTGAATTCGGCTTTGCTTTTGAGAAGGCAGGATGGGATGTTTTCCACGGTTGACATGTGCAGCCTGGATCTCTATACGGGGGTATGCAGTTTCCTGAAAGCAGGCGCGGCAACGACCTTTATCAAGAGAGATCACTGGGTGGAGGCCATCACTTCCACCAGTCTGGCGGCAGGATTTCTTCAACAGGCAGATTTTGAGACGGCTGCCAGGAAGCTGTATCACGGGGATTATGTGATTATGGTGACGGATGGGGTGTTGGATGCGCTGCCTCAGGAGAAAGAAGAGGAGACCATGAAAGAGATTATCATGGATGTGCACGAGGAAGCACCCCGTGAGATGAGCAGAGGAATTATGGAAAGAGTGCTGGCATACAGTGACTATAAAGCACGGGATGATATGACTGTCCTGGTGGCAGGAATGTGGAAGAAGTAGGAGAGAAAATGGAGGAGAAAGTCTGGCAGTATATGCAGGAGTATCATATGGTGGCTGAGAATGACCGGATTGTGGCCGGCATCTCTGGAGGCGGGGACTCTATGGCCCTGCTTTTTCTGCTGCAAAAGCTGCAGAACCGCTGCAATTTTCAATTCTGCGCGGTCCATGTCAACCACGGGATCCGGGGAGAGGAGGCGTCTCTGGATGAAAAACTGGTGGAAGATTACTGTGCAAAACACCAGATTCCTTATTATGCCTTTCACTATCAGGTCCCGAAGATTGCCAGGGAAAAAGGGTGGAGTGAAGAAGAGGCGGGAAGACAGATGCGCCATGTGGCCTATGATCATGTGTTGAAAACGTGGAAGGGAAATAAGATTGCATTGGCGCATCACCAGAACGACCAGGCAGAGACCGTTCTTTATCACCTGGCGAGGGGATGCGGTATCCGGGGGCTGAGCGGGATGCTGCCGGTGCAGGGAATCATCATACGTCCCCTTTTGTGTATAGAGAGAAAAGAAATTGATCATTATTTAAGTGAAAATCAAATTCCTTACCGCACGGACAGCTCCAATCTGTCAGACCAGTATGTCAGAAACCGAATACGCAGACATGTGGTGGGGTATCTGGAGGAGAATGTAAATCAAAGAACAGTAGAGCATTTGGCGAAGACTGCTGGCATCGCTGCACAGGTGGAGGCGTATATGAGTGCACAGGCCAGAAAAGTACTCCAGCTGTACGCCCAAAATTTGGATGATGCCATTCAGATATCCAGTGAGATCGGGAAAGAAGCTCCCATCATACAGAACTATGCAGTTTTGGAGGCACTGGAACAATTGTGCGGACAGAGAAAAGATTTGTCAGGAGATCACCTGGAAAAAATTCTGGATCTGTTTCAAAAAGAAACAGGAAAACAGGTGAATATTTATGGTAAAATTACAGCACACCGGGTCTATGGCGGAGTCCTGTTGGAAAAATATAAAAAAGAAAGGCAGAATTTGGAACTATGTGAGTGGAATCTGCCGGTTCCAGGAAGAATACAGTGTAAGGAAGGGCTGTGGGAGACACGTATTTTTTTGTACAAATCCCAGAATATTCCGGAAAAGACATATACGAAATGGTTTGATTATGATAGAATAAAGACAACTTTGCAGATTAGAAATCGAAGGCCCGGAGATTACCTGGTGGTGACCTCTAAGGGAGGAAAAAAGAAGTTAAAAGATTATCTGATTGATGAGAAAATTCCCCGTTTGGAGAGAGATCATCTGATGCTGCTTGCCAGCGGTCAGGAGATTCTATGGATTGTGGGGAAAAGGATCAGCGAAGCTTACAAAATTACAGAATCGACAAAGAGAGTGTTAGAGATAAAATACCAAGGAGGATGGGGAAGTGAGTGAGAAAATTAGAGTACTGCTAGGCGAAGAGGAAGTTGACCAGAGAATCCGCAAAATCGCGGCAAGAATCAGCCGGGATTACGCAGGAAAGGAAATTCATCTGATATGTGTCTTAAAGGGAGGCGTCTTTTTTACCTGTGAACTGGCAAAGAGGATTACCGTTCCTGTGAGTTTGGATTTTATGTCTGTTTCCAGTTACGGAGATGATACCAAGTCCAGTGGCGTTGTGAAAATTGTAAAGGATTTGGATCAGCCGCTGGAGGGCAAAGATGTCTTGATCGTGGAGGATATTGTGGATTCCGGAAGAACTCTGAGCTATCTGATGAAAGTCCTGGAGAGCAGGAATCCCAGCAGTCTGCGCCTTTGCACACTGTTAGATAAACCGCAGCGCCGTGTCAAGAATGTGAAGGTGGATTATTGCTGTTTTGAGATTCCGGATGAATTCGTGGTAGGATACGGTCTGGATTACGCGCAGAAATATCGTAATCTTCCCTTTATTGGCGTGGTAGAAAGCAGATGAAAGGAGATTTAAGGTAAGTGAACAGGAAATCCAGTAGAGTAGGCTTCTATCTCATTTTGATTATCATGATGATTGCAGGCTACTTATACTTAAATGAACAGATTAATGACCAGAGCAGTTATACTCTGGAACAGATGGAGACAGCACTCCAGGAAGATCAGGTCTCCCAGGTTGCCATTCATCAGAACCGTCAGGTACCGACAGGACGGGTGAGTGTGGAGCTGAAAAATGGAGAGACCAGACAATTTTATGTGACGGATGTCAAGGAAGTGGAGCAGATTGTCAGAGAGTACTCGGTTGATCCGCTGATCTCCGATGTGCCGCAGGACAGCATGTTTATGTCCTCAATTCTTCCGTCCCTTCTGATCGCTGGAATTGTCGTGTTTGTGTTCATGTGGATGAACCGCCAGATGGCAGGCGGCGGTGGCGGCGGAAGCAATGCCAAAATGATAAATTTCGGCAAAAGCCGTGCAAAAATGACCAGCCCGGATGAGAAAAAGGTGACATTTGACAATGTGGCAGGACTGGATGAAGAGAAAGAAGATTTGCAGGAAGTGGTGGATTTTCTGAAAGATCCCCAGAAATATACGAAAGTGGGGGCGAGAATTCCAAAAGGTGTTCTGCTTGTGGGCCCTCCCGGTACTGGAAAGACTTTGCTCGCAAAAGCTGTGGCAGGAGAGGCGGGAGTTCCGTTTTTCTCAATTTCCGGTTCTGATTTCGTGGAAATGTTTGTGGGCGTGGGTGCTTCCCGTGTCCGTGATCTGTTTGAGGAAGGCAAGAAACATGCCCCCTGTATCATCTTCATCGATGAGATCGACGCAGTGGCCAGACAGAGGGGAACCGGAATGGGAGGAGGCCATGATGAGAGAGAACAGACTCTGAACCAGCTCCTTGTGGAGATGGATGGATTCGGAGTCAACGAGGGAATTATTGTCATGGCGGCGACGAACCGGGTTGATATTCTTGATCCTGCAATTCTGCGTCCGGGACGATTTGACAGAAAAGTGGGTGTGGGACGCCCGGATGTGAAAGGCAGAGAAGAGATTCTGAAGGTGCATGCCCATGATAAGCCTCTGGGAGATGATGTGGATCTAAAACAGATCGCCCAGACAACTGCCGGATTTACCGGAGCAGACCTGGAAAATTTACTGAATGAAGCGGCGATTATTGCTGCGAAGCAGAATCGGGGCTATGTGCTTCAGTCGGATATTAAGAGTGCATTTACCAAAGTGGCAATCGGCGCGGAGAAGAAGAGTAAACTGATCTCAGATAAGGAGAAAAAGATTACGGCCTATCACGAGGCGGGCCATGCGATTTTATTCCATGTGCTTCCGGATGTGGGGCCTGTCTATACAATTTCCATCATTCCCACCGGAATGGGAGCCGCAGGTTATACGATGCCTCTTCCGGAAAATGATGAAATGTTTAACACAAAGCAGCAGATGCTGGAGGATATTACCGTCCTGCTGGGCGGCCGTGTGGCGGAGGAAATCATTTTCGGTGATGTCACCACAGGAGCTTCCAATGATATTAAGCGTGCCACAAGCACTGCCCATGCCATGGTGACCAAGTATGGTATGTCAGATAAGGTGGGCCTTGTGGTCTACGGAAATGACGGCGATGAGGTGTTTATTGGCCGTGATCTGGCACACACAAGGGGATACAGCGAGGAAGTAGCAAAGACCATCGATGGAGAAGTACACAAGATTGTGGAACAGTGCCACGAGAGAGCGAAGGAGCTGATTCTGGCTCATGAGGATGTTCTTCATAAATGCGCAGAACTCCTGATTGAGAAGGAAAAGATCCAGAGAGAAGAATTTGAGGCACTTTTCACAGACGAAAATAGTGCAGTTTTAGAATGACGGAAAAACATGCACAAAAATTAAATAAAATTTTTGTGATGTTTATGCACACTTTTTACTTGACCGTTGCTATAATATACATCGTAAAAACCCCCCAATACATTATATAGTTTTTGCTACACCCCATAAGAAGAAATACCTTCTCCAAAAAAGACAGTCGAAAGGCTGTCTTTTTTCATATCATAAGATATATAATATAAGTAGAGAAACAGGCTTCTTTTTTTGAAAAAATATTGTATAATTTTGGGGATTAAGATAGAATATAAATAATGATGACTATTAAGGGGATGGCTTTATGAATACAAGAGACTTGGAACCTATTATCACTCAGCAATATATATTACAAATGCGTCCGGTATTTAACAAGGACGCTTTATTTAGTGATGGAAGTAAGTATTATCGGATTCCCATGGAACCGGAAGTGGGAGATGAAGTGAAGATACGGTTCCGTACGATCCGGAATAACGTCGACAGCGTTTATCTGATACATGACGGCAGAATCACCGAGATGCAGGTGGAAAAAACCGAGAAGGGCTTTGATTACTATGCGGGTAAGATTACCATGGGTGAAGAGGTATGCAGATATTATTTCAAGGTTCACACAGGGCAGCTGACTTGTTACTATAACAGCCAGGGTGTCTGTCTGGAACCGCAGGAGGAGAATGCTTTTGTCATTCGGCCAGGATTTAAGACCCCTGACTGGGCAAAGGGAGCAGTATTTTATCAGATTTACGTAGACCGGTTCTGCAATGGAGACCCGACCAACGATGTGGAGACCAGAGAGTATGCTTATATCGGAGATTACAGTGTCCGTGTGGAGGACTGGAATAAACTTCCGGCCATGATGGGCGTGAGAGAGTTCTACGGGGGAGATTTGCAGGGTATTATTGACAAGCTGGATTACCTTCAGGATCTGGGCGTGGAAGTGCTATATCTGAATCCGATCTTTGTCTCTCCGAGCAACCATAAGTATGACTGCCAGGATTATGATTATGTGGATCCCCATTATGGAAAGATTGTGAATGACGGAGGGGAATGTCTCCATGAGGGGGACCGGGAAAATATCCGTGCCACGAAATATATTCAGAGAGTTACGAATCGGGAAAATCTGGAGGCCAGCAATCAATTGTTCATCCAGCTGGTGGAGGCTGTCCATGCGAGGGGAATGAAGATTATTCTGGATGGTGTATTCAACCATTGTGGATCGTTTAACAAGTGGATGGACCGGGAGAGAATCTACGAAGGACAGGAGAACTATCCGAAAGGTGCCTATATTTCTTCGGACAGCCCGTATCGATCTTACTTTAAGTTTTTTGATGAGAGCAGGTGGCCCTATAATCCCACCTACGATGGCTGGTGGGCTTTTGACACCTTGCCCAAACTGAATTATGAGAATTCACCGGAGCTGTATCAGTACATTTTGGATATCGGAAGAAAATGGGTCTCACCTCCTTACAACGTGGATGGATGGAGACTGGATGTGGCTGCGGATCTGGGATACTCCAATAAATTCAACCATCAGTTCTGGAAGGATTTCAGAAAAGCAGTAAAGACAGCCAATCCGGAGGCAATCATTCTGGCAGAACATTATGGGGATTCCAGAGGATGGCTGGCAGGTGATGAGTGGGATACCATCATGAACTATGATGCGTTCATGGAGCCGGTGACCTGGTTTCTGACAGGTATGGAAAAGCACAGTGATGAATATCGTCATGATCTGCTGGGAAACAGCGACGCATTTATAGGCGCGATGAAAGTTCATATGGCCAATTTTCACACAGGATCTCTGCAGACTGCCATGAATGAACTTTCCAATCATGATCACTCCAGATTTTTGACCAGAACGAACCGGAAGGTGGGCAGGGTTCAGCACCTGGGACATCATGCGGCGGAGGAAGGAATCAATCCGGCGGTTATGAGAGAGGCAGTTGTTCTTCAGATGACCTGGCCGGGCGCTCCCACTGTCTATTATGGAGATGAGGCGGGACTTTG
Source organism: Candidatus Cottocaccamicrobium excrementipullorum (assembly GCA_018713255.1). Taxonomy (GTDB): domain Bacteria; phylum Bacillota; class Clostridia; order Lachnospirales; family Lachnospiraceae; genus Caccovicinus; species Caccovicinus excrementipullorum. The sequence continues at coordinate 113,367 of DVFL01000005.1, read as the reverse complement.
CGGGTTCACAGACCCGGATAATCGTCGATCCTACCCGTGGGGCAATGAAAATCATGAGCTGTTGGATTTCCACAAGACAATGATTGAGATTCATAAGAAATATGAAGTGTTAAGATCCGGCTCTTTGCTGTTTCTGCAGAATGGCTATCAGACTTTGACTTACAGCCGGTTCTCTTTTGAGGAACAGGTGATTGTGTCCATCAACAATGATGAGCAGGAACATGAGATAGAGATTCCCGTGTGGAAATCAGGGATCACCAGATTTTATAATGTGGAACTAAAACAGTTGCTGCGTACCACAAATCAGGGGTTCGAGAAGGATACAGCCGTCTACACAGCTGTTGCGGGATATCTGCAGGTGAAATTGCCTCCGTACAGTGCCTTGGTACTTTACCACAAAGACGATGTTTTGTGATGTAGTTATAAAGAAAAATAAAAAAAGGCTTGCTTTTTTTGTCATGATCTTATATAATTATATCCGTCAGTGAAAACGAAGTAATTCGTTTTCCTATGGATGGGTTCCCGAGTGGCCAAAGGGGACAGACTGTAAATCTGCTGCAAATTGCTTCGGTGGTTCGAATCCACCTCCATCCACTTGATTCTTTCTTCAATATGATGTATAATAGTGTTGTTGAAAGAATATAATTTAATATGAATGTCGCGGGGTGGAGCAGTCTGGAAGCTCGTCGGGCTCATAACCCGAAGGTCGTAGGTTCAAATCCTGCCCCCGCAATTTTTTTATGTAAAAATCTTATGTAAAATATTTTATTGATAAGGGCGTGTAGCTCAGGCGGTAGAGCACTTGACTTTTAATCAAGTTGTCCGGGGTTCGAATCCCCGCACGCTCACTTTGGACAAGACAGCGGAAAATTTTCTTTCCGCTGTTTTTTTATTTTATGGGCTTTAGCCTGTTGAGGGCATTGGAGTTTTTCGTGTTCCGAAAAATGGAAATGCCCGAAACATAAAACCACCTGCTATGCGGGTGGTGGGTAAGTGCTTATAGCACAATCACCTTTCCGATGTATAATAGAGGTGTCCAAGCCACTACTATAGAAAGGAAAGGTGATTGAAATGGCCAATAAGACCAACGATTTAGCACATACAAAGTGGATGTGTAAGTACCATATCGTCTTCACTCCTAAGTATAGACGAAAAGTAATTTATAATCAATACAAAGAAAGTATAAGAGATATTTTGAAACAGCTCTGTGCATACAAAGGAGTAGAGATTATAGAAGGCCATCTTATGCCGGATCACATCCATATGTTAGTAAGCATACCGCCGAAGATCAGCGTGTCACAGTTTATGGGATACCTAAAGGGGAAAAGTGCACTGATGATTTTCGATAAACACGCAAACCTGAAGTATAAATTTGGGAACAGACATTTTTGGTCAGAAGGGTATTATGTAAGCACAGTAGGACTTAATGAGGCAACCATAAAAAAATACATCCAAGATCAGGAGAAGTACGATATCATGCAGGATAAATTGAGTGTGAAGGAGTACGAGGACCCCTTCAAGGGGTAGCCGGTAGTACGAACGCCCTTTGAAGGGCGGCGACGAGTCAAGGGCGTAGTGGCTTGAACGTAGAGTGAAAGCCAGCGTCTTTAGGCGCTGGCCGGTAACAAAGGCTTATAGCCGCAGAGCAAACCACCCGTTAGACGGGTGGTGATGATTGGCAATCAGAATGTTGCGTCCAGAGGGGGATTAGTCATCTTCTTCGATGGAACTAAGGTCAACAATGTAGTTGTTTACTTTTACCTTCTGATCGTTGATATCGGTGGTTGTGCCGGATTTTTTGATTTTGCCGTTTTCGTTCAGCATGGCAGAAATATCATTAAAAATTAAGGATTTTCTAATAGAATTTTAAAGGGAAGTTAATTGGTTCCAAAGTCGCCAAGATTGCATATTTCTTAAGAAAATGGTATACTTTAAAAATATGAAACGCTGTCCGGCTGTAAAGCCAGGAGAGCAGGCAAGAACAAAAGCTTTACGAAGAGAATGTTACCGGAGGAGAAAGAACAATGGCGGAAATGGAGCGGAAAGAACGGCCGGCGGATGAATTTTCGGAAGTGTGCGTGAAAATATACAGCAGAATTCTCAGCATAGGAGTGCTGATTGTGCTGGCATTGTTCCCCTTGTATTATCGAGACTATTATTATGATATTTTGGAAGCCAAGTATGTGTTTTATTATATGGTCATGCTTGGCTTATTTGGCGTGGTTGCGTTGGCTACGCTGGTCTTTTTGGTAATTGACCGGGTGGAGTATCAATTTTATTATACGAAAACTTTTTTGTCAGGTTTTTCCTGGAAAGAGATAAAAAATCATGTATTGGTGACAGATTGGTTTTTGCTGGCGTTTTTGCTGGTCGGTGTTATTTCTACCCTGCAGTCAGATTATGTTTATGAGTCCTTCTGGGGCAATGAAGGGCGTTTTACAGGGCTTTTTCTTCATCTGATCTATGGCATCAGCTTTTTGCTGGTCAGCCATCTGTACCGATTCAAAAAGTGGCATATGAATGTCTTTCTGGCAGCAGCCATGCTTCCCCTTTTATTTGGCATTACAGACTTTTTTGACCTGGATATTCTGCGGTTTAAGGAAGAAATCGAAGGTTCAGACCGATTCAGCTTCACTTCAACGTTTGGAAATATTAATACTTACGCCACCTATGTGGGAATGGTTTTCGGCTGTCTTGGAGTACTTCTGGTTAAGGAGAAATCTTTTTGGAAGGGAGCGCTGTATACTGCAGCTTTTGCCATTACCTCTATGGCGCTGATAATGTGCAACAGCGATAATGCCCTGTTAGCGGTAGGGCTTGTATTTGCCCTTCTTCCTCTGACGGCGTTCCAGAACCGCCGAGGCGTGACGGGATACCTGCTTGCCCTGGCCGTTTTCTTTTCTTCTGCCCAGGCGGTGGCTTGGCTTAATCAGGCCAAGGGAAGTACAGGAGTCAGGCTGGAAGGAGCATGTAGGCTGCTGGTAAGTCTTCCTGGACTTTGGGCGGCAGCGCTGATTTGCTGGGCTGTAGTAGTGGCTTTATGGGCTTTAGACCTTCGAAGAGGAAAAGCTGCCTTAGAAAAGAATAAAGACCGGGGAGAATACGGCAGGAAATTTGCGGCTGCCTGGGGAGTTTTTTTGATTCTGTGTGTGTGTGCCGGCTTATTTGTGATATATGATGCCAACTGGGGCGGAAACAGCAGCCGGTATGGCAGTCTGGCCTATTACTTGAAGTTTTCTGACGCATGGGGCACCCATCGAGGATTAGCCTGGAGAATTACCATGGAAGCCTACCGTGAGCAGCCTTTGCTGCATAAGATCTGGGGGTACGGCCTGGATACCTTCGGTCTGCTTACCATTGGATATCGGGCGGAAACCAATGCTATCTGCGGACAGGTATTTGACAGCGCCCACAATGAATATTTGCAGTATCTGGTGACCATAGGACCTATAGGTTTGGCGGCTTATGCAGGATTTCTCATTACTGCAATTCGCCGCATTCTTAAAAAGAGCGAGGACAAAATGTGGGGAATGGCCATCGCTTTGGGCGTGGGATGTTATCTGCTTCAGGCGACCGTTACCATCAATCTCCCGATTGCCACACCGATCATGTGGATGCTTTTGTCAGTGGGAGTTGCTGGGTGTGCAAAAAAGGCAAAGATAAGATAGAGACGTTGAAGCGTCGGGGGAGAAGGCTGGAAGTCTTGTGAAATTTAAGGAATAAAACGTTCCTTTTGGCAGTCCTTCCATTGAAAAGACCAGTGAGAAGATTGCATTACAGGGGGAATAATGATATACTGTGCAGGACTTAAGCAGAGAAAAAGGAAGATTTGTTTTGAAAGATTATGGGCAATTTAAACGGTTAATTAAATTTTTTTCATCCTTTGTAATTATTGCAGTATTGGTGCTGATCTATTACTATGTTTGGATGTATTATAACACCAGCATTGTAGAACGCCCCTTTTTCCGAAAGGGAAACTGGCTGATGGCGGCGCTTTACGGCGTTTTGCTGATGTTTTTTATGCGCATGTACGGCGGATTTAAGATCAGCTATTTAAAGAAAGGGAATTTGATTTATTCTCAGATTTTGTCGGTAACCATTGTGAACATAATTACATACTTTCAGATTGCACTGCTGGATAAAAAGTTCCACAATCCAGCAGTGATGCTGACGATGACTCTAGCGGACGCAGGGGTCATTGTGATCTGGGCGCTTGTTTTTCAGACCATATACGGCCGGATTTTTCCCAAGAAAAAGCTGCTTCTGGTTTATGGAAAACGCCCGGATTTTCATCTGATGGATAAGATTAATTCCAGGGATGATAAGTATATTCTGGCGGGGGCAATTTCGATTTCTTGCGGAATTGAGAAAATTATGCAGGTAATGAAGAATTATGATGCAATGATTATCGGTGATATTCCTGCCCATGAACGGAATCAGTTGATGAAGATGAGCTTTGGTGAAGGGATACGGACCTATACGGTGCCGAAAATCTCTGATATTCTTCTCAGATCTTCAGTGGAATTAAATATCTTTGACTCTCCTCTGTATTTATCACGAAATGACAGTCTTCAAATTGAGCAGAGAGTGGTAAAACGTCTGGTGGATATTGTATTTTCTGCCCTTGGGCTGCTTATTTCCAGCCCTCTTTTCCTGATTTTTGCGGCAGCAATTAAGATGACAGATGGCGGACCTGTGTTTTATAAGCAGGAAAGATTGACAATGGGCGGAAAAGTGTTTTGGATTTATAAGTTTCGTACAATGATTCAAGATGCAGAAAAGTATGACGGCCCTCGCTTGGCTGGGGAGAAAGATGATAGGATCCTTCCTGTGGGGCATATTCTTAGACGGACTCGGTTGGACGAGCTGCCTCAGCTGATTAACATTTTAAAGGGAGAAATGTCTTTAGTCGGTCCCAGACCGGAACGGCCGGAGCTGGCGGAGATAATCACGGAGCATATTCCTGAGTTTACTTATCGGCTTAAGGTGAAAGCCGGTCTCACAGGATACGCACAGATTTACGGGAAATATAATACAACGGCTTATGATAAGCTGAAATTAGATTTAACGTACATTCGGAATTATTCGCTGATTTTGGATTTTAAATTGATGTTGATGACACCCAAAATCATGCTGATGAAAGAGAGTACCGAAGGAGTAAGTGAGGAGTTTTTAGATCCGGCAAGAGAGCCTGTAAAGAAAAAAAAACAGTAGGCGTTCATGCGCCTGACGGCATTTAAGCCGGAAGAGAAATTTAGATGAAAATCTCAGGCTGCCAATGATTTTAATGAAGAAACAGAGGTAGAAAAGGGGAATGGAAAAACTGTTGACCGTAGTGGTTCCTGCTTATAATGCTGAAAAGTATCTGAGGGATAATTTGGAATCGCTTTTCATGGAAGAGATTTTGCCATATCTGGATATACTGGTGATTAACGATGGTTCTTCTGATCATACACCGGATATTGCCCGGGAATATGTTCTGCGCTGCCCAGAATCCTGCCGGATGATGACAAAGGAAAACGGAGGGCATGGATCGGGAATTAATTTAGGGATTCAGGAAGCAAGAGGAAAATATTTTAAAGTTGTAGATGCAGATGACTGGGTAGAACAGATGGCGTTTTGCCGACTGGTGGAGATGCTAAAGCAGCAGGCGGAGGCAGAAGCTGCGGGAAAGGGCGAAGCTGCAGATATTGTAAGTTCTGGTTTTCTATGGGCTTTTGACCGCGGAGAGCCAAACAAAAATATGTATGAAACTAAAGCGGAGATCGCTGTCCCCTTTGAGGGCGTTCAGTACGGGACGGTCTATCGATTTGACGAGATTGCCAGTCAGCTGTACATTAAAATGCATAATTTAACCATAAAAACGGAAATTCTCCAGGAAAACCAGATTAAGCTGGATGAAAAATGCTATTATGTAGACACGGAATATATTGCTTACCCTATTCCCTATGTAAAAACCATCTGCTTCGCAGAGGGGTTTGTGTATTACTATCGAATAGGAAGCGCTGGACAAAGCGTAGGAATTGAAAAAATGCGGAAATACGAAGGGGATTATAATCGTGTCATTGAATCGCTTCTTCGGTTTTACGAGAAGTTGGGAAGGGAGATTCCCTGTTCAGCTGAAAAGAAAGGGTATATTGCGGGCATTATTGCAAGAGCTATTGCCGGAAAGTACAAGGTGATGCTCAGCGCTCCGGAATCGGGAGAAGTAAAAAGAAGGATGAGAGAGTTTGATCTCAGACTCAAACACCAGTATCCGGAGATTTACCGGGCCAACATTAATTCGGCAGTTAAGCTACTTAGGGCTACGGGATATGGGACGTACAAGCTTGCCAGTGTACTAGTGAAGAAAAAATATCAAAAGTAAGGAGAAAGTACAGTATGAATGTATGGAAAATCCGCGTGAATTTATTCCTGAAATATAAAGATCTGCTGTATCAGCTGGTAATTCGGGATATTAAGCTGAAATATCGAAGAAGCTTTCTCGGGTATCTATGGAGTGTGCTGAATCCGCTGTTTGTCATGATTATTATGACGATTGTGTTTTCAACGATGTTCAGCAATAATATTGAAAATTTCCCGGTATATTTGTTTACCGGACGTATGCTATTTGAATTTACTTCTACTTCTACCAGGCAGGCCATGCGATCGGTAACGGGAAATGCTGCGTTAATTAAAAAGACCTATGTTCCAAAGTATATCTTTACGTTGGCAAAAGTTACTAGCTGTATGGTTGATCTGGTATTTTCTTTCGGTGCACTGCTGATTGTAATTGTAGCGACTAGAGCAAGAGTAACATGGACATTCTTGCTGTTTCCCTTGGTCATTATCCAGATTTATATTTTCTGTTGCGGTCTGGGATTTTTCTTGGCTGCATATAATGTATTTTTCCGGGATATTCAGTATATTTATAATGCAGTTATTACCGCCTGGATGTATTTAACTCCTATTTTTTATCCGATTGAGCGGCTTCCAGAGAGCGTGCAGTTTGTCATTAAAGGATTCAATCCTCTTTACTATTATGTAGCCCAGTTTAGAGATTTGGTTTATATTGGGAAGATTCCCGGACCGCGAATTTTCTGGGGCGGATGGCTGATTGCTTTTATTATGTTTGGCGTAGGACTGTTTGTGTTTATTCGGAAGCAGGACAAATTTATTTTATATATTTGATAGAGGTGCATAGATGGCAAATGAAAATTATGCAGTAGAAGTTGATCACGTAACCATCCGATTTAACATGGCCAGTGAAAAGGTGGATAATTTAAAAGAATATGTAATCAAGCTGATTAAAAAGCAGCTTACTTTTCAGGAATTTTTTGCTCTTCAGGATGTATCATTTAAGGTGAAAAAAGGAGAGGCGTGGGGACTTATCGGGGTGAATGGTTCTGGAAAGTCCACTATGCTGAAAGCGATCAGCGGAATTTTAAAGCCCTATAAAGGCAGCATTAAAGTACATGGAGAAATTGCGCCTTTGATTGAATTAGGAGCTGGATTTGATCCGGATTTGACTGCCAGAGAGAACATCTATTTGAATGGAACAGTTCTGGGACATTCCAAAAAATATATGGACGAGCATTTCTCAGAGATAGTAGATTTTGCTGAATTATGGGATTTTTTAGATACGCCTATTAAAAATTTTTCTTCTGGTATGAAAGCCAGGCTTGGCTTTTCTGTGGCAACTATGGTAGACCCGGATATCTTAATCTGTGATGAGGTTTTATCTGTTGGCGACTTCCTTTTTCAGCAGAAATGCATGGACAGAATGAGCAACATGTTAAGTGGAGGCACAACACTTCTTTTTGTTTCTCATAATGTAGAGCAAGTTAAAAAGCTGTGTGATCACGCGATATGGCTGGAAAAAGGAAAAGTAAGAGCCTGCGGGGAAGTAAATGAAGTATGTGATCAATACATGGAATTGGCAAAGATGAATAAGAGCAAAAGATAGTGGGAGAAAGAAAATGTATAAGGTATCAATTATTTTACCAATCTATAATGTGTCGCAGTATCTGCGGGAATGTCTGGACAGTGTGATAAGGCAGACTCTTAAGGAATTGGAAATTATTTGTGTAAATGATGGATCTACAGATGATTCTTTGGAAATCATTCAGGAGTATGCAGCTAAGGATGACAGAATCGTAGTGATTACAGGACCTAATGGGGGCTATGGGAAAGCTATGAATAAGGGACTGGATCGGGCAACTGGCGAATATGTGGGAATCGTTGAGCCTGATGACTATGTTAGCCTTACTATGTTTGAAGATCTTTATCAGATTGCCAAAGAAAATGATTTGGATATTGTTAAGGCGGATTTTTATCGATTTGCCAGGAATGACCGCGGCGATATGGATATGCGCTATGTAAATCTGGACGGTACGAAAGAAAAATATGGCCGGCTGCTATACCCAGACCAGGATCCTAGCTTAATTAAGTTTACGATGAATACTTGGAGCGGAATTTACCGGCGCGCTATGCTGGAGGAACACCATATTCGGCATCATGAAACTCCTGGTGCTTCTTTTCAGGATAATGGATTTTTCTTTAAAACTACAGTCTATGCAAAGCGTGCAATGATTATCAACCGACCATATTACCGAAACCGCCGCGATAATCCCAATTCTTCCGTTAACAACAGGGAAAAGGTATATTGCATTAATATTGAATATGATTATATTCGTGATTTTTTGATGGAAGACAGAGAAGTATGGGAACGGTTTAAATATATGTATACTTGGAAGAAATTCCATAATTATCTGTTTACTATTAATCGAATTGGCGAGGAATTTCGACCGGAATATGTGCAGCGGATGAGCGCAGAATTTAAACGTGCAAAACAGCAGGGAGAATTCACCAGAGATATGTTCACTGAACTTGAGTGGAAAAAAATGACTCTTATATTGGAACATCCGGAGAAATATTTGGAGGAGTATGCTTCTCCTCGTGGTGGAGTCAATAAGATTTCCCAGAGTGAGGCAGATAGGCTTAAAAGAGAGCTGGATATGATCAAAAATTCCACTACATATAAAGTGGGAAAGCTGATTATGGCAATCCCCTGTGGCTTGAAAAGGCGTATTCTTTCCAAGTAGTAAGATAAAGTTTCAGAAAGAGAGCAGTGCGTTATGGCAAAGGTATCAGTAATTCTCCCAATTTATAATGTATCCGAGTATTTGCGGGAGTGCCTGGATAGTGTGGTCAATCAGACATTAACGGATATAGAGATCATCTGCGTGAATGACGGATCTACCGATGCTTCGCCGGAAATTATTCAGGAATATCAAGAGAAGGATAAGCGAATCATATTTCTCACAGGGCCCAATGGGGGCTATGGAAAAGCCATGAATAAGGGATTGGACCGGGCGACGGGAGAGTATATCGGGATTGTAGAACCGGATGATTATATTTCTTCGGATATGTTTGAAGAACTGTATCAGGTGGCTTTAGAGAATCGTCTGGATTTTGTTAAAGCAGATTTTTATCGCTTCTCTCGTTCACCAGAGGGAAAGGAAGACGCTCAGTATGAAAATATTGATAAAACGAAAAAACGTTATGGAGAGCTGTTAAATCCCAGTCAGGATCCCAGTACGATTCGCTTTACTTTAAATACCTGGAGCGGAATTTATCGGAGAGAATTTATTGAACAGCATCATATCCGTCATCATGAAACGCCGGGTGCTTCTTTCCAGGATAATGGATTTTACTTTCAAACTTTTGTGTTTGCTAAGCGTGCCATGATTGTAAATAAAGCTTATTACCATAACCGCCGGGATAATCCTAATTCTTCGGTGAAAAGCCGGGGAAAGGTTTATTGTATGAATATTGAATATGATTTTATTCGAGATTTTTTGATGGAAGATCGGCAGCGATGGGAACGGTTCAAATACATGTACTGGTGGAAAAAGTACTTTAATTATGGCTTTACCCTTGACCGGATTGGGGAGGAATATAAGAAAGAATATCTGGAACGGATGCGGATGGAATTTAAGCGGGCGATGCAGAAAGGCGAGCTGAGCCGAGAGGTGTTTACGGAGCTGGAATGGAAAAAGATTGAATCGCTGATTCATAATACAGAAGGGTTTTATGAAATGTTCCGTTCGGTGAAAGTTTTCCGGAAATTACTTCCTTTTGTTCCACAGTCCGTAAAATGTTTTGCCCTGAAAGTGATGTCATGGAGGAGAAAGTAAATGGAGCCCAAGGTATCGGTAATTATACCAGTTTATAATGTGGAGACGTATTTGCGGCAGTGTCTGGATAGTGTATGTGCGCAAACGTTGAAGGAAATCGAGATTATCTGTGTGGATGATGGTTCAACTGATTCTTCGCCGCAGATTCTAAAAGAGTATGCTGAGAAGGATGACCGGATAAAGGTATTGACCCAGAAAAATGGCGGGGCAGGTGCTGCCAGAAATTATGGCCTGCGTGAATCCCGAGGAGAATATCTTTCTTTTTTGGATTCAGATGATTTTTTCGAGCCGGATATGCTGGAAGAGGCTTATAAGAGCATTGAAGAATATCAGGCGGATTTCGTGGTATTTGAGTCAGATCAGTACCATATGAACACTAAGGAATACGTGAAGAATCCTTGGGTTGTCCGGAGGAAGGATATTCCACCCTATATGCCTTTTAAGCATCGGGAATTAACGGATAATGTATTTAAAACTTTCGTGGGATGGGCCTGGGACAAGCTTTACCGGAAGAGTTTTGTGACGGAGCACGATTTATGGTTCCAGGAGCAGCGGACCAGCAACGATCTTCTGTTTGTGTTCAGCGCCCTGGTGCTGGCGAAGAGAATTGCCGTTGTCTACAAAACCCTGGCTCACCAGAGAAGAGGAAGCGGGGAATCACTTTCCGTAACCAGAGAGAAATCCTGGCACTGCTTTTATGACGCCCTTACAGCTCTGAGAGAGCGGTTAAAGAAAGAAGATATCTACTGGGAACTTGAGCAGGATTATATTAATTATGCGCTTCATTTTTCTCTTTGGAATTACCGAACTCTGGCAGAACCTACCAAGCATCTGCTGAAGGAGAAGCTGTGCAGTGAATGGTTTGCCGATTTGGGCATCCAGGGAAAGCCTAGAGAGTATTTCTATAATCGAAGCGAGTACGATGAATATCTGGAATTAACAGGACAATAATAACATGAAATGTTTATTACTGCTGCCGCGGCCGGTGTTTCCGCTGGTCTGCGGCTATGCGCTGAAAAACTATAATCTGATTAAAATTCTGGCAGCCAAATACGAGCTGTATCTGATTATTATTACCTCGGGTCCGTTGATGAAAGAAGAGATGGATTTTTATCAGGATCTGGGAATTCACGTTCGTGTTCACGAGATTTCTAAATGGAAAAGTTATATACGGACTCTTTTGGGATTTTTTTCTGGAAAGCCGCTGCAAGTCAGTTATTATTATGACAGAGACTTGCAGGATATATTAAGACCTTTCCTGGAAGAATGCCAGATTTTGATTGCTGCTCTGGTGCGGACAAGAGAGTATTTAAATCCAGTAGAAGAGCTGGAGAACAAAGTCATAGTTTTCGATATGGTAGATTCAATTGCCTTGAATTATCGGCATTCTCGGGAAAAGACGAAGTCATTTTTCTGGAAGTTGATATATGGTATAGAAGGAAAACGCCTTATGAAATATGAGCGAAGAGCGATTGAAAACAGCCATATTACTTATTTGTTTAATGGAGAAGAACAGAGCTATTGGAGCCAGTACGGCAATGTAAAACTGCTTCCCCATGGTGTAAAAGAGGAACTATTCCATTATTCTTACTTTGATGAGCGTTGGAAAAATGCGGTTGTGTTTATTGGTAAAATGGATTACCAGCCTAATGTAGATGCGGCGCTTTGGTATATGGAAAACGTTCATAGCCGAATTGGAAATCAGGTTCCATTAGTCATTGTGGGGGCTTATCCGGCAGACAAGATTCTTGAACGGGCGGCATCCCTGCCTAATGTAACGGTGACAGGATTTGTAGATGATCCATATGTTTATCTGAATTCAGCCATGGCGGTGATTGCACCCATGCAGACCGGAGGTGGAATTCAGAATAAGGTATTGGAAGGCATGGCTTTGGGAAAGGTGAATATTATTTCCAGCCTGGCGGCAGGGCCTATTAAAGGCGGTGAAGCAGGGCGCCACTTCCTAGTAGCAGATTCACCGGAAGAGTATGTGGATATCCTATTGAACTGGGGGAAAAATCAAGAAAAATATAAGATCATTGGGGAAAATGCTCGGGAATTGATCAAGGAAAGGTATAGTTGGAAGAGGTATGGGGAAATGTATTTGGAGGGGATTGAGGAGACGATAGGAAAATAGATGTAAATAGCTACGGGAGGAGTACGGAGACTTTTGAAAAAGCTGTTAGTAGGAAAATGGTAATTCATATAGTAAAGACGCTTTAAAAATTCTCCTGTAGCTTATTGTCAAAGGAGAATTTTTTATGGGTAAAAAACGAGTTGCATATTTGGACATTGCGAAAGGAATAGGTATAATTTTGGTAGTATGGGCTCATGCAAGAGGTCCATTTTCCAATTATATGTATTTGTTTCATATGCCATTGTTTTTTTTGATTTCCGGCTACCTATATAATGAGGATAAGTCATTTAAAGACTTCTTGTTTGGGAAAGTAAAATCAATTTATATTCCGTTTATTATGTGGAATATACTAGCTGTGTTAATAAAGACGATTTTATTTCCTGGACGCTTAACTAGTAATGTAAAGTTAATAGGACAAATATTGCTTACATTAAACAAAGATGGTCAATTTTTTGGAGCTACCTGGTTTTTAGGATCATTATTCCTGGTATCTGTATTTTACAAATTATTAGATACTTACCTTCGTGACTGGAAATATCGATATTCTTTTATCTTTTTTAGTTTTGTGGCTTTAGCCATTGTTGGTTTTGAAATTAATTTTCCATTGATGTTCAGTAGAACATTAATTTTAGGACTTTTTTATGGGATAGGTCATATGATTAAACGATTGCCAGAAGAGTGGAAAGAATTTGATCGGCCATTAATTGCTTTTTTTGCTGTGGTAGTGTTCATTGTTGTAGGACGATACAATTCGGCCAATATGGGAGCTAATGAATACAGACATTATTTTTCATTTGTATTTGGAGCACTATGCGCTTCATATGGAGTTATTTTTATCTCTAGAATAATTGAGCAAACTATAGAGATACGTGTTTTGAAAATGGGTTTATGTTATTTAGGGCGGAAAAGTTTAGATATTGTTATTTGGCAATTTGTGGCTTTCCGTTTAGTAATTGCGTTTCAGTTATATAGGGAAGGAAGTTTATTAAGCAGTGTGTTGGATTATTATCCGGTTTATGATGTTGAACAAGGGTGGTGGATCATCTATACGTTGGTCGGACTAGTTGTCCCAATGTTGTGGGGTAATTTTGTTAGGTCGATAGTAAAGCCTTTCCTTAAAAAAGCGAATGGCGTCAAGAAATGAAAAGTGATACGATAGGAGGAGTTTTATTTATGGAAAAATTATATATTATTGTTCCCGCCTATAATGAGGAGGAGAATATCGAAAAGTTAATTGATGATTGGTATCCTGTGATCGAAAAACATAATGGCAACGGTGAATCGCGTTTAGTCGTAATTAACGATGGCAGTAAAGACGACACATATAAAATCTTAAAAGAATGCGCAAAAACTCGTCCATTACTTGAAACATTAACAAAAGAAAATAGTGGACATGGTCCAACTCTAATTTATGGTTATAATTACGCGATTGATCATAGAGCGGACTATATTTTTCAGACAGATTCCGATGGTCAAACACTTCCAGAAGAATTTGAAGAATTTTGGAAAGAACGAAATAGATACGATGCAGTTTTAGGGAATCGACATGATCGAAAAGATGGATTATCTAGAAAGTTTGTAGAAGATACATTACGTTTTATTTTAAAAATAGTATTCGGCGTGAGTGTACCTGATGCTAATGCGCCATTTCGATTGATGAAGAGAGAGCTTTTGGAAAAATATATTCATAAAATGCCAAATGATTTTAATCTTCCAAATGTAATATTAACAACGTATTTTGTTTATTATAAAGAAAAAGTTTTGTTTTCAAAAGTCACATTCAGACCGAGACAAGGTGGAAAAAATTCTATCAATGTTAAAAAGATCATAAGAATCGGATGGAAAGCATTAGGTGATTTTCGAGTGCTGAAGAAACAAATGAAATAAGGACATAGTATATTATCGAAACTAAGAAAGGTGGTGATAGAAATGAGTGTAAAAGCACTATATCAGAAATATAAAGATATCGTACCATATGCAGTATTTGGTATATTAACTACATTAGTAAATATAATGGCATATTGGTTTTTGGCACATCCACTCAAAATAGAAGTTATGCCCAGTACAGTTATTGCTTGGTTTTTGGCTGTACTATTTGCATATTTGACAAATAGAAAATGGGTGTTTCATAGCATGGCAAAAAGCGCCAAAGAAATTCGGACAGAAATGATTTCTTTTTTTGCATGCCGTTTAGCTACAGGAATATTGGATTGGTTATGTATGCTTATTTTTGTAGATTTACTTAGTTTTAATGATGTAATTATTAAAGCGGGGGCCAATATCTTAGTAATTATTTTAAATTACGTGGCCAGTAAAAATGTGATTTTTGGCAGAAAGGATAACAGAGAGTAATGGTAGCAAAAGAAAAATGCATATTTAAGCCATTTATATTATGGTTAAACGAAAATAAGTTGTTGCTGCTGTTTATTTTAGTATATTCATTGATTTTGACTATGGCAAATGAATTTTTCTTTGTCAGTAAACGTATGCAAAATTATGATCAAGCAATCTATCAGTATATTGGCTATTTGGTGACAAAAGGAAAAATGCCTTATGTAGATGCATTTGATCATAAAGGACCTTTAGTATATTTGATTTATGCGATTAGCTGTCTAATTAATATGAAGTGGGGGCCGTGGCTGATTAATTTTATTATTATGGCAGCTACATTAGGAATCTCTTATTATATTGCATATCGTTTTGTTGGTAAAGCTTTGGCGGTGCTGATTAATTTAATATTATATTCTGGCTTTATAAGACTTGATTTTAAAGGTGGAACACCGGAGTTCTTTGCCGGTTTATTTATGGCGGTATCTTTATACTATCTTATAGATCATTATACTATGCAAAGTATCAGTAAAAAACATTTGTTGATATTTGGTGCATGCAATGCTGGAATTTTCTGGCTAAAACATTCTACAATGATTACTCTGTTACTATTATGTGCACTTATTATAGCAGAGTTGGCAGTTAAAAAGAAAATACTTATTATTGGCCGCTATATATTTTGGTATGTGATAGGTTTTTTAGGAGTCTCTATTGTTGTTTGCGGATGGCTTTTTATAAATAACGCAATGGAAAAGATGATAGAAGATTATTTTGTTGCCAATCTTATGTATGCAGGAAATACATCATTATTAAATCGGGCAAAATCATTTTTATACCTTTCATCACATCCTAGTGTCGTAATTATATGGCTAATGTTAGCGGTTTATATTATTTTTCAGATTAGTGGTAAAGCAACGGAATCGTCAGAAGGGAAAAATCTAGTTTTACACACGACCATTGCATTAATTGTATCTTTATTGTTTTTGGCAATGCCTGGCAGAAATTATTATCATTACTTGTCCACATTGTTTCCTTTATGGGTTTTAATGGCAGCTTGTATGATGAAGATATTTCTTTTTGTAAAGGTAAAAAAGAGAATTTTTATCGGAACATCTTCTTTAATTGTTATAATTTGCTTGTTTGTTTATCCTAATTTTCAAGAATTGTATCCTGCTTGCGTTAGTTCATGGACAGCAGATAGTTCAAAAACACGTTTGATTAATGTTATTAATCAATATGTAAGTGAGAAGGGGCAGATCTCAATTCTTGGGGGATCCGCAGGTTTATATCTAGCTACGGGGCATGATTCTGCAACGACATATCCTTATATTGCCAGTGCAGTGTTAAATGATCCAAATCGGGGAATTGATTATAGAGAACAAATAAATAGCAATTCCCCAGAAATAATTGTATCAGAACCTAGACAAAATGAATATCAAATTTTAGGCTATGATGTTTTAAAAAAGTATTATTTGATGGATATAATTGATTCACAAAAAGTTTATGTGCGTAAAGACAGAGCTCATTTTTCTTCTGTTACAGAAGAGCTTAAAGCAATTGTGGATTTAGAAAACTATTTATCACTTCTTTCGCGTTTAGATAATTGCACAATATTCTTTGCTGTTAAGGATACACAGGGAAATGAACTGGATGAGCCATTGATTAATCGATTGGAGTTATTAGGATTTAAAAATTTGAATGAACTTCTGGAGAAAGAAAACCATTCGTTTGCGGGAATCATAGAGGATGGTAAAGCTGTGTTTCAGCAAGTTGGTGCAGCTGATGAAGCAATTATGTATGAAGGCGAGATAGACGGAACTCCTTTTTACTTGGAAAGTAAAACATATCAATATGGAAATCTGGCATCAATACGGGTTAATGGAATTGAATATGCTGTCAATAGGCGTGGATTGAATATTGTTGTTTATAGAAATAGTACACAAGAGGTGATTGACACGGTTGCCTTCGATACTAATGATAGAAATTATATCTGTTATCGATAAAGGCACGTTAAAATGTGAGCGAATATGTTATTATAAATTATAGCAACATATTCGCTCGAAAAGAAATATATTTAATAATTTTATTGAAAGTGGTGATAATAATTTAGCAAATTAATTACTTCTCTAAATTCTTTATAATCATTTTCAGTGTAGGGGAGAACACCACATTCCAGTATTCGTTGCATAAAAGACGCTTTACTTTCATTATTCGGGAAAGTATTTCCGCTAATAAATTCACAATTTAGTCTTTCATAAAAAGTGAGTTCTAGTTTATTAGCAAGTTGTAATACTTCATTAGGAATATCTGAAATTGTGTTAGCAGCAATTGAAATCCCTGCATTTTTTATAATATAAAAACATAGAAAATCAAGAGAAATATTTTGCCCGAAAGGAATTCTTGAATCAGGTGCATCGGTTCTTTCAAAAACAATATTACGATTAAATTTTTTGCAAATTATATCTAATAATGTTTCCTTACGATAACGTTTTTCTGTTTTTGGATTGCTCAGGGAACGTAAAGAATCATTAACTAATTCAGGTGCGTAATGACTTATTACAATTACAGTGCCCACCTCTGTTAATCCGTTAGTATATCGAATATCCTTTAATCCGATGAAAGAAAATGGAGGTGTTTGGTTATTGTATGCAGAAGTTGGTTTGTAAAGAAAATGGTATTTTGTTGCTTCTAATATTGTCCCAAATACATTGAAACCGGCAGATAAGTATTCTGCATAAAGAATGGCACCTATTCCCATAAATGTCCAAGAATTCCGATCTAATTTTAATTGCCTGAAATTGGTCTTTAAAGTGTAAGGATGAAATTTTTCGAAAAAATTGCGTTCTCTTTTGAATGCTCCATCGAAATCCATTGATACTAATTTTACATTTTTGGGCATTAAGTAGAATGCTGCGAGGGAATCGAAACCACCACTGAAATTTAGGATAATATTTCGGCCTTCTCTAGTAAAATAAGCATCTGAATTGACTGGAGCAATAATAGAAGCTTTCGTAAATGCAGCTATATTTGCACGCATTTCTACAGAAATAGGTAAATTAATTTCTAAATCCGTAAAGGTGGTTCCAGCTAGAGTGGATATTGCACAAGCAATAGCATCATTACTTGGAATAACTTCATCATCCAAATCGAAAAAAATGTCATATTCCACTTCTTTTTCACTATCGAAGATATAACATTTAAAATCGATGTGGCCTTTTTCTATATTAAAATTAGTAGCAAACATCTTTTTCATATATAGTCTCCTTTGCTTTTAAGTTTCATTTGAAAAAGGAATGTAATATGTTTCGTAATTTTGTGGTTGCTGAATTGGATGATTGATTTTTTAAAATATCTAATTGGGATTTTAGATTTTTAATCTCAATTCCTCTCTCTGCTTTTTCTTTATAAGTGATTTGTAGTTTACGGTTTATTTCTGATTTTTCCTTATAAGTAATTTGTAATTTTCGATTTATTTCCGATTTTTCTTTGTATGCTTTTTGTAATTTCTTATTTAATTCTGATTTTTGAGAATACGTTCTCTCTAAAACAATTTTAGTTTTTTTGGCTTCTAAGGATTTCTTGTCAATCTCTGTGATATAAAGTTTAAACAATGTTTGTTGATAAATTGGAAGACCAAGAAAAGAATATTTTTCATCTTCCTCTAATTTCGCAAATTGGTTTCGCGCATTATGAAGAACTCGATATATTATTTCAACAGGAGCAATTTGCTGCGCTTCTGTCAAGCTTAATGAATGCAGATAATTATTCATTTTAATATATGAATAAAAATATCCGTATACATGAGAGAAGGTTGGCCTTACGGTCATAATGGAGTCCGGACGGATTCTACGGTAAAATAGGGTTTCGTCTAAATGAGAAACTCGTTTTGCACTCAACATACTTTTGAAAGTAAAAAAATTATCCTCATGGAGAATTCCTTCAGTAAACCATATAGCATTTGTTAAAAAATGTTTTCTAGTCATAAATTGCAGGCAAGGAGATGTTCGATATTCGTTATTTTGAAGAAGGGCCTCCATGAAAGATGCGCCATCCTGAATTTGACTGTAGTTACCCTTTCGGTGGTAATAGTTTTTATATTGTTCAATCTGCTCTTTGCAGGTTTCTGCATCGCCAAAACCGGATCCATCAAAATAAGTCACATCTAAATTTTGGTCTTCAGCTTTGCAGTATAAATGTTCTAGTGCTGCAGCATTTAGGATATCATCACTGTCCATAAAGTATATATATTTACCTTTGGCTGCTTTAACACCTATGTTACGTGTATATGAAAGACCTCCATTTTTCTGTGAGTAAACATGAATACGCTGATCCCTTTTTGCATAATCTAATAAAAGATTTAAGGAATTATCTGTAGAGCCGTCATTAATACATATAATTTCTATATCATCAAAGGTTTGTGTGATTATACTGTTTAAGCATTCTTCAAGATATTGTTCAACATTGTAGACCGGAATAATTACTGAAATTTTTGGCGTACTATTTTGCATTCCATTAATCAAAATATGAGTTTCCTTATCATTATTATTTTGATAAAGAATATTATGTTCTTTCCAAGCATACAAGCAACCCTTGACTTGATACATCTTATCCTGGTCAGAATAGTATGACTCCGGATGATCTAAAATTCCACTGGCCAAAAATGAATCACTGGATATAGCTTCATAGATTTTGAGTCGCGCATTAGGATCTGTTATAGTGTTCAAATTAAAGGCACAGCCAGAAATTACTGTATCGACATAGCTTTTTTCGATCTCGGGAAAAAGCTTTTTTTCAGCTAAAGAATTATACAGTTTGATATATGCATCGATAAAACAGGTAGGATGTTTGCTTTTTGTATTTTGTATATTGTGGGTTTGTCCAACGCGGTAATATACAGGGTTTTCATCGATATATGTAATTTTTTCTGCTAGACACATGGATAACAGAGTGAAATAAGCATCATTACTATTTTGTAACGCCTGAAATCTAAGTCCATGATTTAAAATGAATGTTCTGTTATACATTTTTGTCCACGGGGCAGAAGAAGTAATTGACATAATTTTGTCTGGAATATCTTTTCGGGAAAAAACGATTTTATCAGGAAGATATTTGCGGTTAAAATACCAAGGAGCTTCTTCAATTTCTCTGGTTTTAGTATTAAATTTTTGCGCGCCAAAAAGAACAATATCTGAGTCTGTTGACGATATTTGCAAATAAGCTTTTTCTAATAGATTAAGATCAAAAAAGTCATCTGAATCAAAGAAAACAACATATTGCCCCTTGGCGATGGAAAGACCGTTGTTTCTGGCAACACCGGCGTACAGATTTTCTTGGTGTAAAATGTGGAAACGATCATCAAGTTTTGCATATTCATCCAAAATTTGGCAGGATTGGTCAGAAGAACCATCATCAACGCAGATGATTTCTATTTCTTTTAAAGTTTGATTTTGTAGACTATTAAGGCATTCTTTTAAGTAATCTTCAGAATTATATACTGGGACAATAACAGATACTTTTATTTCGTTCATTTTTCTCTCCGTATTTTTTAATTAAAATCAATCTTTATTAATGTGATTGGAATCCATATGAAAGGACTTATTAACTACTATATAAAGACTGCTTGCATACTATGATAAGTCATTTTAAGACAATATGCAACTTTTTCCATGGCATTTTATGGATTATTTCCTATATGTTGGTTGAACTTTTTTGTATGCGAAAATACAATAGAATTTTAGAATAGGATATTAAGAATAATAAATTGATATCTGTATTTATTCAGTTTTTGTAAATAAAAAAGCAGCCCGAAGATTCAGACTGCTTTTTATTCAACGGAAGAAGGAATGACTAAGCACTAATCCCTACCATACATATCCCGAGTATACACCTTATCTTTTACATCGCTTAACGCATCATCCCAGCGATTGGCAATAATCACATCGGAAATCCGCTTAAATTCGTCCAGATCGGAGATTACCCGGGAACGGAAAAATTCGGATTCTTTCATGGTGGGTTCGTAAACTACAACTTCAATCCCCTTTGCTTTGATTCGCTTCATTACGCCCTGGATGGAGGAATGGCGGTAATTGTCAGAATTCGACTTCATGGTCAGGCGATAAACGCCAACGATGCCGGGATTCTTTTCAATTACCCGTTCTGCGATAAAATCTTTTCTGGTGCGGTTGGAATCTACGATAGCAGCTACAATATTGTTGGGCACATCTTTGTAGTTTGCCAGCAGCTGCTTGGTGTCCTTAGGCAGGCAGTATCCGCCGTAACCGAAGGAAGGGTTATTGTAGAAGTCTCCGATTCTGGGATCCAGACAAACGCCGTCGATGATCTGGCGGGTATCCAGACCCCGTACTTCTGCGTAAGTGTCCAATTCATTAAAGAAGGAAATCCGAAGTGCCAAATAGGTATTGGCGAATAGTTTGATGGCTTCTGCTTCCGTAAGGCCTGTGTATAAAACGGGGATGTTTTCCTTAATTGCGCCTTCCTGAAGGAGGGCAACAAAATCTTTGGCTCGCTGGGAGTCTTCACCGATTACGATTCTGGAAGGATAAAGATTATCATAAAGTGCATGTCCTTCTCTTAAAAACTCTGGAGAGAATACAATGTTGTTTGTATGGAGTTTCTCACGCATAGATTTTGTATATCCTACCGGAATGGTGGATTTAATGATAATCATTGCATTGGGCGCGTAGCGGAGAATTTTTTCCAGAGCATCCTCAACAGAGCTGGTATCAAAGTAATTCATCTTTGGGTCGTAGTTGGTAGGCGTAGAAATAATCACAAACTCAGCTCCGGTAAAGGCCTCTTCCGGGTCAAGAGTGGCTTTAAGATTCAAGGGCTTATTCTGCAGATAATCTTCCAGTTCCTTGTCAACAATGGGGGATTTCCGATTGTTGATCATTTCCACCTTCTCCGGGACAATATCTAAGGCATGGACTTCGTTATGCTGTGCAAGGAGCACGGCGTTTGATAATCCTACGTATCCAGTGC
This sequence comes from Candidatus Cottocaccamicrobium excrementipullorum, assembly GCA_018713255.1. Lineage (GTDB taxonomy): Bacteria > Bacillota > Clostridia > Lachnospirales > Lachnospiraceae > Caccovicinus > Caccovicinus excrementipullorum. The sequence goes on along the minus strand of DVFL01000005.1, from coordinate 91,722 downwards.
CTGCGACTGCTATTTTTCTCATCGAAATTTTCCTTTCTCTGTTTCAAAATTTTCCATTAGTTCTAGTATACTCTTGCGGAGAGGTTTCTTCAAGGGTTTAATTTTTAGGATATTTTTAAGAAAGTGTTAGTCTCGGTGTTCCACCTGAACGCTGATGTGAAGAGTTTATCGGGTAAGGGAAAACGGGGAAGCTTGATCTTCAGCGATCAATTGGAAAGCTGCCATAGAAGAATAGATGAACATCTCCTTTGGCTGCTATTTATTCCTCTTTACATTCCCTCAAAATCCCCCTAAAATTAATATTCTAAGAGATAGAATCTGACACAGGTTTTGTGTTAAAGTCCTAATAGAACAGATAGAAAGAGGTGCCTGGCAATGAAAATAAATTTAAAGGATGTTCACTTGAATTTCCAAACCAATCTAACTTATTCCGATGGAAGGGAAGATCATCCCCTTAAACTGGAAAGCATTGCCGACGATGGGCGGCTGAAAGCTTGGAGAAGCGTGGATGTTCAGGGGGAAGACCGGCTTACTGTGAAGGTTTGCCTGCGCAATCAGAGCAGCAGTCCTCTTTACATCGAGGAAATTTGTCTGGCAAGGTTTGCCGGCTGGCAGGACATTTCTCTGGGAGGCGCGGATTGGCGCAGTTACCGGCTGCTTTGTGAGGGACGGCACAAGAATGATATTCCCACGGTGTGCACGTTGGGAATTCAGGATGAGAGCTGGCAGGACGGAGCCCAGGCGCTGAAGGAAAGCGGCGAGGCGGGAGAACGGTTGGCGGTAAATCCGCGGATGGTCAGTGATTCTCTTACCCTGCTTTCTGGAGGGGGAGAATGCGTAATGCTTGCCTTTCCTCATGCTGCAAAGCATTTTGTCAGCTGCAGAATTTCTCTGGCGGAAGGGGAGGATTGTCTGGTGCTTTCTGATTGTCCTAAGGTTTTGCTGATGCCGGGGCAGGAGATGGAGAGCCAGGAGCTTTGGATTGTCCGGGGCAGAGATGGGGAAGCGTTAATTGAGGAGTTTGCCCAGGAGAATCTTTCTGGGGCGATGCAAAAGCGGGGCGGGATTAAGCGGAAAAAGACGCCGGCGGTTTATTGTACCTGGTATTATTATGGCCTTACCGTAAGCTATGAGGACGTAAAAATGAATCTGGAGCAGATTGTTGAGAAAAAGATTCCGTTTGATGTGTTCCAGATCGATGAGGGATGGGAAAAGGTACTGGGCTGGTGGGAGCCCAATGCGCGGTTCCCGGTGTCCATGAAGGAGATTGCCGGGGAGATTCGCCAGGCAGGTCTTACGCCGGGACTTTGGACCAGTCCTTTTGTGGCTCATGAAATCAGCCCGGTATGGAAGGAGCATCCGGAGTGGTGTCTGCGGGATAAAGAAGGGAAGCCTTATTTGTTCCCCATGAATGATACGGTGTATCAGGTGTTTGACGTAACGAACCCGGCGGTATGGGAATATATCCGCCAGATGTATGAAACCTTTACCAGAGACTGGGGATATACATACCATAAACTGGATTTTACCAGGGCGGCGATTCTTTATGAGGACGGCGATTTTTATGACAAGACCATGCCTCTCCCCAAGGCTTATGGGAAAGCCATGGAAGCGGTGCGCCAGGGAATCGGGGAAGAGTCTTATCTGCTGGTCTGCGGCGGATTGTATGACCCGCTGATTGGCATTGCTGATGCTCAGCGCACGGGATCGGATGTGCTGTCCATGTGGAAATCGAATATTAATAAAGATGGGAAAACGGTTCCTTTCACCGTGAAGCAGAATCTTCTCCGGTTTTACATGAACGCCTGGTGGGACAATGACCCGGATGCGCTGATGCTGCGCCGTCAGAAGGAAATGACCCGGGGACTCAGATTGACATACGGTCTGCTGACGGATGAAGAGGTAAAAACAGTAACGGTGAACCAGTATGTGGGCGGAGGGCTTTTAAGTTCTACCGAGCCTTTGGATCGGATTGATGAGAACAGGCTTTGGCAGCTTAAGCACCTTCTGCCTCTGGTTAAGGTGTGGGCAAAACCGAAGGAGCTGTTTGCTGCTGAACGGTTTCCGGCGGAGATTGTGGTAACGGGAAGAGAGAAGGAATTTCACCAGCTGGTGCGGATAAACTGGGATGATCAGAAGGAAATGGAGGGCAGCATTACTGCAGACCGGGAAGGGTTCGGCATAGACACGGATCCGGGAAGCCGGTATTTGGTATCAGAATTTTTCTCTGGAGAGTACAATGTGGTTTCTGGAGGAGAACTGGTAAAGATGTCTCCCGTGAAACCTCATGGCTGCGCGGTTTATAAAATCCAGAAATATGAGCCGGATAAAGCTTACATTGTGGGCGGAACGGGCCATTATTCGTTAGGCGAGGAGACGGATGGAGTAAGGATGAAAGAGGGAAAAATGGAATTTTCTCTTTCCTATCTGTTCCCGGCAGCTTCCCAGTACCGGATTCTTCTGCCGGAAGGATGGAGGGATTTGGAAGGAAACCGGGAAGTTTCCGTGGAAGTTTCAAGCCCTGGCGAGCATGTATTTTCTCTGCCGGTAAAAAAGACAGAAGATGAAAAAAGATAGAAGAGTTAGGGGTTGGAAATCTCCAGGTTCTCAGAGGAGGGTGTGGGGAAGTTCAGCTCTCGATGAACATCGTGAAGGGGTTTAGGTTTACTTTTTTTCCTCGATATGATAAAAATATAGTAATAGTTCAGGATGGTGAGAAAAGGTGGGCAAGAACAGGCGTTAGGTTGGCTGATAAGCATGCTGTTGTCCACTTTTTCACATGGGCTGGACATCTGTAAAGGATACAGATAACAGAGCGGGGCATAGGATAACAGAGAAGAGGAGAAAGAAGGACTGTTTTATGGGAGATTCCCGGTTAGATTCCATGCGCTGGAGCACATTGGCCAGCCGGACGATTATTCAAGACCGATGGGTGCATCTGCGTGCAGACGACTGCCGGCGGGCGGACGGTACAATGATTGCGCCTTTTTATGTCAATGAGGCCCCTGATTTTGTGGTAGTGATTGCCGTAACCAAGGAGGGCCAGTTCGTTATGATTTATCAATACCGCCACGCTATTGATCAGGTGATTCTGGAGGTTCCGGCAGGATGTGTGGAGCCTGGAGAGTCCATGGAGCAGGCGGCGGCAAGGGAACTTTTGGAAGAGACGGGATATGAGGCCGGAACATTGACTTTTCTGGGGAAAATGGCCCCCAATGCTTCCTGTCTGAATAACTATGCCTGGTGCTATCTGGCCCTGGATGTGGAGAAAAAAGGCGTCCAAAAGCTGGACGCCACAGAGGAGATAGAGGTGGTGCTGATGCCGAAAGAGCAGATGCGCCATGCGCTCCGGCAGGGAAAAATCCAGCAGGCGGTCCATGTAGGCGCTCTTTATTTGGCGCTGGATGTTTTGGCGGAGAGAGCTTTGGCGGATGAGTGAAAGGGAAGATTTTTAACCGCCTGAAAAACCATAAAGAAATATGAATTTCCTAAAAGCAGCGTTACGAGGAAGGCGAGAAACAGCAGTCCCAGAACGTTGCTTTTTTGATGCACATTGATCAGCTGATAAAAGCCAAAATACTGCATTAGATCGCGGATAAGGCGATGAAGAATGTAGATCTGCAGGGTGCGCTGGCCGATGACGGAAAAAGGCGTTTTCCTTCGGGGAACGGCAGCCAGAAGTCCTGCAGAAAGCAATGCGGCGGCAGCATAAACCAAAAGCCGCAGAGCGGGACCGTAAAGGTACAGAGAAGGGTCTAGGTAGGTATAATTGGCAGAAAAAATCAGCCGGTAAAGGAGACCCAGGCGGTCATAGGCTCTCAGGCCGATATACCCTGCAGTCAGGGCGGCGGCGGCAATCAGAGGAAGCCGCCAGGCAGAAAGAACACGGTCAAGGGTTTTCTGGGAAAGATAGTATCCCGCGTAGAAAAAGGGGGCGAATCCCAAAACCCGGTCCATTGCCAGGAATGCGTCTACTGACCGTTGGTATCCTGAGAGCAGGGAAAGCAGGATAGACCCAAGGATCACTGCCGATGGTTTAAGTTCTTTAAAGGCAGGAAGGGTGAGGGTCCATAGAGCCATGGCCAGAAGATACCATGGCGCTCCCGTTTCGCTGAAAAAATCGATGGACCAGGTAATCTCTCCAGCAACCAGACCTTCGGTGATATGAGTCAGCAGCTTAAACAGGAAATAAAGCCATAAGGGTTCGAGCAGCCGCCGGATACGGAAATGCCCGTCTTTAAAGGCCGTTTTGGCAAAAAAACCGGAGAGAAAGACGAAGCAGGGCATATGGAAGGTGTAAATGAGAAAGTAGATGTTGAACGAAAATCTGGTGTGTTCAAGGGGCAGGAGAAAGTGACCGGCTACCACCAGAAAGATCAGTGCAAATTTTGCGTTATCCAGATAAACTACCCGCTGGGAGTGAGATGAGTGGTTCATGACTGTCCTCCGAATGATCATTGACTTGCTGCGCTTTGGGACGTTCTCTTAGAGAACAGTCTGGCGCTTGTTAGCTTATTTTACCGGATAGGAAGAAATTCTGCAAGAACCAGAGAGAAATTTGGCGAAAGCTCAGACTGCTTTTCCCATAAAAATCCCCTTCCTTCCAGGTTTCGCTATTGTATGCCTTATCCTTTTGTGCTATTATGTGTTAAGATTTATAATAGGAAGTTATGCGTCGGTATATGCCGGCGCTGCTCTAAATGGAGGAAAATCATGAACAATAAAGTGAGCCCAGGGCAGGAAGTGGATATTAAAGAGCTGCTTTATGGCGTGGCGAAAGCCTGGCGTCCGGTGATCGGAACGGGGTTAGTCTGCGCGGTCCTTCTTGGGGGCTATAAAGCCAGCCAGACTCTTGCAGGACAGATGGATCCGGAATATGCCAGAGAGCAGCAGGAGGAATATGAGGACGATCTGTCTGTATATGAAAGCGCCAAAGAAAGCTATGAGCGAGAGATTGATAATATTGTCAGCAGCCTGGACAGTCAGCAGGAGTATCTTCAGAAATCCATTTTGATGAAGATCAGTCCATACGATAAGGGGATTGCGTCGGCTCAGCTTTATATTAAAACGGACTATGAAATTATGCCGTCAATGGTTTATCAGAATGCAGATTATACAGACGCTTTGGTGAGGGCTTATGCCTCTGCGCTGAAAGAAGACGAGATACTGGAGAGCGCCGCCGGGTCCATGGGAACAGAGCCTCGCTACTTGAAGGAGCTGATTACGGTGGAAGAGGATCTGGACAGCAATGTGGTTCAAGTGACGGTAGCCCATGAGAGTGAGGAAGAGGCTGAGGCACTTCTGGCCCTTCTCCTTCAGGGGATTGAAGAAAAAGAGGAGGAGCTCAGCCAGTCTGTAGGGGAGAATCAGGTGATTGTGTTAAGCCAGGTGACGGATTCTGTGGTGGATCTTACCTTGTCAGACAGCCAGAAACGAGTAACCGATACCTTGTCTACCCTGCAGGACAGCCTGGAAGAAAAAAAGCAGGCGCTGAATGCTCTTTCTGAGCCCAGTTTATCTCCCATTTCTTCTGGAGCTTCAGTTTCCCAGGGAATTAAGTATGGCGTGCTGGGCGGCATCATGGGAGTTTTGTTAGGCGGTTTTGTCTCCTGCCTGGCATTCCTCATGGGAGATAAAGTGAGAGATGAACGCCAGGTGGAGCTGCGGTTTGGCCTGCGTCCTCTGGGCGTTTTTGGCGACCAAAGAAAACGGTGGTTTTCGTTTGCAGATCGGATGATAGACCGGCTGTTTGGCAAGAAGGCTTTGCCGGAGGCAGAGAGAGAATACCAGCTGATGGGGACGAGACTCCGTTATTATTATCCTGAAGAGAAGGAATTGCTTGTGGCGGGTCCGGCAGGGGAGAACCATTCTTCTCAGCTGGCGAAACGGCTGAAGCAGGAATTTCCGGATCGCAGGATCCAGGACGGCGGTGCGCTCAGCGAGGACCCCAAGGCACTGGAGGCGGCAGGAAAGATCACCAATGGGGGCTTGATCCTGGCAGTGGAAAGAGGGAGGACCAGTTACCAGGAGATCAGCCGGGAAATGGAGACGGCAGCAGACTGCGGCCTTCAGATCCTGGGATTTGTTCTAATGCCGGAACACTGAAGAGACATTTAGAGGGAAGACAGTATTATGAAAGAACTGATCATGCGTTTTATGCCCAGGGGAAGGAAAAGTAAGCTGGTGGTATTGACCATATTGGATATTATGGCCATTCAGTTCAGCAGTTTCATGGGGCTGGTTATCCGGTTTGATTTTAATCCTTTGAGGATTCCGGAGGCTTATGCCCACGCGGTGCTGGCCTATGCCTGGATTTATACAATCTGCACCATTGTCATTTTTTTCTTTTTTCATATGTATTCCATTATGTGGAGCGTGGCGGGAATTCCGGAGGTATTCAGAATTTTTTCAGCTTGTTTATTAAGTACTCTGGTACAGATTGCCGGAATGAATCTTTTGGAGCATGCAGTGCCCAGAAGTTATTTCTGGCTCTGTTTCTTTTCCTTATTTACCTGTGAAACCTTCATCCGCCTTTCTTATCGAATCTGGAAAACCCTGATTGTGGGACCGGAAAGCCAGGCAGGCGACCGGATTCTTTTAGTGGGGGCGGGCAAAGCAGGCGCTTCGATTTTGACGGAGCTGGCCACCAGCCGCCGGACCAACGGTCGGGTAGTCTGCGTGGTGGATGATGACCGGAATAAGATTGGAAAATATTTAAAGGGCGTGTTGGTGGAGGGAGATCGGACTAAGATCCCGGAGTTGGTAAAGAAGCATCACATCGACGCCATTTATCTGGCTATCCCCTCATCTACTGCAGCCCAGCGCAAAGAGATTCTGGAAATCTGCCGGGAAACTGGCTGCAGGCTAAAGACCTTGCCCGGCATGTATCAGCTGTTAAACGGCGAGGTGAGCGTTTCTAAGCTGCGGGATGTACAGATTGAGGATCTGCTGGGCCGGGAGCCTATCCGGGTGAATATGGATGAAATTATGGACTATGTCTGCGGCAAGGTGATTTTAGTCACCGGGGGAGGGGGTTCCATCGGAAGCGAGCTCTGCCGTCAGATTGCCAAGCATCATCCCAAGCAGCTGATTGTGTTTGATATTTATGAAAATAATGCCTATGCTCTCCAGCAGGAGTTAAAGCGGGACTGTCCCTGGCTGGATTTGGTGGTGCTGATCGGCTCGGTGCGCAATACTCACCGGATTCAGTCGGTATTTGCCAAGTACCGGCCGGATATTGTTTATCATGCCGCTGCTCATAAGCATGTGCCTTTGATGGAGGATTCTCCGGATGAGGCCATTAAGAATAATGTGTTTGGTACATATAAAACTGCAATGGCGGCAGATAAATACGGAGCCAGCCGTTTTGTGCTGATCTCCACAGATAAGGCAGTGAATCCCACCAATATTATGGGGGCGTCTAAACGGATGTGCGAAATGGTCATTCAGATGATGAACACCCATTCAAAAACAGATTTTGTGGCGGTGCGTTTCGGCAATGTGCTGGGAAGCAGCGGATCGGTGATTCCTCTGTTTAAGAAGCAGATTGAAGAAGGCGGGCCGGTTACGGTGACTCATCCGGATATTATCCGGTACTTTATGACCATTCCTGAGGCGGTGGCCTTAGTGCTTCAGGCGGGGGCCTATGCCAAGGGCGGAGAGATTTTCGTTTTGGATATGGGAGAACCGGTAAAGATTCTGGATATGGCGAAAAATCTGATTCGCCTTTCTGGTTATATCCCGGACGTGGATATTCCCATTGTGTTTACCGGCCTGAGACCGGGAGAAAAACTTTACGAGGAGCTGCTGATGAGCGAGGAGGGACTTCAGGAAACGCCGAATAAGCTGATCCATATCGGCCGTCCCATTGAATTCGACGAGGAGGAGTTCCGCCGTCAGCTGGCCCATCTTTACAAGGTCGCCAATGCAGATTCCGAGAGCATTCGCCAGGAAGTTAAAAAGATTGTTCCCACCTATCATTATCAGGGAGAAGAGATGGAAAAGGAAGAAACGGAGAAGGAAAAGAAGGAGAGGGAAAGAGCATGAACGTACCATTTTCACCACCAGATATCACAGAAGAGGAGGTGCAGGCCGTTGCAGAGGCGCTGCGTTCTGGATGGATTACCACAGGTCCCAGAACCAAGCAGTTTGAACAGGAAATCGGGCAGTACCTGAAGACGGGCCATGCTGTCTGCCTGAATTCTGCCACCGCCGCCATGGAGATGACCCTTCGTCTCCTTGGGGTAGGCCCGGGAGATGAGGTGATTACCACTGCCTATACATATACTGCAACGGCCAGCGTTGTCTGCCATGTGGGAGCAACCCTGGTTTTGGTGGATACAGACGGCGATTCTTACGAAATGGATTACGAGAAGGCCGCCGCTGCGGTGACGGAGCGGACCAAGGTGATTATTCCTGTGGATTTGGCAGGAAAAATGTGCAATTACCAGAGGATTTTCCAGCTGGTGGAGGAAAAGAAAGGTTTGTTCAGACCTGAAGGAAAGCTTCAGGAAGCCATAGGCCGGATCGTGGTGATGGCTGACGGAGCCCATGCCTTCGGCGCCAGGGCGAAGGGAAAAATGTGCGGCCAGGCGGCGGATTTTACCTGTTTTTCCTTCCATGCAGTGAAAAATCTTACCACTGCAGAAGGGGGAGCCGTGACCTGGAATACGATTCCTGGAATTGAGGATCAATGGATTTATCAGCAGTACATGCTCCTTTCTCTTCACGGGCAGTCTAAGGACGCCTTGGCAAAAACCAAACTGGGATCCTGGGAATACGATATTTTATCTCTTGCTTACAAGTGCAATATGACGGATATTATGGCGGCGATTGGGCTGGTGCAGCTGAAGCGGTATCCTGCTCTTTTGAAACGGCGCCGCGAGCTGATTGAACGATATGAAGCAGGCCTTTCTGTTCTCCCGGTAACCTGGCTTAATCATTACGGGGAAGACTTTGCCTCCAGCGGTCATTTGTTCTTAGTGCAGCTTACTGGAAAAAGCATGGAATTCAGAAATCGCCTGATTGAAAAGCTGGCTGAGAAGGGAATTGCCACTAACGTGCATTACAAGCCGTTGCCTATGCTGACTGCTTACCGGAATCTGGGCTTTTCGATTGAAGAGTATCCCCATGCCAGAGAGTTGTTCCAGCGGGAGATTACCCTGCCTCTTCATACCTGCCTCAAAGACGAACAGGTAGATTATGTGATTCAGGAGTTTGTCCGCTGTTATCAGGAGCTTGTTCAGGAAATGGAGGCGTGAGGAATGGAATTTCGAAGATGGGAGGAGCTTCCGGCCTTTATGCAGACCAGTCAGGTCTATCCCTATTATTGTGCGCTGGCGGCAAAACGAGGACAGCTGTTTTGGAAGCGATGGCTGGATTTTGTCCTTTCCACCATTCTTTTAGCAGGGCTTTCACCGATTATGGCGGGCATTGCCCTTTGGATTAAACTGGATTCTCCAGGTCCGGTGTTCTTTCGCCAGGAGAGAGTTACCCAGTATGGCCGGGTTTTCCGGATCTATAAGTTCAGGACCATGAGTGCAGATGCACAGAAGAGGGGCGGACAGCTTACCCTTCAGAATGACAGCCGGATTACCAAAGTCGGCGCCAAGTTAAGAGGGTGCCGGCTGGATGAACTTCCCCAGCTGATTAACATTTGGAAGGGCGAGATGAGTTTTGTGGGAACCCGGCCGGAGGTGGTGAAGTATGTGAAGGGATATACTCCGGAAATGTATGCCACCCTTCTTCTTCCGGCAGGAGTAACTTCAGAAGCCAGTATCTGTTTTAAAGATGAAGAACGGTTTTTTCAGCCCGGGGAAGAGGTGGACAAGGTTTACCTGCAGAGGGTTTTGCCCATGAAAATGGCGTATAACTTGAAGGCACTGCGGCATTTTAGTCTGCTGGGAGAATGTTTAACTATGGTCAGGACATTCCTGGCGGTGTTATAGAAGGAACGCAGCTGATAGAGCGGCTGCGAAGAAATAACAGGAGTAGAAAGATGATCGTTTCAATCTGCGTGGTAGCGTATAATGAAGAAGAATATCTGCCATCCTTATTTGCAGATATCTGCAGCCAGACGTATCCCAGAGATTGTCTGGAGGTGGTGTTGATCGACAGCGGTTCCAAGGATAGAACCAGGGAGCTGATGGAGGCGTTCCGTGACCGGGAGCGGGGATTTTTTGGTATCCAGGTTCTGGATAATCCTAAAAGAAGCCAGGCCTGCGGGTGGAATGTGGCGTTCCGTCATTTTTCAGGAGACGTACTGGCAAGAATTGACGGCCACGCCAGGCTTCCCAAGGAGTTTATTGCCAAGAATGTTAAACTGCTGGAAGAGGGAGAGATGGTAACAGGGGGCATGCGTCCTTCTGTGATTAAAAATCCAGGCCCTTGGAAAAATCTCCTGCTGGAGGCGGAGAATTCTATGTTTGGAGGGGGAATTGCACCTTACCGGAGGAAAACGGAGAAGGAATATGTAAATTCTCTTTTTCACGGCTGCTATCGCCGGGAGGTAATTGAGCGGACCGGCATGATGAATGAGGAACTGGGACGAACCGAGGATAATGAGTATCATTATCGGGTGAGAAAGGCTGGATACCGGCTCAGATATGATCCGGAGATCGTCTCTTACCAGTATGCCAGGCCTACCCTGAAAGGAATGGTTAAGCAGAAGTACGGAAATGGATACTGGATAGGAAGAACCTTGTTTGTATGTCCAGGATGTCTTTCTTCTTATCATTTTGTTCCCTTTTTGTTCATTTGCGGAATATTGGGAACGGGACTGCTGAAAATCGCCAGATGTTCCTGGCCGGCTAAGGTGATGTGGGGGCTTTATGGCGGAGTCTGCGGGCTGATGACGGGAATGAGCTTCGTGAGAACGAAAAGACCCATGACTTTCCTGATGCCCCTTTTGTTTTTGATCCTTCATGTAAGCTACGGACTGGGAACAGCGGCAGGACTCCTTGATGGAGGGAAGATTTTTCAGGAACACAGTCAAAGGAGAGGGAGAAATCAACGGGGAAAGGCGGAGTTTTAATGAATTATACCCAGGAAGAATTACAGCAGATCCATCAGGTAAGCTTGAATATGGCCGAATACTTCGTGAGATTCTGCAGAAGCCATCATCTTTTATGCTATTTCTGCGGAGGAGGGTGCATCGGCGCCGTGCGTCACAACGGGTTTATTCCCTGGGATGATGATCTGGACTTTTTTATGCCCAGAAAGGATTATAACCGATTGATGGAATTATGGAGAAAAGACGGGGATAAGAAGCGCTATACCTTAGCCCGCCCCGGACGGTATTATCAGGATCATAATTCCTTTATCACCCTTCGGGATAATGAAACCACGCTGATTAAGCCTTACCAGGCAGATCTGGACATTGCCCATGGCGTGGTGATTGATATTTTTCCTCTGGACGGCTATCCCGATTCGCCGTTTCAGCGAAAGCTTCAGCTGATGTGGGCGATGATTTATTCCCTGTACTGTTCTCAGGTGGTTCCGGTAAATCATGGCAGACTTTTCCGGCTGGCGGGAAAGCTTTGTCTGGCGGCTGTGCCTTCAAAGACCATGCGCTGGCGGATCTGGAGTTTTGCGGAGAAACAGATGAGCAAATATCCCATCAGCAAATGCAAAGGAGTGACAGAACTTTGCGCTGGCCCGGGATATATGAAAAACTGGTATCCTAAGGAGGCCTTCAAAAAAGCGCTGATGCATCCCTTTGAGGATACGAAGATGCCTATTCCCGTGGGATACGATGTGTATTTGAAAACGGTATTTGGAGATTATATGAAGCTGCCTCCCAAGGAGAAGCAGACGGCTCAGCATGACGCGCTCCTTTTGGACTGTCAGCACAGTTATCGGATGTATAAGGGAAAGTTTTACTGTGTAAGTCCTGCAGAGGACAGGAAGCATCAAAGAAATCAGAAAAAGAAAAGAGGCAGAGGGAAATGATTCGCACCCTTCAGTTTAAATATTCGCTGAAGCTGGATGGAGTAACGGCCATCATGCTGAATTTATATGAACATATGGACCCGGAGGAAGTAAGCTGGGATTTCCTGGTGGGAGATGCAGAAGTCCCGGAGGATATCCGACGCCGGATTGAAGAGCGGGGAGGGCGGATTTATTCGATCGCCGCTGCCTGCCCGGAGAAGAATCCTCTGGCCTATACATTTCATAAAATTCTGTTCAGCATGAAGCTGATGAAAGAAAATCAGTATGATCTGGTGCATGTCCATACAGAGAGCGCAGGGCGGAGTCTAATTCTTGTGCTTGCTGCTTTAGCGGGGGTGAAGGGACGGATTCTTCATGCACACAGTTCTTTTATCCGTTCTGGGAAAGGCGTGGCTAAGCACAAGCTCTGCCGCCGCCTTCTTCCCCTTTGGGCCAACGGATTTCTGACCTGCTCAGGAGAGGCGGCCAAATGGATGTTTCCCTCGGGCTTGATTCGGAAAAAGCGGGTGGTGACTATCCCCAATGGAATTTGTCTTGACCGCTATCGGTTTTCTGAGGAGATCCGCGCAGAGGCGAGAAAAGAGTTTGTGGCAGAGGGAGAAAAGGTATTTCTGCTGTGTACAGTAGGCCGTCTTTCTCCGGAAAAGAATTATCCCTTTCTTCTGCTGGTGGTGAAGGAGCTGAAAGAGCGAATGAAAACAGCAGAAGGCCAAGGAGGGCTGCAGTTTAGGCTGCTGTTTGCCGGGGAAGGGCCGGAGGAGGAAAGGATCCGAAAGTGGGCGAAGGAGCTTCAGGTGGAAGAACTGGTGAGTGTTTTAGGGAACCGGCAGGATGTGCCTGGAATTCTTCAGGCGGCAGACTGCTTCCTGCTTTCTTCGCTGTTTGAAGGACTTCCCCTGGTTTTAGTGGAAGCCCAGGCAGCAGGCCTTCCCTGCGTGGCCAGCGACCGGATTACCAGAGAGGTTGAGCTTACCGGCAAGATTACTTATCTTCCTGTGGAAACAATCGAAAATCTCCAGACGGCGGAAAAGCTGGCAGGGCGCTGGGCAAGACAGATTCAGGCTCTTAGCAGAGACAAGGAGAGTGAAATCTGGCGGCCGGAGGATGGAATTTTAGTGAAGGAAGCCGGATTTGACATTGAAGACAGCGCAAAGAAGCTGGAACGGTTTTACCGGGCTTTAACAGGAAAAGGAAAGAAGCGGAAGAAAAACGGAGGGAAAAGGAGCGGCGGCCTATGAGGGGAAGACAGGCGATGAAAAATGTGACGGCGAATCTTCTGCTGCAGCTGGTGACGGCGGCAAGCGGCTTGATCCTTCCCCGTTTTTATCTGCTGGCTTACGGCTCTGCCATGAACGGCATGGTTTCATCCGTTGGCCAGTTTATGTCTTACCTGATGTTGGTGGAGGCGGGAGTAGGAAGCGCCACGGCGGTGGCTCTTTACGGCCCTCTCTCCAGAAAGGCAGAAGGAGAGGTCAACAGCATTCTCACCGCGGCAAGAGAATTTTACCGGCGCTCCGGCATTCTTTATTTTCTTCTGGTGGCCGGCCTGACCTTCGTCTATCCTTATCTGGTAGAGGGGCAGGTTCCGGCGGGAACCACCCGGGCCATCATTATGATCTTGTCCTTCAGCAATCTAGTGGACTATTTCTTTCTGGGAAAGTACCGTGTGCTGTTAAACGCGGACCAGCATGGCTACATCGTTACCTTGATTCAGTGCCTGGGCACGGTGGTAAATACGGTGGTGTCTATTGTCATGATTCAGATGGGCTTCGGCATTGCCATGGCCAGAGGGGTGGCTACGGTGGTTTATGTCATGCGCAGCCTTTTGATTTTCTGGTATGTGCGCCGCCATTACCCCTATCTGGATTTCCATGTGCTGCCAAACAAAAAGCCTTTGGCCCAGAAGTGGGCGGTGCTTCTTCATCAGGTTGTAAACATTGTAGTAAACAATACGGATCTGGTTGTGCTGACGTTGTTTTTAAAGGGGGATTCTCTTTTGGAGGTCAGCGTTTACTCCGTGTATAACATGGTGGCTTACAATCTTTCTAATGTGGTCAGCTCCTTTTCCAACAGTCTGGGATCAGGGTTTGGAGAACTTTTTGCCATTGATGAAGAAGAAAAACTTAAGGATGCCTATGGTACTTATGAGTTCTTATATAATATGATGCTGTTTATCTGCTATACCTGCATGGCGGGACTGCTGGCCTCCTTTATCCGGATTTACACCAGCCAGATTACAGATGTGGAATATCTGCGGCCGGAGTTAGTGGTTCTTTTTCCTGTGCTGGGCTTGCTGCAGAATATTCGGATTCCTGGCTTGACCATGATTTGTGCCGCGGGACATTATGAGGAGACGAAATGGCGGGCGATTGCCGAGGCGGGGATTAATCTGACGGTTTCCCTGGCCTTGGTTAGATCCATGGGAATCGTGGGAGTGCTTTTGGGCACTTTAGCCTCTTATGGATATCGAACTTTCGACGTGATTTTCTATAACAGCCGTTATCTGGTAAAGGGCGTGTGGAAACGGTCCATCCGCCGGATTTTGGTGAATCTTTTGGCTGCAGGGAGCTGTCTGCTTCTGTGGTCTGTCTGCCCGAAACCCTACGCTTCCGGTTATCTTGGCTGGGCGGCAGATGGCGTAATCTGCGGAATGCTGGCAGTCTGCATTATTCTCGTTGTGAATTGGGCGGCGGAGCCGGTGCAGATGAAGCTGGCGGTGGAAAAGCTGAAAGGAATCTTTGGGGTAAAGGGAAGAAGGGGGGCGGAGGAATGAAACCTGTACTTACGCTGATCCGATACGGCTTGATTTTTCTGGCCTTTGGCGGCGGGTTTGCCGCTCTTCTTGCTCCTGAGCCTTATGGAGGCCTCCTTTTCTGCGTGGTCTGCCTGTGGGCAGCTAATGTATGTTTTGCCCTGGAGGATGTGAGGCAGAGAATTCTGTTTTTTTTCTTTCAGGTGACCTTATTTACCTTCCTCATCGGACGGCCGGTAATCGGCGCGTTTTTGGGGGAGGACTGGTGGAATTACGGACAGGACAATGTGATGTTTGCCTTGTTCAGCTTGATTCTTACGCTGGCATTTCTGCAGCTGGGGGGAATTCTGGGCGGATTAAAAGGATGCGGGGAGAAAAGGATCGCCTGCTGGGGACTGATGAAGCAGAGGGGCTTTTGTTATTATTTCGGCTGGGTATCCCAGATCGTCTTTTATCTTTCCCTGGTGTTCACCTTTATGCTGGGCCAGGAAAAGATTGCCTACATTCAAACCCATACGTATTATGAGTATTTTTCTGAGTTTCACAGCCAGCTCCCTTATGTGGTGTATGAGCTGTCAACGTTGACCAAGTACAGCCTTTGTTTCTTTTTGGCTGCCCTTCCCAAAAAGAGCCAGGCCTTCCCGGCGCTGGTGCTGTATGTGCTGTCGGCGGTGCCGGAGCTGATTGTGGGAGAGCGAAATCCTATTGTGCTGAATGTGCTCTTCGCCCTGTCCTATTATGTGATCCGGGATTTTTTTCGAAGAGAACAGGAAGCGGCGGAAAAAGAGGATGGAATACAGGGGCAGATGAGAGAGAAGCCATGGATGGGCAAGTTTGAAAAAGGCGTGCTGATCCTGGGCGTGCCGGCAGGACTGGTGCTTTTAGGGGCAATGAATTATATTCGGGAGGGAAATGGAGGCGCCGGCGGGCCAGCCAATGTGCTTTCCATTATTGCTGATTTGTTTTATAAGCAGGGCGTTTCCTTCCGGTGGCTGGCTTTAGGCTACGGAGCCATCCCTTTTCTTCCTCATCACGGATTTACCAACTACACCTTCGGAAGCTTTATTGATTATTTCTGCAATGGAAGCATTGCCCAGAAATTTTTCGGGGCCGTTAATCTTGGGTCCTCCAACAGCTGGATTAAGGCCCATTACGGCAACAATTTTTCCCATCATCTTTCCTATATTCTCCTTGGGGAGAGCCAGTATCTGGCAGGACATGGCTGCGGTTCTTCCTACCTTTTGGAAGTATTCGCGGACTATGGTTATCTGGGAATTATTTTGTTCAGCCTGATTTTAGGCTTCCTTTTGGTATATGGCCCCAGACTTGGAGGGAAAAACGCCCTTCTCTTTTCGGTGCTTTTGCTGTCTGTAACGAATCTGTTTTTAATTCTCAGGGCGGAGGCCACCGGCTTTCTGCAGTTCGTGCTGACGATGCAGTTTTGGGCGGCTTTCGTGATTTGCTGCGGCGGGGCGCTGATCATCAGTCACTATTTTTATCCGAGAAAAATGGGAGGAATGCAACATGAAGGAAACCAGCAGGGAGGAAATCCGAGCCCTCCAACTGAAGTCTCTGGAGATTTTGAAGGTATTTGACAAATTCTGCCGCAGGCATAAGCTCAGATATTTTCTCTGCGGCGGATGCTGCATCGGAACCATACGCCACCAGGGGTTTATTCCCTGGGATGACGATGTGGATGTATTTATGCCCAGACCGGATTACGAGCGGTTAAGAAAGCTTTGGAAGCAGGAAATGGATGAACATCAATACGCCTTATGCCGCAGCGGTCCAGGGGTGTTTCTCCGGTCCATGCTTACCGCTATTTCCGATGAGGAGACCACATTTATTAAAGAGCGGCAGGCGGATCTGGATATTCATCATGGGGTACGGCTGGAAATTCTTCCCCTGGACGGCTGTCCCAATAATCCTGTTCTTCGCAGGCTGCAGATCCTTTGCGCGCTGATCTTTCAGGTGTTTAATCTTCAGGAGGCGCCTACCAGCAAGGGAAAAGCGCTGGAGTGGGCGGGCAAGGCGATGCTGGCTCTTTTTCCCGGGCAGAAGGCAAGATACAGAATCTGGAGACTGATGGAGAAGCTTATGAGCCGGTATTCTTTTGACCGGTGCACGAAAACTACGGAACTGTGTTCTCGATATCAATATATGGTCAATGAGTATCCCCACTGGGTTTTTGAAAAAGCGGTGTTTAAACCCTTTGAAGGACAGAAATTTCCTATTCCTCTGGGCTATGACACTTATCTGACCATGGCTTTTGGAGATTATATGGAACTTCCGCCAGAAAGTGCACAGATCCCCAAGCATGATGCGGTGTTTGTGGATCTTGACCACAGCTATAAAAACTACCGCGGGGTGTATTTTCCTGTAGTTTATGGGAGTGAAGAGAAAAAGTCCGTTGCAAAACAGAAGAATGAAAAGAAACAGGAAGGAAAAGCAGAATGAATGTTGCCATTATTATTGCAGGGGGAAGCGGGAGCCGGATGCACCAGGATATTCCCAAGCAGTTTATTAACGTTTATGACAAGCCGGTTATTATCTATACCCTGGAAGGGTTTCAGCGTCACCCGGAAATTGATGCCATTGAGGTAGTGTGCCTGGATGGATGGCATGATATTTTAAAGGCTTATGCCAGACAGTTTAATATTGATAAATTAAAGTGGGTGGTTTCCGGCGGCAAGACAGGACAGGAGTCTATCCGAAACGGCGTTTACCATTTAGAAGGAATTTTGAATGAGGAAGATATTGTGGTGATCCATGACGGCATTCGGCCTCTGGTGGATGATACGGTTCTTTCGGATGTGATGATCAAGTGCCGGCAGTATGGAAACGGCGTAACGTCCATGCCTTACAATGAGCAGATTTTTAGAATCAAGGATGAGATTTCTACCTGTGAGTATATTCCCCGGGAAACTCTGCGCAGAGTAGCAACCCCTCAGGCATATCGCTTTGGGAAACTGGACTGGGCTTACCACGAAGCCTTTGAAAAGGGAATTGGAATTCATGGTTCCGCTTATGCCAATACCATGATGGTAGATCTTGGAGAGACCTTATATTTTGCCGCAGGCTCAGATAAAAATATTAAGCTGACCACCAAAGATGATTTGGAGATTTTTAAGGCTTACTTAAAGATGGACAAGGACAGCTGGTTAAAATAAAGCTGCCGGCAAGGATGGAGAAACAGGAGGAGACAGATGGAGTTAAAGGAAATGCACGAGGATGTGAAACGAATCGCCGCCCTGCCCCTGCCCTGGGAGAAATTGGCGGGAAAGAGGGTGCTGATTTCAGGCGCCAGCGGCATGATCGGATCTTTCCTGATTCAGGTGCTGATGGAGCGGCCGGAAACCATTTACGTAACCGGAATCGGCCGGAACGAGGATAAGGCGAGGCGGCGGTTTGCCTCCTTTTGGGACAGCCCGGAGTTTACTTTTCTTTCCAGGGATATTAATCAGCCTTTGGAGGAAGACATCAGGGCGGATTTTATCCTCCATGCTGCCAGCAACACCCATCCGGCAGCCTATTCTGCAGATCCCATTGGCACGGTGACCACCAATATTTTGGGGACCTTAAATCTTCTGCGACTGGCGGCATCCTGCAAGGGGGGACGCTTTTTATTCGCTTCCAGTGTGGAGATTTATGGGGAAAACCGTGGGGATAAAGAGTACTTTGACGAGTCCTATTGTGGATATTTGGACTGCAATACGGTGCGGGCCGGTTATCCAGAAAGCAAACGGGCGGGAGAAGCTTTGTGTCAGGCATTTATCCGTCAGGAAGGGGTAGATGCAGTGATTGCCAGACTGTCCAGAACTTACGGCCCCACCATGCTTCTTTCAGATACTAAGGCAATTTCTCAGTTCCTGAAGAAAGGGGCGGCTGGGGAAGATATTGTGCTGAAAAGTGCAGGAAATCAGCTGTATTCTTACAGCTACGTGGCGGACGCTGTTTCTGGCCTGCTCACGGTGCTTTTGAAAGGAGAAAAAGGAGAGGCCTACAATATTGCAGATCCAGGCTCTGATCTTACGCTGAAAGATCTGGCGGCTATGATTGCAGGGAAGTGCGGAAAGAACGTGGTATTCGAGCTGCCGGATGAGAAAGAGGCGGCGGGATATTCGAAAGCCACAAAGGCGCTGATGGATGGAAGCAAGCTGAGGGCTCTTGGCTGGAGATCTTTGTGGAAGATGGAAGAGGGAGTGGAGCGGACTCTCGCCTGCCTGAAGGAGAGGATGGCAGAGGAAACAGAGCGCTTTTAAGGAAGAAAAAGACAGAAAAAAATCCCGGAGAATTAAGGACTTTTGTGTGCCTTGAATTCTCCGGGATTTTTTATTGCTGGGGCAGTGTTCCAAAGGCCTGCCCTAAAGCGCTGTCCATTCCTTGAGCGCCGGACTGAGGCAGCGGAGTCTCAGCCGGCTGAGTTTCAGGTACTTCTGTGCTTTGAAGGGCAGGAGAGGTTTCTGGAGCCGGCGTTTCCTGGACCGCCGGAGCCGCGGATTCCGGAAGGGTTTCTGAAGCTCCGGGAAGGCTGGTTTCTGCCGGCAGCGCCGAAGTTTCCGGAAGGGTAATCCCTGGAAGAGCAGGAGGGGTTTCCGGCTGAGTCTGCGGCGTCTCAGAGCCAGCAGCAGGATCGCTTCCTGCTGTTTCGCCAGGAGACTGAATTCCTCCGTTTCCAGCAGACCCTCCTTGGCTGGAGGGGAAGGTCGGCATGCCCGGACCGTATTCGTAAGTGCCTTCTGGCATGGTCTGACTTGTTTCAGGAATTCCCCCTGTCTCCTCTGGCATGGATTCTGGAACCGGCAAGGTCTCATAAGGATTGGCTGCCGGTGCAGGAGCTGTTTCTGGAGCCGGAGCTGGAGATTGGGTACGTTTGGAGCTTTGCTTTTTTCTGGCTGCGGTAGTTGGCGCCGGCACATAAGAAGTACTGTCGCTTCCATATAAAGATTCCTTTAAATGGAGCTGATTGGCTCCCAGATCGGGAACTAGCACCTGCATGCCTCTTACCACGGCTTCCCGATAGGCTCCATCGGCGGGAATCCGGTCGGTTTTAAAGGTAGAGGGCTGCATGGACAGGACTGCAGCAGCATAGCCGATCAGCCGGGTATTGGAAATATCCGTGGTCAGCAAAGGCAGGGCTTCATCCAGCAGAGCATTGACTGTGGCAAGATCGGAATTTTTCAGCTTTTCAAATAACGCGGTCAAAAGCTTGCGCTGCCGGTTGGTGCGGCTGAAATCACTGTCAATCTCCCGGATTCTGGCGTACTGCAGCGCCTGTTCGCCAGTTAAGTGCTGCTTTCCTCCCCGCAGCGCCCACCGGTCTGCCATTAAGTCAGAACCGGAAATCAGCGAAGGCTGGGACTTATACACTTCTTTATTGATAACCGCTGCCTCAGAAAGGCTAAGGTCCATATCCACGCCGCCGACAATATCGATACATCGGGCAAAGCCAGTGAAATCGATGGCGATGTTTCCGTCAATATGAATGCCGAAATTCAGCTCGATGGTCTGATCCAGCAGTTCAGGCCCTCCCAGGGTATAAGCGGAATTAATGCGGCTGGCCCGGTAACCGGGAATATCCACGTAAAGATCACGCATAAATGAAGTAATGGTAATTTCATTTTTTTCCTGATTAATGGTGGCCAGAATCATGGAGTCAGACCGGGTGCCGGACACATGCTCCTGGGTATCCTGACCAATCAGCAGAATATTGATGACATCTTTATCTTTAAGCACCTGGTCTGCCAGCTGAAGAGTAATTTCCTCTGGACTTAAGGTTTCAAGATTAGAATTTTCCACGTCGGCATCAGTTTCTTCGACAAAATCTTCTGGAGAAATCGTTTGAAAATCCGGACGGTTGATCTTCCCCAGCATATGATTTACATATCCCCATCCGGCGCCCAGAATTATCACAAGGACGATTCCCAGAATGGCCAGAAGCTTAAGCCACAGAGGCCGTTTTTTCTTTTTCCTGGAATGGCCCTTCTCGTGAGGAGAGGGGGGAAGGGAGGTGGAGTTTTCGCTGTTTTCTGGTGATTCCATAAGTTTATCCTTTCGTTAAAAGCTGCCTTGTTCATGATTGAAGAATATCGTTAATACTTTATTAGACCACGGCAGAAGAAAGATGTCAAGGGTATTTTCTGCAGCCAATTTATGGTGTTCCCGAGATATGGATATTGTGGGGAGCTTTTCCTTATAGTATGATAAATCGGCAGATGGTTTTTAAAGAAGGGGGTAAGGAATGAGGAGAGACGAGGATAGGAAGAAACAGAAACATAAGGGCGGATTTACTTTGCTGGAGCTGATTGTGGTGATGGCGATTATAGCTGTGCTGGCAGGGATTTCTGTTCCGGTTTATTTAAACTATGTGGAACGGGCCAGGGAGCAGAGGCAGGCGGTGGAAGGAAGACAGCTGAGAATGGCGGTGTCCATGCTTCTTCTGGAAGATGAAGAATGGGGACAGAACGCAGAAAGTACAAGCCCCTTTGAGCAGATTTACTGGAAAACCTTAGATGATGAGGATAATCCGCTCTGCGGGTGGACCCCTTCCCAGTGGGATCCTGATGGAATGGTGACGGAGATCCTTACAGACGCCCAGGGAGAACTATACGAAATTACTTATATGTCGCCAAAGGGAGAGAAGGAAACATGGACCTTTGAGGAAGAAAATGGAAATCTTAAGGTGACAGTAAGTCATCCCCAGGAGTAAAAGCCGGATTTTCAGAAAGAAAAAATTTTCAGCAGAAACCGACAGCAGGTTCTGGATTGCTGTCCAGTTATCTGTACCAGAGATAGTGCTTCATTCCTGGAAAGCAGTATATTTAGTATGTGAAATCCTGGAAAAACAGAAGAATCCTGCAGGAAATCGACAGTTTATGTCGAATGGCGCGGCAGAATTCCCTTTTCAAAACCGGGGAAAAGACGTATATTGAACAACAGGTAAAGGAGGAAGGTAGGAGTTATGATGAGTGTGGAAGAAAAACTTCAGGAGCTTATCAAAGAAAATGAGCGTCTGAAAAAGGATAACGACGCCATGAAAAAGGTTATTATCCAGATGCGGGGTACATTAAACCGCATGATTACCTTTTATGTCACCGGAAGCTCAAGAAAAAGCTGAATCCGGAAATGGTTCGCTGGGGCTGCTGCAAAAGCCATTAAGGCAAACTCCATGGTTTTTGCAGCAGCCCTGGAGATTATGGCTTTGTTTGTTTTTTCTGGCGTTCTCCTTTTTTCACCAGATCCCAGATGGTCTGGTGCATCCAGGCCACCGTTTCGTTTAGTTTCTTGTTTTCATTTTCCAGTTCGTTGATCTTTGCACTTAGTATGGCAATGGTTTCCCGCTGGTTCGCTTCTTTGTGAGGCAAGGTAATTCGGGAAACCACAGAAGGACAATTCTTTAAGATTTCTCTGGATAACAGCAGGTCTCGTTCTTCACAGTCTAAATCCATGAAATTTTGATAAGGCATATCAAACAGCGTCATTTTCTGCTGGCATTTGGGACAGACAGCATTCTGTGGCAGCTGGTAATAAGCATAATAACCGCATCTGGAGCAATAGTAAACAGAAAGCTCCCGCATAAAAACAATCTCCTCCCTTTGCGCATTTTCCTTCCCTATAACGAGAAAAACAAAAAATTGTGACAAAAAATAACGGCTGCCAGAAAAAAACTGGCAGCCGTTTTACTGCGTCCCTGAAGGGAGCTTTGCCTGTGAACGGATGAAGCATTAATTGTGATGGAGGAAATGCCTCGGTAAGGCAAACAGGCAATGATTTGTTGCTGCTTACTTCTGGATTACGCCGTTGATGTCAACAATCCAGATTTTCTCATTTGCATCTTTAACATCCTTAAATCCTTTGCCTAATTCTGGCTTCTGGGCGGACTGGGAGGATGAGGAGGCTTTCTGGATGGCACCGGAAGCGTTTACCAGATATGTGGCGCCTTCAAACTCCACAGGAGCGACCTTTAAATCTTTCTCAGCGTCCTGACGGAGACCATTTACATAGATCGAGTTGTCGCGGATGCCGTGATAGCCCTGTCCTTTTTTGGCGCCGTCGGTGTGGAAATACCAAACCTGCTTCTCGTCCAGGTCCTCATTGTAGATGGTCTGTTTGCCTGTGCGCATTACGCCGTCCTCGCCGAAATATGCATTGGCAGAAGTGCCGTCCTCTAAGGTGATCACCTGCATCTCGGTCTGCATTTCTCCCTTGTCATTAAAGGCATAACGCTTGGAATCAATGGTGAACACCTGGATGCCCTCCTGGGCGGCCATGGGTTTTCCCTGGCGGAAGAAGAAGCGGTAGGTCTCATCTTCTGCGCTGATGCCTTCTGCACCGGCAATGTCATACCAGCCGGCAGCACGTTTTCCGTTTGCCTCATAGTACTGGTAGCCGTGGATGGTTCCTTCCTTGTGGAGGGGAGCGGCGTTGGAATCAGAAGCGGTGCTTTCTTCCTCAGGAAGCTTAAACCAGCCGGTCTGCATCTTTCCGTCTACGAAGGTGTAGTAGGATCCGTCGATCTTTTTGTCGATCTGGTTTTCAATCATCCGTCCCTTCTGATCGAAGTAATACCAGAAGGAGGAGTGATCGGGATCATCGCTGTCTTCCTCCAGCAGAATCCAGCCGGATTTTCTGGCGCCGTCGTTTTCATCTCCCAGGTAGTAGGTGTTTCCGTCGATCTCTTGTTTTCCGGTGAGCATGTGTCCGTCAGAGTTAAAGTAATGCCAGTTGTCTCCGACTTTGTACCACTTGGACTTCACTGCCCGGCCGTCACGGCCGAAGTAGTACCATAAGAATTCGGAAGCGTCCATGCTGTCCATGCCGTCCTCATTGTAAACAGAAACCCACTGCTCTGCCACTCGTTTTCCCGTGGCGTCTACATAATATTCATCATCTATAATAGTATCGGTGGCGACTTTGCCGTCTTCATCTAAATAGTACATTTCGCCGTCCCGCTTCTTCCAGGAATCGGTTAAATAATCGCCGTCGCTGTCCAGATAGCGCCAGCCATCAAACTCCTCTACCCATCCGGATTCTGCCGCCATAATCAGGCTGGCCTGATCCGCGGTAAAGAAGGAAGGGGTTACTGCAGACATTACTGCAGCAGTAGATAATACAGCCAGCATTGCAATTCTCTTTTTCATAATTTGTGTCTCTCCTTTTTTGTTTGGCCGGGCCGCAGCCCGAATACTGTGGTTGCATTACGAGTGTGATTATAACCTGGGCATTTCGGGATTTCTAGTGTAGCTTGCTGCCAGAAATGTCAGCTGACGGCAGGGATGGAAGGCGGCAGGGTAACCCCTGGGCCAAAGGAAGATTTTCTTTATGATGATGTAAGAAAAACCTCAGGCTCGGCGTAAGAAAATCTTAGGTATGCTTTTTGGCAGAAATATGGTAAACTGTACGGAGAGACAGAAGTGACGTCCCGGCGGTTAACCGCGGGGAGGAGGGAGGAATCATGCGGATAAAAGTATCGAATTATATTGCGGGCCGCCTGGCTGAGTCAGGAATTACTCATGTGTTTTCTGTCACAGGGGGCGGGGCCATGCATTTAAATGATGGCCTGGGCCATGAACCAAGGCTGACCTGCATCTATAATCATCACGAACAGGCCTGCGCCATGGCGGCGGAAAGCTATGCCAGGATTCATAACCGAATTGCAGCAGTGTGCGTGACCACAGGGCCGGGAGGAACCAACGCGCTTACCGGCGTGGTAGGCGGATGGCTTGATTCGATTCCGATGTTGATTCTTTCTGGACAGGTGCGCTATGATACCACAGCCAGATGGTCAGGAGTGGGAATCCGGGCGATGGGAGATCAGGAATTTGATATCTGCCGGGCGGTGGAGTCCATGACCAAATACTGTGAGATGGTGATTGATCCTGCCAGAATCCGCTTTTGCCTGGAGAAGGCCCTTTTTTTGGCCCAGAACGGCCGGCCGGGTCCCTGCTGGCTGGATATTCCTCTGAATGTTCAGGGAGCTTATGTGGACACCGATAAGCTTGTTGGTTTTGACCCGGAGGATTATCTGGCCGGCGGAACCGGCTGGGGAGCCAAGGCCAAGACGGCAGGGAACCTTTGCCCGGTGATTTCGGAGGATCGTGCCGGAGAGGGAGAGAACAGACCTCTTCAGCCGGAGCCGGTTTCGCGTGAGACGATCATGGCGGTAATTGAAAAGATCCGTACCTCCCGAAGACCGGTGTTTAACGTGGGAAACGGTGTGCGGCTCGCAGGAGCGCATCAGCAGTTTTTGGAGGCGGTCAGACGGCTGGGGATTCCTGTGGTGACGGGATGGAACAGCCAGGACGCCATTTGGGATGATCATCCGCTGTATACCGGAAGGGCAGGCAATATGGGAGACCGGCCGGGTAATTTTGCTGTGCAGAACAGCGATCTGGTATTTTCCGTGGGAAGCCGGCTGAGCATCCGTCAAGTGGGGTATAATTATGAGACCTGGGCCAGGGCGGCTTATGTGATTGTCAACGACATTGATGCAGAAGAGCTGAAGAAGCCTTCCGTTCATTCCGATATGCGGATTCATGCCGATGCAGCGGACCTTCTGGAAAAGCTGGTTCTTGTTCTCTCGAAGGAACAGGAGGCTGGCCGTCTTCCCTTCCCGCTTTTTGATGGAGGAGAAGGGCTGAAGGGGATGACCTGGGTGGAAACCTGTCAGATGTGGAAGAAAAAGTATCCGGTAATCCTGCCCAGGCATCTGAATCATGGGGATGATGAGCCGGCTAACGTATATGCCCTGGTGAAAGAGTTAAGCAGCCGTCTTAAGGAAAATCAGATTACGGTGGTGGGCAATGGCTCAGCCTGTGTGGCAGGAGGACATGGCTATGTGATTAAGAAAGGCCAGCGATTCATTACCAATTCTGCCATTGCTTCCATGGGATACGATCTTCCGGCGGCCATCGGCGCCTGTATGGCGGATCACAGCCAGGACATTATTCTGCTTACCGGAGACGGCAGCATCCAGATGAATCTGCAGGAGCTGCAGACGATTATCCATCATCAGATGCCCATTAAAATTTTCTTAATCAATAACGGAGGATACCATTCTATCCGTCAAAGCCAGAAGAATTTCTTTGGGGAACCGCTGGTGGGAGTGGGCGTTGACAGCGGCGTGAACGGGCCGGATTTAAGTTTCCCTTCAATGGAAAAACTGGCCTGGGCTTATGGCTATCCCTATGTGAAAGCCATGCATAACAGCCAGCTGGGGCCGGCCATTGAACAGACTCTGGCCATAAAGGGACCGGCGATCTGTGAGGCCTTTGTAAGCCTGGATCAGGTGTTCGAGCCCAAATCTTCGGCAAGGAAGATGCCTGACGGCACCATTACTTCTCCGCCTTTGGAGGATCTGGCGCCCTTCCTTTCTGATGAGGAGATGGAGGAAAATATGATTATTCCTCGGATTAAGGAGACAAAGCGTTGAGAATTGTAGTGACTGGCGCTACCAGTTTTCTGGGAGCTGCCGCTGTGAAAAAATTTTTGTCCATGGGCCATCAGGTCTATGGAATCATTCGGCCCGGGTCGGTAAACCGGGCCGCATTGCCCCAAAGCGCTCCAGGACTGAAGGTAATTGAGCTGGAGCTGGAGCGCCTTCCTGAAATCGGAAACTATATTGAGGAAGAGTGCCCTCTGTTTCTTCATCTTGGCTGGGACGGGTCTGGAAGTGAAAATCGGAAAAACCCGGCGGTGCAGCAGAAGAATGTGAAAGATTCCATGGGAGCTTTACTAGGGGCTGAGAGTCTTGGCTGCCGCCGTTTTCTTTTCGGCGGATCTCAGGCGGAGTACGGAAGAGGCCGGGAAATAATGGAGGAAGATTCTCCCTGCAGTCCGGTATCGGAGTATGGCAGGGCAAAGCTTGCATTTGGAAAGCAGGCAAGAGCTTTTGTGGAAGAAAGAAGGGCTAATGGTCTGGCAGGGATGGAATACGTTCATGCCAGAATTTTCAGCGTTTACGGGCCGGGAGATCATCCCTGGTCTTTAGTGAATACCTGCCTGGATACATTCTTGCAGGGCGGGGAGATGAAACTGGGAGCTTGTACCCAGTACTGGAATTATTTGTATATTGATGATTTGATTAATGCCTTCTGCAGCCTGCTGTTTCATCCAGGGGAGCTGACCGGCGGCGGAATTTATAATATTGCCGCTTCAGAGGAGGCCACCAGGCCCCTTAAGGAGTATGTAGAAGAGATTCATAATCTCTGCGGAGGAAGAGGAAGCTGCTGTTACGGCGTGCTTCCGCCCAATGCAGAGGGTCCTGCAGATCTGCGTCCGCGGATCAGAAGGATTAAAGAAGCCTGCGGCTGGGAACCGGAAATTTCTTTCCATGAAGGAATCCGGCGGATGCTGGAGGGAAAGTGTTTGCCTGAAAAGGCGGATAATTCAAGAATGTAGGAGGAAATAAACAAGATGGAAGGCAGAACTCATTGTCTGGTCTGCAAAGAGCCTCTTCCTGAAAAACCGGTTCTTTGCCTTCAGCATATGCCGGCCTCAGCCCAGAATATTCCGGACGAGAACCAGGTAAAGGAAGACGAGGGAATTTCCCTGAATCTTTACTGCTGCCCCAGGTGCGGGCTGGTGCAGTTTAACTGTCCGCCGGTAGATTATTATCGGGATGTGATTCGTTCCGGGGGATATTCTACCACCATGAGAGCGTTAAGGCAGCGCCAGTACAGTCATTTGATTAAGACTTACGGTCTGGAAGGAAAGAAATTTTTGGAGGCTGGCTGCGGCCAGGGGGAATTCCTTCAGGTTCTTGCTGAATTTCCGGTGAAAGCTTACGGTGTGGAGCATAAAGCAGATCTGGTGGAGGCAGCCCAAAAGAAAGGGCTGAACGTATGGCAGGGATTTACGGAGCGGGAGGATACCCTGCTGGGGGAAGAAGGACCCTATGATGTTTTTCTTTCCTTTAACTTTTTAGAGCATCAGCCGGATCCAGGGAAAATGCTGGATTGTATCCGAAACAATCTGACGCCGGAAGGAATGGGCCTGATTACGGTGCCCAGCCTGGAATACATTCTTCAGTATGACGGATACTATGAATTGATTCCAGATCATTTAGCTTATTACAGTTTTGAAACTTTGGAGGAACTTCTCTCTCTTCATGGATTTACGGTACTGGAAAAGGAACTGGTGAACCGGGATACTTGTTCGGTGATTGTAAAACGCACAGACCAGGGAGAGAAGCAGGCATCGGTTTTGTGCGGCAATGGAAAGTCTGGGAAAACGCCGGATTTTTCCCTCCTGGAGAAGAGCCGCCGGACCATTGTCAGGGAGGCAGAGGAACTGCGGGAGAGACTAAGGGCAGAAAAGAAAACCTTCTGCCTGTGGGGAGCCAGCCATCAGGGCTTTACCTTGGCGTCCACCACCTGCCTGGGAGAGGCGGCGGAGTATATCATCGATTCTGCCCCTTTTAAGCAGGGACGATTTGCTCCGGCTTCCCATGTGCCCATTGTGCCGCCGGAGCATTTTCTGGAACATCCGGCAGATGTGATTTTGATTGCAGCTCCCGGCTACACAGAGGAGATTTTTGCCGCTGTTCGCAGCCGCTTCGGGGAAAAACCGCTGGTATTGACGATGCGCAGCGATCATCTGGAGAAGCTGTAAAGAGAAGAACAGAAGAGAAAGGAAAAAGTCATGAAATCATTTGTATTGATTGAGCCGGGAAAAGTAGGGTGGCACGATTCGCCTGAGCCTGAGCTGACACCCTGGGGAGCGATTCTGCGCCCGGTGGCAGTGGCTCCCTGTTCTTCCGATGTGCACACCGTCTTTGGCGGCGGTTCCCGGAAAGCCCCTAATTTGATTCTCGGTCATGAATGTATAGGCCAGATTCTTCAGGTGGGCCAGTATGTGAAGGATTTTAAGCCGGGGGAGATCGTGGCGGTGCCGGCGATTACCCCGGACTGGAGGGCGCCTTCCATTCAGGAAGGGAATTTTAATCATGCATCAGCTCCTTTTTCCGGCCATCAGCTGGGAAGAAGTCAGCCGGGGGTATTTGCAGAAAAATTTCTGATTCCAGACGCTGATACGACTCTGGCAAAAATTCCTCAGGGGGTAACGATTCCCCAGGCACTGATGTGCGTGGATGTGGTGACCACCGGCTTTACGGGAGCGGAGTGTGCGAATATTAAGTTTGGCGATACGGTGGTGGTGATGGGAATTGGTCCCATTGGCCTGATGGCGGTGGAAGGCGCCAGACATCTGGGAGCAGCCAGAATTATGGCGGTGGGGACCAGAACTGTCTGCGTAAAGCTTGCCAGAGAATTCGGAGCTACCGATGTGATCAGCTACAAAGAGGGAGATGTGGTGCAGCAGGTTCTTGAACGCACCGGAGGCGTAGGGGCAGACAGCGTGATTATCTGCGGCGGCGGAGACCAGGTTTTCTCCCAGGCCTTTGACATGGTGCGCTATGGCATCGGCACAGTCTCTAATGTAAATTATTTCGGGGGTACGGGCAGCCTGCCCTTCCCTAAATTTTCCGGGGGAAGAGGCATGGCAGGAAAAACCTTGAGAACAGAGCTGGCCAGAGGGGGACGGGCCCGAATTGAGCGGATGATGAAAATGGTGGAGTACGGCCGTATTCATCCGGAGAAACTGGTGACCCACTGCCTCAGCGGGCTTGACAAAATAGAGCAGGCGCTGTATTTAATGAAGGAGAAACCTGACGACCTGGTTAAGGTAATGGTAGAGATAAATTGGGAGAGACAATAGGATGAAAACGATCAGTATTGTAGTACCCTGCTACAATGAAGAAGAAAATGTTCAGGCGATGGCGGACGCCCTGCGGGATACCTTCCGTCAGCAGCTTAAGGAATACCGGTATGAGATCATTTTTATTGATAATGATTCTTCTGACCGGACCAGGGACATTATCCGAACCCTGTGCAGCGAGGACAAAGGAATCAAGGGAATTTTTAACGCAAAGAATTTTGGCCAGTTTAATTCTCCTTATTACGCCATGCTCCAGAGCACAGGGGACTGCACCATTCTGATGGCGGCGGATTTCCAGGACCCTGTGGAAATGATCCCCAGGTTTGTGCTGGAGTGGGAGTATGGATATAAAATTGTAATCGGGATAAAAAGCGCCAGCCAGGAAAATAAACTCATGTACTGGCTGCGGGGATGTTATTATAAGATGATTAAAAAGCTCTCTGATGTGGAGCAGATCGAACAGTTTACAGGTTTTGGCCTTTATGACAAGGATTTTATCCAGGTCCTGCGGGATCTTGATGATCCCACGCCCTTCCTTAGAGGGATCGTGGCAGAGTTAGGATATCGGAGAAAGGAAATTCCCTACACTCAGCCCAGACGGAGGGCAGGAAAGACCAGCAACAATTTCTATCGCCTGTATGATGCGGCCATGCTAAGTATCACTTCTTATACTAAGGCAGGACTGCGGCTGGCCACTATTTTTGGAAGCTTTTGTTCTTTGGTGAGCATTATTGTGGCTTTCGTGTATTTGGTGATGAAGCTTCTGTATTGGGATCGTTTTCCGGCAGGCATGGCGCCTCTGCTCATTGGCATGTGCTTTTTAGGTTCGGTGCAGATTTTTTTCATCGGCATGGTGGGAGAGTATGTGCTGAGCATTAATCAGCGGGTGATGAAGCGCCCGCTGGTGGTGGAGGAAGAGCGCCTGAATTTCGGCCCGGAGAGAAAAGAGAACGGAGGACGAAAAAAGGGAGATGCTCAGAGCCGTCAGAAGAGGGAAGAGAAGAAGCCCCAGAAAGAGGCTGCTGCTGCTCTTTTAGCTGACTCCGGGAAAGAAAAACAGGGAGAGAAGGCTGGCAGCGGAGAGAACTTTCAGGAACCCAGAAAACGGCACAGAAGAAAAAAGCCGGCCCAGAGCCAAAGCTTGGTGCAGCCGGAGGCGCGCCAGGAACTTGCCACAGAGAGGAAGAATAACGGATGAAGTATAAAATCGATGTGGTCCGAATCCGGGAAAATTCCATAACCATTAACGGATGGGTTTTAGGAAAAAATCCAGAGTCTAAGGCGGAATTTTCTGTGGAAGATGGAGACAGAAAGCCAGTGGAGTTTCAGTATGTATCCACCAGACGGGATGATGTAAGTCAGATTTACTTTAAGAAGATCTACAATCGGGATTTCGGTTTTGATATCCGTTTCCCTTATGAACGTGGGAAGGATTATTATCTGATCATTCGCTGTGAAGGCCGGCGCACCAGGATCAAGTATAATGAAGAGCTGATTGAAAAGCGGGCCAGCGTGGCATACAAGCGGATGCAGAAGATTCGGGACCTGATGAATATGGAGACGGTTAAGGTAGCCGTAGATTTTTGGAAGGAAAACGGTCTGAAAGCCTTGGTGATCAAATCCAGGCATAAGCTTCAGGGATTAGACAATGATTACGATTACGGAGAATGGTATGAGCTTACGAAACCGTCGGAGGAGGAGCTGGAAAGACAGCGAAAGGAGCGGTTTGACTATGAACCGAAGCTTTCGATTGTGATTCCCGTTTACCGGACTCCGGAACGGTATCTTCAGGAAATGCTGGAGTCGATCCGCAGCCAGACCTACAAAAATTGGGAGGTATGTGTGGCTGACGGAAGTCCCAGAGGAGAGAGCAGAGAGCGGGTGCTGAAACGGTTTGCAGATCAGGATACCCGGTTTAAGTACGTGATTCTTGGAGAAAACAAAGGGATTTCCGGCAATACCAATGCCGCCATGGAGATGGCTCAGGGCGATTTTATTGTGCTGGCGGACCATGATGATACCCTTACGCCGGACGCTTTGTACTGGTGCGTCAAGGCCATGAACGAGGATCCATTGTATGATGTGATTTACTCTGATGAGGACAAGCTGGATATGGATGGCAAGGCTTTGTTTGATCCGCATTTTAAGCCGGATTTTAATCCGGACTTATTGACCAGCGTAAATTATATTTGTCATTTATTTGTGGTGAACCGGAATCTGGCGGAGGCGGTAGGCGGCTTCCGCCAAGAGTTTGACGGGGCCCAGGATTACGACTTTATTTTCCGGTGTACGGAGCAGGCAAGAAAGATATATCATATCCCTAAGGTGCTTTATCACTGGCGCTGCCATATGAATTCCACGGCCAGCAATCCGGAAAGCAAGATGTACGCCTTTGAAGCAGGAGCCAGAGCCATTAAAGCGCACTTTGAGCGGGTGGGCATCGCCGTGGATTCCGTGGAGAAAGGCGTAGATTTCGGCATTTATCATACCCGGTTTCACCTTAAGGAGGAGCCTTTGGTATCGGTGATCATTCCCAATAAGGATCACAAGGCGGATCTGGATTTATGCCTCACCTCTCTTTTAGATAAGGGAAGCTACAAGAATCTGGAAGTTATCGTGGTGGAAAACAACAGCACAGAAGAAGAGACTTTCCGCTATTATGAGGAAATTCAGAAAGCAAGGCCCAATGTGCAGGTGGTGACCTGGGAAAAGGGATTTAATTTCTCGGCCATTAATAACTTTGGCGTTACCTTTGCCAAAGGAGAATATCTGTTGTTTTTAAACAATGATACTGAAGTGATTGAACCTGAGGTGATCCGGGAGCTTTTGGGCTACGGGATGAGAGAAGATGTGGGCGTGGTGGGAGCAAGACTCCTTTATCAGGACGACACCATTCAGCATGCCGGCGTGGTAATCGGCTTCGGCGGAATTGCAGGCCACACCTTTATCGGTCTTCATCAGGCGGAAAACAGCTATTTCCACCGGGCGATGTGCGCTCAGGATTACAGCGCCGTGACGGCGGCCTGCATGCTGAGTAAAAAAAGCCTGTTTCAGCAGGTGGGCGGTTTTCGGGAGGAGCTGGCAGTGGCTTTCAATGATATTGACTACTGCTTAAAGATTCGGGCGCTGGGGAAAAAGGTGGTGTACAATCCTTATGCTCTCCTTTATCATTATGAATCGAAATCCAGAGGCCTTGAGGATACGCCGGAAAAGGTGGAGCGGTTTAACCGGGAAGTGGCCCGGTTTATTGGCTACTGGCCGGAGATCGTCATCGGCGGGGATCCTTACTACAATCCGAACCTGACCCTGCGCAAATCTAATTTTGCCCTGCGGGATCTGTTAAAAGAAAGAATCGGCGAGCCCTATAACTTGGAGGTGTACCTTCCCTATATGGAGCCTGAAGCTAGGGAAAAGGTGAAGCGCCTTTACAAAGAGAAAACCGGGCGGGAGCTGGAGCAGAGGTAGCAGCGGTTTAACAGGAGGAAAAAATGGAAAAAATCGTTACGATTGTGATTCCCAATTATAACGGGTTAAAATATTTGGAGGCCTGCTTCAGGTCTTTGGCGGACCAAAGCTTTCAGGGATTTTCTGTGCTGGTGGTAGACAATGGTTCCCAGGACGGAAGCGTAGAATGGCTGAAGGAGAGAGACATTCCATCGTTGTTTCTTCCGGAAAATCTGGGATTTCCCGGGGCGGTGAACCTGGGAATTCAGGAATGCCGCACCCCTTATGTAATTTTGTTGAATAATGATACCCAGGTAGACAAAGACTATGTAGGAGAGATGGTGAAAGCCATTGAGCGGTCGCCCAAGATTTTTTCCGTCAGTCCAAAGGTGATTCAGATGTACAAACCGGAGCTGATGGATGACGCCGGCGATATGTACTGCCTTTTGGGATGGGCTTTTCAGCGGGGAGTAGGGAGAAGCTCGCGCAAATATCAGCGGCCATGCCGGATATTCTCCGCCTGCGCCGCCGCCGCCATTTACCGCCGCAGCGTGTTTGAGGAAATCGGATATTTTGATGAGATGCATTTTGCTTATCTGGAAGATCTGGATGTGGGTTACCGGGCGAGGCTTGCTGGCTATGATAATATTTACTGGCCTTCCGCTCTGGTTTATCATGTGGGAAGCGCCACCAGCGGCTCAAAATATAATGCGTTTAAGGTTCGTCTGGCGGCAAGGAACAATTTGTACTTGAACTATAAGAATATGCCGGCTCTTCAGCTGGCCTTAAATGCTCCGGGAATCGCTTTGGGCATGGCGGTGAAATACGCATTCTTTAAGAAGCTGGGGTTTGGAAAAGAGTACCTGGAAGGGGTGAAGGAAGGGTTTGCCACCCTGAAGCACTGTAAGAAGGTGCCTTACAAGCCGGAGAATTTCAGCCGTTATCTGGAAGTGGAATGGGAGCTGTTTGCTGCCACTCTCCTGTATATATATGAGTTTTCTGCCAGGCAGATAGGGAAAATTTCAGGGAAATTAAGCTCATAAAGAATTTTCTGGCCTATTTTGGGAAAATCATGTATAATGGGTGGATAATAAAGCAAGGTGAAATACGATGATAAAAGATAATCAGAAAAGACTGAATCGGTCCCATGTGGTGCTGGACGCCATTGTAATCGCCATTTCCTATGCCTTGGCCTGGTATCTGGTCATCGAAAGCGGAATCTTCGGAGAGCGGGGAGCCCTGCCTCCGGAGATGTATTTCTTTCCGCTTCCCGCCATCATCCTGGTTTATCTGCTTTTGTACGGTGTGTTCCATCTCTATACGCCGAAGCGGGTTCAGGGAAGACGGACGGAGTTTGCCAATATCTGCAAGGCGAATACCATTGGACTTTTGATTTTTACCCTGGTGCTGTACCTGGTGGGAAAGAATATTTACTATATGAACTTTTCCCGTTCCATGGTGGCAGCATTCTTTCTGATTAATATCCTGATGGAGACTTTGGAACGGTATTTGATTCGGAGAATCCTCCACTCTCTCCGGTCCAAGGGATATAATCAGAAGCATATTCTGCTGATCGGATACAGCCGGGCAGCGGAAGGGTTCATTGATCGGGTGCTGGCGAACCCAGAGTGGGGATACCATATTCAGGGAATTTTGGATAATCACCATCCTCTTGGGTTTCAGTACCGGCAGATCCCGGTTCTGGGGGATACCAGTCAGCTGGAGCATTTTCTGGAGGAAAATCTTCTGGATGAAATCGCCATAACCTTAAGCCTGAAGGAGTATGAAAATCTGGAAAAAATTGTGGCGGCCTGTGAAAAAAGCGGAGTGCACACGAAATTTATTCCAGACTACAACAACATTATCCCTACCAGGCCCTATACAGAGGATCTTCAGGGACTTCCGGTGATTAATATCCGCCATGTGCCTCTGAATAATCTGCTGAACGCCACCATTAAGCGGATGATGGATATTGCAGGGGCGCTTGTCGCGATTGTAATTTTCTCCCCGGTAATGCTGATCACGGCGATTTTGATCAAGCTAACCTCTCCTGGTCCTTTGATTTACAGCCAGGAGAGGGTAGGACTCCATAACCGAACCTTTAAAATGTATAAGTTCCGTTCCATGGAGGTGCAGGCGCCTTCTGCAGAACGGACGAAATGGACCACCCCTAATGATCCGAGAGTCACCCCTGTGGGGCGGTTTATCCGAAAAACCAGCATTGATGAGATGCCGCAGTTTTTCAATATTCTCAAGGGGGATATGAGTTTGGTGGGACCAAGGCCGGAACGGCCCTTTTTTGTGGAACGATTTAAGGAAGAAATTCCGCGGTATATGGTTAAACATCAGGTAAGGCCGGGCCTTACAGGGTGGGCTCAGGTAAATGGTTATCGGGGAGATACTTCTATTACTAAGCGGATCGAACATGATCTGTACTATATTGAAAACTGGAGCCTGGGCTTTGATTTTAAAATTTTGTTTTTGACAATCTTTAAGGGCTTTATTAACAAAAACGCGTATTAATTCAAATGGGTTCAGGGTTTTCCTGAATGCCGCAGTTTTATGAGGAAACAGCATGAGCAACGAGTTTGAAGAGGAGAAGCGGCCTCCTTCGGGACACCGCAACAGTGCCATTCATCAGGAGGAGAGTCTTCGCTGGGCCAGAGAGCATGAAAGCAGGGCCAGCCGAAAACGCCAGGAAGACCGGAAGAAGGAACCGGAGCGGGGAAGGTCCCGGAAACAGGAGAACCTTCGGGGAAGACTCAGGGAAGAGAAAATCTGGGAGCAGGAGACTGCTGCAGCAGCGGAGCCTGATTCTGAAGAACGCTCAAGGAAAAAGACGGGGGCTTCCCGAACCAGACGGCGGATCATCACCATGATTATTGCAGAGTGCTTCGCCCTGCTGTTTATTTTCGGCTATGGATTTGTGGCCCGCCGCTGGAATATGATTCAGAGACTGGACGACTGGCAGCCTGAAGAAGTGCAGAACCAGAATTTTTCTGTGGATCTTCCCCAGTATGAGAAGCAGAAAGGACATTGGGGCATTTATATTTTCGGCGTAGACAGCCGGGGAAGCAACGTGTCAAAGGGAACCAACGCAGATGTGAATATGATCTGTGACATCAATCATGATACCGGCGAGGTTAAGCTGGTGAGCGTGTTCAGAGATACGTATTTAAATATCGATGATGATAATGACTATAACAAGATTAATCATGCCTATTTTACTGGGGGACCAAATGATGCGGCAAAAGCTCTGAACAAAAATCTGGATTTGAATATTACGGATTTTGTTACCTTCAACTGGAAGGCGGTGGCCGACGGCATTAATATCCTGGGCGGCGTTGATATGGAAATCAGCCGGGCAGAATTTTACTATATTAATTCCTTTATCACGGAAACGGTGGAGGCCACTGGAGTCTATTCCACCCATTTAAAACAGGCGGGGATGAATCATCTGGACGGTGTGCAGGCAGTGGCTTACGGCCGGCTTCGGCTGATGGATACAGACTATGCCAGAACAGAACGGCAGAGAAAAGTGATTCAAGCCGCCTTTGAAAAAGCGAAGACGGCAGACTGGGCCACCTTAAATCAGCTGGCGGTAACGATCTTTCCCCAGGTGGCCACCAGTGTGGATCTTCAGGATATTATCGGTCTGCTCACCGATGTGGGAAAGTATTATATCGGGGATACCGGAGGCTTCCCCTTTGCCAGAGGGGATGCTAATATGGGAAGGAAAGGCGCCTGTGTAATTCCCCAGACGCTGGAAAGCAATGTGATTGAGCTTCATGAGTTCCTTTATGGAGAAGAGAATTATACGCCAAGCAGCACGGTAAAGCAAATCAGCGCCAAGATTTCCAGTGATACGGGCATGTATACTCAGGGAGTTTCCATTGATCATGTATCTACTACGGGAGGCGTGATTCCTCGTCAGACGACAGCCGCCGCCACCACAAAGGAGGAGACGGAGGAAAAGACCACGGAGAAGGATACCACTGAGGAGGAGACCCGGAAAGAGGATTCAGAAGAGAAGAGCTCCCAGGAGGAGAGTACTGAGAAAGAAACTGCGGAAAAAGAAACCGTGAAGAAGGAACCTCCCGGGGAGAAGGAATCCAAAGAGACAGAAGAGGAAGACGCTAAGGAGAGCAGCAAGGAGTCTGGAAGCGGGCAGAAACCTGGGGAAGAGAAAGAAACCTCCGAAAGCGCCCTCAGGCCGGGAAGAGAGACGGAAAGTTCTTCGGAAGAGAAAGAAAGCCGTCCCACACGGCCAGGGAGCGAGAGTCCTTCTTTAGCACCAGTTCTTCCCACATCAGAGGGAGAACGGGAGAGTACGGTGGAAGACAAACCGGGGGAAAGTGAAGTGCTTACGATTCCAGAAGGACCGCCGATTTCTGATTCGGGGCCGACGGGGGCAAGAAGCAGCGCCGCTGCATCCTGAACTTTTTATGGTAGGCAAAAGCTGCCGCAGACATTGTTTTGAGGAAATGATGTCTGCGGCAGTTTCGTTCATGATTTTATTATCTTTTTATCACAATTCCATCACAATTCGCTGATAGAATCATCCATGTAAATGAAGAAGAGATAAGAAAGCTTGAAGGAAAAATAGTTTTCCTGGCTTTTTACTTGAATAGAAAGGGGATTTTACCATGTATAACGACGAATTTGAACATAAAGAAAATTCTGTCAATCCTTCAGCGGAGACAGAGCAGCAGAAGGCAGAAGAACATCAGGAACAGGAAGAGCAGGAGAAGAAAGAAGTTAATTTTACCATGATAGACAGTCATGAATCTTCTTCGTCTTCTGAGGGCCAGAACGCTTATGGCCAGGCCCAGAGTCAGCCGGCAGGCCAGAGCACTTACGGTCAGAGCCAGAGCCAGACTGAGGGCCAGAACGCTTACGGCCAGGCCCAGAGTCAGCCGGCAGGCCAGAGCACTTATGGTCAGAGCCAGAATGTTTATTCCCAGAATCAGGCTTCCTCAGGTCAGACGTATGGTTCCTCCCGTCCTTCTTACGGAAACAGCCAGCAGCAGAGCGCTTCTGGATATGGGACAGGATATCAGGGAAGCTATCAGCAGAATCATCAGAGCCAGCCGGGAGGAACGGCGCAGGATCAGCACCAGCAGAACCAGGGCCAGATTCAGCATTATGCGCCATGGCAGCATAAAGGCAGCTACGGCGGACAGAATCAGGAGAAAAAACAGAGAAGGCCGAAGAATTCCCATCCTATTTTAAAGAGGGCAGCCGGGGTTACGGCGGCGGCTCTGCTCTTTGGCGTAGTGGCAGGCGGAACGATTTCCGGTATCACCCTGATTACTGGAAGGATAGCCGATCAGTATGCGCAGACCAGAACAACCATTGCTCAGGCAGAAACGGTTCCGGCAGCTACTCAGGGAAGCAGCGATTCTTCTGCTCCGGCAGTTACGGTAGCAGCCAATGATGTGTCAGCCATTGTGGAAAAGGCAATGCCTTCCGTTGTGGCGATTAACAGTATTACGGAGGTTCAGACCCAGAATTGGTTTGGACAGCCTCAGACTTATGAAGGAAGAGGAAGCGGATCCGGCATTATTGTGGGAGAAAGCGATACAGAGCTTTTGATTGTCACCAATAACCATGTGGTTGAAGGCGCTTCTTCTCTCAGCGTCACTTTCAATGACAATCAGTCAGCGGAAGCTAATGTAAAAGGTACCGATTCGGAAAACGATCTGGCTGTGATTGCGGTTCCGCTGAATCAGATCGATGACAGTACCAAGAGCAAGATTGCGGTAGCTACTTTAGGGGATTCCGACAATCTGAAAGTAGGTCAGGGGGTTATCGCCATCGGCAACGCTCTGGGATACGGACAGTCTGTAACCGTAGGATATGTCAGTGCTCTGGATAGAGAGGTTACGACAGAAGATGGAACCACCAGAAATCTTCTTCAGACTGATGCAGCCATCAATCCTGGCAACAGCGGCGGCGCTTTGTTAAATATGCAGGGAGAAGTGGTGGGAATTAATTCTGCCAAGTATTCTTCAACAGAGGTAGAGGGAATGGGATATGCAATTCCTATCTCTAAGGTGCAGGATATTATTGATACGCTGATGACCAGAAAGACCAGAGTTCAGGTGGCTGAAGATCAGCAGGGCTACATGGGCATCCAGGGAACGGATATTGATTCTAATGCATCCACTCTTTACGGAATGCCTCAAGGAATCTATGTATACAAAATCATGGAGGATGGAGCGGCGGCTTCCTCCACTCTGCAGGAAAAGGACATTATTACCAAGTTTGACGGTCAGTCTGTAAGAAGCATGTCGGAGCTGCAGGAGATGCTTACCTACTACGCCGGAGGCGATACCGTGGAACTGACGGTTGAGCGTCTGGAAAATGGACAGTATGTTGAACAGACTGTAGAAATTACTCTGGGAACCAGACCGGCAGAGGAGAACACAAACCGGTAATGGAAAGCCGGCAGAAGAGCTGTCTAAAGAGAATAGGAAAAAAGCTGCAGGGAGCGTATTCAGGCATGGCCTGAGTAGGCTCCCTTTTGCCTTAATGTGCAATCTTAAAGGAGCTTGTATTCTCCAGAGAAATCTTTTATAATGAGTGAACAGACCATTAATATTATCACTTAAGAGGGAGAATAGATTGGAAGATAAAGATAAAGAAATTCGCAGTGAACAAGAGAATACGGAAAGCAAAGCAGAAGCTGACAACAAGCCGGAAGATGACGGCTATGAGAAGGTATGCTACATATGCCGGCGTTCAGAGAGCAAAGCAGGCCCTATGGTGTTTATGCCAGGAGGAATTTATCTTTGCCATGACTGCATGCAGAAAGCCTTTGATTCCTTAAGTCAGAACGGAATGGATTTAAGTCGTCTTCCCAATATGCCGTATCTGAATTTGGGGGACATGCAGAATCTGGTGCGTCCAGAGCCGATTCCCAGCCGTCAGAAAATCCGTAAAAAGAATAAAGAGCCGAAAAAGACCTTTACCATTCAGGACATTCCTGCTCCCCACAAAATCAAGCAGCAGCTAGATGAGTATGTGGTGGGACAGGAGAAAGCAAAAAAGGCTGTTTCAGTGGCGGTATATAATCATTATAAACGGGCATTTTTAAGCGGCGGCCAGGATGAGGACGGCGTTGTTATTGAAAAATCCAACATTCTGATGATTGGTCCTACGGGAAGCGGCAAAACTTATCTGGTAAAAACCCTGGCAAAGCTTTTAGACGTTCCCCTGGCCATTGCAGACGCCACGTCCTTGACGGAGGCGGGCTATATTGGCGACGACATTGAGAGCGTGGTGAGCAAGCTTTTAGCTGCCGCAGGAAATGATGTGGAACGGGCAGAAAAGGGCATTATTTTTATTGATGAAATTGATAAAATCGCCAAAAAGCAGCAGACCAACACTCGAGATGTAAGCGGGGAGTCGGTGCAGCAGGAGCTGTTAAAACTTCTGGAGGGAAGTACCGTAGAGGTGCCGGTGGGGGCTGGGCAGAAGAATGCCATGACCCCCATGGCTACGGTGAATACAGATAATATTCTGTTCATCTGCGGCGGCGCCTTCCCGGATCTGGAAGAGATCATTAAGGAACGGCTGAGGAAAAAGTCCTCCATGGGATTCGGAGCTGCGTTAAAGGACGAGTTTGATGAGGAAAAAGACTTGTTAAGCCAGGTGACCAACGATGATTTAAGGAAGTTCGGTATGATTCCTGAGTTTTTGGGACGGCTTCCCATAACGGTAACTTTGGAGCGGCTGAATAAGGAGCTGATGAAAAAGATCCTTCTGGAACCGAAAAACGCTATTTTAAAACAGTATGAAAAGCTTCTGGCCTACGATGAGGTAAAGCTGGAGTTTGACGACCAGGCGCTGGACTGGATTGCCGAGGAGGCTTTGAAGAAAGATACGGGAGCCAGGGCCCTTCGGGCGATCCTGGAGGATTTTATGCTGGACATCATGTATGAGGTGCCGAAGGATCCTAATATTGGCGCAGTGATCATTACCCGTCCGTATTTGGAGAAAACCGGAGGTCCCAGAATCGAGATGAGAGGATAACGGATCTTTTCGGATTATTCCCGCAGCTGGAGAAAGGACTGATACAGATTTAAGGTTCCGTAGCCGAATTCCCGGTTGGGATAGGTGTATGCAGGGCTGCGGTCTGCGCCGCGAACCAGGTAGCCCCGGACGGAGGCGCTGTTCATGGCAGGATCATTGCCTTCTACGATTCCCCAGGAGAGGAGACTGGCGGCGGCGCCTGCTGTGTGGGCGGCAGCAACAGAGGTTCCGGTCCGCCTGGTCAGATAAGGGGCGCCGTCGGGAAGAAGCTGGGAGGAAGGACCGAAAACCTCCACCCCAGGCGCTGCCAGATCTGGTTTGATCTGGCCGTCGATGGCAAATCCACGGCTGGAATGGAGATAGATGCTTCCGTCCCGGTGGTCATATGCTCCCACTGTGATGGGCAGAGCAGTATTTCCTGGGCAGGTGATGGTGGTGTCTGGGTCAGGCTTGAGGAAAATCGTTTCTGGAGAGGCGAATCCCTGAACGGGAAGCCACATATGGTACTGGCCCCTTAAATACAGGGTATTATAGACTCTGACCCGCCAGATTCCCGGAGCAGGGTCCTGGAAGCGGAAAAAAATCAGCTGGCGCCCGGACCCGGATTCTGCGGGAAGATAGCTGAGGGTGATCACTGTTTTTTCCAACAGGAAAGTTACCCGGGAATCCTGTCCCAAAGTAAGCGGAATTCGGCTGACGGTTTCTCCGCTGGGTGAAATGAAGCCAATGGTATAAAGTTCGGCGACGTCAGACCACAACTCAGCCACAAAGCCGCGCTCGCCGGAGGCCACCCGGATCTCTACGTCTTCCCATTCCTGACGGTCCGAAAGATAATGAGAATAATGATGGGAAAGACCGGTTTCGTTTCCGGCGGCGATCACGTTTACGGTTCCAGTGTAGCGGCTGGCAGTTTCCAGAGCGCTGCTTAAGGGAGAGGAGCCCTGATGGCTTCCCCAGTTGGTCCCCAGGCTGATGCAGATAACCAGAGGCATGGAGGTTTCCTGGGAGAGCAGCTGCAGATATTTGATTCCCATCATAATATCGTTCTCCTGATAAGCCGGGGCATCCGGGCGGATCAGATAAAAATCCCGCAGGTATTGTTTTGCCGGTTTCAGCTTTACAACACCGATGGAAGCTTTAGGAGCAGCTCCGATGAAATCCCCTGATGAAGTCTCCCCTCCTGCGGCGATGCCGGCTAAAAAGGTGCCGTGGCCCAGTTCATCCTGAGAAGGAACAAGGGAAAGGGGATCCTCTGATTTTAATGCCTGGTTGATCTGCTCTGGGCGGAAGGTAGTGCCGTAGGAGATGCTGCCCAGAAGTCCGGAAGGATCTTGAACGCCGAGAGGAAGTTCTTCTTGGTTTTCCGGCAGTGTCTGATCCCAGATTCCGGCGATGCGGGTGGTGCCGTCTGGATTGCGGAACAGAGGATTCTGGTAATCGATGCCGGTGTCGATAAAGCCGATGAGCACTCCTTCTCCTTGATTGGCCAGGGCAGGCTGGGAAAAGACGGGAAGAATCCCTGAGGCTTCCATGCTTGAGGTATCTAAAAGGGTATAAAGCTTAGGAATCGAATAATATTCGTATTTTCCCAGGGTGATAGGCAGGACTTCCGATAAAGGGAGGTAGATGACTGCATATTCTCGGGATGAAAAATCATAACACAAAATCCGGTTCTGCATTTCCAGAACCTGCAGGGAGGAAGTTCCCTGGCGGTAAATAAAGTCGGCGATGTCTTCTCTGGCAGGATTAACAGGACAGCCGTTCATGGAAAACCCTCTTTCCGGGGTTTTTTTTAATATATGAGATCTGTGGTAAAAAATGCCTTTACCCAGGCTGGGAAACCGGGTAAAATAAGCGTAAAGAAAACACAAAGAACAGGAGGCTGAGACGGATGGGATGGATTACATGGATTTTAATGATGGCAGGAGCTGATCAGTGCATTAAAGAAGAAATTGAAGCGGCAGGAAAAGAAAATTTTCCCCGGGAACTTAAAGGAAGCCGGGGAAAGATTACCCTGCACAAAAGCCATAACCAGGGATTTCCCTTCCAGGTACTTAAAGAAAGGCCTGAGCTGGTGAAAACAGTTCCCCTGATTATGGTTTCGGCATTAGGAGGAGTCTTGGGCTTTCTTCTGCCTAAGAAAGGTTTCCTCCTGGAAAAAACGGCACTGTCCTTAACCTTGGGAGGCGCCCTGAGCAATCTTTACGACCGGCTTCACCGGGGATATGTGGTGGATTATTTCAGCATTAATGCGGGCAAGCTGAAAAAGGTGATTTTTAACCTGGGCGATATGATGATCTTTGCCGGTGCAGTGTTAATGTTTTTGTCTCAGATTCGTGCTCAGCTGAAGGAAGATTAACGTCCTCATTTTCCCGCAGCTTTCCGGCTAGCCCAGCATTCCGCCGGCCATGCCGCAGAAGGCGCAGACTGCCAGGACAGCAGCCAGTCTTTGGGTGTCCTGCTCCAGACCGCTGGATAAGAGAAAGGACATCAGGGCCAGGAGCAGGAAGTAAAGCAGGCCAGATAACAGGCCCCAGAAAAATTTTCTGCTGCCTGTGGATTTTCCTGCCGCTAACCCTCCTAAAAAGCAGCTGATGCCGTAGATGGCGTACACTCCTCCTGATACAGAGGAGGGGGAAATTTTCATGGTAAAGAGAGCAAAAGCCAGTCCGGTAAGAAGGAGGGCGCTGATGAGATAGGATGCCAGAAGGGAGCGGCATAAGATTTTTACGGTCCGCATAAAGCTTCCTCTTTTCTTGTTTCACATTCTATGGCAATCTATGCGGAGACCAGGCCGGATATGAACAGCTTTTCCGGCCGTTAACAAAGCCTTGCGTGTTCCCTGTGCATATGTTATAATTTGATCGGATTAAAATTTTT
This sequence comes from Candidatus Cottocaccamicrobium excrementipullorum, assembly GCA_018713255.1. Lineage (GTDB taxonomy): Bacteria > Bacillota > Clostridia > Lachnospirales > Lachnospiraceae > Caccovicinus > Caccovicinus excrementipullorum. The sequence goes on along the minus strand of DVFL01000005.1, from coordinate 47,945 downwards.
AATAGAATAGGAGGCGTAGCAAGATGAAGCACGTTAAGACCTTAAATTCCAATACGTTAAAGGATACCATGAAGAAGGGTGGCTGCGGCGAGTGCCAGACTTCCTGCCAGTCCGCCTGCAAGACTTCCTGTACGGTTGGAAACCAGAGCTGTGAAAACGCCAGCCGGTAAGTTTCACCTGGGAAAATGAAGCTTGTTCATGAAACCCCTACGGTCGATGGGATTGTAGGGGCATTTTCCATGTCTGGGAAAAGATTTTTAAGAAAAAGCCGCCCTTCAGGCGGAAAAGTTTCATAGAGAAAGACGAGGAACTGTCAGTGATTCATCAATATATCAATAATGGCTATTATATTGTGCTGGACGTAAACAGCGGTTCTGTTCATGTGGCGGACCCGGTGATGTACGATGCAGTTGCCCTTCTGGCGGAGGAGATGCCGGATCTGGATAAGCCAGAACCCATTCCGCAGAAGCTTCGGGAGCAGGTGATTGCCCGCCTGGAGGGGAAATACAGCCGTCAGGAAGTGGAAGAAAGTCTGGAAGATATTCAGGAGCTGATTAATTTAGAGCAGCTGTTTGCTAAGGATATCTACAAGGATTTTGTGATTGATTTTAAAGAAAGAAAAACCGTAGTGAAGGCCCTTTGCCTTCACATTGCCCATGACTGCAATCTGGCATGTCGCTATTGCTTTGCAGAAGAAGGGGAATACCATGGGCGCCGGGCGTTGATGAGCTTTGAAGTAGGAAAGAAGGCGCTGGATTTTCTGATTGCCAATTCCGGCAGCCGCAGGAACCTGGAAGTGGATTTCTTCGGCGGCGAGCCTTTAATGAACTGGGAAGTGGTAAAACAGCTGGTGGAGTATGGCCGTGAGCAGGAAAAACTCCATGACAAGCATTTCCGTTTTACCTTAACCACCAACGGCGTTCTGTTAAATGACGAGATCATGGAATTCTGCAACCGGGAAATGAGCAACGTAGTGCTGAGCCTGGATGGCAGAAAGGCAGTTAATGATAAGATGCGTCCCTTCCGCAATGGAAAGGGAAGCTACGATCTGATTGTGCCCAAGTTTCAGAAATTCGCAGACAGCCGGAATCAGATGAATTATTATGTGAGAGGTACGTTTACCCACTATAATCTGGATTTTGCTGAGGATGCTATTCATTTTGCAGATCTGGGCTTCCGGCAGATGTCCATTGAGCCAGTAGTTGCGCCTCCTGAGGCGGATTACGCCATTCGGGAGGAGGATCTTCCGCAGATTCTGGATCAGTACGACAAGCTGGCGAAAGAATACATTAAGCGGAAAAAAGAAGGAAGAGGATTTAATTTCTTCCATTTCATGATTGATCTGAACGCAGGTCCTTGTGTGGCCAAGCGCCTTTCTGGCTGCGGTTCAGGAACGGAATATCTGGCGGTGACGCCTTGGGGCGATCTTTATCCCTGCCATCAGTTTGTGGGGCAGGAAGGATTCCTGTTAGGAAATGTGGATGAAGGAATCACCAATACTGCAGTTCGGGACGAGTTTAAGCTGTGCAACGTTTATGCTAAGGATAAATGCAGGGACTGCTTTGCAAGATTCTACTGCAGCGGCGGCTGTGCGGCGAACTCCTATAATTTCCACGGAACGATTACCGATGCTTATGATATTGGCTGCGCTATGCAGAAAAAGCGGATTGAGTGCGCCATTATGATTAAGGCGGCTCTGGCGGAAGAGTAACGTGTGGGAAAAGCAGACAAGGAGAATTATGGAATATCGTATTTTGACCAAAGACGGACGGGCTAAACGGGCGGAGCTTAAAACGGTTCACGGCACGGTTCAGACCCCGCTGTTTATGAATGTGGGAACGGTAGCGGCGATTAAAGGGGCGGTTTCCACCGACGATCTGCGCCAGATCGGCACTCAGGTAGAACTTTCCAACACCTATCATTTGCATGTCCGCACAGGAGATAAGCTGATTAAGCAGTTCGGCGGCCTTCATAAGTTCATGAACTGGGATCGGCCCATTCTCACGGACTCCGGAGGCTTTCAGGTATTTTCCCTGTCCGGCCTGCGCAAAATCCGGGAGGAAGGGGTTACTTTCCAGTCTCATATTGACGGACGGCGGATTTTCATGGGGCCGGAGGAGAGCATGCAGATTCAGTCTAATTTAGGGTCGACTATCGCCATGGCCTTCGACGAATGTCCTCCCAGCCGGGCTGACTATGATTACATTAAGCCCAGCGTAGAGCGGACAGCCAGATGGCTGCACCGCTGCAAGGCGGAGATGGAACGGCTAAACAGTCTGCCGGATACCATTAATCCCCATCAGCTGCTGTTTGGCATTAACCAGGGCGGAGTGCTGGATGAGGTGCGAATTGAGCATGCTAAGGAGATTTCCCGCCTGGACCTGGATGGTTATGCGCTGGGAGGCCTGGCAGTGGGAGAGAGCCATGAGGAGATGTATCACATTTTGGATGTGACAGTGCCTCATTTGCCAGAGAACAAGCCCACTTATCTGATGGGAGTAGGGACGCCGATCAATATTCTGGAGGCAGTGGACCGGGGAGTGGATTTCTTTGATTGTGTATATCCTTCTCGGAATGGCCGTCATGGTCATGTATATACGAATCAGGGAAAGCTGAATTTGTTTAACCAGAAGTATGAGCTGGACCCCAGACCCATTGAAGAAGGATGTCAGTGTCCTGCCTGCCGTTCATACAGCAGAGCCTACATCCGTCATCTGTTTAAGGCGAAAGAGATGCTGGGAATGCGATTATGTGTATTGCATAATCTGTATTTTTATAATAAAATGATGGAAGAGATTCGCCAGGCTATCGAAGAACACCGGTACGGCGAATACAAAGAGGCCAAAATCGCCGGGATGCTGGCAGGGCCAAAAGAGTAAAGAAACAAACGAAAGTCCTGGAGGCCTTTCGGACAAGGAGGAAAACACATGGAGGCATTAGGAAGCGTAGGCGGCGTGATTATTTACTGCGTCTTTATCTTTGGTCTGATGTATTTGATCGCATTCCGTCCGCAGAAGAAGGAAAAGAAAAAACATGAGGAGATGCTGGCGTCGGTAGCCGTAGGAGATACCGTTCTTACCAGCAGCGGATTTTACGGTGTGATTATTGATATGACGGATGATACGGTGATTGTAGAGTTCGGAAATAATAAAAACTGCCGGATTCCCATGCAGAAGCAGGCTATTGTTCAGGTAGAGAAGCCGGAAGCATAAGAAGAAGAGCCGATTGCGTCAGTGCAGAAAGCACGAGGCAGTCGGCTTTTGTTGGTTTTTACCCTTAGTGTTTGGGCATGGATGCGCGTTGCCTGCGATAAAACTTGGAATCGAGAATAGGTGCACGAAGAGGGAAAAATAGCGCAAACCTGGAAAAAGAAAAGGAGAAAAGGCAAGATGATTAAAAATATTGTATTTGATATGGGAAAGGTACTGGTGGATTATGTGCCGGAGGGGGTATGCCGTCAGTATATGAAGGATGAGGGAATGATCCGTAAAATCTGTACGGCAGTATTTATCTCGCCGGAGTGGATGCTTCTAGATCTGGGCGTTATTCCTGAGGATGAAGCTTTGGCACGGATGGTTTCCAGACTGGATACCCATGAGGAGAAGGAGATGGCGGCTCTCTGCTTCTGGCACTGGCATGAGTATAATATGTGGCCTATGGAAGGGATGGGACAGCTGGTTGAGCGGCTAAAGAAGGCGGGATACGGCATTTATCTGTGTTCTAATGCGTCAGTGCGTCTGCTGGAATGCTACCAGAAGCTGATCCCAGGAATTCAATATTTTGACGGCGTTCTGTTTTCTGCTCCAGAAAAATGCATGAAGCCGCAGAAGGAGATTTATGAGCGCCTGTTTTCGCGTTTTGATCTGAAGCCTGAAGAATGTCTGTTTATTGATGATCAGCCCCTGAACATTCAAGGTTCTCAGGCCTGCGGCATGAAGGGATATGTTTATGACGGGAACCGGGAAAAATTGGAGGCATATCTTCAGGAAACCTTAGGCAGGAAATTTTAATCGGCAGGCTGGAAGAAGAAGGACAAAGAAATTTTCGTATTCCTTAAGAAAGGAAACACATAATTTTCACAAAAACCCTTTATCCTAGGATATCATTAGTGTTCCCTCTGAACACTGATGCTGGACAAAAGTCTGGAGGAAAGGATGGATAAAGGTTGTGATTGAAGTAAAGAATTTGGTCAAGCGTTACGGCGGCCATTTGGCAGTGGATCATTTGAACTTTACCATTGAAGATGGACAGATTTATGGATTTTTGGGACCTAACGGGGCGGGAAAGTCCACCACCATGAATATTATGGCTGGATATCTGGGCGCCACGGAAGGTCAGGTCTGTATTAATGGCCATGATATACTGGAAGAACCGGAGGAAGCAAAAAGGTGTATTGGATATTTGCCTGAGCTTCCTCCTCTTTACGTGGATATGACAGTGGAGGAATATCTGTGGTTTGCAGCTGAATTAAAAAACCTTCCGGGGAAAGAGCGGGGAAACTTGGTGGAGCAGGCGATGGAGAAAACGCAGCTGACCCAAGTGAAAGGGCGGCTGATTCGAAATTTGTCCAAGGGCTACAAGCAGAGGGTAGGGCTGGCTCAGGCAATGCTGGGCATGCCCTCTGTGATTATTTTGGATGAGCCCACGGTAGGCTTGGATCCGAAGCAGATTATTGAGATTCGTGATCTGATCCGGGAACTGGGAAAGGAGCATACGGTCATTTTAAGCTCGCATATTCTTTCTGAGGTCAGTGCAGTCTGCGATCATATTATGATTATTTCCGGAGGCAAGCTGGTGGCCAGCGATACTCCGGAGAATCTGGAGCGGAGAATGACTGGAGGACGGCGGCTGGAGCTTTTAGTGAAGGGAGAGCCGGAAAGCGTGAAGGCGACGGCGGCGGCTTTGTTGGACGAAGCGGCCATCAGCATCTCGGAAAAAGAAGAGGATGGAGAAGTGCGGACTTTTCTGACTGCAGAGATGGAGCAGGATGTTCGAGAAGAACTGTTTTATGCCTTTGCCCGGGAGAAGCTTCCTATCCTTTCCATGACGGTCACCAAGGCTTCTTTGGAGGAGGTATTCCTGGAATTGACCCAAAAGCAGGAGGAAAAGGAGACGGAAAAGAAGGAGCCGGAGAAAAAGCTTCGGGGGCTGTTTGGACGAAGGTCAAGGAGAAATGCAGAAGACGGCTTTGGCCCGGTGGTATCAGAGGCAGAAGCGGAAACGGGAGGCGTAGCCTCTGAAGAGCTCCTTCATCCGGAAGATCCCTTGGTCCAAGGGATGGGGGATGAAGAAGGAAAGGAGGATGAGGGAGAATGAAGGCGATTTACAAGAGGGAATTGAAGGCATATTTTGATTCCATGATCGGATATCTGTTTATTGCTTTTCTTGTGCTGTTTATGGGCGTTTATTTTCTGGCCTACAATCTTGCAGGGGGATATCCGTATTTTTCCGCCGCCTTATCTGGTTTGACGGTGATGATGATGATCGGAGTACCGGTGCTGACTATGCGCAGCTTTTCGGAGGAGAGGAAAAATAAAACGGATCAGCTTCTGCTGACTGCCCCGGTTTCGGTCTGGGGAATTGTCTGGGGAAAGTATCTGTCCATGGTTACGGTATTTGCTGTCCCCACCGGGATTTTCTGTTTATGCCCTCTGATTATTCAGGCTAACGGGACGGCTTATCTGGCGGCGGATTACGGTTCTATTCTGGCCTTTTTCCTGATGGGATGTGTGTTCATCGCCATAGGGATGTGGATTTCTTCTCTTACAGAAAGCCAGGTGGTAGCAGCTGTGGGAACATTCGGCGTATTTCTTCTTCTGATGCTGTGGCCTAGTTTGGTGAACTTCCTTCCTTCTTCGGCTTTTGGATCGGCGGCAGGTTTCTGGATTCTTATGAGCCTTGCCGTATTCTGTTTTTACCGAATGACAGAGAGCCGGCCGGTATCAGCCGCAGTCTGGGCGGCGGGAACGGCGGCGCTGGTTATTCTTTATCTGGTCAAAAGAAGTATGTTTGAACATGCTTTGACCGGGGTAATGGAGGCGCTGGCGGTGGAAGAGGTGTTTGAGCATTTTGTTTTGGATCAGACCTTTGATCTGGGCGGTCTTATGTTCTATTTAAGCCTGGTTGGTTTATTTTTGTTTTTTACCACACAGTCTTTGGAAAAGCGAAGATGGAGCTAGAAAGGTCAGGTCAGGAGGAGAATCAGAATGAAGAGAACATTAAAAAAAGGCGGCTACAGCGCGGTGCTTTCCCTGATTGTCATTGCCGCGGTAATCGTGTTTAACCTGATGATTAACCGGCTGCCGGAGAGCATGCGGAAATTTGATTTAAGCGGAAGAGATCTTTATACCATCAGCCATACGACCCAGGAAGTGCTGCAGAGCCTGGATAAAGAGGTAACCATCTATGTAGCAGGGGATCCGGAGCAGATTGATGAGCGGATTACTACTTTGGTAAACCGGTATCAGGAGCAGTCGGACCATATCCATGCAGAGATTGTGGATACCGTTCTCCATCCGGAACAGCTTAGTGCATTAGATGTGGAGCCCTATAACCTGCTGATTGTTTGTGAGGAGACGGGAAAGCGGAAAGTGATTTCCTTTAACGATATAATAAAGATCGATGAAATGTCTTACTACATGTATAATCAGTTGGTAGAAACAGAATTTGACGGCGAGGGACAGATTACCAGTGCGATTTCCCAGGTAACCAGCGACGCCCAGGAGCAGGTTTACGTTACCCAGGGTCACGGAGAAAGCCAGCTGTCTGCCGCTGTTCAGGAAATGATGGAAAAATCCAGCTTGAATCTGGAAACGGTGAACCTTTTGGAAGAGGGAGGGGTGCCGGAGGATTGTTCTCTGCTGCTGATTAATAATCCCCAGAAGGATTTGGCGGTGGATGAGCGGGCGGCTGTCAGCCAGTATTTAAATCAGGGAGGCCAGGTAATGATTTTGGCGGGATTTTCAGCGGAAAACCGGCCCAATCTGGATGCCCTTCTGGCAGAATACGGCATGGTTCTGGAACGGGGATATGCAGCAGATACCAGCCGCTTTTACCAGAATAACGCATTTTACATTTTCCCGGAATATAATCATTCCAGTCCGGTTGTTTCCGGCATCAGTGATGATGAGCTTACGCTGCTGACCGGAAGCGGCGTGATTTCTTTCCTGGAAAATGTTCCTGATGGAGTGGAGACAGAGGCCATTATGACTACTTCGGAAAATGGACTTTTGGTGGATGAAAATGGAAATCAGACTCCGGGGCAATACACGTTGGCGGCTTCCGCCACGAAGGAACTGGATTCCGGCCAGGCGGTGCTTACCTTATTTGCCTGCCCGGAGATGATTGATGAGGGCATTACCAGCGCGTTTACCAATCTGGCAAACCTGACCTTGTTTATGAACGGTGTGACAGCGAATTTTGAGGATATTGTGAATATCTCTATTCCGGCCAAGAGCCTGCAGGTGACCTATAATACTATTCCTTCCGCAGGACTGTGGGCGTCGATTTTCATTTTCCTGATTCCTGTTTTCTGTATCGGCATGGGATTTGCAGTATGGATGCGCAGAAGAAAACTTTAGACCGGGAGGTGAAGAAGTTGAAAAAGAATCGTTCAATGATGGCGGGAATTGGCCTGCTGGCAGTAATGTGTATCGGCTATGCAGGAGTTAACGGGGCGGTAAGCCGTCAAGAGAGCCGTCAGGCGGCTGAAGAAGAAGCTGCGGTGATCCGGCTGACGAATTTGAATGAGGTGACGAAGATTTCTATTACCAGCCAAGATGGCACGCAGAACTTTCTGAAGGAGGAAGGCCAGTGGAAGGATGCAGATGATCCTGACCGTCCCTTAAAACAAAGCCTGGTTTCTCTTTTGGCTTCCAGCGGCGCTGATCTGAGGGCAGACCGGGAGCTGGAGGGGGCAGGAGATCTGAAAAATTATGGCCTTGATCAGCCGCTGCGCCAGGCGGTTTTTATGGACAGCCAGGGGAATGAAGCGGCTGTTTTGATTGGAAATGAGCTTGAGGACGGCCGGTATTATGCTAAGCTGGAGGATGAGCCCCAGGTGTATACCATTGACAGCGGACTGGTCAGCGCCATGGATTATTCTTATCTGGAATTTATTCAGCCAGATACCTTGCCGCAGACTGAGGAGGATCAGATTCAGGAAGTGACGGTAGAGACAGGAGAAAGCTGTACCCTTTATTCTCGGGAGGAGGATACCTTGACGGAGGAAATGGCTGCTGCTGCGGCAGGTCTGACGTTAGGACAATGCACGGCCTGGAAGCCGGACCAGGAAGAATTGCAGGCCATGGGATTTGACGGAAGCCAGATTCGGCTGAAGTATACTTATACTTCTTCAGAAGAGGCGGAAGGCTCAGGGCAGAGTTCATCCGTGAGTCTGGAGATTGGAGATCTGATGGAGGGAGAAAGCAGCTATTATGTTCGGCTGGAGGGCTCCTGGATGATTAATCAGATGTCTAAAAGTGCGTTAGAGGTTTTTTTGAACCCTGGTGAAACGTCCTCCAGATAACAGGGAGCAGAGAGGGGATAAACAGTGCAGAACCTCATGCTTTCTCGTACTTCACCTTGGAAAAATCCTGGAAATCCAGATGAGGGTTTCTGGGATTTTCCCTTTTGTGCCCAAGGTTGTTTTCTGCAGAGCCTTGTGTTATACTCCTAGAGGAAAGTGAGTGAAAGATTATGACGGAAGAAGAACGTTTTTTTCATGAACTGGATGTGGATTATTCTTATCATCTTGCCAGAAAGATGGAAGAATTCAAGACCAATCCTGAATTAGGTTATCGCACGGCCGGTTCCCAGGCGGAATTTGAAACGGGAGAATTCTTGGTGAGAGAAATGAAGGCGATAGGCCTGTCTCAGGTGGAGAAGGATCCGATTAAGGTTGATGCCTGGACGTTTAAACGAGCCGTACTGGAATATACGGACGAGACAGGAGAAAGGAAAACGTTTCAGCTGGGAGCTTATCAGACAAACTTTTCCACCCAGGGATTTCGGGAATTCTCCTTGATTGATGTGGGAAAAGGAACGAAAGAGGATTATCAGAATCTGGAAGCTGAAGGAAAACTGGTGTTGGCAGATATTAATCAGCGGGATGAATGGTGGATTAATTTTCCGGTATACCAGGCTAAGCTAAAGGGAGCCGCCGCCTTGCTGGCGGTGCAGGAAGGCGGGTACGGAGAGATTGACGAAAATGCATTGAACGCTCAGGATATAGCCGGACCGGCAGATGCTCCGGCGTTTTCCATTTCACGGGCTGATGCATCCCTGCTGAAAAAGGCGTTAAAGGCATCTCCTTCGGGGGAGATTAAGGTGCGCTTGAATGCAGAAACTGCAGTGGTGAAGGATCAGACCAGCTATAATATTACTGGAAGGATCCCGGGAAGAGAGAAGGATTCCATGATTCTGCTTTCTGCCCATTATGACTCCTATTTTTCTGGATTTCAGGATGATAACTGCGCCGTGGCCATGATGCTTGGGATTGCCCGGGCCTTGATTTTAAGTGGTTATCGTCCGCAGAAGACGTTGGTGTTCTGTGCCATGGCAGCGGAAGAATGGGGGATTTCTGATTCAAAATACGACTGGTCCACCGGCGCCTACCAGCAGGTGTTTTCTGTTCATCCAGACTGGCCGGGGAAGGTTGTGGCGGATTTGAATTTTGAGCTGCCGGCTCATGCCCACAGCAGAAAAGACGCCATTCGCAGTACTTGGGAATACAGCACATTTTTAAAAGAGTTTATTCAAGGGATTAAGGTGGACCGGGAGGCTTATCCAGAAGGCATTACCGTACTTTGTCCCATTGAAACCTGGTCGGATGATTTTTCCATTGCTATCTCTGGAATTCCTTCTATGGTGAATGATTTTGCTGCGGGTTCTTTTATGGAAACGCATTATCACTCCCAATTTGACAATCAGGAGTATTATCATGAGGCAGTTTACCGTTTTCATCATCAGCTTTACGGCAGCTTAGTGATGGCTTTTGACCGGCTGGCAGCGGCGCCCCTGGATTTTTCTGCCCTATTTCGGGGAATGGCTGATTCGCTGAAGCAGGGAATTGGGGAAAAGCTGGGGATAACAGAAGAAAAGGGCGAACTTACCCCATGGGAAATCGAAGAAAGAGAATGGGAAAAGAAAGTTTCCGTGTTGGAGGTCCAGCTGAGAGAAGCGGTGAAAACAGCGGAGGAAAGAGGGGCTGAGTTATATCAGCGGGTTTGGACCTTGAATCAGCAGCATGAAGCTGCCTTGAAGAATGGTCAGGAAGAAACGGCGGCGTCTCTTCGCAGCCAGGCGATTCCTTTAGAGAAGGAGATGCTGTTTTGGTTTAAAAAGGCCCAGGAATATTTTGTTCGGCTGGACTGGCATGATGGAGTGCTTTTCCCTCAGGAAGGAGTGGCTTCCAATCTGCTTTATTTGAAGAAAGCGCAAAGGGCGCTGGAAAAAGCAGATCCTTCAGCTGCGCTGGAGTGTTTATATCAGATTGACAATAACCGGTATGCTTTCTTGTTTGAGGAAGAGGTGTTCCGTTACTTTACCGATTATGTATTTAATCAGCCGAAGGAACGGCTGGCATGGGGATACGGACGGATACGCCGTCATGCGAATTTGTTCCATCTGGTGGAGCGGCTTAAGGAAATGGAAGAGCAGGGCGCGGAAGAGTTTTCAAAAGAAGAAAATCGTCTGCGGGCAGTTGAGGCAGACCAGAGGACTTGTTATAGAGAAGATTTGCTGTATATGCTCCAGGCAGTGGAAAAGATGAGCGCTGCTTTGGAAAAATGTTTAACAGGAGAATAAAAAAGAGAATGGAAAGCCAGAAATTATACCGTGTGGAAAAGAAAGATTTCCCTAAATTAGAGAATCTTCTTACCCAATGCTTTCAGCAGGATCCGCTGTACCTTAAGCTGATCCCAGATGAAGAAACGAGAAAACGGCTGATGCCGGAATTGTTTGCCTGCGATTTAAATGAATTTTTTGAGACTTGCCAGATCTATGCGGACAGCAGCGAATTAAATGCGATTCTGGTGGTGTCTGATGAATCGGAGCCTTACCATTTCCTGCAGTATTTCCTTACAGAAGCAAGAGCCCAGCTGAAAACGGATGAATATCTGATTAAAGAAGATCCGTCCCTGAAAACATTCTGGAACTTTATGTTGGGAAGGGATTATCTGAATTCACGGTGGACAGATCAGCTTCATCAGGAGGAAAGACTTCATATTATTTATCTGGCTGTTAGTCCGGCTAAACAGCACCATGGACTGGCGGACCTGCTGATGCACGAAACGATTCAATACGCTCAGAAGCATAAGCTGATGATCTCTTTGGAGACTCACAATCCTAAAAACGTGGCGATGTACGAGCACTACGGGTTTAAAGTATTTGGGGTTGTGGAAAAGCATTTTGATTTGAAGCAGTATTGTTTGATCCGAGAATATCAGTAAAACCGCAGAACGAATACGTCCATCAGAAAGACAGGAGGGAATCATGGAAGAACGGAAATTTCGCAGTAAAATTACCTGGTTCACTTTTGTATTCAGTCTTTTTGTGGTGTGGGTTCATGCTTATAACGGAGAGCTGTTTTTAGGAAAGACCACCAGAGGGGAAGGGGTGAATCAATTTGAGCATATGATCGGGGACAGCTTAGGGCAGATTGCTGTGCCGGGCTTTTTCCTGATTTCTGCTTATTTGTTTTATCGGAATTTTCACTGGGGAGAGCTGAAGCGAAAATGGATTTCCCGTTTTCACAGCGTGCTGATTCCTTATGTGCTGTGGACTGCTCTGTATTATCTGGGATATGTGGCTGGAAGCCGGCTGCCTTTTGTGGAGCGGGTGATGGGAAAAGGACGAATTCCTTTGGATTTAGAACATCTGTTGGACGGAATTGTGAACTTTCGCTATCTGTATGTATTCTGGTATCTGCGCCAGCTGATTTTTTTGATTCTTCTGGCGCCTTTTCTCTATGTGTTTCTTCGCAGGAAAATGGTGGGAACCGTATTTCTGGCGCTGGTGTTCGGCGCAGTATGGACGGCGGCGGATTTTCCTTACATTAATGAGGATGCATTGTTCTATTATGGATGCGGCGGGTTTCTGGCGCTGCACGGTCATGAGCTGGAAAAACCATGGAGCATGACGCGCTTTTTTGGGGGCGTTCTTTTTCTCGGAGCAGGGGCTTTAAATTACTGGCTTACTGCCCGGTATTTTCTCCCTGGGACTACGGTGCTGTATCGAATATGCACGCCGATTGGCCTTTGGCTCATGGTGAATGAAAACTATCTTCCTAAAGTAAAACCTTGGATGGAATGCAATTTTTTCCTGTACGCAGTGCATTTCGCACTGGTAAGACTGTTAAATAAATCTATCGCCTTTTTGGCGCCTCCGTCAGTGTGGCTTCCTGTAGCGTTATATTTGGCGATGCCATTTCTCATGGCGTCGGTAAGCTACTGGGGAGCAGCTGTAATGAAACGGTATGTTCCAGGAATCTGGAGGGTGCTGAACGGAGGAAGGTAAAGGATTGAAGCGGACAAAAAATGTGGAATCATTTTTTGCCCGCTTTTTTTGCGTGCAAAAAAATACAATAAAAATAATGGTCAGACTGGCAGATGAAATGCTTTTCCTAACGCTAAGGGGAATATAATGGCCTAAACAATGTGAACAGAACAGATCATCGGGAAGAGGGGGTAAAGCATGGAAGGCAGGAGAGCCAGAAGCAGGAAAAAACCTGACAAGCTGCGCCGGCAAAGAAAACGGCGTTTTGGCGGGCTGGCGGCGGTCATGTTGATTGCTTCTATGATTCTGGAAATACCGTTTTCCTGGAATACTTTGGTGTCTGGTCCATCCAGGGCATTTGCATCAGCGGGAAGACAGAAGGAAAGTCTTTGGGCGACGGCCAGCAACGCCAAATATAAAAAAGGGAAAACTCAGGATGTGGATATTTACGTCATTGCGGAAGACAATGATACTGCGCCGGGGAACCTTTCTGTGATGACGATTTACTTAAAAAATAATACGGATCAGTTGATTACAGAAGGCAGTTTGACCTTCAGCAGCCGTTATATCTCTCAGGAAAATGGAGCATTCGTTGATTATTATGCTGCTGAAGATGAGGAGACGAAAACAGAGGCGGCAGCAGAGGAGGAAAATGAAAAAGAAGAGGACGAAGAGTTTGCTGAGGAAGAAGAGAATCCGGCAGAATTAAAGGAAATCAGCCTGGAACCAGGAGAGTGGCGGGAGATTTATTTTGAATTCTACACTGAGGAAGATCTTGGCCCCACAAAGGCTTCCGTTAATTTCCGGTTTGCGGGAGAGGGAGAGGAAGGGAAGATCCGTTCTTCTCAGAAGTTTTATTACAGTATCGGGCTTCCTGCAGTGAATCTTGAGCTTTCCGGCGGCGATGGAGTGGAAACCGGGGTTTTCCAGGAGATGAATATCTGGATGTCGGAACCTTCCTGGAGTGATTGGCGGGAGGAGGAAGAGTTAGCTTCTGATTCGGAAGCAGCAGAAGAAGAGACAGCTTCCCCTTCTCAGGCGGAGAAAACAGCCAGCCCTTCTGATATGGATAAGGAAGAGAATTCTCAGAAAGCAAAGCGGGAAGAGAAGGATCGGAGAACCATAGAAAAATATGAGGAAAAAGCGATGGAAATCGCTGAAGCCAAGGTGCAGTATCAGGTGGAAATTTTCGGAACGGAATTTCGAAAATTCCGGCCCAGGAAAGCTGAGGAAGCAGAGGACATTGGCTGGATTAATTGTGTCTACCAGTTGGCTCAGGACGCAAGACCGGGAATTTATTACGGCAAGGTAAAGGCTGTGGGACGATGGAATAATGAGAAATTTACAGCGGAACAAGGTTTCCTGTTTGAGGTGACGGGTGAGGGAAGGATCACTTTAGAAGAACAGAAGGACGGAATGGAAATTCAGATTACCGGCCCTGCTTCCTCTTTCCCTGAGGCGGAGGAACTGGAGCTGGAAGTTGGGGATATTACCCAGGAGGAGCAGGAGCTTTTAGACGGCTTGATTCTGGAAGAGGGACAAAGCTTGAGCGCCCTTCATTTTCGCCTTTTGGCAGACGGGGAAGAAAAGCCCCTTATTGGTCCGGTAACGGTTCGGTTATCTGGAAAAGTGATTGAAGAATGGATTAATGCTTATCCGGAACTCATCGCTGATTCACAGTCTCTGGCAGAACATAAAGAAGAAGGACCTGAGGTGGTGATTGAGGAGCCATTAGCTGGAACTGAAGAGGGAGCAGAAGCCTCTGCCGTGATTCTTCCAGAAATGGTTATCAGGCAGGGACCTGGAGCTGCCGCCGCTTATCTGGCGGGAGAGGAGATTACCGCTTCCCGGCGAATCGCGGAAGATGGTACCTTGATTATCCGCAGAACAGGCGATGATTTCTGGGAAGATGAGAATGAGGAAGTGCTTCAGGAGGAAATCATAGCGGACGGAAGCCAGGCAGGGATTCATCTTTTGGCGGTGGATCTGGACTATGGGCAGCTGGAGGAGCTGGAATGGGGCATTACAAATCAGAACAGACTCCAGACCGAAACGGAGCAGCTGCCGGCTGCGTATGTGATCACCTCTGGTCCGGTAGAGGAATCAGGGCTGCTGAAAGGGTCTAACCTTCTTACTTATGAAGACGAGGAGGTTCGAATTACCGTAACTTTGCCGGAAAGCTGCGCCGCCGCTCTTTGGGATGGGGCAGACCCGGATCATGAGCCCAAGCTTCAGGCGGAAATTTTAGCCAGTCCTTCGACGGCAGGATCTGTCGGCGAAGGTTTCCAGTCTGATTGGGGGAAGCTGATGAACGCTGCAGAAAAGAGGCTGTCTGATCCAATTGCGGAGATGGTGTTCTGCCGGCTGGGGATTGCCGGGAGAACGGCAGAGGAAACTGTATATGAGTCGATGAAAGAACCCTTTAAGGTGGAAATCCAGTTTAAGAACCGGGGACAGAAAGAAGCAGGCGCTGAAGAGATAGAAGTCCTTCAATACACCGATGAAAGCGCCCGGCCAAAGCTCCTTTCTGCTCATGCAGAGAAGGCGGATGAGTGGGGAGAATCTGTCACCTATGAAGTGAACAGCTTGGAAGAACTGACGGGAAGCACTTTCGGATTCGCGTGGACAGCCACATTTAACGGGGTAAATACCGGGGGGCCGGGAACTGATCTTTTGTCTGTTGGAGGAATGGGAATGATGCTGTTGGCCTCCTGGCTCTGGCAGAGAGAAATCCGGCAGAGAAAAAAAGGGGAAAAGAGTAGTTGATCGTATAAGGTTAATGAGGAAGGAAAACGCGCCTGGCGGTTTTGGAGCAGAGCGCCGGCAGTCAGGCGGGATTTCTATAAAATCGGCGCGGGAAGCGCCGGGGAAAAGAAACAAAGAAGAAAAGGAGAGTAGGAGTATGAAGAGTGTGAAACGAAGAATACTGTCGTGGATTCTTACAGTAGTAATGATCTGCGCTATACTGCCCATGACGGCGTTGGCGGCAGGTGATGTGGCTAAGGTGGGAGATACCACGTATGCTACACTGGATGAGGCAGTTAAGGCAGCAAGCAAAGGTGATACAATTGAACTATTGGCGGATGCTACGACAAATGGGCTGAATCTGAGCAAAAATATTACGATAGCTGCCGCTCCAGGTTATACAAAAAAGCCAACCGTCACGTTTGAACAATATGGTATTGCGTTGTGGGGCGCGGGTTTAACGTTTAAAGACTGCGATGTTGTGATGAAGGGGATTGGCTCCACGCCCTACACAAGTGAGTGGAGTTGGCAAACGATTTGTGCCAGCAAGGATGCTTCTCTTACTTTAGATAATGTGAATATGTTAATGGATGCAACTGGCGCTGCGAATTCCCCTCATGCTATTTATTTCTGTGACAATAATGTGCTGAATGTGCTAAATGGCTCTACCCTTACAATAAAGAATTATGCCAATGATGCATTGGAGTGGGATGGAGGAAATGGAGGATATAATGTAAATATTGAAGATTCCACCTTTATTTCAGACCATAATCGTTCAGGTTTTACCGGCACGTTTTATGCAACCATTACGAACTCCAAGGTAGATGTAATTAATAGTACAGGAAATGGATCAAATGGTTCCCACTTTATCATTAAAGATTCTGTAGTTAACTTTAATGACAATGGTGCACACGGACTTTCAGCCGGAGAGTTACAGATTACATCATCTGAAGTGAATACAAATAGAAATAAAGGCATGGGCATTACCGTAAATGATAATTTAACCATTTCAGATGGTTCGAAGGTTATTGTAACTGGAAATGCAAGCAATGCAAGTTATGGTTATGCTGCTGTACGTCTGTATAATAATTTCGATTTTAGTGTGGATTCTACAAGCAGCCTTCGTATTATGGACAACCACAATACAGGTCTTTATGTACGGCAGGGAAATTTAACCGTTGCAGATGGGGCAGAACTTGAAATTACAGGAAATGAAGTGACACACAGAGCTTTAAATGGTTACGGCGGCGGTATTTATGTAGGGTATGGAGATAATTATGATCCAACAGTCGTTCTTCCTGCGGATGCAGTGATTTACAACAATCATGCAATTACCGGCGGTGATGATATTTATGTTTCTGAGGGAGTAAATGGACCATCTTTAACATTTGGTACGGTTGGAAAAGGCTGGGCTTTAGATGGAGAACCGGACTGTGAAGATTTAATTGACGGATGGTATGATGATTCACAAGGCACGCGCTGGGAAGCACATGCTGAGACAGAAGAGGAGAATCATATTGTAGAATTCACAGATTTTTCAGATGGTTTGGCAACTGTGACTGGGTTAACACAGCTTAAAGCTGCTCATGGAAAAGATGCGGAGAGTAAGACCAGTTTACCAGGATTGGAAAAATGGATTCTTCAGGGCGATGCGGAAATCGCATCTGATAGCGTTGCAGCAAGAGAAGAAGTTACGTTTGAATTGAAATCCAATGTTCCGGAAAACCTCCTGGATTATATTAACTATCCTGTAGATGATCCAAAAATCAGTACTCAGGCATTAGGTGAGGCTGAGGGAGAGTATATCCTTACCTTCCATGATGAGATGGATGAGGAACTGGAACTGAATGATAATAGTTTTGTCGTAAAAATAGGGGATCAAGTATTATCGAACAATAATTATAAGGTAGAAATGGATCCGGATGATGAATGTACCTTTGAAATTACACTGGATTTAATTGCGTTGTATAATGACGATATTATTAAAGAAAACGATCTGGGAAATACGGCAATTACCGTAACGTATACGGCGGAGCTATCTGCAGATGCAAAAGCCGGAAGTTATTTGAATACAGCATGGGTTAGCTATTTAGATGAAGAAAGTGCGCCAGACGTAGTAATTGTGAGAACATATGGAATTAATATTTTTAAATATGATTCTGTGACCAATGGAGGACTGGCTGGCGCTGAATTTGAATTAAAGGATAGTACAGGAGGTGTAATTGCAACTGTAACGTCTGGTGAAAACGGATATATTCGCATTGATGGACTTGATGAAGGGGAATATACGCTAACAGAAACCAAAGCTCCAGATGGCTATGTTAAGAGTGATCGGCCATTGGAGATTGCGATTACTGTTGATGGAGACAGGGATAATTTAGTTGACGTGAAATTCGCCAACAGTCCTATCCCCCACACCGGCGGTTCCGGCACCAGAATGTACACCATTGCCGGTGCAGTGATTGTGCTCGGCGCCGGCGCCCTTCTTGTGGTTTCCCGCAGGAAAAAGGAGAACAAATAAAGGATTTGACTCCAAGCTCAATTACATAACAGCTTGATCATGTATGGCAGTTAAATGACAACAGGCCGGAAAAGGGATTCCTCCCCTTTTTCCGGCAGTTGTCCTCCGACTGCAGGAGCCGCTCCATAAGCAGGCTTGTGGGGCGGGTCGTACCGTTGGAGAAAGGATTGAATAAGCAGGCAATGAAACGAAGACCAAGATGGATTACCATATGCATTATCCTGTTGTTCCTCATAGGATTCGGCATTATGTTTTATCCCGCGGCCTCAGACTGGTACACCCGCTGGCAGCTTCAGAAGGAGCTGGCTCAGTACAATGAGGTGACAAGGGGAGAAGCGGCGGATTACAGCGAGATGTGGGCGGCTGCTGAGGATTACAACCGGCGGCTGGCGGAGCAGGAAAATCAGTTTGCCGTATCAGAAGAAGAGATGGAGGAGATTTCCGGACTCTTGAATCCCATGGGCATTGGCATGATGGGATATATTGATATTCAAAAGATTTCCGTCCATCTGCCCATTTATCAGGGAACGGAGGAATCCGCACTTCAGGCCGGGGTGGGCTGGTGGATCGGCACCTCCCTTCCCACAGGCGGAGAGAGCACCCATTGTGTGCTGACAGCTCACACAGGGCTGGTGAAAGCAAAAATGTTTACGGACCTGGATCAGCTGGAGGTGGGAGATGTGTTCTCTTTGACAGTGCTGGATAGAGTTTTGACCTATCAAGTGGATCAGGTCCTGATTACAGAGCCGGATGATGTGGATCCTCTTCTCATTGAGCGGGGAAAGGATTATTGTACCTTATATACTTGTTATCCTTACGGGGTAAATACCCACCGCCTTTTGGTGCGGGGCGTCCGTATTCCAACGCCGGAGACTGAAGAGGAAGAATCGGCGGTGGTGGCGGAACAGGAGTCCAGCTGGTGGATTCCGGCAGTTGCTGGTGCAGTCGTTGCGATCGCAGCAGGAGCAGCAGTTTATGGGAGAAGCAGAAGGCGCAGAAAGACGGAGAGCCGGAGCACAAAAATGGAAACAGAAAAAAAGGAAGGGAATGGAAGATGAAGATTCGGAGAAGGATACCCACAATCATAATTTGCTTGTGTATGCTCATAACGCTTCTGCATCCGAGGGCTTCATTTGCAGATTCTGGCGGGGGACTGGTTTTGCATTACGGATATTCCAATGCGCGGTTTTATCTATACCAGGTTGCAGATCAGAATAAGCAGCTTACAGGGAGCTTTGCTGGATACGATATTTCATTGGACTGTGAAAACAATGCAGAGTGGCAGGCACTGGCTCTTCGTCTGGAAAAAATCGTTGAGGAAAAGGGGCTGACCCCGTGGGCTAAACAGCAGACTGGGGAGAGAGGCGATGCGGTTTTTGATCATCTGGCAGAAGGATGGTATCTGGTTACTGGAGATTCTGTCAGGATTAACGGAATCACCTATCAGCCTGTGGCGTTTGTGGTTAATGTGACAGATGGCATTCAAACAAAAGCGGACGTAAAGCATTCTCCTGTTCCCGAGGAACCTACGGAACCAGAGGAACCCACATCTCCGGAGGAGCCTACCTCGCCGGAACCGGAAGAACCTACAAATCCAGAAGAGCCCACATCACCGGAAGAACCTGAGAAACCGGAAAGACCCGGCGGTTCTCATGATCATGGCGGCGGAGGAGATTCCGGAGGTGATGAGGTAACGGAAAGCAGCAAGCCGGAGATCACCACCATTGTTGATCAGAATGTTCCTGGAGGCGGACAGAAAACTCCGGAGACAGCCGAGATTCCTGAGCAGGAGGTTCCACTGGCCCGTCTTCCCCAGACCGGTCAGCTCTGGTGGCCGGTACCCTTGTTTTTAGGCGGAGGATGCCTGCTGATTCTGGCGGCTGTGGTCTGCAGAAAAAGGGGGAGCTCCAGACATGAGCAATAAAGGAAATGGGAAAAGTATTCTCCTGTTGATTGGAGGGCTGCTGCTGATTGCGGCAGCTCTTTCTCTCACTGTCTACAACGTGGCAGATGGATGGAGGGCCGGCTGGAGCGCACAGAAAATTTTAGCTCAGATGGAAACCGGGGAAGTGGAGACTGTGAGGGATAGCGGGTCTGAGGAAGAAACCATTGGACAGGAAGAAGAATCGGAAAGCTGGACAGCGGTGATTCCTGTGGATGGAAATGATTATATGGGAGTTTTGGAGCTCCCTGATCAAGGCTTAACGCTCCCGGTAATGAACCAATGGAGTTATCCAAAGCTTAGGACTGCGCCTTGCCGTTATCAGGGAAGCGCCGCCGAGGGAAACTTGATTATTGCCGGACATAATTATGAACGTCATTTTGGGGGATTGAAAAAAATGGAGCCGGGAGAACCGGTGGTTTTGATTGATGCAGAAGGAAATCGATATGACTATGTGGTTCAGAAGGTGGAAATCCTGGAGAGCACAGCCGTTGAAGAAATGGAGGCAGGAGAATGGGATTTAACGTTGTTTACCTGCACAGTAGGAGGAAGATCCAGAGTAACGGTGAGGTGCAGCCAGGTGAATGGAATAAAATGATTTGATAAGACAGCGCAGCAGCCGGTTCTCAATGGAAGTGATCCAAGAGACCGGCTGCATTAATTTGTCGATTAGGTTCAGGCCTCCCACCGTCCGGAAGCTCCGCAAGGAAGGACGAGTCCGTTGGAGGAGACGGGAAGCCCCACTTCGTCAGCAGATATCTTTCCGCCGTATTTTGGGGAAAGCTCTGTTCCTAAAAGATAGGAGAGCACAGAAGGAGCTAAACCAGTGGTGTAGGAGTTAATCAGAAAGAAAAGGGGATCTGATGAGAGCAGGCTGGCGCATAACTTCACCAGATGATGAATGTTGTCCTCGATTTTCCAGATTTCCCCTTTTGGCCCCCGACCGTAAGAGGGAGGGTCCATGATTATGGCGTCATAATGGTTGCCTCGGCGGATTTCCCGTTCCACAAATTTAACGCAGTCGTCAACAATCCACCGAATAGGGGCATGTTCCAGGCCGCTGGATTTTGCATTTTCTTTGGCCCATCCCACCATGCCCTTTGAGGCGTCTACATGAGTGACCGATGCGCCTGCTTTAGCGGCAGCCAGAGTGGCGCCTCCTGTATAGGCAAAAAGATTGAGGACTTTAATGGGCCGGCCGGCCTTTTGAATTTTATCTCCGAACCAGTCCCAGTTGGCGGCCTGTTCCGGGAAAAGGCCGGTGTGCTTGAAGCTGAATGGCTTCAGCTGAAAGGTTAGATCCTTGTAATGAATGGACCACTGTTCAGGAAGATCGAAAAATTCCCACTGGCCGCCGCCCTTTGAGCTGCGGTGATAATGGCCGTTAGGTTTTCTCCATCCCCGATTGGTTTTTGGAGTATCCCAGATTACCTGAGGATCGGGACGGATCAGCAGATAATTTCCCCAACGTTCTAATTTTTCTCCCTTGGAGCAGTCAATCACTTCATAGTCTTTCCAGTTGTCTGCTTTCCACATATCTATCACAATATCCTTTCATCAGCCGTGTGCCGCTTGATTGGCGGCATCGTGTACATTTCATTATAGACGAAGCTTCAAAGGCCAGTCAAGAGAAGGCTGGGGAAAATCGGTAGAAAAACGTAATAAATTCGAAATAGAAATGTCGTTGAAACGATGGAAAAAACTTGCTAAAATTTCTTGTATATAGTAGTATTAATTACAGAGTGTGTAAGGGTATTGATACCAGCAGGAGCCGTTTTGCGGGAATCCTGTAAAGATAAGGAGCGTTTGAACATGAAGCAAAAAGGTTTGGCAGTCCTGGCGCTGACGGCAGCTCTCAGCGCAGGAGCAGCATTTTCCTCCTGGGCAGCGGCCGGTTGGGTACAGAATAACGGTCAGTGGCAGTATCAGGATAAGGACGGATATATTGTAAGAAACGAGTGGCAGAAAGGCGCAGACGGAAAATACCGCTACCTGGACCGGAACGGATACATGGCTGTGGACTGTTGGATCGATGACGAATATTATGTGGACAGCAACGGCATCATGGTGACGGACAGCTGGCTGAAAGAGGACTGTTCCTCTCAGGCAGACGGCGGCACCGCCTGGTATTATTTCGACGGCGATGGTGAAGCAGTAAAAGAGGGCTGGAAGAAGATTAACAATGTCTGGTACTATTTTAATGATGTTGGAGTGATGCAGACCGGCTGGGTAGATGAGAACCGGTATTACACCAATGAGAGCGGACAGATGTTAACTGGATGGCAGCTTTTGGACCCGCCGGAGGATGCTTCCTATGACGAGGATGAAGAGAATGAATATGATCCCTTCACCCAGATGGATAATAACGGAAAATATTGGTATTATTTTAAATCCAATGGCCGCAAGCTTACTCCAGACGAGAATAGTGGAAATGAGTATGGTGTGGTCCGCATTGATGGCGAGTACTACTGCATGAACACAGATGGCGCCATGCAGTATGGCTGGAAGAATGTAGAGGGCGGAAGTTCCATTACCAGCTATAAATATTTTAAGTCCGACGGCACGATGGTTACGGGATGGTTTACCGCAGAGGCGCCCAGGGGATTGAACAGCAATACCAGCGGAGTTCACTGGTACTATTTCAGCTCGAAAGGCGTTCCCAAGGCGGATGAAGATGGAATTGCTACAAGAGAAGATCTCCTTACGGTAAGCGGAAAAACCTATTTGTTTAACAGCGAAGGAAATCCTGCTTACGGCCTTCAGAAGGTTTATCTGGGGGACAGCGAGGATGAGAGCAATTTCACTTCGTATTATTTTGGAGAGAATGAGAACAGCTGCTGGGCCCATACTGGACGGCAGAAGGTGATGGAGGATACCGGAGAAGAAAGCACCTTTTATTTCACTTCCGCAGGAAGAGGCTTCACAGGGATCAAGGATAACTGCTTATATTATGTAGGAAAGCTTCAGGTTGCGGAGAATGATGATTACGAACTCATCAAGCTTCCTACCATGGATTATGCTGTTTTAGTGAATTCCTCCGGCAAGGTAATCAAGAACCGTACCGTAAAGAATTCTGATGATTTTAAGTATAAGACCAACAGCGCAGGAAAAGTGGTGGAGATTGACGGAGAAGAGGTATCTGACGTAGCAGGAAGAGCACCTACTGAGCCGGAATATTACAGCGGAGATTGGTACTATTAAAATGAAGAGATAACGAGGAAGCGTTTCAATGCATTCTGTATTCATGGACAGAAGTGTTGAGACGCTTTTCTGCGTTCTCGGAAAGGCTGCTGGGAAATTACATTGGTCCAAAATCGAAAGAAACTCGCCAAAAACCCTGAAAAAATATGAAAAAAGTGCTTGCATTATCCGGATAAGTATGCTATTCTTTAAAGGCTGTGGCATGATAGCGATGAAACGTGAGGTTGCTGCCAGATATGTGGCAGGTTTTCCGTGGAGCGAATGTCAAGTTAGAAAACTGGCGACAAGTCACTGTACCAAATTAAACATCTGCTCATACCGGCAGAAACAGCGTGTGGTCGGTCGCGACACACACGGGAACGTGTACAGTCACCGCTTGTCGTACTTCGTAAAGTGCGAAAAGGAGGCGACTTTTTTTATGGCAAGTCAAGTAATGAGAATCACATTAAAGGCATACGATCACCAGCTGGTAGATCAGTCTGCTGGAAAAATTATCGAAACTGTAAAGAAAACCGGATCTCAGGTGAGCGGACCGGTGCCGTTACCTACCAAGAAGGAAGTGGTAACCATCCTGCGCGCCGTACACAAGTACAAAGATTCCAGAGAGCAGTTCGAGCAGAGAACCCACAAGAGACTGATCGATATCATTTCTCCCAGCCAGAAGACCGTAGACGCCCTGTCCAAGTTAGAGATGCCTGCAGGCGTTTACATCGACATTAAGATGAAGAACAAGGGCTGATTGGAAACTTGTGATTCGCCCGTCCGAAAGGACACTGAATTAAGAAAATCCTGAATGGTTTAGATATAAAAGCAACACTGCTTCCTGACAGGCCAATGCGGCCAGGAATCAACATACCGGCTTCTGGAAAGAAGCGGTTCATAGTGTTCCACCTATATTAGACTGCTCTAGGATGAACGCAGAATGCGTTCCGCTGTAGATCATGAAAACAGGAGGTAAAAAGATGAAGAAAGCGATTTTAGCGACGAAAGTCGGCATGACTCAGATCTTCAACGAGGACGGAGTATTAACTCCCGTTACCGTGCTTCAGGCCGGACCCTGTGTAGTAACCCAGGTTAAGACCGTGGAGAACGATGGCTACAAGGCTGTACAGGTTGGCTTTGTGGACAAGAGAGAAAAACTGGTTAACAAGCCCCAGAAGGGACATTTCGACAAGGCAGGAGTTTCTTACAAGAGATACGTAAGAGAGCTTCGCTTAGACAACGCAGAGGAGTACTCTGTTAAGGATGAGATCAAGGCTGACATCTTCGCTGCTGGCGATAAGATTGATGCAACCGCAATTTCCAAGGGTAAAGGCTTCCAGGGCGCCATCAAGAGATTAGGACAGTCCAGAGGACCTATGGCTCACGGTTCCAAGTTCCACCGTCATCAGGGTTCCAACGGTTCCGCAACTACTCCCGGCCGCGTATTTAAGGGCAAGGGAATGCCTGGACACATGGGACATGAGAAGGTGACCATCCAGAATCTTGAGGTTGTTAAGGTTGATGCTGAGAACAATCTGATTCTGATCAAGGGCGCTGTGCCAGGACCTAAGAAGGCGCTGGTAACGATTAAAGAGACCGTTAAGGTTTCCAAGTAAGCTTTTAGTTGGAAAGGAGGATCACACAGATGGCAAACGTATCTGTTTTTAATATGGAAGGCAAAGAAGTTGGCACATTAGAGCTGAACGATGCTGTATTCGGTGTGGAGGTTAACGAGCACCTGGTACACTTAGCAGTGGTTGCCCAGCTTGCAAATAAGCGTCAGGGAACGCAGAAGGCAAAAACCCGCTCTGAGGTATCCGGCGGCGGAAGAAAGCCCTGGAGACAGAAGGGAACCGGCCATGCAAGACAGGGTTCCACCAGATCTCCTCAGTGGACCGGCGGCGGCGTAGTATTCGCTCCAGTTCCCAGAGATTACACCATCCGTCTGAACAAGAAGGAGAAGAGAGCAGCGCTTAAGTCCGCTCTGACCAGCCGGGTAAATGAGAACAAGTTTATCGTAGTTGATGAGCTGAAGTTCGATGAGATTAAGACCAAGAAGTTCCAGAATGTAATGGATAACTTAAAGGTATCCAAGGCTCTGGTTGTTTTAGCTGATAATGATCAGAATACCGTATTATCCGCAAGAAACATTGCAGATGTTAAGACGGCTTCCGTTGGAACCATCAACGTATACGACATTCTGAAGTACAACACCGTAGTTGCTACCAAGGCAGCTGTGGCATCCATCGAGGAGGTGTACGCATAATGGCAGATATTAAGTACTATGACGTAATCTTAAAGCCCGTGATTACGGAGAAGAGCATGAATGCTATGGCTGACAAGAAGTATACCTTCATGGTACACACTGAGGCTAACAAGAGCATGATCAAGGAAGCAGTAGAGAAGATGTTCCCCGGAACCAAGGTAGCTTCCGTAAGCACCATGAACTTAGAGGGCAAGACCAAGAGAAGAGGAATGACCTTCGGCAAGACTGCAAAGACCAAGAAGGCCATTGTAAAGCTGACCGAGGACAGCAAGGAAATCGAAATTTTCCAGGGTCTGTAGGCATTGAGTGCTTGGTGCGGCAAGCTTCGAACCTAGCACAAAAGCCGTTCACAAATCTGAGCCGTTTTTTCGAGCTTAGATGAGTGAACACAGCTGTATCAGCACGCCAGCGTGCTGAACCTATACGATGAACACTATATCGTGATAAATTAGAAAAAGGAGTAAATGTCATGGGAATCAAGAAGTATAATCCATATACACCTTCCAGAAGACACATGACCGGTTCTGATTTCGCAGAGATCACCAAGGCTACCCCAGAGAAATCTCTGGTAGTTTCCTTAAAGAAGAACGCAGGTCGTAACAATCAGGGTAAAATTACCGTTAGACATCAGGGCGGCGGCAGCAGAAGAAAATATAGAATCATTGACTTTAAGAGAAATCGTAAGGACGGCATCCCGGCAACGGTTATCGCCATCGAGTACGATCCGAACAGAACAGCCAACATTGCTTTGATCTGCTATGCAGACGGCGAGAAGGCTTATATCCTGGCACCTGCAGGCCTGACCGTAGGCATGAAGGTAATGAGCGGCGAGACCGCTGAAGCTAAGGTTGGAAACTGCCTGCCTCTGTCTCAGATTCCGGTTGGTACCGAGATTCACAACGTAGAATTATATCCGGGCAAGGGCGGCCAGCTGGTACGTTCCGCTGGAAACTCTGCTCAGTTAATGGCTAAGGAAGGCAAATATGCCACCTTAAGACTTCCTTCCGGTGAGATGAGAATGGTTCCGATTATCTGCCGCGCTACCATCGGCGTAGTTGGCAACGGTGATCACGCTCTGATCAATATCGGTAAAGCAGGAAGAAAGCGTCACATGGGCATCAGACCTACCGTTCGCGGTTCTGTGATGAACCCCAACGACCATCCACATGGTGGTGGTGAAGGCAAGACTGGTATCGGCCGTCCAGGTCCAAGTACTCCTTGGGGCAAACCTGCTCTTGGCTTAAAGACCAGAAAGAAGAACAAGCAGTCTAACAAGCTGATCGTAAGAAGACGCGACGGAAGAACAATTAAGTAATTAAGGAGGTTTGAACCTATGGCACGTTCATTAAAAAAAGGACCATTTGCTGACGCGCATTTACTGAAGAAGGTAGATGCCATGAACGCCGCCGGTGACAAGCAGGTGATCAAAACCTGGTCCCGCCGTTCCACCATTTTCCCGCAGATGGTTGGTCATACAATCGCAGTTCACGATGGAAGAAAGCACGTTCCGGTTTATATTACCGAGGATATGGTAGGACATAAGCTGGGCGAGTTCGTTGCAACCAGAACCTTCAGAGGCCACGGCAAAGACGAGAAGAGATCCGGAGTTAGATAATTCAGACGTTTCGAAAGGAGGTTTTTATCCATGGCTAAAGGACATAGATCCCAAATTAAGAGAGAAAGAAATGCGAATAAGGACACCAGACCAAGCGCCAAGTTATCTTACGCGAGGGTTTCTGTTCAGAAAGCATGCTTTGTATTAGATGCCATCCGCGGCAAGGACGTAAACACCGCACTGGCAATTGTAACTTATAACCCAAGATATGCATCCAGCTTAATCAAGAAACTGTTGGAGTCTGCCATTGCAAATGCAGAGAACAACAACAACATGAGCCGTGAGAACTTATACGTAGAGGAGTGCTACGCAAATAAGGGACCGACCATGAAGAGAATTCACCCAAGAGCACAGGGCCGGGCTTACCGCATCGAGAAGAGAATGAGCCACATTACCGTTGTGCTGAATGAAAGATAAGGAGGAGGCAGAACATGGGACAGAAAGTTAATCCACACGGCATGAGAGTCGGTGTTATTAAAGACTGGGATTCCAGATGGTATGCAGAAGCTGACTTTGCTGACTGCCTGATCGAGGATCATGACATCAGAAAGTTCCTGAAGAAGAGATTATACAGCGCCGGTATCTCCAAAATCGAGATCGAGCGCGCATCTGATAGAGTAAAGATCATCATCTATACCGCAAAGCCGGGCGTTGTAATCGGCAAGGGCGGCGCCGAGATTGAAAAATTAAGAGGCGAAGTTCAGAAGATGACCGCTAAGAAGGTATTCATTGACATTAAGGAAATCAAGAGACCAGACAGAGATGCTCAGCTGGTTGCCGAGTCTATCGCTCAGCAGCTTGAGAACCGTGTTTCCTTCCGTCGTGCTATGAAGTCCACCATGAGCCGTTCTATGAAGGCTGGTGTTAAGGGAATTAAGACCGCAGTTGCAGGACGTTTAGGCGGCGCCGATATGGCACGTACCGAGTTCTACAGCGAGGGCACAATCCCACTGCAGACCTTAAGAGCAGATATTGACTATGGTTTCGCTGAGGCCGACACCACCTACGGCAAGGTTGGCGTTAAGGTGTGGGTTTACAAGGGCGAAGTTCTTCCAACTAAGGGAAATAAGGAAGGGAGCGATAAATAATGTTAATGCCTAAGAGAGTAAAGCGTCGTAAGCAGTTCCGTGGAAGCATGGCTGGCAAGGCGCTGAGAGGAAATAAGATTTCTAATGGTGAGTTCGGTTTAGTCGCTGTTGAGCCTTGCTGGATCAAGTCCAATCAGATCGAGGCTGCCCGTGTGGCCATGACCCGTTTCATTAAGCGTGGTGGTAAGGTTTGGATCAAGATTTTCCCGGATAAGCCTGTTACGGCAAAGCCTGCCGAGACCCGTATGGGTTCCGGAAAGGGTTCTTTAGAGTACTGGGTAGCAGTTGTTAAGCCAGGCCGCGTGATGTTTGAAATCGCCGGCGTACCGGAGGAGACAGCTCGTGAGGCATTGCGTCTTGCTATGCACAAGCTGCCCTGCAAGTGCAAGATTGTTTCTAAGGCAGAGTTAGAAGGCGGTGATAACAGTGAAAACGAATAAGTATGTTGAAGAGTTAAAGGCGAAGTCCGCAGCAGAGTTAAATCAGGAATTAGTTGCTGCGAAAAAGGAACTGTTTAATTTAAGATTCCAGAACGCAACCAATCAGTTAGATAACACCAGCAGAATCAAAGAAGTTCGCAAGAACATTGCCCGCATTCAGACTGTTATCGCTGAGAAGACGAAGCTGGCGTAATTTGGGAAAGGAGAACAGTTGCCGTGGAAAGAAATTTAAGAAAAGTGCGTACCGGTAAAGTGGTAAGCAACAAGATGGACAAGACCATTGTTGTGGCCATTGAGAACCATGTAAAGCACCCTTTAATTGGTAAGATTGTAAAGAAGACCTATAAATTAAAAGCCCATGACGAGAATAACGAGTGCGGAATCGGCGATACCGTAAGAGTAATGGAGACCAGACCGCTGTCCAAGGACAAGAGATGGAGACTGGTTGAGATCGTTGAGAAGGCCAGATAATTATTTCAGGAAGGAGTATCAGGTATGATTCAGCAGGAAACCAGACTTAAGGTTGCCGACAATACCGGAGCAAAGGAACTCCTGTGCATCCGTGTTATGGGCGGTTCAACCAGAAGATATGCAAATATCGGCGATATCATCGTCGCTTCCGTTAAAGATGCAACACCAGGCGGCGTTGTAAAGAAGGGCGATGTAGTAAAGGCCGTTGTTGTTCGTACGGTAAAAGGCGCTCACAGAAAAGACGGCTCCTACATCAAGTTTGATGAGAACGCAGCCGTAATTATCAAGGATGACAAGACCCCAAGAGGAACTCGTATCTTTGGGCCGGTAGCAAGAGAGTTAAGAGAGAAGCAGTTTATGAAGATCGTTTCTCTGGCTCCGGAAGTATTATAAGGGGGTGGCCACTGTGCATAAGATCAGAAAAGACGATTTAGTAAAAGTAATCGCAGGAAAAGATAAAGACAAGCAGGGCAAGGTCCTTCATGTAGATACCAAAACAGGTAAGATCCTGGTAGAGGGCTGCAACATGGTAACAAAGCACACCAAGCCCAGCGCAGCAAATCCTCAGGGCGGCATTATCCAGAAGGAAAGCCCCATTGACATCTCCAACGTAATGCTGGTGGTTGACGGCAAGACAACCCGCGTTGGCTTTGACGTTAAAGACGGCAAAAAGGTTCGTGTTGCTAAGGCAACCGGCAAGGTGATTGACTAATTACAGAGAGGAGGAGCTTAAAATTGTCTAGATTAAAAGAAACTTATCAGAATGAAATCGTAGACGCGATGATCAAAAAGTTCGGATACAAGAACATTATGGAAGTGCCGAAGTTAGACAAGATCGTCATCAACATGGGCGTAGGCGAGGCAAAGGAAAATGCTAAGGTTCTGGATTCTGCTGTAAGAGATCTGGAGATCATCTCCGGTCAGAAGGCAGTTACCACCAGAGCAAAGAAATCTGTTGCTAACTTCAAGATTCGTGAAGGCATGGCAATCGGCTGCAAGGTAACCCTTCGGGGCGAGAGAATGTATGAGTTTGCCGATCGTCTGATCAACCTGGCGCTGCCCCGGGTGCGTGACTTCCGCGGCGTTAATCCTAACGCATTTGATGGAAGAGGAAACTACGCACTGGGCATCAAAGAGCAGTTAATCTTCCCGGAAATCGAGTATGATAAGGTTGACAAGGTTAGAGGTATGGATGTGATTTTCGTTACCACTGCCAAGACCGATGAAGAAGCTCGTGAACTGTTGACATTATTTAATATGCCATTTGCTAAATAATTAGGAGGATTTATCCATGGCTAAGACTTCAATGAAGATTAAGCAGCAGCGTCCTGCTAAGTTCTCTACCAGAGAATATAACCGTTGCAGAATCTGTGGTCGTCCACATGCTTATTTAAGAAAGTATGGTATCTGCCGTATCTGCTTCAGAGAGCTGGCATACAAGGGCCAGATTCCTGGTGTAAAGAAAGCAAGCTGGTAGGCAGAAAGCACTTGGCGAGGTGTTTTCATGCCTGGATGAGCAAACATCCACGATGAATTTAGAAAAGGAGGCTACACCCACTATGACGATGAGTGATCCGATTGCAGATATGCTTACAAGAATTCGTAACGCGAATACTGCAAAACATGATACAGTAGACGTACCTTCTTCCAAGATGAAGCTGGCGATTGCCGACATCCTGGTAAAAGAGGGCTACATTAAGAAATATGAAATCGTTGAAGACGGCGGTTTCAATACGATCCGCATTACCTTAAAGTACGGCAAGGATAAGAACGAGAAGATCATTTCCGGAATCAAGAGAATTTCCAAGCCTGGTTTACGTGTATACGCAGGCAAGGAAGATCTGCCGAAGGTATTAGGCGGTCTGGGAATTGCAATTATTTCCACCAATCAGGGCGTTGTTACCGATAAGGAAGCACGTCAGTTAGGCGTAGGCGGCGAAGTGCTGGCATTTGTTTGGTAGGCCGGAAGCACTTAGCGAGGTATATATAGAACACTGAAAACAGAAGACCCGCACACGGGTCTTCCGAAAATCTAAGTAGGAGGTAACTGGCATGTCACGTATCGGAAAAATGCCAATCGCAATCCCCGCAGGCGTAACTGTGACGATTGCAGAGAACAACAAAGTGACTGTAAAAGGTCCTAAGGGCACTCTGGAAAGAGAGCTGCCGGTTGAGATGACCATCGAAGAGAAGGATGGCCATATCGTAGTAAGCAGACCTAACGATTTAAAGAAGATGAAATCCTTACATGGTCTTACCAGAACCCTGATCAATAACATGATTCATGGTGTTACTGAAGGCTATGAGAAGGTTCTTGAGGTTAACGGTGTAGGTTACCGTGCTGCAAAGCAGGGCAAGACCTTAGTTCTGAATCTGGGTTACTCTCACCAGGTTGACATGGTTGATCCAGAAGGTATCGAGACTGTACTGGATGGCCAGAACAAGATCATCGTTAAGGGCATCAGCAAAGAAAAAGTTGGCCAGTATGCTGCTGAAATCAGAGACAAGAGAAGACCTGAGCCGTATAAGGGCAAGGGAATCAAGTATGCTGATGAAGTAATCAGACGCAAAGTTGGTAAGACTGGTAAGAAATAAGTAAGGAGAGTGTAAGAATGGTTAGCAAACAGTCAAGAAGCGAAGTTCGCGTTAAAAAGCACATGAGAATGCGCAATCGTTTTGCCGGCACTGCCGAGAGACCTCGTCTGGCAGTGTTCAGAAGTAATAATCATATGTATGCTCAAATTATTGACGATTCAGTTGGACATACTTTAGTGGCTGCTTCTACAGCAGAAAAAGACATTAAGGCAGAACTGGAGAAGACCAATGATGTTGCTGCTGCAGCATACGTTGGCACTGTAATTGCCAAGAGAGCATTAGAAAAAGGAATCAAGGAAGTTGTTTTTGACAGAGGCGGCTTCATCTATCACGGAAAAGTTCAGGCATTAGCAGATGCAGCCCGCGAGGCTGGTCTGGAATTCTAGTAGAGAGGAGAACGAGCATGAAGCGTACAATTATTGATGCCAGTCAGTTAGAGCTTACTGACAGAGTTGTGGCAATCAAAAGAGTTAGCAAGACCGTAAAAGGTGGACGTACCATGAGATTTTCCGCTCTGGTAGTAGTAGGTGACGGCAACGGACACGTTGGCGCAGGCTTAGGCAAGGCCGGCGAGGTTCCGGAGGCTATCCGTAAGGGAAAAGAAGCAGCAACCAAGAATCTGGTAGAGATTCCCATGGATGAGAACAACAGTATTCCTCATGACTTCTTCGGAAAGTTCGGCAGCGCAAACGTGCTGTTAAAGAGAGCTCCTGAAGGTACCGGTATCATCGCCGGCGGCCCGGTTCGTGCCGTAGTTGAGTTGGCAGGAATTAAGAACATCCGTACCAAGTCCTTAGGTTCCAACAACAAGACCAATGTAGTGTTAGCTACTCTTCAGGGTCTGACTTCCTTAAAGACTCCGGATCAGGTTGCAAAGCTGCGCGGTAAATCTGTGGATGAAATTTTAAACTAATAGGAGGATAAGAACATGGCAGAGAAGTTAAAAATCACATTAGTAAAATCCCCTATCGGTGCTATCCCGAAGCAGAGAGCAACTGTAGAAGCATTAGGCTTAAAGAAAATGCATAAGACAGTTGAATTACCGGATAACGGCGCTGTTAGAGGTATGATTCAGAGTGTTCGTCATTTAGTAGAAGTTGAAGAAATCTAAGTTTAAGGAGGTGCAGACATGGAGTTATCTAATTTAAGACCGGCTGAAGGTTCTAAGCACAGCGATAATTTCAGAAGAGGCCGTGGACATGGATCTGGCAACGGCAAGACTGCCGGTAAGGGTCATAAGGGTCAGAAGGCTCGTTCTGGAGCACCCAGAATCGGTTTTGAAGGTGGTCAGATGCCATTATACAGACGTCTGCCGAAGAGAGGATTTACCAATCGCAATGCGAAGACCATTGTTGGCATTAATGTCAGCGCATTAGAAAGATTCGACAATGATACTGTTGTTACGGTAGAAACCTTATTAGAGAACGGCATCATTAAGAATGTTTGTGATGGAGTTAAGATTCTTGGAAATGGAGAATTAACCAAAAAGCTGACCGTTAAAGTAAATGCCTTCAGTGAAGGCGCAAAAGCTAAAATTGAAGCTTTAGGTGGAACCTGCGAGGTGGTTTAAGATGTTGCAGACGATTCGTAACGCATTCAAGGTGAAGGAAATCCGCAAGGGTCTCCTTTACACCTTCATGATGTTAGTGGTGATTCGGTTCGGTTCCCAGCTTCCCATTCCGGGAGTGGATCCTACCTACTTCAAGAATTTCTTTGCACAGGCAGGAGACGCGTTGGGATTTTTCAATGCCATGACAGGAAGTTCGTTTGAGAACATGTCTGTCCTGGCATTGAGCATTACCCCCTATATCACATCTTCCATCATTATTCAGCTGCTTACGATTGCAATTCCTAAGTTGGAAGAGATGCAGAAAGACGGCGAGGACGGAAGAAGGAAGATTTTGGAGTACACCCGATACGTGACGGTTGCTCTGGCATTATTGCAGTCTTCAGCAATGGCTATCGGCTTCGGCAGACAGGGCTTGCTGATTGATTACAATGTGTGGAGCATTATCGTAGCAATTTGCTGTATGACCGCAGGAAGTGCATTCTTAATGTGGGTGGGCGAGCAGATTACTGACAAAGGTGTTGGAAACGGTATTTCCATCGTGCTTCTTTTTAACATCATTTCCAGCGTTCCGAACGACTTTATGACTTTATTCAACCGCTTCATCAGCGGAAGAAGCGTACCGGTAGCTGTGATCTCCGCCATTATTATTGCTTTGGCAATTATCGCCATGATGGTGTTTGTCATTATCTTAAATGACGGAGAAAGAAGAATTCCGGTTCAGTATTCCAAGAAGATGCAGGGACGTAAGATGATCGGCGGTCAGTCTTCTCATATTCCGCTTAAAGTAAATACTGCCGGTGTAATGCCGGTAATCTTTGCTTCATCGATTATGTCCTTCCCGGTAATTATCGGTCAGTTTATCGGCGTGGATTATACGTCCATTCCTGGTCAGATCCTGACGGTGTTGAATTCCGGCAGCTGGCTGGTGCCTTCACAGCCGATTTATTCCGTGGGCTTGATTATTTATATCGTGCTTTTAGTGTTATTTGCTTATTTTTATACCTCCATTACCTTTAACCCTATGGAGGTGGCAGATAATATGAAGAAGCAGGGCGGTTTTATTCCTGGTATTCGTCCAGGCAAGCCAACTTCGGATTATCTGAACCATATTTTGAACTACATTGTATTTATTGGGGCAGCAGGTTTGACGGTGATTGCCGTTGTTCCCATTGCCATTTCCGGTGTTTTTAGCGTAAGCCGGATTTCTTTCTCAGGAACTTCTCTGATTATTATTGTCAGCGTAGTGCTGGAGACCATTAAATCCCTTGAGTCCAAAATGCTTGTGCGGAATTATAAAGGTTTTTTAAATGATTAACATGTGGAAAAGTCTGAAATGGGAGGGCTGTCAGAACGGCAGCAATTCCATCCAGGCTTGCCGGAAAGCACTCTCAATTTCCGAGGGTGCTTTTAGAGTATCAAAATTTCGAAAGCCCGGGAAGGGGATTTTCCCTGAGCCATGGGCGGCGTAAGGCAAAGCGTAAAGGAGGAAGGAAAGAATGAAGCTCGTCATGTTAGGTGCGCCAGGTGCCGGAAAGGGCACTCAGGCCAAAAGGATTGCGGCAAAGTACCAGATTCCCCATATTTCCACAGGTGATATCTTCCGCGCGAACATTAAGGCGGGAACTGAGCTGGGAATGAAGGCGAAATCCTACATGGATCAGGGTCAGCTGGTTCCTGATGAGGTGACCATTGGAATGCTTCTGGACCGGATTTCTCAGGACGACTGTGCCGGAGGCTATGTTCTGGATGGATTTCCAAGAACCATTCCGCAGGCAGAAAGTCTTACTAAGGCGCTGGCATCCAGAGGAGAGAAACTGGATTATGCTGTGAATGTGGATGTGCCGGATGAGAACATCGTAACCCGGATGTCTGGCAGAAGAGCCTGTTTAGGCTGCGGCGCGACTTATCATATTGTATACAATGCTCCCAAGAAAGAGGGAATTTGCGATGTCTGCGGCGAAAAGCTGGTACTGAGAGATGATGATAAGCCGGAAACGGTGCAGAAGAGACTGGCAGTTTATCATGATCAGACCCAGCCGCTGATTGACTACTACAAGCAGGAAGGAATTCTGGCAGAAGTAGACGGAACTCAGGACATGGATAAAGTGTTCCAGGATATTGTGAAGATTTTAGGTTAAATCCGGGAGCAGAGTGTCATGGTATCCATAAAATCAGAACGAGAAATTCAACTCATGCGGGAGGCCGGCAGAATCTTGGCGGCTGTCCTTGAAGAACTTGAGAAGGCATTGAAGCCCGGCATGTCTACCATGGATGTAGATAAGCTGGGAGAACATCTGATCCGTAATCACGGATGCATTCCTTCTTTTAAGAACTATAATGGTTATCCTGGTTCCATCTGCGTGTCGGTAAACGACGAGGTGGTTCATGGAATCCCGAATAAACATCATTATCTGAAAGAAGGAGATATTGTCAGTCTGGATGCAGGGGTAATCTATAAAGGTTATCATTCTGATGCGGCCAGGACCTGTCCGGTAGGACAGATCTCGCCGGAAGCCCAGAAGCTTATTGCAGTAACCCGAGAAAGTTTCTTTCAGGGGATTAAGTTTGCAAAAGCTGGCAATCATTTAAATGATATCTCTTCTGCGATTCAGGCTTATGCAGAAGGTTTTGGATACGGAGTTGTCCGGGACCTGGTAGGCCACGGCATCGGCAGTCATCTTCATGAGGACCCGGAGGTGCCGAATTTTGCCCAGAAGCGGCGGGGAATTTTGCTGCGGCCTGGAATGACCTTGGCCATAGAGCCCATGATTAATGCAGGCCATTATGATGTGGCCTGGATGGATGATGGCTGGACCGTAGTGACCAGAGACGGTTCTCTTTCCGCCCATTATGAAAATACGATCCTGATTACCGAAGGTGAGCCGGAGATTTTATCTTTGGGAAAGACCTCGGAAGAATAGAAGCAGATCATGAAGGTTCAAGGAGGTCTTGAGGGTCAGATGATGGAATACAAACCGGGAAATCTGGCAAAAAGCCTGGCAGGCCGGGATGCAGGCCGGCTTTATCTCATATTGGAGGAGGCTGGCGAATATGTTGCTTTGGTAGATGGAAAAACCAGAGAAGTCAGCCGGCCAAAACGGAAGAAGAAAAAGCATGTACAGCTTCAGTATCCAAAAAACCAGAAAATTGTGCTTAAGCTGAAGCAGGGGGAGGCCCTTACCGATGAGGAAATCCGAAGTTTTCTCAAAGAAGAAGGCTTCCTTAATTAAGGAGGGAATATTGGAATGTCAAAAGCAGATGTGATTGAGATTGAAGGAACGGTAGTAGAAAAGCTGCCCAACGCAATGTTTCAGGTAGAGTTGGAGAATGGTCACCAGGTGTTGGCCCATATCAGCGGAAAGCTTCGGATGAATTACATCCGAATTCTTCCGGGGGATAAGGTTACCCTGGAAATGTCCCCGTATGATTTGTCCAAGGGAAGAATCATCTGGAGAGATAAATAATCCAGCTTTACCAGGGCAGAACTGCCAAAGCGGTTCTGCCCTGGTTACTGTAAAATCTCATTGCGAAAAAGCGAGGAAACAAGCGAAAGTTTGAGAAAAAAAGCTTGCATTTTCTGACCAGATTTGGTATAATGCTTTAGCAACTTTGTTGGTCAGTAGAAAGGAGAATTACTGTGAAGGTTAGAAGTTCTGTGAAACCGATTTGCGAAAAGTGCAAAGTCATAAAGAGAAAAGGCAGTATCAGAGTAATTTGCGAAAATCCGAAGCACAAACAGAGACAAGGTTAAAAATTTTTAGGAGGAGTAAAAGATGGCTCGTATTGCAGGCGTTGATTTGCCAAGAGAAAAACGTGTCGAGATCGGCTTAACTTACATCTACGGTATTGGTAGAGCAAGTTCCAACCGTATTCTCGCTGAGGCTGGTGTTAACCCGGACACTCGCGTTAAGGATTTAACCGATGACGAGGTTAAGAAACTGGCTGCTATTATTGCCGATACCCAGATGGTAGAAGGTGATCTGCGCAGAGAGATTGCCATGAACATCAAGAGACTGCAGGAAATCGGCTGCTACCGTGGTATTCGTCATAGAAAGAGTCTGCCGGTTCGTGGTCAGAAGACTAAGACCAATGCAAGAACCCGTAAAGGCCCCAGAAAGACGGTTGCCAACAAGAAGAAATAATCGTTAAATTTACAAATGTAACCAGATGTACGAATCGGATTTATATGTTTTAAAAACAGGAAAACGATTCAGAGAATTTCAGAAAGTAGGTTAGTTTAAAATGGCTAAAAAAGTGTCCACTGCTAAGAAAGTGACAAAAAAGCGTGTAAAGAAAAACGTTGAACGCGGACAAGCACACATCCAGTCATCTTTTAACAACACTATCGTTACGTTAACTGATGCACAGGGCAACGCCTTATCTTGGGCAAGTGCTGGTGGTCTGGGATTTAGAGGTTCAAGAAAATCTACTCCGTATGCAGCTCAGATGGCCGCAGAAACTGCAACGAAAGCAGCTCTTGTACATGGATTAAAATCCGTAGATGTTATGGTAAAGGGTCCGGGTTCCGGGCGTGAAGCAGCAATCCGTGCATTACAGGCATGCGGATTGGAAGTAACCAGCATCAAGGACGTAACTCCCGTTCCTCACAACGGATGCCGTCCGCCAAAGCGTAGAAGAGTCTAATTAGGAGGTAAGTAAAGTGGCAGTTGATAGAGTTCCTGTTCTTAAAAGATGTAGATCCTTAGGCATGGACCCCATCTATTTAGGAATTGATAAAAAGTCCAACAGAGAATTAAAGAGAGCAAACAGAAAAGTAAGCGAGTACGGCCTGCAGTTAAGAGAGAAGCAGAAAGCAAAATTCATCTACGGCGTATTAGAGAAGCCTTTCCGCAACTACTATGCTAAAGCTTCCAAGATGGAGGGTATGGTAGGTCAGAATCTGATGATTCTGTTAGAGACCAGACTGGACAATGTAATCTTCCGTTTAGGCTTTGCCCGCACCAGAAAGGAAGCAAGACAGATCGTTGATCATAAGCACGTTCTGGTAAATGGCAAGTGCGTAAACATTCCTTCTTATCTGGTAAAAGCCGGCGATACGGTAGAAATCAGAGAGAAGAGCAAGAGCTCTCAGCGTTATAAAGACATTCTGGAAGTAACCGGCGGACGTATGGTTCCTGCTTGGTTAGAGGCTGACCAGGAGAATTTAAAGGGTGTGGTAAAGGAGCTGCCCACCAGAGATGAGATCGATGTTCCGGTAAACGAGATGCTTATCGTCGAGTTGTACTCCAAATAATTAAGCGTTGATGATTCACCCTAAAAGGAGGGGCTATTAGTGTTCGATTTTGAGAAACCAAACATTGAAATTGCAGAAATTTCAGAAGATAAGAAATATGGCAAGTTTGTAGTTGAACCTCTGGAAAGGGGCTACGGCACCACCTTGGGGAATTCCCTTAGAAGGATTATGCTTTCTTCCTTACCGGGTGCGGCAGTCAGCCAGGTGAAAATCGACGGCGTTTTGCATGAGTTCAGTTCCATCCCCGGAGTAAAAGAGGATGTAACGGAAATCATTATGAACATCAAAAGCTTAGCGATCAAGAACAGCAGCGATACCAATGAACCAAAGATTGCATACATTGAATTTGAAGGCGATGGGGTAATCACCGGAGCGGATATTCAGGCAGATGCAGATATCGAGATTATGAATCCGGATCAGGTAATCGCCACCTTGAGCGGCGGCCCGGACAGCAAGTTCTATATGGAGCTTACGATCACTAAGGGACGGGGCTATGTAAGCGCAGACAAGAATAAGAGTGATGATCTTCCCATCGGCGTGATTGCCGTGGATTCCATCTACACTCC
Organism: Candidatus Cottocaccamicrobium excrementipullorum; assembly: GCA_018713255.1. Taxonomy (GTDB): domain Bacteria; phylum Bacillota; class Clostridia; order Lachnospirales; family Lachnospiraceae; genus Caccovicinus; species Caccovicinus excrementipullorum. Next base: position 9,194 of record DVFL01000005.1, on the reverse strand, counting down.
TGTTGAGCGCGTGAACATGACGGTGGAGAATACCCGTGTAGGCCAGGTTACCGACTACGATAAGCTGACACTGGATGTATATACCAATGGCACGCTGGCTCCTGATGAGGCGGTGAGTCTGGCTGCTAAGGTATTAAGCGAGCATTTAAACCTGTTTATTGATTTGTCTGAGAATGCCAAGACCGCTGAGGTTATGGTTGAGAAGGAAGACAATGAAAAGGAAAAGGTTCTGGAAATGAACATTGACGAGCTTGAGCTGTCTGTTCGTTCCTATAACTGCTTAAAGCGTGCGGGCATCAATACGGTGGAGGAACTGTGCAACAGAACTCCTGAGGATATGATGAAAGTCCGCAATCTGGGCCGCAAGTCCTTAGAAGAAGTATTGAATAAACTTAAGGAATTAGGTCTTCAGTTAAATCCCAGCGAAGAATAATTGCTGGAAATAAAGATTACATTAATGCCCGGTCAGTAAGACCGAAGATGCGTGGCCGGGTATTCCCGCTTGAAACAGGATGGTGCATGCCGGTAAGACCGATGTAGCGCGGCGCACTCTCCACAAATGAATTTATGGAGGAATTTAATCATGGCAGGATATAGAAAGTTAGGAAGAACTTCTTCTCAGAGAAAAGCAATGATCAGAAGCCAGGTAACAGCTCTTCTGTATCATGGCAAGATCAGAACCACTGAGACCAGAGCTAAGGAAATCCGCAAGGTAGCCGAAGGCCTGATCGCTCTGGGCGTTAAGGAGAAGGACAATTTCGATACAGTAAAGGTTACCGCTAAGGTTGCCCGCAAAGATAAGGACGGCAAGAGAGTAAAGGAAGTTGTAGACGGCAAGAAGGTTACCGTATACGACGAGGTAGAGAAGGAGATTAAGAAGGATCATCCTTCCAGACTTCATGCACGTCGTCAGATGTTAAAGGTTCTTTACGGAGTTACTGAGGTTCCTACCGCAGCAGCCGGAAGAAAGAAAAACACCAAGGAAGTTGATCTGACCGCTAAGATTTTTGACGAGATCGCACCAAAGTATACTTCCCGCAATGGCGGTTATACCAGAATCGTAAAGATCGGACCTCGCAAGGGCGATGCTGCAATGGAAGTACTGCTGGAGCTGGTTTAATTAGAAATCCTTCAAGCTGGCCTTTTATTCACAGAATAAACACAAAACTGCTTTATCATGAGATTGATGATAAGGCAGTTTTTTGTTTCCTGTTTTATGGCTGAATCAGTTCTCCTTTCTTCCCTGCTGAGTTGTGCGATAACTTTAAATAAATGACAGAATATTGTAAGTTGACGATCGCAGAAAAGATTGACTATAATAAAGTTATCCACAAAAGTAAGGGGGAGATAAGATGAAGAAGGCAAAACGAATCCTGGGAAGTCTCCTGAGCATGATTCTGCTTAGTACTTTGATGACGCCTGCTGTTTCTTATGGAGCAGCTTCAGCGATCAGTTCGGTATCGCTTAGAGTTGGATTAAATGATTTTGAAGCGGGAGATTCCCTGCCGGACATTGAGATTGGGGACAGAAATGCATCTGATTGTGCCTATGTTTATGAGAGCAGCAGTTACTATGATATATACCGGGCCCAGTGGGTTACCTCCAGCAGCCGGAACCTTAAGGTGGGAGATACGCCGAGGATGAAAGTTTGGCTGGAACCAACCGATCCCGATTCGCGGAGATTCCGGGGAGGATATTACTCCAGCAATGTTAAGATCAATGGCGGAACCTTCATTTCTGCATCTACCAGCGGCGGCAATCTGGTCGTTACGCTGGAGCTTAATCCCATCAAGGGAGAATACGATATGCCGGAAGAGGCTTACTGGTCTGGGTCTGGATATGGGAAGGCCAGATGGCGAATGGACAGCCGGGCCTCTGATTCTGGATATTATGAAGTGGCATTGTATCGGGGAAACAGTCAGGTGTATAAGACGGAGACATCTGCTACCAGCTATGATTTCTATCCTTATATGACAAAAGCCGGCCGGTATTATTTTAAGGTAAGATGCATCCCGGAAGACTCTCATGGATACGGAGAGCGGAGCGACTGGGCGGTTTCTGATGAAGTGTATGTGGCCCAGGAAGATGTATCTGACGGCACCGGACGTCAGGAGGGGATTACTCCCTCTGGAGGGACCACAAATGTAGGCTGGATTCAAAGCGGAGACAGATGGTATTTTCGGTATCCAGACGGCACCTACCCCAGAGATGGATGGCTTTCCTGGAATGGGAAATGGTATCTGTTCGATGCAGATGGCTGGATGCTTACCGGCTGGCAGAACAGAAACGGATACACCTATTATTTGGATGCCTCCGGCGCGATGGTAACGGGATGGGTTCAGGCAGGCAATGCATTTTACTATTTGAATCCAACGCCGGACCAGTATGAAGGCATTCTGGTGAAAAACCACTGGCTGCTTCAGGACGGCGCTTATTATTATTTAAATGAAGAAGGCGTGCGGGCTGAAGGCTGGCTGGAAGTGGGAGGAAGCTGGTATTATTTTTATCCGGGAACAGGGATTATGGCAGTCAATACTTATGTTGACGGCTTCCGAATCAACGAAAATGGTGTGTGGGTTAAGTAACAAACCATGCGTCTGAACTGTATATCTGGGAAAGTATGAGAAAGACCTGTTGAACGAAGGACCAAATCGGCGAACAGAGCAGGAGGAGAGAGATGAGATTTGGAGTGAGAAAATTGATAACAGGGCTGGCAGCTCTGGTGGTGCTGACAGCAGGTGCATTTACCGCTTATGGCGCCAGTACAGTGAGCAATCTTCGGATTACAGTAAAGAATGTGGAAGAAGAAGGTTTGGTTGCAGAACCGGAAATTTCCGTGTCTCCCTCCAGCTGTCAGCTGTCGGAGATTACCTGGAGCAAGGATGTGGAGGACTGGAAGCCGGGGAGAACAGTATTTGGTTATCTTACCATTACTGCAGAAGGAAGAGAATTCGAGAACAGTTATAGCAGCAGTAAATGCAGTGTAAGCGGTGCAGATTTTCGCAGCGCCAAGGCGGATGAAGATGATCCTTCTGTCCTGGAAGTGACGATCCGCTATACTCCTGTGGTGCGGCTGGGGATGACGGAGAAAGCAGGCTGGAGCAGCGTGAACAAAACGCGCGCCACCTGGGATAAAGTGGAGTATGCTACCATGTATGAGCTGCGCCTTTATCGTGACGGATCATTGATTCAAACGGTGGATTCCACCAGCAGCAGCATTGATCTTGGCGATTATATTACTTCGGAAGGAACGTATTATTATGAGGTGCGGGCTAAGGGAAGAGATGCGGGAGAGCGAAAGTATCTGCTTACAGGAGAGTATGCTCCTTCTGACGAGACATTAACCGTAAATCAGGAAGTGATGGGAGAGATTAACGGGCGCTGGGAGAATTATCAGGAAGGCCGAAAATACCGGAAGAAAGACGGCACCTATCCTGCGGCTCAGTGGCTGATGATTATGGGGAAATGGTACTACTTTAATGCAGACGGCTACGCCGCCACCGGATGGGTGCAGGATCCGGCTGCAGGTGTCTGGTATTATATGGATGCACAAGGCAATATGGTTACAGAGTGGCAGCAGATAGATGGCAAGTGGTACTATTTTAATGCAGATGGAACCATGGCGACAGGCTGGATTCAGTCTACTCCAGGCGAGTGGTATTATCTGAATCCCGACGGGTCCATGGCGGTGGATACTCTGGTAGATGGAATTTACCAGGTGGGAAGCGACGGGAAGTACATTCCTGCGGCTTAAGAGAAAATAAAACGAAGATCAGCAGGAGGCGCTGCCATTTTTTGGCGGCGCCTTTTTCCTATCTCTTGACTAATGCAGAAGAATCATCTACAATGATAAAACGAATTGCAGCTGATGAACAAGCACATGAGCGAGGATGGACATGGGAATTATAAAAGCAAGCAAGCTGATTTTTGATTATATCCGCAGGGATGAAGAGGATAATATAGAAGAAGTCAACCGTGCGATTGATGACATGGATGTGGATATCAAAAAGGGCGACTTCGTAGCTATTTTAGGACACAATGGATCGGGAAAATCAACCTTTGCCAAACAGATTAACGGCATCCTCCTTCCTACGGAAGGAACGGTATGGATTTCTGGAATGGATACGCAAGATTCTTCTCATATCTGGGATATTCGGAAAACTGCTGGAATGGTGTTCCAGAATCCAGATAACCAGATTATTGGAAATATTGTGGAGGAGGATGTGGGATTTGGACCAGAAAATCTTGGCGTCCCTACGGAGGAGATCTGGAAGCGGGTGGACGAAAGCCTGGAAGCCGTAGGAATGACCGCCTATCGCCTGAAGTCTCCTAATAAGCTGTCTGGAGGGCAGAAGCAGCGGGTGGCCATTGCTGGAGTAATGGCTATGCGGCCGCAGTGTATCGTACTTGATGAACCCACAGCCATGCTGGATCCTAATGGGCGGAAGGATGTGATCCGCACGGTGCGGGCGTTAAATCGCCGGGAGGGAATTACAGTTCTGCTGATTACTCATTATATGGAGGAAGTAGTTCATGCAGACCGGGTGATTGTGATGGATGATGGGAAAATCGTGATGGACGGCACGCCCAGGGAAATTTTTTCTCAGGTGGATCGTTTGAAAGCCTACCGTCTGGATGTGCCTCAGGTGACGGAGCTGGCCTATGAGCTGAGAAAGGCGGGAATGGATCTTCCGGAGGGGATTCTTACCCGAAAGGAACTGATGGACAACCTGCTCCCTCTGTTGGGGTGCGGCAGCCAGGAAAGGAAGGACGAAAACCATGTCGATCAGAGTTGAGCATCTGCATTATATTTATGGAGAAGGAACAGCATTCAGCCAGTATGCTCTTAAGGATGTGAATTTTACCATAGAACAGGGAGAGTTTGTGGGACTTATCGGTCATACCGGTTCAGGAAAGTCAACGCTGATTCAGCATTTAAACGGCCTGCTTAAGCCTACCAAAGGGACGGTTTATTACAACGATGAAGATATTTTCGGAGATGGTTATGACCGGAAAAGTCTGCGGAGCAAGGTAGGACTGGTATTCCAGTATCCGGAATATCAGCTGTTTGAAGTGGACGTATTTACGGACGTATGTTTCGGGCCTAAGAATCTGGGGCTGGATAAGGATGAGATTGAACGGCGGGCCAGAAAGGCTCTGGAATTGGTGGGATTGGATGAAAGCTTTTATCGCCAGTCGCCCTTTGAATTGTCAGGCGGACAAAAGCGGCGGGCAGCGATTGCCGGAGTGCTGGCCATGGAGCCGGAGGTGCTGATTCTGGATGAACCTACAGCCGGGCTGGATCCGAAAGGAAGAGATGAGATTTTGGGGACAATTTCTGCTCTTCACCGTGAGCGGGGGATGACCATTATTCTGGTTTCTCATAGTATGGAAGATATGGCCAGGTATGCTCAGCGGCTGATCGTGATGAATCATGGAGAAAAGATCTTCGATGATGTGCCCAAGGAGGTATTCAAACATTATAAAGAATTAGAAAAAATCGGTCTGGCTGCACCGCAGATTACTTATGTGGTGCATGAACTGCGGGAGCATGGAGTAAAGATTGCCGATGACTTGACCACAGTAGAGGAAGCTAGAGACGGGATTTTGGAAGCTTATGCAAACTTACAGAAACATTGACCGGAGACGGCAATGATAGGAGTTAATTTATGCTGCGAGAAATTACAATTGGACAATATTATCCTGTGGATTCGGCGGTGCACCGTCTTGATCCCAGAACAAAGCTGTTTGGCACGTTAGTGTTTATTATTTCGCTGTTTGTGGCGGATAATATCTGGGCTTATGCCCTGGCTACTTTATGGCTGGCTTTCGTAATTCGCCTTACTAAGGTCCCATTTTCGTTTATGGTTCGAGGCTTAAAGGCGGTGCTTTTCCTTTTGCTGATTAGTGTCAGCTTTAACTTATTCCTTACAGAGGGCAGGGTGCTGGTTCAGATTTGGATTTTTCGGATTACCTGGGAGGGGTTGAGAACGGCTGTTTTTATGGCAGTGCGGCTGATTTACCTGGTACTGGGGTCCACCATTATGACCTTGACGACTACGCCAAATGAACTCACCGACGGCTTGGAGAAAAGCTTGGGATTTCTGGAAAAGCTGCATGTTCCAGTTCACGAGATTTCCATGATGATGTCCATTGCACTGCGTTTTATTCCTATTTTGGTAGAAGAAACCGATAAGATCATGAAAGCACAGATGGCTAGAGGAGCAGATTTTGACAGCGGAAATCTGATTCAGAAGGCCAAAGCCATGGTGCCTCTTCTGGTGCCGTTGTTTATTTCTGCTTTCCGCCGGGCAACGGATTTGGCAATGGCGATGGAGGCGAGATGCTATCGGGGAGGCGATGGAAGAACGAAGATGAAGCCTCTTCACTATGCAGGAAGAGACCGGGCGGCCTATGGACTTGAGCTTTTGTATCTGGCAGGAATGATCGGGATCCGCTGCCTGCTTTGATAGAAAGGACAAGAAGATGAAGCGCGTAAAATTAGTGGTAGCCTATGATGGAACCAATTATCATGGCTGGCAGTTTCAAAATAATGGTGTGTCGATTGAAGAAGTGCTGAACCAGACCTTGTCTCAGCTGCTGGGAGAAACCGTGGCAGTAATCGGAGCCAGCCGCACGGATTCAGGAGTTCACGCCATGGGAAATGTGGCGGTTTTTGATACTGAAAACCGGATGCCGGCAGATAAGATTTCTTATGCCTTAAATCAAAGACTGCCGGAGGATATTCGCATTCAGTCCTCCTGTCAGGTGCCCTTAGATTGGCATCCGCGGAAGCAGAATTGTGTAAAAACTTATGAATACAAGATTTTAAACCGGAGAATGGAAATGCCGGTGAAGCGTCTGTATACTTATTTTTGCTATTTCCCCATTGATATCGAAAAGATGCGTCAAGGAGCGGCATATCTTGTGGGGGAGCATGATTTTAAGAGCTTTTGTACTGTGCGGACCCAGGTAGAGGATACCGTGCGGACAATTTACAGTCTTGACGTCAGCCGCGGAGAAGACGATGTGGTGGTGATCCGAATTACCGGGAGCGGTTTTCTCTATAATATGGTAAGGATTATTGCCGGAACACTTCTGCGGGTGGGAACTGGTCTTTATCCTCCGGAGAAGGTAGAGGAAATTCTGGAGGCGAGAAACCGGCAGGCGGCGGGACCTACCCTTCCTGCAAAGGGACTCACCTTAATCCGTCTGGATTATGAAGAGCAGCTGCGGCCTGAGATAAAAGGAGAGAATAAGGACTGGTCTTATCGTTTGATTCAGACGGAAATCCCGGAAAAGAAAAAAGCCTATCTCCTGATTCAACGGTGCAGAGATGAGGAATTTTCCTCCTTGGTGCATCGGGTTCTTCGCCAGGCTTTCCGCAACGGGGCAGATACTGTATGCCTGACAGACCAGGAACCAGAGAAGCAACGTCTGAAAGAAGGGCAGCAGTATGGTTACAGCCAGCTGAAGGCTCCATATCGGTTCTGGGAAATGGAGAAAAAAGCAGAGGAGTCCAGTGTGGAGACAGAGATTCAGTTACTTCCTCTTTCTGGGGAAGAGGAAGTGGAATGGTGCCAGATGATGAATGAGATCTTTTTTGCAGTGCCTAATTCTTCTGCTTATGATCTGAATGTGATAAAACAGGAGAAAGAAAAGGCCTTGGAATTTTTCTGGCTGCGCTGGGGGAAAGAGAAGGCAGGCGGCGCTGTTTTGCGCAGAGAAGAGGAGAAGGATCGCCTGTATATTGACCTTTTGGGAATCCGAAAAGACCTTTGGCGTCAGGGCTTAGGCCGCAGCAGCCTTAAGGCCATTGAACATGCGGCAAAGGCCTGGGGATTAAGCCAGGTGGCTCTGCTGACGGCAGATTCTAATCAGGCGGCTTTTCAGCTTTATACGTCCTCTGGATTTACTCCATATCCTTCAGGAACAGAATGGTTTGAGGCAGTTCCTCTGGAGTTTGGACGAATAAATGGATAAAACAGAGAAAAAAGGCTTGACACGTATTTTTCAATATTATATAATTATTAACTGTGACGTTAGGCAAAAGTTTGCTTACCAATGCCCCGGAGAGCATCTTTTGAGAACGATAGAAAGTGATGAATTGGATTTTCACAGGAGGTTAAACCATGAAGAGTTTTATGGCCAGTCCAGCGACAATTGAAAGAAAATGGTACGTAGTGGATGCTACCGGATATACATTAGGCCGTCTGGCTTCTGAAGTAGCCAAGGTTTTAAGAGGTAAGAACAAGCCGATTTTCACCCCTCATATGGATTGCGGCGATTATGTAATTATCGTAAACGCAGAACATGTAAAGGTAACTGGAAAGAAATTAGATCAGAAGATTTATTACAATCACTCCGATTACGTAGGCGGCATGAAAGAGACCACCTTACGTGAGATGATGGCGAAGAAGCCGGAGAAGGTTGTTGAGTTAGCGGTAAAGGGAATGCTTCCAAAGGGACCTCTGGGAAGAAGCATGATTAATAAGCTTCATGTGTACGCTGGCCCAGATCATCAGCAGGCTGCACAGAAACCAGAAGTGTTAACGTTTTAATTGAGAGATTTGGAAGGAGGAAGAATTCATGGCTACCAAGTTTTACGGAACAGGCAGAAGAAAAAAATCTATCGCTAGAGTATATTTAGTACCCGGCACCGGAAAGATTACCATCAACAAGAGAGATATTGATGAGTATTTAGGATTAGAGACCTTAAAGGCTACGGTTCGTCAGCCTATGGTTGCAACCGAGACCACAGATAAGTTCGATGTATTAGTTAACGTTCACGGCGGCGGCTTCTCTGGTCAGGCAGGCGCTATCCGTCACGGAATTTCTCGTGCTCTGCTGCAGGCAGACGCTGATTTCCGTCCTGTATTAAAGAAGGCTGGCTTCTTAACCAGAGACCCGAGAATGAAAGAAAGAAAGAAGTACGGCTTAAAGGCTGCACGTCGCGCTCCTCAGTTCTCCAAGAGATAATTTCCACTGCTTCTCAGTACGTCTTTGGACGCTGTTTTGCAGGAAATTGGACGTTTTTGGAGTTGTGAGAGTTCCTCGAAAGTATTCCGTTTTGCTTCGTAAGGAGCAAGCAAGGAGCACACAAGGAACAAGAATCGCAAGCGAAAACAAAAGCCTTATGAAGCAGGAGATCGTTCCGCAAGGAGCGTATCTCCTGCTTTTTTGTGCTGCACGGC
>DVFL01000004.1 GCA_018713255.1 Candidatus Cottocaccamicrobium excrementipullorum | reverse complement strand
TCACAGGAATACTTGATTTTGGATCCATCGCCGGGTAGAATACCCCTATAGAATCAATCGAAAGGAAGTGATCACCGTGAATCTGACTGCCATCAGCCGCTATATCAGCCTGATCCTGCGCCATAAGCCGGCTTTACGTCCATCTTTCCAAGGATATGGATACCGCCATTACCGTAGGAAAACGGCATGGAAAGCCTGTTGTCTATCAGGTTGCCGCCGGACGAATGGCGCGGGCCGGTTACGCCTTCTATCTTTCTGCGAATGGTGTATGGCTGACAAAAGAAGTTCCCGTGAAATTTCTTCAAAGACTTCCGCAGGACGCATAAGCAGTTATCAAAAAATGCGGGGGTATCCACACTGCTCCCGCACCTTTTGGTTCCAATATGCTATGATTCCGACCGCCTCCAAAATAATCCCTCCGAGTCCGCAATCCGCTCCAGAAGTCGACACATTCGTTCTGATGGATGATAAACCGATAAATTCAGGCAGTCCCAGTCAAATACCAAAAGCGCATTTTCTTCTGGAAACACACAGTTTAAAGTACCGGAATGATTTTCCATAATCGTGGCTATGACGCCGTCGATCAGCTCTGGAGCCGGACGGTCGATCCACCCTTTCCATAGGGCCGCAGTGTGACAATAACACATAATCTTTAAGATTACAGCCGCAAACCTGTCTCTGATCCAAGCGGTTCGTCCGCTATTTAGTAAGTAATATTCAACATCCCAGAATTGCCCTTCTGCATTAGGCGCTACAGTCTCCGGAAGATAATCAATGATGTAGCATTCCTTTTTCAGAAGTTCATCAATCAACTGCGTATAATCCTGCACCTTACGTACTCACCTTCCTCTCTCCCGCTGATTCAGTTCTGTTCCATAATGTTCCGATGAAAAGCCATTTTCCAGAAAAATACTGAAAAATGGCGTCATTTTGTTATAAACTTCCGTATCCGTGGGTTTAGGGAGCGAAAGCAGGAAATCCGCCATTTTCTCTGTTACCTTCCCTTCAATCACCTTCCCATAGCTCCATCCCGTTTCCTTTAATCTGCCATAGCGAAGAGCCATTTCTATTTCCTTTTCCTCCTCATTCCAGCAATGGATCTCAAATCTTCCGGCGCTTTTTAATTTTTCGGACACGATTGTTTTCCATTCTTCATTTGTGGCCGACGAAAGATCAATTTCAATCGCTTCAATATATGTTGTGTGGTTCTTTTCCGAAATTACCGGCTCCTTATTTTTCATAGGTCACCTCCGAAAGCGGCAGTACCACGTTGAATTCCAAATCAAAATGCGGTTTGGGAAAATCCGGCGCCCCATAGGGATAGGGATCATGACAGCAGCAGACAGCGCCCCAGCTTTTCCTGGCGGATACCCTCTCATTGCCATCTATAATGGTTCCGGCAATGCGGTAGCTGAACTGATAACAAGACCCTTTCGAATCCGAATACAGTTCACACACATAGGTCGCCTTTTCCGGCGGAATATGCAGATCATCCAGGGCTGCCAAAACAGGGGCGGGAAGTTCCCGTTTATACGCCAATGTCAGGAAATTGCGGCAGGAGCCGCAGCTGCAACCCCATTCGGAAGCTGCGTCATACCATTCCCTTGTGGCTTTTTCATCAATTTCCACTTTATATCCAAAAATTACATGCATGATTCACCTCGCCCAGCTGGGGATTACGCTACTGTCTGACGCTTCACCGTCTATTTCTTTAAATTTCTTATAAATCCTGAAACCGCGGATATGAGCCAGCCTAATCCTATAATAGTTAAGACAATTTTCCAGCCTATTCCATTGTTAAAAACAAAGATAAATGTATATAACGCAAAAATACTTATGGGAATTGCAATACCATATAGAAATAAATTCAGTTTTCTGATTTTTTCTTTGTTCATACACTCCTACTCCCTTCAAGTCTGATTTCCGGCTTCTTTCCCCCTGCAGCAAATAGAAGGTTATCGCCGCTTCAATCCATCTGCCATGAGTCGATAAGCAAATGTTGTCCCTATTGGAATTATTATAAGATAGCTGACGATATTAAACAGTGTAAAATTATACGTATTTGATACCTCGCCAAACTCCAGCAGATACCGACAGATCATTCCGATGACAGTGAGTACAAACATCGCTATGTAGACCATCCGCTCCCTGTCCAGTCCCCAAATTCCCGCAAAAGCTAAAGCAATCACGCTATAGCTCGCTGCCAGCAAATATACTCCCTGAAAATCCAGCGGAAATGGTTCACTGCGGATTGGAAACACGAAGCATCCGGCAAAGATGATATATCCCAATACCAGAACTTTTGGTATCAGTGGGTGAACTTTAAAAAAATGCTGAAGTTTCCCACTTTTGGCCCCCAAATAGACAATCGCCATTAAAATCACAAAGACTGCAATGCAAATCGCTGCAAACACCTTATCCACCTCCCATTTTGGGGACAGAAATCTCATTCTAATTTACACGGCAAATCTTGTAAGCAATCCGACTGCAATGCAAATGATTCCTGCAATTCTTACTCCCAATTTAGCTTTTTTCTCATTATTGCCATACCGTTCAGGATAAACAGGGTTTATAATAAAAAGCAAACCATATATAACCCATGAAATATTCGAAAAAATACCATTATGCAAAACAAACGAAAGCACATTTGCAATAATTATAAGTATTATCCCTATGATTATCTGAATTCCAAACGTTAATTTTTCCACAGCCGCTAACCTCCATAAAATTGTAATCTGCCGATTCCTATATTCTCCTCTCAGCAAAATACGGCTATTCTTTCCCCTTTCTCTTTGTTATCAGCCATATGCCAAACAGAATCAACAGCACTGCTCCGGCAATCAGCAGCAGAGCAAGAACGTCATGGTTTACCCTGGCAGCAATAAAGATTGAAGTGGGCCCGTCCGCCCCTCCAATCACCATAGTCTCGCCTATTACAGAGACCGCCCTCTGGCTCTTAACTTTCACCATAATCCCCGCAGCCAAAAACACCGCTCCGGCAAGGCCTGCCATCATTGCCACAATTCTTTTCATCCTTACTTCCCTCCGTTTTTCTGAGTCGTACATGTTTCAATATCCGATTTCTTTTAATAAAACTCTACCATGTCTGTCTGAATATTTACTCAGCAGATCATTTATCATCTGTGTATAATTCATGCAGAGATTCACCGCCCTTCTTCCTGCCGATTCAGCTCCGTTTCAAATGAATCTCATCCGCCATAGGGCTTCATTGATTTCCCTCATGATTCCGGCAGGTCTTCCAGAAAAAAAATTCCCTCCGCCAGATTTACAAACATATCCGGATCCCGGATCACATGGGATTTTCCCTTCCACCACACCGTATTCCTGTTTGCCGAGACGGTTATGGCGGGCTGATTCTCCCGGTAGTAGGTGATGGTGATCATGGGACTCTCCCCCCTGTCTGCCTCCTCCAGCAGAGAATACCGCAAAAAACCGGTCAGCTGGACAGCCAGCCGAATCTGTTCCCAGTCTGTGATTTTCTTTTCCCCATCCGTCACCTCCGGATACGAGACTGTCACATACTGCACTTTCTCCGCTTTCGGCACACCAATCAGATACATTCCCCCGTGGAAGATCGAAAATCCCATGAGAAGAGCCGCCACCACCCCGATCTGGATGAGAAAGCGGATGATCGATTTTAGATAATTGTTTTTCTTCTGAACCATATTCTTCCTCCTGGGACCGGCTGCCGGAAAACCGGGTTATTTTTTCAGGCAAAAAGCGTATTGTTCCACGGAATACGTATATTCGTCCCTGGCTTCTATATAGTCTCCCTTTCGGTCAATTTCCACCGCCACATAGTAGGTTCCTACCGGGAGTTCGGAAAAATATTTTCCGTCCGATGATTCCGAATCGAGGCCCAGCACCTTTTCCCCCTTTTCATTCAGCACAGTTATGGAGCCCAACTCCACTTCATGGGGAATGATCAGAGAAAAATCCTCGCTCCACCGGATTACCGGAAGTTCCTCCGTATCTCCGTCGAAGATTAAATTGTGCAGTCTCGGTCCTGAATCGGAGACAAAACAGTCTTCTTCCTCCACATATCCATAAGTTGCCACTATCAGCCGGCAAAGGGCATAGTATCCATCACTGTCCTCGGCCATCACATGAGCTTCCTCTTTCTCGTCCAGAGTTTCCATATCATTTAGTTCCGTAAGATTCTTGAAGTTTTCCGGAAAATAATATATTTCTGATATGTCTCTTTTCCCACTGAGACTGTTCCATACACATATTTTATAAGTCAGACTGCTGTAAGTAACTGTTCCCCCGTCCTCGTAATGTTCAATTTTCCACGGGAAAAACAAAAAAATGCCACTCCAAAAGTTACTGCTATTGATATTGCTGCCTTTTTCATCTCCTCATCTCCTAGACTATTCCCAACTGTCAATAGAATCCGCATCCGTCTCCTAAGTCCGTCCGTTTTCTTCCGCCATCAAAGAATTTCTATTCTCTTTTTCATATGATTCCTCCAGAATGTCTAATTTGTGAACCGTTTTATTCCCAAGTAAATGGAAATTCAGAGACGAAATGTATCATTCTTATAATCAAACAAAATCAGGCCGCGCTCTTTACAGATAAAGCCCGGAAAGTCTGTTCCCGTAAATGTCTTTCGGGCAATCATGACATCATCCTCACATTCAGGATTTAACGAAATTTTATGTTTTCTCTTGTTAAATGCGACAATCTTCGTTGTCTGTAAATAGCCCGATTTCATATCTTTTCCGCACTTAGGACATTTCATCAGCACTGCTCCTTTCATCATCTCTTGGTGATCGAACATGGCATAACATTTCTTTTTCACATGCACCAAATTGTGAGAAATTGGATTTTGCTTCTTTTAGTGTTATTCCATGATTAGAGTCGCTTGGCTCATTATCAGAAGTAATGAACGGGTCATTCTCCCAAAAACAAACGGGACAAATATATCCGCAATCTTCATTTGCTGGAACATTGTAGGTAAAATATCCACAACAAGGACATTGATATTTTTTCATTCTATATTTTCCCTCTCTCCTTTTGCAAATTAGAAATATATCATATTCTTATTCATCCTAAAAGCACTCCAATAAAAGCCCCAATCTGGCAGTTTAAAAATGTATTGAGTTTATTCCACATAGAGTCCCGCTCTCTTTAACAGACATCAGCCCTCAAAATCATCATCCAGCAGCTGCACCTTCAAGACTTCCTGGATCCCGGCGGGAGATGTTTCCTGTACCAGTCCCGTAAAGGTAATCGAAATATTATCACCCTCTTCCAGGTCTTTGGGGCTGATCCTCGTCCCCCGCCACAGATAAGAGGTCTCTTCCATTATGGGAAAGGTAAATCTTCCCCTAAAATTAATATCATTGATCTCCATGCCCTGAACCGCTATGGAACTATCTGAAATATCGGTAATAACCGCATAGAACGTTTCCGTTCCGTAACTTCCTGCCGCATCTTCTATCCGGTCATACGCCGTCTTATATCCGATCAGATATGCTCCGGCAGCAATAAAAATCATTAAAACTGCTGTGCCAACATAACGCACTGTTTTTCTATTCATCATGTTCACCCCGCTTTTACGTTTCCCATCCTGATATTCATGTTGATTAAAAGCGGTCAGTCCGCCTGCGCATCCGTTTCCTCTGTCCTGGAAATTCCGCTTTCATCCAGCAGATCCGCCGGGACGGCACTGATGCACGCCTGCTCTTCTTCACTTAAACCATTATACCACGCAA
>DVFL01000003.1 GCA_018713255.1 Candidatus Cottocaccamicrobium excrementipullorum | reverse complement strand
CAGCAAAAAAGGTCCTCAAGACACAATGACAAACCCAGCAAAATCAAGGCATGCGAGGTAACTTTGCTCAGTTGGTAGAGCAGAGGGCTGAAAATCCTTGTGCCGCTGGTTCGATTCCGGCTCTGGGCATTGGAAGATTGTTTCCTTAATTGAATATGCAGGTGTAGTTCAATGGTAGAACACTAGCCTTCCAAGCTAGATACGTGGGTTCGATTCCCATCACCTGCTTTTTTGATTGGTCAGCCGGAGCCTTGATTTATCAGGGTTCCGGCTGATTTTTTATTGTTCCATATCTGGTTTTCCGGGGATAGACCAGGGTAGACCTGCGGTTTCATGAGGAGGATTGAACGATGCCGGATTTTAAAATGCTTTTAGAGACGAAAGAATACGAATTCTTAAAAACCGAGCCCAGACTTGGCAGAAGGATTCTTCTCCTTGGACTCGGAGGAAGTTATGCCTACGGAACTGCCAATGAAAACAGTGATATTGATTTCAGAGGCGTCACCTTAAATCTTCCATCTGATTTGCTGGGGCTTACGGAGTTTGAGCAATACGAAGACCAGCACACAGATACGGTAATCTATTCCTTTAACAAAATGGTCCGGCTCCTTCTGGAATGCAACCCAAACACCTGCGAAATCCTCGGATTGGAACCGGATGAATATTTGATTTTATCTCCCCTGGGCCGGGAACTTTTAGAGCGTAAAAAAATTTTTCTCTCCAAGCGGGCCGCAAAATCCTTCGGCGGCTATGCCAGCGCACAGCTGCGCCGTCTTCAGAATGCCATTGCCAGAAATTCCATGCCGCAACAAGAGCGGGAACAGCATATTCTTAACTCTGTCCGAAATGCTCTGGAAGATTTTCAAAGACGATATGCCTCCTTTGGCAAAGGCAGCATCCGTCTTTATATTGACAAGGCAGAGAATCCCCAGCTGGAAACAGAAATCTTTGTGGATGCAAACTACCGCCATCTGCCTCTGCGGGACTATGAAAATATGTGGGCGGTTATGCACAACGTGGTAAAGGACTACGACAAAATCGGAAAACGGAACAAGAAAAAGGACGACAACCATCTGAACAAACACGCCATGCACCTGATTCGCCTGTTTATGATGGCCATCGACATTCTGGAGCGCGGTGAAATCCGTACCAGAAGGACCAATGAACAGGAGCTTCTGTTAAAAATCCGCAGAGGAGGCTTTCAACAGGATGATAAATCCTTTTCCCCCGAGTTTTATGAAATTTTAGGAGATTATGAAAGCCGTCTGGAACGGGCCGCCAGAGAAAGTATCCTACCGGACCAACCGGACTTAAATGTGGTAGAAGAATTTGTGGAATATGTAAACCGACATGCTTTGGAGGTATAGGGATGGCACAGAATATCAGAAAAGAAATTGAACAGAAGTTGAATGAGATTGAAACGCAAAGAGGAGTTCAGATTCTCCTGGCAGTAGAATCGGGAAGCCGGGCCTGGGGCTTTGCTTCCCCGGACAGCGATTACGATGTGCGCTTTATTTATATGCGGCCCGCGAAAGATTATCTGCGTCTGGACAGCCCCCGGGATGTTATTGAATGGCAGCTGGATGAGGTGCTGGATATCAACGGGTGGGACCTGAAAAAAGCCCTGATTCAATTTCAAAAGGGGAACGCCACCTTGTTTGAATGGTCCAATTCTCCCATCGTTTACGCCGTCCGGCCGGCATGGGAGCAGGTTTACGCAGCAGCCCGAAATTATTTCTCCGTCAAAACCGCCCTGTATCACTACTATGGAACAGCAAGGAACACTTATGAGCAGCACCTTCAGGGTGATTTGGTGCGGTATAAGAAATATTTCTATGCCTTGCGGCCTCTTTTGGCCGCAAGGTATATTGAACAACACCATAAGCCGGCTCCCGTCCTGTTCGACCGCTTATTGGAGCAGGAGCTGCCCGGTAAGCTGAGAAAAGCCATAAAAGACGTTCTTGCAGTCAAAACGGTTTCCGATGAAAAAACTCTGAATCCACAGAATCCGGTAATTGAGAATTTTATTTCCGGCGAGCTTGAGCGGCAGCGCACGGTTGCCGGGCAGCTTCCGGACGACCGCAATCGGGACTGGGGTGAACTGAATCAGGTGTTTTTAAGGCTTCTGACAAAATAGTTCCTGCTGACATGCGCTATAGGTATTCCAGGTCCTGAAAACACGCAAGCTTAGTACGCCGCCTTGAAAATCCCAATCACCTGCTCCTTGGTAGCCTTTCTGGGGTTGGTCAGCTGGCATACGTCCTTCATGGCGTTCTCCGCCATTACCTCGAAGTCCTCCTCCTTCACGCCCAGGCTTCTGAGGTTCTCCGGAATCCCCACCTGGCTGCTCAGCTGGCGAATTGCGGCAATGGCCTTGCGGGCCGCCTCCATGGTGGAAAGGCCGTCGATCTTTTCGCCCATAGCTCTGGCGATATCCCGGAAGCGGTTGGCGTTTCCAATCAGGTTGAACTCCTCCACATGGGGCAGCAAAATAGCGTTGCAGACACCGTGAGGCAGGTTGTAGAAGCCGCCCAGCTGGTGAGCCATAGCGTGAACATAGCCCAGGGAAGCGTTGTTGAAGGCGATGCCCGCCAGATACTGGCCATAGGCCATCTTGTCCCTGGCCTTCATATAAACGCCGTTTGCCACCGCCTTGGGGAGATACTGGGTAATCATGGTAATGGCCATCATGGCCGCCGCGTCCGTCAGGGGATTGGCGTCGGTGGACACATAGGCCTCAATGGCGTGGGTCAGGGCGTCCATGCCGGTGGCGGCAGTGAGGGAAGGCGGCATGCCTACCATCAGCTTGGGGTCGTTGATGGCGATTTGAGGAGTTACCCGCCAGTCCACAATGGCCATCTTCACATGGCGGCTGGTGTCGGTGATAATGCAGAAACGGGTAATCTCCGAAGCCGTGCCCGCTGTGGTATTGATGGCAATCATGGGGCACATGGGCTTTGAGGATTTATCAATCCCCTCATACTCCCGGATGTTTCCGCCGTTGGAGGCCACCAGTCCGATGCCCTTGGCGCAGTCGTGGGAGGAACCGCCTCCCAGGGAAATGATGGAATCGCAGGCATTTTCCTGAAATACTTTTAGCCCTGCTTCTACATTCACATCCTTGGGATTGGGCTCCGCTCCGCCGAATACCACGCTCTCCACACCGGACTCCGAGAGGATTTTCTGGATATCCGCCGCCATTCCCGACTGGGCCAGAAACCCGTCCGTCACGATCATGGCCTTCTTTCCGCCCAGACTCTTCATCAATTCTCCCGTCTCCTTCACGGAATCCTCACCAAACAGGTTTCTGGTAGGTAAGAAATAATAAGTTGTTCCCATAGCTTGCACCTCGCCTTTCTCAGATTTCTGAATCATTTCCTGGGCGGCTTTTGCCGTCCCGGCTGGTTGTGCTCCCTATGGTAACACCCGTCTGAGCTCTTTTAAATGTCCAAAATATGTTTATTAAAGGATACCAGATATTCCAGTTTCTACCACTGAATAAAGAGGTTTCCCAGACGGCGAACCGCCTCCCTCAGGTTTTTCTCCTCCATATCCGAGTAGTTGAGAACCAGCGTATGTTCATATTCCGGGCGCACCTGGCTGCAGAATTCCGACAGGCAGGCCAGGTTGATTCCCGCCTGCCGGGCCGCATCCTTAATCTCCTGGTCTGTCATAGAGGTATCTACCTTCACCAGCAGATGGGTGCCGCTCTCCCCACCGGAAACACTCACCGCCGGAAGCAGAGACGACTGCTTGAGAATCCGCCTCAGCCGTTCCCCTTCTGTGTGATAATATTTTTTCATCCGGCTCAAATGGCGCTCAAAATATCCCTTTTCTATAAATTTGGCCAATGCATACTGTTCGCAGGAGGAAGCGCTGTTGGAATAGAAGTTGGCATTGTCGATATACCGATGCATCAGCTCTTCCGGCAGCACCATATAGCTGATTCGGATAGCCGGAGCCAGGGTTTTGCTGAAGGTATTCATGTAAATGACCCGGTGGCTGCGGTCCATACTCTGAAGAGCCGGGATCGAACGGGAACGGTAACGGAATTCGCAGTCGTAGTCGTCCTCTATAATGTACCGGTACGGCGTTTCTGCCGCCCAGGCTAAAAGCTCCTGTCTGCGGGCCGCGCTCATTACCGTTCCAAGAGGATAGTGATGCTCCGGCGAGACATGGATCACCCCGGCCCCGCTGGCCCTCAGGCTTTCCATGCAGATACCGTTTTCGTCCATGTCCACCGATCTCCAGCTGAGTCCATTTTCCTCATAAATTCTGGGGATCTTCCGGTAGCCGGGATTTTCCATGCCATAAACGGTTCCGGACGGCAGCAGACGAATCAGTTTTCCATAAAGATACTCAATACTGGCTCCGATGATAATACATTCAGGTGAAACATTCATCCCTCTCAATCGGTAAAGATAGTCCGCGATGGCCTCCCTCAGAGAACTGACCCCAAGAAAATGAGCCCGTCTGACTAACTCCATATCCTTTTCCGTCAGCACCTCCCGCATAACCTTTCGCCACAGTGAGAAAGGGAATTTATCATAAACCGTATTATTGGAGGTAAAATCGGCAAACCACTGCTCTTCCTGGTAGAGCTGCGGATAAGAAGCCGGAGTGGGATGGTACTCCTCCATAGTTTCCACATTGGCCACAAAATAGCCCCGTTTTTCCTGGGATGTAATATAACCCTCCACCAGAAGCTGTTCATAAGCTCCCAGTACTGTTTTCACGCTGATGCCATTGTCACGGGCCAGCTCCCGCTTAGAGGGCAGCCTGGTACCCGGCTGAAACCGTCCTCGCAAAATATCTTCCTTTAAAAATTCATAAAGGGCTTCATAAAGCGGGCGTTCCTTTTTCTTCTCGAGATCGTAGTGCAGCATAATCTGGTATCCTTTATTTTTCTCATTTTGGGTATTACATTGGTACCCATTCTGATTATAATAGGAACAAAGCCTTTTGTAAACCGCCGATATTTCGGCAAAAAAGATTCAAGGAGGGGAATGTTGTGGGAGTTTTCGCTGTTACCGGAGGTTCCGGAGGAATCGGCGCCAGAACCGTTATGCTTTTAAAAAACAAAGGACATGAAACCATTAATCTTGATTGGAAAAAAGGGGATATCCAATCAGACCTGTCCACTCCTGAGGGACGTCAGGAAGCCATTGACGAGCTTCATGCCCTGTGTCCGGAAGGGCTGGACGGCCTGATCTGCTGCGCCGGAGTGTCCGGAGCCTGTGGGGACCTGCGCAGAATCGTATCCCTGAATTTTTTCGGCACCATTTCCCTAATTAAGGGTAATTATGATCTCCTGCTGAAGAAAGGCGGCACTTGCGTGGTCACCACCTCCAACACCATTTCTCAGGGGAATCTGAGGATGGACCTGGCAGACCTATTGAACAACAACAATGATGACGAGCAGCGGATCTTGAATCTGGTAGGACGCCTGGATCAAACCAGTCTCAGTGTAGGGGACAGCGTTTATGCCGCTGCAAAATATGCTCTGGCACGATGGGTACGCCGCCATTCCGCCTCCTATGCTGCAAATGGAGTACGCATCAATGCCGTCGCCCCGGGCAATGTCAACACAGCCATGACCGCCACCATGTCCACCAATGCCAAAATGGCTTTAAACGCCCTTCCAATTCCCACGAAATACGGCAAAGAAACACTGATGGACCCGGAGGAAGTGGCTCAGGTCATCGTATTTCTGTCTTCGCCGGAGGCAAGGGGTATCAACGGTGTAATCCTCTTTGTAGACGGCGGTACGGATGCCTTGCTGAATACGGAAAAAGTTTATTAGATTTTGGGAGGGAAGTCTATCAGATGAAAACTATTGAGAAATATATTGAAGCGCTGGAAAATAAGGATTTTGAAGGACTGGGAAACCTTTTTACCAGAGATGGACACTACTGCGACTACTGCCCCAACGGAACGCCCCAGCATGAATATCATCTTTATGGCAAGGAGGCCATCTCCATGTTCTTTCGGAACAAGTTTCTCTTCCGCCAGTATTCCATTCTGGAACCGGTGATTTTAAACGACCGGCAGGCGGAATTTATCGCTTCTTTCGGTGGTTACAATGTGATGGCCATTGCAAGCCTTCAGCAGCTTTCCTCAGACGGGCATATACGGAGGCTGACGGTGCGGCTGAAGTGACATAACACTAAAATCATTCGAAATAACAGTTATCATTGCTGGTCAGTCGGGTCGTCTTCCACATACTCCATCACCTCTGAAACACTGCAGTGAAGAAGACGGCACAGCTGATTGATGGTATTGGTCGATACGCTGTTGCCCTGACGGATGCTGTAGTAGGTGGCGCGACTAAAACCCGCTTTCTGAAGCTTATAGGATGAGATATGCTTCTTTTTCATGGTTTCAAATAGCGGTTTATAACTAATCATCAAACACCTCGCAAATTGTGATATAACCAGTATAGTGGGCAAAAATGTCCTTGAACATGAACGAATATGCGAGTATATCGTGCAGATATGCAGAGTTATATGCCAAAATAGGGGGGCAAAAACGCCGATTCTAAAATGCTTGGGAAAAAAATAAAAATAGCCGTTGACAACCGCCCCTTTTTTTATTATAATATCCTTCGTCAGTGAATTTCTGACATATGCGCGAGTGGCTCAGGGGTGGAGCACCACCTTGCCAAGGTGGGGGCCGCGGGTTCGAATCCCGTCTCGCGCTCTTTTTATTTTGTGGCCGGAAGCCTTATTTTACAAGGGTTTCCGGCTTTTTTCCATATCGGCCCATGTCCTATATGCATTTTTACAATGCGCTATACTATAGCTTGCCCTCCTTTCTTTCGTCCGGAGGGTTAG
Source organism: Candidatus Cottocaccamicrobium excrementipullorum (assembly GCA_018713255.1). Lineage (GTDB taxonomy): Bacteria > Bacillota > Clostridia > Lachnospirales > Lachnospiraceae > Caccovicinus > Caccovicinus excrementipullorum. The sequence continues at coordinate 11,234 of DVFL01000003.1, read as the reverse complement.
CCCATCCAGTAATAGGAGGGTAGGCCGCCTTTAATGTATTCTGGCTTTCCGTACTTGCATTATAGCATGATCTTTTCAACTAGCAACAAAGAATGAACAACCTCGATAGAACCATCGAAAAGCTGTATACAGGCGTTAGACACCAGATAGACAGTGTGCGTTCCTCCTTGATTTTACTAGCTTTTTATTGCCTGCCTGCTAGGGCAAAGCAGGATAAAGTGCAATTTACAATAGGCAGTTACCTGTTATGTAAAGCTTAACGTTCCTCTTTTAATAATCCGTAATAGCTAACATCACAAATGCCCTGATTGTTTCGACCAGATCTGCGTAAAGTTCCCTCGTACATCATTCCACATTTTTTCATCACTTTGCCAGAATTAGGATTTCTCGTATCATGCCGCGCTTCAATCCTTCTAACATCCACCACATTAAAAAAGAAGTCGATAACCGCATTCAACGCCTCCGAAGTTATCCCTTGATGCCACCAAGTTCTTCCAATGCAATAGCCTATCTGTACTGCAGCAATATTTTCTTCAATTCCTACTGCAGCAATGTCACCAATAGGTTCTTCTCCATTTTCCTTTAACACAATAGCCCAGTGATAGTAATTTTTTTCAATATAACGATTTATCCAATCTTCTATTACTTTTCGACTCACTTCCTCACTCGGATGGACCGGCCATGTCAAAAATTTAGTCACTTCTGGATCAGATGTCCAATTTTTAAACGCCGCCCCTGCATCTTCGTCTACATATCTTCTTAATACCAATCGATCTGTTTCTAACTTTAACGTTCCGCAGTGTTTCATCACCAATCCCCCCACGCTCCAATATTATCGCTTCCTGTGAAAAGACAAGTCCGCAAAATCACTTTCGTTTGTCAAAACAAACGTTTAACCTCCCTTATAAGATCAAAGCCCAGAATAAAGCACATGGCCTTATTCCAGGCTTTTCCAACCCGCAGCATATACTACAGCCCTTCCTCTTCCCGAGTCCGCCTTATATACCGGCGGATTCCCTCATCCGGATAAGATAAAAGCTTCCCCAGTCTCCAAGCCAATTCATACCGCTTCGGATCTACATAACAATGCTCTTCTATGGCTTTCTTGCGTTCCGCTTTAATCGCCAGGTACTCCTGCAGAACCGCTTTATCTCGGTAAAAAAGATAATGGCAGGTTCCCTGATTCATTCTCGCAGGAAACAAATCGGTGATCAGCGGATCTTCTTCAGGATAAAAGGAGATTTCATATTTCTGGCACAGCTTCTGCACCGCCGGCCGGAAAGATTCCCACTCCTTTCGATCTGGACAGGGATGGCTCATCGCCAGTCCTTTCAATCCCGAAGCTGTCATCTCGCAAAAACAGTCCATAACCCCAAGCTCATAAGAATACCGATCTATTTTTCTGTCTTTTTCCTCTGCTTCACAACCCACAGCAATCATTCCTTTATCTTTTTCTATTCTTCCTTCCCGCATTCCAGCAAAAGATCCATTCGTTCCTTCGCCCCATAACCCACTACTCGGATTTTGGGGAAAAGATAAATATTCGATACTAAAACCGCAATTGTGGTATCATACCCTGCCTCTCTCACTTTTTCAAGATCCACTTCCATCAGCACATCTCCGGCTTTCACATGGTCTCCAGCCGCAACAAAAGCCGTAATATAGGCTCCCCGCAGCTCCACCGTATCCATTCCCACATGAATCAGCACCTCAACGCCTCCATCATCGCTGGTCAGACCGATGGCATGCTTAGTATCAAAAAGAGCCGACACCTCCCCGTCAAAAGGGGCGGTTATCCGGCCATCAGACGGAAGAATTCCCACTCCTGGTCCCAGCATTCCCGAGGCAAAGGTACTGTCTGGAATTTGGGACAAAGGAATCACTTCCCCCGGCACAGGGCAAAATACCGAATATACCTTTTTTTCTCCCTCCAAATCCGCCCTTACCATATCCTCTCCCATACACTTCACTCCTTCTCCCGAAACAGCCGTTTCCATTCACAAAAAAGGAAGAGACGGCCGTTATCCTTCTCTCCCTTCATCATAAAACATATTCTTCCAGGAATCAAGAACATTCTTATCCCTGAGCCTGCTTGTCTAATCCCCTCGGTGTCCATATGGAATCCTTCGTTCCAGTGCTCCCTCTGGGAATAACTTGGTAACCCAGCATCAGCTGATTTGCCGGTCCTTGATTCTTCCCTTCAATTCTAGCCAGAAGCAGTTTCGCCGCTTCCACCCCGCTGGTTCGGTAATGATAATGCGCCGTGGACAATCTAGGTTCCACAATGTCCGAAGCCTGATTATTTCCAACGCTGCACAGCTTTACCTCCTGAGGAATCTGCCTTCCCGTATCCTTAAGATACATCATCGCTCCCACCGCTAAGGTGTCCGTGGCGCAAAATACCCCGTCAATCCCAGGATTCTGTTCCATCAGCTCTTTCATCTTCCCCCATCCAGATTCCAGGGTAAAGCCGGCAGTCACTCGAGGCACGGACATCGGATCATATCCCCGCTGTCTCAGAGCCGCTTCCACCCCATGATTTCTGGCAGCGCCCACCGCCTGATCCTCTTCCGGCACAGTCATCAGCCCAGGCCGGCGGCATCCTGCCTCCAAAAGCACATTCATCATATCTTTCGCCGCATGAAAATCATCGTGGTACACGCAGTCAAATTCGCTTGTCATCTGTCCAATGACCACCACTGGCACATGATACCCCTTCAAAATTTCCCGATGCCGGTCTGTCATGGAAGAAGCAATATAAATCATGCCGTCCATCTGACCGCTGCGGAAAAATTCCAGGTACTCCAGTTCCTGAACCGGATCATTATCTGTATCCGCCAAAACCATATGGTAATTTTTTTCCTGAAGCACGCTGTTGATTCCGCTGACGATCCTGGCCGCTGTGCCGGACTTAATATTAGGCACAATCACCGCCACATGAAAGCTCTTCTTTGTCCGCAGGGTTCTGGCGTACTCTGAAGGCACATATCCCGTCTTCTGGATTATGGTCTTTATCTTATTTCGTTTTTCCTCACTTAAGCTCCCGCCGTTAAGATAACGGGATACTGCCGCGTTGGAAACGCCGGCCAGCTTTGCGATTTCACTGATTGTCATGGTTAACCATCCCCGCTCGCTGCGCTTTTCCTCAGTCTTTCTTGTACAGCCACCAAATTCCATACGCCGGAATCTGCACCCCAGAAGCATTCATAGACACTCCTGTGAGCAAATCGGTGTAAACGCCGTCGTCTTCATTAATCCAGGCCACTTTATCCTGGCTGCTGAAATTAAACAGCGCAATCAGCTTTTCTCCGTCTTTCCATCTTCCTACGCCTAAAACGGAATTATCCCAGGTATCCAAAGTCCACACATCTGCCGAGGCGTCAAATACCTTGTGGCTTTTCCGAATTTCTTCCATCTGGCTCAAGGTATCAAAAATCTGGTTCTGCACCGTTCCCTTTTCTTTGATCTCCGCCGCCAGATCCCACCGGAATTTTCCCCGGTGAATATATCGGGAATCCTGGCATTTATCCGGATCCTCATGATAAGAATAGTCGTTAAGCTGGCCAATCTCATCACCGCTGTAAAGAACAGGAATTCCCGACTGAACAAACATGTAGCCGTGAAGCATTATATCAAAGCGAACCGCCTGCTCTAATTCTCCTTCATTCTGCTCCCATTCCGCTTTCTCAATGCCGCAGAGAGACGCCGTAGTTCCGCACAATCTGGCATCTCCAGAAGCCGGATCAGAATTATACAGCTCTCCCCGTCCAAAAGATCCAGGATACTGTCCCGTGAGAAAATCGTTTAAGAACTTCTTATGAGGCACCTCCTGAATGCCAAACTGCTTTAAGTAATCATAATCCAGACCCCAGCCAATATCATCATGACAGCGCAGATAATTTAAAAACACATACTCTTTGGGAAGACTGCTGACAATATCCATCTGCCGGCGCAAAAGCCTCACATCTGACGTAGCCACAGTATGCCAGGTGCTGGCCATCGTGGTCACATTGTAAAGCATATGACACTCCGGCTTTTCTACCGTTCCAAAATAAGGAACCACCTTGGAGGGTTCCATCACCACTTCGCCCAATAAGATTACCGCCGGGCATACAATCTCACAGATCATCCGCATCATCCGAACAATACTGTGTACCTGAGGCAGATTTCGGCAGTTGGTTCCTAAAACCTTCCAAATATAGGGCACCGCATCAATTCGGATGATATCAATTCCCTTGTTAGTCAGGTTCAGCATATTGTAAACCATTTCATTGAATACCGTAGGATTCCAATAATTTAAATCCCACTGATACGGATAAAAGGTAGTCATGACGAATTTATTCAAGTCAGGAAGCCAGGTAAAATTTCCCGGCGCCGTGGTAGGAAATACTTGAGGAACCGTCTTTTCAAACTGGGCAGGGATATCATAATTGTCATAAAAATAATACCGTTTTTGATATTCCGGATCCCCCTGTCTGGCCCGTCTTGCCCATTCATGGTCTTCAGATGTGTGGTTCATCACAAAATCCAGACAGATACTGATTCCTTCCTGTCTGCATCGATCTGCCAGATGTTCCAGATCTTCCATGGTTCCCAGTTCAGGCTGCACCTTTCGGAAATCCGCCACTGCATAGCCTCCGTCGCTGCGGCCTTTGGGAGACTCCAGCAGAGGCATCAAATGAAGATAATTAACATTGCAGGACTTAATGTAATCCAGCTTTTCCTCTACGCCTTTTAAGGTGCCGGCAAAAGCATCCACATACATCATCATACCCAGAAGATCATTTCGTTTATACCAATCCGGATCCTTCTCCCGCCTGCGGTCCAGCTTCTTTAATTCCCCTTTTCTTTCAGAATACCAATACCACAGCTGATCGCACAGCTCCTCAAAGGCATCCATCCGGTTCTCATACAGCTCGCAATACAGCCATTTCAGCTCATCGTAATGTCTGGCAAATCTCTGGTCAAACTCCTTTGTCCTCTTTTTCTTCTCCATCGCCATAACTCCCCAGTCTTCCCTTTCCCCGGCAATACCGGCTTTCTAAATGTGTAATCGTTTTCACTTTTTGCGCTTTAAATTATACCATATCCCCTTTGAAACACAATATGTTAACTGTAAAAAAAGGACCGGAAAATTTTGTGCAAATTCTCCAGTCCTCGAAAAATTTATGCCTTTTTTCTTTTTGTTTCCAGTTCAATTACTCCAGTTCAAACGCACCGGTGTACAGCTGGTAATATTTGCCCTTTTGAGCAATCAGCTCTTCATGGCTTCCTCGTTCGATAATCCGCCCCAGTTCCAGAACCATAATCACATCAGAATTTCGAACAGTAGACAGACGGTGAGCGATAACAAATACTGTTCTGCCATCCATCAGCGCATCCATGCCCCTCTGTACAATGGCCTCTGTACGGGTATCAATAGAAGAAGTAGCCTCATCCATGATCATTACCGGCGGGTCTGCAACCGCCGCCCGGGCAATGGCAATCAGCTGCCTCTGGCCTTGGGACAAATTAGCGCCGTTTGCCAGAATCATCGTATTGTACCCTTCAGGAAGTCTGGTAATGAAATCATGGGCGCCTGCCAATCTCGCTGCGCCGATACACTCTTCATCCGTTGCTTCCAGATTGCCGTAACGAATATTTTCCATTACCGTTCCGGAAAACAGCACTGTATCCTGCAGAATGATGCCCAGAGAACGGCGAAGATCAGCTTTCTTAATCTTATTGATATTGATGCCGTCATACCGAATCTTTCCGTCAGCAATATCATAGAACCGGTTAATCAAATTGGTGATGGTCGTCTTTCCTGCACCAGTAGCGCCAACAAAGGCCACCTTCTGTCCCGGCTTCGCATACAAAGTGATGTCGTGAAGCACCAGCTTCTTCTCATCATAGCCAAAATCCACATCGTACATCCGAACGTCGCCCTGAACCTTTGTATAGGTAATGGTTCCATCCTGATGAGGATGCTTCCATGCCCAGACACCTGTACGCTCCTTGCACTCTACCAGCTGGCCATTTTCTTCTCTGGCATTCACCAGCGTTACATAGCCTTCATCCGGCTCCGGCTTCTCATCAATCAGATTGAAAATACGCTCTGCACCGGCAAGACCCATAACAACAGAGTTAATCTGGTTGGATACCTGTCCGATGTTTCCGCTGAACTGTCTGGTCATGTTTAAGAATGGCACCGCAATACTGATGCTGAAAGCCATTCCGGATAAGCTTAAGTTCGGAACTCCGCTCAGCAGCAGAATACCGCCCACAACAGCTACCACAACGTAAAGAATATTTCCCACATTCATCAGAATGGGCATCAAGGTGTTAGCATAGCGGTTGGCCTGCTCCGCCACCCGGAAAAGTTCATCATTAATCGCATCAAAATCAGCCTCAGCCTGACGCTCATGGCAGAATACCTTGATTACCTTTTCACCGTTCATCATCTCTTCCACAAAACCTTCCGTCTTGCCCATCTGAATCTGCTGATGGAGGAAGTATTTTGCGGAATTACTTCCGATCTTTTTGGTAATAAACACCATGAGTACTACGCCCAGCACTACCACCAGAAGCATCCAAACGCTGTAGTACAGCATAATGCAGAAAATAGTCAGCTCTGAAATCAGAGAGATGATCAGCTGCGGAATACTCTGGGAAATCATCTGCCGCAGGGTATCGATATCATTGGTGTAATAACTCATGATATCTCCATGATTATGGGTATCAAAGTACTTAATAGGAAGATTCTGCATTCCGTTGAACATCTTCTCACGGAACTTCATTAAAGATCCCTGAGTGATTACCGCCATCGCCCTGGTATAAGTAAAGCCGGCAATCAGAGATAAAACGTAAAAACAAGCCAGCAGAGCCACCAGCTTAAGGATCTGCCCAGAAGCTGAATTCCAGTCTCCGCTCTGCCAATACTGCTCAACAATAGAAATTACATTCTGCTGGAAAACGGCAGGCAGGGAGCTGATCAATGCATTAAATACAATACAAATAAGAACAAGCGGCAGCATTACCGGATAAAACTCAAACAGCGTCTTGATCAGCCGAACCAAAGTGCTGCCCATAAATCCTTTCTTTTTACTCATCCTGCTCACCTCCCCTGTTCTGAGAGTTGTATACTTCCTGGTAAATTGGGCTGCTCTTTAACAGCTCCTCATGAGTGCCTATGTTCTTGATGGTTCCGCCGTCCATTACCAGAATTCTGTCTGCATCCTGCACAGAAGCAACACGCTGGGCAATAATGATCTTAGTCGTTTCAGGAATAAACTCCGCAAATGCCTTCCGAATCAATGCGTCCGTCTTAGTGTCCACCGCGCTGGTGGAATCATCCAGAATCAAAATCTTCGGTTTCTTCAGCAGAGCTCTGGCAATACAGAGACGCTGTTTCTGACCGCCGGATACATTGGAACCGCCCTGCTCAATATAAGTATTGTATTGATCCGGGAACCGCATAATGAACTCGTCCGCCTGAGCCAGACGACAGGCTTCCTTAATTTCCTCGTCAGTGGCATTCTCATTGCCCCAGCGCAGGTTCTCCTTAATCGTACCGGAGAAAAGCACATTCTTCTGCAGAACCACGGAAACCTGGTTTCGAAGAGAATCCAGATCATACTTTCTTACATCTACGCCGCCGACTTTCACCACGCCTTCGGTGGCATCATAGAGACGGGAGATCAGCTGAATCAGAGATGACTTGGAAGAACCGGTGCCGCCGATAATTCCAATCGTTTCTCCAGAACGGATATGCAGGTTAATATCCGACAAAGCCATCTTTTCCGCCTGTTTGGAATACTTAAAGCTAACATTATCAAAATCAATGGAGCCGTCCGCTACCTCATAAATCGGATCCGGAGGATTCACCAGCGCGCTTTTCTCCTCCAGCACCTCTACAATACGCTTGGCAGACTCTGCCGCCATGGTGATCATAACAAATACCATGGAGAGCATCATCAAGCTATTTAAGATCTGGAAGTTATATACCAGGAAAGCGGAGAACTGTCCCACATCCAGCGCCACGCCTTTGGTCGTAATAATCAGGTATGAACCGACTGTCAGCACAAAAATCATGGCACTGTAAAGACAAAACTGCATCAGAGGGCTGTTAAAGGCCAAAATCTTTTCTGCACGGGTAAAATCGGCGCATACATCTTCCGCCGCCCGTCCGAACTTCGCCTTTTCAAAATCCTCTCTTACATAGGACTTCACCACGCGCATGCCCTTTACATTCTCCTGAATGGATTCATTTAACGCGTCGTACTTTTTAAATACCCGCTTAAACAAAGGCATTACCTTGCGCATAATTAAAATCAGTCCTATCCCCAGCACAGGAATCACCAGGGCAAAGATAATTGCCATCTTTCCGCCCATAATCACCGACATTGCAAAGGAAAAGATCAGCATCAGAGGACTTCTGAACGCCAAACGCACCAGCATCATATAAGCCATCTGTACATTGGTTACATCGGTGGTCATTCTGGTTACCAGAGATGAAGTAGAAAATTTGTCAATATTTTCGAAAGAATACGTCTGAATCTTATAGAACATATCCTTTCTCAGGTTTCGTGCAAATCCGCAGGATGCCTTGGCACATGCCGCTCCGGCGCCTGCGCCGAATGCCAGGGACAAACCGGCCATCACAATCAGTACCAGGCCATAGCGGATGATCACACCAAGGCTGCAGCCAGCTTTAATCTGATTAACCAGCTGAGCCACGATAAAGGGCATGATGCATTCCATCACCACTTCCAGGGATACCAAAACAGGCGCCAGAATAGAGGCCCGTTTGAATTCCCTGATGGACTTCATTAGCACTTTAATCATCGCTTTCCATTTCTCCTTCCATATGATTAATCATCTTCAGGCATAACGACCGAAAAAGCGCCTTCTCCTCCGTTGTCAGAGAGGCGGTCACCTGCTCTTCCATTTCACTTCGGATAGACTGGCAGAGTCGGAGCAGCTCATAGCCTCTCTGGTCCAGTTTAAGCTTCTTCTTTCTGGAATCCGATGCAGCAGGACCTCGGCAGATCAGCTTTTTGTTTTCCATCAGCTTTAGCATCTTGGAAACGGTGGCACGATTCACAAAAAACTTATCCTCAATCTCCTTCTGAAACACATCCCGGTCCCGATGATCATACAGATAATCAACAATCCAGACATTGGCCATGGTGCACTCGTCCAGCGCCTTTCTGCTGTACAGGCTGTAAAACTTCCGGCCGATATGATTATCCAGCTTTTTCACACAAAAACAGATATCGGTATTCACGCTGCTTCCCTCTTTCTATTCGTTTGCCTGCAAACTATTTTATTAACTGAAACCATAGTTGTCAACCCTTTATTTGGCAAAACTTCTCCCTATCTCCCCCCTTGTTTTTTGTTGCTTTCCGCAAAATATTGCCGCCGGATAGACGGCTTAAATTCAGGGATTCCAAATGCGCTCAGGAATTCTTTCCGTCCAAGGCAGCCTCTTCTTTCTGATACGCACAAATCACTTCCTTAAGCAATTCTGCCGTCCCCTGGATTCCGAATAAGCTGCTGTCCACCGCCAGCATATAACTTCCCGCCTCGCCCCAGGACTTGTCTGTATAAAAGTCGTAATATGTACGGCGCTGCTTATCCACCTTCCGCACTGCCATCTCCGCATCATCGGCGCTCATATGATTCCGTTCCATAATCCGGGCAATCCGATTCTTTTCCGGCGCGCTGATAAAAACGGAAAACAGTGCCTCATCATCTTGGAGCACATAATCTGCACATCTGCCGATAAAGATGCAGGATCCTTTTTCCGCAAGTTCCTGGATTACCTGGGACTGCGCCAGAAACAACGTGTCCACAATGGGCGTGCCATGATTTCCCGTCTGACCTTTTACCTTAAACATAGACGCCGATGAAGTCCTTTCATCGTGAAGAGCCAGAATTCCTTCCTCAATTCCGCTTTTCTCAGAGGACATCTGAATCAGCTCTCGGTCATAACAAGGGATCTGCAGCAATTCTCCCAGCCGTTCTCCAATTGCCCGTCCCCCGCTTCCATACTGCCGCCCAATCGTAATAAGAATTTTCTTCATTCATCACGCCTCCTTCGTCTGCTGGCAATTATCTTGTTAAGTTCAGTATAATGCCTTTTTCTTCGCCATGCAATCAGAAAGCGTTCAGGGCCGCAGCGAAAAGCTGCCGCCAAACAGGCGGCAGCTTTTTACAGCAAAACCTCGCGGAATCCGCCGTCAGGAGCAAGAATCAGCCGGGTTCTAAACCCGCAGTCCCAGGCAATTTTCCTGGCCTGCTCAAACCCAAATCCAATATGTCGGGCGCTGTGACTGTCGGAATTAATCAAGATCCTTCCCCCCATGGCCTTAAGCTCCCTCAGCAAAAATGCCGAAGGATATGGCACGCTTTTCAGCCCCCGGGACATTGCCCCTGTATTAATCTCAAAAGGCAGCCCCTGATCATTCAATTCCTTCATCGCTGCCAGCGCCGGTTCCCGGTATGCGTCACAGTTCTCGTCAAAATATCCGCCCTTCTCATTAAATTTCGCGACTAAATCAAAATGACCTACCCAGGTGCAGCCGGTACGGCGGTAAACCGAAGCCTCCAGTTCAAAATAATCCCTGGTCATCGCATACCAGTCTCCCTGCCAGAGCCGCTTTACTCCCTCTTCCAGCACTTCCGGCGTATAATCCACCTCAATATATTCTCCATTTTTTTCAATACAATGGGTAGAGCCAATGGCGTAATCCGCCTTCTGCACCGGACCAAGGCAGTCCAGCTCGATTCCTGTGTAGAGACGTATCTTCCCTTTATATTCCTCCCTCAGCTCTTGAATCGTTTCTTTATACTTTTCTAAAATTTGATCTGACATGCCGAATCCCGGCTCACAGAATCCAAAATCCCCGTGACCGGAAAACCCTAAGTCTGTAAACCCTTTCTCCAGCGCCGCTTCCACCATCTCCCGCGGAGTGTTCTTTCCATCGCAGAAATTTGTATGAATATGAAAATCCTCCCTGATCATCATAACCTCCTATTCAACCATAACCGCAAAAAAAATATCCGGCCTAAGCCGGATAAAAAATGGGCGGAGGTGGATTCGAACCACCGAAGCGAATCGCAGCAGATTTACAGTCTGTCCCCTTTGGCCACTCGGGAATCCGTCCGCATATCTTGTCAGTGTGATTCTGACAAGATAGAATTATATCGTATTTTTCCAATGAATGCAAGTATTTTTCCTTAAAAGTCCG
>DVFL01000036.1 GCA_018713255.1 Candidatus Cottocaccamicrobium excrementipullorum | reverse complement strand
GATTTCTGATACCCGAGGTGTTCATCCATCTCGGCTTCCATCATTTCTTTGATCGTACCGCCTAGCAGATCTTTCAGTGCCTCCTGAATGTCTTCTGCGGACTGAATATCATACTCTTGAAGGAGCTGCTGAATGATGCTGCGTTTTCCTTCGGTCATAACGACCTTATGTACCGGTTTCTTTTCTCTTGCCATAATAATAGGCCTCCTATGATTTAGATTTTATCATAGAAGACCTATACTTAGTAGCTATTTACAGAAAAAGTTTCACACAGTCACCATTCGAGTCCTTGGTTATCCCACCAGAAGGGCACTTTACACCTGGATAGCCAATGAAAGATCCGTCAAGTCGGAACGCTACACCAGAGCCAGTCTAAACGGCTGTACCCCGTTTGAACTGGCTCTTCACCTTTATACTGTCCTTGTATCATGGAGATGTTTTCATATATTTACTGAAATTCTTTTCTAAGTACTTCATGGGGAGCTTCGATTTCGTTGGCAATCGTATGCTCTGTTAATTCAGATAACAGCTTTATCTTTGCATTGATAATCGGTCTCATACAGTTTGGAACGTGTTCCTGATGCGCTCTGTGTATCGCAACACATTCTTTACAATTACCATGATAGCGGCAAGCCTTTTTACAGGGGCAATGATCTTTATCTTTATATTCTTCTCTAAAAGCAGCGGCAAATTCTTCTTGTAATCGCAGCCCCTCCTGCCGATTTCCTTTATGAAATTGTTCCATTGCCTCTATTTCTTTTTTATTGCCTTCAATAATCATATATGTACCTCCGCAAATCCCAGGTCTGGTTGAACCGATGATGCGGTTATCCAGTATCTCAGGATTTTTCTTCAATCGTATTTTTCAATATTTACAGTAGCAATCGCAGATTGATTTGGTTCCCCGGTAACAAGGTCCTGTGGTGCCGGGATTAACATCATAAAACCATCTTTCCCATATCTTTGCTCATAGCCTTGTGCATATTTTCTCTCAACGGAAATGTGCTGCACCTGACCGATAACCATAACAGTTATTCCTGCGCCGCTTAAATCCTGCATTTCCTTCAAGGTGCATTCCATATTGATAAATGCCTCCTGGATAACTGGCGCATGAATAGTTTTTGCATTGGAAAGTGTAAATTGACCTGCTGCAAATTCGTCTGTTTCCATCTCGTTGTGTTTGATGGTATTTACCAGCTTATCATAATCGCTTATGGGGAGAAAATTGATGCAAAAACATTTTTCTCTTTTGATATTGGCGTAGGTGTGGGTATGCTGATATAGATTTCCCATCACAGCAAAGAAAGCCGTTTTATCCCCGTGAAAGCAGCTCCATGAATGGAAACAGACATTCGGTTTTCCATTTTCTTTCCATGTGGTGATTGCGAACAAAACCGTTGGTATCCCTGCGGTTACTTCAAGATGTGAAAACAATTCAAATTCTTCTGGATATAAAGACTTAAAATACTGGGGAAAATCTTTTCCGATCTCTATCTTCATTGCAATACCTCCATCAGATAAAACCTGCCTCATCAGAATCATTTTGCATTTTCATCTTTGATATCTTCAGCGTTTCCTCTCTGCGGACTTCCCTGCTTGTTTTTCCTTCCGAGATCCGATGATGCCAAAATACCTGGTTATGCTTCTTCAACCGTTCATAAAGCCTCATTTGCTCCAGCGTCACAGAACCGCCAACGCCAACCGACTCCCCTCTCCCACATACCATCTCTGAAACAGGGCCAGACTCACCAAACAGATCCCCGCTCCGAATAAAAAAGCCGCCGGCAATCCTCTCTCTGCGAAAAAGCCGAAGGCCAGATTCGTTACCACGGCCACGCCGTCCATTACTATAGCATGGGCGCTTAATACAGTGGCCCTGTCTGCTGCCCGGATCTGCCGGTTTTGCAGTTCCATCTGAAAGGTTCTACCTGGCCGTATTTTTGCCGGGAGCCACCCACTGCTTTACCTCATCGATGCTCACCTGGGCAGCAGCCGCAATTTTCTCCACAGGCACGCCCATCTTGAAAAGAGAGCATGCCATCTCCCGGGCCTTTTTCATCTCACCTTCCCGGCGGCCTTCCCGACGGCCTTCCTGGAGGCCTTCCCGGCGGCCTTTCGATTCTACTCGGTCCAACACATCGCACATATTTCGAAGCCCTCCTTCCTTATCATCATTATATGCTTCCTCAAATCGATGATCCCGGGTCATCACGCTGAGCAGCTGCAGCGTTTCCTGTACATGTCTGATTTCCTGGGAGTCTGGAATGTAATCTCCTTTTTCCCTTTTCTGCACAAAATAGTCTGCAACAATCCGGAAATCGCTCTGAAACCGCTCCACCTGTTCCCGGGTCAGATAAGCAATCTCAAAAAGATTAATCTTATAGTCGTTTACAAACCGGTCAAATTCCGGCGGTATCTCCAGACATTCTTTCAGACTAATAGGCTGATCCCAATGTTTTTCGTAACCAAAATACAGGACCAGAGTCACCACCGGATAACGGCTTTCCGCTGCGTTATTTTTCAGCAGCTGCGCCCGGTACTCAGCGCCGTCATAACCCATTATCCGCAAAGGCATATCCGGATCGGCCTGTGTCTGATTCTCCATCCCGATGCAGGCAACCCGAATATTCCCTTTCTTCCAGCGCTTCGCCACGTCTCTCTCTATCTCCCGGATCTTTCCGTCCGATTTATAGTATGCGCGAGGCGCCTGATCTTCAAGCTCATCCGCTGCCACAACCTCTTTCCCGTCAAACAGGAGAACATTCACAATATCAGAAAACACATCATTATAGGATTCGAGAATCTTTTCAGCAACATCTTTTTCTGCCAAACTGCCTGCCGCCTTTCTTCATCCGTTTCTTACCGAGAAGCTGCATTCTGCCTGTCTGCGGCAGAATTGTCATCGAACCATCCCGGCTTTTGTGATGGCTTCATCTTATCATAAAGCATTTTCTTAGTCAACGAATGGAGTCTGAATCATTAAGGACAGTTCAAAATTAGAATTTGACGTTTTTCCGATCCCGGACGTAAGCGATTACAACAAACAAGCTATAGCAGAGAACAATAGCTATCGTGCCGATCGCTGGAATAGCTGTCGTTGGCCAGAAATGATAAGTCACCAATACTATAATTACGATAGTCCACACAGCCACCAGTCCAGACGAACAAGCGCCCGACATTTCTCTGCTTAACGGAATTTGTCCGAGACGCTTTTTTGAAAAACTGTCATGCGTAAACATCGCCCAAAATGCCAGCAATAGCATAACCCATAGAACCCATATCCCGGAAAAATTGCTTGGAACTCCTCCACGGTCCCATTGTACTGCCAAATCGCTGCGAATGGTGAAAGTGCCGATTAGAACAAAAATAATTGCTACCAAAAATATCATTACAGAAATATTTCTCCATAATTTTATTGGTGATAATCGGAACATTCAGCACACTTCCTTTCAGGCACTACTACCTTTAGCCCTGAGTTGAATTATTAGGACAGGACTCACCCTGCTGCTCCCGGGCCTGCTCATTAAACGCCTCCATGGCCATCCGTTCAGCAGAATATCCGTGATTGCGCATACGTACTTCAGCCTCGGCTATATTTCCTTCTTTAAGGGCGTCCAGCACAGCCTGGTGCTCTGCTAAGATGGAACGGCGGTTTTTCTCATCCTTTTGATAAATATTCGTGAAGATGGTAAACTGCGTGCGGAACCTCTTCGCGGCGCTGGACAACCGGGAATTTCCGGCAATTTCATAGAACTTTAAATGAAACTCATCGCTCAAACGATCCCAGTTGGCTTCATCATAAAATGCCGCTTCTGTCTGCTGCTGAATTTCCGTCAGTTCTTCCACAAGCCTGTCCGCCCGGTCAGAAGACGCGGCAAAGCGCAGCGAAATCGCATCCAGCTCCGCCATCAGCGGAAACAGCTCTTTCAAGTCATTTACCGTAAGCTGAACCACACGCATCCCCACGTTGGGCTTATATTCGATGAGCCCATCCTGCTGCAAACGTACCAGCGCCTCACGGATGGGGGATGAACTTACTCCATATCGGTCATGAAGCATCTTTATGGTGATCTTCTCCCCTGCCCTTAAACTTTGTGTTAATATTTCATTCCGAATCTCCTGATAAATCTGCTCGGTTACCGTTTTAATCGTCCCTGGCATAAACACTCTATCTCCTGTTCTGTCTCCCTGATCTGCTCTTCTGCGCGTTCTGATTCAACTGCCGCAAAATAAAAATGCTTCTTAGTTCATATTTTGGGCGGGTTCCAAAGCTGAAAATCCTCCTGCAAGAGAGCTTGCGCCGAATTTTCAACCATTGGACCCTGGCATCATTATGATAACATATACGGATGAAAAAAAATAGTATTTCGTTGTTTTCCCCGCCGTCCTGAACGGTTACATTTTCCACTAATGCTCGTGCACTGATGCAAACATCATTCAGCCAGCGGCGAATAAATGTTGCATATTGCATAATGCACAATCGCGAGTTATAATGAGTTATCAACATTTGACCACAAATGACAAAGGGAAGGAGTGTAAACCAATGAGTCAATACAAATGGCCCTATGAAAATGAGATCGGACTGGAAGAGCATTTAGAATGCGACGTGCTTGTCCTCGGCGGGGGACTGGCGGGCACCTTCGCCGCCATTGCCGCAGCCCGAAGGGGAAAATCGGTTATTCTGGTTGAGAAAGGCACCACAGCCAGGGCAGGTTCCGCCGGAAGCGGATTTGACCACTGGGAATCTGCCTGTACCAATCCGGGCTCAAAAATCAAGCCCAAGGAAATGGCAGAGGCCTATATTAACGAGCAGGATCATTACAGCAACGGCATTGCCCATTATATTGAATGCCGGGAAGGCTGGGACCGGCTGCTGGATATTGAGAGCTTCGGCGGGAAGATCCGGGACACAGAGGATGAATTTGCCGGAGCAGATTTCCGGGATGAGAAGACAAAGTTAATGTACGCCTACGATTACACCAACCGCTATACCCTGCGGGTCTGGGGCACCGGCTATAAACCTGCGCTGTATAATGAATGCAAGCGTCTGGGCGTCAAAATCCTGGACCGGACAGAAGCCACTTCTCTCCTGACCAGGAAGGAAGGGAGCCAGATCATTGGAGTAGGAGCCTGCTGCATGGACGTCCATACCGGAAAATTCTATACCATCTCCGCCAGGGCCACCATTCTGGCCATGTCCCGTCCGGCCCGCGTCTGGCTGTTCAATCCTGACCTTCCGGGACTCTGCGAGTTCCGGCCATTAAACAGCATTGGCAGCGGCCACGCCATGGGATACCGTGCCGGCATGGAATTTACCATGATGGAAAAGTCTGTCCGGGGCGAATTTTCCGCCGCCGGAAGAAGCTATCCCCCTTACAGCACCGGCAATAACCACAACACCTGGTACGGCGCCACTATGGTTGACGCAAGAGGCGTGGAAGTGCCTTATCTGGACAGAGACGGCAATGAGCTGAAAACCGTCAGAGAACGCTTCCACCCGGCGCCGGGCCAGAAATTTTTCCTGAAAGGCGGCGTTATTGACGAACCGAAATATGAGTACCGGGGCCCTGAGACCATGTCCTGGCCTGAACTGGCAAAGCGGGGCTACAAGCTTCCTCTGTACGCTGATCTTTCCCGGATGCCCGAGATGGAACGCAAGGCGATCTGGGGCATGATGGTGGGCAATGAAGGACGCACCAAGATTCCTGTCCTGCAATACTACACGGAAAAAGGCTTCGATCCGGAAAAGCACATGATGCAAAGCTACGGCACCGGCTGGCAGTCAGCCAATTTCCTGGGCCAGGAGCGGCAGCTTTTCGGCGCGCCGGGGGGCGTCATCACCGACTGGAATTTAATGACTAATATTCAAGGCATTTTTGCCGCCGGCGACCAGCTCTATGCCATGGACTGCGGAGGCGCCGCTTCCGCCACCGGATATTACGCCGGACGCAAAGCCGCCCAGTATGCCGGTGACCATGAATTGTATCCTTATTCTAAGGAACAGGCGTCAGAAGAGAAAGAACGTCTTCTGGCTCCTCTGACCAATCAGGGAAGCATGGGATGGAAAGAGCTTAACTTCGCCATTTCCAAATGTATGCAGAATTACTGTGCCGAGATCAAGTGTGAAGAGCTGCTGAAGGAAGGCCTGGATTTGCTGAATACCTTCAGCCGCGACTACGTGCCACAGCTGCACTGCGAAAACCCCCATGACTTGATGCGAACCCATGAAGTGCTGGATATTCTGGAGGTCTCCAAGATGATCCTGGAAGCCTGCCGGATGCGCAAATCCAGCTCCGCTCCCTTATGTTTTCAGCGCAGCGATTACCCGGAGATGGATCCCCAAGAAGACCGGAAGTTTATTACCATCCGCCAGGTGGACGGCAAGGCCGTGCGGGGAGAAATGCCCCACGACTACTACGGAGACGTGGAAAAAATGTATGAAAAATATAATCAGGATTATATCAACGGGGAGGCGAAGCAGTATTATGAATAAGAAAGAATTGTACGCATCAGAAATTCCGTGCAGCGCGAATCCCATTACCTACAATGAGCAGCTGTGCATTGGCTGCAACCGCTGTGCAGTATCCTGTCAATCAGACGTTTTAGTTCCCAGCGTGGAAAAAGGCCGGCATCCCATTGTCATGTACCCGGGAGAATGCATTTACTGCGGAAGCTGTGTGATGGACTGCCCCGTTCCCGGCGCAATCCACCTGGAGCATCCGCTGATGAACCGCACAAAATTTGTGCCGGTAAAGCCAAAGCCTTAACTACATGCCACAAAATGGAATGGAAAGGAGTCATAAGAAAATGAGCAGCAGAGAAAACACAGTAAGAAAGATCGGCTTATTCGGCTGCATCGCCAACGGCATCGGCGCCATCATCGGTTCCGGCATCTTCGGCACTCTGCCGGAAGGCATTAATGCAATCGGAGCCATGGTCATCCCCGCCCTGCTGGTGGCGGCAATCTACACCGTAGCCAACATGTTCCCAAACGTTTACGCGTCCTCCGTTATCCCAACTTCCGGCAGCTTTTTTTTGTATTCCACAAAGCTGATACACCCGTTTTTCGGATTATGGATGACTCTCCAGGGTATCCTTCAGCCTGCATTGATCGCCACCTTCGCCGTCATGTTTGCCGAATACTTTGTGGTGCTTTTCCCGGCCCTGGCCGGATATAAAATTGCCATCGGCATCATCCTGCTGGTATTTTTCGGCTTCCTGGCCTGGCTGGGCAATCATACTTTTGCTTCGGTGAACAATATTATGGTCATCGTAATGCTCTGCGCCATTGCCGTATATGTGTTGATCGGTATTCCCAACATTGACATGAGCCGCATTTCCCTCCGTCAGTCCCTGGGCAGCGGCCTTACTCTGACCAGTTTTTCCGCAACGGTAGGTCTGCTTACCTCAACCCTTTCCGGCGCCGGCTCCGTGTCTCAGATTGCCGATGACACCAAAAATCCCCGCCGTGACATTCCCCTGACCCTGATTCTGGCTCCTACCATCGTCTGTATTATCTACATGCTGATGGCGGTAGTAACTCTTGGCTGTATGCCCGGCGCCCAGGTTGCCAACCTGGCTGACGTAGGCGGACAGTTCCTGGGCTCCGGCCTGCTTACCTTCTTCATTGTCGGCGGCCCCATCTGCGGCATCTTAACCAGCATCGTTCCGGTAATCATGCTGTCCTGCGCCCTGATCCAGGTATCTGCCGATCATCGGGTATTCCCGGAATTTGTGGCAAAACGAAACAAGTATGGCGTATCCACCGTGATCCTCGTCTTCGTCATGGGCTTCTCCATTTTCCTGGTTGGAACGGGAAGCGGCTTCGGCCAGCTGATGACCATATTCAGTTTCGTAAACACTGCCTGCGCAGTGCCAACCTGCCTTGTCCCCTTCTATCTCCGCAAACGTTATCCCAACGCCTGCAGACATACGGGGCTGAAACTGAACGTGCCTATGGTTTACGGCCTCAGTATTTTCGCTCTGGTGGTATCCATCTATCTGGCTGTGACCATGTTTATTGAAATGGATCTTCTCAGCTGGGCCATTGTGATTACTACTGTGGTGATCAGCTTCCTTTATTTCCTGCTCCGTGTATTATGGATCAAAAAACAGGGAGGCGACCTTATTGCTGAGCTTCATGCTCCTTACGAGCCCTGGGAGCAGCGGGAAAAAGAATGCGCGGCGATGAAATAAACCTTCATGCGCCGGCAGCCGATGCGCCAACCACCCCATGAAAGTCTTGGCGGCGCATTGGGCATCCCTGAATACATGCCGCCTATTCGGCGGCGGACTTTCAGAGTAAATCATCCGGCAACGTGCAGACATCCCTAATCACCTCTTCCTTTTTCCGGCGTTCAGGCATAAAAAGAGCAGGGAATTGATTTCAAAATTCTCTGCTCTGAATAGTGTCAATAGTTTTTCGCAAAATCAAAATCCTGCCGTTTGGCAGCCGGCTATGATATCAGACAGCGGATCCTCTTCTGCTTTGAAAAGATGATCCATATTCATGTAGCGTCTGGCTCCCCAGCTGGTTGCTGCTACGTGGCGCAGTCTGGCACATACGAGCATCAGGGCGCTCTGCCCATCAGGAAAAGCACCGATCGCTTTTGTACGGCGTTTAATCTCACGGTTAAGGCGCTCAATCGCGTTATTGGTCCGGATCCGGGTCCAATGCTGCGTAGAAAAATCCATATAGGTCAAGGTTTCTTCGATTCCGTCCTCTACCTTTCTGGCAGCTTTGGCAAGCTTCATAGCCTGGAGCTTTTCAGCTGCCTGGATTGCTTTTTCACGAGCAGCTTCCTTGCTTTCCTGTGCATGGATCGCCTTGAGCATAAGTGCTACCGTTTTCATCTTGTTCCGAGGTGTAACAGAAAATATATTTCTGTAAAAATGAACTGTACAGCGCTGATATCTGGCATCTGGAAAGACTTCCGGAATGGTTTCCAG
>DVFL01000035.1 GCA_018713255.1 Candidatus Cottocaccamicrobium excrementipullorum | reverse complement strand
ATAATCTTATCGGACATGGTTCTATAGCCTCCTTTGATGGGTTTTGTTGTGGTGACTTAATTCTACCAAACGGCTATAGATCATGTCTATTTTTATGAAATTGATTTTGCGAAATTAATTATACGTTATCTCCGGGGACATTCCCAGCTGACTGAGTCTCAGAGAGGTTTCCCTGGCCTGCTGAGTTTTTCCTTTCCATCGTTTACGGCAGCATTGAGATAAAAGACATGGATCCCTTCGTTGTAAGGTACTTGTGAATCATAAAGCTGTCTGTCTGCCAGATAAATGGTTTTTTGCCCTTTCCAGATGTCCGTTTTGCTGATGTAAAAGAGGAGAACTTCAGCCAGAACATCCAGCACAGCATCGTGAGAGACCAGACTGGAAATCCGGTATTGAGTTCGGACTTCTTTAATCTGGAGGGATGAGGAGCCGGTAAGGATACGGAGCACATGTTGGCATGCGCTTTTGTCCATCAAAACTGCCGTCATATAAATGTCGCTGAACAAAGTCAGGCTGACAGCTTCTTTCATCCGCCGTTCCCTTGCGCGGATGGAAGAGGATGAGGAATAAAAATCTGAAGTTTTCTTTGCGGCTGTTTTACTGATCACTAAGCCCTTCTTTCTTTCATAATGGATGCAGCGTTCATGCGCGGCTCTCTGACTCTTCTGCATCTCAGCAATATCTTGCAAAGACATTATATCATCCTATCTTAAAAAAGCAACAGATATGGAAAAATATTACATTTGATTTCACCTTCAAAATACTATTTCTCCAGAAAAACATCAGTCCACCGGAAAACAGTTGCTCTGTTCTGCCAAAAAGATATAATAAAAGAGATTGTTGGAGAGTAAAGCAGAAAATTTACAGGAGGTTTTCATGGACCATGGATAATGAGAAGGTTTATCAGATGAAATTCGCGGCGGTTTATCCTCTTCTGGTGCAGAAGGCTCAGCGGAAAGGGCGGACCAGAGAAGAGGTGGACCAGGTCACCTGCTGGCTGACGGGATACAGCCCTGATGACCTGGAAGAATTATCTCAGGGGGATCTTTCTTATGGAGAGTTTTTCCGTCAGGCTCCGAAATTAAATCCTGCCAGAAAGCAGATTAAAGGGATAATCTGCGGCTTTCGGGTGGAAGAAATCAAGGAACCGTTGATGCAGGAGATCCGTTACCTGGATAAGCTGGTGGATGAGCTGGCCAGGGGAAAAGCCATGGAAAAGATTCTTCGGAAACCGGAAGGAGCGAAGAAATGATCGGGTTAAAGAAGATCCGCAGTGAGTCGGACAGCCGGGCTTATGCCAGAGGAAGCCAGCTTTACAAAATCGGCGGGATAATGGATATTCAGTATGTGAAGGAAAAGGAACGGATAAAGGTTTACGCCCAGGTGGAAGGATAGAAGACAGCTACGATGTTTATCTGGAGTATGATACTGCAAAGGATGAGTTTTGGGATTACCAATGTCAGTGCGAAGCCTTTTATACCTATCAGGGAATGTGCAAGCACTGCGTGGCGGCGGCCCTGGCCTTTTATAATGAGGAGATGAGGATAGATAATCAAAATCATGAAGTCTATGGGGCGGAAAGTCAGAGAAAGGCAGCGCCGTATATTCCGCCCGCCAACGACCTTTTGACCCAGGTAATGTACGCCAACGCCATGCAGGAGAAGGCTAGATATTTTCAGCCGGAAATTACCGGGAAGGTGGAACTGATTCCGAACATCATGAAAAAGAACCGGGAGTGGTATGCAGAGTTCCGCGTTGGCGTTACCCATAAATATATCGTAAAAAGCATTGAGGACCTGATTCGGGCGGTAGAAACCTACGCGTGGGTTGAGTATGGAAAAAAGCTGGCCTTTTATCATGAGCGGAACGCTTTTACGGAGAAAAGCAGGGAAATTCTAGATTTTCTCGCGGAATATGTGTCGGAGAACCGGAACGCCATGAAAAACTTTTACGAGCATTACCGGTATTCTTCCTATTATTACAGCAGCTCTGACAGCCAGATTAAGCGGGAGATATTCCTTACCGGCAGCTGGATGGTGAAATTTTCCCGGATTTTCGCCGGAGATAGCTGTGAGTTAGATGCTTCCAGCCTTAAGGACAGAATGATATTCCTGGAAGAACGCCCCAAGCTGAAAATAACGGTAGAGGAAACAGAAGCGGGAGGATACCGGATGAAGGTGCCGGCGGCTGAGGTATTTTCCGGCGCCGGCGACTGCTGTGTTCGGGTGGGAAGCATCGAAGCATCATGTACCTTTGCGGGCCGGAGTTTTTGGAAGACCTTGGAGCCTCCGCCCGTTTGTTTAATGGTTCCAGGAATGAATACCGGATACATCCTAAGGACGGGGAGGTTTTTTGTTCTTCTGTTCTCCCTTCCCTGGAAAAATGCTTTTCCTGCACGGTGACGGAAAAGCTGGAAAACTGCCGCCCCAAGCCTCTTCAAATCGAGTTTTATCTGGACAGGACTTCTGGAAGGGTGACGGCGAAAACCATGTTCTGCTACGGCGCAAGCCGCTACAATATGCTGGAGGGAATCACAGTCAGCGACATGCACCGGGACATCGAAAAGGAAAGGGAGGCGGCGGCAAAGATTCAGCAGTATCTGCCTTGGCTGGATGAGAAAGGGGAGCTTCTGTTCCTTCCAGATAAGGATGAAGCGAGAGTGTACAATCTGATTGCCTATGGAATCGAAGAGCTTAAAGGGCTGGGCCAGGTATTTGTATCAGACAGCTTTAAAACGATTCAGAGGGTGCAGACTCCCCGGGTGACGGTGGGAGTAGCTATGAAGGCCGGCCTTTTGGACATTTCTATTGAAGGTGAAGGAATGTCCAGAGAAGAACTGGAAGAAATCCTGGCCGGATACCGGAAAAAACGGAAATTTTACCGGCTGGCGGATGGAAGCTTCCTGAAGCTTGAGGAAAATGGACTGGCTGCCGCCGCCGAACTGTCGGAGGGACTGGCAGTAAAGGGAAAGGATCTGGCTTCCGGCCATCTGACGGTTCCGGCTTACCGGGCCTTTTACCTGGATAAGGTTCTTCAGGAAAATGGAACCCAGCTTCAGGTAAAACGGAACCAGGAGTTTAAACGTGTTCTCCGGGAAATGAAGAATGTGGAGGACAGCGATTTCGAGCTTCCGGAAGAGCTGAACGCCCAGCTGCGGCCTTATCAGGCTTTTGGTTTCCGCTGGATGATGACCCTGGGAAAGCTGGGATTCGGAGGAATCCTGGCGGACGATATGGGTCTGGGGAAGACTCTCCAGACCATCGCCTATCTTCTGGGCCGGAAGGAGCTGCAAAGCGGCTATTCCGCGCTCATCGTCTGCCCTGCCTCCCTGGTCTATAACTGGGAATCAGAAATCCACCGCTTCGCCCCCTCTCTTTTTGTGACGGTGGCCGCCGGCACAGCGGCGGAGCGAAAAGAACTGCTGGAAAAGGGAGAAGAGGATGTTTTGGTTACCTCCTATGATCTGCTGAAGCGGGATATTGAGCCATATGAAAACTGCTGTTTCGCGGATATGATCATTGACGAAGCCCGGAACATTAAGAACTATAACACGCAGGCGGCGAAAGCGGTTAAGGCGGTAAAGAGCCAGAGAAGGTTTGCCCTGACGGGAACGCCGGTGGAAAACAGCTTAAGCGAGCTGTGGAGCATTTTTGATTTTCTTATGCCGGGAATTTTAAGCAGCAATAAGCAGTTTAAAGAGCGTTACGAGCAGCCCATTGTCAATCAGCAGGATCAGCAGGCGGCGGACCGGCTGAGGAAGATGATCCGTCCCTACGTCTTGCGGAGAACCAAAAAAGAAGTATTGAAGGAACTGCCGGATAAACTGGAGAAGGTGGTTCATGCCGTAATGGAGGGAGAACAGAAAAAGCTTTATCAGGCCAGTCTCCAGAACCTTAAGGAGTCTCTGGATCGGCAGACCGAGGAGGAATTCAGCGCCGGATTCAGATTCTGGCTGAGCTTACCAGACTTCGCCAGATCTGCTGTGATCCCGCAATGATCTATGAAAATTACCGGGGAGGCTCAGCGAAAACAGAGGTGTGCATGGAGCTTCTTAAGACGGCGGCTTCCCTTAATTTCCCTGAAGGCAGGGGGAACAGGCCTGAATCTGACGGCTGCGTCTGTGATAATTCATTTTGATCCCTGGTGGAATATGGCGGCCCAGAACCAGGCCACAGACCGGGCGCACCGGATTGGGCAGAAGCAGGTGGTGACGGTGTATAAGCTGATCATGAAGGATACTCTGGAGGAGAAGATTCTTAAGCTGCAGGAACAAAAGGCCAGGCTTTCTGATGAGATCATTTCTGAGGGAAGCATAAAGGACGCCCTTGCCACCAGAGAGGAGCTTCTGGAAATTCTTAAATAGTCCTGGCAGAAAGGGGATGCCATATTTCCTGAAAGAGGAGAGATGGTCCGGATTGTTATGAAATCGTAAGAATATGACAGAGCGGTGTAATTGCCTGTGTGGAATGAGATCTGTTAAACTGGTTAGCGAAAGCAAATAAATATGAGACAGAATCAAGGGAGTTGAGTAGATTTACATGAGAAACAGACAGACCACGGCTTTCGCCTTGTTAAAAAAACGAACAGGAAAAATGATGATAAAGCGAATTGGGGCAGGTCTCCTCGGCATCTGCCTTCTCTGCCAGCCGCTTACTGCCTATGGAGCGGAGTGGGAGCGGGGCGCAGACGGCCTTTATCAGCTGGCGGACGGAACCCCGATTCAGGGCGTTGTTTCCCGGGGAATCGATGTGTCTTACTGGAAGATGGATATTGACTGGGAGCAGGTGGCGGCGGATGATGTGACTTTCGCCATGCTGGGAACCCGTTTTCGCGGCGCGGTGGATCCTTATTTTGCGGTAAATGCCGAGAAGGCCAGACAGGCCGGACTGGAGATCGGCGCTTATATTTACTCCTACGCCACTTCCGTGGAGATGGCGGAGCAGGAGGCAGAGTTTGTCCTGAATCTGATCAAGGATTATCCCATTTCCTATCCTGTGGCCTTTGACGCGGAGGATAATGACACCCTGGGAACCTTATCACCCTCTGAAGTAAGCCAGGTGATCAACGCCTTCTGCAGAAAAATCGAGGAGGCAGGATATTACCCTATGGTTTATGCCAATGAGTACTGGCTGACCAATAAGATCGATCTTTCTCTGCTGGACTATGATATCTGGGTAGCCCGGTACAATACCATGTACACCTTTGACAACCCTTCCATGTGGCAGGCCACCAACACCGGCTCAGTGAACGGGGTCAATGGCAACGTGGATATTGATTTTTCCTTTAAAGATTACTCCAGCATCATTCCCTCTGACACCTGGCGGACCATCGGCGGAAACCGGTATTATTATGAGGACGACATCATGCAGAAATCCACCTGGATCGATGACGGCCAGGGCTGGTATTACATGAATGAAAACGGAAATCCTTCCACCGGCTGGCTGACCATGCCGGAAGGAAAGTATTACCTGGATCCTTTTACCGGAGAAATGTCCGTGGGCTGGAGATCCTTAGAAGGAGGATGGTACTATTTTAAACCCGCTGGAATGATGGCTACCGGCTGGCGGCAGATCAATGGATCATGGTATTACCTGAATGAAGAAGGCGTGATGCAGACCGGCTGGCAGGAGATCGGCGGAAAGCGGTATTTCCTGGAAGACAGCGGAGTCATGGCTGCTGGCTGGCGGGATTTGAACGGAGCCCGCTATTATTTCCAGCCGGACGGACAGATGAGCACCGGATGGGTTCAGACAGACGGGCATTGGTATTATCTGAACGGAGATGGGCAAATGCAGACGGGCTGGCAGGAGATTGGCGGATCATGGTATTATCTGAATGAAGATGGTCAGATGCAGACCGGCTGGCTTGCCCAGAATGGAAACTGGTACTACTTAACCGAAAGCGGCGCTATGGCCACCGGCTGGCAGGAGATTAATGGAGCCAGATATTACCTGGGTGGAAATGGAATCATGAGCACCGGCTGGCTGACCCAGAACGGCACATGGTATTATCTGGATGAAAACGGAGCCATG
This sequence comes from Candidatus Cottocaccamicrobium excrementipullorum, assembly GCA_018713255.1. Classification (GTDB taxonomy): domain Bacteria; phylum Bacillota; class Clostridia; order Lachnospirales; family Lachnospiraceae; genus Caccovicinus; species Caccovicinus excrementipullorum. The sequence continues at coordinate 76,205 of DVFL01000035.1, read as the reverse complement.
GCCACCGGCTGGCGGCAGGTTGGCGGAGTCTGGTATTATCTGAATGAAAACGGAGTAATGCAGACGGGATGGCTGAATCTGAACGGCATTTGGTACTACTTAACCGAAAGCGGAGCCATGGCCACCGGCTGGCAGGAAATCGGCGGAGCGCTGTATTACCTGGATCCGGTCAGCGGACAGATGGCGGCCAATACTGTCCTGGAGTATAACGGAACAGCTTATCAGGCAGATGGAACAGGAGCTTGTACGCCGGTTTCTCAGAATACCCAGGGTCAGGAGAGTTCAGCTCAGCCGCAGGCAGGGCTGACGGCTCCGGCAGGAGAAGGGGCAGCAGCGGCTGCTCCCTCAGCTCCTGCAAATCAGACCCAGGGGCCCGTTCTGGCCGGCCCAGGCGCTTCATTGTAAATAAACCTTGATGCGGCGGCAGAAATCAGGCGAGAAATTTTTTCTCCACCCAGGCGATTCCCTGATAAAGCACCACAGACATGATGCACAGCACGATGATGGAGCTCACCAGCACAGTCATCTGGAATACCTGGCTTGAGTAGATGATCAGATATCCCAGGCCGGCTCGGCTGGAGAGAAATTCTCCGATAATCACTCCGACCAGGCAGAGGCCGATGTTTACTTTCATGTTGCTGATGATCAGAGGAATGGAGGCCGGAAGGAGAACCTTGGCCAGCACGTCGGTTTTTTTGCCGCCGAGGGAATAGATCAGCCGGATTTTGTCCGGATCAGTCTGGGAAAAACCAGTGTGGAGAGTCATAATTGAACCGAAAAGAGCCACGGAAACGGCGGCGGTGATGATGGTTTTGGTATTGTTTCCCAGCCATACGATAAGGAGAGGCGCCAGGGCGGATTTAGGCAGGCTGTTTAAGATCACCAGGTAAGGCTCCAGAATCTGGGCCAGAGTAGGGCTGAGCCATAATATCAGAGCGGCGCCAAGTCCGATAGAAATCACCAGGGCGAAGGAAAGCAAGGTTTCACCCAGGGTAACGCCGGTGTGAAGAAAAAGGCTGCCGTCCAGAACCATGGACCACAGGCAGTTGAGAATCAGCGAGGGACTGCTGAAAATAAAACGGTCGATCCAGGACAGACGGGAGGCGGTCTCCCACATTCCAATGAGAAGCAAAAACAGAAAACCGCGGCAGATCAGAACCAGGCGCCGTTTTCTCTGCTGGCGGCAGAGAAAACTTCTCTGAGCAGGAGAGATTTTCGGGGAAGCCGCCGGGGGAGCAGGTTTACGAAACGGGAAGATCATGCTCTTTCATCTCCTTCCATAACAACTGAAAATAGGCGGAAAATTCCGGAGCTTTCCGCCGTTCCATTGGGCTCAAAGGATGTTCTGAAGAAAAGGTAAGAGTAAGTATGGTTTTCACTCGTCCAGGCCGGGGGGAAAGAACTACAATCCGGTCTGCTGTGCTGACAGCTTCCGAAAGATCATGGGTGACCAGGATGGCGGTTTTTTTGTTCTCCCGGATGATGGAACTGATGTCATCGCAGACGGAGAGCCTGGTCTGGTAATCCAGGGCGGAGAAGGGTTCATCTAAAAGCAGAATATCTGGTTTCAGGGCCAGGGTCCTGATTAAGGCAGCCCGCTGGCGCATGCCGCCGGAGAGCTGAGAAGGACGTTTTTCCTGAAACTGTTCCAGGCCATAGGCTTTCAGCATGGCTTTCAGTTCTTCGCTGCGCTGGGAAGTAAGCTGCCTGCGGATTTCCAGCCCTAAGGCGGTGTTGGAGAGGATGGAGCGCCATTCAAAAAGATGGTCCTTCTGGAGCATGTATCCGATCCGGTCCCTGGCCTGATGAATGGGCGTTCCATCCACCAGGATAAGCCCTTCTTCTGGCTCGGCTAGTCCGCAAATCAGTGATAAAAGAGTGGATTTTCCGCAGCCGGAGGGACCGACTACTGCAAGAAATTCCCCAGGCATGACGGAGAAGGATATATGAGAAAGAGCCGGAGTTTCTCCATCCAGGGAATGATAAGCATAGCTGACTGTTTTGAGTTCAAGCTTAGGGGTCATGGAGGCCTCCTTTATTTCCAGGATATATGGTATTGTATGAGAAATTTTCCAGAGTGTTCTCTGCCAGGCGCCGCTGACCGGACGCGCAGCCTGGCAGGACAGAAAGAAAACGGCAGGAAGCAGGGAGAAAAAATTGCCAAAAACCCCTTGCAATTCAGGAAAAACAATGGTATCATAGATTACGATAACAAGATTAAGGCAGGCTGATGAAGAGTGGACGAAAGTTCACTCTTCATTTTATGTTTCCCTGGCGCCGGTGTCTGGCAAAGGCGGAACGGGAACAGCGGGCAGGCCTGACCAGCTGAAGGAGGGTGGTGAAAACATGCCAAAGAGAGAAAGCTATGAGCAGAGAACGGAAGCGTTCCTTATTCCATTAATGGAGGAACATGGTTTTGAATTGGTGGATGTGGAGTTTGTGAAGGAAGCCGGCGTTTGGTATCTTCGGGCATACATTGACAAAGAAGGCGGTATCGCCGTTGACGACTGTGAGGTCATCAGCCGGAAGTTAAGCGACTGGCTGGACCAGGAGGATTTTATTGAGGAAAGCTATATCCTGGAAGTCAGCTCTCCCGGTTTGGGAAGACCTCTTAAGAAAGAAAAAGATTTTGCCAGAAGCATCGGAAAGGACGTGGAGATCCGTCTTTACCGGGCGTTAAATAAAAGCAAGGAGTATACCGGCCAGCTGACGGCATATGATAAAGAGTCGGTTACCCTTAAGATGGAGGATGCTTCGGAGATGACCTTCCAGAGAGCAGACATTGCATTGATTCGTTTGGCCCTGGATTTTTAAGGGACGGTGGAGAATTTAGGAGGATAACCATGAATAAGGAACTGTTATTAGCACTGGAAATGATTGAGAAGGAGAAGAATATCAGCAAGGAGGTTCTGCTGGAGGCCATTGAGAATTCCCTTCTGACAGCCTGTAAGAACCATTTCGGCAAGGCGGACAATATTAAAGTCAACATTAACCCGGACACCTGTGATTTTTCCGTGGTAGCAGAAAAGGAAGTAGTGGAGACGGTGGAGGATCCCCTGACCCAGATCTGCGTAGAAGAGGCAAAGCTTAAAAATCCCCGGTATATTCCCGGAGATATTGTTCCAGTGGCCATTCAGTCCAAGGAGTTTGGCCGGATTGCCACTCAGAATGCCAAGAATGTAATTCTGCAGAAGATCAGAGAAGAAGAGCGGAAGGTGCTGTATAATGACTATTACAGCCGGGAGAAAGATATTATGACCGGCATTGTCCAGAAGAATCTGGGCCGGAATATCAGCATTAACCTGGGTAAGCTTGACGGCATTCTGAATGAAAGCGAACAGGTAAAGGGAGAAGTGCTTAAGCCTAACGATCATATCAAGGTTTATATTCTGGAAGTGAAGGATACCTCTAAGGGACCGAGAGTTTCTGTGTCCAGAACCCATCCTGACCTGGTAAAGCGTCTGTTTGAATCGGAAGTGGCAGAGGTAAAGGACGGCACAGTGGAGATTAAGGCTATTGCCAGAGAGGCAGGTTCCAGAACCAAGATTGCCGTATGGTCCAATGATCCTAATGTGGATCCAGTAGGAGCTTGCGTAGGCGTAAATGGCGCCAGAGTAAATGCTGTAGTCGATGAGCTTCGGGGAGAAAAGATTGATATCATTAACTGGGATGAAAATGCAGCATATCTGATTGAAAACGCTTTAAGCCCAGCCAAGGTCATCTGCGTGGTTGCAGATGAGGAGGCGAGAGAGGCTTTGGTGATCGTTCCGGATTATCAGCTTTCTCTGGCTATCGGCAAGGAAGGACAGAATGCAAGACTGGCAGCGCGGCTTACCGGCTATAAGATTGATATTAAGAGCGAGACTCAGGCTAAGGAACAGGGGCTGTTTGAAGAGCTTGGCATTCAGTACCAGGAAGATATGGTAGATTACAACTATCAGGAAGATGAGAATTTCCAGGAAGAGGAAAACTCTCAGGATCATCAGGTGCCTGAGGAGGAAAAACATTCTCAGGACGTTCAGGAGCATGAACAGGAAGAGAATGAAGAACCCCAGGAGGGAGAACAGTAAATCTTAAGAGAGCAGGAGTGATAAGGACCGTGAGCGTAAAAAAAATACCCTTAAGACAATGCATTGGCTGCGGCGAGATGAAAAGCAAGAAGGAAATGATCCGGATCTTAAAAACCCCGGAGGGCCAGATTACCGTTGACGCTACCGGCCGGAAGAACGGGCGGGGCGCTTACCTTTGTCCTTCTCGGGAGTGCTTAAGAAAAGCCGTAAAAACAAAAGGTCTGGACCGCTCCTTTAAGATGGCTGTACCTGGAGAGGTTTATCAGGCTTTGGAAAAGGAGATGGAAGAGCTTGGATTCTAAACAGAAAGCACTGAACATGATTGGCCTTGCCACCAGAGCCGGAAAGACGAAAAGCGGCGAATTTTCAACGGAACAGTCGGTAAAAAAAGGCCGGGCGCGCATGGTTATTGTGGCGGAAGATGCATCGGCAAATACCAAAAAGATGTTCAAGGATATGTGCGCCCATTACCACGTAAGAATAAGTTTTTTTGGCAGCAAGGCAGAGCTGGGAGGAGCCATGGGCAAGGAGATGCGGGCATCTCTGGCAGTGGAGGATGAAGGCCTGGCTCAGGCCATCGGGAAACAAATGACTATAAATGGAGGTAGCGAAGTATGAGTATAAATGATTTAGGAAGAGAGCAGGGAAGCCCGATGGATGGGCAGAACAAAGCTTCGTCCCAGGAGGGCACTCCCTCAGGAAAAGCAGAGGGCGGCGCTTCCGCACCCAGAAAGAAGCTGGTTGCTGTGTACCGTCCCCAGAATTCTCAGCAGATTAAAAACCGTCCTGCCGGACAGAAAAAGGCGTCTCAGTCTTCCAGACAGGGAAGCAGCGACAGGGCAGAGGGCTCTTCTCAGAAACCTCAGCAGGCTTCCAGAGCTGCCGAGACGGTAAAAGAGAATTCTTCCAGCCGTGACGGTCAGAGACCAGAACGCAGCGGGGACGGTCAGAGAGGCGGTTTCCAGGGCAGCCGTGACGGAGCAAGGAGCGGTTTCCAGGGCAATCGCGACGGAGCCAGACGTGACAGTCAGGGCAGCCGCGACGGAGCCAGAGGCGGCTTCCAGGGCAATCGTGACGGAGCCAGACGTGACAGTCAGGGCGGCCGCGACGGAGCCAGAGGCGGTTTCCAGGGCAATCGCGACGGGGCAAGACGTGATGGTCAGGGCGGCCGTGACGGAGCCAGAGGCGGTTTCCAGGGCAATCGTGACGGAGCCAGACGTGACGGCCAGGGCCAAAGAGACGGTCAGGGCGGCCGCGATGGAGCCAGGGGCGGTTTCCAGGGCAGCCGCGATGGCCAGAGAGGCGGCTTCCAGGGTGGCCGTGATGGAGCCAGACGTGACAGTCAGGGCGGCCGTGACGGGGCAAGAGGCGGCTTCCAGGGCGGAAGAGATGGTCAGAGAGGCGGACGGAGCCAGAGCTCCTCTAAGTCTGCGTTTGACGCGCCAATTCAGACCAAACCCACCAGCAACCGTCAGAACAAAAACGCCTATAAGAATGACAAGTACGACAAGCGCCGTCATGAGGAAGAGGAAGGCCGGATTAAGGGCGGAAAGCCGGCTAAGGGAGCCTTTATTATGCCCCAGAAGCCGGTAAAGGAGAAGGAAGAGGAGACCATAAAGGTGATTACCCTTCCAGAGACCATTACCATTAAAGAACTGGCAGATAAGATGAAGGTACAGCCTTCTGTGATTGTGGGCAAACTCTTTAAAGAAAAAGGACAGATGCTGACGGTAAATCAGGAAGTGGATTACGACCAGGCAGAAGAAATCGCCATGGAGTTCGACATTCTCTGTGAAAAGGAAGAGAAGGTAGACGTGATCGCCGAGCTTCTGAAAGAAGATGAAGAGGACGAGGCAGATATGGTAACCAGACCGCCGGTAGTGTGTGTAATGGGCCACGTTGACCATGGCAAGACTTCTCTTCTGGATGCTATCCGCAAGACTAATGTTACAGCCAAGGAGGCCGGCGGCATTACTCAGCATATCGGCGCTTATGTGGTGGAGATTAACGGCCAGAAGATTACCTTCCTGGATACTCCCGGCCATGAAGCGTTTACCGCTATGCGAATGAGAGGCGCCCAGGCCACGGATATCGCCATCCTGGTGGTAGCTGCAGACGACGGCGTAATGCCTCAGACCGTTGAGGCCATTAACCATGCAAAGGCTGCAGGAGTAGAGATCATTGTGGCAGTGAACAAGATTGATAAACCCAGCGCCAATGTAGACCGGGTAAAGCAGGAGATGAGCGAGTACGAATTAGTTCCTGAAGACTGGGGCGGAAACACCATTTTTGTTCCGGTGTCTGCCCATACCCATGAAGGAATTAAGGAGCTGCTGGAAATGATTCTTCTGACGGCTGAGGTAAAGGAATTAAAGGCAAATCCTAACCGGAACGCCAGAGGAATCGTGATTGAGGCAGAGCTGGATAAGGGCAAAGGACCGGTTGCCACGGTTCTGGTACAGAAAGGTACTCTGAAGGTAGGCCAGAATGTGGCGGTAGGCGCCTGCTACGGTAAAGTCCGGGCAATGATGGACGACAAGGGACGCCGGGTAAAAGAGGCAGGACCTTCCATGCCGGTGGAGATTCTGGGATTAAATGACGTGCCCAATGCCGGTGAGATTTTTGTGGAGATGTCCAGCGAAAAAGAGGCCAGAGCCTTTGCAGAGACCTTTATCTCTGAGGAGAAGAACCGTCTGATTGATGATACCAAGACCAAGCTTTCTCTGGATGCTTTGTTCAGCCAGATGAAGGCCGGAAGCGTAAAAGAGCTGCCCATCATCGTAAAGGCAGATGTTCAGGGCTCCGTGGAAGCGGTGAAGCAGAGCCTGTTAAAGCTGTCTAACGAAGAAATTATTGTTAAGGTAATTCACGGCGGCGTAGGCGCCATCAATGAGTCTGACGTTAATCTGGCTTCTGCCTCCAACGCCATCATTATCGGCTTTAACGTCCGCCCGGATGCCACGGCGAAATCCGTAGCAGAACGGGAGAAGGTAGATATTCGTCTGTATAAGGTAATCTATCAGGCCATCGAAGATGTGGAAGCAGCGATGAAGGGCATGCTTGATCCGATCTTCGAGGAGAAGGTAATCGGCCATGCAGTGGTGCGCCAGACCTTCAAGGCTTCCGGCGTGGGAACCATTGCCGGCGCATATGTGCTGGACGGTCAGTTTACCAGAGGCTGCAGCGCAAGAATTACCAGAGACGGAGAGCAGATCTTCGACGGCGCCGTAGCTTCCTTAAAGCGGTTTAAGGATGATGTGAAGGAAGTAAAGGCTGGTTACGAGTGCGGTCTTGTATTTGATAAATTTAACGACATCAAAGAAGATGATATGATCGAGGCTTACGCCATGGTAGAGGTGCCCAGATAAGGCGCCTTTACGGCGAAGCCTGATCCGGAGAAATCCGAACCATCGGAAAGAGAGTATATGAGAAAGAACAGTATAAAGAATACGCGGATCAACATGGAAGTGCAGCGGGAATTAAGCGAGATTATCCGCAGGGAAATCAAAGACCCCCGCATTCACCCCATGACTTCTGTGGTAGCCGTTCAGGTTACCCCGGATCTTAAGTACTGCAAGGCGTATATCAGCGTGCTGGGAGATGAAGAAGCAGCGAAAAATACCCTTGCAGGGCTGAAAAGCGGCGTAGGATATATCCGCCGCGAGCTGGCAAGGCGGGTAAATCTTCGGAACACCCCGGAGATAACCTTTGTCCTTGACCAGTCCATCGAGTATGGCGTGCATATGTCTCACCTTATCGATGAAGTTACGAAAGACTTAAAGGATTGAACTGTTGCTGCATTGAATGAATGGAAGGGAGTGGCATTCATGACAATACTGGATAAAAAGCTGGAGACAGCGAAAACCGTACTGATTTTAGGCCATGTACGGCCGGATGGAGATTGTATCGGTTCTTGTCTGGGCCTGTACAATTATCTGGAGACGGTGTATCCTCAAATAAAGGCGCAGGTCTGCCTGGAGGAACCAGCAGGAAAATTCGCGTACCTGAAGGGCTTTGACCAGATCAGCACTTTGTTTCCGCAGGATACTTCCTATGATCTGTGCCTTTGCCTGGACTGCAGCGATGAAAGCCGTCTGGGAGAAGGCATCAGGGGGCTGAAACTGGCTGAGGACAGTATCTGCATTGATCACCACATCACCAATACGAAGTACTGCAGGGAGAATGTTGTGCTTCCAGAAGCCAGCTCTACCTGCGAGGTCCTGTTTGGGCTGCTGGATGAAGAGAAAATTACGAAAGAGACGGCGGAATGCCTTTATACAGGAATCGTTCATGATACCGGGGTGTTCCGTTATTCCTGCACTTCCTCTAAAACCATGGAGATTGCAGGAAAGCTGATGGATAAAGGAATCAACTTTACAGAGATTATTGACGGAAGCTTTTTCCGGAAAACTTATGTGCAGAACCAGATTCTGGGCAGAGCGCTGCTGGAGAGCATTACCTTTCTTCACGGCAAGTGCATTTTCAGCGTAGTACGTCTGAAGGACATGGATTTTTATGGCGTTACCAGCAAGGATCTGGATGGAATTATTGACCAGCTGCGGATTACAGAAGGCGTGCACTGCGCCATTTTCATGTATGAAATCGAACCCCAGATTTTCAAGGTAAGTCTCCGCTCCAATACAGAGCTGAACGTAGCAAAGATCGCCGGATTTTTCGGCGGCGGCGGTCATGTGAAGGCGGCGGGCTGCACCATGTCCGGAACGATTTACGATGTGATTAACAATCTTTCTGGACATATTGAGCAGCAGATGATTCAGCTGGAGGGCCAGAAAAAAGAAAAAGAGGACGATACATGTACCACGGAGTAATTAATGTCTATAAAGAACCTGGATATACTTCCCATGACGTAGTGGCCAGACTGAGAGGAATCCTCCGGCAGAAAAAAATCGGTCATACAGGTACTTTGGATCCGGCGGCAGAAGGCGTTCTCCCGGTCTGCCTGGGTCAGGCGACCCGAATCTGTGATCTTCTCACAGATAAGGATAAAACTTACCAGGCGGTCCTTCTTCTGGGACAGGAAACAGATACCCAAGATGCTTCAGGCCAGGTTACCGGCCGCTTTCCGGTGGAGATCAGCGAGGAGGATCTTCGCCGGACCGCCGCGTCTTTTGTGGGGGATTACGATCAGATTCCGCCGATGTATTCAGCCCTTAAGGTAAATGGAAAAAAGCTTTATGATCTGGCGCGCCAGGGAAAAGAAGTGGAGCGCAAGCCGAGAAGAGTTCAGATTTATTCTCTTTCGGTAGACTGGGTGGATCTGCCCCGGGCAGGTCTGACCATTTCCTGCTCCAAGGGAACATATATCCGCACCCTTTGCTTTGATATTGGACGGGCTTTAGGCTGCGGGGGAACTATGGAGAAACTGAAGCGGACCAGAGTGGAGCGTTTTAACGCGGAGGACAGCTTAACCCTGGCGCAGATTGAGGCTCTTCGGGATGAGAACAGGCTGGATGAGGTGATCATTCCAGTGGAAGAGATGTTCGATTGCCCCAAGGCATATCCAAAGCCTCGGGCGGCAGGGCTGGCAGAGAATGGAAATCCCATCAGGACAGAAGATTTTTCGCGGCTTGTTTCTTCGCAGGGAGATCAAATGATGCCGGAAGACTTGTCCAGAGAAGGCTGGCTGAGAGTTTACGGAGGAAAGGATCAGTTCCTGGGCATTTATGAGTACAGCAGCAAGATGGGCATGTGGAAGCCAAAGAAAATGTTTCCGGGGGAGATGCAGCAATGATATATTTGAAAGACAAGAAAGATTTTCAGATAGAGGAGCCTACGGTAGTAACCATAGGAAAATTTGACGGCAGACACCGCGGACATCAGAAGCTTCTGAAAACCATGCTTAAGATCAAAGAAGAGTATGGGTATAAGACGGCGGTATTTACCTTCAGCATCGCTCCGGCAGATTTAGTTCAGGGAAAACGTCATACAGTGATTACGACAAACCTGGAGCGGAAAAACAATCTGGGCAAAATGGGCATGGACTATCTGGTGGAATATCCTTTTACCCAGGCAGCTTCTCAGATGAGCGCAGAGGATTTTGTAAAAAATATCCTGGTAAAGCAGATGAATGCCAAGGCCATTGTGGTAGGAACAGACTGCGGGTTCGGCTACAAGCGCTCGGGAAATGCTAAGCTCCTGGAGGAGCTTTCTGCTGTGTACGGTTACCAGCTGGTAGTTATTGAGAAAGAGAAGGATGACGACCGGGTAATCAGCAGCACTTATGTGCGGGAAGAATTGGATAAAGGAGAGATTGAGAAGGCCAATGAACTTCTTGGAGAGCCTTATTATATTCATGGCCAGGTGGTTCACGGCAATCATATCGGTCAGCCTGTACTGGGATATCCCACGGCAAATCTTCTCCCGCCTCCGGAGAAGCATCTTCCGCCCTTCGGCGTTTACGTATCCCGGGTGCTGATTGACGGACGATTTTACGGCGGAATTACCAATATCGGCCGGAAACCCACGATTCCTGCAAAAAACGGGACAACGCCGGTGGGAGTGGAAACCTTTGTGTTTTCCTATGAGGGAAATTTGTACGGGAAAGAGATTGAGGTAGGTCTTCTCCATTATGTCCGTCCGGAGAGGAAAATGTCCGGGCTGGAGGAGCTGAAAGCCCAGATCACCAAGGACAAGGAGTTTGGCCGCCGGTATTTGGCAGAGCATCCCTGGTTTTTGGAAGAAAATCAGCAAGCCTTTGGGGCATAAGCATTCTGGAACAGAATTTACGCCCCGGCGTTTCTCTAATCGTTTTGTTTCTGGGCAGAAGAGGGGCTGCTTTTTTCGGCGGCAGAGTTGGCTGCCTGAGGCAGATAAGGATAAAGATCTTCATAGGCAGCAATCTCATCCTCGTTTTGCGGGAGAGCCGGGATCAGTCCGGTGCAGTCTCCCAGAGAGCATACCGACATATCCAGATCGCGGAATTCACCGTGAAGTCCTGAAGAATCATCTGGAGAAAAAATTTGTTTTTTCATAAAAAAATCACCTGACTTCCTTAAGCTGAAACCGTTATTTGACGGTTCATGCTGTTAGTATGAAGCCAGGTTCTTTTTTTATACCCAGATTATATCTGGAGAAAAATGGTTCAGCAGAAATTATTTATGCTGAGAATAGTTCAGAGACGCTTCCACAAATCCCCGGAACAGCGGATGAGGCCGGTTAGGACGGGATTTAAACTCTGGATGGGCCTGAGTTGCCAAAAACCAGGGATGAGAAGGAATCTCGATCATCTCCACGATTCGTCCGTCTGGAGACAGACCGGAGAGAAGCATTCCGTTCTCCGTGAGAACCGTGCGGAAATCATTATTTACCTCATAGCGATGGCGATGCCGCTCTTCAATGTGAGTAGTGCCGTAAAGGGCGCATGCTTTTGAAGAAGGATCCAGCTCACAGGGGTAAGCGCCCAGACGAAGGGTGCCGCCGATATCCTCCACGCCTTCCTGATCTGGCATCAGATTAATAACAGGATGGGTGGTGGCCGGGTTTAATTCCACGCTGTGGGCGTCGCTGTAGTTCAGTACATGGCGGGCAAATTCCACAATGGAAAGCTGCATGCCAAGGCACAGTCCCAGGAAAGGAATCTTGTTTTCCCGGGCATACTGGATGGCGTCGATCATTCCTTCAATGCCTCGGTCGCCGAAGCCGCCGGGAACCAGAATGCCGGACACATCTCCCAGAACCTGGGCAACGTTTCCTTTGTTCAGCTGTTCAGAGTCTACCCATTTGATGTTCACTGTGGTGCGGTTGGCTACGCCTCCGTGCTTTAATGCTTCTACTACGGAAATATAAGCGTCATGAAGAGCGGTATACTTGCCCACAAGAGCCACCGTCACCTGGTGCTTAGGATGCTTCCAGGCGTCGATCATCTGCTCCCAGTCGGAAAGATCCGGTTCCGGGCAATCCAGATGAAGACATTCGCAGGCCACCTGGGCCAGGTGCTCTTTCTCCATTGCCAGCGGCGCTTCATAAAGGACGTCCACATCCAGATTCTGGAGAACATGATCCTTGGGCACGTTGCAGAAAAGGGAAATTTTTTCTTTAATATGGTCGTCCAAAGGCTGTTCCGAACGGCAGACGATAATATCCGGCTGGATGCCCATGCCCTGGAGATCCTTTACGCTGGCCTGGGTCGGCTTCGTTTTTAATTCACCGGAAGCCTTCAGGTAGGGGATCAGCGTTACATGGATTAAAATAGCATTTTCCGGTCCCACTTCGTGCTGGAACTGGCGGATTGCTTCCAGGAAGGGCTGGCTTTCAATGTCGCCCACAGTTCCGCCTACTTCGATAATGGCGATTTCGGTTTCTTTCGTGCTGTAATTTCGGTGAAAACGGCTTTTGATCTCGTTGGTAATGTGGGGAATTACCTGAACAGTTCCGCCGCCGTAATCTCCGCGGCGCTCCTTCTGCAGAACGCTCCAGTAAATCTTTCCGGTGGTGACATTAGAATTCCGGTTTAAGCTTTCATCAATGAACCGCTCATAGTGTCCCAGATCCAGATCGGTTTCCACTCCGTCGTCTGTGACGAAAACCTCTCCATGCTGAATGGGGTTCATAGTTCCCGGGTCGATGTTGATGTAGGGATCAAATTTCTGCATGGTTACCTTATAGCCTCTGGCCTTCAGCAGACGGCCTAAAGATGCGGCAGTGATGCCTTTACCCAGACCGGAAACCACACCGCCGGTTACAAACACGTATTTTACTGGCATAGAACGGGTACCTCCTTTTGTGATTGAGATGGGGAATTAATATACTGCATGAAAAAATAACTAAAACATTATACAACGATCGATGAAAGAAATCTATATAAATTTAAGAAAAATTTTAATTTTTTCCTCCGGGTTTTTCTTGATTTATGGGGAGACTGACACTATAATGGTAGGGAATAGCGCAAATAATTTCCGAATATTAACAGAACGCAGCAGTTCAAAACGGCGGCAAATCTGTTGGGAGGTTGAGAGAGCGATTCATAATGGAGGAGCGAAATATCTATGGACAATAACAATACGCAAGACAACAACAAGATGCAGAAAGGCGGTCAGACCCTCCTGGTCTGGGCGGTTGCCGCGCTGATTACATTTATGGTGATCAGCTTTATGCGTGATACGTTTACAAGAAATTCCACCATAGAATATACCTATAGTGAATTTTTGACCATGGTTGATGAAGGCGAAGTAGAGAGCGTTGTGCTCAATGGTTCTCGGATTGAGATTGAGCCTACAGACCGGGTAAAGGCCAGAAATCCTATGGTTACTTATTATTATACTCTCCGGGTATCTGGAGATGATACGCTGGTGGACCGGCTTTATGCAGCCGGAGTGAATTTTGAGCAGGCAGATCAAGATGCTCAGCAGATGCTATGGAATGTGCTGAGCTTCGTGCTTCCGTTCATCTTTATTCTGGTAGTGATGAATTTTATGATGAAGCGCATGGGCGGAGGCGGCATCATGGGAGTGGGAAAGAGCAATGCCAAGGTTTACGTTCAGAAAGAAACCGGCGTTACCTTCCAGGATGTGGCCGGGGAAGATGAGGCGAAGGAATCCTTGACAGAGATTGTGGATTTCCTGCATAATCCAGCTAAATATACTCAGATCGGCGCGAAGCTTCCGAAAGGCGCTCTGTTAGTAGGCCCTCCAGGTACTGGAAAAACCCTGCTGGCCAAGGCGGTTGCCGGAGAGGCTCATGTCCCTTTTTATTCTCTTTCCGGTTCTGATTTTGTGGAGATGTTTGTGGGCGTAGGCGCTTCCCGTGTTCGGGATTTGTTTAAGCAGGCCCAGGAGTCGGCGCCCTGTATTATCTTCATTGATGAGATTGACGCCATTGGAAAGAGCCGTGATTCCCGATACGGCGGAGGCAATGACGAGCGTGAGCAGACATTGAACCAGCTGCTTTCTGAGATGGATGGATTTGATTCCTCAAAGGGAATTATGGTTCTGGGAGCGACAAACCGTCCGGAAATTTTGGACCCTGCGCTTCTTCGTCCTGGACGTTTTGACCGTCGGGTAATTGTGGATAAGCCGGATTTAAAGGGAAGAGTGAACATTTTAAAGGTTCATTCTAAAGATGTGCTTCTGGATGAAACGGTAGATTTTGAGGAGATCGCCCTGGCGACTTCCGGCGCCGTAGGTGCAGACTTAGCCAACATGATGAATGAGGCTGCCATTACTGCCGTAAAACACGGCAGGAAGGCTGTGTCCCAGAAAGACCTGTTTGAAGCGGTGGAAGTAGTGCTGGTGGGCAAGGAGAAGAAGGACAGAATTTTAAGCAAAGAAGAGCGAAGAATTGTGTCTTACCACGAGGTTGGCCATGCTCTGGTCAGCGCCCTGCAGAAGGATGCTGAACCGGTGCAGAAGATTACCATCGTTCCCCGTACCATGGGAGCTCTGGGCTATGTGATGCAGGTTCCGGAAGAGGAGAAGTATTTAAATACGAAGAAAGAAATCCACGCCATGCTGGTGGGATATCTTGCCGGCCGGGCGGCTGAGGAGCTGGTTTTCGATACGGTAACCACAGGCGCCGCCAATGATATTGAACAGGCTACCCGGGTGGCCAGAGCCATGGTTACCCAGTATGGTATGTCAGAGAAGTTTGGCTTGATTGGCCTGGAAACCCAGGAGAATCAGTATCTTAGCGGCCGCACGGTGATGAACTGCAGCGATGCGACAGAAGCAGATGTGGATAAAGAAGTGATGACTATCCTGAAGGAGGCTTATGAAGAAGCTAAGCGCCTTCTTTCTGAAAATCGGGAGGCGATGGATAAGATTGCCGAATTCCTGATCGAGCGGGAGACCATCACCGGAAAAGAATTCATGAAGATCTTCCGGGAAGTAACTGGAAGAAAAGCGGAAGAAGCTGCCGGCCAGAATGCTGAAGAAGAAAGCAGAATTTCTCAGCGGCCAGAAATCAGTATGGAGTAAAGAGTAAGGCAAAGGATTACTGGACAATTAAAAATAAGGCAGGCGTTCGGGGCTGTGAAAAAATGAGAAATCAATTTTTTCACAGCCCTTTTTTGCCGAAATTTTTCCGATGCATTGACTTTGCGGCTGGACAGGAAATCAGTAACTTGACAAAGTCAATTTATTTCTCTATACTTGACTAAGTCAAATAATAAGGAGGGAGAGAGATGCTTTCATCTTTTGCATCTTATATTTTATGTTTGCGGAAGGAATTTCTGGAGTATACCAGCAGTCAGCTTTCGCAGATTGGATTGTCTCCGGGACTTTTATATTTTCTTCTTTATCTGGGGAAACATCCGGGATGCACTCCAGGACAGCTTGCGAAAGCCTTGTCTATGGACGCGGGTCATACGGCTCGATCCATTGGCAGGCTGGAGCAGGGGGGATTTTTGCTGCAGGAACAGAAGCCGGAAGACAGAAGAAGCCGCAGCTTGTATCTGACAGAGCAGGGAGAGGAAGCGTTCTTGCTTTGCAGGAAATTATTTTCCATGTGGGACCAGAAGGCTTTAGGCGGATTAACGTTGGAGGAGAAAGAAACTTTGATGAAATTGCTGGAAAAAACCATGAAAGAATTGAACATAATGGAAAGGACAGAAAAGGAAGGAGGAAATTGCCATGTATGAGACAATGTTCAGCCCGGTGACCTTGGGAAAAACCAGTCTGAAAAACCGCATTATTTTTGCGCCCACCAGTATGGGGCTTAAGGATGATGAGTACAAGGAAAAAATAAGGAAAATTGCAGCAGGCGGCTGCGGAATGATCATAATTGGGGATGTGCCGGTACTGAAACACACTCTTTTTGGGAAATCGTTGTATCGAAAGAAGGGATTTGCTTTTTATCAGGAACTCTGCCAGATTGCCCACCGTTATGACTGCAGAATCTGTGCCCAGCTTCACCAGTCGGACAGCAATCTTAAAGGAATGCTGAAATATATTCCTGGGGTGCTGACGAAGAAGATTTCATCTGACGAGCTTCGTGTTCTGCTGAATGAGCAGATTTCCGCCCTAATTAATGAAATGCCGGAATGGAAGGTTCGGGAAATTACCTCATCCTTTGGGCAGGCGGCGCGGCTGGCTGTGGCGGCAGGTTTTGATATGGTTCAGATTCACGGAGACCGGATGGCCGGAAGCTTTTCTTCTGCTCTGTTTAATCAGCGGAAAGACTGCTATGGAGGAACGCCGGAAAACCGAGCCAGATTTGCAGCAGAGGCGGTAAAGTCAGTGCGGAAGGCCCTTCCGGAGGTGTCTATTGATTATAAGCTGGCAGTACGCCTGGAAAATCCGGATTATGGAAAAGCAGGAATTCTGGAAGAAGAGCTGCCGATTTTTCTCCCTTTGCTTGAAGAAGCAGGGGTGAATAGTTATCATGTGACGTTGGCGAATCATTCCCATCTGACCGATACTATTCCGCCGGCGTCTCATCAGGCCTTCAGCGGAGAAGGGTGCTTCCTCCCGATTTGTGATCAGGTGCGGCGGTTTACCAATCTCCCCATAACCGGTGTCGGCGGACTGACAAATCCGGATTTTATCGAGGAACAGCTGGCATCAGGAAGGATTCAGTGCGCTGCTATGAGCCGTCAGCTGATCGCTGATTCAGATTGGCCGCAGAAAGTTAAATCTGGTGAAAAAGACAAGATACACCGCTGTGTCCGGTGCAACCGGGAGTGCCTGGGGGGGATTCAGGCCCATCGAGGAGTGCATTGTATCTATGATCACAGGAACAGCTGAACGTGTGATCACATTGAAAATTTTGGAGAATAGGAGAAAGGTTATGAAATACGGAATTGTATACAGCAGTCAAACCGGGAATACACGAAAATTGGCAGAAGGATTGAAGGAAGAGCTGGCAAGAATCTGCCGGCCTGAGGGAATGTCCTGCATTTATTTTGGAGAGCCGGAAGGGGCGGACGAGCATATGCTGGAAGAAGGAGAGCTGTGGTTTGCAGGATTCTGGACGGACAAGGGAGACTGCGATGAGAAAACCGCCGCTTTTCTGGAACGTCTTCACGGGAAACAGGTGTTTCTTTTTGGCACAGCAGGCTTTGGAGAAAGTCAGGAGTATTTTTCGCGGATTTTGTCTCGGGTAAAGGAGCACCTGGAGGAGACGAATATCTGCCGAGGAAGCTTTATGTGCCAGGGGAAAATGCCGGAAAGCGTTCGCAGACGTTATGAGATGATGAAGGAAAAAGACCCAGAGCGTATGGAGATGCTGATTCGGAATTTTGACCAGGCTTTGTCTCATCCAGATGATCAGGATATGGAAGGGCTGTTTCAGGCGGCTGAGCGTTTTATCTTGACACAGAAGAAAGAAAGTGCTATAGTCAAATAACTTAATAAAGTTTATTAATTATTTGGCGGAAAGGCAGATGAACCACGATGAATACAACGGCGAGAGAGAAATTTCCTGTTAACATTCTGCTGCCCTATTTAGGGTTTTATGCAGCGCAGGCAATTTTCGGAACTTATCTGAATTTGTATCTTCAGGATGCTGGATACAACCAGACACAGATGGGAACCTTTACTTCTGCTTCCACCATCCTGGTTCTTCTGGCCCAGCCCTTTTGGGGAAATGTCAGCGATCGGGCAAAAAGCAAGAATAAAGTGATTGTGGTGATGCTCCTGATTGGAATGATATCGATTTTAGGATTTTACTGCAGTTTAAATTATTGGTGGCTGCTGGTAATTAACTGCTTGTTCTGCCTGGTGTATCACCCCATTCCTCCTTTAATTGACAATTTATCGTTGGAGAATCTGGAGAAACGGGGAGGCAGATTTAACTTTGGACATATTCGGGTAGGAGGCACCATAGGCTACGCCATAGGTGTTCTTGTCTCCGGCCAGATTATGGAGGACCGGTATGAAAGAATGTTTGTGATGATCAGCATTCTGTTTCTGCTGTCCATTTTGGCGATGCAGCTGGTGCCGGATGTTCAGGGATATCGCCGGAAGAAAGAAAAAACATCCTGGAGAGGATTAATCAGCAGCAAAAAAATATTCTGTTTCATTTTTATGAACTTTGTTTTTTCGTTGGGCACCACGGTATATTATTCTTATTATCCCTTGTATTTTACTTCTATTGGCGGAGACAGCGGAAGCGTTGGCATTCTTATGTTTGCCACTGCTGCGTCAGAAATCCCGTTCTGGCTGATTGCCGGCAGGCTGACGGAGCGGTTCGGATACAAACGAATGATCATGATCTCGGCGGCAGTTACAGGGGTCAGATGGATTTTACTGAGCATGGTCCGGGAGCCGGCAGCCGCTGTCTGCATTAATCTGACCCATGGATTTTGTTTTGTAACTTTGAATTTCTGTATAGTAACCTTTATCAATCAAAATGTGCCGAAGGAGTTAAGAGCGACGGGGCAAAGTCTGAACAACATGATCAGTACCATTCTCTCCCGGGGAATCGGCGGCGTGGTGATCGGTCATTTAAGTGATCTGTTTGGAGTTCCGGCCATGCTCCAGTTTGTGGGAGCGGCGGCTTTCGCTGCAGTGGGAATTTTTGTGATAAGCTATAACATGATCCAGCAGAAAGAACTGAGCAGGCAGAAGGAATATCCTGCGGCGGATTTTCATTAACGTTAAAGGAGAATAAAATGGATGCATATCTTCCGGCTTATTTAAAAAATAAAAACAGAACCAGGGTAATGTCGCTCTTTTTTGAGAATAAAGAGCTGACGCGGCCTGAGATTGCCAAAATGACGGGAATCAGTATGCCTACGGTTATTAAAATCACAGATTTCCTTCTGGGAAAAAATTTGATTCAGGAAAATCCGGAAAAGACTGCGGCTTCGGACAGCGGATTTGGGAGGAAAAGCCAGATTCTGCGCCTGAATCCCCAGGGGTTCTTTACCATAGGAATCTATTTTGAGGGAAATGCGCTGCGGATAGGATTAATGAATATGGATTTTGTGCTGGTGAGAGAAAAGGCCTTTCTCACGAGAGGAGAAAAAGCTTCGCCAGAGCAAAAAAAATCCCTTTCCTTCCAGATGGCAGAAGAGATCGAACATATACTCCAGCTCTATGGGCGGTCCAAGATTTTGGGCATTGGTTTTGCTCTTCCCGGCATCATCGACTGCAGGAAGCAGAAGATCAGGCACAGCCAAAAGGAGGAGGAATTTGAGGAGATTTACGAAAGCTTTCCAGCACTAAAAAAATTTCAGGACATTCCTCTCTATCTGGAAAATGATATGAACGCCGCCTCTCTGGGAGAGACGATTCAGAGAAAGCTTTTTCATCATGCCAACCTTCTTTACTTGTCGCTGGGAACAGGCTTTGGCTCCGGCGTAGTGATCAATGGAAAGATCTGGCATGGAACCAGTTACTTTGCGGGAAATGTAGGACAGATGCTGGTGCCGCGGTGGACGGAGAACGGACTTCAGTACGGGAAAAAACGATATGTGGAGGAATTTATCTGTCAGAGCGAGCTTCAGCGGAAATTTCAGTTTGATTTCCAGGACCCTGGCTCTTGTGATGAAGAGAAGCGGAGAACGGTGGTACGCTATGTCAGCCAGTATCTTGCCTATGTGATCAATAATTTAAGTCAGCTTCTTGACATTCAGGATTTTGTTTTGGCTGGATTAACCGTGGAATATTTCGGAGACATGCTGTTCGATGTGCTGCAGGAGGAACTTGGAAAGGCGGAGGATCCTGAACGGGCCAGGCCTGAACTTTGCATTACCCCGGCAGTAAATGGAAGAGAAGGGATGATTGGGGCGGCGTATACCGCCTTGGCCTGCAGTCTTCCAGAGCTGATGGCGGAAAAGCCGCAATAAATGGAGAAACGTGTGAACAGACACCTTGGGCGGTCTGCAGGGATGCTGTACCCTGCAGACTGCCCGGGGTGTTTTTTATACGATCAGTTCAAAAAAGAAATTGAACTCTTTTTGAGAACCAAGAGACAAGATTGAACCAATAAAAAAGAAATTGAACTTATCAAAAATCTGTGCTATAATCTCCGTAGCTTTTGAACATTGTTCCGCTGCGTTAAATGAGGCGGATAGTTGATGAGAGCCAGGAGGAAAAAATGGAAAAAGAAATCTTTGCAGAGAGACTGAAAGAGGCCATGGACAGACAGGGAATTAAGCAGATTGATCTGGTCCGGGCAGCCGCAGAGCAGGGGATTAAGCTGGGAAAAAGCCATGTCAGCCAATATGTCAGCGGAAAGAACGTGCCCAGAGCGGATATTCTTCGCTTCCTGGCCCGAACGCTTCAGGTAGAAGAAACCTGGCTGGAAGGCGGCTCCTCTGATGTTGGAGAGGAGGAGAGGTCTTTTGGCGGCGGAGAACACCAGGAAGGTTCGGAGAGGAAAAAATCAGGAGGAAAGAATATGAGAGAGTTTAAAAAATCAACCAAGCTGGATAATGTGCTGTATGACGTAAGAGGTCCGGTGGTGGACGAAGCGGCAAGGATGGAGGAAACAGGAACGCAGATTTTAAAGCTGAATATTGGGAATCCCGCGCCCTTTGGATTCCGCACTCCAGATGAGGTGATTTATGATATGAGCCGGCAGCTGACGGAATGTGAGGGCTACTCGGCGGCTAATGGATTGTTTTCTGCCAGAAAGGCGATTATGCAGTACGCCCAGCTGAAGCAGATTCCTAATGTTTCCATGGAAGATATTTATACGGGAAACGGGGTTAGCGAACTGATTAATTTGTCCATGTCCGCCCTTTTGAATGATGGAGATGAGATCCTTATCCCCTCTCCGGATTATCCCCTGTGGACGGCCTGCGCTACCCTGGCGGGAGGTAAGGCGGTTCATTACGTCTGTGATGAGGAGGCGGAGTGGTATCCGGATATGGAGGATATCAGAAAGAAGATCACCGACCGGACGAAAGCCATTGTAATCATTAATCCCAACAACCCCACCGGCGCGTTATATCCCAAAGAGGTTCTTAATGAGATTGTAGAGATTGCCCGAGAGCATCAGCTGATCATTTTTTCCGATGAAATTTATGACCGTTTGGTGATGGACGGGGAGAAGCATGTTTCCATCGCATCCCTTGCACCAGATGTATTTTGCGTAACGTACAGCGGACTGTCTAAATCCCATATGATTGCCGGCTTCCGCATCGGCTGGATGATTCTCAGCGGAAATAAACGGATTGCCAAAGATTATATTGAGGGGATTAAAATGCTCTCCAATATGCGTCTCTGTTCCAATGTCCCGGCTCAGTCTATTGTGCAGACGGCTCTTGGCGGTCATCAGAGCGTAACCAGTTATCTGGTTCCAGGAGGCAGGATTTATGAGCAGAGAGAATACATTTATAAGGCGCTGAATGATATTCCGGGGATCAGCGCAGTCAAGCCTAAGGCTGCTTTTTACATTTTCCCCAAGATGGATGTGAAGAAGTTCAATATTACTGATGATGAGAAGTTTGCTCTGGATTTGCTCCGGGAGAAAAAGATCCTTTTAGTTCATGGCGGCGGTTTTAACTGGGAAAAGCCAGATCATTTCCGGGTAGTATATCTGCCCAGAATTGAGGTGCTGAAAGAGGCGGTAGAAAAGCTGGGAGATTTTTTCCAGTATTATCACCAGTAAGTCCTATGCTGCGCGCACATGGAATCCCTGAATGCCTGCCGGATAAAAAGCGGCGGGCCTTGGATATACCCGGCTTTTCTTGCCAGAGACTGGGAGAGGGGGTATAATGGAAAATAAAAAGGAAGGTGTGTTTATGTTCAAAGATCTTGTTTATGGCTGCCGGTCATTCCGGCGGTTTTATGAGGACCAGAGAATTGGAAAGGAAACGCTGATGGATTTAGTCGATCTGGCCAGAATGACGGCTTCCACGGCCAACTCTCAGGCTCTGAAATACCGTATTGTTTATGAGAAAGAAGAGTGTGAGCAGCTGTTTCCTTGCATCAGCTGGGCCGGCGCTCTGCCGGATTGGCCGGGGCCAAAGGAGGGAGAGCGGCCGTCAGGCTACATTGTTATCTGCTGCGATTTATCGCTGGGAAAGAACAAGCAGTGGGATGACGGAATCACTGCGCAGACTATGATGCTGGGAGCGGCAGAAAAGGGGTTTGGCGGTTGTTTGATCGGATCATTTAATCGCAGCAAGGCAGCAGAAATCCTGGGAATCGATCCGGAGAAATATAGCCTGGATCTTTTATTAGCGTTAGGAAAGCCAAAGGAAAAAGTCGTGGTGGTTCCCATAAAGGAAGATGGAGACGTGCGCTATTACCGGGATGAAAATCAGGTGCATTATGTGCCGAAAAGAGCGCTGGAAGATGTTCTGCTCCTGCCCCATTCTCATTGAGAAAAAGCGGAACAGAAAACACATAAATACAGAGCCGGCAGCACGCAGATTAATAATGCGGTTACCGGCTCTGTACGTTTAACCGGGCAGCAAAAACGAAAAATCCGTCAAGGGATAAATTTTGCGCCTGCGCTCTCGGCAAAGCGCGATACAGCTTTGCAGATGGAGATTATCGATACAGCTTTTTGTGTTCATAAACCGGTTCGGAGGTAAGCTGAACTTTCAGTTTCTTGAACGTATTAATGTCCACCTGAGACAGCATCACGGAAGTATGCACCTGGCAGTTTTCCAGCTTAGGAAGCTGGGCTAAAGCCTTTTGCGCATTTTCGTCAGTGGCGGCGCTGACAGACAGGGCAATCAGCACCTCGTCGGTGTGAAGTCTTGGATTGTGGCTGCCCAAATACTGGGTTTTTAAGGTCTGAATGGGCTCGATGGCTGAGGGAGCGATTACATGAACTTCATGGGGAATACCCGCCAGTTCTTTTACAGCATTTAACAAAAGAGCGGCGGAAGCCCCCAGCAGATCGCTGGTTTTTCCGGTTACCATCTGACCGTCGTTTAGTTCCATGGCAGCGGCGGGAGCCTGGGTGGCAGCGGCTAAGGTGTTGCAGACCCCGACTACTTTCCGCATGGAAGGAGTAATATTGTCTTTTTTCATCAGAAGTTCAATTTTATATACCTCATCTGGAGAACCGGAATCGGTGGCCGCCCGGTTAAGCGCCTGATAATACCGGCGGATAATCTCCTGATTAGAAGCGTCCCGGCAGACCTGGTCGTCTACAATGCAGAAACCGGCCATATTTACGCCCATATCCGTAGGAGATTTGTAGGGACTCTTTCCATAAATCCCCTCGAAAATGGCGTTAAGCACCGGGAAGATCTCCACATCCCGGTTGTAATTGACGGTGGTTTCTCCGTAAGCCTCCAGGTGGAAGGGATCGATCATATTGACGTCGTTTAAATCTGCCGTCGCAGCTTCATAGGCCATATTGACCGGGTGTTTAAGCGGCAGGTTCCAGATTGGAAAGGTTTCAAATTTAGCGTATCCAGCTTTGATTCCCCGCTTATTTTCATGATAAAGCTGGGACAGGCAGGTGGCCATTTTTCCGCTTCCTGGTCCGGGGGCGGTGACAATGACGAGAGGTCTGGAGGTTTCGATATAGTCATTTTTCCCATAGCCTTCATCACTGACAATCCGGGAAACATTGGCAGGGTAACCCTCGATTACGTAGTGGCGGTATGTCTTAATGCCCATATGCTCAAGCTTGATCCGGAACTGATCTGCACTGGATTGGCCGGAGTACTGGGTAATCACTACGCTTCCCACATAAAGGCCCTTGTCCCGGAACTCCTGAATCAGCCGAAGTACGTCCATATCATAGGTAATGCCCAGATCGTGGCGTACCTTATTTTTCTCAATGTCTGCTGCATTGATGGCAATTACCAGCTCCGCCTGATCCGCCAGCTGGAGAAGCATTCTCAGTTTGCTGTCCGGCGCAAATCCCGGAAGCACCCGGGAAGCATGGTAGTCGTCAAACAGTTTGCCGCCAAATTCCAGGTAAAGTTTGTCTCCGAACTTGCCGATGCGTTCTTTGATTTTCTCTGACTGGAGAGAAAGATATTTCTGATTGTCAAATCCGATTTTCATGATTGTTTTATCCCCCGTGAATTTATTCGTGTCCATTATTATCTATTTTGGTTGATTTTTGGGGAATTGTCAAGCATGATTCCATTTCATCGCCTGCTGTGATATACTATGAGCACTTGGGCGCTGTGACAGCGGCGCAAAGATACACGAAGGAGAGAGTAACATGGATGAAATCGCTGTTCTGATTCCCTGTTATAATGAGGAGCAGACTATTGAAAAGGTGGTCCGGGACTGGAAGCGAGTCCTTCCTGAGGCCCAAATCTACGTTTATGACAATAATTCTACCGATCATACAGCAGATTTGGCGCGTCAGGCCGGAGCCGTTGTCCGGGCTGAATATTGCCAGGGGAAGGGAAATGTAGTCCGCCGCATGTTTCGGGAGATTGACGCCAAATGTTACATTATGGTGGACGGAGATGATACTTACCCTGCCGAGGCTGGCCGGGATATGGCAGAGGCGGTGCTTTGCCGCCAGGCGGATATGGTGGTGGGGGACCGGCTGTCTTCCACATACTTTGCCGAAAACAAGCGGCCTTTTCATAATTTCGGCAACAGCCTGGTGAGAGGCTGCATTAACCATTTGTTCAAGAGTGATGTCCGGGATATTATGACAGGATGCCGGGCCTTCAGCTTTCTTTTTGTAAAAACCTTCCCTGTTTTATCCAAAGGATTTGAAATCGAGACGGAAATGACCATTCATGCAGTGGACAAGAACATGTCCATGACAAATGTGATTTTGGACTACCGGGACCGTCCTGAGGGAAGTCAGTCGAAGCTGAACACTTTTTCCGATGGGATGAAGGTGCTGAGAACGATTTTTCGTCTTTACCGGGATTATCAACCCATGCATTTTTTCGGCGCTGCAGGCGGAATTCTTCTCCTGCTGGCAGGAGTTTTTTTCCTTCCGGTACTGGAGGAATACGTTGAGACTGGGCTGGTGCCTAATTTTCCTACGTTGATTGTCTGCGGTTTTTGCGCTATGGCGGCTTTTCTGTCTTTGTTTTCCGGATTGATTCTCCAGAGTTTGATGCAGAAGGATAAGCAGGCTTTTGAGTTCAGACTCCAGTTGGCCGATGGGGAGTATAAACGGCGTCTTGCCCTGGGAGAGAGGGAAAGGGAAGGAAATTGGGAAAAAACGGGAGATAAGGAGAGAGAAGATGAAAACCAGAAATAAAATTCTTCTTGGAGCGGCCAATGTATTGCTGGCTGCAGGGCTGATCCGGATTATGGGGTTATGGGACTGGATCTATTTTAATAAAAGTTTTCTGTCTGCAGCCTTATTTTTACTGACGGTGGAAGGATCAGGACGGACTGCGGCTCAGATGAAGGAGAATGGGCGGAAGGGGAGAACGGCTTTTTTTCTTTCCTGGCTTCTTTGTTTTACGGAGATTTTAGGCGCTTCCCTCAGGCTTTTGGAGAATCAGGGGGGAGTAACGATTACCGTTGGAACCGTGGCCTGGATGGCTGGGGCGGCGTTTGGATTTTCCTGGATTCTTGAACCGTTCTTTTTCTGGCTGTTGGGAATTCGCTGGCAGCCAAAAGCGGCGGGGAAAAGAAGCCTTAATCAGGTGTTTTTTCTGTGCTGGGCAGTGCTGTTTGTAGGCTGGCTTCCCTGCTTTTTTGCCTTTTATCCGGGACTTTACTGCTATGACATGATCTGGCAGTGGCAGATGTTTGCCTCCGGGTCTTACAGCACTCACCATCCTCTGATCCATACTTTGTTTTCAGGAGGGGTGATTGAGCTGGGGAAAATTCTCTTTGGCTCTTATGAGAGAGGGCTTGCCCTTCATTCTCTGGTTCAAATGCTGTTGTTAACGGGAGCAATGGCCTTTTCCCTTCGTTATCTGGCGAAAATCAGAGTGCCCCGGGCAGTATGGCTGCTGATTGCCGGGTTCTATCTGCTGTTTCCCTTTTTCCCTGTGTCGGGAATCAGCACCACAAAGGACATTCTCTTTGGAGGACTGATGCTTGTGGTGTTTGTGTGTCTTAGCGATATGGTGCGGGAAAGAAAAATTTACAGAGGACTTCCTCTGGCAGGTTTTCTTGTTGTTTTGATTTTAATGGGACTATTTCGCAACAATGCAGTCTACGGGATTGCTTTCCTTGTGGCCTGTCTTCTTTTATGGGCTCTGGCGGTATTTGTCAGGGAAAAGAAAAAGGATGAGTTTCTCCTGAAGCTGGCACTGATTTTTGCAGTGGGAATTCTGGGGATGGAAGGCGGATTTATCGGTTTGAAAAAGGGTCTTGACGCCCAGCAGGGGAGCGTGGCGGAAATGCTGAGCATGCCCATGCAGCAGATGGCCAGAACTTATGTCTATCATCAGGAAGAAATGGACGAGAATGATTTGAAGGAGCTTTTTTCCTTTATCCCAGAGGATAATTTAAGCCGGTATAAGTATTACGTTTCTGATCCGGTAAAATCAGGGACGGACCAGGCGTATCTGGAAGAAAATCTGGGAGAATTTGTGAAGCTTTGGGTCCGTCTGGGACTTCAATTTCCTGGGGAGTATCTTTTGGCGCCTGTTTACAATATGATGGGGTTATGGTATCTTGGCGGGGATTCAAGCTGTTATGTGGAGTACCAGATGAGCCAGCCCTTTGATCAGGAGCATGCAGTGGAAACCAGAAGCCTTCTGCCTGGACTGAAAGAAGTTTACAGCTGGTTTACTGATATTCATCTTCAAACCTACCTTCCTATGGTTTCCATGGTGTTTTATACTTCATTTTATGTGTGGATGGTTCTTTTGGCCGGGGCGGAAAGCTTTGGAAGAGGAGAGAAAAAAACGCTGGTTTTGCCGCTGTTTTTAGGAGGATATATTCTTACGTTAGCTTTAGGACCATGCATTACAGTCCGATATCTTCTGGGTGTAATGATGGCGGCGCCGGTTTTGTTTATTCAGTCGGTAATGCTGCCGGAAAGGCAGAAGAAAAAGACTCCAGGCGAAAAAAGCGGGGAATAAAGCCTTTGCCTTCTGCGTAAATTAGAAGAAAGGAATTCCAGGCGGTACCGGTATGGACGTATGGAAATGGGTAATCATCATTAAGAGAATAGGGGCTGCCGTCCTGGCGTCAGCGGTGTTTGCCGCGGCCTGGCCGGCGGCCTCTTTTGCTGCAGAAGAGGACGTGCCGGAAGCTCTGGGGCTTTACGCGTTGTCTGCGGTGCTGATGGACGGAGACACCGGCAGGATTCTTTGGGAGAAGGAGGGGGAAACCATTCGGCCCATGGCCAGCACCACGAAGATCATGACTTGTATTTTGGCGCTGGAAGGAGGGCTTGATGATGATCGGGTTGTCGCTGTATCCAAGAAGGCGGCGGCTCAGCCTCAGGTGCGTTTGGGAATGCGTGAAGGCCAGAAGTTTCATACCCGTGATCTCCTTTATTCGTTAATGCTGGAATCCCACAACGATTCTGCGGTGGCCATTGCAGAGGCGGCGGCAGGAAGCGTGGAAGAATTTGCCGGGATAATGAATCAGAAGGCCAGAGAACTTGGCTGTTTAGATACTTGGTTTATTACGCCCAATGGATTAGATGAAACGGAGATAAGGGAAGATGGGAAGGAACGGGTGCATTCCACCACCGCCAGAGATCTGGCCCGTATTTTTCAGTACTGTATATCGGAATCGCCAAAAGCAGAGGAATTTCTGAAAATTACCAGAACTTCAGACTATTGGTTTCAGGATGCAGAGGGAAAAGGGAGGTATAGCTGCCGAAACCATAATGCCCTTCTGACGATGATGGAGGGAGCGGTTTCCGGCAAGACCGGATTTACGGCGGAGGCAGGATATTGTTATATTGGAGCAGTTAAAGACAAAGGAAGAACGTTTATTTTTGCACTTCTCGGCTGCGGCTGGCCGCCTCATAAAACGTATAAATGGTCGGATGCAAGGAGTCTTGTGGAGTATGGAAAAGCGCATTACGAATACCAGGATATTTACTGCCAGGCGGATTTAGAGCCGGTCTTGGTGGCTGATGGAGTTCCCGGCGGAAATCAGAAAAAGGGGGAAAAGCCTGGAAAGGCCTGGGCTCGGTTAACCGTGGGAAGAGCCAGACTTTTGCAGGAGATCCCAGGCCCGCGGCCGGAAGGAACAGAAGCGATGGTCCTTCCGGTGCTTCTTTCTCCCTGGGACCAGGTTAAGGTTGTCCGACAGGTCCCGGATTATTTGACGGCGCCGGTGGAGGCGGGAAAAAAGGTGGGAGAAATCGTATATTTTATTAACGGAAATCCTGCCGCCGCAGCGCCGGTTTATACGGCAGAGGATGTGGAAGCCTTTACGTTTGGCTGGTGCATGGGCAAAGCGGCAGAGGCTTTTTTGGGAAGCTGCGCAAGGGAGACCTCTTCATTATTTTAAGGATAAAACAGTCGGAAAGAACAAAGTATCCGAACTATATAGAGATAAAAAACAATTTTTGCGCAAAATTCCCTTTACTCGAGGAATTTGTATTTGAAATGACTTGATATTTTTCCCATCTCATTATAAAATTATAACCGCAGGATTTTGATTTACCGGAGGCTTGTTCAGCTTCATCCAGAGCCAGGCAGGCCCCTGTTAAATATTGCGGCCATCCGGCATTGCTGTGTGCCCTGCGGAGCCTGCCGCAGGGCTGGATTCCCGCAAAATAAGAAAAAATGGAGGACTGCAAAATGAGTATTTCAGCACAGAATTCATCAAGAAAAAGAATAAATGCTTTGCTTGATGAAAACAGTTTTGTGGAAGTCGGCGGATATATCACAGCCAGGGCAACAGACTTCAACTTAACTGCAGACGAGACGCCGGCTGACGGTGTAATTACCGGCTACGGCACAGTTGACGGCTGTCTCGTGTATGTTTACAGCCAGGATGCAGCAGTGCTTGGCGGTTCAGTGGGAGAGATGCACGCCAAAAAGATTGCTAATCTCTATTCTCTGGCCATGAAGATGGGCGCTCCCGTAGTGGGGTTAGTGGACTGCGCCGGCCTTCGTCTTCAGGAAGCAACAGACGCGCTGGATGGGTTCGGACAGATTTATCGGTGCCAGACCATGGCTTCCGGAGTGATTCCCCAGATTACGGCTGTATTCGGCGCCTGCGGAGGCGGCATGGCTGTTTCTGCGGCGATCACTGATTTCGTTTTTATGGAGGAGAAGAAAGGAAAGCTGTTTGTCAATTCTCCCAATGCTCTGGATGGCAATTATACGGCCAAATGTGATACGGCGGCAGCTGATTTCCAGAGTGCAGAGGCCGGTATGGCCGATGGAGTGGGCGATGAGGCTTCTATTTTGGAGCAGATCCGCAGCTTGATTACCATTCTTCCAGCAAATAATGAAGATGACATGTCTTATGATGAATGCCAGGATGATTTAAACCGTCTCTGCCCTGAGGTATCCGGAGCAGCCGGCGACGGGGCGGCTGTTCTTCAGGCAATTTCCGATGAAAATTTCTTTATGGAATTAAAAAAGGATTATGCGCCTGAGATGGTAACCGGTTTTATTCGTCTGAACGGCAGCACAGTAGGATGCGTGGCCAACAGCGCAGCAGGAGAGAAGAAGAATGCTCCGGCTCCGGTGCTGACGGTAAACGGATGCGAAAAGGCTGCCAGATTTATTCAATTCTGTGATGCATTCAGTATCCCCCTTCTTACTCTGGTTGATGTAAAAGGCTACCAGGCGGACAAGGAGTCAGAAAAGAGAATTGCCAGAGCTGCAGGCCGTCTCACCTACGCTTATGCAGATGCTACGGTTCCTAAGGTAACGGTAGTAACGGGACAGGCTTATGGCACGGCATATCTGACCATGGGAAGCAAGTCCATCGGCGCCGACATTGTTTATGCCTGGGACAAGGCTTCCATCGGCATGATGGATGCGGCTGCCGCTGTGAAGATTATGTATGCTAAAGAGATTGAAGAGGCTGAGGATGCTGCGGCGGTGATTTCAGAAAAAGCTGCTGTTTACCAGAAGGAACAGTCCAGCGCTGAGGCTGCTGCCAGAAGAGGATATGTAGATGACATTATTGAGCCTGCTGCAACCAGGAAGCGGGTAGCTGCAGCATTGGAAATGCTGTTTACCAAGAGAGAGGATCGTCCGGATAAGAAACACGGTACAGTCTAGGAATGAGGTGACGCAGAATGAAATTAAAAAGAAAGTTATTCGCTGCTGCTGCCCTGGCGCTGTGCTTAGGGTCTCTGGCGGGATGTGCGTCCCAGAATGAAGAAGAAAGCAGCCTGGACCCCATGATGGAATCAAATCTGATGGCTGGTTCTCAGGCGGTTCTCCAGGAGCTGGCGGGATATTCCGATGCCGATATTGAGACCATGATTCAACAGTACGAGTACAATGACAATACTGACATGGTAAACAGCCTTGAAAACTGGATGTCCAACAAAGAAGAAGTCGGCAGCCTGATCGAGGTAAATAATGTAGCTGTTTCTTACGAAGATGGTGAGTATACGGCTGAAATAGATGCTCAGTTTGAACGGTGCCCAGTGGTGGTTACCATTATCAGCAACCGTCAGGGCGCGTTGACCAGCATGGAATTTACGCCCCAGTACTCCCTGGCTGACAACATGAGCCGGGCGGCAGTTCATACCATTATTGGTATGGGAACGGTATTTATTGTTCTGATTTTCATCAGCTTCCTGATCAGCCGGTTCAAATATATCAATGCCTGGGAAAAGAGACACAATGCTGGCAAAGCAGAAGAACAGAAGCCAGTTTCTGCGGCTGCTCCTGCAGCAGCATCTGCTGCGGCGGAAGAAATTGATCCGGCCTTGGTAGCTGGAATGATGGCGGCTGTGGCTGCTGAAGAGAATTTGGTTAATGATCTTGAGCTGGTCAGCGTAATTACCGCGGCGATTGCAGCATATACTGATACGCCGGCAGATGGACTGGTGGTTCGTTCCATTAAGCGCAAGCCTGGTTCCAGATGGAAATAAGCGGCTGCAGAAGATAAGGAAAATAATCTGATTCAATTATATTTTAGGAGGATTTATTATATGAAAACTTATACCATTACCGTAAATGGAAACGCTTACGTTGTTACTGTTGAAGAAGGTGTTACTGCAGCGGCAGCTGCTCCTGTTGCAAGACCTGTGGCTCCTGTAGTTCAGGCTGCGCCAGCTCCTGCACCAGCACCAGCCCCCGCTCCTGCGCAGGCACCAGCTCCAGCACCAGCACCGGCACCGGCACCTGCAGCAGCTGGAACACCTGGCGCTGTTTCTGTAACTGCTCCTATGCCAGGTAAGGTTCTGGGAGTAAAGGTAGCCCCTGGTCAGGCAGTAAAGAAGGGCGAGGCGATTCTGGTTCTGGAAGCAATGAAGATGGAAAATGATATTGTTGCTCCTCAGGACGGCACCATTGCCACTGTGAATGTATCCACCGGAGATTCCGTAGAGTCCGGAGCAGTACTTGCTACATTAAACTAAAAGAAAAAGAAACGCATTGAATTACGATGCGTTCCGGATGGAGGGATTAAACATGGATTTAGGCAGTACCTTTAATAACCTTCTTCATCAGATGGCATTTTTCAATTTAACCTGGGGTAACTTCGTGATGATCGCAGTTGCATTTTTGTTCCTATATCTGGCGATCAAAAAAGGCTTTGAGCCCCTTTTGCTGGTGCCCATTGCCTTCGGTATGCTTCTGGTTAACATTTATCCGGATATTATGATGTCTCCTGAAGAATCTTCAAACGGCACGGGAGGTCTTCTCTGGTATTTCTTCCAGTTGGATGAGTGGAGTATTCTGCCCTCTCTGATTTTCATGGGAGTAGGCGCCATGACGGACTTTGGTCCGCTGATTGCTAATCCTCAGAGCTTTCTGCTGGGAGCTGCGGCACAGCTGGGAATTTATGCTGCGTATTTTCTTGCTATTCTTATGGGCTTTAATGGACGGGCAGCGGCAGCGATTTCCATTATCGGCGGAGCTGACGGACCTACTTCTATTTTCCTGGCAGGAAAGTTAGGACAGTCGAGTCTTATGGGTCCGATCGCCGTGGCAGCATACTCTTATATGGCTCTGGTTCCCATTATTCAGCCGCCGATTATGAAGGCGTTGACGACAGAAGAAGAGCGGAAGATCAAGATGGAGCAGCTTCGTCCTGTTTCCAAGCTGGAGAAGATTCTCTTCCCCGTCATTGTAACAACGGTTGTATGTCTGATTCTGCCTTCTACGGCGCCTCTGGTAGGTATGCTGATGTTAGGCAATCTGTTTAAAGAGTGCGGCGTAGTAAAGTATCTGACGGAGACGGCGTCCAATGCTATGATGTATACGGTGGTTATTCTGCTGGGAACTTCTGTTGGTGCATCCACCAGCGCAGAGGCTTTCCTGAATGCAGATACATTGAAGATCGTTTTCCTGGGTCTTGTAGCGTTTGCAGTGGGAACTGCAGGAGGCGTGCTGTTAGGCAAGCTGATGTGCAAGGCGACCGGCGGCAAGGTGAATCCGCTGATTGGTTCGGCGGGCGTATCTGCAGTGCCCATGGCAGCCCGGGTTTCCCAGAAGGTTGGTTCTGAGGCAGATCCGACCAACTTCCTGTTAATGCATGCCATGGGTCCCAACGTAGCCGGTGTAATCGGTACGGCAGTAGCGGCAGGCGCATTTATGGCGATTTTCGGCGTATAAGCCGGCAAAAATCAGAATTTTATTAGGAGGAAATGACAATGGCTGAGATAGAGAAAAAGCCGGTAAAGATTGTGGAGACGGTCCTTCGTGACGCTCATCAGTCCTTACTTGCCACCAGAATGACTACCGAGCAGATGCTGCCCATCGTAGATAAGATGGATCAGGTAGGCTATCACGCAGTAGAGTGCTGGGGCGGTGCAACCTTTGATGCCTGCCTTCGTTTCTTAAAGGAAGATCCCTGGGAGAGACTGAGAAAGTTAAGAGCAGGATTCAAGCATACGAAACTGCAGATGCTGTTCCGCGGTCAGAATATTCTGGGATATAATCATTATGCAGACGATGTGGTAGAATATTTCGTGCAGAAATCCATCGCCAATGGTATTGATATTATTCGTATTTTCGACTGTCTGAACGATATTCGAAATCTGGAAACTGCAGTAAAGGCCACAAAGAAGGAAAAAGGACATGCCCAGATTGCTCTTTGCTATACTCTGGGTGATGCATATACTCTGGATTACTGGAAGGATATTGCCAGAAGAATTGAAGAGATGGGGGCAGATTCCCTGTGCATCAAGGATATGGCCGGTCTTTTGACCCCTTATGCAGCAGATGAGCTGGTTCGGGCTCTGAAGGAAGGAACCTCCCTTCCCATTGACCTGCATACCCATTATACTTCCGGCGTGGCTTCCATGACCTACTTAAAGGCAGTGGAAGCAGGCTGCGACATTATTGACTGCGCCATGTCTCCTCTGGCTCTGGGCACCAGCCAGCCGGCCACTGAGGTTATGGTTGAAACCCTTAAAGGAACCCCTTATGATACAGGCTATGATCTGAACCTTCTGGTAGATATTGCGGAGTATTTCCGTCCGATCCGGGAAGAGGCATTAAAGAGCGGCCTGCTGAATCCTAAGGTTCTGGGGGTTAACATTAAGACCTTGCAGTATCAGGTTCCCGGCGGCATGCTTTCTAACCTGGTAAGCCAGCTGAAAGAAGCCGGGCAGGAAGACAAATATCAGGCGGTTCTGGAGGAAATTCCGAGAGTGCGCAAGGACTTCGGCGAGCCGCCGCTGGTTACTCCTTCTTCCCAGATTGTAGGTACGCAGGCAGTGTTGAACGTTATTTCCGGCGAGCGGTATAAGATGGTGCCGAAGGAATCCAAGAAAATCATGATGGGTGAATTTGGACAGACGGTTAAGCCGTTTAATCCAGAAGTACAGAAGAAGATCATCGGTGATGCAAAGCCCATCACCTGCAGACCTGCAGATCTGATTGAGCCTCAGCTTCCGAAATTTGAGAAAGAATGCGCTCAGTGGAAGCAGCAGGATGAGGATGTTTTATCTTATGCTCTGTTCCCCGCTGTGGCAAAAGAGTTCTTCCAGTACCGGGAAGCGCAGCAGACTAAGGTAGATCAGACGGCTGCAGACAAGACGAATAAGGCATATCCTGTATAAAATGTTGATGTTGGGGTAAATTCCATTTGGTCTCAACATCGTAAGATAACAGTTAAGGCCCTGCTCAGTATTTGTGCTGAGCGGGGCCTTAACTTTTTCTTACGAATTGCAGTATGAATGTGAACTTTTTTTGATGTTATTGACGGAGAGGAAGTTTCTCATTATAATAAATAAGGTGTATATTTCCAGCGATTTTCCCTGTTGAAATGGGAGCTTTTGCTGGACGGCGGAAGCTGATGTCAGTTTGCAGATGCCGCCGACGAAATTTAATTTGACTGCAAGGAAAACATACAGGAGTGTATGATGAAAAAACATTGGAAAAAAAGCCTGGCATTAGGCTTAAGCGTGATCATTGGGGCGGGGGCTTTTTTTGGATTTCCTTCTTCAGTTCCGGTAAGCTATGGAGCAGAGCAGGCGGCTACGGTAACCGCTACGACCTTGAACGTGCGGAGTGGTCCGGGAACAGGGAATTCGGTGGTAGGCCGTCTTACTTACGGCACGGGAGTCACCATCTTAGGACAGACCACTGGAAGCGATGGAGCGGTATGGTATCAGATCCGCTTTACGGGAAGCGGCGGAGCTCAGTCTACCGGCTATGTGTCCGGGGCGTATTTAAGTACAGCGTCAGCCTATTCCCAGGATTCGGATTTTGAGGCTTATCTTACCGCGCAGGGTTTTCCGGAATCTTATCGCCCTGCATTGCGTCAGCTTCACAGTCTGTATCCCCAGTGGGTGTTTACCGCCTTTAACACGGGACTGGATTGGAATACGGTAATCGAAAATGAGAGCCTGGTGGGACGAAATCTGGTGAGCAGTTCCAGCATTTCATCTTGGAAATCTACTGCAGATGGAGCTTACGACTGGGGAACTTCCACCTGGCCGGGATTTGACGGAAGCAGCTGGGTGGCGGCCAGTGAAGATATTATCCGCTATTATATGGACCCCAGGAACTTTTTAAATGAGACTTATATCTTTCAGTTCCTGCTCCAAAGTTATGACAGTGCGGTACATACCAGAGAAGGTCTGGCGGCTTTAGTTCAGGGAACCTTCTTAGAGGGGATTGTGCCGGTAAGCGATTCCTACGCCGGCGTTACCGTGAACAACGGGACTGCCCAGACTTCACCAGGCAGCGGAAGTGAAGGCGGGACAGTGGTTTCTCCCGGCGAGAGTCAGGCGGAGAGCAGCCAGTCCGTTCAGTCGGGCCAAGGTCCGGGCGGGACAGGAGAGAGCAGTTCCTCCTCCGGTTCACCGGAGATTTCCATAGGAACGGCGCCGGGCATGAATGTCAGCGATCGAGGAGACGGCTTGTCCATCAGCCAGAACCAGGTACAGAAGGTGGCGGCTACCACCATTATCCGGGTGAATCCTGACGGAAGCACCAGTACGTCCAATTCCTCTTCTCCGGGACAGAGTTCCGGGTCTTCAGGGGTCTCAAGCTCGGGAAGCGGACGAAGTGCATATTATGTGGATATTTTGATGGAGGCAGCCCGTCAGTCAGGAGTTAGTCCTTACGTTCTTGCGGCGATGATTCTTCAGGAGCAGAACACTGACGGAAGCGGCTCATCTATCAGCGGAAGCAGCGGCTATTATAATTACTACAATTTCGAAGCTTATGCCAGCAACGGCATGTCCGCAGTGGAGCGGGGCTTATGGTACGCTTCTCAGTCGGGAGATTATCTGCGTCCTTGGAACAGCATCGATAAGGCCATTATCGGAGGCGCCTGTCAGTACGGCCAGAATTACGTCCAGGCAGGCCAGAATACATTTTATTTGAAGAAATTTAATGTACAAGGAAGCAGCTTGTACCTGCATCAGTTTATGACGAACATTCAGGGCGCGGCATCAGAAGGGTCGAAAATGGCGGAGGCATATTCTTCCAATATGCGCCAGTCTGCACTGCAGTTTTCTATCCCTGTATATCAGAATATGCCGGCAGATCCTTGTATACTTCCCTCTGTTGACGGAAGTCCCAACAATAAGCTTTCCTCTATCAGTGTGGATGGATTTGCCATTACGCCGTCCTTTAACCGGGATACTTCCGTTTATGATGTGACGGTAAATACCTCGGTGAACAGCGTAGTTATTCAGGCTTCGGCAATTGACAGCACGGCACAGATCAGCGGAACGGGAACCATCAGCCTGAATGGCGACCTGACAGAAGTGATGATTCAGGTAACTGCCCAGAACGGCGCAGTGAGAGAATACATGGTTCGCATTACCAGAAGCGCGTCTGGTCCTGTGGCAGAAAGCACTCCCGGCGGCACAAGTCAGTCGGGGCAGACGGCAGGGCCCGGCGGTTCGGCAGAGGGGCCGGGAGCTTCTTCTCCTGGGGCGCCGGGAACCTCTTCCGGCGGCTCGGGAGAGATAATCGGCCCTGGAGGAAGCAATGTGACCATTGTGGGCTGAGGAAAATAAACCATTTCCTCAGCTCTCCAAAGGATAATCATAAGACTGGAGATAAGGAATATGAACGAACGAATCAAAAAAGCTCTGGCAGGGGTTCTGCTGGTGTGCATGCTGGCGGTATTCATGCCGGCGAGGCTGCTGGTATCCATGGCTGCCAGCGGAAATATTATCTTTTCTGACCCCAGCGGCGCTGTGGGCCAGCAGATTACCGTAAATATGAAAATCACCACTTCCGACGGCTCCTTAAGCAGTGCGGATGTAATGCTGGCTTATGACGCTAATGCTCTGGAGTTTATCAGCGGCAACAGCGTAGAGGGAGGCGCGGGCGCTCTCCGGGCCAGAGGCGGTCCGGATGCGGCAGATCCTTCCACCATCGTATTTTCCATGGAATTTCAGGCCCTGACAGCAGGGACCAGCCAGATTACGATTACTTCACAAGAGGTATATGATATTAACGCCCAGATGGTAACCATCAACCATTTAGGAAATTCCACCATTACCGTTTCCGGAGATGGAGAAACGGGAGAAACAGCAGCGGAAGGCCAGCTTACTGCCCTTTCTATTTCCCCAGGAACCTTGACGCCGGCATTCGCGCCATCCATTGACAGCTATTCCGCAAACGTAGGCATGGATGTGGAGAGCATTGATGTTCAGGCTCTGGCGGGAGACGGTTCCACCGTTACTGTAGAAGGCAGCGAAGGACTGCAGATGGGAGAGAATACTGTTACGATTCGGGTAACAGCGCCGGACGGAACGGTAAAAACTTATACCATTTCTGTTACCAAGAGCGAAGGCGGAGAGACGGCTGCTGCTGAGACTGAAGCGGTGGAAGGCGTAAGCCTTGAAGCGGCTGCAAAAGCCATCACCATTCTGGAGCCTGAGGAAGGAGTTGCTCCTCCAGAAGGTTTTGTGGAGGCTAAGATTAACATTGACGGCCACGAGGTAACAGGATGGATCTGGGAGAATGAAAGCGATCATCAGTACTGCATCTTCTATGCGGCCAATGCAGCAGGAGAGAAGAATCTGTACCGGTATGATTTGACGGAGAAGACGATTCAGCGGTACTTCCAGGATCCGGCAGCTCAGGCAAGCCAGGAGGAGTATGTAACTCTCGCAGAGAATTACAATAATCTTCTGGAGGATTACCAGATCAGACTTTACATCATTATTGCCTTGATTGCAGTAGCAGTGGTACTGTTAATCATTGTGATTGTGCTGTTGGCTTCGAAGAAATCTGACGGAAGCAATGGTCCGAGAAAGCCTGAGAACGACAAGGATGATCTTCCAGAACGAAAACCGGTAAAGAAGATCAGCCGGGAAGAACGCTATATGCGGGACGAAGAGGATGAGGAAGATAATCCTGGAGAAAAGGCTGAGGCAAAAACTTCTTCTAATGATCAAGAAGTCGTTCAGTGGAATATGATGGATCGGGATTTTGAAGAAATCCCCATGGAAGATTTGGATGTCGTTCAGATTGAAACTGCTGTATCTGCATCTCCTGAACCGACGCCTGCTCAAACTGCTGAGCGAACCAAAGAAGAAAAAGAGCCTAAAGAAGACGAAGACGATGACTTTGAATTCATTGATATTGACCTGTCTTAATTAATGGAAAGAGAAAAACGGCGTGCATTCCAGATTAGAATGCACGCCGTTTTTCTTGCTGTTTCTGCCAGTAAAGGAAAAAGTCTGCTGAACCTTAATTGGACTGGGAAGAGGACTGATTAGCTTCTTTTGCAGATCCAAGGATAATAGAGAGGGAGACGGACTGATAGCTTCCCTTGTCATCCCGACGCTGCACCGTTATGGTTACCGTTTCTCCTGCTGCGTAGTACTGCAGGGTATCCTGGAGCTGTTCCATGCTGGCTACAGAACGCCCGTCAAAGGCGGTAATAATATCTCCCTGGAGAACGCCGGCATTGGCTGCGGGGCCGTCTTCAGTTACAGATGCTACAATCACGCCGCCGGGAATTCCGTAAAGCTGGGTTACATCTGAAGGAACAGTTTGTCCCTGAATGCCCAGGAAGGAGGCCTGATCTTCGCCCACTTTTTCTCGGGTGGGCAGGTTCATCAGCTCTTTTAAGCTGGACTCTGCCTTGTCGATGGGAATGGCAAAGCCGATGTTATCTACAGAGGTGCCGTTGGTGGAACCGGTTTTCGCCTCGTTGATTCCAATCAGTTCACCTTTCATATTCAGCAAAGCTCCGCCGCTGTTGCCGGGGTTAATGGCGGCGTCGGTCTGAATCAGGCCGGTGGAATTAATGGTGTTTCCGCTTTCATCGGTAAGGGTTAAATCTCGGTTGAGGGCGCTTACGTATCCACTGGTTACAGATTGTCCATAGCCTAAAGCGTTGCCGATGGCAACAACCTGTTCCCCAAGAACCAGATCATCGGAGTCTCCGATGACAGCAACCTTGATTTGATCCATTGTTTCATCGGGAATGTCAGAAAGTTTGACGGCTACCACCGCCAGATCATTGTTTACATCAGTTCCTTTTATTTCGCCGGCTGCAGTTGTTTCATCAATGAAGCCG
Source organism: Candidatus Cottocaccamicrobium excrementipullorum (assembly GCA_018713255.1). Taxonomy (GTDB): domain Bacteria; phylum Bacillota; class Clostridia; order Lachnospirales; family Lachnospiraceae; genus Caccovicinus; species Caccovicinus excrementipullorum. The sequence goes on along the minus strand of DVFL01000035.1, from coordinate 37,273 downwards.
ACAGAAAGACTGCGGGCTCCTTCCACTACATGGTTGTTGGTGGCAATGAGCAGTTCAGTATCGTTCGTTCCCACAATTACGCCGGTGCCGGCGCCTTCTACTTCAAACTGCTGAGTTCCGCCGAAAAAGCTGCGCATTTCTTCAACCGATAAGGTGGAGATGGTAACCACCGATGGCATGGCGTTTTTAGCAACTGCTGCAACGCTCCCCTTATCCTCCGTGCTGGCGGATGAGGAAGAATCGCCGGATTGGTTTCCGCTGCTGTTTTGACTTCCTGCAGAAGAATCTGCGGCGCTTAAGGTTTCTGTGGCAGCAATCTGCCGCTGCGGATAGACTTGACTGCCAATGGTGTTTACTCCCCACATAACGCCGCCGGCGACGAGGCCGAATACTGCTCCCATCCCAATCAGCGTTCCCCATCTTTTTGATGATGAGTTAGGCTTTTCAGGCGCTTTCCTTGTCTGGTCCCCTGGATTTTCTTCTGGGCTGCGGATGTCATTGAAGTTGTTTTCATTCATTTCAGTCATAATCTGTGCTCCCTTCTGGATGTATTTTGGGGCGCCTCACATCAGCCAACTTCTGTGTTGACTTCTGTTAACCCCCATTTTATAATAATAAAATCTATGGGGGGAAATGAAAAGAAACGATTGTGCCAAAAATTGTTCAGATTGTGCCAGAAATGGAGTAAATTTTATGTGCCGAAAAACCATAATAATGAATGAAAAAGGGCAGGAATTTTTTCAGTATTCCGAAGGAATCCCCATTGTTCGTCTCAAAAATTCCCTGGATAATTACAGAAATGGGGAGATGGCTCATCACTGGCATTCGGAATTTCAGTTTGGGCTGATGCTTACCGGCGAGCTTGAGTATTGTCTGTTTCGTGATCCTGTTTCTAAAGTCAGTCAGGTGATCAGACCGGGAGATGGATTTTTTATTAATTCCAGGGTCCTTCATGGATGCCGTCAAATGGTTCCTGGGACGGAGATTTTCACATTTGGAATTCCCAGCAGTTTTTTTGCTGCCTTAAATTTTGGAAGCATATATCAGAAGATGGTTCTTCCTGTTCTTCATTCTCCTGTATTTGGCTTTTTCTTGTCAGCGGGAAATAAAAAGGACGAATCCATGCTGAAACTTTTTCGGGAATTTAAGGCCTTAACTCCTGGAAAGGGAGATTATGAACTCCACAGTCTTGAATTGATCTGCGGAATCTGGAGAGATCTTTTTCGGCGTCTGGGCTGCCGGACGGGACTTTCTTCTTTCGGCATTGCAGAGATGGAACAGACAGAGCGAATTCAGGGAATGTTAAATTTTATTCACCAGCATTATCAGGAGCCGATTACCGTAGATCAAATTGCCGGTGCCGGCGGCGTCAGCCGAAGAGAGTGCTTTCGCTGCTTTCGAATGGTGATTAACCAGTCTCCTGTGGAATATCTAAATCAGTACCGCCTTTCCGTGGCGGCGTACCTGCTGGCCAATACGGATCAAGGGCTGGCCCAGATCTGTGAATCCTGTGGATTTGGAAATATCAGTTACTTCGCAAGATTATTTAAAAAACGTTACGGGACTTCGCCGGGGCAGTTCCGGGGCTGAGAAAATGCTGCCGACCTGTGTTTAACAGGAGGGCAGCATTTTTAACAGGTAATTTTTCAGGACGGCTTCCAGATCAAAGAATTTGAATATGATAATGCTTCAGCCAGAAGTCAATCTGGAGAATGTAGGCCAGCATTTGAGGACCGGCCATAAGCTGGCCGTACCAGGGCTTTCCGTAGTCTGAAGGGGCGGACAAAAACTCCAGAAGCTTTTCTTTTGCGAAAAAGGTCATGATGGGAGAAGACGGATCCTGGGCCATTTCCAGAACCCACTTTCCTAACAGCGCCTCATAGCCGGTGTCGTAGGATTTGGGATAAGGTGATTTTTTCCGGTACAGAATTTCCTTGGGAAGAAGATCGCCGGCAGCCTGGCGCAAAAGTCCCTTTGCCATGCCTCCTGCCGTTTTCATGGACCAGGGCACATTCCATAGGTATTCGATAATTCGGTGATCGGCAAAGGGGACCCGTGCTTCCAGGCCGGAGTACATGCTGGTTCGATCCATTCGATTCAGAAGAGTTTGCATAAACCATGTTAAATTCAGCCAGGAGATTTCTCGCTGCCGCCGTTTGTCAGGGGACTCTCCGTCCAGATAAGGGGTTTTGCTTCTGGATTCTTCATAGATTTCACAGGAAAATTCCTCCATCCTCAGATCGCTGATCACTTCATCTTTCAAAAGAACCTGACGGGGGGCCATCTCCATGGACCAGGGAAATGCATGACGGCGAAAGGCTTCTTCGCTGTAAAACCAGGGGTATCCGCCGAAGATTTCATCAGCGCATTCGCCGGTGAGGGCTACCTTGCAGGAGGCTTTAACCAAAGAGCAGAAGTGGAGCATGGAGGAATCCACATCTGCCATGGAAGGAAGGTCGTGGGCAAGCACGGAATCGAAAAGCCCTCTGGCCTGGTCCAGGGTGCTGCACTCCAGATACTGATGGGAAGAATCGAGATTCTTTACCATCATCTCCACATAGGGGCGGTCCTGAGAGGGCTGGAAGGCATTTGCCTGGAAGAACTGATCATTTCCTGTAAAGTCGAAAGAGAACGTCATCAGCCTTTTTCCCTGTTTTTTGAGTTCTTGGGCACAGACGGCGGAAACCAGGCTGCTGTCGATTCCTCCAGAAAGGAAGGTGCAGATGGGAACATCGGACACCATCTGGCGCCGGATGGCGTCCTGCAGAAGAAAACCAGTGTACTCCACGGTGTCCTCAAAGCTGTCTTCGTGGGGACGGCTTTCCAGCTTCCAGTAAGGTTTTTGGCAGATGGAATCCTCCTGGCAGAGGAGATAATGGCCAGGCAGCACTTCAGAGACGCCCTGAAAAATGCCGGAGCCGGGAATCCGCGCAGGACCCAGAGCGAAAATTTCCTGGAGACCTCGAAGGCTGAGGCGCGGCTTTATTTCAGGACAGGCGAAAAGGCCCTTGATTTCCGAGGAAAAGAACAGGGAGGATTTTGTTTTGGCATAAAAAAGCGGTTTTACGCCGGCCCGGTCTCTGGCAAGGAGGAGCCGTTTGGTTCGGAAATCAACAATGGCAAGGGCGAAAATCCCGTTGAGTCTCGAAAGAAATTCCAGCCCATACTCCAGGTAGGCGTTTAAAATTACTTCTGTATCACTGGAGGTTTCCAGAGTACGCCCGGAAGCGAGAAGCTCCTGACGAAGTTCGCTGGTATTGTACAGTTCTCCGTTGTAGGCAATGGCGGTTTCGTATCCCCCTTCCCTTCTGATCATTGGCTGCTTCCCGCCGGAAGGATCAATAATCGCCAGTCTGGTGTGGGCAAGCCCTGCCCACTGTTTAAGCCATATTCCAGAATCATCAGGTCCTCTGCGCCAGAGGGCCTGCTTCATCCGGTTTAAGAGAGCACAAAATTCTTCTCTGTTGTGTTCTTCTTTTCGGTCTGGTTGGTAAAATCCGGCAATCCCGCACATAATATCCTCCTGAATTAAGATCTTTCTGTGTCGGCAGGCCGCGCCGACGTCCTTCCAATGATATATGCGCCGTTTTTCTGGAAAAGGCATGTTTTTTTGAATTTTCGGGGAAAAAGCCGGAAAGCTCATATTGGACTTGCACGTTGTCCTTTAGCTCGCGGAAAATACTAACCTGTGTTATACTTAAGGAGAAAAATTCTGCCGCCGGAGGATGCTGCCGGAAAAAGGGAAGAAGGAGAAAAGGATGCGGATTACAGGGCTTCAGATTAAAAATTTTAAATCCATACGCCAGATGGAGATCAGGGACATGGAAAATGCCCTGATTTTGGTGGGAAAAAACAACACAGGAAAAACTTCAGTAGTAGATGCGGTCCGGGCCGCTTTCGGAGGGTATCAGGTGACGGAGGGGGATTTTAATGAGAAAAAGCAGAAGATTGAAATTACTGTAACCTTGTCTCTCTCGGAAGAGGATCTGCACCAGCTCCATCAGCGGGGGAAGGTGAGCTTGTACAAACGTTATCCAGTCTGGGAGAAAGATTTTTGCGCAAAACTTCCTTCCTATCAAAATGGTGTTTTAACCTTTACCTGCATCATAAACTGGAAAGGGGAGCGGCGTTACAGTGATGGACGCAAGAAGGATAACCGCCACATTCCGGAGATTCTTCCCAGGCTTTATTACATTGATGCCAACCGAAGCTTAAGCCAGTTCCAGGAGGATTTAATGATGTTTCGGGAGGATGAACGTCTTGAGCAGCTTCAATCAGGCCGCTGCATGTTCGATCCGGCCAAATCCTGTACCCAGTGCTTTCAGTGCATTGGGCTGATCAACCAGAAAAGTCCTCAGGATTTAGATATTTTCGAGGCGGCCAGGCTTTTGGAATATAAAATGTATCAGCTGAATATCAAGGATTTCGAAAAAAAGCTGAACCAGAATTATCGGAAAAACGGAGGGTACGAGCGGATCATTCTTTCTATTGCCTTAAGCAGCCAGGAAATGTTTAAGGTAAAGGCGGAAACCTGCCGGGAGGAGCAGGGAAGAGTCTGCCCGGTGGAGTATTTAAGCAACGGCATGAAGAGCCTTTATATGCTGTCTATGCTGGAAACGTATACAGATGACGACGCCAGAATTCCCAGCATTATCATTGTGGAAGATCCAGAGCTTTTTCTCCATCCTCAGCTGCAGAAAATTTCAGGACAGATCCTTTACCAGCTGTCCAAAAAGAATCAGGTGATCTTTACCACTCATTCGGCGGCGCTGTTGTCCAACTTTACGACCAGACAAATTCGGCAGGTAGTTTTGGATGAGGAATATTATTCTGTGATTCATCCCAATGCAGATATTGATGTGATCTTAGACAGCCTTGGATATGGGGCAAACGATTTTCTGAACGTGGATTTTGTGTTTATTGTAGAGGGAAAGCAGGACAAAAGCCGCCTTCCTCTTTTGCTGGAAAAGTATTACTCGGAAATTTACGACCAGGAAGGGCAGCTTAAGCGGATCGCCATTATTACCACCAACAGCTGCACCAACATTAAAACCTACGCCAACTTAAAATATATGAATCAGGTATATCTGCGGGATCAGTTCTTGATGATCAGAGATGGAGACGGCAAGGATAGAGAAGAGCTGGCAGGGCAGCTTTGCCGATATTATGAAGAACGGAATCTGGAGGATGTGGACCGTCTTCCCAGAGTAACCAGAAAAAATGTACTGATTTTAAAGTATTATTCTTTTGAAAACTATTTTTTTAATCCCAGGATTATGACAGCGCTTGGGGTGGTGAACAGTGAAGAAGAGTTTTATGAAATTCTCTTTGCAAAATGGAAGGAGTATCTTCACCGCATTGCCAGCGGAAAGCGGCTGATTCAGGTTCTGGGGCGGGATTTAACATCTCCCGAGGACGTAAAAGCCCATATGGAGGAGATTAAAATACATGTAAGAGGGCATAACCTTTATGATATTTTTTACGGACCCTACAAGAAAAATGAAGAAGAACTTCTGGGCCGCTACATTGACCTGGCGCCAAGGGAGGATTTTCAGGATATTCTGGATGCAGTGGATAAATTTCCTTTTTTTGACAGCAGGAGGAATTCTCTGTCTTGACATATGATGCTATTTGTTATACAATGTGTATAACAGACGAGCAAATGAAAGATGGTGAACATATGATATTAAAAATTGATTTTAACAGTGATGAAGCCTTTTACCTGCAGCTTTGCAACCAGATTATTCTGGGAATTGCCACGGAAGCGTTCAGCGAGGGTGATCCTCTGCCGTCTGTGCGTACGCTTGCGGACCAGGTCGGCATTAACATGCACACCGTCAACAAGGCCTACGCCCTTCTTCGTCAGGAAGGCTTCGTAAAGCTTGACCGGCGCAGAGGCGCGGTGATTTCTCTGGATGTGGATAAGATGCGGGCGCTGGAGGAAATGCGGCAGGATTTAAATGCCGTTTTAGCCAGAGGCATCTGCAGGAACGTTACTAGAGATGAGGTTCATCAGCTGGTAGATGAGATTTATGACTTGTTTTTAAACAGCTCCGAAAAACAGCGGAAGTGAGGAGGATTTTCATGTTATGCGAGAAGTGCAAAATCAGAGAAGCAAACATTAAATATACAGAAGTCATTAACGGAGTGAAGAAGGAACACAATCTTTGTACCCAGTGCGCCAAGGAGATGGATTTCGGCCATTATTCGGCTATCTTTGACGGAGATTTTCCTCTGGGGAAAATTCTTTCCAGTCTTCTTGGGGTGGAAGAAAACAGCCAGAAGGAAGAAAAGCTGCAGCAGATTGTGTGTCCCACCTGCGGCACCAGTTACCAGGAATTTGTGGAAAACAGCTGTTTTGGCTGCCAGGACTGCTACAGCGTTTTTGACCTTCTGATCCGAGATAAGATTAAAAAGCTTCAGGGAAGCGTTAATCATACAGGAAAGAAACCGAAATATCAGAAGATCCAGGCCGCCAGTCAGACGGTGGAGGGACAGAATGGAGGAGAAGTCAGAGAACCTGAGCTGACTCCCAAGGAGCAGCTGGAGGTATTAAAGGCCAGACTTCAGGAGGCGATCCGAAAGGAAGAGTACGAGGATGCCGCCCGGTACAGAGATCAAATCAGAGTACTGACAGGAGAGGGGGATCAGAATGCTTAAATGGTTTGAGGAGACAGAAGGAAAGGAACCCAATATTGTCAGCAGCCGCATTCGGCTGGTCAGAAACTGGGATCAGTATCATTTCCCCAAAACCCTCTCCCCGGGAGAAAGCGAGGAGCTGGTAAAGCGGCTGGAATATGGCCTGAAGGATCTGCATGAGCTTGACGGCACAGATTATGAGTACGCCTACCTGGAGGAGCTGGACGAATTGAGCCGCCGGGCGTTGAAGGAGCGGCGCATTTTAAATTCCAGCATTTTGGAGAAAAAAGAGACGGTTGGTCTGATTGTATCCAGAGATGAAAGCGTCAGCCTGGTGTTAAATGGAGATGATCATATTCGCATCCAGCTGCTTTCCGCCGGACTTAAGCTTAATCAGCTGTGGAAAAAGGCGGATCAGCTGGATGATTACGTCAATGCCAGATTTTCTTATGCCTTTGACGAAAAATACGGCTATCTTACCTCTTTCCCAACTAATGTGGGAACGGGAATGCGGGCGTCGGTGACCCTGCACCTGCCGACTTTGTCCACGGGAAAGAAGTTTCAAAATCTCATCGGGGATATGAGCCGATTCGGCGTAACCTTGCGGGGAATTTACGGCGAGGGAAATGAAAATTACGGCAGCCTTTACGAGGTGGCCAATCAGAAAACTCTTGGGTTATCAGAACAGGAGATTATTGATCTGGTGGCCAGGATTGCCAACCAGTTAAATCGCCAGGAATGCCAGGTGAGGGAGATGACCATGAAGAATCACTCCCTGGAGCGGGAGGATGAAGCTTATAAATCCTACGGCGTTCTGAAATATGCCAGAAGACTTTCCGCCAAGGAAGCCATGGTGTTCTTATCCCAGCTGATGGCGGCGGTGGACGACGGGCTGATTGCCTTCCAGGAACCGGTTTCAGTATACCGAATGATGTTAGGCGTTCAGACCGCTAATCTGCAGAAGCTTTCTCACCGGCCTCTTAACCGGGAGGAGCTGGATGTGGCCAGAGCAGCTTACTTAAGAAGAGAGCTGCCGGAGTTAAAATAAAAAGGAGGACAATTTATGATTGATAGATTTACAGCAAAGGCCAGAGAAGCCATTACCCTTGCGGTGAATGTGGCGGAATCTCTGGGCCATAACTATGTGGGAACAGAGCATCTGCTGATCGGCCTTCTTCATGAAGGCACGGGAGCGGCGGCTAAGGTGCTGACGGAGAACGGCGTCAGGGAGGAAAAGGTACTGGAACTGGTAAGCCAGCTGATTTCTCCTAATCATTCCGTGGGCATGGCTGAGCAGAACGGCTATACTCCAAGCGCCAGAAGAGTTTTGGAAAATAGTTATAAAGAGGCGGTTCGCTTCCATGCGCCGTTAATCGGCACAGAACATTTGCTGATCGCCATGATTAAGGAAGGAGACTGCGTGGCTTCAAGGCTTTTAAATACTCTTGGGGTTAGTGTGCAGAAGCTTTACATTGATCTGCTGTCCGCCATGGGCGAAGATGCTCCGGCGGCAGCGCGGGAGGAGTTCCAAAACGGAAAGACCTCCCAGGGAAAGACCAGCACTCCAACCTTGGACAGTTACAGCCGGGACCTGACCATGTTGGCCAGAGAGGGAAAACTTGATCCAGTGATCGGCCGGGAGAAAGAAATCCAGAGAGTGATTCAGATTCTCAGCCGGAGAACCAAGAATAATCCCTGCCTGATCGGGGAGCCGGGAGTAGGAAAGACTGCTGTGGTAGAAGGCCTTGCCCAGATGATCGTTGCAGGAGAAGTGCCGGAAATCATTGCGCAGAAGCGTGTGGTAACTCTTGATCTTTCTGGCATGGTGGCGGGGTCCAAGTACAGAGGCGAATTTGAAGAGAGAATTAAGAAGGTGCTGAGTGAAGTGATGGAAGACGGTCAGGTCCTTCTTTTCATCGATGAGATTCATACGATTATCGGGGCAGGAGGCGCAGAAGGAGCGATTGACGCATCTAATATTTTAAAGCCTTCCCTGGCCAGAGGAGAGATCCAGCTGATCGGCGCTACCACCATTGAAGAGTACCGGAAATATATTGAGAAGGACGCGGCGTTAGAGCGCAGATTCCAGCCGGTAACGGTGGAGGAGCCAAGCCAGGAAGAAGCCATTGCAATCTTAAAAGGACTTCGCGGCCGGTATGAGGATCATCACAAGGTGACCATTACCGATCAGGCGCTGGAGGCGGCGGTGAAGCTGTCTGCCAGATATATTAACGACCGTTTCCTTCCGGACAAGGCCATCGACTTAATTGACGAGGCCTCGTCTAAGGTTCGGCTGGCAAATTTTGTGGAGCCGGAGGAGATTAAGGTTCTGGAAGGAGAGATTCAGAAGCTTGAGAAGGAGAAGGAAGACGCGGTAAAGGCTGAGGCTTATGAAAAGGCTGGCCAGATCAAAAAGACTCAGGAGGAAAAGAAAGAGGAAATCCAGCAGATCCGCAGCCGTTGGGAGCAGGAAAAGGCCACCAGAAAACTGGTTGTAGATGCAAATGAGATTGCAGACGTGGTTTCCGGCTGGACAAAGATTCCTGTGCGCAAGCTGGAAGAAGAAGAGTCGGAGCGCTTGATGAAGCTGGAATCCATCCTCCATGAACGGGTGGTTGGCCAGGAGGAGGCTGTTTCCGCCGTGGCCAAGGCTATTCGGAGAGGACGGGTAGGATTAAAGGATCCGGGGCGTCCCATTGGTTCTTTCCTGTTTTTAGGACCTACGGGCGTGGGCAAGACCGAGCTTTCCAAGGCTCTGGCAGAAGCCATGTTCGGCACTGAGGCGGCCTTGATCCGGGTTGATATGTCGGAATATATGGAGAAACACAGCGTATCCAAAATGATCGGCTCGCCGCCAGGATATGTAGGTTATGAGGAGGGCGGACAGCTCAGCGAGAAGGTGCGCCGGAACCCTTATTCCGTCATCCTTTTTGATGAGATTGAGAAGGCTCATCCGGATGTATTTAATATTCTTCTTCAGGTGCTGGATGACGGCCATATTACCGATGCCCAGGGACGCAAGATTGACTTTAAAAATACCATTATCATTATGACCAGCAATGCCGGCGCCGAGAACATTGTATCGCCAAAGCGCCTGGGCTTTGTGACAGAGAATGATGAGAAAGCCAATTATGGGTTTATGAAGGAAAAAGTGATGGAAGAAGTAAAGAGGATGTTTAAGCCGGAATTTTTAAACCGGATCGACGAAATCATTGTATTCCATCAGCTGAATAAAACTCATATGCGCCAGATTGCTGATATTATGCTTCAGTCCATTTTGAAGCGGACCAGAGAGCAGATGAACATGACCCTTCAGATCACTGATGAGGCGAAAGATCTTTTGATTGATAAGGGTTATGACGAGAAGTATGGGGCAAGGCCGCTGAGAAGAACCATCCAGAATATGGTGGAAGACAAGCTGGCGGAGGAAATTCTGGAGAGCAGAATTAAAGAAGGAGATCATGTTCTGATTTCTGCAGAAAAGGGAGAACTTACCTTTACCGTCCTGCCTCAGGAGTCTGCGCTCCAGGAAAAGGAACTGCATCCCGTTTCGTAAAAGTCTTGATAAATTTGTAAAGATTTCATAAGGATTATAGAAAGGTTTCACTGGTCAATCCAGGAGAATTCGTGTATAATCAATTATGGGAATAGCTCCCAGAGCTGTTCCCATGGAGGATAAGAACCGACTGCCCGGCAGTCACAACTAAAATACTAGGAGGACTTACACATGCCAGGAATTGAAGCATTAATCCAGGCCGAAGAGGATGGAACTATTAGTTTTGGAAATTATACCCTGAATGAAAAATCCAAACTCCAGGATTTCGAGCACCAGGGGGATACGTATAAGGTGAAGACGTTTTACGAGATTACCAAACTGGAGAGAAACGGCATGTTCGTCTATGAGTCGGTGCCAGGCACTGCAGTGCGGCATTTTCAGGAGACAGATCAGGGAGTATCCTGTGAGATCGAGGGATATAAGGATTCCCAGGTTACCGTTCAGCTGGAAGAAGATGTTCCTTATAAAGTCTATGAGGACGGAGTTCTGACGGCGGAAATCCAGACCAACTTAAGCGGAAAGCTGGCTGTAAATCTGGAGCTTGAGGACGGAAAGCCTTTATTGCTGAAGGTAGTGAAGGCATAAAGGAAAGGATTGACGTTTATGGCGAAGGCAAAGGCGACTGCATTTTTCTGTAAGGAATGCGGTTATGAATCCAGCAAATGGATGGGCCAGTGTCCCGCCTGCAAACAATGGAATACGCTGGTGGAGGAGCCGGTGACGAAGATTTCTCCCTCATCGAGAACCACAGCAAGGATAAAAGGGCAGGCTCGGCCTGCCCTTTTGTCTGAGATTTCCATCGAAGAGCAGGACAGGATGAGTACCGGCTTTGAGGAGCTTGACCGGGTGCTGGGAAGCGGCGTGGTAGCAGGTTCTCTGGTTTTGGTAGGAGGCGATCCTGGAATCGGAAAATCCACCCTCCTTCTTCAGGTATGCCGGAATCTGGCGGCAGCGGGAAAACAGGTTCTTTACATCTCAGGAGAGGAATCTTTAAAACAGATTAAGCTCAGGGCAGGCCGGATCGGCCAAGTGACGGGAGATCTGCGCTTCTTGTGTGAAACCAGCCTGGATACGGTGCGTGAGGTGATCCAGGAGAGAAAGCCGGACGTGGTGGTTATCGATTCCATTCAGACTATGTCCATGGAGGATGTGAGCTCTGCTCCAGGAAGTGTCAGCCAGGTGAGGGAGTGCACCAATGTACTCATGCAGATCGCCAAGGGCATGGGAGTAGCGGTGTTCATTGTGGGCCATGTGACCAAGGAAGGCGTGGTGGCCGGACCAAGAGTGCTGGAACATATGGTAGATACCGTTCTTTATTTTGAAGGAGAGAGAACGGCTTCTTACCGGGTGCTGCGTGGAGTGAAAAACCGTTTCGGTTCTACCAATGAGATCGGCGTGTTTGAGATGCGGGAGGAAGGTCTCTGCGAGGTGCAGAATCCTTCAGAATTTCTATTAAGCGGAAGGCCGGAGGATGCTTCAGGAGCGGCAGTAGCCTGTCTCATGGAGGGAACCAGGCCCATTCTTCTGGAAGTTCAGGCTTTGGTTACGCAGTCTAATTTAGGCATCGCCAGAAGAACGGCGGCAGGAGCGGATTATAACCGGGTGAATCTTCTTATGGCTGTGTTGGAGAAGCGCTGCCGTTATGACCTGGGCCGGTATGACGCTTATGTGAATGTTGCTGGAGGATTAAAGATGAACGAACCGGCCATGGACCTGGCTATTGTGATCGCTTTGGTTTCTAGCTACAAGGATAAGGCGGTGGATCCTTCTGTCGTGATTTTCGGGGAGGTGGGACTGGCTGGCGAGGTTCGGGCGGTATCCATGGCTCAGCAGCGGATTAATGAGGCGAAGAAGCTGGGCTTTTCCGCCTGTGTGCTGCCGAAACTGTGTCTGGAAAGAATCAAGCCTGTGGAAGGTATTCGGCTTATAGGAGTCTCCAACGTGCGGGAAGCGATTTCTGCGCTGCTTTGACCTTTCGCCGCCGGTTCAAAACTGCCGTGAGGGTTGAACTGTCTTTAATGGGAAAACTTTCAGAAAAATTCGTGCAAAAAACCGTTGACATCAGTTCATATCTGTGCTATTATAATCAACGTTGTGAGGAACGGCTCACAGCGTACAGGGGAATAGTTCAATGGTAGAGCAGCGGTCTCCAAAACCGTAGATGGGGGTTCGAGCCCCTCTTCCCCTGCTTCTTTTTTTAAAAAAGAATGGTTTATGTGCAGCAAAAGCCGCATCGAAAGAGTTTATTTTTCGATGCGGCTTTTGTTTTGCATCGGCATAGGGGCTTTGTATTAAATGCACAAAAAGATGAGAAATTTAAAGAAAAATTATGCATTTTGTGTAAAGAAACTTGAAAGCCAATTCCTCCTTTGTTATAATAATAGAAATAACGTGCCGCAATCAGAATAAGGAGGATTTGTGTATGGCGAAAAAGGGAAATATTATCGTTGGACAGTCGGGAGGTCCTACCTCCGTTATCAATTCCAGTCTGGCTGGAGTGTATAAGACTGCCAAGGAAAGAGGATTCCATAAAGTATATGGAATGCTTCACGGAATTCAGGGATTTTTGGATGAGCAGTATGTGGACCTTTCTACCCAGATCCATTCGGATATGGACATTGAACTGCTGAAGCGCACTCCCTCAGCCTTTTTAGGCTCCTGCCGGTATAAACTTCCGGAAATTCATGAAAATCCGGAAATTTATGAAAAAATCTTTCAGATTCTGGATAAGCTGAACATCGAGGTGTTTATTTATATTGGCGGCAACGATTCCATGGATACCATAAAAAAACTGTCGGATTTTGCCATTGTAAAAGGACACCGGCAGAAGTTTTTAGGCGTTCCGAAAACCATTGATAATGATCTTGCCCTGACAGACCATACTCCAGGTTATGGAAGCGCCGCCAAATACATCGGGGCCTCTACCAAGGAGATAATCCGGGATGCGCTGGGGCTTACCTATAAGAAGGACATGGTTACCGTTATTGAGGTCATGGGAAGAAATGCAGGGTGGCTGACGGGAGCCACTGCTTTGGCCAGGACGGAAGACTGTGAAGGCCCGGATCTGATCTATTTGCCGGAGCTTGTGTTCGATATTGACAAATTCCTGAAAAAGATTAAAGATCTCCTGAAAAAGAAGAGTTCCGTGGTGGTGGCGGTGTCTGAGGGCATTAAACTGGAGGACGGCCGGTATGTGTGTGAATTGTCTGGCGGCGCAGATTATGTAGATGCCTTCGGCCATAAGCAGCTTCAGGGAACCGCCGCATATTTGGCCGGGTTTGTGAAGAATGAGATTGGATGTAAAACCAGAAGCGTGGAATTCTCCACTTTGCAGCGGAGCGCTTCCCATATGGCTTCCCGGGTCGACATTAATGAAGCCTTTATGGTAGGAGGCGCAGCGGTGAAAGCGGCAGACGAAGGGGATACCGGGAAGATGGTGGTGATTGACCGGGTGTCCGATGATCCTTATATGAGCGCGGCGGGAATTTACGATGTGCATAAAATTGCCAATAACGAAAAGCTGGTTCCCAGGAACTGGGTGAACCGAGAAGGAAATTATGTGACTGAGGATTTTATTAATTATATTGAACCTTTAATCCAGGGTGATTACCAGCCGTTTATGGTAAACGGCCTCCCCCAGCATCTGGTGCTGCGGAGATAAAGGACCGGGCTGAAACGAGATTTTTTGTGGAAAAAGCCGAAAAATAGAAAGAATCTCAAAAGAATAAGAGAGAAAATGCCGGTTGATTGAGCCGGCATTTTCCCTCTTTTTTCCTTTTCTCCCGAAAAATAGACAATAATGGCGAAAAAACTCCTGGAAATCCACGGCATTTCTAGTAAATTATGGTTGAAATCGATTTCAAATGGAAAATTTGACATTTATATTTGATCGTGCTATAAATATTTCAGCACAGAAAAAAACCATTTATTTTTTGAAAGGAGTCTTTTGATTATGGTTAAACAGAAAAAAATCATGCTGCCTACCGTTGCAGACGCAAAGGAATTTGTGGCAAGGGCATCCAGATGTGACTTTGATATTGACATATTTTATAACCGCGTTGTAATTGATGCAAAATCTATTCTTGGAGTACTGAGCCTGGATCTGACCAGAGAGCTGACAGTAACGTTAAATGGAGACGACCCTGAATTCGAAGCTTATCTGGACAAGATGGCTGCAAAAGTCAACACTGCAGCATAATAGCAGATGCTGGCGGCAAATCAGGCAGGAAAAAGCAAAAAACGCTTCACGACCGAATCGATGATCGTGGGGCGTTTTTTTTCTGTCTTGTAGGACTGAGCCGGCCGTGGCATAATGGAGATAGTTAGTCTGAAACGAAAGGGATGATGGAGAACATGGGAAATAAAGAAAGCCTTTCAGAGGCAGAGGAGAACCATACCCCTTATCAGGTGAAAATATCAGTGCGTAATCTGGTAGAGTTTGTGATGAACTCTGGTGATATTGACAATCGGAGGACGGCAGGAGCCAAGAAAGAGGCTATGCAGGAAGGCAGCAGGCTTCACCGGAAGATTCAGCGGAAGATGGGAGCCGATTACCAGGCGGAGGTTACGTTGAGCCATCTGGTGCAGGAAGACGCTTTTCAGATACTGGTGGAGGGAAGGGCGGACGGCATTATAAATGAGCCGGAAATGGATGTTGTGGATGAAATTAAATGCATTTATCTGGACCTTTCCCGTTTAGAGGAGCCTTTCCCGGTACATCTGGCCCAGGCCATGTGCTACGCTTATTTTTGGTGTTTGAAGAAGGGGCTTTCCGCAGTGGGGATCCAGCTTACTTACTGCAGCATGGAGACAGAGGAAATCCGCCGGTTTAGAAAAGAGATGGATGTTCAAGAGCTTGAGCAGTGGTTTGCCGGACTGATTCATGAGTATGTAAAATGGGCCCAGTTTCAGTACCATCATCAGATTCGGAGAGACGCTTCCCTAAAAGCCCTGGAGTTTCCTTATCCTTACCGGGAAGGGCAGAAGGAGCTGGCGGTAAATGTATATCGGGCGATAGCCAGAAAGCGGAATTTGTACATTCAGGCCCCTACCGGGATTGGAAAAACCTTGTCGGTTTTGTTCCCCGCCTTAAAGGCCATGGGAGAGGGAATCGGGGAGAAGATTTTTTATCTTACGGCGAAAACCGTCGCCAGAAAAGCGGCGGAGGATGGGTTTGCCGTATTGAGAAAACAGGGATTATATTTTTCTGTTGTGACCATTACGGCCAAGGAAAAACTATGTTTTCTGGATAAGCCCTCCTGCAACCCGGAGGATTGCCCCTGGGCAAAAGGCCATTATGATCGGGTAAATGACGGGGTGTTTGAGATCATCAACCAGGAGTTTTTGATTGACCGGGAAAAGATTCTTGATTATGCCAAGCGGTTTAAACTTTGTCCCTTTGAGTTTTGCCTGGACATCAGCAGCTGGACGGACGGACTGATCTGTGATTATAATTACGTGTTTGACCCTAACGTGCGTCTGAAACGATACTTTGCTGAAGGGGACCAGGGGGATTATCTTTTTCTGGTGGATGAGGCCCATAATCTGGTTTCCCGCGGCAGAGAAATGTACAGTGCAAAGCTGGTAAAGGAAGAGCTTCTTCAGGCGGGGCGGATTGTGAAGAAACAGACCAGGAGACTTTCCCGGATGTTTGACGCCTGCAATAAAACCTTGCTTCAGCTTAAACGGCAGTGTGAGGATTATGTGGTTCTGGAAGAGGCGGATTGCCTGGCTTATGAAGCCAGAAGGCTTTTTGGCGGCCTGGAAGAATTTATGGAGGAATATCCGGAATTTGAAGACAGGGACAGGGTGCTGGAATTTTATTTTTCCCTTCGTGATTTTTTGTCGGTTTATGAAACCATGGATCAGGGATATACCATTTATGCTCAGCTTCAGGAGGATGGAAATTTTGCTGTAAATTTATTCTGCATTAATCCTTCTGGGCGGCTTAAGGCCTGTATGGACCAGGGAATCAGTACGATTCTTTTTTCCGCCACTCTTCTTCCTATGCCCTATTATAAGGAACTGCTCAGCGGGGAGCCGGAGGGGTACGCAGTTTACGCCCATTCTCCTTTTTCGCCGAAAAACAGGATTTTGTTAATCGGAACGGATATCAGCAGCCGCTACAGCCGGAGAAACCAGCGGGAATACGAGAAGGCGGCGGCCTATATTCGGGAGATTGTAAACGCCAGAAAAGGGAATTATATGGTGTTTTGTCCCTCTTATCAATATCTTGATCAGCTGAAGGAAATTCTTGCCCGGGAAGGGGAGGAGATGGAACTTTTAGTTCAGGAAAGCCATATGGATGAGGAGGATAGAGATCATTTTCTTCAGGCGTTTGCGGCAGAAGGGCAAAAAAATAAGAGCCTGACGGCGCTCTGTGTAATGGGAGGAATTTTTGGCGAGGGAATTGATCTGAAGGAGGAACAGCTCATCGGGGTGATTGTCATTGGAACGGGCCTTCCCATGGTATGTCCCAGGCAGGATATTTTGAAAAATTACTTTAATGTTCATGGAAAGCCGGGATTTGCTTATGCCTATCAGTACCCGGGAATGAACAAGGTCATGCAGGCGGCAGGCCGGGTAATTCGAACGGTGAAGGACGAAGGGGTGATCGCTCTGCTGGATGAGCGGTTTATGTGGCCGGATTATCAGGCTCTTTTTCCCCGGGAATGGAAGGATTACTGCGCTGTGACGCTGGAAACGGCGGGAGAGAAAACCGCCGCTTTCTGGAAGGAACGAGACCGTCTCCGAGAAGGAGACGGAGAGTTTACAGCATGTCCATAAATTGCCTAGCTGCCTGGGAGATGGGAAGATTTTCATTGTAGGCGACTACCATCTGCCGGGCGGGAAGGCTTTCCTCCAGATCCAGAACGTAAAGCTGTTCCTCGTTTTTGGGAATGCAGAAATCTGGAACGAAGGCGATTCCTAGGCCAATACGGGCCAGATCGATCAGCAGGTCGTTGCTGCTTAATTCAATTTCCGGCACTAGATCCAGCTGGCTTCGCTGGAACATTCGGTGGAGAAACTCGCTGGTGGTACTTTTTCTGTCCAGCATAAGAATAGGATACTGCTGGAGATCCTGGAGGGAGAGCTTTTTCCCTTCTAATGGGAAATGAGACCGGTCGGCCACAAACACATCATGGAATTCATTGATCATCCGCACATTCTGGGTGTTGGACAGACCGGAGTTGGGATAATTGGTAATGATAAAGTCCACCTGGCCGTTATCTAACAGGTGAGCACACTCAATAGAGGTTTGGTTAGTAACTTTAATGTGCACGTTGGGGTATTTCAAATGAAATTCTTTCAGATGGTCTACCAGATAATAGCGGCAGATGGTGTCGCTGGCGCCGATGCGCAGCTGACCGCCGTTTAACGTGTTGGCCTCCAGAAGCTGGTTTTCTCCTTTTCGGATTAGATTCATAGCTGGTTCCACATGCTTGAGAAGGATTTCGCCTTCCGGGGTGAGCTGAACCCGCTTGGTGCTGCGGATAAATAAGGTTTGATTCAGCTTTTTTTCCAGAACCTTGATGGACTGGCTTACGGCAGATTGAGAAATGAACAGCTGCTTAGAAGCCTCGGAAAAACTTAAAGTAATTGCTACATGATAGAAAACTTTATAAAGTTCATAATTGATATCCATGTTAAATCCTCCTGCAAAAATATTTTACCGCGGGGAGGACGGATTGTAAAGAGTTTGCTGTTTTTGACGGAGTATGATAAAGTGTTACAAGAGGAGGAGTTTTTTGATGAATGAAGAATATTATCAGATGTATTTAGAAGAGCTGCGCCAGATTAAGCCCTGCAGCGACGATGAAAGGCAGATTCTGCTGGAAAGGGCGTTAAAGGGAGAGGAAAGCGCCAAAAAAAGACTGATTGAGGGGCATTTGATTTTTGCCTTGGCGTTGGCTAAAGATTTTAGGGATAAAGGTCTTTCCATGAGCGATCTGGTCCAGGAGGCGAATCTGGCCCTTACCCTTGCTGTGGGAGAATACCAGGAAGGAGACTTTCTGGCTCAGGCGAAAGAAAAGATCAGCGCCAGCCTTCAGGAGGCTTTAAAGTGCCAGCAGCAGGAGAATCAGGTAGAAGAGGCAATGGCGGAGCGGGTAAACCGTCTCCAGGAAGTGTCGGCGAGAATGGCTCAGGAGCTTGGACGTGAGGCTACGGTGGAAGAGCTGGCTCAGCGGATGGAGATGAGTTCAGAGGAGATTCGGGAGATCATGAAGCTGGCGGTAGACGCTTTAAGCGTTACGGGAGAGTTTGCCCGCACGCCGGCGGAAAGCCTTGGGGAGGAAACGTTTAATGGGTAAGCTTTACCTGATCCGTCATGGACAGACAGACTGGAATCTGATCGGGCGGATTCAAGGCTGCCAGGATATTCCGCTGAATGCGAAGGGAAGGAGTCAGGCGGACGCTTTAAGGCAGGCGATGGCCGCAAGGCCTGTGGATGCCGTGTATGTAAGCCCTCTGATCCGGGCCAGGGCGACTGCCCAGGTGATTTTGTCGCTGTATCCTGTTCCTGAGAGGGTGATTAAAAATCTTGAGGAGATTCATTACGGCCTGTGGGAAGGGATGAGTCTGGAGGAGATTAAGGCCCGTTACCCCGGCGAGTATGATTTGTGGTGGAGAGGAGATCCAGAATATGCTCCGCCGGGCGGGGAAAGCTTAAGCCAGGCGATGGAGAGAACGGCCCAGGCAGCAGAACTGATCTTAAACGAGATGAAGGAGAAGAACCTTCAGGCAGCAGCGGTGGTCAGCCATGGAGCGTCCATCAGCTGTATGCTGAACTGGCTGATTTTGGGGAACCGAAGGAGTTTGGAAAAAGAATTCCCGGTGTACAATGCGGCAGTTACCACCGTTGAAGTGGATGGGGAAACAGGAAAATGCTGGTTGAAGGAGCTGAATGACAGTTTTCACCTTGGGGGAGAACTTCAGAATTCGGAAAAATAAAGAAAGAAGAAAACAGGCGAAGGATCATACCGGTATTGCGTTTCATTTTCGTAATAAAATGAAATACAATACCGGTTATTTATTTCAATGATGAAAGAAAAAGTCAAGGTGCTGAAAAAAATGCAATGAATTTGGCGAAAAAAGAAATTGTGCTGACTCATAAAAAAAGCTATACTTAAGCCATACAAAAACAAAGCGCGTGAAATGCTAAAAAGAAGAAGCAGCGTGAAGGAGGGGGATTATGTTTTCCTTTGATTTCGAAGACAAGATTCGTTTTACTAAGGCAGTCTATTATAATTTCAGACCGATTCCGCTTCCCAAGCCCTTTAAAGACGGCACGGGCGGAATGGGGAAGTATGCACCTGAACAAGGATGCATCGAGCTTTATGATCAGACCGGAGCTTGCGCTCATTACACAGTAGGAAGAAGCTTTGTGAAAGATATGCTTCCCAGACTTCTCACCGGAGAAGAGATGAGCTATAACCAGTGGAGACATTCCCTGTACTGGAAAATCCGCAACAGCGGATTCCAGAGCGGACAGGCAGTGGAAGTGGGATCAGTTGATTTCATGATGCTGGATATTCTGGCTCAGCGCGCGGGAAAAACCATCCATCGTTTCCTGGGAGCAGAGAAAGACTGGGCGGCAGCTTATAAAGGCGGCGGTTCTATTCTTCTTTCCGATGAAGAGCTGGTGGAAGATATGGTCCGCTATGTTGAGGAAGGCTTCAAAACCGTTAAGTTTAAGGTTGGAAGCGGTGAAGGAAAGGATATGGAGCGGGATATCCGCAGACTGGAAAAGGTGAGAAAGGCAGTAGGAGACCAGATCGGAATTGCAGTGGATGCAAACCAGAGATGGGATGTGGAGGATGCATATAAATTTGCTCAGCTTGCAGCGCCTTATCATCTGGAATGGCTGGAGGAACCGATTCATTCCCATGATATGAACGGAATTAAGCGGTTAAAAGAAATGGGAGTTCCCATGCCCATTGCTTTCGGCGAATCCATGCGGATTTCCTACGCTTATGAAACGTACATTGAAAAAGGTGTTGATCATCTTCAGCCATCCTTGGGCAGAATGTCCAGAATTGATGATTTAATCCGCATTCGTGATATGGCAAGAGAGCACGGCGTTACCTTCTCCTCGGGAGGCAGAGCCGCAGTAAATGCATACTTTGGATGTCTTTACAATGAAAATGAGCGGATTGAATATCATGAGCCCATCAGCCGTCCGGTAGCAGAGTATATGCTGAATGTTCCGGAGACTAAAGACGGAAAGTTCATTTGCCCTGCAGACATTCCAGGAATGCCGGCAAGAATGAATGTGGAGAAGCTGGAGAAAGAAGGCTACCTGGAAAGCCGCACCATTTACTATCCTGATAAATAAGAAAAACAAACATCAGCGTAAGAAGAAAGAAGATGTATGAAATAAAAAGGAGGAAAATTCATGAGAAAAAGAGGACGCAAACTTCTGGCAACAGGTCTGGCGGGGGCTATGACGGCATCCATGCTGCTGACGGGATGCAGCGGAGGCTCATCCAGCAGCGGTACTACAGCAGCGAATACTTCGGGAGAGGCTGCTGAGTCAGGAGAAACCACAGGAGAGGAAACCACTGCTGCTTCTGCAGAGGATGACATTGAGAAACCAGAGCAGATCAATATTCTGGTAAACGGAAATGTATTTACTCTGGACAACGGCCGAGATGAGTTTGAGAAACGCTGGGAGGAGCTGACAGGCATCGACTTGGTGATTACCCAGCCCGACCATGACGCTTACAACGATGTATTAGGACAGACCTTTGCATCTGGTCCAGAGAACTGGCCTGATGTGGTTATCCTTTCTTCCGCATATTATACCGGCTACGCAGAGGAAGGCGCTCTGTGGGATATGACCGACGCCTGGGAGAATTCTGATCTTAAGGCATCTGGACGGTATAAAGGAGAAGAAATTCTGGAGAAGTTAAAGTTAGACGGACGTCTGTATGGCTTCGCTCATGAAAACAGCAAGGGATGTATTACTTACGTAAAGCAGTCCTGGCTGGATAACTGCGGACTGGATGTTCCCACCAACTATGAAGAATATCTGGAGATGCTGGACGCCTTTACTAACGGCGATCCGGACGGAAATGGAATTGACGGCGATACTTATGGCGTATCTGCTGCCGGATATATTGCACCTGAAGCTCCCTGGACCATGTATCTGCCTGAATTTTACCAGGGCGCAACCGTTGACTTTACAAAGGATGAGAATGGTCAGTGGGTTGACGGCTTCACCCAGGACAACATGAAAGAGACTCTGCAGAGAATGCGTGAGGCTTATGAGGCTGGATATATGGATCCCGAGACCTTAACCAACGGCACCAGCGACTGCCGCAACAAGTTCTGGGAGGATAA
Source organism: Candidatus Cottocaccamicrobium excrementipullorum (assembly GCA_018713255.1). Classification (GTDB taxonomy): domain Bacteria; phylum Bacillota; class Clostridia; order Lachnospirales; family Lachnospiraceae; genus Caccovicinus; species Caccovicinus excrementipullorum. The sequence goes on along the minus strand of DVFL01000035.1, from coordinate 15,735 downwards.
GTTCGGCGTATTTACCTACTGGTCCGGCACCTGGGGCACCACCCTTTCCACCACTCTGGAAGCCAACGGACTTTCTGGAGATCTGGTAGCGCTTCCGCCTATTGAAGAACTGGGCAATTATGTTGCAAAGCTTCCTAATGTAATGGCGATTACTTCTTCCTGCAAGAATCCGGAAGGCGTATTCAAGTATTTCATCGAGTCCATGCTGGACGGCGGCGACATGCAGCTGTTATGGACCTACGGTGTTGAGGGAACCCATTGGTCTACTGAGGCAGAAACTGTTTGCGGCAACTCCTATGAGGCAGGAGAATTCCACGGACTGGAGAGCTTAGAGACTCCTGGAACCCAGTATCAGAAAGGATATATCGATCCCCTTCTGTCTCTGGGCGAGTGGGTTGAAGAAGATCCCGGACGTGCATTCCTTCCCGAATTCACCAAGGAATCTCAGGAAATTTTTGATGCTAATTCAGTTACCCTGGATTTGATTCCTTCCACTGAAGCAATGGCAACCTACAACGGCGACTTAATGACCTTAAAGCGCTCTATTGTAGCCGATATTGTAACTCAGGGACTTTCCATTGAGGACGGCTATCAGAGATTTGTGGATGAGGGCGGTCAGGAGTGGTCCGATATAATTGTAGACTCCTTAAATCAGTAAGATCGTTAAAGAAAGCAATCCATAAAGGAATGGCAGGTTGAATAAGACCTGATCAGCAGTCGGTTTTTCCCGAAAATCCGCCAACTGGCGGAAGGGGAAAGCCGGCTGCTTTTTTGCTGAAAATCCAAAGGTCAGGCGGCCGGCGTGACGTCCTAAGCAGCCATCAGGCAATTAAGCAATATAGTTAAAAAAATAACGTTAAATAAAAGATTATTAGTCAAAATGTCAACTTTTACTTGCAAAATATTGACCGGGGTAGTATGATAAAAACATATGAGCTTGCACACGTTTGCAATGAATGGGAGGTAATTGTTATGACTGCAGTAACAGGTAATGTAATTGTAGGACAGTCGGGAGGTCCTACGGCAGTAATTAATTCCAGTCTGGTAGGGGTGTTTAAGACTGCGAAAGACCGGGGAGCGAAGAAGGTTTACGGGATGATTCACGGAATCCAGGGACTGCTGGAAGAGCGCTATGTAGATCTGGAGAAGCATATCCGCAATGATCTGGATATTGAACTGTTAAAGCGCACTCCTTCTGCTTACCTTGGCTCCTGCCGGTTTAAGCTTCCGGAGATCAGCGAGGACAGAGAAATTTACGACAAGATTTTCTCGATTCTGGATAAGCTGGAGATCGAGTACTTCTTTTACATCGGCGGAAACGATTCCATGGACACCATTAAGAAACTTTCTGATTATGCCTTATTAAACGGCAGCAAGATCCGCTTCATGGGCGTGCCGAAAACCATCGATAACGATCTGGCAGTTACCGACCATACCCCAGGTTACGGAAGTGCGGCGAAATATATCGGGTCTATTACCAAGGAAGTAATTCGTGACGGACTGGTTTACGATCAGCAGAACGTGACGATTCTGGAGATCATGGGACGCAACGCAGGGTGGCTGACTGGCGCGGCGGCTCTTGCCAAGTGCGAGGATTGTCCTGGTCCGGATATGATTTTCCTGCCTGAGATTCCCTTTGATGTGGACCAGTTTATGGCGAAGGTGGCTGATCTTCACAGCAGAAAGAAATCTGTTGTGGTGGCGGTATCGGAAGGCTTGAAAACTGCTGATGGAAAATACGTGTGTGAATTGACTAACGGGATTGATTTTGTGGATGCCTTCGGTCATAAGCAGCTGACCGGAACGGCCAGATATCTGGCGGAGAAGATTAACCGTGAGACTGGATGCAAGACCAGGGCTATTGAATTTAACTCCCTGCAGCGATGCGCCTCCCACATCGTTTCTCGGGTTGACATTACAGAAGCTTTCCAGGTAGGCGGAGCGGCAGTAAAGGCGGCTCATGAAGGCGAAACAGGAAAGATGATTATTTTAAAGAGAATTTCTGACGATCCGTATATCTGCGTGACGGATATTTATGATGTACATAAGATCGCCAATGTGGAGAAGAAGGTTCCCAGAGAGTGGATCAATGCTGCAGGCGATTATGTGACGCCGGAATTCGTGAACTACATTAAGCCGCTGATTCAGGCAGAGCTGACGCCCATTATGACAGATGGACTTCCAAGACACCTGTATTATACGGAAATTGAGAACGCATAATAATTCACGCTTATAAAAGATATAAATGCTATTAATTTTACTTATTTATAATAGCTGTGATATGATAAGGGCAGATGAGGGCAGTAGACTTCAGCTGCCCTTTATCCATGGAGAAAAAGATTTGCCACAGAGACGCGTTGTTTTGCGCCATTGATCAAGAATACAAAAACAGGAGGAAGTGCGAATGAGTGTTCAGCGGATTTTTGTGGAGAAGAAGCCGGAATATGCGGTAAAGGCCAGAGAGCTTTATGAGCAGATTCAAAGCTATCTGGGGATTTCAGGAGTCGCCGGCGTGCGGGTGCTGACCAGATACGATGTGGAAAATGTTTCAGAGGCAACCTTTCGCCAGGCTTTGGTGACGATTTTTTCTGAGCCCCCGGTGGATTTTGTTTATGTGGAAGAATTTCCCCTTCAGGAAAAGGATAAGACCTTTTCGGTAGAATATCTGCCAGGCCAGTTTGACCAGAGAGCGGACTCGGCGGAGCAGTGCGTAAAGCTGTTAAATGAAGAAGAGGATCCGGTGATTCGGTCCGCCGTTACTTATGTTATTTCTGGAGAGATTACCGAGGAGGAGCTTTCTGCCATTAAGGCATTCTGCATTAACCCTGTGGACTCCCGGGAAGCAGATGGCAAAAAACCGGAGACCCTGGTGACCGAGTTCGAGCAGCCGGCGGATGTGGCTCTGTTTGAAGGATTCTGTCAGATGGAGGAGGAGAGCTTAAACCAGCTGTACCAATCCCTTAATCTGGCGATGACGTTTAAGGATTTTCTTCATATTCAGAAATATTTCCGGGAAGAAGAGAAGAGAGATCCTTCAGTGACGGAGATCAGAGTGCTGGATACTTACTGGTCAGATCACTGCCGCCATACCACCTTTTCTACAGAACTGAAAAATATCACCTTCACAGAGGGCGATTATCGGAAGCCCATGGAGGCTGCTTATCAGCAGTATCTTGCAGACCGGCAGGAGATCTACAAGGGGAGAGAGGACAAGTTTATCTGTCTGATGGATCTGGCTCTGATGGCCATGAAGAAGCTGCGGGCAGAAGGAAAGCTGCAGGATATGGAGGTTTCTGAGGAGATCAACGCCTGCTCTATCGTGGTTCCGGTGACCATTGACGGAAAAACGGAAGAGTGGCTGGTGAATTTCAAGAATGAAACCCACAATCATCCCACAGAGATTGAGCCCTTCGGCGGAGCGGCCACCTGTCTGGGCGGAGCTATCCGGGATCCCCTTTCTGGCCGGACTTACGTTTACCAGGCTATGCGTGTGACCGGCGCGGCAGATCCTACCCGGCCCTTAAGCGAAACCCTTCACGGCAAGCTTCCTCAGCGGAAGATTGTCACCGAAGCAGCCAGAGGCTACAGCTCCTACGGCAACCAGATTGGTCTGGCTACGGGCTATGTAAAAGAAATTTATCATCCCGGCTATGTGGCCAAGCGGATGGAGATCGGCGCGGTAATGGGCGCTGCTCCCAGAAAAGACGTGATTCGGGAAACCTCTGATCCGGGAGATGTAATTATTCTCTTAGGCGGCCGTACCGGCCGTGACGGCATCGGCGGCGCCACCGGCTCCTCTAAGGTGCACACCGAGGCATCTATCGAGGTCTGCGGAGCTGAGGTGCAGAAAGGAAACGCGCCTACAGAGCGGAAGATCCAGAGAATGTTCCGGCGGCCTGAGGTATCCCGCCTGATTAAGAAGTGCAACGACTTCGGCGCAGGCGGCGTATCAGTAGCGATTGGAGAGCTGGCTGCCGGTCTGGATATTGATCTGGACAAGGTGCCGAAAAAGTACGCCGGCTTAGACGGCACAGAGATTGCTATTTCCGAATCCCAGGAAAGAATGGCTGTGGTGGTAGATCCGGCAGATGCAGAGCAGTTTCTGGCCTACGCGGCAGAGGAAAACCTGGAGGCAGTTCCAGTGGCTGTGGTAACGGAAAGCCCCAGACTGGTAATGCACTGGAGAAACAAGGTAATCGTAGATTTAAGCCGTGCATTCCTGGACACCAACGGCGCTCATCAGGAGGCGGAGGTTACTTTGCTGATTCCTTCCAGAAAGGACAGCCCCTTCCAGAGAAAAGAAGCAGGGGATGTGCGGCAGACCTGGATGAATCTGCTGGCTTCCTTAAATGTATGCTCCCAGAAGGGATTAGTGGAGATGTTTGACGGCTCTATCGGCGCCGGCAGCGTTTACATGCCCTACGGCGGCAAATATCAGCTGACAGAGACTCAGGCTATGGTAGCCAAGCTCCCGGTGCTGAAGGGAGAGACGGACACGGTAACCATGATGAGCTATGGCTTTGATCCTTATCTGTCCAGCTGGAGTCCATATCATGGAGCTGTTTACGCTGTTGTTTCTTCGGTAGCCAAGATTGTGGCAGCAGGCGGAGATTATTCTAAGATTCGCTTTACCTTCCAGGAGTACTTCCAGCGGATGACGGAGGATCCGGTGCGCTGGAGTCAGCCATTCTGCGCTCTGTTAGGCGCTTACAGCGCACAGATGGGATTCGGCCTTCCCTCTATCGGCGGCAAGGATTCCATGTCAGGAACCTTTGACGATGCTGCCCACGGAGAGATTAATGTTCCTCCGACCCTGGTATCCTTTGCAGTGGATGTGGCCAGCGACAAAACCATCATCACTCCTGAACTTAAACAGCCAGGCAGCAAGCTGGTGGTATTTAAGATTCAGCGGGATGAGAATGACCTGCCGGATTACGGCCAGCTGATGGATGGTTATAGAAAGCTTCATGAAGACATTAAGGCAGGGCGGATTATTTCTGCTTACGCGGTAGAGGGCCATGGACTGGCTGAGGCAGTAAGCAAGATGGCCTTTGGAAATAAGCTTGGAGTAAGAATAGAGCACAATGTTGACCCGAGAGATTTCTTTGCCCCTGACTGGGGTTCCATCCTCTGCGAGGTGCCTGACGGCAAGGTAGGAGAGCTTTCCATTTCCTATACTCTGATTGGACAGGTAACGGGAAGCGATGTCCTGGAGTACGGTCCGGTAAGCATCTCTATGGAGGAGGCGTTAACTGCCTGGTCGGCTACTCTGGAATCCGTATTCCCCACAGTTTCCGGTGTGGAAAACACGCCTGTTCCCCAGAAGCTTTATGAGGCGCCGGAGGGAAGCATTTATCTGTGCAGCCATAAGCTGGCAGCTCCCAGAGTGTTTATTCCTGTATTCCCGGGAACAAACTGCGAATATGACAGTACGAAAGCCTTTGAGCGGGCTGGAGCACTGGTTTCCACAAAAGTCTTTAAGAACCTTTCCGCCCAGGACATCCGGGATTCTGTGGATGCTTACCGGAAAGAGATTGAGCAGGCTCAGATCGTTATGTTCCCCGGAGGCTTCTCCGCCGGTGATGAACCGGAGGGTTCCGCAAAGTTCTTTGCTACGGTATTCCGCAACAGCGTGATCCGGGAAGAGATCGAGAAGCTGTTAAATCAGCGGGATGGCCTGATGTTAGGCATCTGCAACGGCTTCCAGGCGCTGATTAAGCTGGGACTGGTTCCGGAAGGCACTATCAGCGAGCAGAGGGCGGATTCTCCTACTTTAGCGATGAACACCATTGGACGCCATGTATCCAAGATGGTTTATACCAAGGTTGTTTCCAACAAGTCTCCGTGGCTGTCCCTTGCTGAGCTGGGAGGAGTTTACTGCAATCCCGCTTCTCATGGAGAGGGCCGGTTTGTGGCAGATGAACAGTGGCTGAAGAAACTGTTTGACAACGGTCAAGTAGCTACCCAGTATGTAAATGACAAGGGCGAGGCCACTATGGATGAGTTCTGGAATCCTAACGGTTCTTATATGGCCATTGAGGGCATTACCAGCCCTGACGGAAGGATTCTGGGCAAGATGGCTCATTCCGAGCGCCGGGATCGTTCTGTGGCCATGAATATTTACGGCGAGCAGGATATGAAGATTTTTGAAGCCGGAGTCAAGTACTTTAAATAAACAGGAGCAGCATGGGATTTCCTTAGTTATGGCTGCTTTCGGTCAGTGAAAAGAGCGGCATCCTGGACAGATGGACCGTAAAGGCAATCTGTTCCTGGAGCCGCTTTTTCGTTCTCATTTAAAGGAGATTTATCCGTTTTATTCCGCTGAGGTATCTTCGCAGAAAACCACTAAAATGTCAGGAGAGATGACGGCGGGAATGGAGCGGGTAGAACGGGTGTATACCGCCATCATTAACTTCCCGGAAAGCGATCCGAAATAGACTAGTCCATTCGGCATAATAATCCGGGTCTCCGGCGTCAGATTCAGACGAAGACTGCCGTCAGAGCTCATCAGACTGGAGTCAAACCGGTCTAAAGCAGCCTGGCTTCCTTCCGGCAGCTTAGCCATGGCAGAGGCATAATATCTGGGAGGATAAATCAGGGGGACCGGGGCGTTGGCGGGGGTGAATACTGTGGTCTGGTCTCCTAAAGAAGGGGCCTGGCTTTCTAAAACATAGGTGCCGGCATCGGTGCGGAATTCCGCCGGGCCGGAGGGGGAAAACAGGGAGTAGATGGCCTGACAAGGTTCCGGCCCGCTGGCAGATGAGGAAGATACAGGGCTTACGGCGGTGACGGCACCAGTAAAGGATAAAAACAGACTCATAATCAAAACCTCCAAAACAGGCTGCCCTGTTTCTGCAGGGTGAAGCCTGATGTGTTCCATAGATCATATGACAAAAAGAGACTTGACAGAACCGCAGTTTTGCAGTATGATTTTCGCTAAAAAGCGGTAAAATGTATGTGTCAACCGGACAAAAGTATGCAAAGGACGGACGAGTTCGGAAAATATGCTTCTGCATTAGTCCTGATTTCCGGGCCGCGAGAAAAACGAGGAGATAAACCATGATGAAGAAGGTAGTAAAATTCGGCGGCAGCTCCTTAGCCAGCGCCAGACAGTTTAAAAAAGTAGGAGAAATCATCCGGTCTGATAAATCCAGACGGTATGTAGTGCCTTCGGCGCCGGGAAAACGAAATGATAAAGATGAGAAAGTGACGGATCTTTTATATCAGTGCTACGATGCGGCATCGGAAGGAAGAAGCTATAAAAAGATACTGGAGAAAATTAAAACCCGTTATGACGAGATTATTGACGGGCTGGATCTGAATCTGAATCTTGACTATGAGTTTAATCAGATAGAGGAAAATTTCCTGAAGAAGGCGGGAAGAGATTATGCTGCTTCCCGGGGCGAATACTTAAACGGCATGATTATGGCGGCTTATCTGGGCTACGAGTTTGTGGATGCTGCTCAGGTGGTATTTTTCGATGACAATGGAAATTTTGATGCTGAAACCACCAACCGGGAACTGGGAGAGCGTCTGGAGCATATTGAGCGGGCTGTCATTCCAGGATTTTACGGTGCAAAACAGGACGGTACCATCACTACCTTCTCCAGAGGAGGTTCCGATGTAACAGGTTCCATTGTTGCCAGAGCCATTCATGCAGATATGTATGAAAACTGGACTGATGTGTCCGGTTTCCTGGTGGCTGACCCCAGAATTGTAAAGAATCCCCAGGTTATTGAGACGATTACTTATAAAGAACTTCGGGAGCTGGCCTATATGGGCGCCAGCGTTCTTCATGAGGATGCTATTTTCCCGGTAAGAAAGGAAGGTATTCCCATCAACATCCGCAACACCAACCGTCCGGAAGACAAGGGAACCTTGATTGTGGAAAGCACCTGCAGAAAGCCTCGGTACACCATTACCGGAATTGCAGGAAAGAAAGGCTTCTGCTCCATCAACATTGAAAAAGCCATGATGAATACGGAAGTAGGCTTTGGGAGAAAAGTGCTGGAGGTTTTTGAACGGTACGGCATATCCTTCGAGCATATGCCCTCTGGCATTGACACCATGACGGTGCTGGTTCACCAGTCGGAGTTTGAGGAATATGAGCAGTCTGTCATTGCCGGAATTCACCGGGCGGTAGAGCCGGATTTTGTGGAAATGGAATCCGATCTGGCCCTTATTGCTGTGGTTGGGAGAGGAATGAAAGCTTCCAGAGGCACTGCCGGAAGAATCTTTTCCGCTCTGGCCCACGCTCGGGTAAATGTAAAGATGATCGACCAGGGATCCAGTGAATTGAATATTATTATCGGCGTAAAGAACGCAGACTTTGAGGCGGCCATCCGGGCAATTTACGATATTTTTGTTACAACGGAAATGGAGTAAATTAGCCATTCAAATATGTCTCTTCTTCTATCATTTTCTGGCAGATTATGGTATGATGTAACCAATATCATGATGCAGTCGGAACGGAGAATACTATCACTATCAAGCGGCTGTTTTGGCAGTTGCCGGAAAATGAAGGAGGAGAAAGGGATGCTGGAAAAAATTGATTTGTCAGTCACCGTAGACAAGGAAACCTACAAGGCAGCTGTGGCGGAGCTGGGAGAGCGGCTGGGTGTGCTTCAGCGGGAATTGAAGCAGGCAGGAGTGCCGGTAATTATCCTGTTTGAGGGCATGGGCGCTGCCGGCAAAGGAACGCAGATCAACCGGCTGATTCAGGCGATGGACCCAAGAGGTTTTTCGGTATTTGCCAGCAACCGGCCTACGGAGGAGGAGCTGATGCGCCCCTTCCTCTGGCGTTACTGGATCAAGACCCCGGCTAAGGGACGGACGGCCATCTTTGACCGCAGCTGGTACAGAAGCGTGCAGGCAGACCGGTTTGACGGGCTCACCAAGGAGAAGGATATTTTGAAAGCGTTTCAGGATATTCTTTCTTTTGAAAAACAGCTTACGGACGACGGTACGGTGATTATCAAATTGTTTCTTTATATTTCTCAGGAAGAACAGAAGAAACGGTTTAAAAAGCTGGCCCAGTCCAAGGAGACGGCATGGAGGGTGAGCGATGCAGACTGGGAGCGGAACAAGGAGTACCACCGGTATCTTCGGATTAACGAGGAGATGCTGGAACGCACAGATACGGAGCATGCTCCCTGGACCATTATTGAGGCTACGGACCGGAACTACGCAGCGATGAAGGTAATGTCCACGGTCACTGAGCGTCTGGACTATGAATTAAAAAAGAGAAAAAGCCAGAACGAGCACGCTGGAGAGAAGAGTGTCGGCTGTGTGCCGGGAGATAAATACAAAAACGGTGTGCTTTCCGGGGTGGATTTATCTAAGCGTCTGACGGAGAGCGAATATAAAGAAGAGCTGAACCGGCTTCAGAAGCGACTGGAAATGCTTCACAGCGAGATTTACCGTCTGAGAATTCCTGTGGTGATCGGCTTTGAGGGCTGGGATGCAGGCGGAAAGGGAGGCGCCATCAAGCGTCTCACCAGCCATCTGGACCCCAGAGGATATCAGGTAAATCCTACAGCTTCCCCTAATGATATTGAAAAAGTCCACCATTATCTGTGGCGGTTTTGGAATAATGTTCCCAAAGCCGGACATATCGCTATTTTTGACCGGACCTGGTACGGCCGTGTGATGGTGGAACGAATTGAAGGATTCTGTACTGAAGCAGAATGGAAGCGGGCTTACCAGGAGATCAACGAGATGGAGGCCCATATGGCAAATGCCGGGGCGGTAGTGCTTAAGTTCTGGATGCATATCGATAAAGACGAGCAGGAACGCCGGTTCAAGGAGCGGATGGAAAATCCCGCCAAGCAGTGGAAGATCACCGATGAGGACTGGAGAAACCGGGCCAAATGGGATCTTTATGAGGAAGCCGTAAACGAAATGCTGGTGCGCACTTCCACCACTTACGCCCCCTGGATTGTTGTAGAAGGAAATGATAAGCATTACGCCAGAGTAAAAGTGCTTCAGACTGTGGTGGATGCTATTGAAAAAAAGATTAAAGAAGTAAAAAAAGCGGAAAAACAGAAAGATTAACAGCATGAGCAAAGTAATCGTAGCAGGCGGCGGCGCAGCCGGAATGATGGCTGCCGCCGCTGCAGCATTGTCCGGCCATGAAACGGCCATTTATGAGAAAAATGAAAAACTGGGAAAGAAAGTGTATATCACAGGAAAAGGGCGCTGCAACGTTACCAACGGATGCAGCATGGAAGAACTGCTGAATGGGATTGTCACCAATCGGAAATTCCTTTACAGCAGTTTTTACGGCTTTACCAATGAAGATATGATGGATTTTCTTGTCCGGCATGGATGTCCCTTAAAAACCGAGCGGGGCATGCGGGTTTTCCCTGTTTCCGACAAATCCTCAGATGTGATTGCCGCCCTGACCAGGGTCCTGAAAGAAGCAGGAGTGAAGATCCATTTAAACCAGGAGATTAAGAGCCTGATCATTGAGGACGGCATTTGCCGGGGAATCCAGGTGGGAAATCAGAAGATTTTCGCCGATGCGGTGATTGTGGCGGCAGGAGGATTGTCTTATCCGGCCACCGGTTCCACCGGCGACGGACTGAAATGGGCCAGAGAGAGCGGTCATGAGGTAACCAGCCTCCGCCCGGCTCTGGTTCCTTTTAACATAAAAGAAGAAGACCCGCTTCGCCTTCAGGGCCTGTCCCTAAAAAATGTTCAGGTTACCGTAAAAAAGGGGAAAAAGGTCCTTTACCAGGAATTTGGAGAGATGCTCTTTACCCACTTCGGCGTCAGCGGACCAGTTATTCTCTCCGCCAGCAGCTTCGTGGGAAAAGATCTGGAGAAAGGGCCTCTCGCCCTTTTCATCGACTTAAAGCCTGCCTTGACCTTAGAACAGCTGGATGACCGGATCCTGAGAGATTTTCAGGGAGAGAAGAATAAACAGTTTAAAAACTCTCTGTCCCGCCTTCTTCCCTCTAAGCTCATTCCGATCATCGTTGAGCGAAGCGGCATTGATCCAAACCGGCAGGTTAATGAAATTACCAGAGAAGAGCGGAGAAGGCTGGCTGCCCTGCTTAAGGACTATCCTTTAACCATAACCGGCCTGAGAAGCTTTAAAGAAGCCATCATTACCCAGGGAGGAGTGTCGGTGAAGGAGATCAACCCTTCCACCATGGAATCTAAGCGGGTTAAGGGCTTGTATTTTGCCGGGGAAGTGCTGGACTTAGATGCCGTTACCGGCGGCTTCAACCTTCAGATCGCCTGGTCCACCGGGTGGGCGGCGGGGAGTTCGGTGCCGTTTTAGTTGTTTAACGACATTTGAATTCGAAATATAGACATTACATCCGCAATAAGCGTTCCCAAACAGAGTGATTTTTTGACATAAGAATTCGAAATACCCGGAAAAAGCCTTATTTTATGCGGGTTTCCGAAAATGAATTTTTGACATAAGAATTCGAAACAAGATTCAGGATTTTTGACATTTGAAATCGAAATATACGGTTTTTATGGCAGTGACATTGCAAATCGAAATAAGCGGGAAAATACGGGCGGTTTTTTTGACATTTATCTGAAACGGATTTTAGGGAAGCTGCCGGTCGGTTCTATAGAAATTTTCGTGGGACCGGCCGGCTTTTTATATGGGTATTTAGATGTCAGTAATTAAACTGCTGATTCAATACAAATGTGGATTCGAGAGGTATAATAAGAAGAAAAGATAAAGGAGACACCATGTCTATTTACATTACGGGGGACTGCCACGGGGATTACCGCCGGTTCAGCACGGAGATATTCCCGGAGCAATATACAATGGGAAAGAGCGACTACGTAATCGTCTGCGGCGATTTTGGTTATTGGTCGGAAGATAGGGAGCAGCTGTGGTGGCGGAAATGGCTGGACAAAAAGCCGTTCACCACGCTCTGGGTAGATGGAAATCATGAAAACTATGATTTGTTGGCGGTTTGCCCGGTAAAAGAATGGAATGGCGGGAGAGTACAATATGTCGCGCCGTCCATCATCCATCTGATGCGGGGACAGGTTTATGACATAGACGGATGCCGGATCTTTACCTTCGGAGGGGCACAGAGCCATGATATCCAGGGAGGCATCCTGGAGCCGGATGACCCGGAATTCAAGCTGAAGAAAAAGCAGCTGGACAGAGGGGATATGCCGTATCGGATTAACCATGTAAGCTGGTGGAAGGAAGAACTGCCTTCTGACGAAGAATGTGCGGAAGGCCTGCGGAATATCGAGAAATGTGGCGGTGAGGTAGATTACGTGGTGACGCACTGTGCTCCTACGAAGGTGCAGGAGATGATTGGCAGGAAGATGTTTAAACCCGACCGGCTGACGGATTATCTGCAGGATGTGGACGAGAAACTTAAATATAAAAAATGGTTTTTCGGCCACTATCATGACAACTGTAATGTAAGCGAGAAGCATATCTTGCTGTATGAACAGATTGTACGGATATGGTAATTTAGGTGACAATAATCAAATTGCTAATTCAATATTGGAATTAAATCAAGGAGACACTTAAGAGGATTAAATATAGCAAAGATTCAGCGACGGATTGTCAGAACTATTTCGACGGAAGAGGCACTGAAGAATGTGGTCCCATTCCAATATGGCGAAGATATGCTGGCAGGACGGAGTAAGATAATATTGACGGTGGAGCCTGATTGGAGAAGAGATAGGGTATGACAGACTGAATTGTTTTGGGGAGCTCAGAGAGGAACTGGAAAAGAGAAAGAACAGAAAATTTCCATATAGGGATAAAGTTAAGAAAACTCCTAATTATGCAGTACATCAGAAACCAAAGAACGGATAGGAAGTCAGAGCCGGTCTGGAGTCATATATAAGAAAGGAAATGAATTTGAAAGTTGCGGTGATGGAACTCAGGCTTTACGCGCCATGGGTTCATTCATTAAAGGAAAAGAGAATGGTGGTAAAAAGCCTATTGGGAAAAATAAGAAGTCGATATGCCGTGTCGGCAGCCGAAACGGAAGAACAGGACATTCATCAGACAATTGTGATCGGCGTGGCGGCCATAGTGGCTCATGCCGCTCAAGCGGACGGCCTGATGGATGGCATCCTGGCTCTTGTGGAGAACAGCACGGAGGCGGAGATTGTCTCTGTAGAGCGGGAGATTAGATAGAAAGAATAAATATGTGGATAAACAGGTAAGAATCCTCTGGGAGGCATTGGTCTTTCGGAGGATTTTTTCTGTGATGAGATTCAAATTTAGGGAATTTTAAGTCAAACAAAATAAATTTTATTGTCTGCCCCATAAACCGTAAATTCCCCACATAATTGAAATAGCAGTATGGAAGGAGAAAGGTTATACTATAATAGCATTGTATGTACGAACTGCGGTTCTCCCGGTGCTTAGTTAGTTTCTGTCGGATAACCGATTCCATACAAAGGGGTGCCTTTATGGAAGCAAACGAAACACACAAACACGCTCGCATACGCACAAAAGCAGACTTCCGGTGACATTTGATATTTGAATTTCTGAACACTGCTGAGGATACAAGGGGAGCTGCCAAAAAGCGTTCGCAGAACGCACAGCCGCAGAATGAAATTCTGCGTTCAAAGGGGGCTTGGGGGATACCCTCAACAAGCAGCGCAAGGGAGCCGTGGCTATCCCTAGGCATTGCTTGCCACATTATGCTCCCTTTAGCTCTCCGAGTTCAAACGACCAATCAATCCAATCAACATTATCAGATCGTCGTCAGACAGTTTCCTCATTCCATCAAGAGCCTTCTTGATGAGTTGAGGGTTGTTTTCCTGTGCATCAAAAAATTGAAATGGGGTGATCTCCATATATTGGCAGATGTTGAGAAACTGCTTCATAGACGGCAATGCACGGCCAGAAGAAATGGCTTGAACATAGTTTTTGTTTTGGCCCAAATCCATGCTCATCTGGTATTCCGACACACCCTTTTTCAAACGCAATTCTGTAATCCGATTGCGAATAAACTCCTCATCCATACAAATCACCTCTCTGCTACGTTTAGGATAGCAGAAAGCGAATGTTGATATTCCACATTGTATATGGTATAATTTTGATTAAATATGCTTTTTGTCAACATTATTTGCACGATTTTTGCTTTGTATATGTAATCACGGCCAAAACGGGGAGGGATTTTATGAATCCGCGTGCTTGCGCCATTACTGGCCATCGTCCAACAAGATTTTGCTTCGGTTATAACGAAAATCATCCGCTGTGTAAAGAAATAAAAGAGCGCCTTTTTGAGCAGTTTCAAATGCTACACGACAGAGAAAATGTTCAAACATTTTTTGTGGGCGGCGCTCTTGGTGTAGATATGTGGGCCGGTGAGCAGCTGCTGGCGCTGAAAGAAAAATCCGGGTATGAGAACATTGAAATTATTGTTGCGATTTCCTTCGTTGGCCATGACTCTAAATGGCCAGAGCAAAGTCAAAAAAGGCTGAAAAGTCTGATTCAAAAAGCGACAAACTGCATTGTAGTTTCTCAGGAAGCAAACACCGCCAGCTATAAAAAACGCAACTACTATATGGTGGATCATGCTGATTTTCTTGTGGGGGTATTTGACAATGCAAAACAGATGCGATCTGGTACAGCTCAGACTGTAAACTATGCTCTCCGCCAAGGAAAACAAATCATCTTGATTCACCCTGACACTGCTGATACTGCATATCTCAGATGAATAACAAATTCACAAAAAGTTAATCGGCAGAACTTACAAAACATTTCCAATGACAAGCGCCTTATGATATAATAAAATATAAAATTATACCTATAAAGGAGGTGCCACTATGGGCAGAGTCCTTGGACAACCACCAACTGTTCTTAGATATGAAAAAACCATTTTAGCTGTCGAAGAAACCACATCAGCCGGTAGATGTGGCTCCTCTCTTGCGGCCTTTTTATGTCCTGCGTTCGTCTGCCCTTGTGGCAGTGCGGCGCAGGGCGTTTTTTATTGTTCGGAAAGAGGTGGCCTGATATGAGTTTACCAAAACGAAATAGTGCGGACGGGCGCTGTTACTGGATGAAGCCCAAGGTGCAGGAGGAACTGCAACCGCTCTTTGACCAGTGCATCCAGGATGCCATTGACGGGAGAATCACGCGGCTTGATTCTCTCTGGCCTCCGGTAGTGGTCAGCAGCGAAGGCGCGCCCTTTGAGGTGTGGCAACTGCTTCGGACATGGACCGAAGCGCAGCGGGCTGAGACTCTTGACGCGGAAAAGGCCATCGCCTTCAGCGAAAACCTGCGCCGCCAGAGCCGGTGGGGTGAAATTGACCACCATCTACTTGATATGCTGCAACGGGAGCTACAGGAGAAATATTTTATCGTGACAGGCAATGAAGATGACCACTTCTGGGATCGGGAGTATTCCCTAAAACCAGGTATCCGTGCAGAGCAGGTCCCGGAGCCGCTGCTGCGTTTCGCCTGCTATGTGGCGGTGAGCTATAAGGTATATGGTATGGACTTTCAGTATCTGGACGCCAATTACCTCTTTGGATTGGTGGAGAAAGTCCGTCCGGATATGGTGAAAAAGCTCCGGGAACACGGGACCGGCAGGCTGCTGCTCTCTCTGCAAAAGAGGAAAACAGAGCACTTCACCGCATCGGCCAACGATGCCTTTGCCGTGATCCGTATTACTGCCAGGGACAATACGGAGGAATGCTGCCATGAAGTGCTGGACTATCTGTGTGAGGTTCTTTCGCAGGAGGATTTTCCCCGCAGCTATGCGGTGGAGTTCAAAGGAC
>DVFL01000034.1 GCA_018713255.1 Candidatus Cottocaccamicrobium excrementipullorum | reverse complement strand
AACAACGAACAGGTTTGTGAAGGTAAGGTAACGGTATCTGCAGATGCAGCAGCAGTGAATACCAGCGCTCTGACAGACATTCCAGAAGGCTATGAACTTGCAACTACTGGGGATATTACCATTAACGGCGGTTGGATTTATGTAGAGGTACGTCCGGTAGCAACTACCCAGGAAGTAGGAGTAAATTACTGGGATGTTGAGAACGACAAACATGTTGATGAAGGCAAGGTAACAGTATCTGCAGATGCAACTTCGGTGAATACCAGCGCCCTGACAGACATTCCAGAAGGCTATGAACTTGCAACTACTGGAGACATTACCATTTACGGCGGCTGGATCTTTGTTGATGTACGTCCGATCAAGGAAGAGGCAGCCACTCAGGAAGTAGAGATTATCTTTGTAGATGAAGCTACGAAAGAGAATGTTGGAGATACCACGATTACATTAGACAAGGAAGCAACCGTGTTTAATGTCGGCATTCTTGAATCGTCCGTACCGGAAGGCTACGAGCTTGCCGAGAGCGGAGACGTTTTCATCAATGAAGAGGGAGCAACGGAGATTAAAGTACGTCTCGTAGAGGAAGAAGAAGGTATGGAAGCCATTCTGATTATCAACTTCGTAGATCCTTTCGGCGGAGACGTTGATGTTGAGCCCGTGGTTGTTGCAGAAAACGGTCCTGAAGGCGGATATGCAATCTTTAATTACGGAGAGGATTGGGAACTTCCGGAAGGCTATGATTTTGCCGAAGATTTCGACGAAATGATTGCAAAGCAGGAGTTCCGGGTGAAGTACGGAGATACTTTAGATACTGTGGAAATTGGAATTGTTCCTGAAGAAGAGGTTAAAGAGCTGAAGAAGGCAGCTGCGGAATTCTTCAAAGAAGCGGAGGAAGAGCCGGAAGAAACTGTTTCTGAGGCTGTTTCCGAAGATGCTGCTGACGAAGCGGCAGTGGAGAAGGAAGAATCCGAAGAGGAAAGTGAAGAAGCCTTAACCACAGAGGAAACAAAGCCTGAAAAGGAAGCTCAGGAAGAAGCAGAAGCTGAAGAAGAAGTTCAGGAGGAAGCAGAACCCGAAGAGGAAGCTCAGGAAGAAGCAGAAGCTGAAGAGACGGCTCAGGAGGAAAAGGAATCTGAGGAAGAGTCTGAAGAAGATGAAGTGATTAAAGATGCTGAGGAAAGCCAGGAAGAGTAAAAGAATTTTTCGGCAAAAATCAGCAGGATCAAGGAAAAGGCGCGGTCCCTGTGGGCCGCGCCTTTCTCTTAATTAGGACGATCTAAAGAACTTGCATTTCTCGCTGAGACATGGTACTTTACAGATAAAATGTATCTTATATCAATAGGAGGGTTGCAAGGTGAATTGGATACAAGTACAAACTTTTGCAGAGGGACCGCATACTTATGTAGGAATTGAGGTGTTTCTGCCCCAGGTGGCGGAATCTGGCAAGCGGTATCCGTTGTTGATGCTGCTTCATGACCATGGCGAAGACAGGACGCAATGGATGCGGCAGGCGCGTCTGGAACGATATGCAGAAAAAGCCGACGTGGCGATCGCTTTGATTGATGGAAATCAGAGCTGTTTTGTCAACAGTGTGACAGGGTATGCCTGGGGCGATTATCTGGTGCAGGAGCTGCCGGAGAAGCTGGCTGGATGGTTCCCTATTTCCTGCGAAGGAAAGGATCGCTGGGTCATGGGCGTGGGAACCGGGGGATATGGAGCATTGATGGCGGCGCAGAATGCACCGGATTCCTTCGCGGGCGCAGCTGCAGTCAATCCTGTATTAGATGTGGCCTGTTTGTATGGAACAGATATTGAACCCAAGCCGGAGTATCTTTTTGGCGAAAAAGAAACCCTGGATGTCCGGGGATATGCTCTTTCCACAACGTTTCAGATTCCGGTTCATCTGTACTGCGATGCCCGTCACGAGGAGCAGGCCATGCAGTGGGCCAGGAATGGCGCGCAGATTACAGTCGAGGCTGTAGGGGCGGAGAATCTTCTGGAAGAGGCATTTCAGAAGTACGTGCAGAATGTGAAAGGAGGGAGCCGGAGATGACACTGATGCAGTTCCATATTCAATCGAAAGTATTGCAGATGGGGATGGATGTATGGGCCCTTCTGCCTGATCAATCCCATACTGCCCAAGAACCATGGAAGGTATTGTGGCTTCTTCATGGGGGAAGCGGAGATCAGACCAGCTGGGTGCGCAATACGCGCATCGAAGCACATGCCGGAAAATACAATAATCTGGCTGTGATCATGCCCCACGCCTACCATTCTTGTTTTGTAGACATGGCAAAGGGCGGGCGTTTTGGAGAATATATCGGCAAAGAGCTTCCGCAGATTATGCGAGGCCTCCTGCCGCGTCTGTCCACACGCCGTGAGGATAACTGGATCAGTGGATTCTCGAACGGGGGTTATGGCTGTTTGTATATCGGGCTGAATCATCCTGAAACCTTTGGCGCCATCGGGGCCTACGGCGCAGGCGACAAGGCGGATGCAGATTTTTCTCATCGCATGCAGGAAAAAGAAAGACTGTTCGGCACGGGAGACATTAAGCAATCGCCCTACTGTGTGCGCCGCTCCATCCTGGAACTGGCGAAGACCGATCTGCCCAAGCCGATTGTAGATCATGGGTGCGGCGAATATGATCCATGGCGGGACATGAATGAATTGGTTCGAGACACGTTCCTCTCCGTTCCGGGAGATCCTTATGAGTATCATTTCACCATGATTCCCGGGGATGGCCACACGGATACGTGCAGTGATGTATTGGAAGAAGGCTTCATCAGACGTATGATGGAAGGCGAGGAAAGGTAGGGCAGTGAACAAATTCATAACCCTGGACGGAAAAGCTTCCTTACTTGACAAGCCCCAAGAAAGTATGTTATGATAGCCCAACGTGAGTTAAGAGGTGAAGGCGTTATGACAACGATTATCGTAATGATTCTTGGGATCATCGCAGGGCGGTTTTATCCTGAGAACAGGAAAGGGATAAATGAACGTCTGCAGCTTTTTTGTACGCTGCTGCTGATCTTTTTGATGGGAGTTAGTTTGGGGCAGAGGGAAGGTTTTTTCTCTGAGCTTGCTGTTTTGGGGACGCAGAGTTTCCTGTTTTTCCTGATTCCTACTTTGTTTTCCATCGGAGCGGTATATCTTTTAACCAGATGGTTGATGTCGGGAACGTCAAAGAATATTCATGGTCAAAAGTCCAATCAGGGAGGCAAATCTTCCTCTGGGGGCAGCGACCCTATGGTATTTTTGGCGGTAGGGGCTTTGATTTTGGGAATCCTTTGTGGAGGGGTTCCTGTGATTGCGGGACTGTTAAGTCCTTTGTCTGCTCGTACTCAGTGGATTTTGTATTTGCTCATGTTCTCTGTGGGAATCAGCGTGGGGCTTCATAAGGGAGTGATGGCCAGCATTCGCCAGTATCATGTGAAGATTTTGATGATTCCTTTGGGAATTATTGTGGGATCTCTGGCAGGAAGTGTTCTGTGCGGAGTATTGATGGGATTCCCGATTCATGAGGCGGTTTCGGTGGGCAGCGGACTGGGCTGGTACAGCCTGGCGGGAGTGACCATTGGAAATCTGGCGGGCACAAGGCTGGGCAGCATTGCCTTTTTAAGCAATTTGATGCGGGAGATCGGGGCCTTCTTTATGATTCCTTATCTTTCCCGTCATTTTAATTCTTATACTTGTATTGCTCCGGCGGCAGCCACCAGTGAGGATACTACTCTTCCCATGATGATTCGCTATACGGATGAGGAGACGGTGGTGCTTTCTGTTCTGAACGGGATGATTTGTTCCACCTTTGTGCCGGTATTGATTTCTTTGTGCTATTAAGCTGTTTCCTGGATGGTCCAGGCCTTTAAGACGTATTCTTTCCTGAAGATCATTTGATCTAAGGGGGAGATACGTCTTTTTTTGTGCCGTGAGTGATCCATGAAGGCGGAAAGAAAAATTTTTCTGCAACTTTTCTTTGGCAAAAACAATCTATAAGATAGAAAGAGAAAAACAGCGCTGAGAGGAAAATGAGATGAAGCAGGATCTGTATGATCACATTGTAGGATACATTGTGGAAAATCAAAATACGTTTTACCGGCTGGCCTACAGCTACGTCCGGGACCGGGAGGATGCCTTGGATGTGGTACAGAGCGCAGTGTGCAAAGCTTTGGAGCATTATGGGAGAATTCGGAACAAGGAGGCGGTGCGGACCTGGTTTTATCGAATCCTGGTAAATGAGAGTCTGCAGCTGATGAAAGCGAGAAACCGTTTTTCTCTCACTGGCCAGGAGCAGGAAGAAGGTTCCTATGAGGAAAAGGGATTCGAGATGCAGGATGATCTTTATGATGAGATCAGCCGGTTGGATGGAGAGACTCAGACGATTATTAAGCTGCGGTATTTTGAAGAGCTGCCCTTAAAGGAAATTGCTCAGATTATGGAGATGAACTTAAATACGGTGAAGGCGAAGCTTTACCGTGGACTTAAGCAGCTGAAGGTTAACATTCAGGAGGTGGGAGAATGAATCCAATGGAGGAAGCAAAAAAGAGGTATGAGGAAACGGAAATTCCTCAGGAGCTGGCAGAGCGGATTCAGGTGGAGATTAGGCGGGCAGAAGGCAAACGGCGGAGAGTCCGGCTGTGGAATCGGGGACTGCGGGGAGGAATGGCTGCCGCTGCCGCCGGGGCAGTATTATTTACCACGGCGTTAAATACCAGCACAGCCTTTGCGGAAAGTGCAGGACAGCTTCCGGTGATCGGCGCTGTGGCCAGGGTCCTTACCTTCCGGGCATATGAGACGGAAACAGATGATTTAAAAATATCCGTGGAAATTCCCAGTATTGAAATGATTTCCCAGGAGTTTGCAGGTCTGGAGCAGTCGGTGAATGAGGAGATTTACCAGCTGTGTGAACAGTATGCAGCAGAGGCTCAGGCCAGGGCAGAGGAATATCGGCAGGCCTTTCTGGACACGGGAGGCACCCAGGAAGAGTGGGAGGCCCATCAGATTGAGATCAAGGTCTGGTATGAGGTGAAGTCGCAGACGGAGGATTATCTCTCCCTGGTGGTGATGGGAAGTGAAAACTGGACCAGCGCCTATAATGAGACCAGATATTATAATTTTGATTTGAAGGATGGAAAACTGGTAACCCTGAAGGATATTCTGGGAGAAGGATATCAGGATAAGGTGAATGCAGAAATCCGCAGGCAGATGGAGGAGCGGAAACAGAATGGAGCAGTATTTTTTGATGATTTTGAAGGAATTCCCCAGGATATTCCATTTTATCTGAATGAAGAGGGGAACCCGGTGATTGTTTTTGCAGCTTATGAAATTGCGCCGGGAAGTGAAGGAACGCAGGAGTTTGAAATTAAGAGTTAATCCGGCGAAGATCAGCATTGAGTGAAGAAAGGAGAAAGAATAATGAAGGGAATAAAGGTATGGATGGCTGCCATGGCGGCAGGAATGATGATAACAGGATGCGGACAAAGCCAGATCAAGGAAACGGCGGCCCCTTCTGTTCAGGAAACCACGGATGTGAGTACAGATGCTTCGGAAAGGGAAACGGAAGCAGCAGAAAGGGAAACGGAAACTTTAAAGACAGAAGCGATGGAACCGGAGGAAAATCAGGCGGCAGCTGGTGAAACTTACGAGGATAATTTTGCAGTGGACAGTGTTGCTTCTGCTGCTTTTGCCAGAGAAATTAAGGCGGCGGTTGAGGAAAAGGATCTGGAGAAGCTGGCGGACTTGACGGCTTTTCCTGTCTATGTGGGATTGGATGGCGGCCAGTCTGTGGACAGCCGAGAGGAATTGATTGCCCTTGGAGCGGATCGGATTTTTACTCCAGAGCTCTTAGCTTCCGTTGCTGCGGCTGATGAGAATTCCCTTTCTCCTAGCATGGCGGGATTTGTTTTGTCTGATGGGTCCAAAGCCAATATTATCTTTTCGGTGAGAGAAGGAAAACTGGCGGTGTCCGGCATTAATGAATAAAAGGATAAAAAGAAGGCGTATTCACCGTAATGTATGGAGAAAATATGCCTTCTTTTTTTGTTTATTGTTTGATGGGGGAGAAAAAATCAGAAAGTTCTGGAATAATGATAGATGATAAAATATTTGTGATAAAATAAAAATAAATTGTGAAATTTTCACAAATTGATTGCATTAATTAAAAAAATAATATATAATTTGAAACATGCACATAAGATTGCAGAGGAATTGATTGGTTGATTTGATGGTTGCGGAAGAAAGGAGGGAACGGGTTGGCCAGGGAGATCATTGATGCCATCCGCCAGGCGGAGCTGGAAGGGGCAAGGAAGACTGCTTCTGCAGAGAATGAGGCAGAAGCGATTCTTCAGAAAGCTCATGAAGAGGCGGAAGCCATCAAAAAAGAGATGACAGAAAAGGCCGTCAGCCAGGCGCAGAAAGAGGAAAAAGAGGCCCGGGAGGAGTGCGGCAGGATGATGGAAGAAGCCAGCCGTCAGGAAAAAGAAGAGAGCCTTCGCCTGGAATCCGTCCTGGAGGAGAAAGGTCCCCAGGCGGTGGAGGCTGTCCTTAAGGAGCTGATGTAAGGGGAGGTGGGAGCAATGGCAGTATTGCCCATGAAGAAGGCGTTAATCTGCGGGCTGAAGAAAAACCGGAAGAGAACGCTGGAATATCTTCAGCGCCAGGGCGTGCTGGAAGTCAGCACAGAGGTGGAAGAGGATCAGATCTTCCACAAAATGAATGTTCTCCCCTCAAAGGCGGTTTTTGAGCGGAATGGGGCGGAGGCGGAGCAGGCGCTCCAGGTGCTTAAGTCTTACGTCCCGGAGAAAAAAGGTCTCCTGTCTTCTTTTGCGGGGAGAGAGCCTCTGAAGTTGAAAACCTATGAGGAGCTTGCCAGCCGCCATGATGAGATCATGAAAAAGGCCGGCCGGGTGCTATGGCTGGCGAAGACTGTTGGAGAGAGAAAAAGCGCCGTTCCAAGATTGGAACAGCAGCTTCAGGAATTGGAGCCTTGGAGCTCCTTTGATCTTCCTCTGAATTTTCGGGGAACGAAAACAACACAGGCCTTTATCGGTTCGCTGCCTCGTCCGGTTTCTCTGGAAGAGCTGGCTGGTCAGCTGTCTGGATGCTGCCAGGGACCGGTGGAACTGTCGTTGGTGAGTTCTTCCAAGGAGCAGACCTGTTTCTTTGCTCTGTGCCGCAGGGAGGACGGGGAGCAGATGGATAAGGGGCTGAGAAGCCTTGGATTTGTGAAAGCGCCTCAATCCAGAGAAGTGCCTGCGGATCGTTTGCGTCAGCTGAAAGGTGAACTCCAGGGAATAAAAGATGAAATTCAGTCTTATGAAGAAGAGATTCGGTCTTTTGCTTCCAGCCGGGATGAGCTGAAGTTTGTGGCAGATTATTATGTGATGCGGGCGGAAAAGTATGGAGTTCTTAATGATTTGATCCAGTCTCAGAACGTATTTTTCATCACAGGATATGTGCCGGAGAACCAGACAGAAAAACTGGAACAAGACCTGACGCAGCGGTATGACGCTTTTGTTCAGTTCTCTGATCCGCAGGAGACAGAGGATGTTCCCGTTGTTCTGAAAAACAACTGGTTCGCCCAGCCGGTGGAAGGGATTGTGGAGAGCTACAGCCTTCCGGGACCGGGAGAAATCGATCCCTCGGCGGTAATGGCGGGATTTTATTATCTGCTGTTTGGGCTGATGCTTTCTGATGCAGCCTATGGGTTAATTATGGTGTTTGGCTGTCTGTACTGCATGAAAAAGTTTCCCAATATGGAATCTGGGCTTAAGAAAACCTTGAAGATGTTTCTGTACAGTGGTATTTCCACCACTTTTTGGGGAATTATGTTTGGAAGCTTTTTTGGAGATGCGGTGAATGTGATTGCCTCCACCTTCTTTAACCGGCCAGATATCCGGCTGGCTCCGTTATGGTTTGAGCCGGTGGCGCTGCCCATGAAGATGCTGGTATTTTCTTTCTGCTTTGGAATTGTCCATTTGTTTACCGGATTGGGCGTAAAGCTTTATTGTTCCGTAAAAAGCGGACATTTGGCGGATGGAATTTACGATGTGGTGTTCTGGTATATGCTGGTAGGCGGCGCTGTGGTTTACATGCTTACCATGTCTATGTTTACGGAGATGCTTGGGCTTGGATTTACTCTTTCTCCTGCTGTGGGTACAGCGGCAGGAGCAGTGGCCGCCATTGGATTCGTGGGAATTGTTTTAACCAGCGGAAGAGAGTCAAAAAACTGGGGAAAGAGGCTGCTAAAAGGACTTTACGGGGCCTATGGCATTACCTCCTATCTCAGCGATATTTTATCTTATTCCAGGCTTTTGGCTCTGGGGCTGGCGACCAGTGTAATTTCCACTGTTTTTAATAAGATGGGGAGTATGCTGGGAAATTCTGTTCCAGGAGCGGTTTTATTTATTCTGGTGTTTGTCATTGGTCATGCCCTGAATCTGGCAATTAACGCCATGGGGGCTTATGTTCATACCAACCGCCTTCAGTTTGTGGAATTTTTTGGAAAGTTTTATGAAGGCGGAGGAAGGAAATTCTCTCCTTTTGGAGAACACACAAAATATTATAAGGTCGAGGAGGATATATAAGTGATGAGCATAATGGAGAATATGGGAGTGGTTTTGGCACTATTAGGAGCAGTGATTGCAGCGCTGGCAGCGGGAATCGGTTCTTCCATCGGCGTTGGAATGACCGGCGAGGCGGCGGCAGGCGTAGTGACTGAAGATCCGTCTAAATTCAGCAAGGTGCTGGTTCTGCAGCTTCTTCCAGGAACCCAGGGAATTTACGGTCTGCTGATTGGATTCATTACCCTGACCCAGATCGGCATTATGGGCGGAAGCGCAGATATTTCGCTGATCAAAGGAATTCTTTATTTTGTGGCCTGCCTTCCCATGGCTTTCGTTGGGTATAAATCAGCGATTCGTCAGGCTCGGGCTTCTGTGGCGTCCATCAGTCTGGTGGCTAAGCGGCCGGATCAGTTCGGAAAGGCCATGATCTTCCCGGCCATGGTTGAGACTTATGCAATTCTGGCTCTTTTGATCTCTATTCTTTCGATTTTTGGAATTAACAGTCTGGCAGTATAACCAGGCCGGAAGGAAGGGAGAGCGAGATATGGCTGGATTGGAAAAGATTATCCGTCAGATTCAGGAAGAATCGGATGAAGCTGCCGGGAAAGTCATTGCCGCTGCCAAAGAAACCAGAGAGCAGCTGCTGGAAAGGGCCAGGGCGGAGGCAAAGCAGGAATGTGACAGGATTGAGGAAGAGGGAAGAAAACGGAAGGAAGAGATTCTTAACCGAGGCCGTTCAGCCGCCGGGCTGAAGGTCCGCCAGGGGCTTCTGGCGAAAAAGCAGGAGTTGATTGGAGAGGTGCTTTCCCAGGCTTTGGAAAAGGCCAAAAATCTGGAGCCGGACCGGTATTTTGATGTAGTGGTAAAACTTGCGGCGGACTGGGCCATGGAGGGCTGCGGAACGGTTTATTTTTCGGAAAAAGATTTGCGGCGGCTGCCTGAAGATCTGGAGGAGCGGATGAACCAGGCGGTAAAGGATAAAAAGGCAGTGCTGCGCATTTCTTCTCAGCCAAGAGAAATCCAGGGAGGATTTGTCTTAAGCTATGGGGGAATTGAGGAAAACTGCTCCTTTGACGCCATGTTTGATTCTTCCCGGGAGCATCTTCAGGATGTGGTCAGGAAGATTCTGTTTCCGTAAACAGCAGAGACTTAAAGGATGAAGGAGGAAATGGGATGGCGGAAAATCAGTATTTATATCAAGTCGCCCGTATTCGGACGAAAGAATTGTCTCTGTTGTCCGCCGATTTTTTTGAGCAGCTTCTGGCGGCTCCAGATGATGAGAGCTGTATCCGGCTGTTAAGAGAAAAGGGCTGGGAGGGAGGCCAGGAGGACTGGGAAGAAATGCTTTCCAGAGAGCGGAGCAAAACCTGGGAGTTCATGAAGGAGCTTTTGGGGGATACTTCCGTGTTTAATGTATTTTTGTACGGAAATGACTACAGCAATTTAAAGGCAGCAGTGAAAAGCTGCAAGCATCCTGCAGGTCTTTTTAATCTTTATCTTCAGCAGGGCACGGTGCCTCCGGAAACCATGCAGAAAGCCCTTTTGGAAAATCGATTTGAGGATCTTCCCGAAAGGATGCGGCAGCCGGCGAAGGAGGCTCAGCGGGTGATTTTGCAGACTGGGGATGGACAGCTTTGCGACGTCTTGATTGACCGGGCGGCGCTGGATGCAATCTATAAGGCGGGCAAAGCGTCAAAGGATCCTTTTTTGATGCTGTACGCAGAGATTACGGTGGCTTGCGCCGATATTAAGATTGCGGTCCGTTCGATGAGGACGGGAAAGGACGGAGATTTTCTTTCCCGGGCTCTGTCGCCTTGTGCCTCCCTTGATCTTGAACGGCTTTCTCAGGCGGCTGCGGAAGGGCAAGAGGAGATGATCAGGTATCTGGATGGCACGGAGTATCATGAAGGGGCGGCAATGATCAGGCAGTCTCTTTCCGCCTTTGAGCGCTGGTGTGATAACCTGCTGATGAGGCGGATTCGTCCTCAGCTTTACAATGCCTTTGGGCTGGGGCCCCTGGCTGCGTATATTTTGGCAAGGGAAAACGAGATTAAATCAGTTCGGATTGTGCTTTCCGGCAAGAGAAATCATCTTCCGGAGCAGTGGATCCGGGAAAGGGTGAGAGAAACGTATGTATAAGATTGCGGTAATGGGCGACCAGGACAGCATTTATGGATTTGCTGCTCTGGGAATGATCCCCTTTTCCATTACAGATCCCCAGGCGGCGGAACGGAAGCTTCGAGAGCTGGCGGAAGGCGGCGGCTATGGAGTGATTTTTATTACAGAAGGGCTGGCAGCCCGGATTGAGCCGGAGATTGAGCGGTACCGGGAGGCAGGACTTCCGGCAGTGATTTTGATTCCGGGGGTTTCCGGCAATACTGGACGGGGCATTATGGCGGTGAAAAAGTCAGTGGAGCAGGCGGTGGGTTCGGATATTATTTTTAATGAAAAATAGCCGCCGGAAGAATAGGCCAGTGACGGTAAACAGGAGGTAGAGATGAGCAAAGGCGTTATCAGAAAAGTAGCCGGGCCGTTAGTGATCGCAGAGGGAATGCGGAATGCCAACATGTCTGACGTGGTGCGGGTGAGCAGCAAGCGGCTGATCGGCGAGATTATTGAAATTCATGGAGATCAGGCCTCCATTCAGGTATATGAGGAAACTTCAGGACTGGGACCGGGAGAACCGGTGGAATCTACAGGGGTGCCCATGAGCGTGGAGCTGGGGCCTGGCCTGATTGGAAGTATTTATGATGGAATTCAGCGTCCTCTGGATGATATTATGCGGGTGACCGGGGGAAATCTTTTAAACCGTGGGGTGGAAGTGCCCTCCCTGAAACGGGACCGCCGATGGGAGTTTGTTCCGGCTGCGGCAGCAGGAGATCAGGTATCCGGGGGCGATATTATCGGTACAGTTCAGGAGACAGAGGTGGTGAACCATAAAATTATGGTGCCTCCGGGAATGAAGGGAACCTTGACTGCTGTTTTTCCCGGTGAACATACAGTGGAAGATACGGTGGCTGTGATCACCGATGAAACAGGAAAGGAACAGCCGGTAAGTTTGATGCAGAGATGGCCTGTGCGCCGGGGACGTCCTTATCAAAGAAAACTGTCTCCCCAGATGCCGTTGGTAACGGGGCAGCGGGTAATCGATACGTTGTTCCCTATCGCCAAGGGAGGAGTGGCGGCGGTGCCAGGACCTTTTGGCTCAGGGAAGACGGTAGTTCAGCATCAGCTGGCAAAATGGGCGGATGCGGACATTGTGGTGTATATTGGCTGCGGCGAGCGGGGCAATGAAATGACGGACGTGCTGAATGAGTTCCCGGAGCTTAAGGATCCCAAAACCGGGAAATCCCTGATGGCCAGAACGGTGCTGATTGCCAACACCTCAGATATGCCGGTGGCGGCGCGGGAAGCGTCCATCTATACGGGAATTACCATTGCAGAGTATTTTCGGGATATGGGCTATTCGGTGGCGCTGATGGCGGATTCTACTTCTCGCTGGGCGGAGGCTTTGCGGGAGATGTCCGGCCGTCTTGAAGAGATGCCGGGAGAGGAAGGATATCCGGCATACCTTGGTTCTCGTCTGGCACAGTTTTACGAGCGGGCAGGAAGGGTGATTTCTCTGGGAAAGGAAGGACGGGAAGGGGCCCTTTCGGTAATCGGAGCCGTGTCCCCTGCCGGCGGAGACACTTCGGAACCGGTGACCCAGGCGACCTTGCGGATTGTGAAGGTATTCTGGAGTTTGGATTCGGATCTGGCGTACAAGCGACATTTTCCGGCGATCAACTGGCTTTCCAGCTATTCTCTTTATGTTGATACTTTGGAAAAATGGTTTAATGCCCAGGTGAATGAAAGCTGGACCAGCCTTCGGGCGGAAATCATGAAACTTCTTCAGGAAGAGGCAGAGTTAAATGAGATTGTTCAGCTGGTAGGAATGGATGCTTTGTCAGCTCCTGACCGGCTTAAACTGGAGGCAGCCCGCTCCATTCGAGAGGATTTCCTTCACCAGAATGCTTTCCATGAGACGGATACGTATACATCCTTGACGAAGCAGTACCGGATGATGGAGCTGATTCTGGATTACTACCGAAAGGCAGGAGCAGCCCTGAATCAGGGGGCTTCTATTGATCGGCTGGTGTCTCTTCCGGTAAGGGAAAATATCGGACGGTTTAAGTATGTGGATGAGACGGAAGTGGAGGAAATGTTTAAAAAGACGGAGGAGCTGTTAAACAGCCAGCTCCGGGAAGAACTGGCGAGAAAGGAGGACTTCTGATGCCAAAGGAATACAGAACCATAGAAGAGGTGGCGGGTCCTCTGATGCTGGTCCGGGGAGTCCAGAACGTAACTTATGATGAGCTGGGAGAGATTGAGCTGGCGGACGGAGAAAAAAGACGGTGCAAGGTGCTGGAAATCGACGGGGGAAATGCTCTGGTTCAGCTGTTTGAGGCCTCGGCAGGAATCAACCTGGAATCCAGCAAGGTCCGTTTCCTGGGGAGATCCATGGAGCTTGGCGTATCGGAAGATATGCTCAGCCGGATGTTTGACGGCCTTGGCCGCCCCATTGACGGGGGACCGGAGATTCTTCCGGAAAAGAGAATGAATATTAATGGTCTGCCCATGAATCCGGCGGCCAGGAATTATCCTCAGGAATTTATTCAGACGGGAATTTCCGCCATTGACGGATTAAATACCCTGGTAAGAGGCCAGAAACTTCCGATTTTTTCTGCTTCAGGACTTCCCCATGCGAATCTGGCGGCTCAGATTGCCCGTCAGGCTAAGGTGCGGGGAACCAACGAGCCCTTCGCTGTTGTGTTTGCCGCCATGGGCATTACTTTTGAGGAGGCTAATTTTTTCATGGAAAGCTTCCGGGAGACGGGAGCCATTGACCGGAGCGTTATGTTTATTAATCTGGCCAATGATCCGGCAGTAGAACGGATCGCAACCCCCAGAATGGCTTTGACGGCAGCAGAATATCTGGCTTTTGAGAAAAATATGCATGTGCTGGTGATTCTCACCGACATTACGAACTATGCAGATGCTCTCCGTGAAATCTCGGCAGCCAGAAAAGAAGTTCCCGGACGGCGGGGATATCCAGGCTACATGTATACGGATCTGGCCTCTCTTTACGAGAGAGCAGGGCGGCAGAAAGGAAAGAATGGCTCGATTACCTTGATTCCCATTCTTACCATGCCTGAGGATGATAAAACCCATCCGATTCCTGATCTTACCGGTTACATTACCGAGGGCCAGATTATTTTAAGCCGGGAGCTGTACCGGAAAAATATTGCGCCGCCGATCGATGTGCTTCCTTCATTATCCCGTCTTAAGGATAAGGGAATCGGTCAGGGAAAGACCAGAGAGGACCATGCGGATGTGATGAACCAGCTGTTTGCCGCCTATGCCAGGGGCAAGGATGCCAAGGAGCTGATGGTGATTTTAGGCGAGGCGGCTCTGACGGAGATTGATAAGCTGTATGCACAGTTTGCCGATGAATTTGAGCGCCAGTATGTATCCCAGGGATATTACACGAACCGGGATATTGAAGAAACCATGGAAATCGGCTGGAAACTTCTGCGGATTCTTCCCAGAAGCGAGTTAAAGCGAATTAAGGACAAATACCTGGATCAGTATTATGACCAGCAGGTTCAGAAAGGGTGAGGACTGTCATGAGCGGGAAACATGTAAATCCTACCCGGATGGAGCTGACCAGGCTGAAAAAGAAGCTGGCCACAGCCACCCGGGGCTATAAGCTGCTGAAAGATAAACGGGATGAGCTGATGCGGCAGTTTTTGGAGATGGTCCGGGAGAATAAGGCGCTGCGGGAAAAGGTGGAAGCCGGGATCAAAGAGGCTAACCAGAATTTTGTTCTTGCCCGGGCGGGGATGTCCCAGGAGGCCCTGAATGTGGCCTTAATAGCGCCGAAACAGGAGATTTACCTGGAAGCAGAGACAAAAAATGTTATGAGCGTGGAAATTCCCGTGTTTCATACCACAACCAGAACATCGGATCCTAATGATATTTACTCTTACGGCTTCGCCTTTACTTCAGGAGACTTGGATGAGGCGGTGAAGCGCCTGGCAGATCTTCTTCCTGATCTTCTCAGACTGGCGGAATGTGAAAAATCCTGCCAGCTGATGGCGGCGGAGATCGAAAAGACCAGGCGGAGAGTAAATGCTTTGGAGCATGTGGTGATTCCGGAAACCAGGCAGAATATCCGATACATTACCATGAAGCTGGATGAGAATGAGCGCAGTTCTCAAACCCGGTTAATGAAGGTAAAGGATATGATGCTGGAATCGGCCCACCACTATCGGGAGAGACAGTTGGAGCTGTGATGATTAGAAAATTTAACATCCTGCCGTTCTTAGAGCGGCAGGATGTTTGCGGTGGTGCCCGGAAAGGGAAAGGATTCCTTCTTGGCCTGAGAGAAATAAGGTGGAAATAAATTGAGACAAGGCGTATAATAAAGAGGTGAGTCGTAGGCTCCAGGAAAAAGAAAGGACGAGAAAACATGAAAGTATTGTTATTGAATGGAAGCCCAAGAAAAGAGGGCTGTACTTATACGGCGCTGTGTGAGGTAGCTGCTGCTTTAAAAGCAAACGGCGTGGACAGCGAGATTTTCCAGGCGGGAAATCCGGATACGGAGAATGTAAAAGCGGCGGCGGAGAAGATGAAAGAAGCTGACGGACTGGTGGTTGGCTCTCCGGTGTACTGGGCGTCCCCTTCCGGCCAGATCATTGAATTTATGGACAAATTCTGTTCCATGGCAGGAGGAGACATGAGATTAAAGCCGGCGGCGGCTGTTGCTTCCGCCAGACGGGCCGGAACCACGGCGACGTTGGATGTGCTGAATAAGTATTTTACCTTTTACCAGATGCCGGTGGTTTCTTCCAACTACTGGAACATGGTTCACGGCAATACCCCGGAGGAAGTAAAGCAGGATGCAGAAGGACTGCAGATTATGCGGACCCTGGGAAATAATATGGCCTGGCTGTTAAAGTCTATTGAAGCAGGAAAAAAAGCTGGAATTCAGGCTCCTGACCAGGAGGAGAAAATTAAGACGAATTTTATTCGCTGATGAAAAGGAACAGGGAGATGCTGCGAAGGGGGAATAACCGCCGAACCGCAGCGGCTCCCTGCTCTTTTCTTTCACATTCTTCAGAAGGCGTGAACAGCTGTAAATAGAAGGGAAAGAGGATGATGGGAAAAGGATGGCTGGATTTTCGAAGCGGAGCCAGACGGGAGAAGGATTACTGGGAATTTAACCGCAGAGTATTTTCTGGAGGTCTCCCTCATCGAGGAAAGGTGAGGGCCAGACTTCAGGAGATTTTGGGACGGAAGGAAGATATTACTTATGTGTTCCTTTATTATATCGCCCTGAAAGATCTGCTGATCAGGGAGCCTGAACTGACGTTTGAACAGGGGCTTAATCAAGTGTGCAGGGAAATCCGGGTGATGAAGCTGGATTCTCGGATGAGGGAAGGAATCCGGCAGGTGATGGAAGAGGATATGGCGGGAAAGTTTAATGAGGAGAACCACAATGACGCTGAATGAGGCATACAACATCCTAGGGCTTTCACCGGGAACAGAGATGGGAGAAGTTAAGCGGAGATATCGGCGCCTGATACGCCAGGTTCATCCTGATGCTGGCCCGGAAGCAGGCCTGGCCCATCCTTATCCGGTTCACGAAATAAACCTGGCTTATGAAGTGTTAAAAAAAGAAGCAGATCATGAAAATACTTCCGCTGATTTTCGGAAAGCCCGCCCTAAAACTTCTTTCAACCATTTCAGGCGAGGTTCTCATTCCAGGAAGCAACTCCATTGGGACGCACCTGTAAATGAACAGGCATACCGGGAGCGGGAGATTTTTTGCTGGGCAGAAAGCCAGGACGGGGAAAGACTGGGCATGTTTTCCATTGGCCGGGGAAAGTATCTGTGGAAGATCGAGGAGGAATTTTCTCTCTTTCTGCGCAGCGTGTACCAGTGCGGCAAGGAGATTCTGGATGAGATTGACGCTTCGCAAAACTGCAGGGGCCAGCCCTCTTTTCGCCAGGAAATTCAGGCCAGGCTTACCTTTCTGCTGGCCCAGCAGTTTATTGACAGTACGGCTCTTCTTCAGGAGCTTGCCGGGGGAAATAAGGGGACGGAGGAAGCGGAGGCGAATCACAGCCCCGTATCAGAGGATCAGAAAGACAGGATTTTTTACCTTCCGGCGATGCTGGAGGCGGAAGATAGAATTTTCTCCTTAAAAGAGAAGGAAAGCCTCTATCCTTCCAGGCTTTTTCACCGGCGGCTTTATGTGAAGAATCAATCTGGAAAGGAGCTGGGATATCTTTCTTTTCTGGACGACCGCTTATATTATGTGGTGGTGCCGCTGTTTGAACAGCGGCGGGTGAGAATAAAACTTCAGGCAGCCGGTGATGCGGGAATAAAAAAGGGAAAGAGAAAAGCTTACCACCGGCTGCATCTGTGGATAAAGCTGACGGAAGAGAATCCAGTGAGTTTTCCAGAGAATCTTAACCTTCAGATTCAGAAGCTTCTGGAAGTTTATGGAGGATGGATAAAATAAAGGAGAAACGACTATGGCATTATATGCAATCGGTGATCTTCATCTGTCATTTTCTGTGAATAAACCTATGGATGTGTTTGGCCCTCAATGGAAGAATCATGTGAGCCGGATCCGGGAAAACTGGCTGAGTGAAATTTCACCGGAGGATACGGTGGTGGTCACCGGGGATCATTCCTGGGGAAGGAATCTGGAGGAAGCCAGAGCGGATCTGGAGTTTATCGCGGCTCTTCCGGGAAGGAAGATTCTCCTTCGGGGAAATCATGATATGTTCTGGGACGCCAAGAAGACAGGAAAACTGAACCAGGAATTTAAAGGAAGGCTGGAATTCCTTCAGAATAATTATTATACTTACAATGACTATGCTCTGGTGGGAACCAAGGGATATTGTGATGAAGGCCGGGATACCATTGAACAGCTGGAAAAGCTTCTTTCCCGGGAGGAGGTTCGGCTTAGAACTTCTTTTGAGATGGCGCTGGGAAATGGATACCGGAAATTTATCATGTTTCTTCATTATCCGCCTACCAGCATCTATGAGCAGGACAGCCGTTTTACCCGGATGGCCCAGGAGTATGGGGCAGAGACGGTGGTTTATTCCCATTGTCATGGCTGGCGGCGGTATGGGGACAGCATCAGAGGGAACTGGCGGGGAGTGGAATATCGTTTGGTTTCTTCCGATTATCTGGAGTTTATGCCGGCCAGAATCCGATGAAGGGAATAGCTAAAGAAAGTCAGGAGATAAGATGATTGAGAAAATAAAGGTTCGGGGCGCCAGGGTCCATAATTTGAAAAATATTGACGTAGACGTCCCCTTAAATCAGATTGTTGGGGTGGCAGGGGTGTCTGGATCAGGAAAATCCTCTCTGGCTCTGGGCGTTCTGTATGCCGAGGGGTCCAGGCGTTACCTGGAGGCTCTCTCCACCTATACCAGGCGCCGGATGACTCAGGCGGCAAAAGCCCAGGTGGACCAGGTGCTTTACGTTCCGGCGGCGCTGGCGCTGCATCAGCGGCCGGGGGTGCCGGGAATCCGAAGCACTTTTGGAACGGGAACAGAGCTGTTGAACAGCCTTAGGTTAATGTATTCCAGACTGGCCAGTCACCGCTGCCCCAATGGCCATTACCTTAAGCCTTCTCTGGCGGTGGCTGCAGGAAAGGCGCTGGTCTGTCCGGAGTGCGGCGAGACGTTTTATGCGCCGTCGGCGGAGGAGCTTGCCTTTAACAGCCAGGGGGCCTGCCGCACCTGCGGGGGCACCGGCATTGTGCGTACTGTGGACCTTTCCACTTTGGTGCCGGATGAGTCGTTGACCATTGATGAAGGGGCGGTGGCTCCCTGGAATTCCCTGATGTGGTCATTGATGACAGATGTGTGCCGGGAAATGGGAGTCCGTACGGATATTCCCTTCCGGGATCTGACGGAGAAGGAGCGGGATATTGTCTTTAACGGGCCGGCGGTAAAAAAACACATTTTCTATAAGCCGAAAAATTCCAATCAGGGCGGAGAACTGGATTTTACGTATTTCAACGCCGTTTACACCGTGGAAAACGCTTTGGCCAAGGTTAAGGATGAGAAGGGCATGAAGCGGGTGGAAAAATTCCTGAAAGAAGAGGTTTGTCCTGACTGCAGCGGCACCCGGCTGTCGGAGGCTGCCAGGGCGCCTAAGCTTCAGGGAATTTCGCTGGATGAAGCCTGTGAAATGACGCTTGCCCGGCTGACTGCATGGGTAAAAGCTGTGCCGGAATCGCTGCCGGAGGAGATGAGGCCTATGGCGGAAAATATTTGTCAGTCCTTTTTGTCGGCGGCAAAGCGTTTGATGGATTTAGGATTAGGATATCTTTCTTTAGACCGGGCGGCGTCTACCTTATCCACTGGAGAGCGTCAGCGGATGCAGTTAGCCCGAGCGGTGCGAAACCGGACTACGGGGGTGCTGTATGTGCTGGACGAGCCTTCCATCGGTCTTCATCCATCAAATATTGTGGGCCTTTCCCAGGTGATGAAGGATTTAATTGCTGATGGGAATTCTGTGGTGCTGGTGGATCATGATATCCAGATTCTGAAGGAAGCGGACTGGCTGATTGAAATGGGACCTGAAGCGGGAGCCGGGGGCGGGCAGGTCATTGCCCAGGGAACCATTCCCCAGATTGTTCAAGATGCCCATTCGCTGATCGGTCCCTTTCTTTCAGGAAATGCGAAGATTACCATGAAGAAGGAGTATGGGCCAGAGGAGTTGTTTTCGGCAGGGAAAATCAGTCTGTCCACCGGAGGAATTCATACAGTCAAACCGCTTCAGGCGGAGATTCCCAAAGGAAGACTTACGGTGATAACAGGGGTATCTGGTTCTGGGAAAACAACGTTGATTCTGGAAAGTCTTGTTCCCGGCCTTGAGGCCTTTATCCAGGGGAAGAAGCTTCCTGATCATGTGAAATCAATTGAAGCAGAAGGAATCAGCAGAGTGAAACTCATTGACGCCACTCCTATCGGGATCAATGTCCGCTCCACGGTGGCGACCTATGCAAATGTCCATGATGAGCTGCGCAAGGTGTTTGCCAAAACGCCGGAGGCGAAGGCAGCGGGATGGAAGGCCGGAGATTTCTCTTACAATACCGGGCGGCTGCGGTGCCCTACCTGTGACGGAACGGGAGAAATCAGTTTGGATGTGCAGTTTCTTCCGGATGTAGATATCCCCTGCCCTGACTGCCGGGGGTCTCGCTATGGAAAAGAAGCAGAAAGGATTCGCTATACGAACAAAGAAGGTAAATCTTGTTCTCTCCCAGAGCTCATGGCTATGGATGTGAATACCGCCCTCAGTTTTTGCAGAGACTTGAAATTAATTTCTCAGCGTCTTCAGGTTCTTAAAGATCTTGGCCTGGGTTATCTGACCTTAGGGGAGGAAACGCCCAGCCTTTCCGGCGGTGAAGCCCAGCGTCTGAAGCTGGCCAGTGAAATGGGAAGAGGACAGTCTGATACGGTGTTCGTGTTTGACGAGCCGACTATCGGCCTTCATCCTCTGGATGTGGAAACTCTCCTGGGAGTATTTCAGACTTTGATCCATAATGGAGGAACGGTGATCGTCATTGAGCATGATCTGGATGTGATTGCCAATGCAGATTATCTGATTGACATGGGACCGGGAGGAGGAGAAGAGGGCGGACGCATTGTGGCGGCAGGAAGACCGGAAGAGATGATGAATCATCCGGAAAGCCTGACAGGAAGATTTTTGGCAGAGCATTTAGAAAAGGATAGGGCTGTTCGCCATGAAATGCCCGTTGACAAAGGGGTTTGAAATGTCATAGAATAGCCTTGATGCAGGATACGAAAAAGAAAAGTCGCGGCTCGTTCTCGGCTTTTCTTTTTTACATTTGGCAGAAAAGGGAGTAATAGTGATGTCGATTGTAGATAAGTATATTGATTATGTAAATCAGGAAGTGAAAAAGGATCCGGAAAAAGGCTGGAACTGGATGGTTCGGGGATTTCAGGCAAATAAACTGAAAACCAGGCTTCTCCCCAAGTCTGGCATTTCTAAGGGCTATCAGAAGCTGGAGACCATGATGATGGCTCTGGTGGCAGATTCTTTAAGCCATGAGGGAAGCTATGTGTGGGGAAATATTTTCGCTCCCTGTGAAATCCTTCAGTGTTTCGATAAGCGCACGTTATCGATTGAATGTCTGTCCTGTTATTTTTCAGGATATCATCTGGAGGATTATTTTATTGACTGCGCCCAGAACGCAGGACTGGCTTCTACCCTTTGTTCTTATCATAAGACTTTTACAGGAGCTGTGGAAAGCGGCGTTTTGAAAGCGCCGGAGTATGCGGTAACCACTTCTTTAAGCTGCGATGGAAATTTGAACACTTTTCGTTATCTGGAAAAGAAAATCGGCGTGCCCTTTACTTTTTTGGATGTGCCCTACGATTGTGATCCGGAATCGGTGGATTATCTGGCGGATCAGTTGAGGGAAATGACAAAGGATCTGGAGAAGAGATTCGGCCGTCAGTTTGATGAGGACAGGCTCAGGAAGATTATTCAGGTGGAAAATGAGACCAGAAAAGGTCTTATCCGTTTTTATGAACTGGAAAAAGAGTATTATTATCCTGGGGAAATCATCAGCCAGCTGTATCTGATGATGGGAACGCATCTGCTCATGGGAACGGAGGAGTTCCGGGATTTGGTGAATTTCCTGGTGAAGGATATTCAGACTTATCCCAAATTTGAAGGGAAACGTATCTTGTGGGTTCATTTGCTGCCATTTTATCAGGAAACTTTGCGGGCGTATTTTAATGGAAGCCGGAAATACCAGGTGATTGCCAGCGATATTGTGCTGGATTATGCGGAAGAACTGGATGAGTCTGATCCTTTCAAGGCCCTGGCAGTAAAGACCATTCGGAATATTTATAACGGAAGTTATGCCTATAAAGCGGAAGCTCTGGGAAGATTTGCTCAGGAGATGGAGGCGGACGCAGTGATTCACTTCTGTCATTGGGGCTGCAAACAGGCTTCCGGCGGCAGTGTCCTTTTAAAAGAAAAGATGAAGGAGCTGGGAATTCCCATGCTGATTCTGGATGGAGATGGAATTGATAAGCGAAACAGCCATGACGGCCAGATTAAAACCAGGCTGGAGGCGTTCCTGGAAATTCTGGATGAAGAGGACGAAGAGGAAAGAAAAGCAGAGGCTGAAATCGCCGGAAAGAGGGAAAAAGCATGTTAGGATATATCTGTAAATACGCTCCGGTGGAAATCTTTGAATCAATGGGAGTAGAAATGCACCGCATTGAACCGGAGGTTTCGAATTTTAATCAGGCGGATCTTCGGATGCATCCCAATGTATGCAGCTTCGCCAAAGGCGTGCTGGAAGAGGTGATGACTGGGGATTATGAAGGGGTGATTCTTACTACCTGCTGCGACAGTATCCGAAGGCTTTACGATGTGCTGAAAGAGCAGCTGCCTGGCCGGTTTATCTATATGCTGGACACTCCCAGAATTACAAAAGATGCCGGGATTAAACTTTATGAGAGCCGAATCCGAAAAATGATCCAGGAGTATGAACAGTTTTCCGGAAAAGAGTTTGATGAGCAGCGGTTTCTGGAGCTGCTTAAGGCGCGGAAAGAGGCTGACAAGAAAAAAGAGCAGAATCATCAGGGAATTACAGTGGGAATTGCCGGCGCCAGGGCCAACCAGAATATTCGAAAAATTCTGGAGGAAAACGGGGCTTTGGTGGCTTTCGATCTTACCTGTACTGGATTGGACCGGAAGCTTTTAGTGGAGGAAGAGCAGGCAGTCACCGGTTATGTTCGGGGATTGTTAAGCCAGTTTCCCTGTATGCGCATGGAAGCGGCGGCGGGAAGAGACCAGCTGATTCTTCAGTACGGGGACAAGGCTGACGGCATTATTTATCATACGGTTCAGTTCTGTGATAATTATGCTTACGAATACGCCTGGCTGAAAGGAATCTTGAAACGCCCCATGCTTTTGCTGGAAACGGATTACACAAAACAAAGCTATGGGCAGATCCTTACCCGAATCCAGGCTTTCTTGGAGTCTCTGGGTCAGGAGAAAAAAACGAAAAAGACAGGGACAGGAGGAAAGCAGGGCATGTATGTAATGGGAATTGACAGCGGTTCTACTTCAACTAATGCGGTAATCATGGATCAAGATCGGAAAATCAAGGCCTTCGCCGTGGTGCGGACCGGGGCAAAATCAGGAGAAAGCGCTCAGAAGGTGCTGGATCTGGTGCTGGAACAGGCGAATCTGAAGCGAGAGGACATTTCCAGGATTGTTTCTACCGGCTATGGAAGAGTAAGTATATCTTTTGCTGATGAAAACGTAACGGAAATCAGCTGCCATGGCAAAGGCGCTCATTATTTTAACCCAAAGGTGCGGACGATTTTGGATATCGGCGGTCAGGACAGCAAAGCGATTCACCTGAATGAAAAAGGGGAAGTGACAGATTTTGTGATGAATGACAAGTGTGCTGCCGGAACGGGACGTTTTTTGGAGATGATCGCCAGGTCTCTGGAGATCGATATCGATGAACTGGGACCGGCGGCCTTAAAATCCACAGAAGAGATTGAGATTACCAGCATGTGTTCCGTGTTTGCAGAGTCAGAGGTGATCTCTCTGATTGCCCAGAATAAGGAGAAGACAGACATTGCCAATGGCGTTTGCCGGTCTATTGCCAACAAATCTTATTCTCTGATGAAACGGGTGGGCTTGGAGCCGGAATTTATGATGACCGGCGGCGTGGCGAAAAATCCTGGCGTGGTCCGGGCGGTGGAGGATAAAATCGGGAGCCGTCTGTATATTTGCCCTGAACCGGAAATCGTAGGGGCGGCCGGCGCAGCGATTTATGCCCTGGAAGGAGAGGAATAATCGGTGGAGTGGGCTGATGGAAAAATCCGGTGCAGATGGGCCAATCCTGCCAATCCTCGGTATATCCAGTATCATGATGAGGAATGGGGAGTTCCTCTTCATGATGATCAGAAGCTGTTTGAACTGCTGATTTTGGAAAATTTTCAGGCCGGACTTTCCTGGGAGTGCGTTCTGAACAAGAGGGAGGCATTTCGCCGGGCGTTTGACGGCTTTGATTTGGAGGCGGTTTGCGGATATGGAGAGGAAAAGCTTGCTGCTCTGCAGCAGGATCCTGAAATTATCCGCAACCGGCTGAAAATTCACGCTGCAGTCAATAATGCGCACGTTTTTCGCCGTATTAAAGAAGAATGGGGAAGCTTTGATCGTTATCTTTGGCACTGGACGGAAGGAAAGGTTGTATATGAGTCAAATCAGACCCGTTCTCCCTTGTCTGATAATGTTTCAAGGGACTTGAAAAAACGTGGGATGAAGTTTGTGGGCACGATTATGATTTATTCTTATCTCCAGGCAGCGGGAGTGATTAATTCTCATGAATCCGGATGTTTTCTTTGCTCTTGCCAGGCTTAAGGTCCATTCTTTCAACTGCACCGAAATTTTTAGAAAAATTTATAGATTTTTAACCATGAAGGACTTGAATTTTATGGAAAACAGAGATAAAATGGGTTTGTTGAAAAATTAACAAACATACATAAGGAGATGCTTAATATGAGCAGATTTTGTTTACCAAGAGACATTTATCATGGAAAGGGATGCCTGGAAGAGCTGAAAAATCTGAAAGGCAAGAAAGCGATGCTGGTAGTAGGCGGCGGCTCCATGAGACGCCAGGGATTCCTTGATAAGGCAGTGAATTATCTGAAAGAGGCTGGAATGGAAGTTCAGCTTTTCGAAGGTGTTGAGCCGGATCCTTCTGTTGAGACAGTAATGAAAGGCGCTGAGGCGATGCGTGCTTTTGAGCCAGACTGGATTGTTGCCATGGGCGGCGGTTCTCCTATTGATGCGGCCAAGGCAATGTGGGCCTTTTACGAGTATCCGGAGACCTCTTTTGAAGATCTGTGTACTCCCTTTAACTTCCCTGAGCTGAGACAGAAAGCGAAATTTGCAGCGATTCCTTCAACTTCAGGTACTGCTACAGAGGTTACGGCATTTTCTGTAATTACCAACTATCAGACCGGCGTGAAATATCCGCTGGCAGATTTTAATATTACACCTGATGTGGCTATCGTTGATCCGGACCTGGTATCCGGCCTTCCGGTAAAGCAGGTTGCCTATACCGGCATGGACGCTTTGACTCATGCCATCGAGGCATATGTTTCTACCTTACATGGCCCATTTACTGATCCTTTAGCTCTGCAGGCGATTGAGATGGTTCTGGATTATCTGCCGGCTTCCTATCACTGCAATATGGAAGCAAGAGAGCAGATGCATTATGCTCAGTGTCTTGCAGGAATGGCATTTTCCAACGCTCTGTTAGGAATTGTTCATTCTATGGCTCATAAGACTGGAGCTGCATTCTCCACCGGACATATTCCTCATGGATGTGCAAATGCAATTTATCTTCCTTATGTTATCGCATATAATGCAAAAGATCCGGTTGCAGCTTCCCGCTATGCAGAGATTGCCCGGAGAATGGGTCTTCCTGGAACTTCCGAGAAAGCACTGATCAACAGCCTGCGCGAGAAGATTAATGCCTTCAACGCAGAGATGAACATCCCCAAGACGCTGAAAGAGTTCGGCATCAACGAGGAAGAATTCAAGGAGAAGGTTGCTCATATTGCTGAGCTGGCAGTAGGCGATGCCTGCACCGGTTCTAATCCTCGGGCCATTGACCCTGCAACCATGGAGAGACTTCTTACCTGCACATATTACGGAACGGAAGTTGATTTCTAAGGTAAACGTAATGTAAAGAATGATTTGTTTCCGTCTGGGAGGTTATCCTCCTGCTGGAAATTAAGAAAAAAGGCGCTGATTCCTGTGGGACAGCGCCTTTTTTCGTGAAAGTCCTGCCGCCGGACAGGCGGCGTGGAATCGAGGCTCCAAGTTTTCGGATGATCAACGTTTTTCTAATGATTCTTAAAGATGGTTTGTCAAGGAATATTTGGGACGATACAATGTTATCTTATAATTGACAAATGTTGGAAATTGTGATATTTTATCCATATAAGGACGATATATAATCTTAAATTGGCTAATCTCTGTCTGGCATGCCGGCACAGTCATTTCCGGAGAAATGGCGCAGATGGAAATTCAGGCAAGCCATTAGCCGAAATATGATTGTGCTAGTGCACTAGTCAGGAGGTGCCTATGGGGAAGGCGGACACGGCGGCAAGAGCGTATACCAGGCAGAACGATATTTTTGCAGACGCATTTAATTTTTTTGTTTATCATGGGAAACAAATTATCCAGCCGGAGAGACTTCATGAGCTGGACGCCGCGGAGCTTGCCATGCTCTATGCTGCCGGCAGCGCAGGGTTCCCCGTGCAGAAATATCGGTATGTACTGAAGAAGGCGGCTGTGATGGAAGATGGAAAGGCCGCTTACCTGCTGCTGGGAATTGAAAACCAGAAGTCAGTCCATTACGCGGCTCCTGTTCGAAATTTCCTGTATGACGCCCTTCAGTACGCAAGACAGATTGAACAGATCGCAGATGGTCATAGAAAAAAGAGGGATTACCATCATCGAAAAGCAGGGGAATTTCTTTCTGGATTTTATCTTGGAGATAAACTTTTCCCAGTAATTACGCTGATCATTTTGTTTTCACCGGAAATATGGGATGGTCCTCGTTCTCTCCATGAGATGATGAGCACAAAAGATCCGGAGCTTTTATCCCTGGTTCCGGATTACCGGATTCATCTGGTGTCCCCGCGAGAGATTCCCCAGGAAGAGTTTCATAAATTCCGCTCGTCCCTGGGAGACGTACTGTCCTTTATCAAATATTCCAAGGATAAGGAGCAGATGAACCTGTGGCTCAACGATCCGGGAATGCAGGTGAAGTTCGGGAGAAAGGAAGTAAATGTACTGAACAGTTGTGTGGGAACCAAACTGCACATGGAAGAAGCAGAGGAGGAAGTAAAGGTGTGTGAAGCATTTAGATTATTGATTGAGGAAGCGGCGGAGAAGGCAGCAGCAGAGGCAGCAGAGAAGGCAGCAGCGGAAGCAGCAGAGAAGGCAGTGAAAGAAGCAGAAGAAAAAGCAGAAAGGATGCGGCTGCTCAGCGTGAAAAATTTAATGAAAAATCTGCATGTCACAGCAGAGCAGGCTATTGCGGCGCTGGAAATTTCAGATTCAGATGGAAAAAGGATTCTTCAGAAATTGTAGGCGGGAATAGCATTATCTGTGAGCTGGGGGCAGCAGGATCAAAAATGAAGCAGAAGCTGTAAAAACGGCTTCTGTTTTTTGCAGGAAAGGGAATCCTGGTTGACAACGGAGGGAATATAACGCATGATAAATAGGTATAGTTTTGAAAAATCACAATAGAGGAGAACATTTCATGAATAAAAGAGAACTGAATCATTTATATACATTTCGCAGCATACGTCCCGATGAGGGGTACCAGGCGGCGGAGATTGAGCGAATCTGTTTCCCGCCTCAGGAGGCTTGCACCCAGGAGCGGATGCTTAAGCGGGTGTCTGCCGCTCCAGAGCTGTTTTTGACGGCAGAGGAGAAAAGTACGGGCAGACTTGCGGGATTTTTAAACGGAATCGCCACGGATGAGGAAGTTTTCCGGGATGAGTTTTTTACTGATATTCAGCTCCATAATCCGAAGGGCAGAAATGTGATGCTTCTGGGTCTCGATGTGCTTCCTCAGCACCGGGGACAGGGGCTGGCATCTATGCTGATGGAGCAGTACCTTGGGAAAGAACAGCGGAAGGGAAGAAAGAAGATCTTTCTTACCTGTCTGCCGGATAAAGTGAAGATGTATGAGAAAATGGGCTTTAAGGACCATGGCCTGGCAGATTCCTCATGGGGAGGAGAGCAGTGGCATGAGATGAGCTGTACGATTAATGAGTGATTCCATGTGTTCTTCCCATGGTTCTCATGGATTCTTTTTACGAAGAGACGGGAGAGAAAAATGAAAAAGATTATTGTCATCGGAAGTCCTGGCGCTGGAAAAAGCACTTTTGCCCGGAAGCTCAGGGAGAAAACGGGAATTCCTCTTTATTATTTGGATATGCTTTGGCATAAGCCGGATCGGACCAATGTATCTCAGGAAGAATTTGACGCAGGGCTGGATTCCATTCTTTGCCAAGATGAATGGATCATTGATGGGAATTACCTGCGCACATTAGAAAGGCGGCTGAAGGCCTGCGACACCGTATTTTTTCTGGATTATCCTCTGGAAGTATGTCTTTCCGGCGCTGCCTCGCGGATTGGGAAAAAAAGAGAAGATATGCCTTGGGTGGAGGAAGAATTTGACGAAGAATTTCGGCAATGGATTATTGACTTTCCCAGAGACCAGCTGCCGTTCATCGATAAAAAGCTGGAGCAATACCGGAGTAAGAGAGAGATTATTCTCTTTAAATCAAGGCAGGAAGCAGAATATTACCTGAAGAACGAAGAGGTTTAACGAAAACTTTACGGAAAATATACGATTCCGGGATGATAGATTTTACACTTTCTTTTTATACTTGATCATGAAAGAATTGATCAAAAATGATCAGGTAGGAGGAAGAAAATGAGAAAGAAAAAAATAATTTCAGCCCTTTTAGCCGGAACCATGCTGATTGGAGCACAGCAGGCATGGGCAGCGACAGTTCATTACAATGACTCTAGTCTGACCGGAAATGCAGAAGAATGGAACGCTTATGTGGCTGGATGGAATCAGCTTGCCAACGACTATACTCAGGTATCTCTTACTCCAGGATGTGCCGCCACGGAAGTGAATTTTGCCTGGTACAATCCGGGCACAGAAGGAAGCCCGGTAGTTTACTTCGGCACCGATCCCCAGAATCTTCAGCCTTATTACGGCATGTCTGATCATGTAGACCCCAGCCTGACCAATGGACAGCCCTACTGCAACAACTATGTAACCGTTAACGGCCTTCAGGAGAATACCACTTATTATTACGCGGTAAGCAAGAGCGGCGTGATCTCTCCGGTAGAGACTTACCGCACTGGTGATTTTGACAGCGTGAATATTCTGTATGTAGGCGATCCTCAGGTGGGCGCTTCCAAGGGACAGCCTCAGGGCAGCGAAACTTTGGCGGAGGAGAGCGGCGTGGCTAACACCGCGGCAAGAAATGACGGATTTGCCTGGGACCGTACGCTGGATATTGCCACCGCTCAGAATCCCAACTTAAACTTTGTGATCTCTGCCGGCGACCAGGTAAATAATACCGGAAATGCCAAGGAGGAAGAGTATGCCGCATATCTTTCTGCCAGCGCGTTAAAGAACCTTCCTGTGGCCACAACCATCGGCAACCATGAT
This sequence comes from Candidatus Cottocaccamicrobium excrementipullorum, assembly GCA_018713255.1. Taxonomy (GTDB): domain Bacteria; phylum Bacillota; class Clostridia; order Lachnospirales; family Lachnospiraceae; genus Caccovicinus; species Caccovicinus excrementipullorum. Next base: position 7,072 of record DVFL01000034.1, on the reverse strand, counting down.
TCTTTAAATCCGGATTATTCTTACCATTTTAACAATCCCAACACCACTGGCCTTGGAACTACTCAGGCAGGAGGCGATTACTATTACGGATATGGCCCTGGTCTCTTTATTGTGCTGAACACCAATAATTATAATGCAGCAGAGCATGAGCAGGCCATTCAGCAGGCTGTTGCCGCATATCCCGATGCACAGTGGCGAGTAGTGACCATCCATCAGGATATTTATGGTTCTGGCCTGGATCATTCCGATACCGATGGCATGATCTTAAGAACCCAGCTGACTCCTATTTTTGACAAATATGACATTGATGTGGTTTTACAGGGCCATGATCATACTTACAGCCGTTCTAAGATGCTCTACGGTGATCAGCAGCAGCACGGCAGCTATGAGTTCCGTTTAAATGAAGCTGGCGATGATTACGATTGGGATAACGCTTACAACAAGAACACTGGTGAGAAGATTGGTTTGTATCCTGATGAGAATGATGCGGCTGCTGTTGATGCAAAAAATCGTTTCACTGAGGACAACAACTGTTACACCATTGAGAGCGCAGGAGAGATGACGGTAACCGATCCTCAGGGAACTCTTTACATGACGGCAAACTCTGCTTCTGGTTCTAAATACTATGAGCTGACGGCAGTTCAGCAGGACTACATTGCCAACAGAAGCCAGAATTGGCTGCCCAGCTATTCTGTTATTAACATGGATTCTGATGATTTCAGCATCACCACTTATCAGATTACAGACAGCGGTTCTGTAGAAACCATTGACAGCACCTTTACCATTCACAAAACGGTCAGCAGATAATCCATGATAGCAGAACAGATAAAACGTCATATTGGCAAATTAATTATCACAGCTTTGATTTTGGTGATTTCCGCCGGATTTGTTATTCGCCTTGGGGGAATTACCAAAACCGAGCTGATTAACCGCACCGGTCAAACTTTTGAGACCGGTGTGGTTGTTGAAATTTTACAGGATAATCTTCAGCCTAATGGAACCAGGGTAGGACAGCAGACCGTAGTGGTTCATATGACCAGCGGCGAAAAAGAAGGAGAAGATCTGGTTACTACCAGCAATTCTGGATTTTTGTTCGGTGCTCCCTGTGAAACAGGCATGAAGGTGGTGGTAATGCAGAGCATTGCCGGAGATACCGTAATTAATACCGTATACTCTCCAGACCGGACGGCAGTAATCATCGGATTTGCTTTGCTGTACATTGCGGCCCTGTGCCTTGTAGGCGGGATGAAAGGGGTGAGAGGAGCCCTTGGCTTAATCTATACCTTTGCCGCGATTATTTTTGTTTATCTTCCTCTGGTTTACCTGGGATATTCCCCGTTTTGGGTGTCTGTTTTGATTTGTATTATTACGACCCTGGTGACGATGCTTTTGATCGGCGGCTTTGCCAGAAAGACGATCTGCGCCACGTTGGGGACGATAGCAGGTGTTATTATCGCAGGAGCCACAGCTGCCATTTTTTCTAATATGACTGGGGTAACGGGATGGAATGTATCAGATATTGAAAGCCTGATGACCCTTCAGCAGGTCAATGGCATCCAGGTGGGAGGTCTTCTGTTTTCTGGTTTGCTGATCAGTGCGCTGGGGGCGGTGATGGATGTGGCGATGTCTATTTCCAGCTCCATGCAGGAGCTTTGTGATCAGAATCCTTCCATGAGCCGAATGGAGTTAATGCGGGCCGGCATGCGGGTTGGCCGGGATATGATGGGAACAGATTCCAATACCCTGATTCTGGCTTTCGCAGGAAGCAGCTTGTCTATGCTGGTACTGGATTACGCTTATGATCTTCCCTATCTTCAGGTAATCAATTCTAATAATATAGGAATTGCCTTGATGCAGGGCCTTTCTGGCAGCTTTGGCATTGTATTGAGCGTTCCGGCTACTGTGGTAATGGCGGCTTACATTTATAAGCTGGAGAAGAAAACAGAATCTTCTGATACGCTGGCCTGATCTGCTGTGATCGGCCAGCTTTTTTTCTGTCAAAAGGCGGTACTCTGCTCCTGAATTACTTAAATTTTGATAAAACCGAAAGGATTTTGTTGATTTCATGGTTGAATTATGTATAATTATGGTAGAGAAGGCGGGCCATTCCGTTTTCTAAAAAATAAGGAAAAGAGGTAAAGTGTAAGATGGCAGAAATTAATTTAAGCAAGTATGGCATTACAGGCACCGTGGAAATCGTGCACAACCCTTCTTACGAGTTATTATTCGAGGAAGAGACCAAGCCAGGCCTGGAAGGCTTTGAAAAGGGCCAGGTAAGTGAACTGGGCGCTGTTAATGTAATGACCGGCATCTATACAGGCCGTTCACCGAAAGACAAATTCATCGTAATGGATGAGAATTCCAAGGATACCGTATGGTGGACTTCCGATGAATATAAGAACGACAACCATCCTGCCACCCAGGAAGCTTGGAATGCAGTAAAGGAGATCGCATTACAGGAGCTTTCCAACAAAAAGCTTTACGTTGTTGACGCATTCTGCGGTGCCAATAAGGATACCCGTATGGCTATCCGCTTTATTATGGAAGTAGCTTGGCAGGCGCATTTTGTAACCAATATGTTTATCAGACCTACTGAGGAAGAGATGAAGAACTTCGAGCCGGATTTCGTTGTTTACAACGCTTCCAAGGCAAAGGTTGATAATTATAAAGAATTAGGCTTAAATTCTGAGACTGCCGTTATGTTCAACATCACCAGCCGTGAGCAGGTTATCGTTAATACCTGGTATGGCGGCGAGATGAAGAAGGGCATGTTCTCCATGATGAATTATTATCTGCCATTAAAGGGCATCGCCTCCATGCACTGCTCCGCCAACACTGATATGAACGGCGAGAATACCGCTATTTTCTTCGGCCTTTCCGGTACTGGCAAGACCACTCTTTCCACCGATCCGAAGCGTCTCTTAATCGGCGATGATGAGCACGGCTGGGATGATAACGGCGTATTCAACTTTGAGGGCGGCTGCTATGCAAAGGTAATCAACCTGGACAAGGAGTCTGAGCCGGATATCTACAATGCGATTAAGCGCAATGCTCTGCTTGAAAATGTAACGCTGGATGAGAATGGAAAGATTGATTTTGCAGATAAGAGCGTAACGGAAAATACTCGTGTATCTTATCCTATTGATCATATTAAGAATATTGTTCGTCCTGTATCCGCTGGACCTGCTGCCAAGGAGGTAATCTTCTTGTCTGCAGATGCATTCGGCGTACTGCCTCCAGTATCTATTCTGACCCCAGAGCAGACTCAGTATTATTTCCTGTCTGGCTTTACCGCAAAGTTAGCAGGAACTGAGCGCGGCATCACTGAGCCTACTCCTACTTTCTCTGCTTGCTTCGGCCAGGCTTTCCTGGAGCTGCATCCTACCAAGTATGCAGAAGAGCTGGTTAAGAGAATGGAGAAGAGCGGCGCAAAGGCTTATCTGGTAAACACTGGCTGGAACGGCACCGGCAAGCGTATCTCCATTAAGGATACCCGCGGCATCATTGATGCAATCTTAAACGGCGATATTCTGAAGGCTCCGACCAAGAAGATCCCGTACTTCAATATTGAAGTACCTACCGAACTTCCTGGCGTGGATACGGGTATTCTGGATCCTCGGGATACTTACGAGGATGCAGCTGAGTGGGAGAAGAAGGCTAAAGATCTGGCACAGAGATTTATCAAGAACTTCTCCAAATATGAGAGCAACGAGGCTGGCAAGGCACTGGTTTCTGCTGGTCCTCAGGTATAAAGACCAACTGAATGGTTATGGTATCCGCAACCGGGTGTGATAGATCACACCCGGTTTCTCTTTAAGAAAAACCTTGCAGGAAAAGAAAATCCGGGCTGTTTCAGCAAATAATAATTGCATAGATGCTGCAATTTGGATATAATGAAACAAGGATTCCTACAAGGATGAAGAGAGGACAAAGGATATGCAGCATTTTAACATAGCCATCGACGGTCCTGCAGGAGCAGGGAAGAGTACCATTGCGAAAATGGCAGCGGAGCGTCTTGGCTTTATTTATGTAGACACGGGGGCCATGTACCGCGGGATGGCTCTGTATTTTCTGCGGCAGGGCATCAGCCCTTCTGATGAAGAGGCGATTAAGCAGGCCTGCAGTCAGGTGGAAATCACCATTCGATATGAGAACGGAGTACAGCAGATTTACCTGAATGGAGAAAATGTTTCTTCCCTGATCCGCAGGGAGGAAGTGGGGAATATGGCATCTGCCACTTCTGTTTATCCTGCTGTGCGGGAGAAACTGGTAGAACTTCAGCGGCAGCTGGCTGCACAGGCAAATGTGATTATGGATGGCCGGGATATTGGCACCTGCGTTCTGCCTCACGCCCAGGTTAAAATCTTTTTAACTGCCAGCGTTCAGGAACGGGCGAAAAGACGTTACCTGGAGCTGAAGGCGAAAGGGGAAAAAGCGGATTTACAAGAGATCCGGCGCCAGATAGAAGAACGAGATGATCGAGATACCCATCGGGAGAATTCTCCTTTAGTTCAGGCGGAAGATGCGGTGTATCTTGATACCTCCAGCTTAGACATTCAGCAGGCAGCGGGACGAGTATTAGCCATTGCTGCAGAGAAGGGAATTGAACTTCCGTCATAAGGCGGATTCAGGAATCGAAACTGAATGGGCAGCGAACAGACAAGAAGCACTGGAGGGCAAGAAGGCATGGAAGTAATTGTGGCCAAAACCGCTGGGTTCTGTTTCGGAGTAGAGCGGGCGGTGAATAAGGTCTATGAGCAAATTGAGAGCACCCGCAAGCCGATTTATACTTATGGCCCGATCATTCACAACGAAGAAGTGGTGCGGGACCTGGAGGAAAAAGGGGTAAGGGTCATTAACAGCGAAGAGGAATTAAAGCAGCTGAAGGAAGGCGTGGTCGTTATCCGCTCTCATGGGGTAAGCCGCAGAATATATGGAATATTGGAAGAGCAGGGATTAGAGGTTGTAGATGCCACCTGTCCTTTTGTGAAGAAGATTCACCGGATTGTCCGGGAGCAGTGCGAGGCCGGCCGCCGGGTGATTATTATTGGGAATGAAAGACACCCGGAGGTAGAAGGAATCAAAGGCTGGGGAGATTCCCGAACGATTGTGATAGAAAATACGGAACAGGCGGAGAAATTTACTCCAGAGCCGGGCGAAAAGCTGGCTGTAGTGTCCCAGACGACATTTAATTACAATAAATTTAAAGAATTAGTTGAAAAAATTTCGAAAAAGGGTTATGATATACTTGTTTTAAATACGATTTGCAATGCAACACAGGAAAGACAAGTGGAGGCAAAGGAGATCGCTTCAAAGGTGGACGCCATGATTGTAATTGGCGGAAAAAACAGTTCAAACACCCAGAAGCTGTATGAGATTTGTCTTAACGAATGTAAGAACACTTATTACATCCAGACACTGGGCGATTTCGATCCTGAAAGTGTAAATTCTGTGCGCAGCGTAGGTATTACAGCAGGGGCATCAACCCCGAAAAACATTATTGAGGAGGTTCATACTAATGTCAGAGTTAAGTTTTGAACAAATGTTAGAGGAATCATTAAAAACAATACGTACAGGAGAGGTTGTCACTGGTAAGGTTATCGATGTGAAAGAAGACGAAATCGTCTTGAATATTGGTTACAAGTCTGACGGCATTATTACCCGCAGTGAATATACGAACGAGCCTAATGTTGACCTGACCACTCTGGTACATGTAGGCGATGAGATGGAAGCTAAAGTAATCAAGGTAAACGATGGCGAAGGCCAGGTTGCTTTATCTTACAGAAGACTGGCTGCCGACCGCGGCAACAAGAGACTGGAAGAAGCATTCAACAACCAGGAAGTATTAAAAGCAAAGGTAGTTCAGGTTCTGGACGGCGGCTTAAGCGTGGTTCTGGAAGAAACCAGAATCTTTATTCCTGCCAGCCTGGTATCTGATACTTATGAGAAGGACCTGTCCAAGTATGCAGGTCAGGAGATTGAATTCGTTATTACCGAGTTTAATCCTAGAAGACATCGGGTAATCGGTGACAGAAAACAGTTAATGATCGCGAAGAAAGCTGCAATGCAGAAAGAGCTTTTTGAGCGGATCCATGTTGGCGATACGGTAGAAGGCACAGTAAAGAATGTTACCGACTTTGGCGCATTTATTGATTTAGGCGGAGCAGATGGACTCCTGCATATTTCTGAGATGAGCTGGGGCCGTGTAGAGAATCCGAAGAAGGTATTTAAGACCGGGGATAAAGTAAAGGTTCTGATTAAAGATATCCAGGGCGAGAAGATTGCTTTAAGCCTGAAATTCCCAGAGACCAATCCTTGGGTAAATGCAGCGGAAAAATATGCAGCAGGAAATGTTGTGAAGGGCCGCGTTGCACGGATGACTGATTTCGGCGCATTCGTAGAGCTGGAGCCAGGAGTAGACGCTTTACTGCATGTTTCTCAGATTTCCAAAGAGCATGTAGATAAGCCTTCTGACGTTTTAAAGATCGGTCAGGAGATTGAGGCAAAGATTGTTGATTTCAATGAGGCAGATCATAAGATCAGCCTGAGCATGAAGGCTCTGGCAGCTCCTAAGAAGGAAGCTGACGATGCTGATGTTGCCGATGTTGATATTGAGGCAGTTGCTAAGTCTGAAGAATAATAAATTAAACTATTACTGATTGTGCACAGAGTGAAAGGCTGCTGCAGGTAATCCTGCGGCGGCCTTTTTTAAAAAAATTAAGAAATATAAACAAATTATAAAATTAATTAACAAATTATATTGACTAATTGCCCAAAGGTTGGTATACTATAGCCAACAAGTTAAGAACCTGGATTGTTACTGGTAAGCAGGCAAAACCAATTTTGACGAGGAGAGCGTATTTTCCATGTCAAGATTGGTTTTATTTTTTCTCTAAAACAGTTTTAATCAGGCAGGCCGGGGCCCATGGAGGTTTTCGATGGATAGTGTCAATAGTTTTTCGCAAAATTAAAATCCTGCCGTTTGGCAGCCGGTAGTCAGCCGGCTATGATATCAGACAGCTGATCCTCTTCTGCTTTGAAAAGATGATCCATATTCATGTAGCGTCTGGCT
>DVFL01000001.1 GCA_018713255.1 Candidatus Cottocaccamicrobium excrementipullorum | reverse complement strand
ACCCCGCTCGTACTTGACATGCTCAGCATGTGCTGTTATATATAAACCAAAGGCTGAAAGCTCTCAGATTAGCTTTCAGCCCAACAATTATCATAGAAGATCTGTAATTACAGAGTTTTTTTCACAGGCTCCGCACGGATGAAATACTTTTAAGGCAACATCAATTTTGTCCTGCGAATACATTTTAATTCAGCTCCTTTCGGAGCCCTTAGGGGCTCCAACTTTTTGTCCGCATCTCCCAGTCTCTTTACCATTCGCCGCTGATCTGGCTGCGTTTTTTCTTAACGCAGCCAGGTCTTTAACTTGTAAATGGTTTGCTGTTTTAGGAATGATATTGTGAATGAGAAACTCGTCCGTCAAAGTATCATAATTATCCGGTAAAATCACAGACGCAATATCTTCGAGTTCTTTCAGAACTTCTCCTTTATTCCAATCGTGACGCCTATTATAGGGACAGGCATCTTGACAATTATCACATCCACACATCCACTCATCATACATTTCATCCGTTAATCCATCTGGCACATCGGAATTACCAAATGTGGTCAAGTAAGAAATACATTTAAATGGATTCATTGCATATGGAGCTTCTAACGCTTTTGTTCTGCAAGTCTTTCCAAATCGAATCGGGCCTTACTCCCTTTTTCTGGTTCCAGAAAAAATGCTTTTCCATATTTTCCTTGCAGCTCTTTCGGAAAACGGAATTTTCCATAATCAAACACAAGAATTGCGATGGATTTAGCCCAAGGAAACCGTTCTCGTGTTTTATTTAGGCCTTTAACGCCCTTGTAAAAATATTGGCTCATAGGAATATCAGTGAGCCTTTTTTGGTATAACCGGCTAAATCCGTCCAACGCAGAAATAGGAATGATACCACATTTATCAAATCCACTATTTAATGCCTGATTGTGAATACTTTCTGCTAAGTCACTCATTGGCAACGTTCTTCCTCCTCACTAAAAATAAACATCATCTTGCTCCGGTTCAATCACATCCAAAATGCCACCACAATTCAGGACTTCACAGATACGAACCAGCGTTTCCATCCTGCAGCAAGGCTTCAATACGGATACGTTCAGAAAGAGATAAATGTTTCATAGGGAACCTCCAGTCTGCTTTGGACATCAGACAGGACTATCATAATATATTGCAGGAGTAAATGCCACCCCTGATTTTGCAGGAGTAACTGCAGCTCATACTGCAATTAGAGGACTTTATCCTGATCAAAAGCTGCATTTAGTTTTTCATTTTACCTTTCTTAAAAAATTTAAAAAAAATTAGCACTCACCTCTTGACAGTGCTAATAATATATGTTATATTACATGTAGAACAAAGAAAGAGGGAATAAAAGGAAATCAGAAAAAGAAAAGTTTTTCTGATCTTAAGCTCCTTCTCTTTGGTTCAAATAAACAAATGATGATTATAAGAGAATAAAAGGAGAGATGATATATGTTAATGCCTAGTATTTTTGGTGAGAATTTATTAGATGACTTTTTTGATTTCCCATTCAGACGCTACAGTACCAGCACCACAAGCTTGATGAATACCGATATTAAGGATACAGATCAGGGATATGAGATTACCATGAACCTGCCTGGTGTCAAGAAGGAGGATGTAAAGGCCGAGTTAAAGAACGGCTATCTGACAATCAGCGCTACCTCTGGAAGCAGCAAGGATGAGAAGGATGATCAGGGTAAGTACATCCGTCGTGAACGTTACAGCGGTTCCTGCAGCAGAAGCTTCTATGTAGGCGACCAGGTAACGGAAGAGGATGTGAAGGCGAAATTTGAAAATGGTACTCTGACCATGATGATTCCGAAGAAAGAAGCAAAGCCTGCAGTGGAAGATAAGAAATATATCTCCATTGAGGGGTAAACAGAAATAAGAAGGGCGTGCAGCCGTCTAAAAAGGATGGCTGCACGTCCTTTTTTATGCAATAAGTCCGGCAGACGGCGCCGTCTGACTTTTATCTGAAGGTGAGTTATGATGACAATATGCAGTGCAATGGAGCATCTGAAAGGCGAAGGTCTTCGGATGCTCTGTTTTTTTATAGAGGATTGTTAAGTGTGCGGCAGGTCTGATAGGAGAAAAATATGGAAGTATTAGAAAAGTCTATGGGCGGATGGGCTTTCTATCCATTTCTTCTCCTGATAGGAATTGTAGTTGCACGAATTATCTACAATATTGCAGTCGGTCTGCCTCAGAGCGGCAACAGCTTTCCTATCACTGCAGTAACGCTGGTAGCTGCGGTATCCAGTCTTTTGATTGGAAAAGGGAAAGTGATGGATCGGGTAGATGCCTTCAGCAAGGGAGCTGCGGATTCCACAGCTATGCTGATGGTATTTATCATGCTGCTCAGCGGTGCCTTTACTTCTGTCAGTTCGGAGATGGGAGGAATTGATTCGCTGACAAATTTTCTGCTTCATTTTATCCCGCAGAATATGATTTATGCAGGAATTCTGCTGGTTACTTCGATCATTTCACTGTCGATAGGAACGAGCGTCGGTTCTGTTACTGCTATGGCGCCGATCGCAGCCGGCCTTGCTGCTCAGGCGGGATTGAATTTGCCCCTGGCAATCTCAGCAGTATTAGGCGGAGCTTCCCTGGGAGATAATCTATCTTTCGTATCAGATACGACAATTGCGGCAACGCGAAGCCAGAACGTGGGAATACGTGAAAAATTTAACTTCAATGCGAAACTGGTTCTGCCGGCATTCATTGCTGCAGTTGCGGGAACGAATATGATGATCGTTCTGATGACAGATGTCTGTTTTTCAGCAGTCATTGGTTTTGGTTTCGGAACGTTAAATATTATCAGCTTTATGGATGCGGTGCAGAGCGGTATGACGCGGATGACCAGTACGATATTCACTACAATTCTGGTGAAGGGCATTATGGGTGTGGTAGAACATAACGGCGGTGTAGAGTGGCTGATTCGGCGTTTGACCAGCAATGTAAAAAGCGCCAAGGGCGCACAGTACAGTGTGGCGCTGCTTACTTTCTGCCTGGGAGCACTGATTCGTTCTACCAGTGCGATTATTGTGGCAGGTCCGCTTGCAAAAGAAATTTGCGAACCTTTTGAAGCGGAATTTCATGGAAAACCGTCATGCGTCGGCAGCCGATGCACCAGCCGTCCCGCAAAAGTCCGGCGGCGCATTTGGCATCCCTGAATGCATGCCGCCTATTCGGCGGCGGAATTTCATGGAAAACCATCATGCATCAAGTTCTCTGACTCTGCCTTCGGATCTGATAAGAAACGATCTGGAGATTGCCCCCATTACGGTGATCAGCATGGATGGATTTCACCGGTATCAGGATGATATGCTTGCCCACAGGACCGTACGGGATGGCAGGGAAATCTCGCTGGCTGAGATCAAAGGGGCGCCGGAGACCTTTGATCTTCCGGGGCTGGCAAGACGAATCCGTCAGGTGGCGCGGGGGGAGGAATGCGGGTGGCCGGAATATAACCGGCTGCTTCACAATCCGGTGGAGAATGCCATAACGGTAAGGGGAAAAATTGTCCTTCTGGAAGGGAATTATCTCCTCCTGGACCGGGATGGCTGGCGTGATCTGGCCGGCTATGCTGACTACACGATCCGCATTGCCGCGGACGAGCAAATGTTAAAAAGACGCCTGGTGGAGAGAAAGATAAGCAGCGGGACAAAACCGCAGGCTGCCCTTCATTTTGTGGAATTCAGTGACCTGGCAAACGTGCGGGAATGCCTGAAGTATACCAGGGAAGCCGACCTTAATTTGACCTTGGATGAACAGGGAGTATACCATGATTTCCAAAAATCATGGTAACCTTCCGGGGGATGCACACGGTTCGCTGGGATTCTCGCGCAATTCTCCCAATCTCTCAGCATCCATCCCATTTCATGTACTTTTAAGGAAACGGTAAGGGATAAGTAATAACGGGAATGATGTTGCATGTTATACTAAAATTAAGAAACAGGAAATACAGGATGCAGAGATTGGAGGGATCTGATGAAAAAAACGGAGATTATGGGGATCGCTCTTTGTATGATTCTTTCTCTGAGCGGATGCGGCGCGGATGCGGGAAGCGGGACTGAAAGAGAATCCGCGTCAGCCGGAGAAACCTTGGTGCAGAT
>DVFL01000033.1 GCA_018713255.1 Candidatus Cottocaccamicrobium excrementipullorum | reverse complement strand
TGAAGGGCGGCGACGAGTCAAGGGCGTAGTGGCTTGAACGTAGAGTGAAAGCCAGCGTCTTTAGGCGCTGGCCGGTAACAAAGGCTTATAGCCGCAGAGCAAACCACCCGTTAGACGGGTGGTGATGATTTATTTGATTTAAGAAACTTCCTCCCCGGTAAAACAGAGACGCTCCGCTGCAGAGATGTACTCCTGTACTCTGCGCTGAAAAATGAGCAGGATTTGCCTATAACGCCGCAGAGTATGCCCATGTAATTTCCGAATTTAAGTGATATAATCAGGTAAACTTAAGCAGAAGAAATCCAGGAAAGGAGAAGCAGGAATTGTGAAGATTCATGAAAAAGGTATCCGTCCCAAGTCGGAGGCGTTTTTTGCTACGCCGGGAGCCAGAACAAAAAAGCTGTTCTATTATGTGACCTGTACCGGTCATTACTGGTACGAGAACACTTATTGTCTTCGGCGTGATCATTACAACAGTTTCCTGATGATGTATGTACTGAAGGGAAAAGGAAAGCTGTGGCAGCCTGGACAGAGAGAAAGCCCTTTCCAAAAAGGGGAATTGGTTCTCATGGACTGCTATGGGCCCCACGGCTATAGCGCCGGTGAAGATCTGGAAACCTTATGGCTTCATTTTGACGGACTGAACAGCAGGGAAATTTATGAAGAAATCTGTTCTGGGGGAGCCAGAGCAGTGACTCCGGTGGATTCTTATGTGGTTCGCACCCAGCTTCAGGAAATTTTCCAGATGCATAAGGGGGGAGTCAGAATGGACGACGGGATTCAATCGGCGGCCTTAAGCCGGATTTTTGCGGAACTGCTTCGGACGGATTCCGGCGCTCAAAGAGGGCAGGAGCCGGATCTTGAATTGTGTCTGGCTTATATCCGGGAGCATTTGCAGGAAGAAATTCGGGTGAAAGATCTGGCGGACTGTGCCGCATTAAGTGAATTTCATTTTTCGCGGTGGTTTAAAAGCCGTACCGGAGCGTCGCCTTATGAATATATTACCGCCATGCGGGTGAATGAAGCGAAGGCTTGCCTGAAAGCCACGGATCGCCCTTTGGCAGTGGTGGCAGGAGAGTGCGGATTTGCCAGCGAGGGGAATTTTATCCGGGCATTCAGACGTCATACAGGAGTAACGCCGGGAGCCTTCAGAAGAATGGATCTCTAAGTTTCAGAAAGGAAAAGAAAATCATGAAGGAAGAGCAGAAGGGTGTCTTAGAAAAAGTAAAGGTGTGGGAGGAGCAGGTAGTGATTCCCACCTACAAAACGGGAGCGCCGGACAAAAATCCCATGTTTTTGGAAAAGAGAATTTACCAGGGGAGTTCAGGAAAGGTGTATCCTCATCCGGTGATTGAAAAAATTCTGGATGAGAAGGAGGAAAAAACTTATCGGGCAATATGGCTGGAAAACCGGTATTTAAAGATTATGGTGCTGCCGGAACTTGGGGGAAGGATTCAGCGGGCTTACGATAAAACCAACGGCTATGATTTTGTGTATTATAATCACGTGATCAAGCCGGCTCTGGTGGGCCTTGCAGGTCCCTGGATTTCCGGCGGAATCGAGTTTAACTGGCCGCAGCACCACCGGCCAAGCACCTTTGATCCGGTGAATGCTATTTATCAGGAAAATCCCGATGGAAGCGCTACGGTGTTTGCTGGAGAAATTGAAAACATGTTCCGAACCAAGGGGATGACGGCCTTTACCTTATATCCTGATAAGGCTTATCTGGAAATTAACGTGCGGCTTTATAACCGGACCAACCGGCCTCAAACCTTTTTGTGGTGGGCCAATCCGGCGGTTCCGGTAAACGATCATACCCGGTCCATTTTCCCGCCGGATGTTCATGCTGTAATGGATCACGGGAAACGAGATGTTTCCAACTTTCCTATTGCCACTGGAACGTATTACAAAATGGATTACAGCGCCGGCGTGGATATTTCCCGGTACAAAAATATTCCCGTGCCCACCTCCTATATGGCGGCTCATTCTGACTATGATTTTGTGGGAGGATACGATTACGGGAAACAGGCGGGCCTCCTTCATGTGGCTGATCACCATATCAGTCCCGGCAAAAAGCAGTGGACCTGGGGATGCGGGGAGTTCGGACAGGCCTGGGACCGGAATTTAACGGACAGCGATGGTCCTTATATTGAGCTGATGACAGGATGCTTCACAGACAATCAGCCGGATTTTTCATGGCTTATGCCTTATGAGGAAAAGACCTTTACCCAGTACTTTATGCCATATAAAGGAGTGGGGAATGTGCTGAATGCTACAAAAGATCTGATGGCAGGATTTGAACCTGGCACAGAGGGAATGCTTCAGGCGGGAGTATACTCTTCTTCTGCCAATCAGACCATTACTGTTCAGGTAAGGGAGAAGAGGGGAGAAAAGATTCTTCTTGAGGAGACCGTAACCCTTTCTCCTGAACACCCTTGGATTCGTCAGGTCCCCAAAGAACCTGGAAAAGAGATCTGGGATTATGAAATCCGGATTTTTAATGCTTCTGGCCGTCAGATCCTTTCCGCTTCTGCCTGGGAACCGAGACCGGAGAAACTTCCTCAGGCGGCCAAAGCCCTTCCTCTCCCTCGGGAGACGAAAACTCTGGAAGATCTTTTCCTTTACGGCCTCCATCTTGAGCAGTACCGCCATGGGACAAGAGACGGAGGGGATTATTATCTGGAAGGGTTAAGACGGAGTCCAGAAGATGTGCGGCTGAATCACGCTTATGGAAAGCTGCTGTTCGGACGGGGACTTTTCCGGGAGGCCAGGCCGTATCTTGTTCAGGCGGTGAAAACCATGACCAGGACGAATCCCAATCCTTATGACGGAGAGCCGATTTACAGCCTGGCGCTGGCCGATAAATATCTGGGAAACCGGCAGCAGGCTTACGATGGATTTTACAAGGCGACCTGGAACGCTGCCTGGCAGGCGGCGGGCTTTTACCAGCTGGCCTGCATGGACTGTGAGGAGGGGAATTTTTCCCTGGCCCTTTCTCACATAGAAAAAGGACTGGTTTATCACTGGCATAACATGAAGGCAAGGGTGCTGAAAGCAGCCATTCTCCGTCACCTGGGCCGGAAGGAGGAGGCCAGAAAATGGATTCAGGACAGTCTGGCCATTGACCCGCTGGATTTTAACTGCCGCAGCGAGCTGCTGTTTTTAGGGGAAGAGGAGCAGAAACAAAAGCTTCAGCAGCTGATCGGCGGCAACCCGAATACCTGTCTTGAACTTTCCTGGGATTACCTGGAGGCGGGCCTTTCCTGGGAAGCCCTTCAGATTTTAAATCAGTATCTGGAAATTACTCCGGAAGAAAAGGTTTATCCCATGATCTGCTATTACCAGGCATATGGGTATGTGAAAGCCGGTTTATTGGAAGAGGGAAGGCAGTGTGCCAAGAGAGGTCAGAATGCTTCTTCTTATGGCTGCTTCCCCCACCGGATTGACGATATTTTAGTGCTGGAAAACGCCGTCCGTCTCCTTCCTCAAGGAGATAAAGCTTATTATTACCTTGGCTGTTTGTGGTACGATAAAAAACAGGATGACAGAGCCATTGCCTGCTGGCGGCAGGCCAAGGCGCTGAATGGGGCATTTCCCACGGTTCATCGGAATTTGGCCCTGGCGTATTTTAACAAAAGAGGAGAAACGCATGAGGCCCTTAAGGAGATGGAAGAAGCTTTCCGCCTGGATGAGCAGGACGCCAGAGTATTGATGGAACTGGACCAGTTAAAGAAAAAGCTTGGGGTTTCCCAGAAGGAACGGATTAAGTTCTTGGAAAAGTATCCTGAACTGGTGGCGTATCGGGATGATCTGTATCTGGAGTATTTAACCATGCTGGGAGATTTAGGAGACTTTCAGAAGGAGAGAGAGCTGATTCTCGCCCATTCCTTTCACCCGTGGGAAGGAGGAGAAGGAAAGGTTCCTGCTCAGTATATCCGCTGCAGTCTGGCGCTGGTTCGAAAGGCCATGGAGGAAGAAAAGTGGCAGCAGGCAGAGACGATCCTCGAGGAACTGGATGGACCCTATCCTTTAAATCTGGGAGAAGGCCGTCTGGCAACAGTACGAGAAAATCAAATTGATTATCACCGGGGACGATTCTATGAGGCGGCTGGACGGCTTGCGGAGGCAAAAGCGGCCTATGAAAAAGCTGCCGCCGGAGAGATGGAGCCTGCAGGAATGCTGTATTATAATGACCAGCCGCCGGAATTGATTTATTATCAGGGACTGGCCTTACTCCGTCTCGGCCGGGAAAAGGAGGCTAAAGGCAAATTTAACCAGCTGATTGATTATGGAGAAAAGCATCTATTCGATCAGGTGCAGATGGATTATTTTGCGGTATCCCTGCCGGATCTGCAGATTTTCGAGGAGGATTTAACCCGCCGCAGCCAGATTCACTGCCATTACTTGATGGCGTTGGGCTATCTGGGCAAGGGAGAAAAAAGCTTTGCGGATAAAGCCTGGGCAGAAGTGAAAAAGCTGGACCCTAATCACCGGGGCGGAGATATTTTGGGAGAAAAGGAGTAAAATCATGGAAAAATATATTACCTTAGCCGGCGCGTGGAAGGCAGAAATTCCGGAGCTGGGCCATAAGGAGGTTATCCTGCCAGGCACATTAGATGAAAATCACATTGGTTTTCCTGATCAGCCGGATCTGGCCGGCCGTCTCACCAGAAAATATACTTATACCGGAGAGGTTTCTTTCCGGCGGACCATGAAGCTTCCGGAGACTTTGGGGGGCAGATGGTTCCTGGAGGCAGAGCGGGCCAGAATTCTTCGCCTTAAGATCAACGGGGCAGAGGTAACGGCTTTTCGTCCAGGAAGTCTGAGTACTCCATGGTTTTTTGAGGTGACGGCCTTTGCCGGTCAGGAGGTGGAAATTTGTCTGGTTTCGGATAACCGCTATCTGGAATTTGACCACAAGGGAATTCTTCATGCTTCTGCAGCCACTGATGAAACCCAGACCAACTGGAATGGAATTTTAGGGTATTTCCGGCTCCGCTGGGAGGAGAAAAACTTTATCGAGACCCTTCGGGTTTATCCGGAGAAAGGAAAAGACAGCCTGCGGATAGAGGCGGATCTTTGTCTGGATCATCCGGCTGAAGTTTTCCAGGCGGAAAGCCCGGTCTTTGCCTGTGGACAGGTGACTCTTCCAGTGGAGGAATTCGGTCCCTTCGTCACGGTAAAGGCGTCTGGGATTCAGGTCTCTTCTTCTGTGAAGCTTTGGGATGAAGAGGAGGGGAATCTTTATCCGGTGAGAGGCGCTCTTGACGGAGGAGTCCCTTATGAGGACCGGCTGGGCCTGCGCTGGTTTGGGGTAAATGAGAATGTGCGCCTTACGATAAATGGAAGAGTATTTTTCCTACGGGGCGAGGCAAACTGCTGCGTTTTCCCGGAAACGGGCCATCCGCCTATGGAGAAAGAGCAGTGGGTTAAGGTATTAAAAACCTATCAGTCTTACGGAGTAAATTGTATGCGGTTTCATTCCTGGTGCCCGCCGAAGGCAGCCTTTCAGGCGGCGGATGAGCTGGGCATGATGATGCAGCCGGAGCTTTCTCACTGGAACTGTGAAACTGCCTTTGAAGAGAAGGGAGCCTTCCCTTTTTATGAGCATGAGCTTTATTCCATTCTGCGCCAGTATGCCAACCATCCCAGTTTTGTAATGCTTACCTTCGGCAATGAGCTTCATGCCGGGCCGGCTGGTCACAGCGCAATGGAGCGGCTTCTTCAGGAGGCCAGACAGTTTGACGGCACCAGGCTGTATGCTAAGGCTTCCAACTGCCATTATGGAGAAAAAGGAGCGGACCAGGAAAGTGATTTTTATACCTCCATGGCCTATTACCAGGAGATTCTCCGGGCTACAAGCCCGGGAATGGAGGGGCATTTGAATCACGAATATCCCAGCTCCTGTCACGATTATCAGAAAGCCGCTGCGCAGATTGTCCGCCAGGGCAAGCCGGTTTTCGGATTTGAAGTAGGACAGTATGAAAGTCTTCCGGACTTTGGCGAGATTTCTCAGTTTCAGGGGGTAACTCGTCCCCTTAATCTTGAGATAATCCAGGACAATGCCGGGAAGGCCGGCATGCTTCCCCGGTGGAAGGAGTATTGTGAGGCCACAGGAGAGCTGGCGTTGATCTGCTACCGGGAAGAGGTAGAGGCGGTGCTGAGAACCCCGGCCATGAGCGGCCTGTCTCTTCTGGGACTTCAGGACTTTACCGGTCAGGGAACGGCTCTTGTGGGGATGCTCAACGGACATTTAGAGCCAAAGCCCTTTTCCTTTGCGGAGCCTGACCGGTTCGCGCAGTTTTTTGGGCCGGTTCTTCCTCTGCTGCTGCTGCCCAAGTATACCTATACAGAAGGAGAGGCCGTTAAGGCCTTGGTGAAGCTGGCTAATTATGGAAAGACAGAAATAAAAGGAAAACTTCACTGGCGTCTTACTCAGGGGGAGGAGACGATGCTTTCAGGGGAGCTGAAGCCGGGAAATTATCCGCCGGGAGAGCTTTGGGAAGTGGGACAAATTGCTTTTGATCTTCCCAGAAAGAATCAGGCATACCGCTGTGATCTGGAGATAGCAGTGGGAGGAATGAAGAACCAGTATCCGTTATGGGTTTATCCGGAAATTCAATGGATGCCTGAGAATGTGGAGATAGTGGAGGCATTGACGGCCCAGATGATTAAGGAGATTAAAGAAGGGAAACAGATCTTTTTTGAACCCTTTCCCAATGAGAAGAATCTTCCCTGCTCTATTGGCGGTCAGTTTTCCACTGATTTTTGGTCTGTGGAGAATTTCCCTCAGCAGGAGGGGGGAATGGGAATGGTGATTGACGCCGCACATCCGGCGTTGGCCCAGTTCCCCACAGAATCCCATTCCAACTGGCAGTGGTGGATTCCTTCTCATGGCCGGCCGGTAATTCTGCCAAAGAGAATCCGGCCGATCATTACGGTGCCTGACTGTCACAGCCGATTAAAACATATGGGGCTTTTGGCAGAATTCCGGCTGGGAAAAGGCGCGGTTCTCTTCAGTTCCATGGGGCTTCATTTCCGCCTGGAATATCCAGAGACAAAAGCGCTGCTCCACAGTATTTTAACTTATGCAGAAGGAGGAATAAGGCCTGAAGGGGAAATGACAGAAGAGGAACTGATGGCTCTGGCGGGACTTTAAAGTCATTATTGCAGATTGACAGAGAATTCGCTATAATAAAGTAAGTTATCATTAGGGAGTGAAAGGAAGAGTTGCCATGGTGCCCAAAGATCCGGTAATGTTGTTAAGTTATGTCAATACTCAGCTGAGAGATCATTACTCTACTCTGGAAGAGATGTGCAGCGCTTTGGATCTGGATCAGCAGAAGCTGGTGGATACGCTGGCTGGGATTCAGTATACTTATCAGAAGGAACAAAATCAATTTGTATAAAAAGAAAGAGAAATGGTCTAGGAGCAGATGAGATTAATTTACCGGAGGATCAAGAGGGTTAAACATGACAATCAGGGCTTTACCCTGATGGAGTTGATTGTAGTGCTGGCGATTATGGCGGTGCTTGTGGGCATCGCCATTCCTCCTATGCTTCGGTGGGTGGATCGGGCCAGAGAAAGCAGGATGTTAGTTGAGGCCAGAACGGTGTATATTTCTTTGGAATCTCTGTTGGCGGAGGCTTCTCTGGAAAGTGATGTTTCCCTGATCACGGAAGATGATATTGATCTGGAGGAACTTTATGAGCTTGCCGGAATTACAGATCATGGTGTGGTTTTGGAATTTGAAGTTGAGGAAGGACGGGTGACGCAGTTTCGATACGAGAAAGATGAGCGAGCTGTAATTCTAGGTGATCATGGTGCATTGGAAATAGAAGAATAAAGGCAGGTGCTTGGATGCTGAACATAAAAGAGATAGGATTATGCGGAGGTGTTTGGCTGGCAGGCGCCTGCGTTTTTTCATTTGTTGCCAAAGGCGCAGAATGGATTGTCAAAGAAAAGGATGAGTCTCTGGGGAGAACCAGAAGGAAACAATTATTCCGCAGGGCGGCGGTAAGCGGAGGGGGAGGAGTGACGGCCCTGCTGTGCATGGAGAAAAAAGAAACCTTGCCGGCATCGGTCACTCTTTTTCTGTTTTTTGCCGTTCTTGCCGGCGCAGCTTTGGTAGATCAGGATACTTTGGAAATTCCGGATGGGTTTCATGGAGCCATTGGACTTTTAGGATTCGTCTCTATCTTTACCATGCCTGGAGTTCCGGTGTGGGAGAGGCTGGCAGGAAGTCTTTGTGTAAGTCTTCCGCTTTTTCTTTTGACTGCTGTGATTCCTGGAGCTTTTGGAGGCGGAGACATAAAACTTACGGCAGCATGCGGCTTTTTCCTGGGTTGGAAAAGCTGTGCCTGGGGCGGAATATTTGCAATTCTTTTTGCGGGCGCCTGGGGCGCTTTTTTACTGGCCTCAAAGCGGGCCGGGAGGAAAGATCATTTTGCTTTCGGACCTTTTCTTGCTGCAGGGATGGCAGCAGCGGTTTTCTGGGGACGGAGGCTCTGGCTGATTTATTGGGGATTCCTTACAGGAAGGTGAAAGTGCAGGGGGGAAGGCAGATGAATGATGTTCAAAATGAAACAAGGCGGGAGACAGGGAAACTTCGCAAGATCTTTTCAGGAAGCAGAAGGTTTCGGCCTCTGGGACCGGGGGTTCTCAGCGAACTTTGTCAGGAACTCGGAGTGATGCTTCGCGCCGGCGTGCCTCTGGACCGGGCACTGTTTTTGGCGGCAACAGGAGAAGAAGTTCGGCCGGAGGCGGCAAGAGCGCTGCAACAGGTGCGCGGCCTGGTCTGTCAGGGAATGTTGATGTGGCAGGCCATGGCGGAAACGAGAAAAGCCTTTCCGGAAGTGATGATCCAGACTGTCCGGGCGGCTGAACAGAGCGGAACGTTGAGCCGGTCATTTCTTCTGCTGGCCAGGGATTATCAGCAGGAACACCGGACGGCGGCAGAAATAAAGCGGGCCTCTGCTTATCCGCAGCTGCTTTTAGTGATGCTGGTTCTTTTGACCTGGCTGTTTATGGCGGTAATCCTTCCAGAATTTGAGCCTTTGTTTGCCTATATGGAAGAAGTACCTCTTCCCACCAAGATCCTTTTTTCGCTGGTAAATCTGGTGAAAACAGGCTGGCCGATTCTTTTGGCAGCTGGTCTTATTTTAGCAGCCGGGATTAAAGCCGGACTAGGCTGGAAAAAGGCGGCTCTTGCCGCGGACCGAATAAAGCTTAGCCTTCCAGGAATCGGGAAAGTTTTCCGTATGGTTTATACTGCCAGGTTTGCCCGCACCTTGGGAACGCTTTACCAGGCGGGTCTTCTCCTTCCAGAGGCCATCCGGGCGTCAGGCCGGGCATCGGGAAGCATTTACCTGGAAAGCCGGGCAATGGAGTCGGCCAGACTGGTGGAAGAGGGAGAAGATCTGGCGGCTGCCTTAGGCAGGCAGAAAGGGTTTGTCAAAAAACTGCCGGTGATGATAAAAATCGGAGAAGAGGCGGGAGATCTGGGAGGAATGCTGTTGTCGGCGGCGGAATCTATGGATTATGAAGGGCGCCAGGCTGCCGGACGTTTGCTTTCTTTGCTGGAGCCGGCGATGATCATGGTAATGGCAGTGTTTGTTGGATTGATGATGGCCGCAGTGCTGATGCCTCTTTACGCCTCCTACGATGGTCTTGGGCAGAATCTTTATTAGGATTAAGAGTTGTGACAGAAAGAAGTGACAGTTAGTTTGAACTGTGCCGGGCAGGTTCCCTGTACAAAAGAGGAGGCAGAACATGAAGGAAAATGAACAATGGAAGAGATTCCTTAAAGCGGTCTCTATTAAGCCGGAAGAAGAATTGGCCAGAACCAGCGAAGGACAGAAAAGGAACCGGGGAAAGGGAGAGGAAAGAGGAGAAAGAGCGATAGGAGATCTTGTGGAGAAGCTGGTGACAAAGGCACGGCTCAATCAGGCCAGTGACATTCATTTCGAGCCTTTTGCTGACTGTCTGCGGATTCGGATGCGCCGGGATGGATTTCTCCAGGAGGAGGCGCGCCTTGATCCTTCTCTTCATTCTGCCCTTTTAGCCAGAATAAAAATTTTGGCAGGCATGGATATTGCAGAGCACAGAATTCCTCAGGACGGCCATTTTTCCATGAGGATAAAAGGGGAGAAGGTGGATATGCGGGTATCCACCGTTCCTGCGGTGTTCGGAGAAAAGACGGTGATTCGCCTTCTTCCTGGAAAACCGCAGATTGATGATCAGGATACCTTCGGTATGGGAGGGGAGAAGGCTGAAACGCTGAAAGAGATGCTGGACGGACCGGGAGGGCTCATTTATTTTACTGGTCCAACTGGTTCTGGAAAGACCACCACTCTTTACCTTATTTTGGAATATCTTGCAGCCAGACCCATCAATATCGCTACCATTGAAGATCCGGTAGAACGATTTTTAGAAGGGATCAGTCAGTGTCAGGTAAATGAGCAGACTGGAATGACTTTTGAGACGGGGCTTCGGGCTCTGCTTCGCCAGGATCCAGATGTAATTATGGTGGGAGAGACCAGAGATTTTGAGACAGGGGAGACATCGGTTCGGGGCGCCATTACCGGTCATCTGGTGCTGTCTACGCTCCATACAAAGGATGCCGCTTCCGCGATTCTGCGTCTGAAGGATATGGGGATTGAACCTTATCTTGCGGCAGCGGCTCTCCGCGGAGTTGTGGCTCAGCGCCTGGTGCGTAAGCTGTGCCCCCTGTGTGCCGGTGAGAAAAAGGCGGAAGATGAGGAGAAAAGAATTCTGGGAGAAGAGATTAAGATAATCCGAAAGCCTGTTGGCTGTCAGGCCTGCCGCTATACTGGATATCAGGGGCGCAGAGCAATTCATGAAGTGATGAAAATTGACGGACAGATCAGAGAGATGATTGCCGCAGGGGCGAGGGCAGAAGAAATTCGGGAGTATGCTGCAGGCCGCCAGGGGATGGAAACGCTGAAAGAAAATGCTCGCAGGCTGGTGCTTGAGGGAGTTACCTCTCTTGAGGAATATAAGAGGGCGGTTTATTACGATGACTAAAAAGGGAAGAAGAGAACAGAAGGGTTCTTCTCTGATTTTGGTGGTTTGCGTCATGGCCTTTGTGACGGCAGTGTGCCTGATGATTTTATTGACGGTTTATTCTTTGAACCGGAGAATGAAGCTGGCAGAATATCGGGAACAGTGCCGAATCATGGCGGAGTCTGTGAATCTCTGGATCAGTGATGAGCTGACAACGCCCATATACCGGGAGCGGCCAAAAGATCCAGAGGCTTCACTGTTTGATTACGTGGGCTATGAAATCATGGATCCGAAGGAAGGCTGGCCGAATTATGACCCAGAGGGCGGTGAAGACCATGGAATGGATCAGGCGGCCCGGCGTTTCGTTTTGCAGACAGACGATGCATGGCCGGAAGCGGGAGGCGAGGTTCATCTGAAGGTTTATTGGACGAAGGAGGAACCGGGAGTGCGGCTTTATGTGGAAGTCACTTGTTCCCTTAATCGTGCCAGCAGCTCGGTGAACCGGGTTTTTTGCGGTATGGCTGTGGAAGATGAAGGGGAAGAAAAACCGGAAGATCAGCAGGAAGAGGGAAGTCTGGAGGAAACAGCGACCCCTTCAGAAGCCCGTGGGAAGAACGAAGGGGGCGGAGAGGATGAAAGAGAAGAGGAAGAGACTGAAGGACAGAGAATGTGGAAATGGGAACCTCTGGGGAGAGAATTTGAGCAGTAGAAGGAATGCTGGGGGAACCATTGCGGAGGTCATGGTCAGTTTTGCCCTGCTGATGCTTCTGGGAGTGATGACTGCACAGACGGTTTTGGGATCCTGGCGTCTTCTGGAAAGATCTGCCGGAAGACTTCAGGAGATTGCCAGGCTTCAGCGAGCCTATTATCTTCAGGAGGATCTTGAAAAGACCCAGGTGTGGAGAGGAAAACCAGCTTACTTTCAGCGGGAGGAAGAGGACGGCAGCCGGGAGGCAGGATTTGAAGGAGGAGAAATCGTCTTGTACCGGTATGGACTGGAAGAAGGAGGAGCGGTGATTTACGGTGTGGAGGAAATGGACAGGAGATAAACGGGGGCATACTTTAGCGGAGATTGTGGTCAGCCTGGCTCTTGGACTGATGATTTCCGCCGCGGCAGCTTTTTTCTTGAGCCGGGGAATTCGTTTTTACCGGCAGATTCAGGCGGCTTCGGATGTAGTCTGCGCTGCAGATATGGTCCTGGCTCAGATCACAGCGCAGATAAAAAAAGCAGGGCCGGACAGCGCGGCAAGAATCAGAAATAAAGAAGGAAGCTGCCAGATTCTTGTGCTGTCCGGCCCTTATCAGCAGGTGAAAATCCAATGTGCAGATGACGGCAGGGGGCTGTATATGGAGTCGGGAGAGTGGGGAGAAAGCCGCCGGGAGTGGCAGCTTGACCCGGTGATATACCAGAAGGTGCTGATCTGCGGTCTGAATTTTTCCCTTTTGGAAGAAAATGATGATCAGGAAACAGCCATTCAGGTTCAGGTGGAGATGGAACATGAAGAAACCGGCTTCACTTATCAGGCCTTTCGCTGCGTCAGGCCGTAAGAAGAAGCCGGTGATTAGAATCATCCTTATTCAATCATGCCGAATTTATTGATCGGCCAGTATCGGAACAGAACCTTGGCAATAATGGCGTCCCGTTCTACATAAGTATTTTGCCAGTACCGGGCGTCATTGGAATTATTTCGGTTGTCTCCCATCATAAAATAACAGTTGTCGGGAACTTCGAAATGCATTGGTTCTTCAGGAAGCATTGGTTCCCTTAAGTAAGGCTCATCCAAAGGCGTATCGGATCCATTGAGATAAACGGCTCCGTCCACAATGTCAATAGTATCCCCCGGGAGACCGATGATTCGCTTTACATAGTAGATGGAGGGATCGTCAGGATATTTAAAGATAACAATATCGCTCCGTTCCGGATCGGAGAAATGGTAGCTGAGTCTGGAACCAATGACCCGATCGTTGGTCATAATGGTGTTTTCCATAGAGCCGCTGGGGACTCGGCTGTTGGCAATAATGAAGGTATTTAAGACAAAGGCAATACATGCGGCAACCAGAAGAATCTGGATCCAGCTTAGGATTTCTGCTTTCAGTGAACTGCCGCCGTTTGATGTATCTTTTTGCTTTCTGGATTTTCCATGCTCCTGTTCGTGGCGGACAGGAGAACCTAAACGTCTTTCTGAACTCATAATTTCATGCCTCGATTTCTTTTCAAATAAACAAACAGTTACAGTATATTGGAGTTTGCGGTTTTCTGCAAGGGATTTTAGAAAAACATAAGAAAAATGAAACAAAATCTGCGGTTCTCAGGTGATGAGCCAGGAGCGAGAGCTGGGGAGGGAGAAAAAGACTGGAAAAGTCTGGGGATATGGGGTAAACTAAAAAGAACAAAGACAAAGGAGGAAGAGGAAGATGGCTGTTCGGGCAAAGGCGGTTTGGGCAGGGATGGTTTTCTGGCTGGAGGCCTTTCTTTTGCAGCTGGCTGCCAGGCAAACCCCGGGTTTTGGCCAGTGGTACGCAGTGACCGTTTATCCGGTTTTGGTGAAAACCATGGGGAGACTTTTTGGCCTGTTCCCTTTTTCTGTTTCGGAGATAGGACTTTATCTTCTCCTTCTGGGAGGGGTGATTTACGGTCTGACCCATTTTCGCCGGCCGTTAATGATTCTGAAAAAGGTTTTTTTGGTATCTGGCGTGATTGCATTTCTTTATACTGCCTGCTGCGGCGTGAATTATTATCGCCTTCCGTTTTCTGCTTATTTAAATCTGGAAATTCGAGAATCCACAGTGGAGGAACTGAAAAATCTGTGCGTACTTTTGAAAGAAAAAACAGAAGAGACTGCACAAAAGCTTCTGGAAGAAGGAAGCTTTTGGCCGGATGAAGATGAGATCCGGAATTTTCCCCAGACAGCCAGAGGGGCGATGCAGGCCTTAGGGGAAGAATATCCTGCGCTTAGCGGATTTTATCCTCAGCCCAAGCCGGTAGCTTTTTCCTGGATATTATCCGTTCAGTCTCTGGCAGGCGTGTATTCTCCCTTTACAATAGAGGCAAACTATAACCGGCAGATGGTGTCCTATAATATTCCTCATACAGCTTGTCATGAGCTTTCTCATCTCCGAGGATTTATGCGGGAGGACGAAGCGAATTTTATTGCCTTTTTAGGATGCATTGGCTCTGATTCTCTGTATTTTCAGTACAGCGGTTACCTGTCTGCATATATTTATGCACATAATGCCCTCTATGCCAGAGAGCCGGAACAGGCCCTTGAACTGTATTACAGTCTTCCTAAGGAGGTGCTTTCTGATCTGCGGGAAAATAATCAATTCTGGCAGCAGTTTGAGGGCAGGATTGCCCAGGTCTCTTCCCAGGTTAACGACACTTATTTAAAGGCCAACAGCCAGGAAGAGGGGATTGAAAGTTATGGCAGAATGGTGGATCTTTTACTGGCATATTACCGAAATTCTTAGCCCGGAAAAAATGGCTGTTTCAAAGGGGAAAGGAGCGGAATTTTTATGTGGAAAGATTGCCATTCACACGCTTAAATGGTAAAATAAAGAAAATGATCAAGGGAGCAAGGGGGCACTTAAATGGAAAAAACATTGTACGACTTGTTGGATTGGGCGGGGATTGAAGAGCTGGTGTATTCCGAGTCATCGGATCCCCATCGGCTGCTGGGACCCCATGTGACGGAAGCCGGTATTCTTATTCAGGCCATTCTGCCCACGGCTAAAGCGGTAACAGTCCGGCTGGCCAACGGTAAGCGCTACGCCTTAGAGGATGTGGATCCAGACGGAATGTATCGGGGAGTATTCGCCGGGCTGATTCCCAGAAAGACCATTCCCGATTACACCTATGAGGTGGAATACGATAATGGCACGACAGAGGAGTTTAAGGATCCGTATGCTTTTTCGCCGCTGTTTACGGAAAATGATTTAAAGAAGTTTGAAGCCGGCATTCATTATTCCATTTATGAGAAGATGGGTGCCCATGTGACGAAGATGGGAGAGACGGAGGGCGTATATTTTGCCGTCTGGGCTCCCTGCGCGATGCGGGTCAGCGTAGTGGGAGATTTTAATCTTTGGGACGGACGGCGTCACCAGATGCGCAGGCTGGGCGAATCTGGAATTTTTGAGATTTTTGTTCCTGGTCTTAAGGAAGGCGCCATTTATAAATACGAGATTAAGACTCAGCGGGGAGAGCCTATGCTGAAGGCGGATCCTTATGGAAATTACAGTGAACTTCGGCCGAATAACGCCTCCATCGTCTGGGATTTAACTCAGTATCAGTGGAACGACAAAGCATGGATGGAAAAACGGGCGAAGACAGATACTAAGGATAAGCCCATGAACATATATGAGGTTCATCTAGGCTCCTGGATTCGCAAGCCGACTGCGGTAAATGAGGACGGAAGTGACGTCGTGGGATCAGAATTTTATAATTACCGGGAAATCGCAGTGAAGCTGGCGGAGTATGTTAAACAGATGGGCTATACTCACGTGGAGCTTCTTCCGGTAATGGAGCATCCGCTGGATGCTTCCTGGGGATACCAGGTTACCGGCTATTATGCTCCCACCAGCCGTTATGGAACGCCGGATGATTTTATGTATTTTATGGATTACATGCACGGACAGGGGATCGGTGTGATTTTGGACTGGGTTCCCGCTCATTTCCCGCGGGATGCTCACGGCCTGGCCTGTTTTGATGGAACCTGTGTGTACGAGCATGCAGATCCTCGAAAGGGTTCCCATCCTCACTGGGGAACGCTGATTTACAATTACGCCCGTCCAGGAGTCAGCAATTTCCTGATTGCCAATGCCATTTTCTGGGCGGATAAGTTCCATGCCGATGGAATCCGGATGGACGCAGTGGCCTCGATGCTTTATTTGGATTACGGCAAGAGCGACGGAGAATGGGTTCCCAACATGTACGGCGGCAATGAAAATCTGGATGCAGTAGAATTCTTAAAGCATTTAAATACGGTATTTAAGGGCCGCAAGGACGGAGCTGTGCTGATTGCAGAGGAGTCTACCGCCTGGCCTCAGATTACAGGAGATGTAAAGGACGGCGGGCTGGGATTCGACTATAAGTGGAATATGGGATGGATGAACGATTTCCTGAACTACATGAAGTGCGATCCTTATTTCCGCAAGAATAATTACGGTTCCCTGACCTTCAGCATGTTGTATGCTTACAGTGAAGATTTCATTCTGGTATTCTCTCATGATGAAGTGGTTCACGGCAAAGGTTCTATGCTGGGCAAGATGCCGGGAGAGTCTCTGGAGAAGAAGGCGGAGAATCTGCGGGCGGCTTATGGCTTTTACATGGGCCATCCAGGGAAGAAGCTGCTGTTTATGGGGCAGGAATTCGGACAAGTTCATGAATGGAATGAAAATGACGACCTGGATTGGGAGATCCTTCAGTTCCCTGTGCATAAACAGCTTCAAGATTATGTAAAGGCTCTTAATGAGCTGTATGTCACCCATCCGGCGCTGTACCAGGAGGATTACTATCCTGAGGGCTTCCAGTGGATTAACTGCACTTACCATGAAGAAAGTCTGGCGATGTTTGTGCGGCAGACCAGAAAGCCGGAGGAGACGCTGCTGTTCGTCTGCAACTTTGACAATATGGATCACCAGAATTTTAAGGTAGGCGTGCCCTTCTACGGCAAATATAAAGAGATCCTGGGAAGTGAAGAAGAAAAGTACGGCGGAACGGGAATGGGCAATCCCCGGGTTAAGACAGCTAAGGCGGTAGAGTGCGATGGACGGGACTATTCTATTGAAATCACCATTCCTGCCATGAGTACCATGATCTTCTCCTGCACCCCGTTAGAGGAGCCGAAGAAACCGGCGGCTAAGGCAGCTTCCACGGCTTCCCGGAGAAAAGGTCCGAAGACGGTGAAGGCGAAAACTGCTGCAGCAAAGAAAGCAGAAGCAGTGAAGGCAGAACCGAAAACCGCCGCAAAACCAAAAGCGGAAAAGGAAAAAGGAAAAGCTAAGGAAGAGAAAGCAAAGGAGAAATAAGCCCGGGAAATTCTGACGGCGCTGAGAGAAAAAGGCTGCTGTAAAAGCCAGAAAGAACAGCTTTTGCAGCAGCCTTTTCTTTTTCCCGGTCAAAAGGGCCCAGGGGAGAACAGAGGACAAGGAGGAGATGAGAATGAACTGGATGGTGCAGCTGGCCGCTGCGGAGGCAACAGTTCCGGATATTCTTCAGGAAACGGTGCCGGTGGCGCAGGAGGTGGCAGAGGACATCAATAAGCTGAAACCTAATGCAATTCTGGAAACTCTGGAATCCTGGATTCCGGGGCTGATAAGTCTGGGTTATCGGCTTTTGGTGGTAGGAATTATTGTGCTCATCGGCATGCGGGTGATTGGCGCGGCAAAAAAGGTGCTGAACAGAAGCTTTGAACGCATGGAGATGGAAATCAGCCTGCGGAAATTTTTGCTTTCTGTATTGTCTGCGGCAATGTATTTGTTTTTGGTGCTGATTGCAGCAGACCGGCTGGGATTCAATCCGGCCTCCTTAGTGGCAGTCATTGGTTCGGCGGGGGTAGCGATTGCTCTTTCTCTTCAGGAGAGCCTTTCTAATTTTGCCGGCGGGATCATTATTATGATCATGAAGCCTTTCCGGGTAGGCGATTATATTGTGACAACCACCACGGGCATGGAAGGAACGGTAAAAACGATCGGTCTGATCTATACTCACATTTTAACCTCTGACAACCGGATGGTGGTGATTCCCAACGGCGGTCTTGCCAATTCTTCCATTACTAATGTAACGGCGGAGGAACAGCGGAAAGTGGAGATCCTGGTGGGGATCAGCTATGAGTCAGATCTTAAACTGGCTAAAGACACCTTATTTCGGATTTTGGACAGTCATCCTCTGGCGCTGCATCTGGAGAATAGGATGCCGGAGGTGGTGGTTTCCGAGCTGGGGGACAGCGCCGTGATGCTTACGGCAAGAGTCTGGACCAACACAGGTGATTACTGGAAGATGCGATATGGACTGATTGAGGAGATTAAGCTCACCTTTGATGAAGCAGGAATTGAAATTCCTTACAATAAACTGGATGTGAATCTTCATTCCTAGAGGAAATGAACAAAACACCCATTGCCGGCAGAAAAATTCCGACAATGGGTGTTTTCTTTTCTATCAGGAAAGCTTCCAGATATCACGGTTATACTCTTTAATGGTTCGGTCAGAAGAGAAGTAGCCGGCTTCGCTGATATTCTTCAGCATCTTTTTCGCCCAGGCCTTTCGGTCTAACCATTGGGCAAAGGCCTGGTTTTTCACCGCCACATAAGCCTTAAAATCCGGGAAGGTCATAAACCAGTCTTTATTCAGCAGCTCGTGGTAAAGCCTCTCCAAGTGTTCTTTTGAACCGATTTTCATCATGGTTTCGCCAACCATGAAATCAACAGCTTCCTTCAGATCCGGATCTGCCTGATAATAATCTGCAGAATGATAGGAATGGTCAGCGTAACGTTTGATGACGATATCGCTGGTATCTCCAAAGATGAAAATATTATCATCGCCGACCAGCTCATGGATTTCCACATTGGCGCCGTCTTCTGTGCCGAGGGTGACGGCCCCGTTTAACATAAATTTCATGTTTCCTGTGCCGCTGGCTTCTTTGGAGGCCAGAGAAATCTGCTCAGAAATATCACAGGCAGGAATCAGTTTTTCCGCAAGGGTAACATTGTAATTTTCCACCATTACTACCCGAAGCCATGGGCTTACCTCCGGGTCAGAAGCCGTGAGCTGCTGCAGACATAAGATCAGATGGATGATGTCCTTGGCGATTACATAAGCCGGAGCCGCCTTTGCGCCGAAAATGGCAGTAATGGGAGCAGGAGGAAGGATTCCCTTCTTGATCTGCAGGTAAGTATGGATCAGATAAAGGGCGTTCAGCTGCTGCCGCTTATATTCATGAAGCCGCTTAATCTGAATGTCAAAAATAGAAGAAGGATCAATATCCAGATTTTGAGTGGATTTTAAGTAAGCGCTCAGCTCTTTCTTGTTTTCATCTTTGATTTCCAGAAGCTTCTCTAACACTTGCTCCTGATCAGCATAATCCCATAGCTTCTTAAGGGCGGAAGCATCTTTTTTATAGTCCTCGCCGATGAGGGAGGAAATAAAGTCAGCCAAACGAGGGTTGCAGTGAAGCAGCCAGCGGCGGAAGGTAATGCCGTTGGTTTTGTTGGAAAACTTTTCTGGATAAATCGTATAGAAGTTATGAAGCTCTGTATTCTTTAAAATCTCTGTATGAAGAGCGGCCACTCCGTTTACAGCAAAGCCGTAATGAAGATCAATGTGGGCCATATGCACCGTATCGTTCCGGTCGATAATTGCCACAGACTCGTCAGAAAAACGGCGGCGGATCTTGTCATCCAGCACCTCGATAATGGGAACCAGCTGAGGAACGCATTTTTCCAGGTAGGAAACAGGCCATTTTTCCAGAGCTTCCGCCAGAATGGTGTGGTTGGTGTAGGCGCAGATCTTAGATACAACGGAAATTGCCTCGTCCATTTTAAGGCCTTCCTCCATCAAGAGCCGGATTAATTCCGGAATGATCATGGTAGGATGGGTATCGTTGATCTGAATCACTACATAATCCGCCAGATCATAAAGGTTGGAGCCCTTGGCCTTTGCTTCATCCAGAATCAGCCGAGCGCCGTTGCTCACCATAAAATACTGCTGGTAGATCCGCAGCAGCCGGCCGTTTTCATCGCTGTCATCAGGATATAAGAATAAAGTTAGATTGGCTGGTATATTGGTTTTGTCAAAGTCAATGGAATCCGGCCCAACCAATGATTCATCAATGCTTTCTACATCAAACAGGTGAAGACGGTTAGTGCGGTTTTCATAGCCGGTGACGGCAATATCGTAAAGTCTGGAGGTGAGAGTAAAGCCTTGGAAGGGAATCTGGTAGGTAACGTCTGTTTTCTCCAGCCAGGAAGGCTGCTGGATCCAGGGATTAGGCGTTTCCTGCTGCAGATTATCTTTAAATACCTGCTTAAATAAACCGAAATGATAGTTTAATCCGATTCCGTCGCCGTTTAAGCCCAGCGTGGCAATTGAGTCCAGAAAACATGCCGCCAGACGGCCAAGACCGCCGTTGCCTAAGGATGGTTCTGGCTCAATTTCTTCCACCTGGCTTAATTCTTTGCCGTGGGTCGCTAAAATCTCTTTTACCTGGTCATAAATGCCCAGATTAATCAGGTTGTTGGATAAAAGCTTTCCGATCAGAAATTCTGCAGAAATATAATAAAGTTTCTTTTTTCCCTCATTGGATTCTTTTTGTCTTGCCATATCCTGAGTAAGGGTGAGAAGGCCGTGGTACAGTTCTTCTGTGGTGCAGCTTCCCAAGTCCTTTTTGCAGGCGGCAGTTAATGTTTTTTCCAGATTGGTATTCATGATATAATCTCCTTTCGCTGAAAGAAAAGGCAGCATGATAATCCGATGATTTCGGATCATATTAATTCTATCATCTGCATTATATAAAGATAAACACGCAAATGCTTGCAGAATTCTGGTAAGTAATAGTACAATACTATCAATTACAGATCAAGAAAAGGAAAAAACTGGTAAAACAGGCGGGAGGTGCGTCATGGACATTAAGCAGTATGAAGGGCGGAGAGAAGTCAGATATCATGGAGACAGCCGGTTTCCCTGCAATATTTACCCCTGTTCCATTCCCCAGGATTTCCGCGTGGTGCCGGTGCATTGGCATGAGGAAATGGAGTTGATTTCGATCAAAAAGGGGGAGGGGATTGTGATTTTGGACCTTAAGCCTTATCCGGTAAAGGCAGGAGATTTGGTGGTAGTTTATCCAGGAAGGCTTCATGGAATTAAACAGAAGGCAGGGGCGCAGATGGAGTACGAAAACATTATTTTTCGGCTGGAAATGTTGATTCCAGCGATGCCGGACCGATGCTCTTTAGATTTTCTGATGCCTCTTCTTTCAGAGAATGGCCCGGATTCTTATCTCTGTACAGAAGGCAGTCCAGAGCATGAAGCTGTTCTCCATCAGATTAATCTGCTGGATCAAATTTCTCATGAGCGGCCTTACGGCTATGAGCTGGCAGTAAAAGGTATTTTTTATCAGCTGCTGTTTTTATTTCAGCGGGAATTGCCTCAGGAAGAAAAAACAGGAAGACAGGGGAGGCTTCAGGAGAAGGTGAAGCTTGTATTAAAAGAGGTGGAAAACCGGTATGCTGAGCCGCTCTCCATTAAGGAAATGGCTGAACGATGCGGCTACAGCCCATCCCATTTTATGAAGTTTTTTAAAGAACAGATGGGAACATCCTTTGTAGAATATTTAACTGATTATCGTCTGCTGATGGCGGCCAGGCTGCTTTTAGGAGGAGAAGAAAGTGTGACGGAGATTGCCAGAATCACAGGATTTGATCAGCCCTCTTACTTTGACCGGTGCTTTAAGCGAAAATACGGGATGACTCCGGGACAGTACAGGAAGGAAGGCGGAGGAGAGTAGGTTTTCTGGGAAGGATGAGACTTCGGTTCGGTTGCGGCAGGGGAAAAAGAATGGTATAATCTTCCCATGAAAATTAAGACATACTGAGGAGGACGTAGTTATGAGAAGCTGCGGAATGCTGTTGCCGGTGTCCAGCCTGCCCTCGCCTTACGGAATCGGCGCATTTTCAAAAGAGGCCCGGGAATTTATTGATGCCTTAGCAGAGGCGGGACAGAAGTACTGGCAGATTCTGCCCTTAGGTCCCACTGGTTACGGGGATTCTCCCTACCAGTCGTTTTCGGCATTTGCCGGAAATCCCTATTTTATTGACTTGACTGCATTGATTCAGGAAGGGCTGCTGACGAAAGAAGAATGTGACCAGGCGGATTTTGGAACCAGCAAGCGCTGTATTTCTTATGAAAAGCTGTATAAAAATCGTTTTCCGCTTCTGCGCAAGGCCTTTAAGCGCTGGCAGAAGAAAAAAGGAGTTCTGGAGGCGCGGGAGAAATTAAAAGAGGCTCTTTTGGAGGAAACCCAGGATTACTGTTTTTATATGGCAGTGAAAAATCATTTTCAAGGAAAATCCTGGGATCTCTGGGCAGAGGATATTAAGCTTCGCCGTCCAGATGCCGTGAGAAAATACCAAAAGGAACTGGAGGAGGAAATCCTTTTTTATCAGTTCCAGCAGTATAAATTTCAGCAGCAGTGGGATGGCTTGAAAAAATACGCTCATGAAAAAGGAATCCAGATTATCGGCGATATTCCCATTTACGTTGCTTTCGACAGCGCAGATGCCTGGGCTCACCCAGAACTGTTCCAATTTGACCGGGACAATCTCCCTGAGGGTGTGGCAGGATGTCCGCCAGATGATTTTTCTGCCACCGGACAGTTGTGGGGAAACCCGCTCTACCGATGGGATTACCATAAGAAGACAGGCTACGCCTGGTGGATGAGACGGATGGAATACTGTTTCCAGCTGTATGATGTGGTGCGGGTTGATCATTTCAGAGGATTCGATGAATACTATTCCATTCCCTATGGAAGCAAAACGGCAGAAATTGGAAAATGGGAGAAAGGGCCGGGAATTGAAATTTTTAATCAGATGAAAAAGCACTTTGGACGGGAGCACCTTCCGATTATTGCAGAAGATCTGGGATTTCTTACCCCAAGCGTGTTAAAGCTGGTAGCAGATACCGGTTTTCCAGGGATGAAGGTGCTGGCCTTCGCCTTTGATCCGGGGACGGACAGTGAATATCTGCCTCATCATTACACCAGAAATTGTGTGGTTTATACAGGAACCCATGATAATGACACGGCCAGAGGATGGTTTGCCGCCCTTCCTCAGGCTGGACAACATAAGGCTCTCCTCTATATGAACGGCACAACAGGAGAAGGACCGGGAGTGAACTGGGATCTGATTCGCCTTGCCTTATCCAGTGTGGCTGATCTGGCGGTCATTCCCGTACAGGATTACCTTGATCTTGGATCAGAGGCGAGAATCAACACGCCGTCTACCTTGGGAGGAAACTGGACCTGGAGAATGGTGAAGGGAGAACTGAGCCGGGAGATCTGTCAGAAAGCCAGAAGAATGGCCCGGCTGTACGGGAGATTTTAGCAGATATCTGGAAGCCCGGCTGCCGCAGATGTCTGTGCGGCAGCCGGGCATTTCAGGATGGCAGCGGCGTTTTTTCTGTACGCCCATTAATGCTGGGTATCAATATAGATGGCAGCGGATTCCTGAGTTTCTGCAGGATGGGAACTTTCTGGCTGAGATTCTTCAGGAGAGTTCTCCTCCAGGTCAGCTTCGCTGGTATTCTGCTGTGCTGCCTGCTGGTCTTCCGCCCAGGACTCTTCTTCCACAGGCTGTCCTTCTGGATCCAGAGTTTCCATGTGAGTGCTGAAGGTGGCCTGCATAGCGTTTCCAGCCAGATCAGAAGCGTGAATGTATAAAGTTTGTTCCCCCATTTGGAAGGTAAACCTTCCGGCAGCTTCGTCATAGGAGGAGGGGAGAATGGTTTCTCCGGCATCGTTGGTGGCATAAACTGACTTTTGGTCCAGGCCGGACTGGCTGTCTTCCAGGGTCAAGGTGAGGATTCCATCTTCAATGGAGTACTGTTCCCCCACCAGCGGGGCGGTATCGTCCAGAATATTAATGTGTTCATACTGCCTGGCGGTCATGCCGTTAATGCTTTTTACATAAATTTCGATCACTCCGTTTTTGGTAATCTGAGCCGTATATTCTCCTTTGCCGGTCTGGGTAAGTTCAAGCGGAGAATCCTCCTGGGTAGAAGTAAATTCTGTCAGAGGGAGGAGTGAATTTACCTGTACAGTAACTGTTGTGCTCTTATAATCGGATGTGCCTTCCGCATATATAGTAATATGAGGTCTTGCGGCTACCAGAATAAAAAGGATGCTGTTGATGAGCAGAAAAGGAATCACGTAAACCAGAAAAACGTGCAGCCTTTCTCTGCCCTTCCCTGTTTTTCTTCCAGGCCGCATTCGGCGGGCGTTCCGGGAACGGGACTGATTTGCTCTGTCCATGAAAACCTCCTTATTAATCAGTCAGCAGGGCTGTTTGATGTGCTAGTTGAAATATGCTCTAGCATAGCAGAAAACCGGAAATCTTA
The DNA here is from genome assembly GCA_018713255.1 of Candidatus Cottocaccamicrobium excrementipullorum. GTDB lineage: Bacteria > Bacillota > Clostridia > Lachnospirales > Lachnospiraceae > Caccovicinus > Caccovicinus excrementipullorum. The sequence goes on along the minus strand of DVFL01000033.1, from coordinate 36,567 downwards.
CAAGTTTATCTTCTGGAATGATGGGACAATCAACATGAAATATGCTGCGGCTTTATTTTTTTCTCTAGTATTTAGTTTTCTGGCATCCGGCCTGACGGGAGAGGAGCCTCTGGCGGTAAGCTATCAGGGAAAATTCTGTGAAGAAGGATGGTCTGAGACCTGCAATGCTCATTCCCCCTGCCTCAGCGGTCAGGGGTATTTGACGGATTTGTCTGTCTGGCTGGTGAATGGACCGAAGGAAAAATCTGGCGAGGTTTCTGTTTATCTCAGCACGACAGGACAAGAATGGGAAAAAGCTGCGGCGGTTTCTGAGGAATCGCTTAAGGTGCAGCAGACCCTTCAAGGGGAGATGGAGGCCGCCTGGGAAGAGGAAAAACCTCTGGAAGGGATTCGGATGAGTCTGACCGGGGAGATTGCTCAGGAATATGACTTATACTACCGGGTTTTCCAAAATGGCGGATGGCTCCCCTGGACGTCGAATGGAAGGGAAACAGGAATCTCAGGACAGGGGCAGTGGATCAGCGGTGTCCAGGCAGTACTTCAGAAGAAAGGAATGGAGCCTCCGGCGGACCCTGAGCCGGCTCAGCCTTCATGGGCGGATCCTGTAGATCCTGACCGCCCCATGGTGGCACTTACCTTTGATGATGGCCCCAGAGCGTCAGTGACTGACCGGATTTTAGGATATTTGCGGGACGCAGGAGGCAGAGCCACGTTCTTTATGATTGGAAACCGGGTGAAGGCGAATGAGGATACGGTGAATCAAATGGTAGCTCAAGGCTGTCAGGTGGCGAACCATACTTATGATCACCAATATCTAAGCAGTCTGGGACGGGAAAGGATGCAGCAGCAGATCGGCGCTGCCAGCCAGGCGGTGCTGGATGCCTGCGGAGTGCTTCCTGTTTTGGTCAGACCGCCAGGAGGAAAGACGAACAGGCAGGCATTGACTATGCTGGAAACTATGGGGTTTCCAGCTGTTCTCTGGTCTGTGGATACAAAAGACTGGCAGAACAGAGATGCCGGGAAAATTGTGGAAACCGTATTAAGCCAGGTAAAGGATGGCGATATTGTGTTGATGCATGATATCTATCCCTCGACAGCGGACGCGGCGGCGGTGATTATTCCCGCTCTTAAAGAAAAAGGGTTCCAGCTGGTGACGGTAAGCGAGCTGGCTTCCTTTCGCGGAGGAATGATGCCTGGCCGGTTGTATCGGAAGTTTTCTCCTGGTTCATAAGGCTTTCTGCTTTTTGCTGGATTTAGCAGGGGCGGGTGCGCCGGTTTTGAAGGATTATGCACCCGCTCTCAGCAAAGGAAAATGGAAGAAAATGGAAAAATGTCTTGCAAATCTTTAACAAGGGCGATATAATATCTTTGTGGCAGTATCGTTCTTATATTGCCCCGGCATAGCCGGAAACCGGTTCGTTCTGAATCGGCAATTTCCCTGATGGGCGCCTTAGGCGCACTTATGGTTAAAGGTCCCACGATCGGACAAGTACCTTGAAAATTGAATAGTTTTATGACGACCCACTGTCAGGATGCCTGCGGTTTGTTTCGGGGAAAGGAGCGTGTATGGAACAGGAGACAGAAAAACAGAAACCCGTTGGAAAACGCAGAAGACGAATGAAGCAGAAGATGGCATGGATTTTGGTTGTGTTTTTTACCCTGGTTTCCTGTTTAAGTTTTTCGCTGCCGGGCAGTTATGCCCAGACCGCAGAATTTTCCATTGAGCTGCCCCTGAAGGGAAGCATGATGGCAGATTATGATTTTACATTTTTTCAGAGGAGACTTGGAACGGGGATTTTTTATTGGAGAAAGAGTGACGGGACTCCTATGTTTTGCGTGCAGAAGGATAAGGCCCTGGTGGGAGGACTGACCGGAAGTGAAACGGCAGAGGAATTTGGGGATGAAATTTATTTTACCAAAAAGCAGTATGAGCTGGTGTCTTTGGTTCTCCAAAGCTGCGGACTTCGCAGAGGGCAGGAAGGAGATCTTCTCCCGGGAGAATATCTTGCGGGGCAGGCCGCAGTCTGGGGAATTCAGACGGGCAACTGGGAAGACACCCAGAAACTGTGCCGGGAGATGGAAGTGCTTTATGAGCATGTGGGAGACTGGAACCAATGGACAGCCCAGGAGCTGGTAGATCAGGCTCGGCCGATGATTCAGCAGATTTGCCAGGATATTGATGCATATTATGGAGATAACAGTCCTTATGTTCCAGCCTTTGCCTCAAAATATGAAGACCAGGCACCGGTATGGGAGGCAGAGTGGCAGGAGGACGGCAGCTGCCGGGCTGTTTTTTCATTAGGAGACAGAGATGAAGCGGTGAAAGAATTCCGTTTTTTCCTTCCGGAGGGCTGGAGCTGGGGATGGGACGGGGATGAGATTATTTTTTCTGCTCAGGATCCTGAACCAGGGCAAATACTGGTTTCTGGCAGGGCGCCGGAGGGAACGGCCCTAGGTGATGCGATGCCCATCGGCTTGATTTATATTGTTTCTCCCTCTAATTATCCTACTTTCCAGCATCTTGCTTCTGGAGTGGAAATTACCCTTCCCTGGAGCTGCTACTTTTCGTTAATGGTGCCGGAAAAACCAGAGGATCCCGGAACCTGGGAGCTTCCTCAGGTATCCTGCTATCGGCATCAGGAAATATTTGAGGTTGATTATGGAGTGGAGATTAAAAAGCAGGATGGAGAGACAGGACAGCCTCTTTCCGGCGGAGTATTTCAGATTTTGGAAGCTTTTGATGATCGTCAGCTGGAAGGAACTGTTCTGGATCCCCGCCAAATCCAGGGCTGGGAGGGATGGCGGGAGCACTGTCCCCAGGAGATAACGGATGAGGAAGGACGGATTGTTCACAGAGACAAAAAAACCTACCAGTACGAGAAAACCTACTGCGGCGGACATCCAGAACCGAAGATTACATATGAGGGCAGTTCTCAGGAACAGCTGGAGACTTTGGAGGCGGAGGCCTGGGAAGCTTGGCGGCAGGCGGTGGAAGAATGTGAAAATACCTGTGATTTTCACCGGATTGACGGAAGGGGAGAAGAAGCATTAAAAGCAGATCGGGATCTGGCTTTCCAGCAGTTCGCCGGGTTAAAGTATGGGTACGCATTTCAGGAGGTTCAGGCGCCGAAGGGGTACCTTCTTCCCGAAGACCAGGAATTGGAACCGGTGTTGGTTTCTTCTCTTCAGGGGGAAGGAGAAAAGGAGGAATCCCTGGAAAGATCGCTTCAGACCAGGACTTTCGTTCAGGCGGCCAGCAGCAGCAGCGCCAGGCGCCGTCAGGCCAGCCCATCTCAGGCGGTGATGGAACAGAAGGCCAGCAGCAGCCAGATCCTGAAAAAAAGCACCAGGTCACCGCGGCTGCTTACCTGGCTGACCAGCCAGCTGCCGCCCCTTTCTCCAGAATCTGCGGATGACTCTTCGCTGCATGTGTTTCTGGTGGACAATTACCAGGAACCGCCAAAAGAGACCCCGCCAAAAGAGACCCCGCCGGAAGAGACCCCGCCGGAAGAGACTCCGCCAGAAGAGACTCCACCGGAAGAGACTCCGCCAGAAGAGACCTTGCCGGAGGACACCCCACCGGAAGAGACTTCGCCGGAGGAACCCTCTCATTCACATTCTGGAGGCGGAGGAGACCGGGAGAGAGAAAGGACGGAAGAGACAGTGCCCTCTCAGGCAGTGCAGACAGAAGAAAGTCCTTCAGTAAGCACAGGATGGATTGCGGTGACGTACCAGCGTCAGCGGTCAGCTGGACAGGAGAAAGGAGCGCAAGAGGAAATCGGGACACCGGATGGGAAGATAAATCTCCCTCAAACAGGAGATCAGGGAATGATGGCCCGCTTTTTGGGGATTACTGCAGTAATCGCTGTTTTGGGGATCATTGTGCTGGTTCTGCTTCGGCGCAAAAGCGGCGGAAAGGGCGGTCAGCTGCTGGTGCTGTGCATTGTGCTGACAGGAATGCTGTTTGGCGGAGCGGGAAAAACATATGGAGCCTCTCCTTCAGAAGCCGGGAGAAAACATTGGGCAGAAGATGATTCCCTGATTCGGTATTTCCCCTATGATGAGGAGCAGGGAGATGCTTTTGTTCCGGAAAAAGAATATACCGATGAGGCAGGAAGAAATTACCAGCTGGATTTTTACCGGCAGGTGGAAATCTTAATCCCGCAAACCAGTGAAAAAGAGCAGAAGCTTTATGAGTTTACAGGGATTGAAGAGGAAAATCAGATTCCTAAGTTTATTTCGGTTGAGAAGGAGGATGAGGAGAACGGCCGTAAGGGGCAGGGGCGGCTTTGGCAGGAGGAACTTCAGCGGGTTTCCTCCAGATGGTCTTCAGACTTCTCTCTGGATCTGGTGTTCCATGATTATGGTTCAGAGCAATATGCTCTGGGCGAGCTGATCCTGCCAGGTGACCTGGACGTTCTCTTAAATTACGAAGAAGAAATTTTGGCGGCAGCAGGTCTCAGCCCCGACCGGTATCATATCCAGGAGATCACCTGGAATGGAGAAAGTTACCTGGAAGAAGGAGTAAGCTGCCGCAGGGCAAAAGCAGCAGGAGAAAAGCTGGTAGAGGATTATCAAGGGGAATTTGCGGGGGAAATTGACTATCCGGAAACTCTCCGCCGGCAGTGGCAGGCGGTCTATCAGCTTCAGGGAGAAACTGCAGATGAGACAACAGTCTCAGAGAAAGAATCGGTTTCTCATCAGGTGGTGATTCCAGAAACCTCACAGGAAGAAACTGCTGCTCAAGATCCGCCCTCTTCCCCATGGATACTGAGGAAAGTATTAATTATCTACAGCGCGGCTTTGATTTTTCTCATTCCGGCGTTTTTTTTGTTGATTCTCTGGAGAAGGAAAAGAAAGAAAACTTCTTAAATTCTTTTGCAGCAGTCCCGGCCTTTTTCAGCAGGCAAAATTATGCTATAATAAAATGAAAATGATACCAGGGTCAAAAGATCGGAAATCCGATGCAAGCTTGCTTGCAAGCGGATTTTTGATCTTGGGACCCCAACTTCATGAAAATTCCAGAAAATAATTGGAGAACAGATAAAGGAGAGAAAACGATGAGCAAGAACCCCGTTTACGAGAAGCTGATGGGCTGCTATGACAGCATCAAAGAAAAAATTCCATTTACCCCTAAGGTGGCATTGATTTTGGGCTCCGGCCTTGGAGATTATGCGGACGGATATTCAGCAGAAGGAATGATTGATTACCATGAGATCCAGGGATTCCCTGTTTCTACAGTGCCGGGACATAAAGGACGTTTTATTTTTACCCATATCGAAGGCACGCCGGTGGTAATGATGCAGGGAAGAGTACATTACTATGAAGGATATTCCATCAGTGATGTAGTTCTTCCAGTGCGTCTGATGAGGCTGATGGGGGCAGAGATTCTCTTCCTCACCAATGCTGCCGGCGGCGTGAATTTTGATTTTGCAGCGGGGGACTTTATGCTGATCCGCGACCAGATTTCCAGCTTTGTTCCCTCGCCGTTAATTGGGCCTAACATGGATCAGCTGGGACCGAGATTTGCCGATATGAGTCATATTTATGATGAAGATCTTCAGCAGATAATTCGGGACAGCGCGGCAGCCATGAATCTTTCTTTGAAGGAAGGAGTCTATCTGCAGCTTACTGGTCCAGCTTATGAAAGTCCGGCAGAGGTAAGAATGTGCCGGATACTGGGGGCGGATGCTGTGGGCATGAGTACTGCCTGCGAAGCCGTGGCGGCTAACCATATGGGCTATAAGATCTGCGGCATTTCCTGTATTTCCAATCTTGCCTGCGGAATGACGGACCAGCCATTAAGCCATAAAGAGGTTCAGGAGACGGCAGACCGGGTAGCGCCCTTGTTTAAGGAGCTGGTGACAAGAAGCATTGCCAAAATGGGAAAAAGCCTTAATGGAAAATAAAGGCAAATTTAATAAATTTACCTCCGTTTTCTTAATGAATATGTAGTAGAATATTCCTCGCGGGGATCAAAAGGTTTTCTTTAGCTGATCCCTGAAACTAAACGCGAGGAGACGATTGTAATGAGAAAAAATTATATGTTTTTGGCGGCTGCCTGTGTGGCGTTAGGTATTACTGCCTGCGGCCAGAAAAAATCAGAGACAGCCCCTGTCCCCAGCACCCAGACGGAAACTGCCCAGGAGAGCGCAGCGGAGACGGAGACAGCAGAGACAAAAGAAAGCAGCCAGGCGGAGGAAGAAGCAGAAGAGAAAACGGTGACTGGCCGTGTGACGGGAGTAGAAGATACGGTAATTACCCTCAGCGGCCAGAATGATCTTGAATATCAAATCGATTTAGCTGACGCAAATACGGCAGGCAGCCTGGAAGTGGGAGAAGGGGATCAGATTATGGTAACCTTTATGGATGATGATCAGGAGATTAAAAAGGCCGAATCCTACGACATTCTGACTTCTGCGGCTCAAGAGGGTGAGCAGGATCCGGTGATTGCCGGGGAAATTACAGATGCCGCCATGAATACCATTGCCCTGGAGGCGGAAAGCGGGAATACCTATCACTTTTCTACCTTGATCGCTCAGAAAGTTACTGGAGACAGCGGAATTGTGGTAGGAGAGAACGTGGAAATTACCTATCTTGGTTCCCTGCCCGGGGAGGGAGAAGAGGGAACGGCCTTAAGAGTGACTACTGAGGAGGCTGCCGGCGATGCTGCGGCTACGTACAAGACCTTGGAAGGGGCCTTTGTGTCTGCTGATGATGGAACGATCCTTCTGGAAGCGGATAATGGAGAGGAGTTTTCTTTCCAGAATACAGAAGATCTGGACGTTTCAGAAATTGCTCCTGGAGACAGGGTTGTTTTAACCTACAACGGAAGCCTGACCAATGGGGAAGCAGTTGCAGAGGAGCTTGAACTGGCCGACTAGGGAAAATCATTATCAGATGGAAACATGAAAAAGAAGAGTGCCCCGGAGCCTTACCTGCTCCAGAGGCACTCTCTTTATATTTTAGAAAAAGGGAGGAGAGCTGATTATTTCTAATCAGCCCGAGTATTATGAAAAAAATCATTTAAACAGCAATGATAACAAAAGAGATGTTGTTCTTTTTTGTTATGGTTAAAGTATATGAGATAATCGTGAAGAAATCGTGATTAGGATGTAAAAGATTTTTAAAGGATTATTGAACAAAATATGAACAGCCGTTTTTCATTGTAGAGAGAAGCAGAATATGTTATACTTATGTGTCGACATGATCATCAAAGCGCCGTTGCACAAGAAAGGCTGTTTTCTTGTACACGGAAAGGCTTAAATGCAGAGGAGAGATGAAGGATGAAGAACCCAGTTGTAACCATTGAAATGGAAAATGGAGACGTAATGAAAGCTGAACTTTACCCGGAGGTAGCGCCGAATACGGTGAATAATTTTATCAGCCTGGTGAAAAAAGGATTTTATGACGGGCTGATTTTCCATCGGGTAATTCCTGGATTTATGATTCAGGGAGGCTGTCCCAACGGAAACGGCATGGGAGGGCCAGGCTACTCGATTAAAGGAGAATTTTCTCAGAATGGATTTGCCAATGAGCTTCGCCATACTCCAGGAGTCCTTTCCATGGCCAGAGCCATGGCGCCGGATTCTGCTGGTTCACAGTTTTTTATTATGCACGAAGCGGCGCCTCACCTGGATGGCGCTTATGCCGCTTTTGGCCAGATTATTGAGGGCATGGATGTGGTAAATAAGATTGCTGCAGTTCGGACGGATTACAATGATCGTCCCATGAAACCTCAGCGCATGGCGCGGGTGACCGTGGAAACCTTTGGAGAAGAATATCCGGAACCGGAAAAGGCGTAAGTGGTGATGACCAGGAATATTTCGCTGACCATTGAGGGAAAAGTATATTCCATTACAGTTTCTGACGATCAGAAGGCCCTTCTGGCTGCTGCGGCGGCGGGAAGGGCTGTTCTTGGTCTCTGGGATCCTGAAAAGCCGGAAGAAATGCCCTGGGGCGTACCTTATCTGGCGGAAAAAGGCCAGGAGACAGACCGGGATTTACTGGAGCGGGTGGTCAGAAGGCATGCCGGCCTTCCCTGGATCATCGGAGAGGGAAGAAGGCTTTGGCTGCGGGAACTGAAGGAGGAAGACTGGATCTTTATCCAGGAATTCTCCCAGGAGAGAGACTGCCCGCCGGCGTTTTCTAATAAAGAAGCATTTCTCAGCTATATTCACAGTCAGTACAGATTCTATGAATATGGCCTCTGGGGAGTTATTCACCGGCAGAAGGATGTGCTCTTAGGCGCTGCAGGAATTTGGGATTTTAAAGAGGGCGGTCTGGAAACGGGATATTGGATCAGAAAGCCTTTTCGGAGGCAAGGGTATGGCCAGGAGGCAGAGGAAATCGTTCTGGATTATGCTGCCCGGCATTTTCAGGGACCAGTTTGGGCGGCAATACGGGAAGAAAACCTTCCCTCCCGCAGGCTGGCCCAGAAGCTGGGGTTTGTGAGAAAAAAAACGGCAGATCTGGGAAAGGAAGGGAATATTTTCCTTTACCAGCTGCCGGAGAGAACATTTACTGGTCAAAAATAAACCGAAGCCAGGAGATGGCTGTGTCTGTCCGTTCACTGTTGCTGACAATGCCGAAGCAGCAGGAAGGAGAAATGGTAACGCCTGTTTCCTGGGGGAAACGACTCTGGCTGATATCAATGCCGCAGGGAATCTGATTTCCGCTTCCGTCAACAGCCACATGGACATCATCCTTTAATGCTTCCCAAAGATCGTCAGGAAGCGCCTCTTCCAGATTAAGGAAAGCATCAGATTCAGCATAGTGATCAAAGGTGTCAGGATCTGCGATGATAATATCCAGTTCCCGGCTGGACACCAGTGCAGAAACCTTTGTCATGTAGGCAAAGGCATCAGAAGATGCCTGGCTGAAATCCAGGTAAACAGAGCCGTCTGCAGTAATCCGGTCTTTTTTTCCGTAGCCCATGTAATCTTTAAATGCCTGATCAAATTCTTCAAAATCACTTCCAGAAGGATTCTCGTTATTCATTACCACATAATAGAGCTGATCATCAAAGGTTTGATTGTAGATAATCGTTGCGATAAGATAAATCACACAGCCCAGGATTACCAATCCTAAAAGATGAATCTTATAGTATTCCCAGATGTACCAGAAACGATCTTTCCAGGACATGGTTTTTAGTTTTGCACGTTCTTCACGGCTGCTGGCTTTTAATTGGTCTCGTAATGACATGATACTGTACCTCATTAATAGATTTCGCAATGCACAAAAATATGCCGACTTCACCATTATAACATGGTATTGTGTAAATGTTTGTAAAAATTTCATGAACTATGGCAGAAAGTTTGACGTTTCTGCAAAATTCCGCTATACTGAGAGGAGCAGAAAACGCAAAGAAAAGAGGGTTACAACATTATGCTTCAGGGCTTATTTAACTACGATAATCCAGTATGGCGGTTTGTGGGAAAACTAGGCGATTTGATTCTTTTGAATCTGCTGTGGATTATCTGCTGCATTCCCATTTTCACCATCGGAGCATCCACCACGGCGGTGTATTATGTTACGCTTCGTCTGGTTCGGGATGACGACGGACAAACCATTCGGTGCTTTTTCCGGTCCTTTAAAGAAAACTTCAAGCAGGCTACGATCCTTTGGCTGATTGTGCTGGTGACGGGTATCGTACTGGGGATTGATTTATATTTCTTCCTTCAGATCATGACGGGAGATTCTATTCTCCGAACCGTATTTACCGCATTAATCGGCGCGCTGATTATTCTCTGGATCTTTACCGTGAGCTTTCTTTTCCCGGTACAGAGCCGGTTTTATAATCCCATTAAAAAGACAATTTTCAACGCCTTCTATATGTCCATCCGCCACTTCGCCCAGACCATTGGCATGCTGATTGCAGATGTGATGCTGGTGTTTGTTTCTTATTTGTCTTTGTACTATGTTCCGCAGATTTCAGCTTTGGTGTTCCTGTTTGGATTTCCGCTGATTGCTTTTGTAAATTCTTATATTTTGAATCCGATTTTCAATCGGTACATTCCTGAAGAGGACAGACGCGTGGATGATGAGCTGCGGCCTATTTTGGAAGATGTGAAGCTGGTACATCCAACATCCTCTCCCGCACCGGAGCCCCAGCCAGGCCCTGGCAGCGAGCAGAGCGTGGCTTCTGAGCATGGAGAGCTTTCTGAAGGAGGACTTCAGGAAGACAACTCTGAAGGCGGCGGTGACGGAGAAGAGTAAGTATTTCCAATAAAATAAGAAAAGCCAATAGAATAAGAACAGAAAGGAAGGACTTGGGGCATTGCATTAAACGCTCCAAGTCCTTCCTTTCTGTTCTCGGCAGTGAACGCTGCGTTTACAGCGCTCCTTCTCCCCGCTCTCCGGTGCGGATACGTACTGCGTCCTGCACGTCATAGATAAAAATCTTACCGTCGCCGTAAGTGCCGGTGGTAATTTCTGCTACAATTCGTTCCACAATATCATCAGCAGCATCTTCTGCCACTACAGTTTCTACTTTCAGCTTTGGAAGAAGATTGATGGTATATTCTGTTCCGCGATACATCTGCTTGTAACCCTTCTGATTGCCGTAGCCCATTACATTGCTGATCATGACGCCGGTTGCGTGGCTGTCAGAGAGAATATTTTTCAGCTGCTCTAGTTTTTCCGGCTTGATGATAATTTCCAATTTTTTCATTGAATAACCGCCTCCTCCTGGGATGATGTTCTGAAGTTTGAGATTTTGCTTCTTTCATTATACCATGCTGCTATTAAAATTACGAGAAAATTTCTTTTTTGCAGGGAAAGGGCTTGATCTTTTTTTGAACAGGAGCTATACTTTACCCATGATGAACATTGTATACAAAATAATGTATTACTAAAACAATAGCTTAGTCCATGGAGGGCGCAATGATTACAAATTTGAAGCTGAAAGCCTATGGAAAGATTAATCTGGCATTAGATGTACTGAGACGGCGGGAAGATGGATATCATGAAGTAAGGATGATTATGCAGACCGTAGGCATTTATGATCAGGTGGATCTTAAACGCAGAAATCAGCCGGGGATTACGGTAGAAACCAACCTCAGCTACCTTCCGGTGAATGAGAACAATCTGGTTTATCAGGCAGCCAATTTGTTGATGGAGGAGTTTCAGGTGAAAGAAGGCCTTCATATTCGGCTGAGGAAATTTCTGCCTGTGGCAGCAGGAATGGCCGGCGGCAGCAGCGATGCGGCAGCTGTTCTCTGCGGAGTGAACAAAATGTTTTCCCTGGGACTTTCTAAGGAAGAATTGATGAAGCGGGGAGTGAAAATCGGCGCTGACGTGCCTTACTGCATTCTTAGGGGAACAGCTCTTTCAGAAGGGATCGGAGAGAAGCTGACGCCTCTTCCTCCCATGCCCCAGTGTCAGGTGGTCATTGCCAAGCCGGGAATCAGCGTTTCCACGAAATATGTATATGAGAATCTTCATGCCAATGAGCTGAAGCCGGAGCAGCATCCTGATATTGACGGAATGGTTGAGGCAATTCGACAGAGAGACCTTTACCAGGTGGCCGGGCGGTTCGGCAATGTTCTTGAGCTGGTGACAGAGGAAAAATATCCAGTGATTGGAGAGATCAAGCAGGTAATGAGGAAGATGGGGGCTTTAAATGCGCTGATGAGCGGAAGCGGCCCTACCGTATTCGGGTTATTTGCTGATCCGAAATCTGCCCACAGAGCCTATGAAGAACTGCGCCATGGGAAGTCCTCTTCTCTGGCCAGACAGGTATATATTACTAATTTTTACAACAATCGTTATGCGCCGAAAGCTTCAGAAGGCGCAATGAACTAGACAGAGCCACATATCGATAAAGGAGGAACCTTCCATGGCAAAAGAATTTAAGGTAACCATGAACGAATATCTGCCCCTGCGGGACGTGGTGTTTAACACTCTGCGTCAGGCCATCTTAAAAGGAGAGCTTGAACCAGGAGAGAGACTGATGGAAATCCAGCTGGCAGAGCGGCTTGGGGTGAGCCGTACGCCTATCCGGGAGGCTATCCGCAAGCTGGAACTGGAAGGACTGGTGCATATGGTGCCCCGAAAGGGCGCAGAGGTGGCCAGCATCTCAGAAAAAAGCCTGCGTGAAGTGCTGGAGGTCCGTCGTTCTCTGGAAGAGTTAGCGATTGAACTGGCCTGTCAGAAAATTACTGCTGAGCAGATCAAAGAGCTGGAAGAGGCAGAAGTTCAGTTTGCAGACGCAGTGCAGAAAGGCGATGCCATGACCATTGCAGAAAGCGATGAGCATTATCATGATGTAATCTATCAGGCAACCGATAACAGCCGTCTGGTGCAGATTCTCAACAACCTTCGTGAGCAGATGTACCGTTACCGTCTGGAATATATTAAGGATGCAGATAAACGCCAGATTTTGGTGGTGGAGCATGAGCATATTATCCGTGCAGTTAAGAATCACAATATTCCTGAGGCTAAGCAGGCGATGAGAGAGCATATTGACAATCAGCAGCTTACCGTTTCACGGAATATTAAGGAGAGAGGATAATGAATTTTAAAGAAAAATATCTGGCAGGGCAGATTCCCTTTGAAGAGATTGACCGTTATATTGAAGAGTGGAATAACAGTGATGATCCAAGAACTCTCGCCCGGTTTCTGGGACTGGACGAGGAAGAGGAGGATGTGTGGATCGATGTGAGTGATGATGCGCTGAAAATTCTTCTGGACAGTCAGAAGAAAAAGGAAGGATAAATTTTCGGCCAGGGGATAGCTGTCGTTTTCTGGGAAAAGAAAGATTATAAAAAAAATATGAAATCCGTTGACAAAGTGACAACCTGTCATTAATATTAATGACAGGTTGTCACTTTGCTTTTTTTTGGAAAAACAGGAAAAGGAGATGGTAAAAAATGCCGACAGAACGATTTTATCATTTGTCGGAAAAGAAGAAGACTCTGATTCGAGAAGCGGCGATCAAAGAATTCTGCCGCGTGCCTGTGGAGAAAGCCTCCATTAATAAAATTGTTCAAAATGCGGAGATTTCCAGAGGAAGCTTCTATACGTATTTTGAAGATAAAGAGGATCTTCTGTGGTATGTGTTTGAAGAATTTGTGGGAGAAATTCGAAACTTCTGTCGAAAATCTCTCATAGACAGCGGTGGTGATTTCTGGACATTGATGCCTGCATTTTTTGATTATGTGCTTAAAATATGCGGGGAAAATCAGATGTTTTCCCTTGCACAGACGGCCAGTGGCCATGAAACCTTGATTAAGCTTATGGAAGCCCAGGCGGATGGGGAATGGGGGGTGTCTGCAGAAGAAAGATGGGTAAATGAACTGTACGAAGCGACGGATGTGGAGCACCTTAGGATAAACAGCAAAGAAGACTATCAGCTGCTGTTTTCTGTGGCACTTCATGCCATGCTGGCATCGGTAGCAGATGTTTGCCAAAAGGGAAAAAGCGAAGAAGAAGCCAGGCGCTGTTATGAAAAGCGTTTGAGTTTTATCCGTTATGGCGCGGAATGCCAGCCAGGAGAAGCCGGGGAAAAGTGTGAGAAAACCGGAAGAAAATCCATGGCAAGCGCATAAAGACATAAAGAACAAGGAAGACAGGAAGGAAAGAAAAGATGAAGAAAAAAATAATTCCCGCAATTATCATTATTTTGGCGGCTTTGCTGGTTCTATTTCGTTTTCTTAATCGAGAGGAAACAGAAGTAACCTATGAGAGCCGTCCCACTGTGACCATTGAACAGCCGTCCCAAGGGGATATTACTCTGTACACGGAAGTAATCGGAACCATTGAGCCTACCTCCAAGGCTGATGTGATTCCCAAAATGTCCGGTGAAGTGCTGGAGGTAAATTTCCAGGCTGGAGATCATGTGGAAGCTGGCCAGGTTTTGTGCCGGATTGATTCCGATGCGTTGACCTCTCTTAAACTGAATATGGATGCTGCTCAGGTTACTCTGGCAGAGTCCCAGCGAAATCTTTCCAGACTTCAAACACTGTATGCAGCGGGGGCAATATCCCAGCAGGAGTTAGAGCAGGTACAGGACGGAACGGAAAGCGCCAGGATTGCTTATGAAGCGGCAAAAAATCAATATGATCTGCAGGTAGAATATACTACGGTGACGGCGCCTATCAGCGGCACAGTAGAGTCCAGAAACATTGAGGTTCATGATTTTGCCAGCAACGGCGCTCCGATCTGTACCATTGCTTCTGACGGTCAGTTTCAGGTGGAGTTTGGGGTGACGGATAAAACGCACGAAAATATTTCCACGGGCGATACGGTAACGTTGGAGAAAGGGTCGGCAGCCTACGATGCCCAGATTACAGAGATTGGCTCCATGATTAATGCAGCAACAGGACTTTACGATGTAAAGGCTGTCCTTTCCGAAGAGGCAGATCTGACCACCGGAAGCAAGGTAAAGCTTTCTGTTATTCGGGAACAGGCATTAAATACCATGATTATTCCTCTAACAGCGGTAAATTATGACGGCGGAACTCCTTATGTATACTGCTATCAGGATGGGACAGCAGTCCGCACGGAGATTGAAGAAGGCATTAATGATGAAGACTGGATGCAGGTATTAAGCGGTCTGAATAAAGATAGTCAGGTGATTACTTCTTGGAGCAATGAACTGGTAGACGGCGCAGAAGTGCTGATTAAGGAAGCAGGTGAAACCGAATGATCAGATTAACAAAGCTTGCCTTAAGACGGCCGGTTACCATTATTCTGTGCCTGGTGACCATTGCTTATTTTGGCTTCCAGTCTCTGGTAGGGGCTAGGATGGAGCTGATTCCTGAGATGGAGCTGCCTATGCTTTTGGTCAGCACTGTTTATGCCGGAGCCAGCCCTGATGATGTGGAAGAGCTGATTACTTCGGTGCAGGAAGATGCCTTATCTTCCCTAAGCAGCGTAGATACCATTCAGTCGTATTCCATGGAGAATATTTCCATGATCATGGTGCAGTATGAATACGGCACCAATATGGATACCGCCTACATAAACTTGAAAAAGGCCATTGACGGGGTTCAGGGCAGTATGCCGGAAGACGCAGATGAGCCCAATATTATGGAGCTGGATGTAAACGCCATGCCTACCATTACCATGTCTGTAAGCGGTGATGTGGAGTCTAACCTTTACACTTATGTGGAGAATAAAATCGTTCCTGAGTTTGAAAAGCTCAGCTCTGTAGGTCAGGTATCGTTATCCGGCGGTCAGGAGGACTATGCAAGAGTAGAACTCATGGCAGAAAAGCTGGAGCAATATCACCTGACATTAAATCAGGTAGCACAGATTGTAGGCGCCGCGGACTTTACCATTCCAGCAGGAAATGTTGATGTGGGGGATCAGGAGCTGGCAGTAAGCGTATCCAACGATTATGACAGTGTGGAGAGTTTGGAGAATATTCCTATTCCTCTTCAGAATGGAAATGTTATCCACCTTTCAGACATTGCCAATGTTTATCTTGCCCTGGAAGATGCGGCTTCTATTGGACGTTATAATGGGGAAGATATTATTTCCATCAGTATCAGCAAACAGCAGAGTGCTACGGCTATTGAGGTGTCTGAGCAGGTAACGTCTACTATTGCGGAATTAGAGCAGACCAATCCTGCCCTGCATTTTACGATTATCAATGATTCTAGTGAGATGATTGAAAGCTCCATTCAGGATGTGTTCAGTACAGTAATTCTGGCGGTGCTTCTTTCCATGATCGTTTTATGGCTGTTCTGCGGCGATGTGAAGGCGGCGGTGATTATCGGTACATCGATTGTCTGCTCCGTTGTCTTGGCGATGATTGGAATGACGGCTATGGGCTTTTCCTTGAACGTAATTTCTCTGATTTCCCTGGTATTCGGCGTGGGTATGATGGTTGATAACTCCATCAATATTTTGGACGGATGTTTCCGGGCGAAAGAGAAAATGAATTATTACGATGCTGCCGTTGAAGGAACTAAGAGTATGATTGGGGCTATTGCTGGCGGTACGGTGACCAACAGTATTGTATTCGTTCCCCTGCTGATGCTTTCTGGATTGACAGGACAGATGTTTACTCAGCTGGCCTGGATCATTATTTTCTGTCAGATTGCATCACTGTTCTCTGCAGTGACCATTGTTCCTCTTTGCTTCTACATGTGGCATCCTAAGGAGCATGATAATGCGCCTATTAATGGATTATTAAAGGGACTTCAGAACTGGTATCGCCGGCATATGCCCGCAGTCGTTCCCAAAACTCGGAGGGTATTTGGAATTACCGCTATTGTTTTGGTTGCCGCGTTATTGATGGCTACTCAGCTGAAGGTGGAATTAATGACGATGTCCGATGAGGGTATTGTTAATGTTACGATAAATGTTCGCCCAGGCTTGACTACAGATAAGGTAAATGAGGTAGTGGCGCCCATTGAAGAGATGGTATCCTCTGATGAGGATCTGGATTACTATCTGCTGACTTATTCTGGAAGCGGATTAAGTTTAAACAGCGGCAACAGTGTGAGCTTAACGGCATATTTGAAAGACGACCGGAAAAAGAGCACAGACGAAACCATTGATCAGTGGATGGAAACGGCTGCCTATATGGAAGACTGCACGGTGAGTATGGAGCAGGGAAGTTCAGTAGGAAGCATAGGAAGTTCTCAACGTCAAATTGAGCTGGATTTCCAGGGAACAGATTATGATGTTCTGCGTGAGGAAGTAAATCGTCTGGCAGAGGCCCTGCGGGATCGGGAGGATGTAATGCAGGTTCATTCTTCCGTGGAGAATGCGGCGCCGATCATCAAGATTGATGTAGATCCGGTGAAGGCACAGGCAGAAGGCCTGACACCCGCCAGCATTGGTTCATTAGTTTATACGAATTTAAGCGGTGTTTCAGCTTCTACTATCCGTGTAGATAACGAGGATGTAGATGTAGTGGTAGAGTTTCCTTCTGATCGGTACAACAGTCTGGATAAGGTGAAGGGAATGCTTTTGACCACTGCCACTGGCACTTATGTGCCATTGGAGGATTTGGCAGATATTTATTATGAAGACAGCGCTCAGCAGATTGTTCGTAAAGATAAGGTGTACCAGGTAAATATTACCATGCAGGTAAAGGCTGGCTATGAGGATACAGCTGCTTCTTCGGTTAATGAATTTGTAAGAAACTGGCAGTTCCAGCCAGGCGTATCTCAGACAGTGAATGCAACAGATGAACAGATGGCAGAAGAGCTTGGTTCTTTGGGAAATGCGTTGATTACCGCTGTGTTCCTGATCTTTATTGCTATGGCTATTCAGTTTGAGTCGCCGAAATATTCTTTGATGGTTATGTCCACCATTGTATTCAGTTTGGTAGGCGCTTTCGGATTCTTGTTCTTGGCGGGAAGCTCCATCAGTATGGTATCCATGCTGGGATTCTTGATGATGGTGGGCAATGTAGTAAACGGCGGTATCCTATATGTAGAGACAGCCAACCAGATGCGGGCAGATATGCCTTTGGAAAAGGCTTTGGTAGAAGCCGGCGCTACCCGTATGCGGCCGATTTTGATGACTGTGGCTATTACGGTAATTTCCGAAATTCCCAATATGCTGGCATATGGTGATTCTGGTGAAACAATGCAGGGAGCCAGTTTGGTAAACGTAGGCGGTTTGATTGCTTCCACTACGCTGATGCTTTTGATGATGCCTACCTTCTATCGGTTTGTCACCCGACTGGGAAAACGGTTTACTGCGAATAACAATGTAAATGATTAATTGCGTTTCAGAAAGGATTAAATGATGAGGAAAGGAAAACAATGCGCTGCTGCAGGTCTTGCATTCCTGCTGGCTTTGTCTGCTGCCGCCCCGGGCTGGGCGGCAGAGACGGACAGCCCGGAATTTTCCAGGACCCCGGAAGAATGGGCCAGACTTCAGGACAATACCTTGGAGTACGATGAGATTGCTGACCTGATTCATGAGTATAATGTTACGGTGTTGAATAACCGGGTCAGCTATCGGGATTACCTGGGAAAAGATCGGGATGATGTGGCTCAGCGCTACCGGGATGCAGCCCAGGAACTTCGGGACAGCATTGAGTATCCTGATGATCCTACCGATACCTCCTACGCCACCATGCTGATGGCCGCTCAGCTTAATGAGACACAGGCCAAAAGTTTGGAGGAGCAGGCGGACAATAATGTAGATGACGCCCAGAGCGTTTATCTCCAGTATGAGATGGTGGAAGCAAATCTTGTGCTGTCCACCAAGTTGAATTTGATTTCCTATGAGCAGAAGCTGTTGGCCAATGCCTTGACTCAGGAAAATAAAACCCTCCTGGAAACACAGTACCAGGTGGTCCAGGCTCAGGCCGGCGTGGGAAGCGCCACCCAACTGGATGTGCTGAATGCCAGACAGGCTTTAGAGCAGCTGGAGAGTACGGTGATCGCTGATGAAAAAGATACCCAAACCTTAAAACAGCAGATTTGCCTGGCTGCGGGCTGGAGTTATGATGCTGATCCTGAATTTGGCCCCCTTCCTCAGGTGAGCGAGGAGGAGATTACTGCCATTGATCTGCAGTCTGACATTGCCAGAGCCATTGAAAATAATTACTCCCTGAAAATAAGTCAGAGACAGTATGAAAACAGCACCAGCGCGGCCACGAGAGAGAATTTGACGAATACGATTCGGGAAAGTAAACAGAATATTTCTTCTGATATAACAGGAAAGTACCAGTCTCTGTTAGAAGCGCTGTCCGCTTACCAGCTTGCACAGACTCAGCTTCAGGTGGAAGCCCAGACCATGGCGGCTACTCAGATTCGTTATCAGACTGGAGCGGCCAGTCAGCTGGAGTACCAGCAGGAGACTTACAATATGGCTTCACGAAATTCTGCAGTAGAAACAGCTGCTCTTACGCTTCTTTCCGCCTGGGAGACTTACCAGGGAGCAGTAAACGGGCTGGCAGCAGCGTCAGCTTCTGCATAAGCAGAAAGGAGAAAATTCCATGAAATGGAAGGTTATGAAAAAATCTCTTTTGCCGATTTTTCTGTGTCTGTCCATGTCTTTTCCTGGTTATGCCTTCGCTGGTGAGAAACCGGAAGAGATGAGTGAAGAACAGTGGGCCAGTCTCCAGGATAATGTTTTGGAATATGATGAGCTGGAAGCCAGAGTGGAAAATTTTAATCCAACGATTCAGCAGATTCTGCGTACTATCAATGACAGCTATGATACGGTGGAAACCAACATCGCAGATTATCATGAAGCGGAAAACGAGTTTGAGGTTCTTTATGAGGAAGCTATGGATGATGGAGATTATGAGTCGGCAGCCATGTATCAAATCAACAAAGCTATTGTAAGACGGTTGTCCAGCTCATATATCCAGCAGGACAACCGCAAAGATATCATGATTGACCGGAATACCAGACAGTACCGGAAGATGTTTACTTCTGCTTGTCAGCAGCTGATGGTAGCGTACAACCAGATGGCGGTTAATCAAGCCACCCTGGAAAAGCAAGTGGAACTTTACAGTCAGCTGGCAGCAATTTCCGGAACCCAAGGTGAAATTGGCATGGCGACCCAAACCGACATCCTCTCGGCCCAGGCCAGTCTGCATTCTGCCCAGTCTTCTCTGGCATCGCTGAATGATCAGATGGCTTCCGTGAAGCGGAGCCTTCTGTTGATGACTGGATGGGATTATGACAGTGATGTGGTCATTGGAGCTATTCCTGAGCCTGATGTAAGTCAGATTGATTCGATTGATCTGGAAGCAGACAAAGCGGCTGCTCCGGGCAATAACTACACAATTATCAATATGCGCAATTCCAGTCCCGCAGATGTTGACGGAGATGGAATTTACGAAAACAAGGATTATCTGGCCCGCTCAAGAGGTGTGGATCAGGCCAGCCAGCAGCTTTCCATTACTTTGGATAGCTTGTATCAGACTTTGTTTGAACGGCGGGCAGCCTTAAAGGCTCAGGAAACCGCTTTTCAGGCGGCTCAGCTGAGCTGGAATGGGGCCCAGCAGAAATATCAGCTGGGAATGTTGGGACGAGCAGAATTCATTGGGCAGGAAATTGCTTATGATGCTGCCAGCGCCGCTTATCAGTCCGCTAAGCTTAATATGACTCAAGCCATGCTGAATTATTACTGGGGTGTGAACGGCTTGGGAGAGCTGGCTCAGTAATCTTCATGTTCTGACTGTCTGGCAGGGCATGATTAGTTTGGATGGAATGCTTTCAAAAAGGCAAAACGAATATGCAGATTTGGACGCGGCCGGGTAACGGCCTGGTAATCTTCCGGAGACAGCAAAACTTTTAAAGTTTCCAGAGAGGATTCCGGGGTTTCCTGGACCGCGTCTTTTGTCAGGCAGAGTTTTGGATAGAGCACACACCACCAGTTTCTTCCCCGTCCCTGCCCAAGGGTAACTTGAAAAGCATCATAAGACCCGGCAGGAAGGCGGAGACTGCCGTAAAATTTTTCGGGAAATTCAACGGTTTTCAATTCTGCGGAGACCTTCATTTCTTTTCCGAATTCATGAAGAAAGTTTTCTGTTTCCTGGGCCAGCTGTTCTTTCCTGAGAGAAAGCCAGGTACAAAGCTGCTTCTTTCCCAATTCCTGATTTCCTGATTCCTGGCTTATTTGGCGGTAGATTTCCTTAAGAAGAAAAGACTTTACCTTGAGTTTGAGTTCCTGGTCTTCTTTCCCGTTGCTATTGGCGATTACATGAAACCGCAAAATAGAAGGGGAGATTCTGGCAGCAAGTTCCTGCTGTTCTTTTCGCACCTGCATATTCCATAAAAAGGCAGCAGCCAGCAGACAGGCCAGAGCTGCCAGAATTTGTCTTTTTGTATGCAGCGGTTTCTTCATATTTATATATCTCCTTTTTCCTCGTTTTTTCTGATCCGTTTTTTTGAAGATTTCGATTCTATTTGTAATTATGGGCAGATATGCTATAATATAAACGTGCAGTCCCAGCTTCACAGAAGTTTTCTTTTGCGAGATATTTTGAAAAGAAAAGGTGAGGCGATAAAATGCAGAGGACATTAAGCAGAGGAGATAAAAACAATGAATCGGATAAAAACAGCGGTAATGTTTGGCGGCCAGTCATCGGAACATGAGGTTTCCTGTATGTCTGCCGCTAATATTATAGAGCAGATTGATCAGGAACGTTATGATCTGCTTTTAATCGGAATTACCAAAGAGGGACGATGGCTGAAGGCAGAATCCCTAGAAGAGGTAAAGGCCGGAACGTGGCGTGAGAGCCATACCCAGGCTTTTCTTCTCCCTGATGCAGGGAAAAAGAGTGTTATGTTAATGGATGAAATGGGAAAAACTTCTTTTTGGCCTGTAGATGTGGTTTTCCCCGTGCTTCACGGTTTGTACGGAGAAGACGGGACGATCCAGGGACTTTTGGAGTTAGCCCGGATTCCTTATGTGGGATGCGGAGTTTTGGCTTCTGCCATTTCCATGGATAAACTGTTTACGAAGATTGTTGCCGCCCGTCTTGGGGTAGATCAGGCGGCCTTTGAACCGGTGATGCGGGAAGAGCTGGCAGATCTGGAGAAAGTGGCAGATAGGATTGAAAAGAGTCTCCCGTATCCTGTCTTTGTAAAGCCGGCGAATGCCGGATCTTCCCGAGGAGTGAGTCGTGCAGATAACCGTCAGGAGCTTAAAGCCGCGCTGCAGACGGCGGCGGCAGAGGACCGGAAAATCCTGGTGGAGGAGATGATCAGAGGACACGAAGTGGAATGTGCTGTTTTCGGCGGAGGCAGTGAGCCGGTCAGAGCCAGCGGCGTAGGAGAAATCCTGGCAGCGGCCCAGTTCTATGACTATGAAGCGAAGTATCACAACCCTCAGTCCAAAACTGTGGTGGATCCAGTTCTTCCCGGCAATGCTGCGGATAAAATTCCGGCTATTGCGGAAGCTATTTTTAAGGCAGTGGACGGCTACGGCCTGGCCAGAGTAGACTTTTTTGTGGAAGAAAGCGGAAGAATTATATTCAACGAGATTAACACCATGCCTGGCTTTACTGCCATCAGCATGTATCCTGAGCTGTGGGAGGCCCGGGGAATCACCAAAAAGGAACTGGTGAACAAGCTTTTAGAGCATGGACTGAATCGCTGGGGCCGGCAGGGAGACGAGGGTAAATGACGAAGGATGTATTGATTACCATCAGCGGCGTGCAGTTGACCGATGGAGAAAGCGGAGATGTGGAAATGATCACCACAGGAGCTTACTATCAAAAAAACGGAAAGCACTATATTTTATATGACGAGGTGCTGGAAGGATATGAGGGAGTGATCCGCAATACCATCAAGATTCAGCCGGACAGCATGGATATTATCAAAACCGGCGTGACCAATGTGCACATGACCTTTGAACGCAATAAAAAGCGGCTGACCTGCTATGCCACCCCTATGGGAGAAATGATGGTAGGCCTGAATACCAGAAATATTTCCATTGATGAATCGGAGAATAGTTTAAAGGTTCGGGTAGAATATTCTCTGGACATTAATTATCAGCATGTATCGGAATGCAATATTGTGGTAGATATTCAGTCCCGCTCTCAGGCGCAGGTAAATCTGCGGAGCTAGCGCTGAAAAAACAAAAAAAATAAAAAGAAAAGGACCGGTTTTCTCCAATGATCTGTTGGAAAAAACCGGTCCTTGGTTTACTTATTGGTTTTGGGCTTGTCCTTGCGGAAACGGGAGAGAAGTCCTTTTTTCTTCGGAGGCGTCTCCAGCTTTCCTCCACGGACGCTTTTGATCTGCGTGATGTAAATTCCGCTGATCACTACCTTGGCTTCTGTCTTTACGGGAAGCTGCTGAAATACCCGCTCGTCAGCAATCAGGGTCATAATTCTGGGACCTACTTTAGCTTTTACAATGGGAACCTTTGCCCAGAACATGTACTTTGGCGTTTTGTCGATTACCATTTTGGGAAGTCCGGAATCTTTCATTTTCAGTTTCTTCTTGTCGATCACCAGCATGGACACAACCTGCTCAGCGGCCTTCAGCATGGCCTGCTGTTCATTCTGCTGCTTTTCCAGTCTCCGTCCCAGGAAATACATCACTACCAGAAAGATTAGTACGACAGCCAGGACCACCGTCACTACCGTTAAAAAAGTATTCACTTGGGGTACCCTCCAATCCTATGTGTGACAGGCTTTTGTGCCCGCCCGTTATCCAAATTAGTATACCATTTTTTTGTGAAAAAGGCAAGAGAAAAATCCTTGACACCTTGACAGAATTATGATAATATGGAATGTGCACTATTATGGAGGCGTGGGCCTATTCACTAGCCCCGTTCCCCGTGAATGAGACAAGTTTTAATTCGAAGAATGAAAGAAAACAGGGGTGAAACGTCAATGGAGAAAAGCAGAATGCGTCCGGTAAAGGCCGGTAAGAGCATGAGAATGAGCTTCTCGAGACAGAAGGAAGTTCTTGAGATGCCTAACCTGATCGAGATTCAGAAAAACTCTTATCAGTGGTTCCTCGACGAGGGTCTGAAAGAGGTTTTTGAAGACATCTCTCCGATTGCAGACTTTGCAGGCCATTTAAGTCTGGAATTTGTGGACTTTACATTATGCAAAGACGACATCAAATATACCATCGAAGAGTGTAAGGAGCGGGATGCTACTTATGCGGCTCCTTTAAAGGTAAAGGTTCGCCTTTGCAATAAGGACAAGGCTGACGAAATTAATGAGCATGAGATTTTTATGGGCGATCTTCCGCTGATGACTGACACTGGCTCCTTCGTGATTAACGGTGCGGAGCGTGTTATCGTAAGCCAGCTGGTGCGTTCTCCTGGTATTTATTACGGAATCACCCATGATAAAGTTGGAAAAGAGCTGTATTCCTGTACCGTAATCCCCAACCGGGGCGCTTGGCTGGAATATGAGACTGATTCCAATGATATTTTTTACGTCCGCGTGGACCGTACCCGCAAGGTGCCCGTAACGGTGCTGATCCGTGCCCTGGGCTACGGAACCAATGCGCAGATTCTGGATCTGTTCGGTGAGGAGCCGAAGATTCTGGCAAGTTTTGGCAAGGATCCTTCTGAGACTTATGAAGACGGCCTGCTGGAGCTGTATAAGAAGATCCGTCCCGGTGAGCCGTTAAGCGTGGATAGTGCAAAGAACCTGCTTGACATGATGTTCTTCGACCCCAGAAGATACGATCTGGCCAAGGTAGGACGTTATAAATTCAATAAAAAGCTTCATTATAAGAACAGAATTAAAGGCCACACTCTGGCTGAGGATGTGGTGGATACTCGGACAGGAGAAATTCTGGCTGAGGCAGGTACTGTAGTGGACAAGGATCTTGCAGAAAAGCTGCAGAATGCGGCGGTGCCTTATGTGATGGTAGAAGGCCCCACCAGAGTACAGAAGGTCCTTTCCAACATGATGGTAGACCTGTCTGCTTACGTTTCCTTTGATCCGAAGGAAGCCGGCGTTACAGAATTAGTATTCTACCCAGAGCTGGCAAAGATTCTGGAAGCTTATGGGGACGATGAGGAAGCCTTGAAGGAGGCCATTCATCACAATATCCACGAACTGGTGCCAAAGCACATTACGAAGGAGGATATCCTTGCCTCCATTAACTATAATATGCATCTGGAAGAAGAAGTGGGAAATTCCGACGATATCGACCATTTAGGAAACCGCCGGATCCGCGCCGTAGGCGAACTGCTTCAGAACCAGTATCGGATCGGACTGTCCCGTATGGAGAGAGTGGTAAGAGAGAGAATGACCACTCAGGATGTAGATTCCCTTACTCCTCAGTCCTTGATCAACATTAAGCCGGTAACGGCAGCGGTGAAGGAGTTCTTCGGAAGTTCTCAGCTGTCCCAGTTTATGGATCAGAACAACCCGCTGTCTGAGCTGACCCACAAGCGCCGTCTCTCCGCCTTAGGTCCTGGCGGTTTGTCCAGAGATCGTGCCGGTTTCGAGGTTCGAGATGTACACTATACTCACTACGGCCGGATGTGCCCCATTGAGACCCCTGAGGGTCCCAACATCGGTCTGATCAACTCCCTGGCCTGCTATGCCAGAGTCAATCAGTACGGATTTGTGGAGGCTCCTTACCGGGTGGTAGACAAGACGGATCCTTTGAATCCGGTGGTAACCGATGAAGTAGTTTACCTGACGGCAGATGAAGAAGATAACTTCGTGGTTGCTCAGGCTAACGAGCCGCTGGATGAAGAAGGACACTTCATTCACAATAATGTATCTGGACGTTTCCGTGAAGAAACTTCCGAGTTCCAGAAGAAGAACATTGATTTGATGGACGTATCCCCGAAGATGGTGTTCTCCGTGGCTACCTCCATGATTCCTTTCCTGCAGAATGACGATGCGAACCGAGCTCTGATGGGATCCAACATGCAGCGTCAGGCAGTTCCGCTGTTAAAGACCGAGGCCCCTGTAGTGGGAACCGGTATTGAAGGAAAAGCAGCAGTAGACTCCGGTGTCTGCGTGCTGGCAAAGAATGCGGGTGTGGTAGAGCGTTCCGCTTCCAATGAGATTATCGTCCGCAGAGATAAGGACGGCCAGAGAGATGTATATCATCTGACCAAATTTGCCAGAAGCAACCAGTCCAACTGCTACAACCAGAAGCCTATTGTCTTCAAGGGCAATCACGTAGAGGCCGGCGAAGTGATCGCCGACGGTCCGTCCACGGACAACGGAGAGATCGCTCTGGGCAAGAATCCGCTGATCGGCTTTATGACCTGGGAAGGTTATAACTACGAGGATGCGGTTCTGTTAAGCGAGCGTCTGGTGCAGGAGGATGTTTATACTTCCGTTCACATCGAAGAGTACGAGGCAGAAGCCAGAGATACTAAGCTTGGACCGGAGGAGATCACCCGTGATGTTCCCGGCGTAGGCGAGGATGCCCTGAAAGATCTGGATGAGCGGGGAATTATCCGCATCGGCGCAGAGGTTCGTGCCGGAGATATCCTGGTAGGCAAGGTTACCCCTAAGGGTGAGACTGAGCTTACTGCTGAAGAGCGTCTGTTAAGAGCAATCTTCGGCGAGAAGGCCAGAGAAGTAAGAGACACTTCCCTGAAAGTGCCTCACGGCGCTTACGGTATCGTTGTTGACGCAAAGGTATTTACCAGAGAAAACGGCGATGAGTTAAGCCCCGGCGTAAACGAGACTGTCCGCATTTATATCGCCCAGAAGAGAAAGATCTCCGTAGGCGATAAGATGGCAGGACGTCACGGAAACAAGGGTGTTGTTTCCCGGGTTCTTCCTGTGGAGGATATGCCTTTCCTGCCCAATGGCCGGCCGCTGGATATCGTTTTGAATCCTTTGGGCGTGCCTTCCCGTATGAATATCGGACAGGTGCTGGAGATTCACCTGAGTCTTGCGGCAAAGGCCCTTGGCTTTAATATTTCCACTCCTGTATTCGACGGAGCCAACGAGGACGATATTATGGATACCCTGGATATCGCCAACGATTATGTGAATACCTCCTGGGAAGAATTCCAGGAAAAATATAAAGACATTTTGAAGCCGGAGGTTATGGAGTACCTGGGAAGCCATCTGGAGCACAGAGAGCTCTGGAAGGGAGTGCCCTTGAGAAGGGACGGAAAGGTACGTCTCCGGGACGGCCGTACAGGCGAGTTCTTTGACAGCCCGGTTACCATCGGCCACATGCATTACCTGAAGCTGCATCACCTGGTAGACGACAAGATCCACGCCCGTTCTACCGGCCCATACTCTCTGGTTACTCAGCAGCCTCTGGGCGGCAAGGCCCAGTTCGGCGGCCAGCGTTTCGGAGAGATGGAGGTTTGGGCCCTGGAGGCCTACGGCGCTTCTTATACCTTGCAGGAGATTCTGACTGTGAAGTCCGACGATGTAGTAGGCCGTGTAAAGACCTACGAGGCGATCATTAAGGGA
The DNA here is from genome assembly GCA_018713255.1 of Candidatus Cottocaccamicrobium excrementipullorum. Lineage (GTDB taxonomy): Bacteria > Bacillota > Clostridia > Lachnospirales > Lachnospiraceae > Caccovicinus > Caccovicinus excrementipullorum. The sequence continues at coordinate 9,758 of DVFL01000033.1, read as the reverse complement.
GAAAATATTCCTGAGCCGGGCATTCCTGAGTCCTTCAAGGTACTGTTAAAGGAGCTGCAGTCCCTGGGACTGGATGTGAGAGTGCTTCGTGACGACAATACCGAGGTAGAACTGACTGAGGATATTGATTACGGCGACACTGATCTGCGCTCCATCATCGAAGGGGACCGCCATTATCATGACGACGAATCCTTTGCCGACTACGGCTACCAAAAGCAGGAGTTCAAGAACAACGAGCTGGTTTCCGTGGACGAGGATAATTATGAGGATGAGCATGATCCTTATCTGGAAGATATGGATGACGGATATCTGGATTCCTCAGACGAAGAATAATAGAAGGGAGTATCGCGCATGCCAGAGACAAATGAAACTTACCATCCGCTGACCTTTGATGCCATCAAGATTGGTCTGGCTTCTCCGGAAAAGATATTAGAGTGGTCCCACGGCGAAGTAAAGAAGCCGGAAACCATTAACTACAGAACGTTAAAGCCGGAAAAAGACGGTCTGTTCTGCGAACGGATTTTCGGCCCCACCAAGGACTGGGAGTGTCACTGCGGAAAATATAAAAAGATCCGCTACAAAGGCGTCATCTGCGACCGCTGCGGCGTTGAGGTTACCAAGGCCAGCGTCCGCAGGGAGCGTGTAGGCCACATTGCGCTGGCCGCTCCCGTATCCCATATCTGGTATTTTAAGGGAATTCCTTCCCGTATGGGATTAATCCTGGATATTTCTCCCAGAACCTTGGAGAAGGTTTTGTATTTTGCTTCCTATATTGTGCTGGATCCCGGAAAGACCAGTCTGCAGTATAAGCAGGTGCTCTCCGAGAAGGAGTATCGGGAAGAGGTAGAAAAGAACGGTTACGGCACCTTCCGGGTAGGAATGGGCGCCGAGGCCATTCAGGAGCTTCTTAAGGCGATTGATCTGGAGAAGGATTCTGAGACGTTAAGAAAAGCGTTAAAAGACGCTACCGGCCAGAAGAGAGCCAGAATTATCAAGCGCCTGGAAGTGGTAGAAGCTTTCCGTACTTCCGGCAATAAGCCGGAATGGATGATCATGACGGTGATTCCGGTAATTCCGCCGGATATCCGTCCCATGGTGCAGTTAGACGGCGGCCGCTTCGCAACCTCCGACTTAAACGATCTGTACCGCCGGATCATCAACCGAAACAATCGTCTGGCTCGTCTGCTGGAGCTGGGCGCACCGGACATTATTGTCCGCAATGAAAAGCGTATGCTTCAGGAGGCTGTTGATGCGCTGATTGATAATGGCCGCCGGGGAAGACCGGTAACCGGTCCTGGAAACCGGGCGTTAAAGTCCCTGTCTGATATGTTAAAGGGTAAGCAGGGCCGTTTCCGTCAGAACTTGTTAGGAAAGCGTGTTGACTACTCTGGACGTTCCGTTATTGTAGTTGGACCGGAATTAAAGATTTATCAGTGCGGTCTGCCAAAGGAGATGGCGATTGAGCTGTTTAAGCCTTTTGTCATGAAGGAGCTGGTATCCAACGGCACCGCCCATAACATTAAAAACGCAAAGAAGATGGTAGAGCGTCTCCAGCCAGAGGTTTGGGATGTGCTGGAGGATGTAATTAAAGAGCATCCGGTAATGTTAAACCGTGCGCCTACCCTGCATCGTCTGGGAATTCAGGCTTTCGAGCCTATCCTGGTGGAAGGCAAGGCCATTAAGCTGCATCCTCTGGTGTGTACCGCGTTCAACGCGGACTTTGACGGCGACCAGATGGCTGTTCATCTTCCCCTGTCCGTAGAGGCCCAGGCGGAGTGCCGTTTCCTGCTTCTGTCGCCCAATAACCTGTTGAAGCCTTCTGACGGCGGCCCTGTGGCGGTTCCGTCTCAGGATATGGTTCTTGGTATTTACTACCTGACTCAGGAAAGACCTGGAGCTCCAGGAGAAGGAAGCATCTTCAAGAGCGTAAACGAAGCGATTTTAGCCTATGAGAACCAGGTAGTTACCCTTCACAGCCGGGTAAAGGTACGGGTAACCCGCACCGGCCCCGATGGAAAGAAGAAGAGCGGTGTAATTGAGTCGACAGTAGGACGGTTTATCTTTAATGAGATTATTCCTCAGGATCTGGGCTTTGTAGACCGTTCTAATCCGGAAAATGAACTGAAGCTGGAAGTTGATTTCCACGTAGGAAAGAAACAGTTAAAGCAGATTTTGGAGAAAGTTATCAATGTTCACGGCGCCATCCAGACAGCCATTACTCTGGATGACATTAAGGCCATGGGCTATAAGTTTTCTACCAGAGCAGCAATGACCGTATCCATTTCCGATATGACGGTGCCTGCTTCTAAGAAGCAGCTGATTGCTGATGCTCAGGCTACCGTAGACCGGATTTCGAAAAACTTCCGCCGTGGTCTGATTACCGAGGAGGAGCGTTATAAAGAGGTTATTGAGACTTGGAAGAATACTGACGATCAGCTGACTCATGATCTGCTGACCGGCCTGGACAAGTACAACAACATCTTCATGATGGCTGACTCCGGAGCCCGTGGTTCTGATAAGCAGATTAAGCAGCTTGCAGGAATGCGTGGGTTGATGGCGGATACAACTGGTCATACCATCGAGCTTCCGATTAAGTCTAACTTCCGTGAAGGTCTGGACGTACTGGAGTACTTCATTTCCGCTCATGGAGCGAGAAAGGGTCTGTCCGATACCGCTCTGCGTACTGCAGACTCTGGATATCTAACCAGACGTCTGGTTGACGTATCTCAGGATCTGATCATCCGCGAGGTGGACTGCTGCGAAGGCGAGGAGATTCCTTACATGGAGATCAAGGCCTTCATGGATGGACAGGAGACCATCGAATCTCTGGAAGATCGTCTTACCGGCCGTTATATCGCAGAAACGATTACCGATCCGGATACCGGAGAAGTGATTGTTAAAGCTAATCACATGTGTACGCCGAAGCGTGCCAAGGCTGTAATTAAGGCGCTGGAGAAGATGGGACGTCAGTCTGTGAAGATTCGTACGGTGCTGTCCTGCAAGTCTCACATCGGTGTATGCGCTAAGTGCTACGGCGCCAACATGGCTACAGGCCAGCCGGTACAGGTTGGCGAGGCTGTTGGAATTATTGCTGCTCAGTCTATCGGTGAACCAGGTACTCAGCTGACCATGAGAACCTTCCATACCGGCGGCGTTGCCGGCGGCGATATTACTCAGGGTCTTCCTCGTGTTGAGGAGCTTTTTGAGGCACGTAAGCCGAAGGGTCTTGCAATTATCACAGAATTCGGCGGTGTGGTGACCATTAAGGATACCAAGAAAAAACGTGAAATTGTGGTAACAGACAATGAAACGGGAAATTCCAAGACTTACCTGATTCCTTACGGTTCTCGAATCAAGGTTCAGGATGGACAGGTGCTGGAGGCCGGCGATGAGCTGACAGAAGGTTCTGTTAATCCTCACGATATCTTAAAGATCAAAGGCGTGCGTGCTGTTCAGGACTACATGATTCAGGAAGTACAGCGGGTATATCGTCTCCAGGGTGTAGAAATCAACGATAAGCACGTAGAGATGATTGTACGCCAGATGTTAAAGAAGGTAAAAGTTGAGGAGAGCGGCGACAGTGATGTGCTGCCTGGCGTATCCATGAATGTTCTGGATTTCAACGAGATGAATGAGAAGCTGATTGCCGAGGGCAAGAAGCCGGCAGAAGGCAAGCAGGTTATGCTTGGTATTACCAAGGCATCTCTGGCTACGGATTCCTTCCTGTCAGCAGCTTCCTTCCAGGAGACCACCAAGGTTCTGACCGAGGCGGCGATTAATGGTAAGGTAGACCATCTGATCGGCCTGAAAGAGAACGTTCTGATCGGTAAGCTGATTCCGGCAGGAACGGGAATGAAGCGCTACAGAGGGATCAAGCTGAATACAGATATAACCATGGATGATGAGATCGCGTTCAGCGATGAGGAAGAAGATCAGATTCCAGAGACGGCTTCCAGCGGGGATAACAGCGCGCAGGCTCAGCCGGAAAATGAGAATCTGCCCAACGATGAGGCTGCAGAAGATCTGGCTGAGGCTGATGAGGAAGCAGCAGCTGAGGACGAAAACGCTGACCAGTAAGTAATTTCATCATAGAGAGATAATTTGACAAATTGTCCTGATCAGGGGACTGATATGACTCGCAGGAGCCGTATCAGTCCCCTGAATTATTTTGGCCAACTGGCAGCATAAGTTTTTTGCGGTTGACTGGTCTCAAAATCAAAAGGGCAAAAAAATAAGGTTATCCTGGGATTACTCAAGGATAAACATCCTTGAATTTCACAGGATAACCTTCTCTTATCAGGTTCCTGGACCTCCGGTCATGCCGGGAGCCAAATCTCCGCTGGAGCTGGATGAGCTGGAGCTGGAAGGACCAGAAGAGCTGGATGAACTGGAAGGACCTCCCGAGGAGGTAGAACATGAATCTCCAGTTGTGTAAATAATGTTGGTTGAACTGCTGCTGGTTCCTCCAGGACCGCTGGTTGTGCCGGAACTGGTGGTTCCTCCTGGGCCGGAGGAGGTGTTTGAACTGCTTCCTCCAGGACCGGAAGAAGTGTTGCTGACGTCAGAAGCATTCACTCCGTTGGCATTCTGGCAGACGCCGTCGGCATTGAAGGTGTAGCTGCTTCCGTTAATGGTCAATGTAGTGTTTGCCGCCATCACACCGGTAGAAGGATCAAGGTAGTAGTAATTTCCATTCACCCGGATCCAGTTGGTCAGCATATGACCGGCGTTGTTGAAATAATACCAGCTTCCGTCAATCTGCTTCCATGCCCGGGCCATCTTTCCGGATTCTGTATCCATATAATAACGATTGGTGCCGTCGCTGAGCCAGCCGGTAAGCATTCGGCCATCGCTGTTCAGATAATAATATTCGCCGTTGATTTCGGACCAGCCGGTAACCATCTTTCCATCAGCCCCGAAATAGTACCAGTATCCATCAATGGGGCGCCAGTTAGAAACCATGCAGCGGCCGTCTGGACGGAAGTAGTACCATGCATCATCCATCTGTCGCCAGCCTACTGCCATAGAACCGTCGCTGCGCAGGTAGTAGTAATTATCCCCTTCACGGAGCCAGCCTTTAACCATGGTTCCGTCGGTATATAAATAGTAGTATTTTCCGTCCACCTGGACCCATCCCGTGGCCATCAAGCCATTGGAGTTAAAATAATACCACTTTCCATCAATCTGTTTCCAACCCAGTGACATCACACCAGTAGAAAGATCCATGTAGTAGTATCCGTCGCTGGTTTGAATCCATCCTTTTCGCAGAGTCCCGTCGTCCTGCACATAGGTCCAGCCGCTGGTCGTCTGCGTCCAGCCGGCAGCCATGGCAATTCCGGCAGGAGCTAATGTTAAAACGCCAAAAAGGCCGGCTACGGCAGCAGCCTTCCATATCTTTCGTTTCATCACATTTATCCTCCTTTTGTTACTTAACAGTATAGCATATCTTTTTTTCCAGTGTTTAACTTTTTTATTACAATTTTAGCTCATGTTCCTTATGCGCCTGGGACAGCAGTTTTCGATAGCCGGTTTTTCCATATCGATACATGATAATTGTATATTCTCCGAATTCCTGGCCTTGACTGCTTTTATATACCGCCCACAGGCTCCAGAGGAAGCCGCCCAAAGCCATATAAGCTACCAGAAGATTTTTTTCCTGTTCATCAGGCTCTCGTTCCAGATACAGCTTAAGCAGTTCTGCAGCCTGGTCAAAATCATAATAAGAATAGATGGAGCACATAGCGATATCCAGCAAAGGATCTGCCATTCCCGCATATTCCCAGTCCACCAGTTTCACTTCTCCTCCAGGAAGGAAGAGAATGTTGTCCACGTTAGGGTCAATGTGTGCCAGGACCTTTGGCCTGTTCATCTGATCGATTCGGTCCAAAAGATGCCGCATCCACTGGCTTACCTGCAAATAATCTTCAAAAGGAATTCCTCCATGGGACAGGCAGAGCTGTTCGTAAAAGCGGATCCGTTCTCTCAGATCAAAGGAATGATTTACAGCAATGCCAGATTGATGAAGCCGGCGGATCAAGGCCATACACTGGGCCATATCCTGGGGGCTGGTGCTGTCTGCTGTCCGGGACTGCTCGTAGTACTCAGAAATTTTATATCCTGTTTCGCCGTTAAAATACAGAACATGTTCTGTAATATGAAGCGGCGCCACTGCGTCATACACTTCCTTTTCTTGACGGCGGTTGATCAGTTCTTCCGTACCAGGACCTGGTATCCGGCAGATATAGTGGCGGTCTTGGATCTGGAACAGGAAGGACTGGTTGGTCATTCCAGATTTTAAGCAGCGGATATGGACGATTTCTGATTCAGGAACCTGGAAAACGCTGGATACCAGTTCCATGGCCTGATTGTTGGAGCGGTTTTGGTACCGGCTGTCAAATCGCCGCAGCTCTTCCAGATTTTCAAATTCATAGACTTGATCGGCAGGCTGACGGTTAATGAACATCGCCGGTGCGGCGGCCAGGGCGGCAGACAATCTGGAATCAGGAAGAGGATTATGGGAATTTTTTTCTGCAGCCTTTCCGATTTCTCCTTCAAGGCGCCGTTTGGCCTGGCCATTGAGCATATCCAGGTAAACCTGTTCCCAATAAAATTGCTCTGTTCCCGGGAGGTGGTAGTAAGCCTCCAGAACCGGAAGGAAAACCTCAGAGAATTCCCGGGAAAAGAATACAGGACCATACATTACCCAGGAATTTTCGCCGCCGACAGAGACGTTCGTAATCAGTCCCTTCTTATTATAAGAAAGGCACCATTCGGAGGTGGGGCCCTCCATTTTCACAGAGGAGTACCATGCCCCGCATTCGTAAGTATGATACATATTCCGCCGCATCCAGTTGTCGGAAGAAAGAACATACATATTTTTCCCCTCCAGAACCTTTCGGGCATGGTAAATGGTAGCCAGCGTGTTTTTTCCGGAGTATTCAGGATTGTAAAGGAGTTTTACGCCGTATTGATCAATCAGATATTCAAATTTTTCCTTCAGATATCCAACCACAATCGTAATATCAGTGATTCCTACTTCCAGCAGCTGCTTAATTTGGCGTTCGATCATTCTCTCGCCTTGCACTTCCAGCAGCCCCTTAGGCGTCTCAAAGGTAAGAGGAACAAAGCGGGAACCGAATCCTGCAGCAATAAACAGAGCGCCGTCTACACGAAAAGGTTCCAGAAAGCGGAGCCCTTCTTCTGTTACCTGGTGCCTGCCCTCCTGATCCGCTTTGAGAAATCCCAGGCTGGTACATTCTTTTACCAGGCTGTTGATGGTTCCCAGGGACATGTCCAGTTTTTCTGCCAGTTCCCGCTGGGTAATAGAAGGCATTTCCAATATGCTGCGGCAAAGCAATGCTTGACGATTCATAAATAATCCTTTCCAGGAACTGAGGGGCAAAAATCTGCCGGACCAGTTCCTTCTTTATGTTATAATAGAACATGCAGACGGGGGAGATTTCCTGTGCTGCTTTTCTCCGCTGCCAGAGGGTTGTAATGAGGAGAAAATGTTCAAAAAACAGCAAAAAAAAAGCCTTATGAACATTATAGCAGACACAGGGAGAAATTCAAGGGAGAAACCCGGAAAAAACCAGGGAAATCCAAAGCTGGGCATAAGACGGAAATCTCCTGAATGATGTATAAAGATAAGTACAATATGACCTTTTCAATATGGTTTTGTAATAATTCTGTAAGAAAATGAACAGAGAAAAGTTATAGCAATTTCAAAAAATGTGTATTATACTATGGGTGTGATGGAGGTAATGATACTTCTAAGGAAATTAAGACAAGGTTTTGAAGTTTTAGGATTTTCTTAAAAATGTGGCAAAAAACTCTTGATAATTTCAATTATAGGAAGTATAATGACCTCGTAATGCAAAGAGGAATTTCAACAATCAAAGGAATTTCAAAAAGAAAAAAGGAGAGTGCATTCATTATGAGAAAGCAGACGAAATTAGTTGCAGTTCTTTCTGCAGCTGCCTTAATGGCTATCGGCGCTTCTGCAACCGCATTTGCTGATACTGCTCGTTGGGATCAGCAGGACGGCGAGTGGGTATACTTAGATCGCAACGGCGACCGCGTAACCGACGAGTGGAAGAAGTCCAACGGCTACTGGTATTACCTGGATGAGGATGGCTACATGGCTAAGGATCGGGTAATCGAGGATGACGATGACAAGTATTATGTAGATTCTAACGGTGTTCGTGTTACCAACGCTTGGGTATCCATGGACAACGATGATCTGTTAGATGATGATGATCAGAGCGAAGAGATCGATACCGTTTGGATGTATTTCGATGGAAGCGGCAAGGCTTTAGGCTGCGACACCACCAACGGCGAGATCAAGAAGCTGACCTACGGCGATGGCTCTGCAAGCGGTTACTTCATCTTCAATGAGGATGGTTATATGTTAAGCGGCTGGCAGCGTTGGAGCAAGTCTGGCGATAAGGAGAAGCTGTATTACTTAGGCGGACAGAACGAAGGCTGGGCACGTACCGGCTGGCAGTATCTGGCTATCGATCCCGATATCGAGGCTTTCAACGGCATCAATCAGGATGATGACAACTACCACGATGAAGAGTGGTTCTACTTCAACAGCAACGGTAAGGCCGTAGAGAACGATACTAAGTCCGTTAACGGCAGAACCTATGTATTCGATGATTACGGCAGAATGCTGGATCTGTGGGTATACAAAGAGGCTTCCGCTGCATACACCAACGAGGATGGTTCTTCTGTAGCTTCCGATTCCGCATTCTACAATGAGGATAACGGTGATCGCGGCAAGAACTGGGTATATGCTTATCCGCAGACCTCTTACGATGATTACAGCGATGATCCTTACTGGTTCTACTTAGACAACAACGGCAAGCCTTTCCGCGCTACCGAGGAAATCGTTGCTGATGGCAAGCTGCATGCAGTTGGTTCTGCATATCGTGTAGATGACGACGATGTAGCTGATGTTAATGATCCTGAGTACAACGTAGAAGTTGGCGCTAAGAGCATCAAGAGCGAGACCTATCTGTTCAACAGCAAGGGCGTAATGCTGACCGGTCTGTACTGGTTAGGCAGCAACACCGAAGGCGACAATGACGCTCCTGTATACAAGGGAACCTCTCAGCAGGCTATGGATCCTGGCTACTACTACTTCTCTGATGAAGATGGTTCTGTAAATGGCCAGATGGTATCCAACAAGAGAGTAACCATCGAGATCGACGGTGAGGATGAGACCTACTACTTCAAGAAGAATGGTGCAGCTTACACCGATACCATCATCAGCGGCACTGTATACGGCCATGATGGACGTCGTATGGACGATTTCGGCGATGGCTCCACCTACCAGATCGTAACTCTGGAGTACGACCTGTATGAGAAGGGTGACACCGAGCCTGCTGTAAAGGCTGGTTCTCAGGTTCTGTTAAATGAGAATGGTAAGATTAAGAAGTCCGGTACCACCACTGACGTTAATGATCAGAAGGTTAAGGTAGCTAACTACGTTGTAACCAGCGTAGAGGAGGATGACTAATCCTAGTCCTTTAAAATTCTAATTGCCATAAGCTTTTTTAAGCGAGTTGATCGATTGAAAAAGTAAAAAAGACTGCAGGCCCAGTTTATCTGGGTTCTGCAGTCTTTTTTTATGGGCTTTAGCCTGTTGAGGGCATTGGAGTTTTTCGTGTTCCGAAAAATGGAAATGCCCGAAACATAAAACCACCTGCTATGCGGGTGGTGGGTAAGTGCTTATAGCACAATCACCTTTCCGA
>DVFL01000032.1 GCA_018713255.1 Candidatus Cottocaccamicrobium excrementipullorum | reverse complement strand
AATCTTATCGGACATGGTTCTATAGCCTCCTTTGATGGGTTTTGTTGTGGTGACTTAATTCTACCAAACGGCTATAGATCATGTCTATTTTTATGAAATTGATTTTGCGAAATTAATTATACGTTATCTTTAAACCCGGCAGAATCAGCCTAATATGCTTTGTAATATTGACAGTAATGCTTCCAGAGATGCGGCGTGTTCGGCATGGCGAGGAGGCTGGAAGCAAATGGACCAGTATACTCTCCAGGATGGGATAGAGAAATTGACGGCAATGTTTTCTTTAGCGGATTCGATGGCTTTTTGAGGCAGAAATGCACAACCATGTCCGGCAGTTATCATATTGATGATGGTGGACAGATCCGGAGCTGTGCAGATCATATTAGGGTGTAATCCAGCGGCTGCTAAGCTTTCCTTTTCCCAAAGATTCTGCAGGCTGGTTTCTTGAAGAGTGAGAAAGCACAGTGGGAGCAGATCTGGGGGAAGGGGGCGTTGGGCCCATTCATAAGGAACTGCAAAACAGCAGGTATCCTGCCGAAGCGTTTGCTGTTTCCAGGGCCCGGCGGGCAGAGGATCGCGGTGGAAAAGAAAAAAGGCATCTGTTTGTCTGGCTTCTAAAGAACGAAAGGCCTCTTCTTCTTCGCAGTCAGTCAGTTGTATCTGGATATTTGTAGCGTTTTGATTCAGGGGGGCCAGTACAGTTTTTTGGAGCCAGTTAAGCTGATCTTTGGTGGTGCACAGATGCAGCCGCCGCTGCTTCTGCTGTTTGATTTTTTCGATTTGTTTTCGGGTTTGGGCTTCGGTATGGAGAATGGCACGGGCAGCATTGAAAAAGATGATGCCATCCTCCGTAGGCAGAAGAGAGCGCCCTTTTTTTTGAAACAGCTTAACGTTCAGTTCTTGTTCTGCCTTGGCTAGATGATAGGACAATGATGGCTGAGACAGATAGAAGCGTTCGGCTGCCCGGGTCAGACTGTGCTCTTCTTCAATAGCAATAAGATATTCTAATACCTGTGTGGTCATGATGGTTTCCTCTTTGCCAGTGCGGCTTCTTGAATGTTTGGAATCGGATAATCTGGTTCAAATTCCTGGAAGATGCGGTGCAGTTTTTCCGGCCACAGAAAGCGGGTTAGCTTATTTGAATTTTTGCTGTCCCACAGCCTGGTTTTTAAATAGATTAAGTAACGTTCAGCTTCAGTCAGCTGATGATCACTGCGCCAGGCTACAGCAAAAAAGAGATAGGCCGGATCCTGCAGACGAAGATAGACCACGTCTTTGGAAGGCTTGGCATAATACGCTGGAATCAGTCCTGCCCCTGCGCCGGAATGTACCATTTCATTGACCATGATAACATTGCTGGACTGAAATACGATCACAGGATTAAATCCGCATTGACTGAACAGCTGTCGGCTGGCCTGACCGATGGTGCTGTCCGGGCTCATCAGGATAAAAGGAATATCCTGGCATTCCGACAGATTGATTAATGCTGCCTGTGATGCTTCCTGGGAAGCATGAGAAGCAAGTCTGTGAAAGGCGGGCAGTGCCAGCACAATTTCTTCCTGCTGGGTGGGCAAAAAACAAAGGGAATCATCGAAGACGTAGTTTGCAGTAGTGGCAAAGCACAGATCCACCTTTTCTTCCTGCAGCATTTCCAGAATTTCTGACATATAGCCTTCTACGGGGTCGATTTCCTGTTGAGGAAAATGTTTGCTGAAGCTTTGATAAAGTGCGGCTAAGCACTGAACGCCTCGGTGAGGAGATACGCCTATTCGAATGCTTTGTTTTCTCTGAAGATGTCGGTTTTGAATCATGTCCTGGGCGCGGGTCTGCAGAATCAGCACTTGACGGGCCATTTGCAGATAGGCGGCACCGGCCTCTGTGGGAAGCATTCGGCGCTGACGGCGTTCGAACAGCGGTGTTCCTAATTCATGTTCCAGTTCATGCAGATAATCGCTGATTGTGGGCTGAGAAACTCCTGTCCGACGAGCGGCAGCGGACAGACTGCCTGTTTCAGCAATAGCAATGAAGTATGGTAACTGCTTGAGATTCATGGCAATCTCCTTCTTTCGGCTTTTAACAATCAGTAAAATCAAAAATCTATTCTTATTGTATAGAATGACCGCAGGATTTGTCAATTCTTTGTATAAATTTCAGCTCTTTTAGTCCGTTATTCGTTCTTGACGGAAATAATTTGTTTTTGATCTGTTATTTTCATCTATAGATTTTCTCTATGTTTTCCCAAAGTTTTTGCAGATTGCAGTTCACAGTGTCTGTATGTAAAATTAAGACAGAATTTGACGAAGATACATCAAAAAACTGTGAAAAAAGACGATAAAGAGATCGTTGTACGGTAGGGCCCGCCGGCGCAGCTGGATTGAAGTATCTTCGGCGTTTTCGGAAAACAATCCTTATTTTTGGGTCACTAAGAAAGGAGACTCTGTAAAAATGAATTTTAACCTTATTATTACGCTGCTGGTTATGGTCTTTATGATCGTTTCATTCGTAATTCAGAAATGGTCCTATGGTCTGACCGCAATGACCTGCGTTGTTGTATTGACTCTGGCAGGGGTAATTGATGTACAGACAGCATTCTCTGGCTTTTCCAACACAACAACTATTTTGATTGCGACGATGATCGTAATTGCCGGTCAGTTAAGCCGTACCAGTCTGATTTCACGAATCCGTAGTCTGATGACGAAGGCACAGGATAAAGGCGGAATTCTGCTGATTCTTTTGATTTGTGCCTTTACTGCTCTTCTGACTCAGCTGATGGGAATGACCGCCGTTATGGCGATTATGCTGCTGTTTGTTCAGACATTGAAGGACGATGATGCTTCTGGCATTTCCCAGTCCAAGATGATTTTTCTGTGCGCTACAATGATCTGTACCTGGTTTGGACGTTTCCCAGTTGGGATGGGCGCGGCGCTGCCGCTGACCACCAATGCATATTATGAAGGATTGGTAGGCGGCGATTCTTCACAGCTTCTGGGGATATTTGATTTTATGAAGGTTGGTCTGCTTCCTTCCATTATCGGCACGATCTATTGTCTGTTTGCCTGGAGACTTGTTCCTAAGCAGGAGCTGCGGACGGATGCCATTGATCTGGGAGCGGCAGGCAAGCAGGGCGGCCGGGCGGCAATGTCTCAGACTCACGAAATGATCGTGTATCTGGGATTCCTGGTAACTCTTGTTTCCTTCTTCTTCTCCAATCGGCTGGGCAGCTATGTGTATCTGATTCCGGCAGTCATTGTTATTGTTTTTATCTTCTCCGGCGTTATGACCAGCCGCGAAGCCATTGCTGGTTTGACTGGAGATATGATCTGGATGGTAGCTGGCGTTCTGGTATTCTCTACCGCTCTGAGTCAGTCTGGTGCAGGAGAGTACATCGGCAATCTGGTTCTGAAGCTTTTGGGCAGCAATCCAAGCGGACTGACGGTAACCATTGTCTTTACGGCTGTTGCAATGGTGATGACTACCTTTATGTCCAATAATGGTACTGTGGCAATTCTGACTCCTATTGCGGCTTCCACAGCAGTAGCTGGAGGAATGGATCCGCGGGCAGTAGTGTCCCTGGTATCCATGGCTTCCTGCTTGGCGATTGCATTCCCCACAGGATGTTCTGCTGCCACGATTGCTTTTGCAGTAGGCGGTTTCAATCCTATCAAGATGCTGAAGTTTACGCTGCCTTATGACATTATTATGATGATTTCACTGATTATCAGCGCGAATATTTTCTTCCCGGTGTACGGGTGATTGAATGGAGGGTTTAACCATGGCTTTGACGCAGGCTGACAAAGAATATTATAAAGAAGTTCTGGAACGTACCAGCGGCCACCGGAACAGAGAGAGGGTAATTCCCCCGGAATATGTGGCTTACCTGGATCAGGTAGAACAAAAAGAACTAATTCTGCCGCTGGATGCGCCGGCTTGTCCGGTGCGGTTGGTGATTTCCACTGCTAAAGATAAAATGGATCAATGCCCAATCCATGTAAATATGCATGGCGGCGGGTTTGTTTATCCGCAGGATCATGATGACGATATGTATTGTGCCCACTTGGCAGCTGAAATTCACGGCATTGTGGTGGATATTGATTATGCTACTTCCTGGGATCATCCATTTCCCTGCGCTTTTGAGCAGAGTTATGCGGTAGTAAAATGGGTGTCCGAGCAGTGTCAGGAATGGGGAGGAGATCCAAAGCGGATTTCCATTGGCGGACATAGCGCCGGCGGATGCCTGACAGCGGCGATATCCATGCGGGCTGCTGCAACGAAAGAAATTGCATTGTGCCTGCAGATGCTGGATTATGCGGCGTTGGACAATTATCAGTCCGTTTTGCCTGGGGCAAATGAGCGCTCCAACGCGTTCTCCAAGTTGTATGCAGACGGAGACGACCGGGTTCTGCAGCTGCCCTTCTGCAGTCCTGCCTTTGCTACAGATGATATGCTGAAGGAGCTGCCGCCTACCTTGATTATTAATGCCGAACATTGTCCATTTAAAAAGGAGAATGAAACTTACGGACTGCGCATGGCGGCAATGGGAACAGAAGTAACGATTAAGTGCTTTATGGACAGCCCTCATGGTTTTACCGTTCGGATGGCGGGACAGTGGCAGCAGGCTCAGGAATTGATTATCCGCGCAATTAAAGAAGCCAGCCTGTAGGGCGGCGTTCGATGCAGCTGGAAGGAGGTTTTGTTTTATGCCGTTAACAGAACAACGGAAAAAAGAATTGTTTGAGGTGCTGGACCGCACCTCCCTGCGCCCGAAAAATGCCCCGGCGCCGGAATATCCTCAGGAATACAAGGATTTTTTGAAGCTGAGCGAGGAGGAGATTTTAACCCGCAAGGTGGATGGTTACAATTATAAGCTGTATATTTACCGGGCAAAGAATCGTGTGGAGAAATGCCCGATTCATATTAATATTCATGGGGGCGGTTTCGTAGGGCCGCATGCTCCCTGTGATTCCATGTTCAGTTCCTACATTGCCCATGAGATCTGCGGCATTGTAGTGGATCTGGATTATACCACATCGGCGGAGGCTTCTTGGCCGGTAGCCTTTGACCAGGCTTACGATGCGGCTCAGTACGCTTTTGAGCAGTGTGAAGCATGGGGCGGCGACAAGGGCCGGATTTCCATCGGAGGTTACAGCGCTGGAGGAGCATTGGCTGCTGGCGTGGCTTTGAAATCTGGAGAAAAGGGAGACTTCCGTCTGTGCCTGCAGGTACTTGGTTATCCTCCTCTGGATAATCTTATTCATCCTTTGTATAAAAAGGACGGATATCATCGGATAATGGCGGCGGAGCGGGAGCTGACGTTTACTGAGCTGTATTTTGGAGGGGACACCGAGGGGATGGCCTGTGCTTATGGTTCTCCGGTGTATGCTTCTGATGAACAGCTTCGCCTGGTTCCTCGAGCTTTAGTCATTTCTGCAGAGGGCTGCAATTTCCGTTATGAGGATGAGGAATACGCCGGAAGGCTGGCCTCTGTGGGAGTTGAAGTGACGGTGAAGCGTTTTACGAAAGCACGTCATGGCTTTATTCCTCATTTTGGAGAATATTGGAAAGAGGCTGCTGATTTGATTGTACGGAGTATCCGCAGCGCAAGAGTTTAGAACAAATTTTGTTGACTGGTTTTAAAAAGGTCCAAGAAATCTTAAACGAAAAAGGTTTCTTGGACCTTTTTTTGCTTGCGCAGCCTTTTGGGGAAAAATTCTGGCTTTAAAGTAATTTTTCAGAGTATAAATTAAAGACAATCTATATAATCTTTAAAATCTTTTTTTCTGTTTTTCAAGAATAGTCGAACAATTCTTTTAAAATTCCATTGTCTATAAGATCGGCTGTGGTATATTCATATTTCAGAATATAAAGAAAATCTCCTGTAAATTACAGAAAAATCTTCCAGAAACGTCATATTTTGACGTTGGGTGATGCTACTGTATGCGTAAGGGTGAAAGGATATACGCTTATGGATAAAGTTGGGAGAGTATTGCTTTTATTCTGGCAGTTTTATTGCGGAAAAAGAATCAGCAAAGATACATTTTGCTTTGAAATGGATATCAATCGAAGGACTTTTGGCCGGGATATTGCGGCGGTGCGCGATTTCCTGGCGGAGATTTATTCAGGGCATGAGATTGTATTTGAACCGAAGGGGAAATTTTATTATATGACAGGAGCAGAAGACCAGGCAGCGCCGGAGACAGAGGCCGCCACATATCCCCTTGGGAAGCAAAGCTCTTCAGAAAGATGAAACTTGAACCAGCAAGAGACTTAAATATAAAGCCATGGCTGTGTCAGATGAGATCCCTTTTGCAGCATATCCTTTATCTACATATTTGCAATTTCTTTCGAAGATCATGGGAGCGCGTTCCTGGCCCTTTTAAGAGGGGCTTGTTTGAAGAACAGCAAAAGACTTGCACGAGGAGGTGAGGAAAAGGTGAAGATAGTTTCCCTGTTGGATACAATGTCTATTCATATGGGCTGTACTTATCTTTCAGATCTGCGTTTTTTGAGTATAGATCAGCACAAAAAGCTGGCGGAAATCCTGAGGCACCTGCCAGCCGAAGCCTTTGACCTCCGGGAGTGGAACGATGCTTTGTATTATTTGACCAGGGAGATGGGGCCAGGAACTAATGCAGAGGAAACCAGAAATGCATTGATCGAATGGCTGTTGAAGCACTGATCAATAGGGCTCTATCAAAAAATGTGATCAACAGGAGATACGACGTTATGGAATCATTTCAGGCAGCAGACAGCCACTCTGAAAACATATATATACCTGATTTAATCCAAAGACTTTGGAAAAGAAAGCTTCCCATTTTACTGGGAGGAGCCGTTGGGGCCGCTGTCTTCTTTGCGGTTTCTTGGTTTTTCATTACTCCGTTATATGAGGCTTCTGTAACGCTTTATGTGAATAACAGCGTTTCCCAGGAAAACGCTGGCTATATTACACAGGGAGACCTTTATGCCTCTACTCAGTTGGTGAATACTTATGCTGCCATTATTTTAAGCGACTCTATTTTAGAAGATGTTGTCCACGATGCCGGCCTTGAAATGGAGATTGATGATCTGGCGAAGATCCTGGAGATGAAGGCTGTCAATGATACGGAAGTATTCACGGTTTCCGTCCGCCATCCATCGCCTGAAACCGCTGCAGAAATCGTGGATTCTATTGCCAGGATTGCACCGGAACAGATTGCAGACATTGTAAGGGGAAGTTCTGTAACAGTGATCAGCTATGCACGCATTCCCCAAGACGTTGTTTTTCCCAATTACAGCTTGACGGCGCTCATGGGGTTTGGGGTTGGAATCTGCCTTGTTTCTGGATTTCTGTTTATTCGGGAAATGATGGATACGCGAATTCAGACAGCCGCTGATTTCTCACGCTGGAAATATCCCCTGATTGCAACCGTGCCTGATTTTCTGGACAAAAAGCAGGCGGACTATGGATATTATAAGAAAAAAGACGGAAAAAACAAGACAGGTACTGTTCCTTACATGTTGCTGGAAAATGCTCCCTTTGCTGTTCAGGAAGCTTATAAGACCCTTCGCACCAATGTGCTTTTTTCCTCTCCTGACCAGGAAAAACGGGTAATCCTGATTTCCAGCAGCCTGCGCGGTGAAGCGAAAAGTACTACATCCATTAATTTGGCGATTGCTTTTGTGCAAAACCAGTCAAAGGTTTTATTGATCGACTGCGATCTGCGCCTTCCTTCCGTTGCGAAATACCTTGGACTTAAGCAGTCTCCTGGTCTGACGGATCTGATGCTGGGAATGGACCAGGATAAGAGCGTGATTCATGTGTTAAAGAACGGGCTCCATGTACTGGCCGCCGGCACCATTCCGCCTAACCCGACAGAAATGCTGGGATCGAAAAAGATGGAGCATTTCATAACGCAGATGTCTGAGCAGTACGACTATATCATTATGGATACGCCGCCCCTAGGAATGATGCCGGACGCAGCCATTCTTTCTAAATATGCAACAGACGCTATTTTAGTGGCCAGACAGGATGTGGCAGAGCGGGCGGAGCTGGATGCCGCGGTGAAAAAACTGGAGCTGGCAAAGGCAAAAATTCTTGGCTTCGTTTTTACCGGGGCAACGGAATCCGACCGGCGTGCTTATAAAAAATACAGTTACCATTATGGTTATTCCAGACAAAGCTCTTATGGAGATCTCTCGGATCTTCCTAAAAAGAGCCGAAGAAAGCAGAGGGGATCTTTTACCGGTGAAAAAGAAGGTGACAAATCGTGAGTACAATCATAGATTTTCATTCTCATATTCTCCCAGGGATGGATGACGGCAGTGAGACGGCAGAAATGTCAGAGCAAATGCTGAAGTTATCAAAGGAACAAGGGATCGATGTGATAGCTGCAACGCCTCATTTTTATGCTGAGCAGATGACGCTGGATATGTTTTTAAAAAGGCGTGAGACAGCGTTCTTAACCATTCAGGATGCGGCTGCCTGCCGGGGGATTTCCTTGCTTTTAGGCGCTGAAGCCGCTTTTTTTCCCGGGATTGGAAATGCAGGCGGAATCCAACAACTGACCATTAGGGGCACATCGATTCTCCTTCTTGAAATGCCTTCCCGGGAATGGAACAGCCGCGATATCGAGGAGGTGGAACAGCTCCTTGCCCGTGGAATAACTCCTTTGCTGGCACATATCGAGCGGTTTATTCCCTATCAAAAAGACCGGCGGATGATTCGCAGGCTGTACTCCCTTCCGATACTCGCCCAGGTAAATGGAGGAGCTCTTCTGAACTGGAGAACAAGGCGTCTGGCGCTCAGACTGTTTTCCCAGGGCATGGCTCATCTGCTGGGATCGGATTGTCACAATCTGACAACCCGTCCGCCAAACCTGGCAGAGGGACGAAATATGATTGAAAAAAAGCTGGGCAGACGCTGTCTTTCGCAGATTGACCGGCTTGGCAGAGAGATCTCTGGACTGTAAATGCTTTTGTTTGAAAGGAATTCGAGCAGAACCAATGACAAAGAAACGAAAGAAAGCCGGTTTCGTAATCGCTTTGCTCCTTCTTCTTCTTGGGGCTGTCCCGGTTGCGGCATACGGAGTTTTCTATTTTTATTACAGTAAAATGAATATTCAGAGGATAGAAAGCAGCCAAACGGCGGTCAAGGCTGCAGAAGATTTTCCGGAGGAAGAAACAAAATCCCAAGAGGATCCGTTGGAGGATTCTTTGAAAGAAAATCTGAAGGCGCAAGAAGAAGAGATTCCTTATGATTCTAAAAATGTATATCACCTATTGCTGGTGGGAACGGACGCAAGGAATTTGAACGAGAGCAGCCGCAGCGACAGCATGATTCTTGTTTCTATTAACCGGGAAAACAAGGAAATAATTATGACCTCCATTATGAGGGATATCTACTGTACCATTCCTGGTGCAGGAAATAACCGTATCAATGCCGCCTATGCCTACGGCGGTGCTTCTCTGCTGTTAACCACCTTGGAATACAATTTTGGAATTCATGTGGACGACTATGCAGTCATAAATTTTTATGGATTTATGGACGCTGTTAACGCGGTGGGCGGGATAGAGATGGAGGTAACTGCCGCCGAAATAAAAGAAATGAACAGCTGGATGGAAAATATGAATGTTCTGCTTCAGGACGATCGGGATGCGGACAAATTGGATGAGTCCGATGCAGGAACTATTCTTTTAAATGGAAGGATTCCCATGAACAGTAAACGTAAATTACAGAATTTAACAAAAAATACGGTACTTTTTATGATAAGCAACTTCAGTACGAAAATCATTGCTTTTCTTTTGGTACCGTTATATACGCATGTGTTCACAACCAGTGAATATGGAACAGTGGACTTAATGATCACTATGGTTCAGCTGCTGATCCCGGTCCTTACCCTTAATATTCAGGAGGCGATTCTGCGCTATGGGTTAGATGCAGAATATGATTCTTCAGTGGTCATTGAGAATGGATTCCGAATGATCGGATGGAGCACGTTGTTTCTTGGCGCCGCCGAAGGGTTGTTTTATTGGGGATATTCAGATAAAGGTTCCTGCACCTACCTGCTGTTTCTTTGCTTTTTCTATCTGTTCGGTTCTGCATACAATGTATTGTCCATGTATTTAAAAGCCGTTGGCAAAATGAGAGAATTAGTCTTCTGCGGAATCCTCAATGCCGCTGCGACTTGTATATTGAACGTTCTTTTGCTGGTGGTTTTCCGTCTGGGGGTTAATGGATATATGATTGCCAGTGTAACCAGTTTTTTTCTTGCGGATCTGGGCATGTTTCTGTTGGGAAATCTGCCGGCGGAGTTTCGCCGGGCAAAACACGGCCGGCGCAAAGGGGTGCTGTCTTCCATGCTGGCTTACAGTATACCCTTAAGCGCAGGAACCATTGGATGGTGGCTGAACAGCGCCAGCGACAAATTTCTTTTATTTCTATTCTGCGGCGCGGCGGCAAACGGATTATATACAGCGGCCTATAAGATTCCAACGATTCTTGCGGTGCTGCAGGATATATTTTACAATGCATGGTCTGTTTCTGCAATTGAAGAGTTTGATCAAAATGATACAGATGGTTTTCTTGGAAACGTTTACATGATATACAGTGCATTGTCTGTGCTTGCGTGCTCCGGACTGATGTTTATCAATGTTTTTCTCATTAAGTTTTTATACTCTGAGAGTTTTTTCGAATCGTGGAAGTATGTGCCGATTCTGCTGGTTGGAGCGGCCTTCAGCGGCCTGCTTCGTTTCCTGGGCTGCTTTTATCTGGCGGTGAAAAAAACAAAAACGGCGGCGCTGACAAATTTCTCCGGCGCTCTGGTCCATTTAGGGTTCAGCTTTTTGCTGATCCCTGAAATGGGAGCCTTCGGCGCGTCCATTGCAACCCTTTTAGGTTATATTTTGTTTTGGGTGATCCGTATGAAAAGCCTGCGATCCATTATTACCATGCGGGTTCGCTGGGGACGGGAAGGAGCATGTTATACGCTGCTTTTGGCGCAAAGCGTCATCGCTGTGACTTTTGAAAATTCTGTTTTTCAAATTCCGTTTATTTTCTGTATTGTCCTGCTCTATTTCCCGTTGTTTAAGAAGAGTGTTTTTGTATTTTATGAGCTGGCAGGCAGAAGAAATCGCTGATGAATAAGGGGCTGGAAGTCAAAAAACGTGATGTTCCAGCGGTTTCTCTTTTCCAGCGTGTTGAAGGCCCGCGCCTTTTCGATAGACGGAAGGGCTAACCCCATAGTATCGTTTAAATGAGGAGGAAAAATGTTCAATGGAAGAAAAGCCGATGGAAGCGGCAACTTGAGTAATGGATAGTTGTTTTTCTAGTAAAAGGACTGCGGCAGCCATACGGGCGTCAGTTTTTTTCTGTTGAAACGTTTTTCCATAATATTGTTTTAAGAGCCGTTCTGTCTGCCGGCAGCTTAAGTTCAGCTGTAATGCCAGGTCATTTAAGGTTAGATCCTGGAAGCGATAGAGAAAGGCTTCATCAATAAGAAGGAGCGTTTTGTCGGTTGCCAGAGAAGAGGTCTTTTTCATTTCTGCATCCGTGTCTTTCTGGCTGTTTCGAATTAAAAGAACCAGGATTTCTCTAAAAAGTGATTCAATTTGTATGGTATATCCAATTTCTTTATGCTGAATTTCTTTGAATATTGCAGTCATTAACTTTCCAAATTGGGGTGCATAGGGCAAAAAATAAGATTTTGTATGATTTATTTTTTTCAGGAACGCCCTTAGTGCGGGAGAAGTATGCTGAGGGGCTTGCTTTTTTTCGGTTGTCTTTAGATAAAGACAATATTCTTCTATCGCAGCACCAGGATCGGAGGTTTGAGCATGGGAAATTAAAGGACCGGTTACATAAAAAGATCCGGCTGCTGCATGATACGTCGTGCCATCGGAAAGAATAGAACCTTGTCCAGAGAGAATGTAGTGAAATTCACAGCATCCATTTCCATGATTGTGAAGCGGAATTGGAGAAATTATGGATTCCAATACCATTCGCTGGAGATGAAAAGTTGTGTTTCCAATAACAAATGATAAATTTAGTGGATAATTTTCCAGCTGCATAGGTGTCTCCTTGTGTAGAATATATAAGTTATTATAGTAAAGGGAAGGGAAAAGTCAACAAAATTTACAAAAAGACGACATAAATTAACGAAAAACGGCGGAAACAGCTCTAAAAAATAGATAAGAACAATATTATAATTAAACCATCAAAACCAAACATGTTCGGTAGAATTTAGGAGAGGGATGGAGATGGCTTATAATAGCGCTAGAATTTGCTGTCTCGAACAATATGATGAAAAAAATGAATAAAAAATTTATGTTGTTGTTATCGGTTGCAGCACTGGGAATGCAGGCGGGATGCAGTTCTAATGAGACAGCAAAAAGCACAGCAGTTAATCAGGAAGCAGAAAGCACATCAGAAGCATCTGAGACTCAGGAATCGGCAGAGGCTAAAATCGAGAAGCCTGAAAAAATCACAGTTCTGTATGATATGGGAACGCTTACACAGACAGCAGGATTAAATGAATGGATTGCCCGGTGGGAGGAATTAACTGGAATTGAATTGGAGCTGATTACACCAGATCATGATGCGTATACAGATATCGTAGGACAGACCTTTGCTAGTGGCCCAGAGAATTGGCCGGATGTAATTATGCTTTCAGCAACGGAATATTGCGGATATGCAAATGAAGGCGCTTTTTGGGATATGACAGAGGCGTGGAACAATTCTGAATTGAAAAAATCTGGAAATGTAGATACTGATATTGTAGAAGCTAATATGCTGGATGGACATTTGTATGGATTTTCTAAAGAGCGGGGAAATGGATGCATCACCTATGTTAAAAAGTCTTGGCTTGATAATTGCGGACTTGAAGCGCCTACAAATTATGAAGAGTATCTGAATATGTTAGATGCATTTACAAATGGCGACCCAGATGGGAACGGAATTAATGGTGATACGTATGGAGTATCGGCTGCAGGCCTCCTGGGAACGGACGGCGGTGTATCGACTACATATTTGCCGGAAATTTATTTAGATGCCTACCCAACATTTTATCAAAAGGAAGATGGAACGTGGGTAGACGGCTTTACAGAAGATGCAATGAAGGAGGCAATTGAACGGCTTAAATACGTTTATGATCAGGGATATTTAGATCGGGAAACCTTGACCAATGGAACCAGTGATTGTCGGAATAAATTTTATGAAGATAAATTTGGCGTGTTTACCTATTGGGCAGGAAGCTGGGCAACAAAGTTAAAAACGAATTTGGAAAGCAATGGGTTAGACGGTGAATTAGTTGTACTTGAACCAATAGAAGAGCTGGATCATTATATTGAAAGAAATGCAACGGTAATGTGCATCACAAAGAGTTGTGAAAATCCGGAGGGTGTCTGGAAATATTTTATTGAATCAACTTGTGATGGCGGGGATATGCAGATTCTTTGGACTTACGGTGTAGAGGGCGTACATTGGTCTACAGCTGCAGAAACAGTATGCGGAAACACGTATCAGGAGGGGGAATTCCATATGTTGGAGAATCCAGATACTCCTGGCGCACAGTTTACCAATGCAAACACTGACCCGCTGTTAACGATTAATCCTATGGAAAATGATCCTGGAAAGGATATTGTTTCTCCAGAAGCAAGGACGTCTCAAGACATTTTTAATGCAAATTCTAAAGTTGACGAGCTTCCGGTAACTTCAGATGCACGAAGCCAGTATAACGGAGATTTAATTACCTTAAAGAGAAGCATCGTGACGGATTGCGTCGTTAACGGCTTATCGGTAGAAGAAGGATATCAGCGTTTCCAGGATGAACACGGACAAGAATGGTCCGATTTAATTGTGGAATCTTTGAATCAAGAATAAACAGCTTCGCATATTAAAAATTAAGCAGCAGGTTTAAATGGTAAAATTTTACAGGGTCTGTGAAGAAACATGGAATGGTTTTTTCACAGACCCTGTTTTCAGCGGAGAAAAGCTGCTGCTGCCTGGCGGTGCAGGGAAAATTACATTTCGTTTTTATCGCTTTTGCACAGTTCAATAAAAGCCTTCATATTGGGCGTAAGAAATTTATTTTTATGGTAAATAATATTTAAATTTCGTCCAAGGGGCTGAGCCAGAGGAAGCATACGGACGGTCTGCTCACGAATATCCCGTTCCACCAGCAAAAAGGGAAGAACGGCTACTCCCAGGCCTTCAGCCACACCTTTTACAATAGCCTGGGTGCTGGAGCTTTCCCAGGCAGGATGGACTGGAAGCTGAAGCATAGAAAAGCAGGCATCCAGGATTTCGCGGCCGGCGCTGCCCTTTTCCCGCATGAGAAAGGGATATTGAGCCAGCTGGGTGAGGGACACCGTTTTCGCCTGGGCCAGCGGATGATCAGGGGAGACAATAGCGCACAAACTGTCTTTCATAAAGGGGATAGCGCAGAGAGAGGGGGCTTCCGGCTGAGTTTCGATGAGTCCGATGTCGATTCGTCCCTCCAGGAGATCTTGTTCAATTTCTCTGGAGCGGCTGATTACCGCCTCTATTTTCAAATCAGGAAAAATCTGCTGGTAACGACGGATCAGCACAGGAAGAATATGAGTACCGATTGTAATGCTGGTGCCGATTCGGATGGTGCCGATAGCGTCCCAGTTTTTAAAACGCTTTTCCATATCCTCAAAGAGGGAGACAATGTGGCTGGCGTAGCCGTAAAATTCCCGGCCGGCTTCGGTGGGGCAGATCCGCCTGCCGATCCGGTCAAAGAGCCGAATGCCATAATAATTTTCCAGTTCTTTGATTGCAAAGCTCACAGAGGGCTGGGCAAGATGAAGCTCAGCGGCAGCTCGGGTAACACTGCTGCTGCGGAATACTGCTGTATAAATTTTCATATGCCGGAGCGTCATCGGTTTTCCTCCAATAGATAAGAAATTTATTATGTATTTAATAGAATAATACTATTTTATTCATGGGTCAAGAACCGTTATACTATACCAGAAGGGAAAACAGCGGTTTTGCCGGCTGTTTTTTACTGGGGCAGAAAAGGGGTTTCGCAGGAACAAAAAGGAGAGAATTCATGAAATCGAAAAAAAGAGTGTTGATCAGTTTGTTTTTCTCCACACTGTACTTGAGCGCATTTACCTTCGGCGGAGGCTATGTGATCGTGACGCTGATGAAAAAGAAGTTCGTGGACGAATATCACTGGATTGAAGAAAATGAAATGCTGGATTTGGTGGCCATTGCCCAGTCATCTCCAGGGGCGATTGCCGTAAACGGAGCGATTGTAGTGGGATATAAGCTGGCGGGAATGGCTGGGGCAATTACGGCGATCATTGCCACCATTATTCCGCCCTTTGTCATTATTTCTTTGATATCAGTATTTTACAATGCTTTTCGGGGCAATTTTCTGGTAAGTCAGATGCTGGAGGGCATGCAGGCAGGCGTTGGCGCGGTAATTGCAGCGGTGGTCTTTGAAATGGCAGCCGGGGTAGTTCATGGAAAGAATCCCATATCTATGGCAATCATGGTTTTCGCGTTTCTGGCCGCTTGTATTCTGGAAGTAAATGTGGTTTATATTGTAATAATATGCGGATTATTTGGGTTAATACGGACTTTGGTGCAGAGAAGGAGGGAGAGAGGATGATTTACCTGCAGCTGTTTCTTAGCTTTCTGCAGATTGGTCTGTTCAGCTTTGGGGGAGGATATGCGGCAATGCCTTTGATCCAGGCGCAGATTGTGGATGCTCATGGATGGCTTACTATGAGCGAGTTTACGGATCTGATTACGATTTCTCAAATGACGCCGGGGCCGATTGCGGTTAATTCGGCTACCTTTGTGGGGATTAATATTGCGGGAATCCCGGGAGCCATTGTGGCCACCATTGGCTGCATCCTTCCTTCCTGTGTTATCGTTACGTTTCTTGCAAAACTGTATCTGAAATACCGGACAATGGATCTGCTGCAGGGTGTGCTGAATGCTCTGCGTCCTGCTGTGGTGGCGTTGATTGCATCGGCGGGAGTTTCGATTCTGCTTACCGCTTTTTGGGGAAGTGAAGAAAAAATCCTTTTGGAAGAGACGGACTGGCTTCTCGTTGTGATCTTCGGACTTAGCTTTCTCCTGCTGGATAAAGCGAAGATGAACCCAATCCTGGTGATGATTCTGGCCGGAGTGATGAAAGTGGCTGCAGCATTAATTGGGGGAGTGTAAAGACAAGGGATACTCTTAGCTATCCAATTTACCGGTTGTTTTTGGCAAAGTCTCAAAAGTCTTGACCATCAAGATTTTTGGGGCTTTTTTCTCGCTGGATTACATTGTATGGCGAGGTAATATGCGATATGATGTTTATTGGGAGGTGATGTTCTTGAATATTACATCGGACATGATTTATGGTTATACAGATGGGATTATTCTGAGATGTCTGATGGATGGAGACAGCTACGGATATGATTTAAACAGCTCTATTTCCAAGAAATCAGGGCAGCAGTATGAACTGAAGGAGGCCACTCTTTATACTACCGTCCGGCGTCTGGAAAAGCAGGGATATGTAACATCGTATTGGGGAAATGAAAGTGCCGGCGCCAGGAGACGTTACTATTCAATTACGGAAGAGGGAAAGAAGTATTTTTACCAGAGACTTCAGGAATGGAATACGATGAAGAAATTATTAGATGTACTATTTAGCTGATAAGGGGGAAAAGTTCCGGAAAGGAAGAATCCCAATCTTCTGGAGCAGCAGGGAAGGATCTTTTTGCGGGCTGCAGTAAAGCCCCATTTGGCAAAGGTCATGTGGTTGATTCCGCTGGGGGCATTGGCCATAACCCGGTTGATTTCTCTTTGGACGGAAGATCAGGACATTAAGAAAAGGAGCGGTCACCATGAGTAAGCGAAATTTTTGGATAAAAATAATGTTTTGGTTATGTGTCCTTGGGATGGTTTTGATTGGAGGTGTTTGCCTTTCTCAGCAGCCGAAAGCAGGACCAGCAAGAGGGCCGGCTGCGGAGGAACCGAAAAAAACGGAAAAGGCAGCAGGACCGGAAGAGAAGCCTGGGGGGAAGAGAGCAGAACCGGCGGCAGAGCCAGCAGCACAGCCGCCAGAACCGGCAGCGCCGGCGCTGGCTGTAAAAGCAGTGCTTTGATCAGCTGCACAGCGCCTGATGGGCGGCAATGGTGGACAAGGTGTCCCCAAGCTGCATAAAAATGGAGCTGATCAGGGCGATTTCCTCAGGGGATTTGCCGTCAGCAATAACGGCAGCAAGAGCGGAGATGGAGAGGGCAAATTCGCAGGACTGCATAAGGCTTTACCTCAACAGAATAAGGAACTTAAAAATGTATATGAGGCAGATGAGATAAAATATGCAGAGGCTTTCTTTGGAGCGAGTTTTTTGCCTGCTTCAGGATTTAACCTGAAACAGGCAGACGCTTCTGGACTGCAGAAGATAGCGGTTTTGGCTGAGGACTTCTTTTTGATGGATAATCGCTTCAGCTCCTCGGGAGGTATCGGCAATGGGGACCCAGTAAAATTCCTGAGGAAGAGAAGGAAGTTCAACTTCTATCGGCTCCCAGTAGGTGTTGATTCCTAAATACAGGATGTCGTCTTTGCCTTGCTGGTCTTTTCCTGCAAAAAGAACGCCAAGCATTTTGTCCTTCCATCCGAGATCTTGTTTCCAGGGAGTGGTTCCGTGGAGGCTGGTAAAGGGGAAGGGAAGGCTGCAGGGGGAGGTATCCTGGCGGAGAATAGGATGATCCCGGCGCAGATGAATCATAAACCGGAAGAAATCCAGGATTTCCTCATTCTTTTCAGTCAGTGTCCAGTCCAGCCAGGAGATTTCATTGTCCTGGCAGTAGGCGTTATTGTTGCCAAACTGAGTATTTCCGAATTCATCACCGGCGAAAAACATGGGAGTTCCCCGGCTGGACAAAAGAACGGCGCAGGCGTTTTTTATCATTTTAAAGCGGAGGGCTAAAATTCCTGGATTATTCGTTTCTCCCTCCTCTCCGCAGTTCCAGCTGCGGTTATCGTTGGCGCCGTCTGTGTTATTCCAGCCGTTATCCCAATTATGTTTTTCATTGTAGGCATACAGGTCGTACAGCGTAAATCCGTCATGACAGGTGATGAAATTTACGGAGACGTCTTTTCCGCGTTTTTCCGGGGGATAAAGGTCGGGAGAACCTAAAATCCGGCTGGCGGCGGCTCCGATGTATCCGTCATCGCCTTTTAGAAAACTGCGGATGTCATCTCTGTACTTTCCGTTCCATTCAGCCCAGCGGTTCCAGGAGGGGAAACTGCCGACCTGATAAAGACCTCCGGCATCCCAGGCTTCGGCGATGAGATCTACACCGTAGAGAATCGGATCGTAGGCCAGGCTTTCTAAAAGGGGAGGACGGCTCATGGGAGAAGCATCCTCGCTGCGTCCTAAGATTGAGGCAAGGTCAAAACGGAAGCCGTCTACGTGGTACTGGGTGACCCAGTATCGCAGGCAGTCTAAGATCAGCTCGCGGACAACAGGATGATTGCAGTTTAATGTATTTCCGCAGCCGCTGAAATTGTAATAGTAACCTTCCGGCGTCAGCATATAATAAATTTGATTGTCAAAACCTTTAAATGAAAAATACGGCCCCATTTCATTTCCTTCGGCGGTGTGATTAAACACCACATCCAGGATTACTTGAATTCCATTTTGGTGAAGAACATTAATCAGGTGCTTAAGCTCAGTTCCTTCTCGATTGTACTCAGATTCAGAAGTATAGCTGGTATTTGGAGCGAAAAAGCATACAGGATTATAGCCCCAGTAATCCAGCAGCCGGCGGCCGTTTACGGTCCGCATGCCTCTGGTCTCATCAAATTCAAAAATGGGCATGAATTCCACCGCGTTAATTCCCAAATCCTTAAGATAAGGAATCTTTTCTTCTATGCCGGCAAAAGTACCGGGGTGAGCAACGGAAGAGCTGGGATCTTTCGTAAAGCCCCGGACATGCATTTCATAGATAATGCAGTCTTTCAGAGGAGGAAAGGTTTGGCTGGGAAGGTCCCAGCGGAAGTTGTTATGTACTACCCGGGCTTTGTAGAACCCTTCAGGAGAGAGGCGTTTGCCCCATTCGCTTTGGCCGGTTACGGCTTTGGCATAAGGATCCAGAAGGTATTTTGTTTTGTCAAAAATCAAGCCCTTTTTGGGATTGTAAGGTCCGTCAATGGAATAGGCGTATTCAAATTCGTCGATTTTTAAATCAAACACGAACATGGAATACACATTGCCCACCCGGTAATGGGGCGGAAAAGGAATTCGGGCATAAGGTGTCTGCTCTGTTCGGCGGAATAAAAGCAGCTGGCAGGAAACTGCAGCAAAAGAAACAATCGTGAAATTTACCCCATGAGGGAAAGCGCAGGCCCCGTTGATTTCATAAAACCCGGGACGGATGCGGAAGCCTCCGGCCCAGTCCTGAGGTTTTAAATTTTCCAAATCATCCTGGGACAGGGGAGGAAGTTCTGGAAGAAGAGGAAGGGCTTTTTGCGGGCGAGGCTGAGAAGCAGGTAAATGATGTTCCATAAGTACTCCTTTCTCCTGTGAATCCTTTGCAGCCTGCAGAGGCATTCACTTAAGGTTGCAATGTTTCATACTAGTATATCATAAAGAAGATTTGCGGGAATAGGCAGGAAATCATGAAAAAAACATAAAGATCATAAAAAGAGAAATGCCTGCCTTGACATCCTTTGTTCCTGACGGTATATTGTAATCGTACCTTAGTGCAGGTGTTCCTATGGGACATGGGCGCTGGCAGGGGATGATGTCTGCAGGGCGGAATCCCTGTGCCCAACAGGCAGAATAAAGAAAAGGATTGAAAGATATACGGAATGGATAAATGGAGACGTAAGTTTCAGCAGTTTATGACGGGAAGGTATGGGGCGGACCAGTTTTCCCGTTTTTTAAGCGGATGCATTGTGGTAATTTTGGTGATTAATCTGATCATCCGGACAAAGGTGCTGTATTGGCTGGCAGTGATTCTTTTAATATATGATTATTATCGGATGTTTTCCCGGAATATTTCTGCCAGATTTAAAGAAAATCAGTGGTATATGGGCTGGAGATTTCGGGTGACGGAAGCTGCGAAGAAATGGAAGTTTAAATTGGAGCAGGCGCGGAAATACCATATCTACCGCTGCCCGAACTGCGGTCAGAAAATACGGATTCCCAGAGGACATGGGCGGGTCAGTATTCACTGTCCTAAATGCCATACAGATTTTATTAAGAGGAGCTGATGATTAACCCCATTGGCGGGTTGCTCAAAGGATACGAACATGGACAATTATAATAAGAACACAAAATTAGAATTTAAGCCCATTACGGCTGATGATATTGAACGGCTGACGCCGTTCTTTTCTTTGCGGAGCAATAAAACCTGCGACAGTGTATTCCTGGACAGCTTTTTGTGGCGGGATGCGTATAAGGTCAGATTTGCCATCAGCGAAGGCCGGGCAGTACAGTGGCTGATGGAAGATGAAGGAGAAATTTCCACAGCGATGCCCTTGTGCCGGGAAGAGGAGCTTCCCTATTTTTTTCACCAGATGGTGGACTATTTTAATCAGGAGCTTCATAAGCCTTTGTGGATTTATCTGGCTGATGAAGAAGCTGTCCGCTGCCTGAATCTCGATCCGGACAAGTTTCAGGTAACGGAGATGGAAGATCTAAAGGATTATCTTTATGATGGAGAGGCTCTGCGCACGTTGGCAGGGAAAAAGCTCCACAAAAAAAAGAATCTGGTTAATGCATTTAAACGGGAATATGAAGGAAGGTATGAATACTCTCGTCTTTGCTGTTCTGACCGGCAGGATGTATGGAATTTCCTGAGCGTGTGGAGAGAGCAGAAAGGAGAAACCCAGGAGGCCTGGGAGCTGGATTATGAAGTTCAGGGGATTCATGAGATCCTTAAGAATTGTTCTCAGCTTCAGGTACAGATGGGCGGAGTATACATTGACGGAAAGCTGGAAGCTTTTACTGCAGGAAGCTATAATCCAAGAGAAGAAATGGCCGTCATCAGCATTGAAAAGGCCAATCCCCAGATTAAAGGACTGTATCAGTTTATTAACCAGCAGTTCCTGATCCATGAATTTCCCCAGGCCAAGATCGTTAACCGGGAGGATGATGTGGGAATTCCGGGTCTTCGGCAGGCAAAATTAAGTTATCAGCCCATTGGTTATGCCAGAAAGTATATGGTTCGTCAGCGAATGGAATAGAGGGGGCCTTATGGATATTCGGTATCTTCATCAGCAGGAAAAGGAACGGAGCAGAGAACTCTGGGAGCAGTGCTTCCCGGAGGACTCGGCCCGTTTTTTAGATTATTATTATCAGCAAAAATGCAGGGACAACCAGATTCTGGTGCTGGAAGGAGAGCAGGGAGAGATCTTGTCCATGGCGCATCAGAATCCTTATCGGATTGTGATGCCTGCCGGCGAATATGTTTTAGATTATATCGTAGGCGTGGCTACAGATGAAAAATGCCGGCATCAAGGATATATGAGACGGCTGCTGACGAGGATGCTGAGCGAACAGAAGGCAAGGAAAAATCCTTTTACTTTTCTGATGCCGGCTTCCTGGAAGATTTATGCGCCGTTTGGCTTTGACTGGATATTTGACCAGCCAGATTTTCAGCTGAATAGTCTGGGGAAGGGGCTGGAATCATATCCGGCAGCAGATAGTCCCCGGGAAAGAGAGGAAGTAAGAGAATGGCTGGGACAGTGGCTTAGCCGCCGTTACCAGATTTATGCGCTGCGGGATGCAGCTTATCTGGATTGTCAGAAAAAAGAGATTGACAGTGAATATGGAGAGATTTTTCTTCTGCGGGATTCGGCTTCCCGGCTGAGAGGCATGGAGTGCTTTTGGGGGAAGGAGGAGCGGGAGAGACGCTTCCTGTACGCAGAAGAGCCGTACCTTGCGGCGAACCCATCTGCAAAGCCGGCCATTATGGCCAGAATTCTGGATCTTCCAGAATTTATGAAAAGTATTCGGCTGAAAAAGAGGGCGGATGGAGAGAAGCAGGATCCGGTGGAATTTATCATTAACTTGAGTGATCCGGTTCTCGAAGAAAATAACGGCTGTTTTCTGGTAACAGTGGAGGAAAATGGTTCTCGGATCAACCTGTTGGGCGGCAGCAGAGAGATGGTTCCATCACTTTCCATTGGCGCTCTTACGCAGTGGCTTATGGGATATGGCAGGGCGCCGAAGGAATTAACAGAGGAAGCAGAGAAAATCCAAACCTGCGGGAAAATATTTCTGGACGAAGTGGTGTAGCCTTGTTATTTTTCCTCGGGTTCCGTATAATGAAAGAAAAGGGCTTAGAAGGAAAGAAGGGATTGGGATGAAAGGCGTTGATCAGCTGAAGCAGTGGATTCAGGAGAGTGACAGGATTGTCTTTTTTGGAGGCGCCGGGGTGTCCACGGAAAGTGGAATTCCTGATTTTCGAAGTGTGGACGGACTGTATCATCAGAAGTATAAATATCCGCCGGAGATGATTATCAGCCATAGCTTCTACATAAAAAATCCTGAGGAATTTTACCGGTTCTATAAAGATCGAATGATTTTTCCTGATGCTCAGCCTAACCGGGCGCATTTGGCCTTGGCAAAACTGGAACGGCAGGGAAAACTTAAAGCGGTAATTACCCAGAATATTGACGGTCTGCACCAGAAAGCGGGAAGCCGGGAGGTGCTGGAGCTTCACGGGTCAGTGCACCGCAATTACTGTACCCGCTGTCATAAATTTTACAGTTTGGAGGAAATTATGGCGCAGCCGGGGGTTCCAAGATGCAGCTGCGGCGGGGTAATTAAGCCGGATGTGGTGCTTTATGAGGAGGGGCTGGATCAAGGCGTATTAAACCGGGCAGTCCGCTATATCCGTCAGGCAGATATGCTGATTGTGGGCGGCACTTCTCTGGTGGTGTATCCTGCAGCAGGTCTTGTGGATGATTATCAGGGAAATCGTTTAGTTTTGATCAATAAATCTGTGACGCCTCTGGACAGCCGGGCTGATTTGGTGATTAACGGGTCCATTGGAGATGCTCTTGAGGCGGCGGTTTCATCAGTGATAACAGGAGGTTATGATGTATCAGGCAGCAGAAGATAGATATGAGAAAATGAGTTATCAGCGCAGCGGACGAAGCGGCGTCCTTCTTCCCAGAGTGTCCCTGGGATTATGGCAGAATTTTGGGCTGGAAAAGCCCCTGGAGCATCAGCGCCAGGTTTTGTGCCGGGCATTTGATCTGGGAATTACCCATTTCGATCTGGCAAATAATTACGGTTTTCCAGCAAGGGGAAAAGCGGAGGAAAATTTCGGCGCCATTTTAAAAAGCGATTTAGGTCCCTACCGTGACCAGCTGTTTATTTCCACGAAGGCTGGTTACGATAACTGGGAAGGACCTTACGGCGACTGGGGGTCTCGAAAATATCTCATGGCCAGTCTGGATCAGAGCTTAAAACGCATGGGACTGGATTATGTGGATGTGTTTTACCATCATCGCCCAGATCCGGAAACTCCTCTTGAGGAGACCATGGGCGCCTTGAGCGATATTGTACATCAGGGCAAGGCTCTGTATGTGGGAATTTCCAATTATTCGGCAGAGGAGACAGAAGCGGCGGTTCGTATTCTTCGGGAGAACGGCACGCCTTGCCTGATCCATCAGCCTAGATATAATATGTTCGAACGGTGGGTTGAGGATGGACTTTTGGATGTTCTGTCCAGAGAAGGCGTCGGCTGCATTGCCTACAGCCCTCTGGCGCAGGGTGCGCTGACGGACCGTTATCTGAAGGGAATTCCATCAGATTCCCGTGCGGCAAGGAAGGGAACCAGTATCGGCGGAAGATATTTAACGCCGGAGAATCTGGAAAAGATCCGCAGGCTAAATGAGGTTGCTGCGAACCGGGGACAGAGTCTGGCGCAGATGGCCTTGTCCTGGGTTTTGAGAAGACCTGAAGTAACCTCTGTATTGATTGGCGCCAGCAGTGTAAAACAGCTGGAGGATAATGTGGCCTGTCTGGAGCATCTGGAATTTTCTGAGGATGAGTTAAAGCAGATTGATGAGATTTTAAAATGAGGAGCATTTATGGGGGAGAAGCTGAATTTTGAGGTTGGAGATATTGTAAAATTAAAAAAACCTCATCCCTGCGGCAGCCAGGAATGGGAAATCCTCCGGGTAGGGGCGGATTTTCGATTGAAGTGCATGGGCTGCGGTCATCAGGTGATGGTGGCCAGAAAACTGGTGGAAAAAAATGCCAGAGGATTAAAAAAAGCGTTATAAAATCGGAAAAAAGTGCTTGCATGTCCGGAAAAAATTTGGTAGACTATTATATCGTGACATATTAATTTCCTTGCTCCTGGAATATAATCAGGGGCCAGAGACCACAAGGAGGGAAACAAGATGAACAAGTACGAATTAGCAGTTGTTCTGAATGTGAAGCTGGAAGACGAAGAGAGAGCAGCGGCAATCGAGAAGGTAAAGGGTTATATCACCCGCTTCGGCGGCACCGTTACCAACGTAGACGAGTGGGGTAAGAAGAGACTGGCTTACGAAATTCAGAAGATGAAAGAAGCCTACTATTACTTCATTCAGTTCGAAGGCGATTCTAACTGCCCGAACGAAGTTGAAGCTCACGTTCGTATTATGGAACCAGTTATCAGATACTTAATCGTAAAGCAGGAAGCATAATAGAAAGAGTGAGTGTATGAACAGAGTGATTCTTATGGGCAGGCTGACCAGAGACCCGGAATTAAGATATTCTCAGGGCGAGCGTACCATGGCTATTGCCAGATATACCTTGGCAGTAGACCGGAGAGGCCGCAGAAACGCCCAGGGAGGGAATGACCAGACGGCAGACTTTATTAACTGCGTGGCCTTTGACCGGCAGGGAGAGTTTGCAGAAAAGTATTTCCGCCAGGGAATGCGGGTGCTGATTTCCGGAAGGATTCAGACTGGCAGCTATATTAACCGAGACGGTCAGAAAGTTTATACCACTGATATCATTGTAGACGATCAGGAGTTCGCCGACAGCAAAGGCGCTTCAGCCGATATGAGCGGCTACGGGAACAGCTATCAGCAGCCAGCACCGCAGCAGCCGGCTCCATCCAGCGCGATTGGCGACGGATTTATGAACATTCCAGATGGAGTTGAGGACGAAGGCCTTCCCTTTAATTAGGCATTCGTCAGTTCCATAATATGAAAAGGAGGACACACCAATGGCATTCAATAAAGGTGATAAAGCAGACGCTTCTAAAGTAAGAAGAGGCGGCATTCGCAGAAGAAAGAAAGTTTGTGTATTCTGCGGCGATAAGAACGGCGTAATTGATTACAAGGACGTAAATAAATTAAAGAGATACGTGTCCGAGAGAGGAAAGATCCTTCCCCGCCGGATCACCGGAAACTGTGCAAAACATCAGAGAGCTCTGACGGTAGCGATCAAGAGAGCACGTCACATTGCTCTGATGCCTTATACCTGCGATTAATTTTGCAGAACTTTAACCCCATGGCGTTTAAGCTATGGGGTTTTTTGTTATAGAAGATATGGCGGAGGGGAATTTGGGGATGAATGCAGAGGGAGAAGGGGATAAACGTTATGCGCACATTAAAATATGTGATTTTAGGGCTGTTAATGGAGCGGCCCATGACTGGATATGATATCGTAAAAACTTTTTCCGAACGGTTAAATGAGTTCTGGTATGCAAAGCACAGCCAGATTTATCCGGAATTAAAACGGCTGGAAGAGGAAGGGCTGGTGGAATTCAGCATCCAGATTACGGGAGAAGTAATGGAAAAGAAATGCTATTTCCTTACGGATAAAGGAAAGCAGGAGTTTAAGAGATGGCTTAAGGCGGAGACAGATTTGGAGCCGGCGCCTAAGGACGTATTTCGGCTGAAAGTCTATTTCCTCGCTTTTCTAGAACCGGAAAAAAGGCAGGAGATTTTTCAGCAGCAAATCTGCCTTCATCAGGAAAGGCTTTCACATCTGGTTGAGGAATATGAAAAATATTCTGCCCTGCCTGAGGCCAGTGATCCGGCGCTGGGGGATTATATGGTTTTGGAACATGGCGTAATGCGGGAGAGGATGACCATAGAATGGCTGGAGAAATGTATTTGTCAGCTTAAGTCCGCCGCCGGCGGCGCTTGCGCCGGCGAAGGCGCATTAGAAGGGAAGAAGTTCCCAGATCCGGGAAAATAAAAAGACAAGAATCAAAGCGGGAACCATATTCAGCACCCGGAAATACCGAATTTTAGCGATTTTCATTCCCACAGCCATGGTGATGACACCGCCTACGGCTTTAAAATCGCTGACCATGTAGTCGGATAAAAAAGGAATGATCAGATTTCCGGCATAAAACAGAATGCATCCAAGAATAACCTGGGGAATCGCGATAACACCTACCAGATAACCAGAAACGGCGCCGAAAATGATGGCGGTAAAAAAATCCATAATTGCTTTGGCAATGAGAATAGAGTGATCTCCGGTAATGGCAGAATTCATGGCGCCGAAGAGTCCGGTGCCGCTGAAGCAGAACAGGATGATCATGCTGATCAGATTGTCCAGCTGCTCTTCAGACAGATTGTTTCCTGGGAGAGAGGAGGCCAGTCTGGTCAGGCCTTTGTTTAGGAGATCCTCAAGACCGATCAGCTCTCCTACCAGGGCGCCTACGATCATGGCCATAACCACAGCGGAAAGGGAGTTTAGCTGAATAATCAGAGAGAGTCCCATGGTGATGGCGGAAAGACCAAAGATGCCGGTGAGGGATGTGTTAATCCGTTCTGGAATCCGGCTTCCTGCCAGAGCGCCGATGATTCCGCCGGATAAAATGGCGGAAGAATTAATCAAAACACCAATTGGCATAAGCAAATACCTCCAAATATTAAAATGTTAACATGTAAACATTGACATATTAACATGATTGCAGCCGGCTGTAAAGAAGAAATTGCAGCCGGCTGATGATTTGTTGTGCGGAAGGAAAGCTCGTGTTAAAATAGTGGGAGAAAATAAAAATCCAGTGAAAAAAGGAGAAGCGATGTATACATTTGAGGATTTTGTAAAGATTATTGCTGAGCTCAGATCGGAGCACGGCTGTCCCTGGGACAGGGAACAGACGTTTCAGAGCCTGAAAAAATGCTTGGCTGATGAGACGGAGGAGGTATTTTGGGCCATTGATCATGAGGATATGGAAAATCTCTGTGAAGAGCTGGGAGACGTGCTGCTGCAGGTGGTGATGAACAGTCAGATTGCAGCGGAGATGGGAGCTTTCACTATTGAGGATGTAATTGACGGTGTCAGCCAGAAGATGATTCGCCGTCATCCTCATGTGTTTGGCGATGTGAAAGTGTCCTCTCCGGAGGAAAGTTTGGCCCTCTGGAAGGAGATTAAGAGACAGGAAAAAGAGGCGAAAAACAAGAGGGCGAAAGAGGGGGAAAATGCGGCGGAAAATGCCGAAAAACCTTGACAAATAGGGCAGAAGCAGATATAAATGATAAGGTACACATTTTAGCGCGAGGGAATGAAGATTGTGCTTAAGTCAGCAGGCGCCCCCGCAGACAAATCAGGAGGAATACGATGAATAAAACTGAATTAATTGCAGCGATTGCTGAGAAGGCAGAAATTTCCAGAAAGGATGCAGAGAAGGCGCTGAAGGCGTTTACCGATGTGGTTGCTGAGGAGTTAGTAAAGGGTGAGAAGGTACAGCTGGTAGGTTTCGGAACCTTTGAGGTTTCTGAGAGAGGCGAGAGAGAGGGAAGAAATCCAAAGAGCGGCGAGCCTATGGTGATTGCAGCTTCTAAGAGCCCTAAGTTCAAAGCTGGAAAAGCGTTAAAGGATCTGGTGAATGCATAAGGGATGAGACTGGATAAGTTTCTTAAAGTTTCCCGGCTGATTAAGCGGCGCACGGTGGCCAATGAGGCCTGTGATGCCGGCCGGGTGCTGGTAAATGATAAGCCGGCGAAGGCTTCCCTCAATGTAAAAGAGGGAGATATTATTGAAATACAGTTTGGCGCCAAAGCCGTAAAGGTGGAAGTGCTTGACGTACAGGAAACGGTGAAAAAAGAAGAGGCCAGAGAGCTTTACCGGTACTTGTAGGAACAGCTGCTGCCGGTAAAGCAGATCCTCCCGAGAAAAAGAGGACTGGCAGTCATATTTTGCCCAACCTCCTAATATACTGAATCAAACAGTTCAGTGTGTTAGGAGGTTTTTTGATGGAAGAAAAAATAGGCGGACGTCCTCATCGTCTGATGATGGAAGACCGGGGAAAATTAAGTATTACAGGGATTGCAGATGTGGTTTCCTTTGATGAGAACCAGGTGGTGCTGGATACGGATAAAGGTCTCCTGACCATTAAGGGCCGGGATTTGTGCGTCAGCAGGCTTACGCTGGACAAAGGAGAGATCGATATTGACGGACAGGCGGAGAGCTTGGTTTACAGTTCCAATGAAGCCTTCCGAAGAAGCGGGGAATCTTTCCTTGCCCGGCTGTTCAAGTAAAAACAATGATGGAAGTAAGCGGAGAGGTTTACAGCCAGGCAAGACTTTTGAGTCAGTCCTTTCTTCTTGGAATATGGCTGATGATCTGCTACGATATTCTTCGGATCAGCCGTTTTTTTCTGGGAAGGAATAGGTGGCTGGTAGGGCTGGAGGATCTAATCTATTGGATGTATGTCTGTTTTTCTGTATTTGACCTTTTGTTTCGGCTGAATGACGGTGTCCTTCGAGGATTTGCTGTGACTGCAGTGTTTTTAGGGATGGCAGTTTACGACCGGATAGTCAGCAGAAATATGATGAAAGTATTGCAAAAATTTTTCAACCGTATTAAAATAAAGCATTATAAACGTAAGAACAGACGGAGTCGCAGTAGGGCAGACAGTAAGCGTGGTGATGAAAATGAAGCCCAGGAGGAGACAGTCCCGGATGCACAGACGGGACAAATGGGGGAACCGGATGACCTTGATCGGAATTACA
Organism: Candidatus Cottocaccamicrobium excrementipullorum; assembly: GCA_018713255.1. Classification (GTDB taxonomy): domain Bacteria; phylum Bacillota; class Clostridia; order Lachnospirales; family Lachnospiraceae; genus Caccovicinus; species Caccovicinus excrementipullorum. The sequence goes on along the minus strand of DVFL01000032.1, from coordinate 9,309 downwards.
GTGGTGGTGCTCAGCCTGGCAGTTGTGGTAAATTTAAAAAGCGCGTCTTTAAAGGCAAAAGATCTGGAATACCAGATTCGGGAGGAGAATCTTCAGGCTCAGAAAGATGAAGAGGAGCAGAGGACGAAGGACCTTGAAGAGCGCAAGATTTACGTTCAGACGAAGCAGTATATTGAAGAGGTGGCAAAGGAGAAACTGGGACTTGTTATGCCTGACGAGATCCTTTTGAAACCTTCGGAGGGCGAGTAATGATTTCTCTCTTCTTCGCATATAATCTTTTTGAGTATTCGAAAGAGGATATGCGAAGGGGAGGGATTTTTTTGTTTTTTTTCAAGCGGAAAGAAAAGCGTCTGGATATGGCGGACGCAACGGGATATACGGCAGCTAGACTGGCGGATCTGGCTGCTTCATTGAGCCGCCTGGCAAAGTCTTTTACGGAAGAGATTGATGGACGGCATTTAAGCAGAGAGGATGGGGCGGCAGCCATGCAGACGGCGGCGGCAATGGTATGCGGCAGCTGCAGCCGGTGTAATCTCTATCAGGACAGCGCCAGGGAGGACAGCTACTATCTATATTATCTTTTAAGGGCTTTTGAAGTTCATGGAGCGGTGCGAATGGAGGATATGCCTCTTTTATTTCGTCAGACCTGTTTTCATAAAGAAAAATATCTGAATCAATTAAACAGCAGTCTGGGACGAGCGACCATGAATCTTTCCTGGAAAAATCGTTTTTTGGAAAGCCGGGATGCGGTGGTGGTTCAGTTTCGGGAACTGGCGTCCATTATTGAGGAGTTCTCCCATCAAATGGAACAGGCTTTGGATGTGACGGCAGAGAAGGAGGAGGCGGTAAAGCGGGCGTTTAAAAAGCATCATATGCTGGTGGAAAAGATGCTGGTTTTAGAATATGAAAATAAGCAGAGAGAGGCGTATCTCACTGTGCGGACTACCCATGGCGCTTGTCTTACGTCCAAGGAAGCGGCGGCGGTGCTGGGACATGCTATGGGAGGGAGAAAATGGTATCCGGCCAGGGACAGCCGAGCCATTGTCACCAGACAGCTGGGAACTTTGCGGTTCACGGAAGAAGGCAAGTATCAGATGCTTTATGGTGCGGCAAGGACGCCGAGACAAGGGGAAAAGGTATCTGGAGACAATTATGTATTGTTTAAAAATGTGGAAGGCCAGGTGATTATGAGTCTTGCGGACGGCATGGGAACGGGGAGGCAGGCCAGCCGGGAAAGCGGGAAAATTGTGGATTTGACGGAACAGCTGATGGAAGCCGGCTTTACGGCCCGTTCCTCTTTAAAACTGGTGAATACAGTGCTTTTGCTTGCAGGAGCAGAACAGCATCCGGCGGCGGTGGATCTTTTATGCGTGGACTTGAACACCGGCGTTTTGGAAGTGATGAAGCTGGGAGCTGCTGCTTCCTTTGTCATAGGGCGGGATGGCGTGGAGCTTTTAGACGCCGGCGATGTGCCCATGGGGATTCTAAACCCAGTGGAGCCGGCGCTGCTGTCCAAAAAGCTTTGGGATGACGATCGAATCGTGATGGTAAGCGACGGGGTGCTGGACGGGCTGTGGGGAGAGGACAAGGAAAAAACTCTTAAGGAATTTTTAGAAGCCCTTCCTCCTTCTGGCCCTCAGGAAATAGCGGACCAGGTATTAAATTTTGCCTTGTCTTCAGGGGGAGCCAGAGATGACATGACGGTTTTGGCGGCAGGAATCTGGGAAAAGTCTTAAGATGGCCGGCACTGCAGACGGAAGAAAAGATTTGCTTTTTTGGGGATTCCTGTTATGATGATAAAAGAAACAGAGCTGGAGAAAGAGGGTACCAGGCAGGTGAGAAAAGAAACGGAAGAGTTTATCAGGCAGCATCATATGGCGGAATCTGGAGATCAGATTCTGGCGGCAGTTTCCGGCGGGGCAGATTCTGTCTGCCTTTTGTATGTATTGGCGCAAATGCGGGAAGACTGGAATTTGAAACTCCGAGCATTTCATGTTCATCATGGTCTTAGAGGAGAAGAGGCAGATCGGGACAGAAAGGCTGCCCAGAGAACGGCGGAAAGATTGAATGTGCCTTTTGCCTGGGAGCAGGTGGATGTGAAAGGATTTCAGGCGGAAAAAGGGCTTTCAGAGGAGGAAGCGGCGAGAATTCTGCGTTATCAGGCGCTTTGCGCGGAAGCGGAAAAATGGGAGAAGGAATCAGGACGCATGGTAAAGATTGCGGTGGCTCATCAGCAGGATGATAATGCAGAAACGGTTCTTCACCACTTGTTTAGAGGGAGCGGTCTTCGGGGACTTTCGGGAATTGCCCCGGTAAGAGGGAGGATTATCCGGCCTTTGCTTTGGGCGTCAGGACAGGAAATTCGGGAATTTTTGAATTGGGAGGGAATAGAATTCTGCGAGGATTCTACGAATGCTTCCCAGGCCTATACCAGAAACAGAATTCGCCATCAGGTTCTGCCGCTGATTTCTTCTGGGATTAACCCGCAGGCAGTGCCTCATATCTGCCAGGCAGCCCAGCGAATTGCCCAGGCAGATGAATACCTGGAGCTCCAAGCTGGGAAATGGCTTGGGCGCGAGGGAGCGGTTGAGCCGGGAAGAATTCAGATAGAAGCAGAAAAGCTTTTGGAAGAGCCGGAAATCATTCGCAGTTATGTGCTTCGCTGTATGGTGCAGGAGATGGGAAAGGGAATGAAGGATCTGTCCGCCCTTCACATTCAGGCATTGGAAGAGCTGCTGCAAAAACAGTCTGGAAAGCAGGCAGATCTGCCGGAAGGATTGAGAGCGGTAAGACAGGGAAAATATCTGGTGCTGGAACAAAAAAGGGAAAAGAGCCAGGCAAAATCCCGGCCTCCTCAGATAGAGTATTCTGTTTTTGTATTGGAAAAAGGAATGAAATTTCCAGAAAACCTGTATACGAAATGGTTTGACTATGATAGAATAAATGGTGCGTTGTCGGTCAGAACCCGGCAGGCGGGAGATTATTTCTATCTGCCGGGAGGCGGGCGCAAAACCGTGAAATCCTATATGATCGATGAAAAGATTCCAGCGGACAGGCGGGATGGGATTTTTCTTTTGGCAGAGGGAAACCATATTTTGTGGATCATAGGTAGACGAATCAGCGAAAAAGTCAAGATCACTCCACAGACCAGGAGAGTCTTGCAAGTACACGTAAGCGGAGGAGAAGAAAATGGCAGATAAGATTCGGGTGTTGCTGACGGAAGAAGAAGTGAATGCGAGAATCAGCGAGATCGCAGGGGAAATCAACCGGGATTACGCAGGCAGACAGGTGCATTTGATTTGTATTCTGAAGGGCGGCGTTTTCTTTACCTGCGAGCTGGCTAAACGGCTGACGGTTCCGGTATCTCTGGATTTTATGTCAGTTTCCAGCTATGGAGGCGGCACGGAATCTTCAGGAATTGTAAAGATCATTAAGGACTTAGATGAGCCCCTTGCCGGAAAGGAAGTAATTATCGTAGAAGATATTATTGATTCCGGCAGAACCCTGGCTTATTTGATGGAGATCTTAAAGCAGAGAAATCCAAAGAGCATTGAGCTGTGCACGCTGCTGGACAAGCCGGAGCGGCGGGTAAAGAAACAGGTGCAGGTTAAGTATACATGTTTTACCATTCCTGATGAATTTGTGGTAGGGTACGGCCTGGATTATGATCAGAAGTACAGGAATCTGCCATATATTGGAGTAGTAGAACAGTAAGGAGGCAGTCAGTTGAGACAGCAGCAATTCAGAGGACTGGGATTTGTGCTGATTATTGTGTTGATGCTGCTATTGGTCACCACATTTCCCAGACAGCTTTTTACTAACGATGATATCAGTTACCAGGAGTACCTGACCGCCTTGGATGACGGCAGTGTGGAACGGGTAATCATTAATCAGAATCAGCAGACTCCTACGGGAGAGCTGAATTTGAAGATGAAGGACGGCAGCACGCGGCAGTATTATACTTCCGATGTGGTGGCGGAACAGAAACTTCTCCAGGAGAAAGGGATCGATTACATGAACATGGATGTTCCTCAGGAGAATTATCTGTTAAGTATTGTTCTTCCGATTATGCTTTCCACGGTAGTTGTGGTAGTGCTGATTTCCATCATGAACGCCAGGGCGGCAGGAGGCGGAGCGAATGCTAAAATGATGAATTTCGGCAAGAGCAGGGCCAGACTCAGCCGCAGCAGCAAGGTAACCTTTAAAGATGTGGCAGGACTAGAAGAAGAGAAGGAAGAACTGGAAGAAGTCGTGGATTTCCTTCGCCAGCCCCAGAAGTACACCAGCGTGGGGGCCAGGATCCCGAAAGGCCTTCTTTTGGTGGGGCCTCCAGGAACAGGAAAGACTCTTTTGGCCAAGGCGGTTGCAGGAGAAGCGGGAGTCCCGTTCTTTTCGATTTCTGGTTCTGATTTTGTGGAGATGTTTGTCGGCGTGGGAGCTTCCCGGGTGCGGGATTTGTTTGAGGATGCCAAAAAGAATTCTCCCTGTATTGTATTTATTGATGAGATCGATGCAGTAGCCAGACGAAGAGGCACCGGCATGGGCGGCGGCCATGACGAGCGGGAACAGACATTGAACCAGCTGTTGGTGGAGATGGATGGTTTCGGCGTAAATGAGGGAATCATTGTGATGGCGGCAACTAACCGGGTGGATATTCTGGACCCTGCTATTCTGCGGCCGGGCAGATTTGACCGGAAGGTATCTGTGGGACGGCCGGATGTAAAGGGCCGGCTGGATATTCTTAAGGTCCACAGCAAGGAAAAGCCCTTAAGCGATGATGTAGATCTGGAGCGGGTGGCCAGGACCACTGCTGGGTTTACGGGAGCAGACCTGGAAAATCTGATGAATGAGGCGGCTATTGTGACGGCAAGAGAAGGCCGGCATTATATCCGCCAGGAAGATATTGACAAAGCTTTTGTGAAAGTGGGAATCGGCGCAGAGAAGAAGAGCAAGGTGATTTCCGATAAGGATAAAAAGATTACGGCGTATCATGAGTCTGGTCATGCCATTTTGTTCCATGTGCTTCCTGATGTGGGGCCGGTTCACACCGTATCTATCATTCCTACAGGAAATGGAGCCGGCGGTTATACCATGCCTCTTCCGGAAAAGGATGAGATGTACATGACCAAAGGCCGGATGCTTCAGCATATTATGGTGGCTTTAGGCGGCCGGATTGCCGAGGAGCTGATTTTTGACGATATTACCACAGGGGCATCTCAGGATATTAAGCAGGCCACGGGAATTGCCAGGGCAATGGTAACTCGTTATGGAATGTCAGAGAAAGTGGGCATGATCAATTACGGAAGCGATGAGGACGAGGTATTTATCGGCCGGGATCTGGCTCATACTAAGAGTTATGGGGAAGCGGTGGCTACAGTAATCGATGAGGAAGTAAAGCGGATTATTGATGAATGCTATCAGAAGGCGAAAGCCATTATTCTGGAGCATGAACAGGTGCTTCATTCCTGCAGCCAGTTGCTTCTGGCAAAAGAAAAGATTGGCCAGGAGGAGTTTGAAAAGCTCTTCCAGGCGGAAAATCAGTAGAAGATATACAAAGTGCACAAAAGTGAAGGGCAAAATATGTGAACTTTGTGCACACTTATTTGGAAACCTGTGCTATTATAATAGACGTAACCCCCCCAATACATTATATAGTTTTTGCTACACCCCATAAGAAACGAAATACCTTCTCCTGAAGAAGCCGGCCTTTGGCCGGCTTCTTTACTTTTCTCCTTTATATGATTTTGCCGCCGAAAAGGCGGAAAATTCTGAAGGATACCGGGGTTCATTTCCAAATTTCGACTGTGATTTTCGTGACATTTCCCCATTGTATAATCCATTGATATCGTTTACAATTAGTCTATTAATAATCATATTACCGTCGGATGGTCCGGCATTGAGAGATGGAGAAGTATTCACGGGAGAGCTGAGTTCGTAGATAGGGCTGTTTGCTTAGACGGATCAGGAGGGGCAGAATAATGAATGCAGATGTTTGCTATTTGAACAGGGAAGCCTTATTCTGTGCGGAAACGGAGGACTACCGAATTCCGGCAGAGCCGGATGCGGATCAGGAAGTTACTTTGCGCTTCCGAACGGGACGTGAGGATGTGGACCGGATAATTCATAGAGAATGCGGCCGGGACTTGGGTCAGGAGATGGTTAAGGCCGCCAGCGACACTTACTTTGATTATTACGAGTGCCGTATTAAAACAGGAAAAGAACAGATTCGTTATTATTTTGAAATAAAAAAAGGCAGCGGAACCTGTATTTATAACCGCCTGGGCGTCCAGGAGGAAGCGCTGCCTGATTTTGCTTTTTGCATCACCCCAGGCTTCCATACGCCGGAGTGGGCTAAAGGCGCGATTATGTATCAGATTTACGTTGACCGGTTTTGCAACGGAGATCCTTCCAATGATGTGGAGACGGGAGAGTACATTTATATCGGTCAGCCGGTGCAGGGAGTAAAGGATTGGGAAAAGCCTTTGGAATCTTTGGATGTGGGATATTTTTATGGAGGAGATTTGAAGGGCGTGTGGGATAAGCTGGATTACCTGAAAGCCTTGGGCGTTGAGGTGATTTATTTTAATCCTGTCTTCGTATCCCCATCTAATCACAAATATGACTGTCAGGATTATGAGCATATTGATCCTCATTATGCCGTTGTGGTAAAGGACGGCGGAAGCGTTCTGGGAGGAGAGCTTCGTCTGGGAGGCGGAGAAGACGACCGGAGAGAGGAGAATAAAAAGGCGGAAAAATATATTCGCCGGGTTACTGATCCGGAGAATTTGGCGGCTTCCGATGCATTCTTTGCCCGGTTTGTGGAGGCGGTGCATGAAAGAGGAATGCGGGTAATCCTGGACGGGGTGTTTAATCACTGCGGTTCCTTCAATAAGTGGCTGGACCGGGAAGGGATTTATGAAAGCGCGGAGGGCTATGAGCCTGGAGCGTATGTATCGGCGGACAGCCCCTATCACACGTTCTTTAAATTTCATCAAGAAGGAAGAGAAAATTGGCCGTACAATGGCAGCTATGACGGCTGGTGGGGTCATGACACTCTCCCCAAATTAAATTACGAAGAGTCTCCAAAGCTTCAGGAGTATATTTTGAATATTGCCCGAAAGTGGGTATCTCCGCCCTACAATGCAGACGGCTGGCGTCTGGATGTGGCGGCAGATTTGGGGCACAGCGGAGAATTTAATCATTATTTCTGGCAGCAGTTCCGCAAAGCGGTGAAGGAAGCGAATCCGGAGGCGTTGATTTTGGCGGAGCATTACGGTGACCCCAGCGGCTGGCTGCGGGGAAACGAATGGGATTCGGTTATGAACTATGACGCCTTTATGGAGCCGGTTACCTGGTTCCTGACAGGAATGGAGAAACACAGCGATGAATATGACAGCCATCTTTATGGAGATGGAGAAGGGTTTTTCCGGGCCATGAGTTATCATATGAGCCGGATGCAGACGCCGTCGATTATGGTAGCGATGAATGAATTGTCCAATCACGATCATTCCCGTTTTCTTACTCGGACGAATCAGACGGTAGGCCGGCTGGCCACCATGGGAGCAGAGGCTGCGTCGGAAGGAATTCGCTATGGCGTGTTCCGGGAGGCGGTGATGGTGCAAATGACCTGGCCTGGAGCGCCTACGATTTATTATGGAGATGAAGTGGGGCTGTGCGGCTGGACAGATCCGGACAACCGGAGAACCTATCCTTGGGGCCATGAAGATCTGGAGCTGCTGGAATTCCACCGGTATCTGTGCGGGATGCACAAGCGCCTTCCTGTGCTGAAGCGGGGGAGCGTAAAGCCGCTTCTGGCAGGACGTCATTTTCTGGCTTACGGCCGAATGGATGGAAAGTATAAAGCAGTTGTTGTGCTGAATAACCGAGACACAGAACGGGATGTGGAAGTGCCGGTATGGCTTCTTGGCGTGGAACCTCACGAGACCCTGGCGCGGATTATGCTGACCACGGAAGAAGGATATAATGTGGGAATTGTTAAAGTGGAGGTTCATCATGGGAATGCTTTCCTGAAAATGCCTCCGGTAAGCAGTGTGCTGTTAATTACCCATGCAGATGAGTTTTACAGTACGGCAGGGCTGCAGTAATGTGGCTGGCCTGCTGTTAAAGATGGAAAGGAAGGCAAGTGCGATTATGTCAGAATGGCGGCAAAAGTGGAGGAAAACGTTTTTGGCGGCAGCAGCTGTCTGGTTTTTCCTGTTTGGAGGAGCCTTTCCAGCTTACGCCAGGCTGGAGGAACAGCTGACCGTGGAGAATGGGCAGTTTATTCGGGCCAATGGGACAGCCATAGAGGGAGCTCTGGCCAAGGGAATTACTGTTTCCAAATACCAAAACCGCGCAGGGGAGATTGACTGGGCGGCAGCAGCGGCAGACGGGGTTTCCTTTGCTATGATTCGGCTGGGATATTTAAATGATCTGGATCCCTATTTTGCACAAAATATGGAAGGGGCTTTGGCTCAGGGAATTCAGACCGGCGTATTTTTTTACACCCAGGCGGAAGATGTGGAGGAGGCCAGAGAGGAAGCGCGGTTTGTGCTGGATCAGGTTAAGGATTATCCAATCTCTTATCCTATTGCCTATGATGTGGAATCCCAGCAGCTTTTGAATTTGGGGAAAACGCCTCAGGAGATTACGGATCAGGTGAACGCCTTCTGTCAGGTAATCGCAGAGGCTGGGTATCGGCCTGCCGTTTATGCCAATCATTTGTGGCTGACAACTTACATGGATACCAGCCAGATCCCCTATGATATTTGGTATGCCCGATATGAGACCTCGGTAAATCAGTATCCTAATCGGACGCTTTGGCAGTACACTGATGCTGGACATGTGGCTGGAATTACCGGCGATGTATGTATTGAGGTGGCATTTGTGGATTACCATCAGCTGTTTGCGGGGACGGGGTGGAGACGGATCAACGATCAGTATTACTATTATCGGGATTATGCAAAACAAACTGGATGGCTCCAGGACGGCGAAAGGTGGTATTATTTAAAGCCGGATGGAGTGATGGCAGCGTCAGAAACCTGTATAGTGGATGGGGTCAGCTATACCTTTGGAGCTGACGGTTCATGGATTCCGTAAAATTCACAAAAGGCTCTTGATTTTTTTTCGATGATATGCTATGATTACAACTGCTTGTCAGAGACAAGCAGCATATGGGTGGATTCCCGAGTGGCCAAAGGGGACAGACTGTAAATCTGCTGCGATTCGCTTCGGTGGTTCGAATCCACCTCCGCCCATTTTTTATCCGGCTTAGGCCGGATATTTTTTTTGCGGTTATGGTTGAATAGG
>DVFL01000031.1 GCA_018713255.1 Candidatus Cottocaccamicrobium excrementipullorum | reverse complement strand
AATCTTATCGGACATGGTTCTATAGCCTCCTTTGATGGGTTTTGTTGTGGTGACTTAATTCTACCAAACGGCTATAGATCATGTCTATTTTTATGAAATTGATTTTGCGAAATTAATTATACGTTATCTTTCGATGAAGGTTCGAAAAGTGATTAACAATAATATTGTCAGCTCTGCAGATGAGGACGGAAGAGAAATTGTAGTAATGGGACGGGGGATTGGATTTCAGGCCCGGGAGGGATGGGAAATTCCAGAAGAAAGGATAGAAAAAATTTTTCGCCTGGATAACAAGGATTCGCTCAATCGATTTAAGGATTTATTGGCCAGACTTCCTTTGGGGCATATTCAGATTTCAGATGAGATCATCAGTTATGGGAAAAAGGTGTTAAACAAGCCTTTAAACCACAATATTTACATTACTCTGACGGATCATATTAATTTTGCCGTGGAGCGGCACCGCCAGAATATGATGTTTCCGAATCCGCTGCTTCGCGAGGTACGCAGTTTTTACCGAGAAGAATATTTGATCGGTGAATACGCCCTGGCTTTGATAAAGAAGAAATTAGGCATTGATTTTCCGGTGGATGAGGCGGCATCCATTGCCCTTCATCTGGTGAATGCAGAATACAATACAGCGATGCGGGACACGATCAATATCACCAGATTAATCGAGCAGGTGGTGGGAATTGTATCTGAGTATTTTAATTTTACTCCAGATGAAAGTTCGCTTCATTATGAGCGATTTGTGACCCATTTAAAGTTTTTGGCGCAAAGGATATATTCAGGTGAACTGCTTAACTCAGAGCTGCCGGAATTTGCGGCGATGATTGAAATGCTTTATCCGGAGGAGTATATCTGCAGCCAGAAAATTCAATATTTTATTCAGGAGACCTACGGTCATCGGGTTACTGATGAAGAAGCGGCTTATTTGGCGGTGCATATTAAACGGATGCGTACGCCTTGACTGAAAAATTTAGACAGAATTCCTGAGGAATAAAGAACAGGAGGGTGAGGAGGATGTTTGGAGGACTGAAAAAATTGTTTGGAGGAAAAGAAGGCGATGTGCTGCTTTCTCCGGTACCGGGAAAAGCGATCCCCATGAGCGAGGTGAATGACCCCACTTTCAGCCAGGAAATCCTGGGAAAGGGGACGGCGGTAATTCCTTCAGAGGGCAGAATTGCGGCGCCGGCAGATGGTGAGATTACTATGGTATTTGATACGAAACATGCCATCAGTATGAATACATCTTCAGGAGCAGAGCTGATTATTCATGTAGGATTGGACACCGTGCAGCTGAAGGGAAAATACTTCACAGCACATGTTAAGGCGGGAGATCAAGTGAAGGCGGGAGATCTTCTTTTAGAGTTTGATCTCCAGAAGATTAAAGACCAGGGGTACGATGTGACCACGCCCGTTATCGTCTGCAATTCCCAGGCCTTTCCGGGGATAAAGTGTTTGGCAGGCATGGAGGTAAAGGCCTTAGATAAAATAATTGAGCTGAGGTGAGAAATGATCGCCTGGGAATATAAGATTTGCCATGAAGAAGGTCTGCATGTCAGACCGATTTCATACATAGTCTCTCATTTAATGAAGTATGACTGCAGGGTCCAGGTAGAAAGCGGCGGAAGAAAAGCTGACGGAAGAGATCTGATGGAGCTTCTGGCTCTTGGCGCGGGAAAGGGGCAGATGCTGAAATTTTCTTTTGAAGGACGGGAGGAGAAAGAAGCGGCAGAACAGCTTTTACGTTTTCTCCCGGAAATCGGACTTTAGAAGAGAATGCTGCAGCAGTACAGCGTTAAATTAATAACAACCAAAAGGGGAAAAGAAAGGGGTATTGTGTTATGATGAAATATTTGCAGAAACTTGGGAAATCCCTGATGCTTCCGGTGGCCTGTCTTCCGGTCTGCGGTATTTTAATGGGAATCGGATATGCATTGTCACCGCACGCCATGCAGGGCGGCGATATTGAAGGAATTGCGGCTGTAATCGGTTTTTTCCTGATTAAGGCAGGCGGCGCTTTGATTGACAATATGTCCTGGCTTTTTGCCATCGGCGTTGCCGTAGGCATGTCTGATGATCATGATGGAACGGCGGCGTTAGCTGGATTGGTATCCTGGCTGATGATTACCAAGCTTCTTAATCCTTCTGTAGTATCTGTACTTACGGGAGCAGAGGCGGATCCGGCATTTTCCAAGATTGAAACCCAGTTTATCGGCATTCTGGCCGGCATCATCGGTTCAGCCTGTTATAACCGGTTTAAGGGAACCAGGCTTCCAGATGCTCTGGCATTCTTTTCTGGAAAAAGAAGCGTTGCTATTGTAACGGCTCTGTTTTCGATTATTGCTGCAGCGGTATTGTTTTTTGTATGGCCTGTATTCTACGGCGCTCTTGTGGCGTTAGGTACCAGTATTGTAAGTCTTGGCGCGTTAGGATCTGGTATTTATGCGTTCTTGAACCGCCTCCTGATTCCTTTCGGTCTCCATCACGCTCTGAATTCCGTATTCTGGTTTGATGCGATTGGAATTAACGATCTGGGCAATTTCTGGGGGAATACAGGCGTTCCTGGACAGACGGGAATGTACATGGCAGGATTCTTCCCCAGCATGATGTTCGGTCTTCCGGCAGCCGCTTTGGCGATGGTTCATTGCGCTAAGCCGGAAAAGCGCAAGCTGGCGGCAGGTTTATTGAGCTCCGCTGCAATTTGTTCTTTTATCTGCGGCGTTACTGAACCTTTCGAGTTCGCATTTATGTTCCTGGCTCCTGCTCTTTATGTAGTGTATGCGCTGTTATATGGAATTTTTGCAGCAGTTTCCGTTGCTCTGGGATTTAGGGCTGGCTTTTCCTTCTCGGCAGGACTGACAGATCTGGTATTCTCAGCCAATCTTCCCCTGGCTCAGAATGTATGGCTGATTATTCCGTTGGGAATCGCAGCAGCTATCGTATTCTATCTGGTGTTCCGGATTATGATTCCCGCCCTGGATTTAAAAACTCCTGGACGAGAGGATGATGAGGATACAGAAGCAGATAAAAGCGCGGTTCTTGCCAACAATGATTTTACTGCAGTTGCCGCGGCTATTTTAGAAGGACTGGGCGGAAAATCTAACATTACTTCTTTAGATAATTGTATTACCCGGCTTCGGCTGGAGGTTGTGGATTACACCAAGGTGGACGAAAAGAAGATCAAAGCTGCCGGTGTTGCCGGAGTAATCCGTCCCAGCAAAAATGCCGTTCAAGTCATTGTGGGAACGAAGGTTCAGTTTGTGGCAGATGAAATGAAAAAGATGCTGTAATTGTTTGAAAAATCAGTAAATGATGCGGTTCACCCCGGACAGCTCGCGCCTGTCCGGGGAATTTTTCGCCAATATTCTCTATGCAACCTCTTTCGAACGTGGTATAATGACTCGCAGCAGCAGCTTTGCGTGCAATAAAAAATGCGGAGGATTTTCTATGATAGCTGACAAAATGAAACCACTGTTGAAAAATAATTCTGCCATCCGCACCATGTTTGAGGAAGGAAAAAAGATGGCCGCTGTCTACGGGGCAGAGAATGTATTTGATTTCAGTCTTGGCAATCCTAATGTCCCGGCGCCGGCAGGGGTAAACCAGGCCATCATTGATGTGGTACGGGAGGAGGATTCCTGTTTTATCCACGGATACATGAGCAATGCTGGATATGAAGATGTGCGGGAAGCCATCGCAGATTCACTGAATCAACGATTTGGGACGAAATTCCGCCTGGAAAACATTATTATGACTGTGGGGGCAGCCAGCGGCCTGAATGTAATTCTGAAAACGATATTAAATCCAGGAGATCAGGTGGTGACCTTTGCGCCGTATTTTGTAGAATATGGGGCGTACGTGAGAAATTATGACGGAGAACTTCTGGTGACAGAACCAGATACAGAAACCTTTCAGCCGAATCTTGAGGCCTTCCAGGAACAATTAGGGCCTAAGGTGAAGGCAGTGCTGATTAATTCCCCAAATAATCCTACGGGAGTAGTGTATTCTGAGGAAACGATTCAGAAGATCAGCCAGCTGCTTCAGGAAAAGAGCCGGGAATACGGACATCCTATCCTTTTAATTTCTGATGAACCTTACCGGGAGCTGGCATATGACGGAGTATTTGTTCCCTATGTGACGAAATACTACGACAATACTGTGGTTTGCTATTCTTACAGCAAATCCTTATCCCTTCCAGGAGAACGGATCGGCTATCTGGTAATCCCAGATGAAGTTGAGGACAGCGAAGAGGTGATTGCGGCGGCAGTGATCGCCAATCGGGTAATCGGATGTGTCAATGCCCCGTCGCTGATGCAGCGGGTAATCAAGCGCTGTCTGAATGAGAAGGTAAATCTGGAAGCTTATGATCGGAACCGGAATCTTCTGTATTCTTCTTTAAAGGAGTATGGTTTTTCCTGTATTAAGCCGGAGGGCGCATTCTACCTTTTCGTAAAGACACCTGTGGAGGAAGGAAAATTCTGCCAGATCTGCAAAGATCATCAGGTTTTGGTGGTTCCTGGAAGTTCCTTTGCTTGTCCTGGTTTCGTGCGGATCGCTTACTGCGTGTCTTATGATCAGATTCAGCGCTCTCTGCCGGCCTTTAAAAAGATTGCAGCTGCCTGCGGTCTTTTAGGAGGTGAAGCATGAGTCAGTGGGAAAACTACATTCTGCGGCCGGAACCTTACGTACCAGGAGAACAGCCGGCAGGAGAGAAATTGGTTAAATTGAATACCAACGAAAATCCTTATCCGCCTTCGCCGAAGGTGACACTGCGGCTGGAAACCATGGACGCTGCGGCTTTCCGCAAGTATCCGGATCCTTCGGCTTCTATTCTGACGAAGACCTTGGCGGAGAATTATGGGATTGATCCTTCTCAGATTTTTGTGGGAGTGGGATCAGATGATGTGCTGGCTATGGCCTTCCTCACCTTTTTCCATTCGCCGGAGCCAGTGGTCTTCCCGGATATTACGTATTCCTTTTATCCGGTGTGGGCTGATTTATTTCAGATTCCTTATCGTCAGATTCCTTTGGATGAACAGTTTTGCATTCATAAGGAAGACTATTATGGAAACAACGGAGGCGTGGTATTCCCTAATCCTAACGCACCTACAGGACTGGAGCTTCCTTTTGAGGATGTAGAAGATATTGTGGCGAATAATCCGGATTCTGTGGTGATTGTGGATGAAGCCTATATTGATTTTGGCGGGGTGTCGGTGCTTCCGCTGATTCAAAAATATGAAAATCTTTTAGTGGTGCAGACTTTCAGCAAGTCCAGGTCCATGGCGGGGATGCGGATCGGATATGCCATGGGAAGCAGAAAATTAATTGAAGCGCTGGAAAATGTAAAGTACTCCTTCAATTCCTATACAATGAATCAGGCTGCGCTGGAGCTTGGAGCGGAAGCTGTCCAGGATCCAGAGTATTTCCGCAATACACTGGATAAAATCATCAAGACCAGGGAGGAGACAAAAGCATGGATGAGGGATTTTGGATTTACTTTCCCGGATTCCAAGGCGAATTTCCTTTTTGTCACCCATCCGCAGATCGATGCGGCGGAGCTGTTTGAAGCTTTAAAGAAGGAGCAGATTTATGTAAGATATTTCCCTAAGCCCAGGCTTTCCTCTTATCTGCGCATTACCATTGGTACAGATTATGAAATGGCGGTGCTGCGTGGATTTTTGAAACGGTACCTGGGGCGCTGACCTTTCGGCTTTCCCGGCTTTAGGCTGTGGGAAAGCTCGACTTTTGCGGAGGTGAATGCCATGGAGAGACTTGGCAGAATCTTCAGATATCTGCTGAATATATTCATTCCCGTTATGGGCTGGGTGCTGCTGTGTCTTCTAGGTCCAAGGCTTCTTCGGTTTTTTCTGCCGTTTGTGATCGGATGGATTCTGGCAGTCATTGCCAATCCTCTGGTCAGATTTTTGGAGAGCCGGCTTAAGATTCTTCGCAGACACAGTTCTGTGCTGATTATTGTTTTAGTCCTTGCCGGGCTTATTGGCCTGATTTATCTGGTGAGCGCGAAAATTATTGCGGAGTGCGCCGGACTGATTCAGGATTTTCCGCAGCTGTTCGCAAGGGCGAAGATAGAAGCGGAGGAGGCGTTGGAAAGCCTGGAACGGGTTTTTGTCTACTTTCCTTCTGGGGTGCAGACCTTTTTTGAAGAGTTTTGGAATAATCTGGGCAGATATCTTAGTTCTCTGGCTGAGCGGATTGCAACGCCTACGGTGGCTGCGGCGGGGACCGTAGCCAGAGGGATACCTTCTGTTCTGGTGAATGTGATTATTACGGTTCTTTCTTCTTATTTCTTCATTGCAGAGCAGGATAAGATAATGTATCAGATCAGGAAATGGACGCCCCGGTGGCTCAAATCTTACCTGGAGTTTCTCCGGGAGGATGCGAAACGGCTGGTGGGCGGCTATTTCCTGGCACAGTTTAGGATAATGTTCGTGGTGGCGGCGGTGCTTGCCGTGGGATTTTTTGTGCTGGGTGTGGAATATGGTCTGGTGTTTGCTGTGCTCATTGCGCTGCTTGATTTTCTCCCTGTGCTGGGAACGGGGACGATTTTAGGACCGTGGGCGCTGGTGAAGCTATTGTCTGGAGAATATGCCTTTGCGGCAGGACTGGTTCTTCTGTATTTGCTGACCCAGGTAGTACGTCAGGTAATTCAGCCCAAAATTGTGGGAGATACCATGGGACTCCCGCCGTTGACTACATTATTTTTACTTTACCTTGGATTTAAAATCCAGGGAATTGCCGGCATGATTCTGGCGGTTCCAGTGGGCCTTTTAGCAGGAAGCCTGTACCGGCACGGAGTCTTTGACGGGATCATTGAAAACGGAAGGCTGCTGATTCAGGAGATTCAGGACTTCCGAAAAGGAGGACCAAGTGAACGGGGAAAATAATCTGGATACAGACCAGATACGCCAGCTTGTGTGGAGACTGGCATTTCCATCTATGCTGGCCCAGTTTGTCAGCGTGTTTTATAGTATTGTAGATCGGATTTATATTGGAAATATTCCGGAAATCGGAGAAACTGCTCTGGCGGGAGTCGGAGTATGCGGCCCCATTGTCACCATGGTATCGGCGGTGGCTTCATGGGTAGGGGTAGGAGGCGCGCCTTTACTCAGTATTCGTCTGGGGCAGAAAAACATGGAGGGAGCAAGAAAGATTCTGGCCAACTGCTTTTTGCTTCTTACGGTTTTATCAGCAGGGATTACTCTGGTGATGCTGCTGATCAAGGACAGACTTTTGGTGAGCTTTGGCGCAAGCCCTGCCATTTTTCCCTATGCAGATGAATACCTGACCTGGATTCTTTTGGGAACGGTGTTCTCTCTTTTGACCACAGGAATGAATCAGTTTATTATCTGTCAGGGATTTTCCAAAGTAGGGATGAAAGCAGTACTCTTAGGAGCCGTGCTGAATATTATTTTGGATCCCATATTCATTTTTGTTTTTGATTTAGGGGTGGCGGGGGCAGCTATTGCCACAGTACTTTCCCAGGTTGCTTCCTGTATTTTCGTTCTTCGCTTTTTATTTGGCCGGCGGCCTATGGTATCCATTACCTTTGGCGGCTATGAGGGCCGGATTATGCGGCAGGTTCTGGCCATCGGCTTAACGCCTTTTATTATTGTGGCTCTTGACAATGTGATGATTATTGCTTTGAATGCGCAGATTCAGCGTTACGGCGGCGAGATGCGGGGAGATGTGCTTTTGACCTGCAATACCATTCTTCAAAGCTTTATGCTGGTGATCACCATGCCTCTGGGGGGCATTACCAGCAGTACCCAGACGGTTCTGGGCTACAATTTCGGGGCGAGGAGACCGGAGCGGATTAGAAAGGCGGAAAAACATATCTTGATTCTCTGCCTGGCGTTTACCGGAATCATGTTTTTGGTTTCCCGGTTTTTCTCCCGCTATTTTGTTATGTTATTTACCAGAAATCCGGAGTACATCAGTTTAACGGTGAAAGCAATTGGGGTTTACACGCTGATGATTATTCCTTTGGGCCTCCAGTACACCATTGTAGATGGAGCGACAGGAATGGGGCTTTCCAGAATTGCCATCAGTCTTTCTCTTTTTAGAAAGGTAGTTTACTTTTTCTGCATTTTTGTGATCCCTGCAGTGGCTGACATTGGATACATTTTCTATTCAGAACCCATATCTGATCTGATCAGCCCTATTGTTTCTGCAGCGACCTTTATTCTGCTTATTTCCAAGGTGATTGAGCGCGGTGCAGAAAAAACAGCCTGATCAGGATTTTTCGGTCAGGTCTAAAAAAGGATGCCGGCAGAACAGCCGCTGTGGCTTTTTGGATACTGACTCATGGGCAGATTCGTCCTTTTCGGAAGAAGAGGATTGGATCTGCCCTTTTTGGCGCTTTGATATCAGATGCGCCAGGCGGAAAAGAAAAATCATCAAAGCAAAAAAACAGATGAGGTTAAGAAATGCAAAGAAAACCTTAAAGAAAAAGAAGTTGACGAAGGAAGGTCTTGCCGCCATAATGAATGAAGAAAGAATCAGCGGAAGAAAGGAAACGTAAGAGATGAGAATATTGGTAAGTGCCTGTCTCCTGGGTGTCTGCTGCCGGTATGACGGCAGCGGGGAAGAGAATCCTCAGGTAAAGCAGCTGATGGCGGAACATGAACTGATTCCCGTATGCCCGGAGATAATGGGCGGGCTGCCTACTCCCCGGACGCCGGCGGAAATCTGCGGGGAGCAGGTAATCACCAAGGACGGTCAGGATGTGACTAAAGCTTATCGACGGGGAGCAGAGGAAACTTTGAAATTGGCAAAGCTTTTCGGCTGTTCCAGAGCGGTGTTGAAGGAGAGGAGTCCTTCGTGCGGAAGCGGCGTGATATATGATGGGAGTTTTTCCAAGAAGAGGATACCTGGTTTTGGAGTGACGGCTAAACTTTTGGAAGAAAATGGAATGATGACGGCAGGAGAATCTGACTTTATGACAAAAGAAGGTTTCCTGTAAAACACCATTGTGGGAATTAAGGATGTGTGCTATAATGCCGTGGACAGCCTGAAAGAATAAAGAGAAATTGATCATAGAAATATTGGAAAGAAAGGGTGATCAGACAAATTCAATGGAAAGAAATGAAAAAAAGCCGGAAAGGCAGACAATAGAAGAAGAACTTGCTCAGGCTTCTTTAAACATTCAAGAGGAGGGGCAGGAAGAAAAGCCGGCGGTTGAACCGGCTTTACATGAATCTGCAGGAAGGGTTCCTCGAAGCCGTCGGGGAAAGCCATCGAGAAGAGGAAGAACGGCTGCCTTCTGTGCAGCAGGAATTCTGGTGGCGGCGGCAGGATTTTACTGCGGAATGGCATTACGCTATCGGGAGGCTTACTTTCCCAATACAGTAATTAATGGAATTTCCGCCGGGGGAATGAAAGCAGATCAGGTAAAAGCTGAGATTTCCTCTGCACTGGACGGTTATCAGCTTCGCCTGGCAGAAAGGGACGGGCAGGAGGAGAACATTTCCGGAGAAGAGGTAGGACTTCATACGGTGTTTAATGGCCAGCTTGAGGCTCTTTTGGAGGAGCAGAATCCGCTTCTCTGGGGACTTTCCTGGTTCCAGGATAAACAGTCCAGTGTAGATGCAGCGGTAGCATGGGATCAGGACGCTCTTCAACGGAAGATACAGGAATTATCTGCTCTTGATCCGGATAAAATCCGTCCTTACCAGGCGGCCCGCCTGTCTGATTACATATCAGGACAGGGATATGAAGTGATTCCGGAAGATCCGGGAACAGAGGTAAATGAAGAAGTCCTTTTCGAGGCAGTGGAGGCGGCTCTCCTTTCTCTTCAGGATCAGCTGTCTTTGGAAGAGGCAGGATGTTATGTCCATCCTTTAGGACAGGAAACAGACCCGGCGCTGACTGAGGCGGCAGAGACCATGAACCGTTATGTGGGGACCAAAGTAACTTATACCTTTGGCAGCCGGCAGGAAGTGCTGGATGGAGAAACTACCCACCAGTGGATTTTTATGGATGGATCAGGTCAGCCGGCATTGGACGAAACCCAGGTCAGCCAGTATGTGTCTGATCTGGCGGAGAAGTACAATACTTCTTATACAACGAGGGAATTTATGACCAGCTACGGCAAAACGGTGAAGGTGGCTGGAGTATATGGCTGGCGGATTAACCAGTCGGCAGAAACGGCTGCCCTGACTCAGATTATCCGTGACGGGGAAAGCCAGACCAGAGAGCCGGAATATTCTCTGAAGGCGGCCAGCCATGACGGCAATGATTACGGGAATACCTACGCAGAAGTGAATTTAACGGCTCAGCATATGTTTTTTTATAAGGATGGAAAGAAAATTATGGAGTCGGATTTCGTCTCGGGAAATGTTTCTAAAGGCTATACGACGCCCCCAGGGCTGTTCAGCTTGACGTATAAGCAGAGAGACGCTGTGCTGCGGGGAGAAGGATACGCCAGTCCTGTGAATTTTTGGATGCCTTTTAACGGCGGAATCGGATTCCATGACGCCAGCTGGCGGAATCAATTTGGAGGAAGCATCTACAAAACCAACGGTTCCCATGGATGCATTAATATGCCGTATGAGGCGGCAAAAACCCTTTATGAAAATGTTTACGCGGGAATGCCGGTAATCTGTTATAATCTGGAGGGTACCGAAAGCAAAGGGAGCACTTCAGCTTCTGGGGCGAAGCCGGAACCCACCACAGCAGCGCCGCCAGAAACGACGCCGGCGGCCACCTTACCGCCGGAAACGACACCGGCAGCCACAGCACCGCCAGAAACGACATCGGCGGCTGCAGCGCCGCCAGAAACAACCCCAGCGGCCACCTTACCGGCAGAAACGGCGCCATCTGTACCGGCGCCGCCAGAATCCGCTCCGGCAGCCACAGCGCCTTCCGGCCCTTCTGTGCCGGAAACCAGTCAGCCGGCAGGGCCTGGAGGACAGGGAGAAACTGAGTATGGACCGGGAATGGAAATGAATTCGCCAGGTCCGGGAGGAATGTTCTCGGCCGGCCCAGGGGCGTAAATTGGAAAAGTTTATAGAAATTCTATACTTTTGTAAGAAAAATGTCACAATTTGAAGGGATATCCTTTGCTATAATGGTTGTGATTTTCAGAAGGCGTACAGCATTTCGCCGTTTTGTAGATTGTGCTGAATGAAATTATGTTTAGCTCGAGAAAGAAGGAGGAAAGGACGGAGAATTTCCTATGAGTATCGATAAAAACAGCAGAGCCGCCAGGCAGATGCGAAGCAGAGGGAAACGGCCGCCCAGAGGAAGAAAGCGATTTTCCTGGAAAATTGTTGTGGCGGTAATTATTCTGATTCTTGCGGCAGCGGCAGGTGGCGTGGTGTATTACGTTCATCATCTTCTTGGACAGACTCAGGACGTGGGCGTTAAGATGGAAGAGATCACCAATGAGAACATTGACAAAGAAACAAAACAGGTGCAGAAGGGATTCTGGAAGGTAGCTGTCTTCGGCGTAGATTCCACAGACGGAAATCTGGGAAAAGGCGCCAACTCGGATGTTATTATTTTGTGCAGTCTGAATTGGGAAACTGGCGAAATTAAAATGGCCAGTGTTTACCGGGATACTTACCTTAAGGTAGGGGACAAGAATCCTTACAGGAAGATTAACGAGGCTTATGCCAGAGGCGGTCCAGAGCAGGCCATTCAGGCGCTGAATGAAAACCTGGACATTGCTGTTGATGATTATATTGCCGTAAACTGGGCGGCGGTGGCCGATGCGATTAATAATCTGGGCGGCGTAGATATTGAAGTGACGGATGCGGAGTTTAAGCAGATCAACGGCTATATTACTTCCGTTGTGGAGAATACCGGAATTTATTCTCAGCATCTTAAAAAGGCTGGCTATCAGCATCTGGACGGAGTACAGGCCGTGGCTTACTGTCGCTTGAGAAAGATGGATACGGATTTCCAGCGGACGGAACGCCAGAGAAAGGTGATTGCGCAATGTCTGGAGAAGGCTAAAAATGCTGATCTTCGGGTGATTAATACCGTAATCGGCGTTTGTCTGCCCCAGGTGTCTACCAGTATCGGCCTGAACGATTTATTGGAGCTGGGAAAGAGCATCAGTTCCTTCCATTTAGGTGAAACCACAGGTTTCCCCTTTGATTTGAAGACTCAGGATATTGATTCCATGGACTGCGTGGTTCCGGTAACCTTGGCTTCTAATGTGGTTAAGCTTCAGGAGTTTCTGTTCGGCACTAAGAATTACCAGCCGTCTGCCCATGTGGAACAGATCAGCAAGGATATTGCTTATCAGAGTGCCAAGGCAGAGGATGAGGGAGAAGAGATCCATCAGGAAGATATTGAACGGATGACTTCTGCTGCGGCAGAGGATGAGGAGGAGAGCAAGGCCTCGGAAAGTTCTGCAGATACAGAAAAGAGTTCTGAGGAAGAAAGCTCCGGCAAAGAAAGCACCAGCTCAGAAGAAAATCTGGAAACAGAAACAGATGCAGAGGGAAATATTATTATAAAGCCTGCAGATGAATCGAAAGATTCTCAAGCGGGAGAAACTCCGCTGACGGAATCAGATGAGTATGTGCCGGAAGACGAATTAATTAATGATCCAGGACTTCGTCCCCTTCCCGGGGACGAGACGGAAGAGTCTTCTTCCTCTTCGCGGCCTAACTCCAGTCATCCAGGAGCTTCTGCAGGTCCAGGGGGCGGGACGGCGGCTGTGGTGCCTACTTCACCAGTGCGGCCTGAACAGACCAGCCCATCTCCAGGACCCTCTGCAGGCCCCGGGGCGTCGGCTCAGGAGTCGGAAAGCGAGCAGAACGGCACTGTATATTATAACAGACCCATTGAGACGGAAGCAGAGGATTCTGGCATTGGACCAGGATATTCCATGGGACGTTAGGCGGAAAAAGCCTCAGCGTTTTAAAAAACCACGGCAGAAAAAAACTGCCGTGGTTTTTTGTCAATGTTGACAAATAAAAGGCTGCCTGATATATTTTAACATAGACTGGCCCCGAACCAGAGTTCTTTACTTCAAGGAAGTTTTGGAGAGGGACAAGAAAAAAAGAAGAGGGAATTAGCATGAGCAAATACGGAAAAGAAGATATTCTGCGTCTGGCACAGGAAGAAGACGTGGAGTTTATCCGTCTGCAGTTTACGGATATTTTCGGAATGTTGAAAAATGTGGCCATTACCATCAGCCAGTTGGAAAAAGCTTTAGACAACCGGTGCGTCTTTGACGGGTCTGCCATCGACGGCTTTGTGCGGGATGATGAGTCTGATATGTTCCTTTATCCTGATTTGGATACCTTCGAAATTTTTCCCTGGCGTCCTCAGCAGGGGAAAGTAGCCAGGCTGATCTGTGATGTGTGCCGTCCCAATGGAAATCCCTTTGAAGGAGATCCTCGTTACGTGCTGAAGAAGGCCCTGAGCCACGCCAGAAATATGGGATATGAATTTTACGCAGGGCCTGAATGCGAGTTCTTTTTATTCCACTTAAACGATGAAGGGCTTCCGACTACGGTGACCCACGAGAAGGCGGGATATTTCGATGTGGGGCCTTTGGATTTTGCGGAAAATGTGCGCAGAGACATTGTTCTTAATCTGGAGGATATGGGATTTGAGATCGAGGCATCCTATCATGAGATATCACCGGCTCAGCATGAAATTGATTTTCATTATAACACCGGATTGGCCACGGCGGACAATATTATGACCTTTAAGATGGCGGTTAAGTCTATTGCCAAGCGTCACGGCCTTCATGCAACCTTTATGCCGAAGCCCAAGGAAGGGGAAAACGGTTCGGGAATGCACATGAATCTTTCGCTGTTTGATCAGGACGGAAGAAATGCATTTGATGATCCTAAGGATCCAAGGGGCCTTGGGCTGAGCAAAACAGCTTATCACTTCATGGCCGGGATTTTCAACCATCTTGATGGAATGACGCTTTTGACCAATCCTCTGGTGAATTCCTATAAACGTTTGATTCCAGGCTACGATGCTCCGGTATACAAGGCGTGGACTGCTCGAGCAGGAAAAAGCTGCGTGATGCGGATTCCGAATGCCAGAGGAAATAATACCCGAGTGGAATTGAGAAGTCCGGATTCCGCCATGAATCCTTATCTTTCGCTGGCGGTAATTCTGGAGGCCGGGCTGGATGGCATTCGCAACAAAATGGAAGTAAGCCAGCCTGTATCGGGGAATCTTTATGCCTTGACGAATGAGCAGCGTGATGCCAGAGGAATTAAACAGATTCCTTATACTCTGGGCGAAGCCATCGATGCTTTTGAGAAGGATGTGTTTGTGCGCAGAGTGCTGGGAGAGCCGATTTATCTTAAATATCTGGAAGCAAAGAAAGAAGAGTGGAATCAGTTCCGGGCGCAGGTTACAGATTGGGAAATCAGTCAGTACCTCTTTAAGTATTAATCTGCCATGTTCTGGGACAGAGCAGGAACATACCTTTGGAGGTGACAGGATTGACCAATATTGTAGTTGCATTTTCAAAATTGGATGATGCGAAAAGCATAAAAGGCATTTTAATGCGAAGCGGATTCCAGGTCATTGCAGTCTGCACCACCGGTTCTCAGGTATTAAGCACCTGCGAGGATTTAGGGGGAGGAATATTAGTCTGCGGCTACCGGTTTTCTGATATGCTGTATGAGGAATTGCGGGAGTGTCTTCCTGCATCCATGGAAATGCTGTTGATTGCTTCTCCTGGGCGTTTAGGCAGTCCGGGACCGGAAGGGGTGGTTTATCTGCCTATGCCCTTGAAGGTTCAGGATTTGCTCAGCACCCTGGAGATGATGACCCGCTCTCAGCTGCGCAGAAGAAAGCGCATGAGGCTTCAGCCCAGGGAGAGAAGTGCAGAAGAGCAGAGACTGATCTCTGATGCAAAAAAACTTTTGATGGAGCGGAATAACATGACGGAATCAGAGGCTCACCGATACATACAGAAATGCAGCATGGACAGCGGAACCAACATGACGGAGACGGCGCAGATGATTATGAGTCTGATTAATCCATAGGAGGCAGCGGAATGAGATTCACAAAAATGCATGGAATCAGCAATGATTATGTATACGTAGACTGTTTTCAGGAGCAGGTAGAGGATCCTGCCTGGACGGCCATGTACGTAAGCCCCAGACGGACAGGAATTGGGTCGGACGGCCTGATCCTGATTGCGCCTTCTGAACAGGCGGACTGCCGGATGATGATGTATAATGCAGACGGCACCGAGGGGGCCATGTGCGGCAACGGTATTCGCTGTGTGGGTAAATATGCCTATGACCACGGCATTGCGGTAAAAAATCCCATGACCATTGAAACGAAATCTGGAATTAAGGAGTTAACCTTCAAAGTGGAAGGAGGAAAGGTAAAGGAAGCCACTGTAGATATGGGGGTGCCGGAGCAAACCTCTCTCCTTCCAGAACCGATTTGTGTAGGCGGCAAAGATTATGAATTTGTGGGAATTTCTGTAGGAAATCCTCATGCAGTTTATTTTATGGAGGAGATTGATTCCCTTGATTTGGAGAAAATGGGACCGGAATTCGAATGCCATCCCAGATTTCCTGACCGCACAAATTCGGAGTTTGTTCAGGTGATCAGCCGAAATCGATTAAAAATGCGGGTGTGGGAGCGGGGAAGCGGAGAAACCTGGGCTTGCGGAACTGGTGCAACAGCCTGTGCGGCGGCCGCTATGCTGCAGGGCCTTGCTGATGATCAGGTTACCGTTTCGTTAAAGGGAGGAGAACTTAAGATTTTCTGGGACAGAACCACAGGGCACATTTTCATGACCGGCCCGGCTCAGGAAGTATTTCATGGAGAAATTGATATTCCGGCCAGACCATAAAGAAATCTAACCGCTTTAGCGCGGAAGGAATACAGCTGAAAAGGAAAAGGAGAAAACAAAGATGATTAAGATCAATGAAAACTATTTAAAGCTGCCGGGCAGCTACTTATTTTCCACCATTGCAAAGAAGGTAAAAGCTTATCAGGAGACGCATCCGGATGCAGATATTATCCGTCTTGGAATTGGGGATGTAACCCTTCCCCTGGCTCCAGCGGTAATCCGTGCTCTTCATGAGGCAGTGGAAGAAATGGGCAATGCAGCGACCTTCCATGGCTATGCTCCAGATTTAGGATACAGCTTTCTTCGGGAAGAAATTGCGAAGAAGGATTATCAGGACAGAGGCTGCCAGATCGATGCTGATGAGATTTTCGTTTCTGACGGCGCAAAGAGCGACTGCGGAAATATTCAGGAGCTTTTTGACGAGACGGCAAAAATCGCCGTGTGTGATCCAGTATATCCGGTTTATGTGGATTCCAACGTCATGGCAGGAAGAACCGGGGAGTACGATGAGGCCACAGGGAAGTGGTCCAATGTGATTTATCTTCCCTGCACCATGGAAAATAATTTCGTTCCTCAGCTTCCCAAGGAGAAGCCGGATATGATTTATCTGTGCAATCCTAATAACCCCACAGGAACCACGTTAAATCGCGATCAGTTAAAGGTGTGGGTGGATTATGCAAATGAAAATGACGCAGTGATTTTATATGACGCCGCTTATGAGGCTTATATTACTGATGATGATGTTCCTCATTCCATCTATGAGATTGAGGGAGCCAAAACCTGTGCGATTGAATTCCGTTCTTTCTCCAAGATTGCCGGCTTTACTGGCGTACGGTTAAGCTTCACCGTAGTGCCTAAGGCGTTAAAGAGCGGCGACGCTTCTCTTCATGACATGTGGGCAAGACGTCATGGCACGAAATACAACGGCGCTCCATACATTCAGCAGAAAGCGGGCATGGCTGTATATTCCGAAGAAGGACGGAAGGAAATTCTTGAGCAGGTGGCTTATTATAAGCGCAACGCCAGAACGATTTATCAGGGCCTTAAAGATGCAGGCTATGCCGTGGCGGGCGGCGTAAACTCTCCTTATGTATGGCTTCATACCGGAGAGATGACCTCCTGGGAGTTCTTTGATCATCTTTTGGAGGATGCTAATGTAGTGGGAACGCCGGGAAGCGGATTCGGTCCAAGTGGCGAGAATTATTTCCGTCTTACCGGTTTCGGTACTTATGAAAGCACGGCAGAGGCAGTAAAGCGGATTCAGAATCTTAAGCGGTAACCATCGTGAGCCGGCTGCATATTCTTTAGAGAAGATGTTTTCATGGATGTGCAGGATGGAAGGAATGCGAAGAGTTGTGATTGATGCAGGTCACGGAGGGCAGGATCCGGGAGCTGTTTATGAAGGAAGAAAGGAGAAGGATGATAATCTGAGACTGGCCATGGCAGTGGGCGAGATGCTGGAGAACATGGGGGTTCAGGTACTTTATACTAGAACTACTGATGTTTACCAAAGTCCCAATGAAAAGGCTGCCATGGGGAACCGGTCAGATGCAGACTTCTTTATTTCTCTTCATCGCAACGCGATGCCGGTGCCGGGAAGCGGTTCAGGAGCTCTTACCCTGGTGTATGAAGATGGGGGAGAAGCTGGAGCTCTGGCTAAAAATATTCAAAGAAATATGGTTCAGGCAGGGTTTAGAGATCTGGGCGTTCAGGAGCGGCCGGGGCTGGCCGTGCTGAGCCGCACCAGCATGCCTGCGGTGCTGGTGGAAGCAGGATTTATTGACAATCCGGCAGATAATGTTTTTTTCGATGAGAATCTTGAACAGATTGCCCAGGCGATTGCCCAAGGCGTGGCGGATACTTTTCAGGAGATGGAACGGCCGGTATATTACCAGATTCAGACTGGTGCCTTCCAGAATCGAAATTTGGCGGAACAGATGGAGCGCCAGCTGAAGATGCAGGGCTTTCCTGGGTTCTTGGTTTATGAGGACGGCCTGTATAAGGTACGGGCAGGCGCCTTTTTGAGCCTGGACAATGCGGTAAATATGGAGCAGCGGCTTCGGCAGTACGGCTATTCTACGGTGATGATCCAGGCCTGATGTTCTTTGTGTTCTTTGGCTGCCTAGTGCTGCCCTTCTCTTCTTGGCCCGATCTTTCAGGAACCTTCAGGAAGTGTTTTCCGAAGCGTTCAGATGTGATATAATAAAGGCAGAGAAAAGCAGTGTTTCTGTTAAAGAAAGAGAGGGAAGCGTATGGAAGAAAAGCGGCTGGTAATTACCATTGGGCGGCAGTATGGAAGCGGAGGAAGAGAGATCGGCGCCAGACTTGCTCAGGATTTGGGCTTCGGATTTTATGATAAGAATATTCTGCGCCTGAATTCAGATGAAAGCGGTATTAAAGAAAGCTATTTTTATCTGGCGGATGAACGGCCGGGCAACAAACTTTTGTATAAGATTATTACAGGCCTTGTACCGGAAGACAAAATGCCTTCTTTTGGCGCAGATCTGATTTCTGCAGACAATCTTTTTCGCTTCCAGTCTGCAGTGATTCGGAAACTGGCGGAGGCAGAAAACTGTGTAATCATCGGACGGTGTGCAGATTATATTCTGGAAGGTACCGATGGGTTGGTACGGATTTATTTGTATGCGGACATGGATGCCAGAATCCAGCGGATTGAACGGCTGGGCTATTTTGACAGCAAGGATGTGAAGAAGAACATTAAGCGCATGGACCGGGAGCGGAGAGAGTATCACCGTTATTATACCGGCAGAGAGTGGGAGAGCACGGAGAACTATGATTTGATGCTTAACACGGCGAAGCTGGGAGTAGACGGATGCGTGGAAGCGATAAAGCAGTATCTGATTATATGCGGTTATGGGCAGTATGTGAAGTAGCAATACAGTGACAAAACTTAACTGAATTAGAATTAAAAGGTCAAAAGCATTTTTTGCTTTTGACCTTTTTTTGTGGTGTGCCCGGCAGGCACACGTCCCAATAGGGGAAAATCCCTGATCCGTCCGGCAGTGGGAAGGGTGCAGTCAATGGCAGGAGCGATATCGTGAGACGGGGGGCTAAAGGAAGCCGGAGGCGAACCACCGGCCTGTAAAAGTTATCTAGATAGGCTGAGAAGCGTGGATGAGGTTGTCATACAAATATGGAAGATAACAGAAAGTAGGATGTGACATCATGTTTCTTAGAAAAAAACGTGCAAAATTAATATTTAATATCATGAAAATAGTTATATAATTTGTGTATAATGCACATAAATGAAAATTATTTTAATGCAGAATGCAAATTGAAAATTATTTTAAAAACGAGTATAGTATAGATACTAGTTTACAAAAAGAGACGATCTGTGAAAGGTTGAGTGAATCTGGAGATTAACAGTGGTTATGTTACTGAAGAAGCTCAAAAATCGGATAGTATCTGGATCTGTTAAATTGCGATGCTAAATTAAAGGAAAGGAACCATGGTGTTTAAGCTTCTTAAACACTACATAAGAAGAAAATGGAAAAGGAAGAGTTTTTAAAAAAGATACGCGGACAAATGATTGTTTCTTGTCAGGCAATTCCTGGTGAAGCGTTGTATGTGAAAGAAAAATCCATTATGTATTTGATGGCTAGGGCAGCAAAGATGGCTGGAAGTCCAGCGATCCGGACTAGTGGAATTCGAGATGTTGTCGCAATTAAGAAGGAAACTGGACTTCCAGTAATTGGATTGGTAAAGATTCAGTATCCAGGCTATGAAAGCTATATCACTCCTACGATGAAAGAAGTTGATGAGTTAGTGCAAGCAGGAGCGGATGTAATAGCTTTAGATTGTACTTTGCGCCGGCGGGGAGACGGAACCACAGTCAATGATTTTATTCAAAAAATACGTGAACGGTATCCGAAACAGATGTTAATGGCAGATATTTCTAACTATGAGGAAGGAGTAAATGCTTTTAAGTGTGGAGTAGATATTGTTGGAACAACTATGAGTGGATATACAGATTATACGCCAAAACAGGATATGCCGGATTATGATTTGATGAAACGTTTATCTACGGATTTAAAGATACCTGTAATTGGAGAAGGAAAAATACATACACCAGAACAGGCGGTAGAAGCTTTAGAAACAGGTGTATGGGCAATTGTAGTCGGTGGTGCAATTACAAGGCCAATGGAAATTGCAAAGCGATTTGTAAAGGCGATTCAGGAAAGCCGAGGAAATAGATTATGAGAATTGCGGCGGTTGATATTGGTGGAACATCAATCAAGTTTGGTATTTGGGATGGAGAGAAAATAGTAGAGTGGAATGAGCGACCATCACTGGCGAGAGAAGGAGGAGTACAGCTGATTCGGAGAGTACAGACGATTTTACAACATTGCGGAAAATTTGATGCTCTCGGAATCAGTACGGCGGGACAAGTAGACATAAACAATGGCTCAATTTATTATGCAAATGCGAATATACCAAATTATACAGGAATGAAAGTAAAATCAATTTTAGAAGAAAGATTTAAAGTGCCTGTTTTTGTGGAAAATGATGTTAATGCAGCTGCATTAGGTGAAGCGCAGTTTGGTGCAGGAAGGGATGTTTCGGATTTTTTATGTCTTACATATGGAACGGGAATAGGTGGAGCTATTGTCATTAATAGGCAAATATATAGAGGAAGTCGATGGTCGGCAGGAAGTTTTGGAGGAATTTTGGTGCATCCAGAAGACTTAAAAGCAGAGCTAGATTTTTCTGGTTGCTATGAAAATTATGCTTCGGTTACAGCTTTGATACGAAAAGCAAGACGTATTGATGATTCTCTTGCAGATGGACGAGCTATTTTTGCTTCCATTAATCGGAAAGAGGTCCGCTGCGTAGTAGAACAGTGGATTGATGAAATTGTATATGGATTGGTTACATTGGTCCATGTATTCAATCCTCCTAAAGTTATTTTAGGAGGAGGTATTATGGAACAGAAATTTATTTCTACAGAAGTACGTCAAAAGTTATTATCATTTGTGTCACCAGGAATGAGAAGGACAGAGGTTGTTAGAGCGCAATTAGGAAATAAGGCAGGGTTCTTAGGGGTGGCGCACGAAGCAGAGAAATTGTTGAAATAAATAAGTAAGATTTGGATGCAAAATAACAGTTATCAGAATAATAGAAAAAGTAAGAAGAAAGGGAAATATATATGAGAGATATTTTAAAATATCAGGGAATTATTCCAGCATTTTATGCATGTTATGATGCAAAAGGTAATATTAATCCACAAGCGGTAGAAAATATGACTCGGCATTTGTTAAAAAAAGGTGTAAAAGGAGTTTATGTAGGAGGATCTTCTGGAGAATGTATTTATCAAAATGTGAAGGAAAGAGAAATTGTTCTAGAACATGTGATGAAAGCGGCAGAAGGCAAGCTTACAGTTATTGCTCATGTAGCTTGTAATAATTCGGCGGATAGCATGGAACTAGCAGCACATGCAGAGAGTTTAGGAGTTGATGCAATTGCAGCGATTCCTCCGATTTATTTCCATCTTCCAGAATATGCGATTGCCCAATATTGGAATGATATTTCTCATGCGGCACCCAATACGGATTTTGTGATTTACAATATTCCACAGTTGGCAGGAGTGGGACTTACTATGACACTTTTTAAAGAAATGCTGAAAAATCCAAAAGTTGCAGCAGTAAAAAATAGCTCAATGCCAGTACAGGATATTCAAATGTTTAAAATGGAGGGAGGACGAGATTTTGTAGTTTTTAATGGCCCTGACGAGCAATTAGTGTCTGGTTTAGCTATGGGAGCAGATGGTGGAATTGGTGGTACTTATGGAGTAATGCCAGAACTTTATATTCGTATTATGGAACTGGTACAGAAAGGAAAGGTGAGGGAGGCAAGAGAAATACAATATACAGCAAATGCAATTATTGATGCAATGTGTTCTTGTCATGGAAATTTGTATGCGGTAATGAAGGAAATTTTGCGGCTTCGAGAAGGATTAGATATCGGTGGAGTGCGAAAACCTTTGGCAAATTTAATTCCTGAAGATATGGCTCAAGTAAGGACCTGTGCAGCGATGATTGATAAGGCAGTGAAAAAGTATCAGGTTGTTGGAAAATGAGAAAAAGTAATCGAGGAGGAAAATAATGAAGAAAAAGTATTTATTAGGAATATCCATAGTAGCAGCAATATGCGTTGGATTATGTGCTTGCAAGAGTAGTGCTGAATCAGGAGAGACTCAGCAGGCAAAGGAAAATTCGAGTGAGGAAGATGTAGTTAAAATTGTCTCATTGAATATTAATAATAATTTAGATAAACCCAGTGAACAGCGAGATAAAATCCATCAAATTATTATAGATGAAACGGGAGTTGATCTCCAATTGGTAATGATTCCTTCGGATCAGCTCGCCACACAGGCAAATCTTATGTTAGCAGGAAAAGAGCAGCTGGATATTATTCCGTGCATCGACATGACTGATGCACAGAATTTAAACAACAGTGGTGCTGTACGGATGATTACTCAAGAAGAATTGGATCAATACCCTTATTTGCGAGATTCCTTCCCGAAAGAGTCATGGGAAGCAGTTAAAATGGGAGACAAGTATTTAGGAATTCCATTTGTCGGAGCACAGACGATACCAGCTCTCGTAGCAGTGAGAAATGATTGGGTAGATCAGCTTGGGGAAACTATGCCTACGACCTTAGAGGAATATGAAGCCATTTTAAAACAGTTTAAAGAAGAAGATCTAGATGGAAATGGCCAGAATGATACAATTCCGTTGATAGCCAATACAGTTGACGAATTGGAACAGGCTTTCCTGCCTTTTTTTACCCAGACAGGAGCATATTGGTACTTTGATGAAGATGAACAGATTCTAAAACCATATGAAATGGATGAAGGATATATTGAGTTTTTGGAAACAATGAGAAGGTGGATTGATGATGGATATCTTTTTGATCAGATTGCTACTACGTCTAAGCAAGATAAATTGAGTTATGTAGCCCAAAATAAAGTGGGAAGTACAGCTGGTACGTGGACTCGTTTCTTATATAGTGGAATCGAAATTTTAGCTCAGACGTATCCAGATATACGATATGAATTTGTAACTCCCAAAGGAAGTGACCATGCGGCAAATAAATATACAAGTTCCCAGTTTGCCAAGGGTGTAACTTTGATTACATCTACATGCGAGCATCCAGAAAAAGCGCTGGAATACTTAAACTATCAGTGTTCACCAGAGGGGCAAACTATAACAACTTATGGTATAGAAGGAGAAAATTACACAGTAGATCCAGAAACTGGGAAATATAAGATTATTTCTGACAATCCCACGGATTGGACCACAGCCCAGTATTATATTCTTTACAACCTTCATGAAGGCTTTGGAGAGTGGAGAACTGATCTTTGGCCTTTAAACACTTATACTTATAATTTAATGAATGAGATGAATGAAGAACTAAAAGCGATGGACACAGTTACGCCGCAGGATGCTATTACTCCTTATGATGTGAGCAAGTATAAGGCACAGAACAAAATGAATGATTTGGCAACGTTGCTTTCTGAGGCGAAAGGAAGAATTTTTGCAGGGACTATGTCTGTCGATGAATGGCCTGCGGTAATGGAACAATGGAGAGAAATTGGCGGAGATCAGTTAATGCAAGATAAGACAACACAATTTCTCCAAAATCAAAGTCAAAATAAGTAATTGAGAATGAAATGAGGGTGGTGGAGTGAAAAATCAAGCAAGCATTCGAAAAAGAATAAAAAAATATTGGCTAATCTATTTAATGATGCTTCCTGGATTATTGTATTTAATTATCTTTCAGTTTATCCCAATGTATGGTGTAGTCATCGCATTTCAGGATTATCAGCCTTTTGGTGGATTAGAAAAGATATTATTTGATCCTACCTGGGTAGGATTTAAGCATTTTAAAGAATTTTTTGGATCATACTATTTTTCACGAACATTAGTAAATACTTTAATTATCAATTTTTCAAAATTAATTTTAGCATCTGTAGCTTCATTAATTCTCGCATTAATGATTAATGAACTGAAAAATCAGAGATTTAAAAAGGTTACTCAAACAATTTCATATTTACCGCATTTTCTATCCTATGTTATTATTGCTGGAATTGTACAGTTTGTGTTTTCACCTGTAAACGGCCCAATAAATGCTTTGCTAAATAGTATTGGAATTAATTCCATAGAATTTATTGGTAATGAAAAGTTTTTCCGGCAGATTATTATAGGAACCCATGTATGGGCTACCATAGGATGGGGAAGCATTGTGTACCTTGCAGCGCTTTCCGGAGTATCTCAGGAACTTTATGAAAGTGCAGATTTAGATGGAGCATCTAGAATTCAAAAAATGCTTCATATCAGTATTCCGTCAATTGCCCCAATTATTGTAATTATGTTAATTTTAGATCTGGGAAAAGTACTTGATCAAGGATATGAGCTGATTTTATTGTTGTATTCCCCTGCAGTATATAGTGTTGGAGATATTATTGATACCTATGTATATAGAGAAGGAATTTTGAATGTCAATTATTCTTATTCTGCAGCAGTAGGACTATTTAAGAACATTGTGGCACTACTGTTGGTGCTTGCTTCTAATCGTTTTGTGAAAATATTTGATAAAGAGTTAGGAGTTTGGTAATATGGGAAAAAAGAAAGTTCATCTTTTTGATGTTATTAATGTGGTTATGCTGGTTTTATTGTGCGCAGTAATTATTGTTCCAATTGTTTTTGTAATTAACCAGTCATTAATGAGCAATGAGGACATCTTAAAATATGGATTTACGCTGATTCCCAAATCTATTAATTGGGATGCATATGAATATCTTTTAATTAAGAACAGTGCACTTTTGAGATCCTGTTTGGTTAGTATTGGCGTTACGTTATTTGGAACAGCAGCAAATTTGATCGTAACAAGCATGTATGCATATGGTTTATCGAAAAAGGATTTGCCTTTTAGGGGAATTCTTACTTTTGCGATATTCATTACAATGATTTTTAATGGAGGTTTGATTCCTAAATATCTGCTTGTAACTTCTCTTGGATTAAAAAATAGTTACTTAGCGCTGGTGCTTCCAATTTTGATGGTTGCATGGAACACTCTGATTTTACGTAATTTTTTCCAGGCAATTCCAGATGGCCTTCTTGAAGCTGCCAGATTAGATGGAGCAGATGAAATTCAGCTGTTTACCAAAGTTGTTTTACCTTTGTCTAAATCAGCTATTGCTACAGTTGGATTATTCTATGCAGTAAAGCATTGGAATGCATGGTTTGATGCATCTATATTTATGTCAGATAAAGCTAAATGGCCCATGCAGTTGCTTTTAAAAGAAATGTTAAATTCAATGCAGATTGCAGCCAGTTCTGGTGCCATTGATTCAATAGCTTCTACACTTCCTACAGAAAGTGTAAAAGCAGCGGCTATTATTATCACTGCATTACCGATTATAATGGTTTATCCATTTGTTCAGAAATATTTTGTGAAAGGAGTAATGGTAGGCTCTGTCAAGGGCTGACCTGAAAAAAACTGTGAGAAAAGTTTTGGAAAATGGAATTGCATTGCCAGATGAGTGGCCCCCGCGATATGAAGAAAATTTATGCGGAATGAAGGTGCCATATTTAAAACATAAGCCGGAAGTTATTCCAATTAATCGTGGAAGGCAACTTTTTGTAGATGATTTTTTAATCGCAGAGACTGATTTAAAACGAACTTGTCATAATCCTATTTATTATGAGAAGAACCCTGTTTTAGAGGTGGATGAAGATTGGGAATATACTGTTGAAGGATATCCCTATGCAG
The DNA here is from genome assembly GCA_018713255.1 of Candidatus Cottocaccamicrobium excrementipullorum. Lineage (GTDB taxonomy): Bacteria > Bacillota > Clostridia > Lachnospirales > Lachnospiraceae > Caccovicinus > Caccovicinus excrementipullorum. The sequence continues at coordinate 24,032 of DVFL01000031.1, read as the reverse complement.
CTCCTTTTAGCGATGGGGTTTGGTACGATGATTTAGATCAAAAATTTAAAATGTGGTATTTGGCAGGGGCTGGGAAAATTAATCAGGAAAAACACAGTCTGTGCACTTGCTATGCAGAGTCACAAGATGGAATTCATTGGATTAAACCAAAGCTGGATGTGGTTCCTGGTACAAATATCGTGGAAGTAACTAACCGGGATTCTTCAACGGTTTGGATTGATCGCGAGGAAAAGGATCCAGCCAAACGTTATAAATTGTTCAATGTAGAATATAAAAATGACTACATTCAATGGCAATATGTACTCAAATATTCTGGCGATGGAATTCACTGGTCTCAAGGGATTGCTCAGTCGGGGGCGGTATCTGATCGCTCTACTGCATTCTATAATCCGTTCCTAAAAAAATGGGTGCTGAGTATGCGACATCACAACTCTGTGTCATGGCGCTCTAGAACGTATTTGGAACATGATGACCCGGAGGAGGCTGTAAGTTTGGCACATCGCATACGAGAAGGAACGCGGGATAAACATATTCATTTCTGGTTTAATCCTGACAAAAAAGAAAAACGTCATACAGATTATCCGGATACAGAACCAGGTATTTACAGTTTTGATGTGGTTGCATATGAAAGTTTAATGTTGGGAATTTATAGTCAGTGGCAGGGACCAGAAAATGATGTATGCAGATCGTTAATGATGCCAAAGCGAAATGAAATTCAGTTAGGATATAGCCGGGATGGATTTCATTTTTTCCGCCCAACATATGAATCTTTTATGGAAGTGGATACTTCTCACTATGAGAATTGGAATTATGGGAATATGCAAGCAGTGGGAGGAATGCCATTGGTGGTACAGGATAAGTTGTATTTTTATTCCAGCGGACGAAAAAGAAATGGAATTTGGTGGGATTCAGGAACATCTTGTGGCTTAGCGGTGTTGCGGAGAGATGGATTTGTGTCTCTGAATGCAGAAACGGAGGGGACTCTTTTAACGGAGACACTGACTTTTGACGGAAGCTATTTCTTTGTGAATGCCAAAGTCGAGGAAAAGTTAGAAGTAGAAATACTTGATGAAGCAGGATATGTAATACCAGGGTATGAGAGAGAAAATTGTATTCCTTTATCAGGAGATCATACTCGTGGAAGAATTGTTTGGAAACAGAATGATTCAGTGGAGAAATTGAAAGAACGGAAGATAAAAATAAAAATGTACCTGAAGAAAGGGGAATTGTATGCTTTTTGGATTTCTCCATGGACTACTGGCGAGAGTCGAGGCTATCTAACTGGGGGCGGTCCAGGATTGTCCGGAACTGGCCAGGATATTCCAAGATAAGAATAAGCGCCATTGATGCTGGGATGAAAATGCTGGTATCATGGCGCGAGTTTTATATGGATTTCAAAGGGGGAGGACAGGAGAGAGAATGATTTACACAGATATAAATCATGTAAAGCAATATTTAGGAATTCACAAAAATTTGGATACTGCAATCGATTACATATTAACACATAGACTAGATGAACTAAAAAATGGAAGCAATGCGATTGATGAAGAACTTGTTTTTGCAAATCGTTTTTGCTATATGACTCTTCCTGAAACGGAAACGATATTTGAATCTCATCTTATTTATGCAGATATTCATTTATTGTTGAAAGGTCATGAAAAAATTGGGGTTACTTCTGTTGAGGATCTTACGGTAACAAGGAAGGAGCTAAAAGAGGATCAGGTAGATTGCTATGGGAATGTAGCAGTGTACTTTCCTTTAAGACATGATAAAATTTTAATTTTGTTTCCTGGAGAAGCCCATATGGTAAAGATAATGGATCAGACAAGAACTCAAGTTGAGAAAGTTGTTATAAAAGTAAAAATGGAAGGGACGGATAAATGAATCAATATTTTTTCTTCATGCGTGCTCTTTTGAATCCACAGGGGACAGAAAATGCAGAGGTCAAGATAGAAAAGTTGGTAAAGGACAAAGAGAATAATCCATTATTTACGGAAGATCGCCCTTGGGAGGTTCGTATTGATAACGGATATCCGAATGTGATTTATGATGAAAAACAAAAGGTTTACCGATGTTATTATACTTTAATTATTGAAGATAAAGATTGCTTTGGAGTGTCACGGGAAGAAAGAGTACAAAGGAATTACTGCCCACGAGATGATCGCATTACCGGTGTTGCTTATGCAGAGAGCAAAGATGGAATTCACTGGGAAAAACCAAACTTAGGAATTTGCAAATGGAAAGGAAGTACAAGCAACAATCTTATTTTTGTTTATGCCCATGGGACTGGTGTGATGCTGGATGAAAGGGATTCGAATCAGGAACGGCGATATAAAATGGTGACAAAGATTGATAAACCAGATGGGACAAATTATATGGCGGTATCCTTTTCTCAGGATGGAATACATTGGATTAACCCTATTCCGTGGCAGGAGTATAATCCTCCGGCAGACAGTCATAACCTTCCATTTTGGAATGAAAAAGAGGAGTGCTATATGGTAATATCCAGAATATGGAGGGACGGAATAAGGGTTGCAGCACTTAGCAGGAGTAAGGATTTTATTCATTGGGAAAAACCTCGGGAAGTGGCTCGAGGAGCAGGGTTTCAAAATCAGATTTATTCTATGCCGGTATTTTATTGGAAAAATATATATTTAGGATTAGCATCTATCTTTCATGAGGGAGATCGCTTGGAAAAAAACTTTGATCTTGTCGATCTACAGTTGACTTATGCAGTAAATCCGGAAAAATTTGATTTTGCTGTATTTGAAGAAAATATTTTGGATCGGGGAAGTGGAAGATATCCTGACGGAGAATTTGACTGTGGTTGTATTTTTGCTGGACCACCGATTGTAGATCCGGATGGCAGGCTTTGGGTTTATTATATGGGAGGAAATGGGTGCCATACAAATTTTCGTGAGACTTCCTTAGCAAGAGCCAGTTGGGAAGCAGACAAATTTGCAGCGCTCATTCCCAGGGACAAGGAAATGAAGAGTGTGGTTATTACAAGTCGCATTCAGTTTACTGGAAATTGTCTAGAGATTTTAGCTGATTCACTAACAGAAGCACAATGCTTATATATGGAAGTCGAAGTTGCACCATCATGGAATAAACAAGGAATTGATAAATTTTCTTTTCATGAAAGCATATTGAAACCGTTAGGAGATGGATGGTATGCTATTCGGTTTGAGAATGGAAATTTAGAGGAATTAAAAGGAAAAAGGGTCGTTTTGAAATTTCGTTTTCGAGAAGCAAAATTGTGGGCATTGAGAGGTGATTTTCATATTGCGGAGTACAAATTTGAAGATTAAGCTTCAATAATAAAATGCAAATCATAAAATAGACAATTTTAACAAGGGTACAATCTCTATATGGGTTCATTGTACCCTTGTTTTTGCGTATTCATAAATCATAGGAAAAACTAAAAATCGTTTTTCGCTCTTCTTTTTTAATGATAAAAATACCCGGTAGTTTTGTACCGTTCAAAAAAATAGTTCAATTCCGCGCCGAGAAAAAGAATGCAGATGCAGAAATACAGCCACAGCATCAGCAGGACAATGGCGGTAAGGCTTCCGTACATGTAGGAGTAATTACTGAAATTGTTAAAATATACGGAGAAAGCATAAGAAAACCCGATCCAGCACAAGGTGGAAAACAGGGCTCCGGGGAGCTGATAGCGCACCTGCTGTTTTTGATCCGGAATGATGGTATAAAGTCCGGCAAAAATAAACGTGAGAAGGGCCAAAGACAGCAGAGCACGGAAACTGATAATATGCCGGGTAATGCTTTCCAGAAACGGAAATATCCGGAGAATCAGATTCTGGATGGTTGTGCCAAACACCAGCAGAACAAGAGAGAGGATGCAGGCGACCATAAACAGGAGAGTATATCCTGTACAGATAATCCGTGAAGAAAAATATCCTCTTCTGCCTTTGCATTTAAATATTCGGTTCAGACCTCGGCAGATGCTTAACATTCCTTTGGAGGCAGACCAGAGAGCTGCCAGGGCAGTAATGGACAGGAGGGTTCCAGGCGATTTGGTAAACAGATCATCTACCACGGTAATTACTGTGGATTTCAGCATTTCCGGCATTAAGGATACCAGAAGAGACAGAAGATCTGCTTTGGAAACGGTGGGAATCAGCTGAATCAGGGTAAGAAGAACCATGATAAAGGGGAATGCTGCCAGGACGATGAAAAAAGACGCCTGGGCAGCATACACCGTAATCTCGTCATCCACAAATTTGTCTTTAATCCGAATAATGTGCAGGAGAAGGTTAATCATCAGCAGGAGGCCTCCATAGGATTATTTCCAGTTTTCCTCCAGAAAATGAACCATGTCAATGGCTTTGGGCGGACAGCCTTTCAAGGTTTTCTGGAAATTGCAGGTACATTGGCCTACGCCGATTTCACCAGTCTGGCCTTTATAGCCTTGGCCGATGCAGACTGGAGGAAGACCTTTATTCAGGAAACCGGAGTCGTTTAACCGGTCCAGAGCGTAAATCAAAGAGCCATAGCAGGCGCTGCAGGCGTCTTTAGGCTGGGCATAGCGGGCCAGATTCTGAACCCGCCGCGACATCTTGAATTTCGCGTTGCCGGAACGGTCCTCATTTAAGTATATGAAATTCGCGTGGGCAGTATCCGTACTTCCCACTCCTAATTTTTCTGCCATACGGATGTAGGGAATATCGTCTACTGAGTAGCCCATGCAGTCGCAGACGTAGCTGTCACAGAGCACCGGATCCAGGAAGCCTAAAACCCGGTTCATCGTAACTGGATTTCCCCCTTCTTCAAAGTCCAGATCGCCGCAGATATTATCTACCAGAATAAAGCTGTTCGGCGCGATCACGTTTAAATGGGCGATAGGCTTATGAAGGCCCATGGTGTGAAATTTCCGTTTTTCCACATTGGGGATAATGCCCTTGTTATTTTTTAAGGCGCAGGTAACAATGGTCTGACAATGACCTTTCAAAACGGGCATATTGATCATATAATCTACCGCCATGGCTTTGTCGCAGACATTAATTTTCATGCCCTTCGCCTCGTATTCGTGGTAGGTATCCCGCTGAAGATCGATTAAGGGGACATTATATTTACGGGAGATTTCCCGGTATCCGGCAGCAGAAAACGCAGATTGGGTATTGTCCCCCACCCAGGAGCCTTCCATAATAGAGATACGATGAAAGCCGTGATCCTGCAGGTATTCAATTACGCCGGCCAGCAGCTCGCTGTGGGTGGTGCCGCCTCCAGAGGGATGAGCTGCCACTACCAGATTCGGTTTTAACGCTACAGATTTATCCCGGCTGCCGATACGGGAGGCCACATCGGCTTTTTCCAGTACCTGGATGGCCATTTCTTTATAGTTGGTGCCATGTATGATAATAATATCATTGCGTTCCATTGTGCATAACTCCTTTCAGTTGGATATGATGGGTATGATTTAGTATAACATTCTTTCTATTTTCAGGCAACTGACAAAAGGCATCATCTGCTTGAACAGTTCAGCAGGTTTTACAGAAACCTTACGCAAAATTTTCCTTTGCAGGGTATCGCTTCCAGGGAATATCTGTTAATCTTTATCATAAATGGGAAGCGTGTATTTATTGTTTCAGCTGAACGAGGAGAGTCAGGAGGCGGGGAAAATTATGATGGGGCTTTTTCTTCATTTTTCGAAAAAGGAGCTGGGGTGGATTCCAGGAGATCCGGTACGGAGAGCCTTGTATATGAATATTGTTGTCTGGCTGGTGATCGGCTGCGGAATCGGCGCCCTGGCAGGCAGTTTATTCCAGCGTCCGGGGGAGGAGCTGGTGCTGATGATGTGCAATCTGGGAGGCGGATTTGCCTTAGGCCCCGGACTGATTGGCGGCTTATACTGGTGGCTGAACCATGATGAATAAGGGCTGAAGGAGCAGAGAGATCCTGCAATAAATATAAATTCTTCTTGTCCAACGGTCAGGACCGATGCTATAATGATTTCTGAAAAAATGAAATTGAGAGGAAAAAGAAATGAAGAGACTGCTTCGGTATCTGGCAGACTACAAGAAGGAAAGCATTTTAGGCCCGTTGTTTAAAATGCTGGAAGCCAGCTTTGAGCTGTTTGTCCCTTTGGTGGTAGCCAGCATGATTGACGTAGGAATTCAGAACCGGGATATTGGGTATATCCTGAGAATGGGAGGTCTGCTGATTTTGTTAGGCATTATCGGTCTGACCTGTTCCCTCACGGCGCAGTATTTTGCGGCTAAGGCGGCGGTGGAAGCGTCAGCCAGCCTGCGCAACGATCTGTTAGCCCACATTTTCCGTCTGTCCTACTCGGAAATTGATACGGTGGGGTCTTCCACCTTGATTACCCGAATGACCAGCGACTTAAATCAGGTGCAGACCGGCATCAATATGGTACTGCGCCTGTTTTTGCGGTCGCCTTTTGTGGTATTCGGCGCTATGATTATGGCGTTCACCGTGAATGTTCAGGCAGCGTTGGTATTTGCCGTGGTGATTCCCCTGCTGTCAGTGGTGGTGTTCGGCATTTTGCTGATCAGTATGCCGTTGTATAAAAAGGTGCAGAAGCAGCTGGACCGGGTAATGTTGACTACTCGGGAAAATCTTCTTGGCGTCCGGGTGATTCGGGCTTTTAACCGGCAGAAAAGCGAAACGGCAAGATTTGAGGAGGAGAACAGCATTCTGGTTAAATTCCAGGTGTTTGTGGGCAAAATTTCGGCTCTCTTAAATCCGGTAACGTACATTATGATTAATCTGGCGACTGTGGCAGTGATCTGGGTGGGCGCCCTTCAGGTAGATGCAGGGGTGATTACCCAGGGAAAGGTTGTAGCCCTGGTAAACTACATGTCTCAGATTCTGGTAGAATTAATCAAGCTGGCGAATTTGATTATCATTATTTCAAAATCAGTGGCCTGTATGAACCGAATTGATTCTGTGTTTGCCATGGAACCGGGAATCATTGACAAGACCTCTTCTTTGGAAGGCAAGGAGCCGGCGGCAAAAGCAGGAGAAGAGGAAAAGAGAGGACAGAGGGGAATGTCTGTGGAATTTAAGGATGTGTCCTTTGTCTATGCCGGAGCTAAGGAGCCGTCCCTTTCTGGTCTTTCCTTTAAGGCTGAGAAGGGGAAAACCATCGGCATTATCGGCGGAACTGGATCGGGAAAATCCACATTAATCAATCTTATCGGAAGGTTTTATGATGTGTCTTCGGGGCAGGTGCTGTTAAATGGACAGGATGTTCGAGAGTTTCCTCTTCATCAGCTTCGGGAAAGCATTGGCCTTGTACCCCAGAAAGCAGTGCTGTTTAAAGGTACGCTGAGGGAAAATATGCGCTGGGGAAAAGCAGATGCACAGGATGAAGAGATTTACCAGGCTTTGGAGATCGCCCAGGCCAAAGAATTTGTAGACGGAAAGGGCCAGGGGCTGGAGCTTGAGATTGAGCAGGGAGGAAGGAACCTGTCAGGCGGTCAGAGGCAGAGACTGACGATTGCCAGAGCATTGGTGAGAAAGCCGGACATTCTGATTCTGGACGACAGCGCCTCCGCACTGGATTTTGCTACTGATGCAAAGCTGAGAAAGGCGATTAAAGAAGGAACGGGGGATGCCACGGTCTTTCTGGTTTCCCAGCGGGCTTCTGCTGTGAAGAATGCAGACCAGATTCTGGTTTTGGATGACGGAGAGATTGTCGGAAAAGGAACCCATAAGGAGCTTCTTAAAGGATGCGCTCTGTACCGGGAAATCTGTCTGTCTCAGCTTACCAGGGAGGAGGTAGAACGGGATGCCAGGTAAAAAGAAATTGGGAAAAGAAGATTCAGCCAAAACGTTAAAAAGAGTGCTTGGCTACATTAAAAAATACCGGCTTGCAGTAGGATTGTCCCTGGTGCTGGCTACGATTACCGTGGCGTTAACCTTATACGTGCCAGTGCTCACCGGTCAGGCGGTGGATTGTATTCTGGGGCCGGGCCAGGTGGATTATTCTCTGCTGCTGTCTATTTTAACCCGGATTGCAGTGGTTGTATTGATTACCGCTGCCGCCCAATGGCTGATGAACCATATTAACAATGTGATTACTTACCGGGTGGTAAAGGATGTGCGGACCAGAGCATTCAATCATCTGGAGGTTCTTCCTTTAAGCTATTTGGACCGTCATCCGGCAGGAGATGTGGTCAGCCGGATTATTGCGGACATTGACCAGTTTTCAGAAGGCCTGCTGTTAGGATTTACTCAGCTGTTTACTGGGGTGATGACCATTTTGGGAACACTGCTGTTTATGCTGTCGATTAATCCTCTGATTACTCTTGTGGTAGTTTTGATTACGCCGGTTTCTTTCCTGGTGGCCAGCTTTATTGCGAAAAGAACCTTTACCATGTTTCAGAAACAGTCTGAGGCCAGAGGAGAATTAACCTCGGTGATCGAAGAGAGTTTAGGCAATATCAAGGTTGTTCAGGCGTTTGGACATGAAGAGGCTACCCTTAAGGAATTTAAGACGATTAACCGGAGACTTTCTGATTACAGCCTGCGAGCCACCTTTTTCTCTTCCATTACCAATCCAGCTACTCGTTTTGTCAACAGTTTAGTTTATGCCGGGGTTGGCACGGCAGGTGCAGTGGGCGTAATTATGGGATTCCTCACCGTGGGGCAGCTTACCAGCTTTTTAAATTATGCTAATCAATATACGAAGCCGTTCAACGAAATTTCTGGTGTAATTACAGAACTGCAGAATGCGCTGGCTTCAGCTTCTCGCGTATTTGCCCTGATTGACGAGCCTGCCATTGTGCCGGATGCGCCGGATGCTGTGGTGCTGAAAGAGGTTAAGGGACAGGTAGATCTGGAACATGTGAATTTTTCCTATACCCCTGAGGTGAAATTAATTGAAGATCTGAATCTGCAGGTTAAGCCGGGGCAGAGGATCGCTTTGGTTGGACCGACTGGCTGCGGAAAAACTACGGTGATCAATCTTCTCATGCGGTTTTACGATGTAAACGGCGGAAGAATCCGGGTGGACGGACAAGATATTCGGAACGTAACCAGAGGAAGTCTTCGGGGAAGCTACGGCATGGTTCTCCAGGAAACCTGGCTGAAATCTGGAACGGTGAGAGAGAATATTGCCTATGGGCGCCCGGATGCCACCTTGGATCAGATTATCGCCGCGGCTAAGGAAGCCCATGCCCACAGCTTCATTAAGCGGATGCCTCAAGGATATGATACGATAATTACAGAGGACGGAGGAAATCTTTCCCAGGGGCAGAAGCAGCTTCTTTGTATTGCCAGGGTAATGCTGGCCCTTCCGCCGATGCTGATTTTGGATGAAGCGACGTCCTCCATTGATACTCGAACAGAAATCCTGATTCAGGAGGCTTTTTCCAAGATGATGAAAGGGCGGACCAGTTTCATTGTGGCCCATCGTCTGTCTACCATCCGGGAAGCAGATATGATCCTGGTTATGCGGGACGGTCATATTGTGGAGCAGGGAACTCATGAAGGATTGCTGGCCCAGGGCGGATTTTACGCTCAGCTTTATAACAGCCAGTTTGCTCCAGCGTAAGGAAAAACTGTTTGAAGGATTTTCACAGAAGGAGTTTAACAATCAAGAAATGAAAAACCGGCGGCCCGGCAGCTTGGGGCTGCCGGTTTTTTTGAGGGCATCAGGCCTTATTAATTAAAATTTTTTATCTGGGATTAAAAATTTTAATTTACACTTTTCGACAGAATGTGATAAATTGTATAATTGGGTAATAAGCTGTAGACAGAGAAAAACCCTGAACAAGGTTAGGAGTAATCAATATGACAGAAGAAAAGCAAGCAATTCAGAAGCTGTCCGTTGGAATCGACGTGGGTTCTACTACCACGAAGATTGTGGCAGCAGATGAGAAAGGTAAAATTGTATATTCCGATTATCGGCGGCATAACGCAAATCAGCTGAAAAGTGTGATCCGGGCTCTTCAGGGGCTGGAACAGAAATTTCCAGGCGCTCCTATTCGGGCAGCCCTTACGGGATCTGGCGCAAAGCTGGTGGCTGAAGCGGTAAACCTTCCCTTCGTCCAGGAAGTGGTGGCGAATTCTCTGGTTCTTCGCCGGGAATATCCCCAAGTGCGGACTGCTATCGAGTTAGGAGGACAGGACGCGAAAATAATATTTTTCCATGAAGATGAGACAACGAAAACGCTGAATGTGTCAGATATGCGGATGAATGGTTCCTGCGCCGGGGGAACGGGAGCTTTTATTGATGAGGCGGCTTCCATTTTAAAGATTCAGGTGGAAGAGTTTAATCACATTGCCGGTCAGGGCCGGACGGTATATGATATTTCCGGCCGATGCGGAGTATACGCCAAAACAGATATTCAGCCCTTAATCAACCAGGGCATCAATAAGGCAGATCTTGCGCTGTCCACGTTTCATGCCATTGCCAAGCAAACGATTGGAGGATTGGCCCAGGGGCTGGATATTGAGAAGCCTGTTGCGTTTGAAGGCGGTCCTCTTACCTTTAATCCTGTTTTGGTGCGGGTATTTGCTGAGAGACTGGGGCTTTCTGCAAAGGATGTGGTTTTGCCGAAACGGCCGGAAATCATTATCGCCTATGGAGCGGCATGCGCCCTGGATACATTGTTTGCAGAGGATCAGAGGATTTTTCATCCTGAAGAATTGGCAGAAGAACTGAGCCGTTTGGAAAAGGAGAGACCGAAGCAGCTTCATCACCAGGCACCGCCGTTTTTCGCTTCCCAGGAGGAGAAGGACGATTTTATGCGCCGTCACCAAAAACCTCAGTGGAAGCCGAAAGAGCCCAAAGCAGGAGAGACGGTTCGGGCATATTTAGGAATCGATTCCGGAAGCACAACCACGAAATTTGTGCTGATCGATGAAGAAGAGAACCTTTTGGATTCATTTTATGCGCCTAATCAGGGCGAGCCGCTGAAGGTGGCGAAGAAAGCCTTGATCGAGGTAAGAGATAAATACCGTCAGGCGGGAGCGCGCCTTGAAATTTTGGGAGCAGGAACAACCGGCTACGGAGAACTTCTGTTTTCCAAGGCTTTTAAGACGGAATATCATGTGGTGGAAACAGTGGCTCATGCAAGGGCGGTGGAAAAATACATCAATGATGCAACCTTTATTCTGGATATCGGCGGTCAAGATATGAAAGCAATCTGGCTGGATAAGGGCATCATCACCAATATTCTGGTGAATGAAGCCTGTTCTTCCGGGTGCGGTTCTTTCCTGGAAAATTTTGCTTCCTCCCTTCGGATTCCGGTAAAGAAGATCGCACAGTCCGCATTTTCTTCTCAGGATCCGGCAGTGCTGGGAAGCCGGTGCACGGTGTTTATGAACAGCAGCATTATCACGGAACAGCGGAATGGAAAGCTTCCTCAGGATATTATGGCAGGGCTTTGCCGTTCGATTATTGAGAATGTGTTCACCAAAGTAATTCGGATTTCTAATTTGGACAGTTTAGGAGACAAGATCGTGGTTCAGGGGGGAACCTTTGAAAATGACGCGGTGCTGAGAGCCATGGAGCAGTATACAGGGCGTCAGGTGATACGGGCGCCTTACCCTGGAATTATGGGAGCCATTGGAGCCGCTCTTTTGACGAAAGAGGAGATGGCGCACCAGAAAAAAGAAAAAACCTTTATCGGTCTTGAGGAAATGGAGAATTTTTCTTATACTCAGGAAGCCAATTCTCCTTGTCCTTTCTGCGGCAATCATTGCCGGAGGACGATTGTCCGTTTTTCAAGCGGCGACTGCTGGGTGACCAATAATCGTTGTGAGCGGGGAGAAATTTTAGGAGATCCGCGAGATGCAGCGGTCCGGGAAAAGCTTAAGGAAAAGCAGCAGGAAAAGGACAGAGTGCCGAATTTGTTTGCTCTCCGGGAAAAGCTTTTGTTTAAGAATTATTCGTTCCCCTTGGTTGAACCGAAAAAGCAGGTGATTATCGGCATTCCAAGAGTTCTTGCATTCTGGGATACCATGCCCTTCTGGGGAGTATTCTGGAGAGCTTTAGGGTTTGAAGTGCGGATTTCCCCTGCCAGCACCAGAAAAATTTATGAGAGCGGCCTTTCTGCCGTAACCTCAGACACCGTATGTTTTCCGGCAAAGCTGGTTCACGGGCATATTCGCAGTCTGGCAGAGAGCGGAGTGGACCGGATATTTATGCCTTCCATCACCACTGTGCAGTCGGAAAACACGGAAAAGACCAGTCAGTCTATGTGCGCAGTGGTAAAGGGTTATCCGATTGTAGTGCGAAATTCGGATAATCCCAAGAAACGGTGGAATATTCCTTTCGATGCGCCGCTGTTTCACTGGTATAGTCCCGCAGACAGAGACAGACAGCTTACAGCTTACATGGAGGAAACCTTTAAGATTCCGAAAAGCAGTACCAGAAAAGCCATAGAAGCTGGTGATCAAGCGCAGAAGGAATTTCGCCAAAGCCTGCTGAATGCAGGGAAAAAGGTATGTGAGAGCCTGAAGGCGGAGGGAAAGTATGGCGTAGTTCTGGCTTCCCGTCCTTATCAGAACGATGGCCTGGTGAATCACGACCTGCCGGAAATGTTCACCCGCCAGGGAATTGCTGTGCTGACGGCGGATTCCCTTCCAGAGGCAGACCAGGTGGATTTAAGCAAAAGCCGGCTGGATGTGGTAAACAATTTCCATGCAAGGATGCTTTCTTCTGCCATTCTTGCTGCCAGAAGTCCCTGGCTGGAATATGTACAGATTGTAAGCTTCGGCTGCGGCCATGACGCTTACCTTTCTGATGAAATCATCCGAATGATGAAAGAAATCTCCGGAAAAACGCCGCTGATCTTAAAACTGGATGAAAGCGATATTCAGGGCCCCTTAAGAATCCGGGTGAATTCTTTTATTGAGACTGTGTCCATGGGACGCAGAAGGAAGGAGAGCCTTCAGGTAAGGCAGCTTGCAGATCCTTACCCGGTGAAATTTACGAAAAAAGACCGGAAAGAAAAGGTCGTTTTGGTGCCCAACACCTCCCACGCCTTCAGCCGGGTTATGTCCGCCGCTTTGGCTGGCCAGGGAATTAAAGCAGTTCCTCTGGAGATCGGCCGGGAGGAGGCAATTCGGCTGGGAAAACAGTACGTACATAATGATATTTGTTTTCCGGCTCAGGTGGTGATCGGGGAAGCGCTGGCAGCCCTCCGCAGCGGAAAGTACGATAATCAGGAAGTGGCCATCGGCATGGGAAAATATATCGGAGACTGCCGGCTTACTCATTATGGCGCGCTGCTGCGGAAAGCTTTGGATGATGCAGGATACGCCAATGTGCCGGTGCTGACCAATGATGATCAGGATTACCACAACATGCACCCGGGATTCAAAATGAATTTGGTTTCCGCCATGCGGATTGCGTTTGCGCTGCCCATGATTGATGTTTTGGAAGAGCTTCTGCGCAAGATCCGACCCTACGAAAAAGAAGCAGGGAGGGCTAATGCTGCCTTTGAGGAAGCCATGGACCAGGTGATTGAAGGACTTGAGCATCATGGCATCAGCGGAGCCAGACACGGTTTTGTCAAGGCTATTGAGATCATGAAGGAGATTCCTTATGACCGGTCCAATCCAAGACCTACGGTTTTGATTGTTGGGGAGTATCTGCTGAATTTCCATCCAGGCGCGAATCATGATATTGAGGATTATCTGGAGCGGAATGGATTTGAGATTATTGAAGCCAGGATGACGGATGTAATCCGAAAGACTTACTTTTATCAGGACAGCCAGGTGAAGGAGTATCACATCAAAAAGCCTTTTCGGGAGAAGGCGTGGCTGCGGACGGCAGATAAGGTCTTCGACCTTGCCCATGATGTGACTGATTCCATTGCCAAAAGTCATCCGCTGTATACGCCGGCATGCCGCATGGAGGATTTGGTGAAGGAGAGCGATCCGATTATTCATCATACTTTCGATGCTGGAGAAGGAGTGCTGATTCCCGGGGAGATTCTTCACCATGCGAAACAGGGCTGCAAAGCCTTCGTTATCCTTCAGCCCTTCGGCTGTCTGCCTAATCATGTGGTGGGAAGAGGAATTTCTAAGCGCCTTAAGGAACTTTATCCTGACGTACAGATTCTGCCTCTGGATTACGACCCGGACGTCAGCTTTGCCAATATTGAAAACCGGCTGCAGATGCTGATTATGAATCAGAAGTCTTGACAAGTTGGCGGAATCCGTATACAATATGATTCAGATTTGCAAAGGCGATGAAGATGCAAGTAGATATCTGATTTCCGCCAGAGAGGGAGAGCCGCCGGCTGAAAGCTTTCCCAGGTTCCTTCAGATACCGAATTTCCCATTGGAGCTGCACCGCTGAGGACGTTTCAGTCAGGTAGGTGGTGACGGATGGCCCACGTTACGAGCCGATGAAGCGCCTGCAAAAAGAGGGCTTTGGAAGCGATGCTTCCGGCACGGCAGGAACCAGGGTGGTACCGCGGGAGATATTGTCTCGTCCCTTCTGATTATGAAGGGGCGGGGCTTTTTTTGTTTCATGACGAGATTCGCTGGAAACAAAATTCTCAGGCCGGGCTGCCAAAGCTTGAAATAAGTGAAGGAGAGAGAACATGAAAGAGCAGTTAGACAAGATTAAAGAAGAAGCACTGGCAAAGATCGATGCTTCTGACGCGCTGGAAAAGCTCAATGATATCCGGATTGCTTATCTGGGCAAGAAAGGCGAGCTGACTAAGGTGTTAAAAAGCATGAAGGACGTAGCCCCGGAAGACCGGCCTAAGGTTGGCCAGATGGTCAATGAAGTGCGGGCGCTGATTGAGGAAAAGCTGGAGAGCACGAAAGTAGAGCTGTCCAAAAAAGCTAGAGAAGAGCAGATGAAGAAGGAAGTAATCGACGTTACGCTTCCGGCAAAGAAAAATAATGTTGGACACAGTCATCCTAATACCATTGCCTTGGATGAGGTAGAGAGAATCTTCGTGGGAATGGGATACGAAGTCATTGAAGGTCCAGAGGTGGAGTACGATGAATATAACTTTGAAAAGCTGAACATTCCCGCCAATCATCCGGCTAAGGATGAGCAGGATACCTTCTATATCACCAAAGATATTGTGCTGCGTACCCAGACTTCTCCGGTACAGGCCAGAGTGATGGAGCAGGGCAAGCTTCCCATCCGCATGATTTCTCCAGGACGAGTGTTCCGGTCTGACGAGGTAGATGCCACCCATTCGCCTTCTTTCCATCAGGTTGAGGGACTGGTTGTGGATAAGCACATTACCTTTTCCGATTTAAAGGGAACCTTGGCAGAGTTTGCAAGAGAGATGTTCGGCAAGGAAACCAAGGTAAAATTCCGGCCTCATCATTTCCCCTTTACCGAACCCAGCGCGGAGATGGATGTTACCTGCTTTAAGTGCGGCGGAAAAGGCTGCCGGTTCTGCAAGGGCTCTGGCTGGATTGAAATCTTAGGCTGCGGTATGGTTCATCCTCATGTTCTGGAAATGTGCGGTATTGACGCAGAGGAGTATACAGGATTTGCGTTCGGCGTAGGACTTGAGCGGATTGCCCTGTTAAAATACGAGATTGACGATATGCGGCTGCTGTACGAAAACGACGTGCGGTTCTTAAAGCAGTTCTAAGGAATAAAGGAGAAAATCATGAATACATCATTAGAGTGGATTAAAGCATATGTTCCGGATTTACAGACCACTGCCCAGGAGTTTACAGATGCAATGACCCTTTCCGGAACAAAAGTAGAAAGCTATACCTGTCTGGACAAGAATCTGGAAAAAATCGTAGTGGGAGAAATTGTAAAGATTGAGGCTCATCCCGATGCGGACAAGCTGATTGTATGCCAGGTTAATGTGGGAGCGGAGACTATCCAGATCGTTACGGGAGCGCCGAACGTGAAGGAAGGGGATAAGGTTCCCGTAGTGCTGGATGGAGGAAAGGTGGCTGGCGGCCATGACGGCGGTCCGATGCCGGAGGATGGAATCCGGATCAAGAAGGGAAAGCTCAGAGGAGTAGAGTCCTGCGGTATGATGTGCTCCATCGAAGAGCTTGGTTCCAGCCGGGAAATGTACCCCGATGCACCAGAAAGCGGCATTTATATTCTGCCCAAGGACAGTGTGCCTGGAACAGATGCTTTGGATATTCTGGGCCTTCACGATGTGGTGCACGAGTACGAGATTACGTCAAACCGGGTGGATTGTTACAGCGTAATCGGTATAGCCAGGGAGGCTGCCGCTACCTACCGCCTGCCTTTCCATCCGCCGGTAGTTACACCTACGGGAAACAATGAGGATGTTCACGACTATCTGAAGGTCAGAGTAGAGGATACGGATCTGTGCCCTCGCTACTGCGCGCGGATGGTAAAGAATATTAAGCTGGCACCCTCACCGGAGTGGATGAAGCGCCGTCTGGCTGCCTGCGGCATCCGTCCGATCAATAACCTGGTAGATATTACCAACTATGTGATGGAAGAGTATGGCCAGCCGATGCATGCTTATGATTATGATACGATTGCCGGCCATGAAATTGTAGTGAAGCGGGCTAAAGACGGAGATCAGTTCCAGAGTCTTGACGGCCAGATGCGGAACCTGGATCATGACGTTCTGATGATTTACGACGGAGAGAAGGAAGTTGG
Organism: Candidatus Cottocaccamicrobium excrementipullorum; assembly: GCA_018713255.1. GTDB lineage: Bacteria > Bacillota > Clostridia > Lachnospirales > Lachnospiraceae > Caccovicinus > Caccovicinus excrementipullorum. The sequence goes on along the minus strand of DVFL01000031.1, from coordinate 7,456 downwards.
CATTGCCGGAATCATGGGCGGGGAGAACAGCAAGATCACCGATGAGGTTAAGACGATGGTGTTCGAAGCAGCCTGCTTTGACGGCACCAATATTCGTCTTTCTGCAAAGCGTTTAGGCTTAAGAACAGATGCTTCAGGCAAGTTCGAAAAGGGACTGGATCCCAATAATGCAGAGGCGGCCATTAACCGGGCCTGCCAGCTGATTGAGGAGCTGGGAGCTGGTGAAGTAGTGGGAGGCATCATCGACTGCTATCCGGTAAAGCGGACGGAAAAGCGGATTCCTTTCAGCTCGGAAAAGATCAATCGGCTTCTGGGCACCCAGATCAGTGAAGAAACCATGAAGGAGTATTTTAAGATGCTTGATCTTGGTTTCGATGAGGAAAGGAATGAGGTGATCGCTCCCACCTGGAGACAGGATTTAGAGCGCCTGGCGGATCTGGCAGAGGAAGTTGCCCGGTTCTACGGCTATGACAAAATTCCTACAACCCTGCCTTCTGGAGAAGCTACCACAGGCAAGATTTCCTTTAAGCTTCGGGTTGAACAGGTGGCAAGGCAGATTGCGGAATTCTGCGGATTCTCCCAGGGAATGACCTATTCTTTCGAGAGCCCTAAGGTATTTGACAAGCTTCTTCTGCCGGAGACTTCTCCGCTGAGAAAGGCTATCCCCATTATGAATCCTCTGGGCGAAGATTTCAGCATTATGCGCACCAGTCCCTTAAACGGCATGCTTACTTCTCTGTCCACCAATTATAATCGGAGAAATAAGGATGTAAGACTTTATGAGCTGGCGAATATTTATCTGCCTAAGGCCCTTCCTTTAACGGAGCTTCCAGATGAGCGGATGCAGTTTACTCTGGGCATGTACGGAGAAGGAGATTTCTTTACCATGAAAGGCGTGGTGGAAGAGTTCTTTGATAAATTGGGCATGACCAAAAAGGTGCACTACGATCCTTCTTGTGACCGGCCTTATCTCCATCCAGGAAGAAAGGCGGATATTGTATACGAAGGAGTAACCGTAGGATATATGGGCGAGGTGCATCCGGACTGTGCAGATAATTATAAGATCGGGGATAAAGTATATTTGGCTGTTTTGGATATGCCTTCTATCGAGAAATTTGCTACCTTTGACCGGAAATATACAGGAATTGCCAAGCATCCTGCAGTAACCAGAGATATTAGCATGGTGGTTCCCAAGAATATTTGGGTAGGCCAGATTGAAGATGTGATTGCACAGCGGGGCGGAAAGATCCTGGAAAGCTACAAGCTGTTTGATATTTACGAGGGCAGTCAGATTGTGGCTGGATATAAGTCTGTTGCTTACTCCATTACTTTCCGGGCGAAAGACAGAACGCTGACTGACGAGGACGTAAACGCCGCGATGAAGAAGATTCTCAATGGTCTTCAGGGACTGGGAATTGAACTGAGAGCGTAAGGCGAAAATTCTTCGGCTAAAGCGCTGGGAAGAGAATAAAACGAAAAAAATAAGCCATCCTTACCATAGAGCACAGGAATGATGTTTATGGCAAGGAGGCTTATTTTTATGGATGAACGGTATGAAATTGCAGCAGTACATGGCAGAGAGATTCTGGATTCCCGGGGAAACCCCACAGTAGAGGCTGAGGTATGGCTGGAGTGCGGAGCCATGGGCCGCGCCGCTGTGCCCTCCGGAGCTTCTACGGGACAGCATGAAGCGGTGGAGCTGCGGGACGGTGATCTGCGGTTTGAAGGAAAAGGGGTTCAGAGAGCGGTAAACAATATCAATACGATTCTTGCGGAAACCTTAATGTTTGAAGACGCCAGGAATCAGAAGAAAATTGACCGGCTTCTTAAAGAGGCGGATGGCACGGAAAACAAAGAGAAAATGGGAGCCAACGCTATTCTGGGCCTTTCTCTGGCCTGTGCCAGAGCGGCAGCCGCAGCCAGCGGCGCTTCTTTTTATCAGTATGTAGGCGGCATTTATGGAAATAAGCTTCCGATGCCCATGATGAATATTTTAAATGGAGGAGCCCATTCTGACAATTCAGTGGATATTCAGGAATTTATGATACTTCCGATGGGCGCTTCCTCTTTTAAAGAAGGGATGCGCTGGTGTGCCGAGGTTTACCAGGTGCTCAAGAGGCTGCTGAAGGAAAGAGGGCTTTCTACGGCGGTGGGAGATGAAGGAGGCTTTGCACCGGATCTTTCCTCAGGGGAAGAAGCCATTGAGGTGATTTTGGAGGCCGTCAGGCTGGGAGGATTTAGAGAACGAAAAGATTTTATGATTTCTCTGGATGCTGCAGCCAGTGAATGGAAAAATACCGAATTGGGCCCTGGATTTTACACCCTTCCAAAAGCAAGGAAAACTTATGAGCGGGAACAGATGCTGGAGCATTGGATTAAGCTTGCAGACACTTATCCGATCTATTCCATTGAGGACCCTATGGATGAAGAGGACTGGGAAGGATGGCGATTGATTACAGAGAGGATTGGAGGACGAGTGCGTCTGGTGGGAGATGATTTATTCGTTACCAACACGGCGCGGCTGCAGAAAGGGATCACCATGCATTGTGCCAATGCGATTTTGATTAAGCCAAATCAAATCGGTACAGTGACAGAAACCATGGATGCGATTCAGCTGGCCAAATTAAATGGTTATACCACCATTATGTCTCACCGGTCAGGAGAAACAGAAGACTGCGCCATTGCGGACCTGGCAGTGGGCATGGGAACGGAATTGATTAAAACCGGCGCGCCCTGCCGAGGAGAACGTACGGCAAAATATAATCAGCTTCTTCGGATCGAGGAGGAAATTGAAGGGTAAATATTCTTTAACGGGGCGGAAATTCCCGGCAGTTTAACAGGAAAAAGGTTGTATTTGCAGAAAAAGTATGCTATGATATGCAGGTATGAGTAGGAGGTGGGAGAAATGACCGTGTTGAAAATCGTAATTTCCATTATCTTTGTAATCATAAGCATTGCTTTATCTGCAATTATTCTGATGCAGGAAGGTAAGTCCAATGGCCTTGGCGCAGTTGCCGGCATGGCGGATACTTACTGGGGAAGGAATAAAGGACGTTCTATGGAAGGCGCGCTGGAGAAATTTACCAAGTTTGCAGCAATTGCGTTTATGCTGCTGGCCATCGTGCTGAACATTTTAAATGACTAAGACAAGCAGAGAAAGCTGCCGTAAAGGATAAGCGGCTGGCAGACGTTCCTGTATTTTGCTGAACAGGATGATGAACAGCAGAATATATGGTTGCGGCGCCAGCCGCGTTTTTTATGAAGAAAGCCGTGTTTCTGCAGGAGACTTGATATGAATGAAGAATTAAAACAAGAGCGGAAAAAAATGCTGGCCAGCCTGGTGAGAGATCCGGCATATGTGCCGATGAAGGCCAAGGAGATTGCCGCGCTGCTGAATATTCCAAAATATCAGCGGGAGGAGCTGAATCAGGTTTTAGATGAGATGGTGGCGGAGGGAAGTCTTGCTCTTTCTAAGAAAGGGAAGTACGCAAGGCCAGAAATTTTTTCTGTGACCGGTACGTTTTCCGGCCATCCTAAAGGATTCGGGTTCGTGACCGTAGAAGGGATGGAGGAAGATGTTTTTATTCCGCCGGAGAAAACCGCCGGAGCCATGCATGGAGACCGGGTTCGCTTGGTGGTGGAGCAGCATCAGAAAGGGATGCGGCCGGAAGGTGTGGTGATTAAGGTTCTGGAGCGGGCTAATCAGGAGATGATCGGCTATTACCAGAAAAGCCGTCATTTCGGTTTTGTGGTTCCAGATAATCCAAAGATTGGACGAGACGTATTTATCCCTGAGGGAAAGGATATGGGTGCGGTGACAGGCCACAAGGTGGTGGCCAGAATTACGGATTTCGGCAGTCCGGGGAAGAATCCGGAAGGAGAAATTGTAGAGATCATCGGCCATGTCAATGACCCGGGGACAGATATTTTGTCCATTGTCCGGGCTTACGGCCTTCCGGAGGAATTTCCTTTGGAGGTAATGGAACAGGCGGAAAAAACAGAAGATAGGATCTCACAGGAGGAGTATGCAGGAAGGCGGGATCTTCGCAGTCTTCTTACTGTAACCATAGATGGAGAGGATGCAAAGGATTTGGATGATGCAGTTACCCTGTGGAAAGAGGGAGACGTATATCATCTGGGAGTCCATATTGCAGATGTTTCCCATTATGTGCCTGAGGGAAGTCCTTTAGACCAGGAGGCTTTCCGGCGGGGCACCAGTGTTTATCTGGTGGACAGAGTGATTCCCATGCTGCCTCATCGTTTGTCCAACGGCATTTGTTCTCTGAATGAAGGAGAGGACAGGCTTGCCTTAAGCTGCCTGATGGACATTGATGAAAAGGGAAATGTAACGGGCCATGAGATTGCAGAAACGGTGATCCGGTCGGATAGGAGGATGACCTATACGGCGGTAAACGCCATTCTTTCCGGAGAAGAAGCGGCTGGACAGGATGAAGAGCTGGTGCCTATGCTTCAGATGATGGGGGAGCTGTCTCATCTGATTCGGGAAAGACGGGCTGCCAGAGGTGCGGTGAATTTTGATTTCCCAGAGAGCAAAATCATTCTGGATGAGCGGGGGAAGCCGGTGAGCATCAAGCCTTATGAGCGGAATGCGGCCACTAGATTGATCGAGGATTTTATGCTTACAGCAAATGAGACGGTGGCAGAGGATTATTACTGGCAGCAGCTTCCCTTTTTGTACCGGACCCATGAAAATCCCGATCCGGAAAAAATGAAGCAGCTGATTACTTTTCTCCATAATTTCGGATATACAGTTAGAACTCAGCAGGGAGAAGTGCATCCCAAGGAGATTCAAAAACTTCTGGAGAAGGCAGAAGGAAAACCGGAGGAGGCCCTCATTGGCCGCTTAGCTCTTCGGTCCATGAAGCAGGCGAAATATACGACTTTCTGCAGCGGACATTTCGGGCTTGCAGCTAAGTATTACTGCCATTTTACCTCGCCGATCCGCCGCTATCCGGATCTGCAGATTCACCGGATTATCAAGGAAAATCTTCATGGAGGATTAGGGGAAAAGCGAATGGCTCATTATGAGCAGATTCTTCCTCAAGTGGCGGTTCAGACCTCTGCTCTGGAGCGGCGGGCTGACGAGGCGGAACGAGAGACGGACAAATTAAAGAAATGCGAATATATGTCCCGCTTCCTGGGCGAAGAATTTGAGGGCGTGATTTCCGGAGTAGCTGGCTGGGGATTCTATGTAGAGCTTCCCAATACGGTGGAGGGTTTGGTTAAAATTAATGATCTGACGGATGATTACTATGTATTTGATTCCTCCAGCTATCAGCTTACCGGAGAAATGACCAGAAAAACCTATAAGCTGGGACAGAGGGTTCGCGTGGTGGTTGCAGGAACAGACCGTTTGCTCAAAACAATTGATTTTCGCCTGGTGCCTGGTTCATGGGAAGCTTAAGCGCAGATAGATCGGCGGCAAGGCCAGAAGATAAACGGGGAGGGTTCTGATTTGAAGAACGCAGTTAAACTGGTGGCCAATAATAAAAAGGCCTATCATGATTATTTTATTGATGAGAAATATGAATGCGGCATTCAGCTTTTCGGCACGGAAGTAAAATCTGTCCGTATGGGCAAGTGCAGCATTAAGGAAGCTTTTGTCCGGATTGATCAGCATCAAGAAGTCTGGATTTACGGCATGCACATTAATCCTTATGAAAAGGGAAATATCTTTAACAAAGATCCCCTTCGGGCCAGGAAACTTTTGATGCACAAGAATGAGATTGTAAAACTGGCCTCAAAAATTGCAGAAAAGGGATTTACGTTGGTTCCCCTTCAGGTATACTTTAAAAGCGGACTGGTCAAGGTAGAAATCGGCTTGGCCAGAGGAAAGAAGCTTTATGACAAGAGGGCGGATATTGCTAAGAAGGATCAGAGAAGGGAACTGGAGAGAGAATTTAAGGTGAAAAATTTATAGTTGCTGAAAAGCCGCTGTGGATCAGGGGAAAGGTTTCCCTGAACTGCAGCGGCTTTTGTCTAGGGGCTTTTTCGCCTTAAGACTATAAAATAACTGAAAATATGCACAATAAATGAAATATAATTATACGACTCTTGATAAAAACATAAAATTACAAAAAATTAGCACTCAACTATTGACAGTGCTAATAACAAGTGGTATAACGTAGTCAGAACAAAGGAAGAGGGAAATAAAAAAGATAAGCAGTTAAAATCCCTCACACCAGTTCCGAAAATCGAGGTAACAACCAAGAACGACACAGAAAAGAAAAGGAGAGATGACTTATGTTGATGCCTAGTATTTTTGGAGAAAATTTGTTAGATGACTTTTTTGATGATTCCTTTGGATATTATCCTGCAGCCGGTTCAGCAGCTTTGATGGAGACGGATGTGAAGGATACAGATCATGGCTATGAAATTACCATGAATCTTCCTGGTGTAAAGAAAGAAGATATTAAGGCAGAGCTGAAGGATGGCTATTTAACCATCACAGCAAATTCAAATTCAAATAAAGACGAAAAGGACGAGAAAGGACGTTACATTCGCCGTGAACGTTACAGCGGTTCCTGCAGCCGGAGCTTCTATGTGGGAGATCAGGTTACAGAAGGGGATGTGAAAGCCAAATTTGAAAATGGCACGCTGACCTTGAATCTTCCGAAGAAAGAAGATAAGTCGGAGACAGAGAATAAAAAGTACATTGCCATTGAAGGATGAGTTTATTTCATAGAAGAATAGTTGTCATATTAGATGATTTGAGGAGGAATGACTTATGTTAATGCCCAGCATTTTTAATGATAATATATTTGATGATTGGATGAATGATTTTCCGTTCTTTGATGATCAGGATATGCAGAGAGCTGAAAAGAAGCTTTATGGACGTCGCGGCAGAAATCTGATGAAGACGGATATTCAGGAAAAGGATGACTGCTATGAACTGGAAATGGATCTTCCTGGATTTAAGAAGGATGAGATCAAGGTATCTTTGGAGGATGGAGTTTTAACCATCAGCGCCGCTAAAGGTCTCGATCAGGATGAGCAGGAGAAGAAAACCGGCAGGTATCTGCGCCGTGAACGTTATGCAGGAGCTTGTGAGAGAAGCTTTTATGTAGGCGAAGACATAACCCAGGATGAAATTAAGGGAGAATTTAAACACGGTATTTTAAGGCTGACAATTCCGAAAAAGGAAGAAAAGCCGGCAGTACCAGAAAAGAAATACATTTCCATTGAAGGATAATAAGAATAAAAACGCAGAGGCGAGTTCGCCTCTGCGTTTTTTGCGGAAAATGGCTGCTTTCAGCAGAAAATGAGCAACTTATTCTGCGGAAATAATGATAGCTACGGTGTTTAGATAACGTATAATTAATTTCGCAAAATCAATTTCATAAAAATAGACATGATCTATAGCCGTTTGGTAGAATTAAGTCACCACAACAAAACCCATCAAAGGAGGCTATAGAACCATGTCCGATAAGATTAT
>DVFL01000030.1 GCA_018713255.1 Candidatus Cottocaccamicrobium excrementipullorum | reverse complement strand
CCCGCTCGTACTTGACATGCTCAGCATGTGCTGTTATATATAAACCAAAGGCTGAAAGCTCTCAGATTAGCTTTCAGCCCAACAATTATCATAGAAGATCTGTAATTACAGAGTTTTTTTCACAGGCTCGCTTAATCTGTATTAAAAATTCCGATTTGCTGAGCAGATAAAATTGCCGATGAAAGGGGGCATGGGGGATATATCGTGCTAAACAATTATCATAGAAGATCTGTAATTACAGAGACCTTTCACAGGCTTGCCAGAGCATAACCCATTCATCTCCGTTTTCTTTTACCATTGCAAATCCTAGTTTCTGATACATTTCAGCTGCATAATTAGCCTTTTGAACGGAAAGCGAAACGCGTTTATAACCGTGCGTTTTCAATAAAGACAGCATTTCTTTCATCATAGCGGTCCCGATTCCTTTCCCTCGATATTCTTTGTATAGGGAGATGGCAAGGGAGGGAGTTTCATCATCAATATGTCCATAATCGTTCATTATGCGTACCCATACAGCACCAACAATTTTTCCCTCCACTTCTGCAGCCAATGCAAAATCATCTTTTAATCGTCCAAAGTGATCAACATAAATCTGCAATTCGGGAGAAGCAATAATATTTTTCGGCGGCGGTACTGCACCGTCTGGGAGAAAAATCGCCTCATATAGAAAATCATTCAGCAGTGAATATTCTTCCACTGACATTTTCCGTATTGTATATTCCATTAATCTCTCCTAATAAAAACGATTGTGTTTTCTACATTGTATCACGCTCCAAATTATATGACAACGAAAGGTGATCAGAAATGATAAAGTGAATAAAAAGATAAAATTAAACCATCAGTGCTTTTGCTGGAAAAGCGGGATAGTGTATGATAAAATTATTTCATTGGAAAGCAACGCTATTGCTGCAATTTCTGGTGAATGGTTTCAGTACATGGAACGAGGTATGTATGAGTTTTAGCGTTCAGCATGCTGTGATGTTCTGAAAACAATGGTTGGAATTAGGGGGATGCTTTATGAAACGAGAATTAGGAATTGCCCGTTGTGGCTTTGCCTGCTTTTTGAACGAACTTGTTGGCGGAGAAGAGAACAGGGCAGAATATCTTCTATGATAATCAGATTAATGATATTCACAATATAATGATTGCATATGATAGTAATATTCCAGTGGAAAGTGCCGGATTTCATTTGCATGAAAAAGAAGCTAGGAAAGATAATTGGATTTATTACTGCCAGGCGGTACAGGTCTGTGGATCATTCCCTAGTCATGAATGCAGAAGCCGAGATAATTTGAATGAATAAAAGCGTGCAGATGATTGAAGTACAGTTTTGTGATAAGATTTCAGATGAAGGACGCAGGTTTATTCAGGGATTTTTCTTGGGCTGGAGGGGAAAACGGCAGGAAAAATGGATGATATTTCGGTTACCATATTGGAGGGGTGAATATGTACTGTATTTTAGTTACCGGAATCCCTGCTGCAGGGAAGAGTACAATGGCGCAGCGGTTATCGGAATATTTTGGGATTCCTGTGATTTCAAAGGATAAGATTAAGGAATTAATGTACGATGACATTGGATTTCATTCCAGAGGGGAAAAGGTGAAGCTGGGCGTTGCCAGTATGAACATTATGTATTATATGGCTGCTCAGCTGATGAAAAATAATCTGCCATTTATTTTGGAAAATAATTTTGAAAATGATTCGAAAGAACCGTTGATGAATATTCTTCAGCAGTATGCCTATACGGCGATTACTGTAACTTTGACAGGCGATTATCGGAAAATATATCAGCGCTTTGTGGAAAGAAATAGCAGCCCGGACAGACATCGGGGACATGTTGTGAATGACTGCTATCCGGAAGATACACCAGGCAGAGAGGTAAAAATCATTTCCTACGAGAGCTATGTGAAGGGAATTACCACAAGGGGAATGGACAGCTTTACTGCCAACGGGCCTCATATTCTCGTGGACACAACAGATTTTGATAAGGTGAAGATAGATGCGCTGATGAAAAAGATTGAGAAAGAGAGAGAGAATATATGAAAAATTGTTGAAAATATGGTAAATATCGGCAGCCAAGGCCTGGCAGAAAAAGGGAGAGAGGCTGTGGTTCAAAAGAACTGCAGTCTTTCTCCCTTTTTTATGGTTTTATCGTCATAAACTTCGCCGATGTTTCTCAGCGGCGTCTAGTAAAATTAAGAAATTAGTCTATTTACAAAATGTATCGTATCTTATATAATAAACGTATTGAAACAATACAAAAAGGAGGCGCTAAAGTGGACTATCCGGAAAAGCTTGCATATATCAATCAAAATCTGCTGACCAAAGATGATGTGCTGGAATCTCTGGAGAAATACAGAGAATATTGTGAAAGATCTCAGGAGGAAGGTTGGTCTGAGAATAAGCGGAAGATCATGATGAAGCTGCTGAATAAATTCTGGCATTGTCTGAATCACATGTGCTTTCCGGATATTCAATCATCTGACTGGTTCTATCAGTATTCCTGGAAACCTGACGGGATTGTTCTGATTCTTGGACACTGCGATGGAGTGGAGTGCGATGAAGAGGGGAAAATGACATCCATGGAATCCTCTGATCATATTGTTCTTGCGGAAGTGAAGTGCGATTATCTTACTGTTGAGGAGTATGCGGAGAAGTATGATGTGACGGTAACTGCGGTAAGACAGTGGATTCGAAGAGGGAAGCTGCGCAGTGCGGTCAAGGCGGGGCGGGACTGGCTGATTCCCGAACTGGCGGACAGGCCGAAAAGAGGATATGAGCCTGTGTTTTTTTCCTGGGAGTATCTTCCTGAGAATTTGAAAACAGAATTTCCATTTTTAAAGAAATGCTTCGAACTGGTGATGATGCAGAATGACGAGAATAAAGGAATGTTTGATCTGATTCTGCGAAATAAACAGGGTAAAGTTTATGATAAACGGCAGATGAATACGAAAGAACGGGAAAAATTGGAACTGGCGCTGATTTCAGAGCCCTCAGTTCAGGCTAACGAACTGCGGCAGGATATTATGTTTGAACCGGCGAAAGAACGAAGAGCTTATCTTTATCAGGGGGAAATTATGACAGAGGACAAATATGAAATGTATCAGAAAGCATTGAGGACACTAAAGGAAAATAATCTGGAAATCAGCACATCAAATTGGTTTTATGATGAGGATGGGATGTTGATCTGGGGGTTTTCAGCAGAGCTGCTCCGCTGGGATGATGGAGAAGAAGAGAATGGAGAGTCCAGACAAGATAAGATTGCTGTCTTGAAACATGGCATTGTGATTCCTGCGGAAACAGATTTTATGGATAAAGACTGTGAGTATCACTCGGCGGCGGAACTTTGCGACAGTATATCGGCGGACATGATCAGCGCTTATTTGGCGGTAAGCAATGAAAATGAAGGGATAAAAGAGGAGATCTTAAAAGAACTTGACCTGCCGGAGGAGGCGGCTTTTGAATCTTCTATTTTGTATATGGAGGATATGGAAGCGGAACAGCTTCGGGATTTAACTGTTTTTCTGAAGTTTTTTGATTTTGTCGTTGAAGGAATTCCGGCGAAGAACTGCAGGCTGGCTATCTGCCTGATGAACTGGGAAAGGGAGAGTCAGAAGGTGAAAAGTTTTCTGGAATGCGGCTGGAAAATACGCAGTATTGATCAGGACGCGGTGCTGGCGTATCGAAGGATAAGGTAAGGACGGAAGCTGAATGAGGAGGAGCGGATATGGTGACCTATGCGGATTTAATCCAGTTTTGCCTGCTGATCGTATCTCTTGTGGGCTTATGTTATACTATTTTTGGGGGAAAGCGGTAGCATGGGCGTTTCCCCCAGTACATTAACGATAACCTGAAGCAAAAAACGGCTCTGGAGGTTACTGAAACGAGAAAAGATGGAGAGCAGAATGGAGGCAGAATATGGTTGACATGAATACGTTACTTGATCTTCAAATTACGATCTTTTTTTTAATGATGGCGGGATATCTCCTGACGAAGATGAAAATTATCCCCGCAGATGCCAGAAAGGGTTTGTCGGGGTTATTGATTAATTTCGTCCTGCCCTGTAATATTATTGCTTCTTTTATGATTGAATTTAATCGAAGCATTCTATGGGACTGTATGATTATTCTTTTGGTATCAGTATGTATACAAATTTTTGCATCAGTGGCAGGACAGCTTTTCTATTCTAAAAAAGATCCTGGAAAACTTGCAGTTTTGAAATATGGAACGATCGCTTCAAATGCAGGATTTATGGGAAATCCTATTGCAGAAGGCCTGTATGGGGTCCAGGGTCTCCTATATGCCTCTATCTATTTGATCCCCCAGCGGATTGTCATGTGGTCTGCAGGGATAACCTGTTTTACTGGAGCAAGGGGAAAAAATGTTTTAAAGAAGATTTGTACCCATCCCTGTATCATTGCTGTGATCATCGGACTGATCCTGATGATTGGCCAGTTCTCTCTCCCCTCTGGATTGGAGCAGGCGATTCGCACTTCCAGCAATTGTACTACCGCAGTGTCCATGGTTACCATAGGCAATATTCTTGCGGAAACCCATAAAAGTGATCTGCTGAAAAAAGAAAATCTTTGGTTTTGCCTGGTAAGGCTGATTATTTTTCCGTTAATTGTCCTGGCTGGCTGTATGCTGGCGGGAATCGGACAGCTGGTGACCGAAGTATCCGTAGTTTTAGCCGGGATGCCGGCGGCGGCCACTACTGCCATTCTGGCTGCTACATACGATGGAGATTCCAGCTTTGCCGCCGGAGTGGTTTTCCTGTCTACATTGTTGTCTTTGTTTACGATTCCAATGTTGTGCGTGATTATGATGCAGGTGCTTGGATAGCAAGGAAAGAAAAATCCTCAGCACAGATTAGAAGATGGATTACATCAAATAATCGATGCCGAGGATTTTTTATGCAATAAAAGCGGAATGACAAATTCTTTCGTTAGCGGAGCTGCTGGCCGGCTTTCTTGCTGATCAGCTCTTTACCGGAAGTCACCACAATGGTTACTCCAAGAATCATCAGCAGCACAGCGACAATCAGCTGAAGGCCTTCTACCATAAAGGTGCCGGTGCCCGCCGAAAAAGCGCTTACCAGGGAAATGAACCGCTGTACCAGGGCGGTGAAGGTAACCACCAGCATGATCACAAAGGGAGGCACCAGAGTCCGCATTTCTCTTCCTGTCACTTTTAAGAAGACGCAGAGAGTAATTAATACCAGTGCGCTTAACAGCTGATTGGCGCTTCCGAACAGGGGCCAGATATTGGAGTAGCCTACCTGAGTTAAAATGTATCCGAAGAGCAGGGTAATCAGCGTGGAGAAGTACTTGTTGCAGAACAGTTTTCTCCATCCTTCAGCCTGGTCCATGTTGTCTACGCTGAACAGCTCCTGGAAGGACATACGGCCGATTCTGGCCACGGAGTCCAGGGTGGTGAAGGCCAGGGCGGAGACGCACATGGTCATAAAGCTCTGGGCTACATATACGGGAATGCCGAACATTTCCAGGAAGCCTGCCACTCCAGAGGAAAAGATCTGGAAAGGCGTTCCCACGGCGGCGGTTCCGTCAGCACTGGCTGCGGCGCCGGCTACGCACAGGGCGATTACCGCCAGAAGGCTTTCCAGAACCATGGCGCCGTAGCCGACTTTCAGCATGTCCTTTTCATTGGAAATGGTTTTGGAGGAAGTGCCGGAGGACACCAGGCTGTGGAAGCCGGACACAGCGCCGCAGGCTACCGTGACAAAGAGAATGGGGAAAAGAGTTCCCAGATTTTCATTCCTAAATCCGGTGAAGGGCCGGAGATTCATGGCAGGGTGTGCGAAAATCAGTCCCAGCACAGCGCCGGCGATCATGCCGATAAACATGAAGGTGGACATGTAATCTCTTGGCTGCATCACAAACCACATAGGAAGAACCGCCGCCAGGAAAATGTAGATAAAGGCGATATACACCCAGGTTTCTTTGCCTAAAAGCACGGGAAGATTCATGCCGCAGATAAAAGCCAGCACTGTAAACAAAAGCCCGGCGGCCGCTTCTTTCCAGCCGGTGAATTTCATTTTGTGCTGAATTACTCCGAATACTGCCGCAAAAAGGATAAAGAACAAAGAAATACTTCCGGCTGCACCGTTCACCGTGGCGCTTTCGGAGAGAGTGCTTACGCCATCAGTTACTACATAAGCATTAAAGGTATCTGCTACCATATCGGCAAAGGCAGCCATGACAATCAGAGTAAACAGCCAGCAGAAACCTAAAAACAGTTTCCGGCCGGTTTTTCCAATATATTGTTCAATCAGAAGTCCCATGGACTTGCCGTCGTTTTTTACGCTGGCATAAAGAGCGCCGAAGTCTGTGACTGCGCCGAAAAAGATGCCGCCAAGAATGATCCAGAGAAGAACTGGAAGCCAGCCGAAGGCTGCGGCCTGGATGGCGCCGGTAACCGGCCCGGCTCCGGCAATCGAGGAAAATTGATGGGCGAATACGGTCCATCCGTCTGTGGGAACGTAATCCTGCCCGTCGTTATGGACAATGGCAGGCGTTTTTGCCTTGGGATCAATCCCCCATTTATTGGCCAGCCATCTTCCGTACAATACGTAAGCTGCCACCAGGCATACGGCGGCGATCAGTACGATTACAAGTGTGTTCATGATTTTTCATCCTCCTTAAACTGCAGTAAATAATCTATATGAAATGCCGGTCGGGCATTTTATTTGTACAGTCTGAACGTTGGAAGAGAAGGCTGGAAGAAGCACAGCTTCTGGCCATTGGGGCGGCAGAAGAAATGGGAAAAATAAAAAATCGCCTTCTGACAGATTGTCTCTGTCAGAAGACGAAAAAGCTTTCTCCGCGTTACCACTTCTTTTACCGGATTATCCGGTCCCTCAGTCCCGTCGTCCGGTCTGCATGTTGATTTGCCGGATTAACAGGTTTCCTGATAACGGAGGATTCCGGCCGGAACTACTGTCTGATTTCGCTCCGACTGCTCGCAGGGGATGGCCGTCCTGGCTCTGCTGTTCCCTTCCACCAACTGGGAACTCTCTGAAAACAGATCTGCCTGGGAAGTCTTGTCCTGTTCTTCGCATTCATGGTTCTTAATTTTGTGCTTCATTATAGCGCAAAATTTCAGAATGTCAACATCAAAAAAACGAAAAAACACGAAAGCCCTAGAGGGGATTAACCGGATAATCAGGATTTGCCCTGTTAATTCCGCCGGTTTTGCAGTATAATAAACATTGAAAAATACAGTAAAATACACAGTAAAAACATCGCGGAGAACGCAGCAAAAAACGACAATAAGAGGACAATATCTGTTCAGTTTTTTCAAAATTGACATTTTTCTTGACAGTTCCTGCCAGTTACGAGTAAGATAGTAAGTATTAATTCTTTATTCTTGGAGGAGGAAATCCATGAAACCGGTTCATGAAAAATTAAATGAAATTCTACCCCGGATGATTGAGATGAGCGAAGATATTTATCGTCATCCAGAACTGGGCTTTAAGGAATTCCGCAGCCGGGGCAAGGCTATCGAGGTCTTGGACGGAGCAGGGATTCCTCATGAAGATGTGGCTTATACCGGCATCAGAGCCTGCCTGGATTCAGGAAAGCCGGGGCCTAATATTGGCCTGATCGCGGAGTTTGATGCTGTCCCCACATTAGGTCACCCCTTTGCTCATGAAGGCGATTATGCAGCTCACACCTGCGGCCATTATGCCCAGCTGGGCGTGATGATGAGTCTGTTTCTTGCAATCAAAGAATCCGGAATGCTTAACGATCTCTGCGGCAAGGTGACTTTGCTGGTAACTCCAGGAGAGGAATTCTGCGATATGGATTACCGAAAGAAGCTGATTGCAGAAGGCAAGCTTCATCATCCCTCGGGCAAACAGGAGATGATTACCACAGGGGTGTTCGACGACATTGATATTATGCTGTCCTGCCATGCCATGGGTCTGGATATGACCAGATATCATGCAGAGATTGGTGCAGGACTGAATGGATTTATTCAAAAACGCGCCATTTTCACGGGAAAGGCGGCTCATGCAGGGGCTAATCCAGAGGATGGAATCAATGCGCTGAATGCAGCGAATCTGGCCATGACGGGAATCAACTTCCTGCGGGAAACTTTCCGGGCGGAAGATGCCATCCGGGTGCATTTTATTATGCAGGAAGGCGGACAGACGGTGAATACCATTCCTTCCAGAACTCAGCTGGAAATGTACGTCAGAGCTAAAACGGTAAAAGCGATTTTTGAAACCAGCGAAAAGGTAAACCGGGCCCTGAGAGCCGGAGCATTGGCCATTGGCTGTGATCTGGAAATCCAGGATACTCCGGGATATTTCCCTCTTCACCAGGACGAAAATCTTACGGAACTGGTAAAGAAACATATTTTGGACTATATGGAGCCAGAAATGATTGCCCAGGGGACTCATGGATTTGCCTCTGGAGACATGGGGGATATTTCCCTGATGTGGCCTACGGTGGAAATCGGCGTGGCTGGATTTTCGGGAAGCACCCATGGGAAAGATTTTAAGACGGCGGATCCGGAGCAGGCATACTGTGTTCCCGCGCATTATTTTGCAGACACCATAGAGGAACTTTTGGCAGAGGGCGGCGCTGCTGCCTGGAAAATCAAGAAGGCCTTCAAGCCGGTATTAAGCAAGAAAGACTATCTTGATACTCTTGATAGTTTAAATAAATCAACCATTTATAAGAAGGAGAAAGATGTATTATGAAGAAAAAAGTGTTAACTGGTGCTGTAGTAATGGCAATGGCAGCTTCTATGCTGTTTGGCTGTTCAGGAAGCAGCAGCAGCGGAACCACTACTGCTGCAGGAGAGACTGCCGGCGAGGAAGCAGCAGGAGGAGATGCTGCTGAGGAAACTCAGGGAGAGGAATCCACTGGCGAGAAGGTAAAGATCGCTCTTCTGGTTACCGGTTCTTTCGGCGATAAGGCATTTAACGATTCTGCTCAGGCTGGAATGGAGCGCCTGATGAATGAAATGGGCGATCAGGTAGAAGTTCAGATGATCGAGATGGGCAACGACAAGACCAAATTTGAAGGCTCCATGCTGGATGCCTCCGAGTCTGATGCAGACATTATTATTACTGGTCTGTGGGATATGAAGGAAATTACCGAGCAGGTTGCTCAGGAATTCCCGGAGAAGCGTTATATTATCTTTGATACCGATGTGGATTACAGCCTGGGCGATTTAAGCAATGTATATTCCATGAGCTATAAGCAGAATGAGTGTGCTTTCCTCGCAGGTGTTCTGGCTGCCAGCCTGACCACTTCTGATGTGGAATATGCCAACGATGATGCGGTGATTGGTTTTGTAGGCGCAAGAGATACTGCTGTGGTAATTAATGACTCTGCAGTAGGGTATATCCAGGGCGCTCAGTTTGTAAATCCGGACATCAAAGTAATGGTTTCTTATGTAGGTTCCTATGTTGACTCTGCAACGGCAAAAGAGCTGGCGTTAACCCAGTATTCTTCCGGCGCAGATTGTGTATTCGTAGCAGCTGGACCTGCCTCTGTAGGTGTAATCGAAGCTGCGGCAGAGAGCCAGAGGTATGTAATTGGTGTTGACTCTGATCAGGCGCTTGCTTATGAGGGACAGGAGGAAGCAAATTATATCGTTTCTTCCGCGATTAAAAATGTTGGCGACAGCCTTGTAGATGCAGTGAAGAAAGATCTGGCAGGAGAACTTCCTTATGGTGAATATCAGGTTCTGGGTCTGGAAGACGGAGTAGTTGGACTTGCCGACAATGAAATCTATCAGTCTATCGTTCCGGAAGAGATTCAGCAGGCTGTGAATGATGCAAAAGATAAGATTATCTCCGGTGAGATTGAGGTAAATACCGCTTACGGTATGGATGAAGCAACCTTAAACGAAATCATTGACAGTGCACAGTAATGATCATGTGCCGACAGCCAGTGCGCAGCCGCCGATGAACGGTTGGCGGCGCATTTGGAATCTCTGAATTTATGTTGTTGATTCGGCGGCAGACTTTCACCGTAACGAAAAAGAAACCGGCAAAATCTCCTGCTGTCATGGCAGGAGATTTTCTCTTAACGATGGAGGATAACTTATGGAGCAGGGAAATGTCCTGGAAGCCCGGAATATTACTAAAGTATATCCCGGCGGCGTTGTGGCGAACCACAATGTCAATCTCGAGATCAGAAGAGGAGAAATCCATGCGCTGGTAGGAGAAAACGGCGCAGGAAAATCTACGCTGATGAAGATGCTTTTCGGAATGCTTGCACCCACAGAAGGACAGATTTTCGTGGAAGGAAAGGAAGTGCATTTTTCTTCCTCAAGTGACGCCATTGCAGCTGGTCTGGGAATGGTTCACCAGCATTTCATGCAGGTGCCGTCCATGACGGTGGCGGAAAATCTGATTCTGGGAGCAGAAACGGGAAACGCCTTAAAGGTAGACCGCAAAGAAGCAGTCCGGATTACAAAGGAATTATCAGATAAGTATAATCTGAAGGTGGAGGCCCAGGAGAAAGTTGAGGATATTTCCCTGGCCATGCGTCAGAAACTGGAAATTTTAAAGGCCCTTTACCGGGGAGCTCACATTCTGATTCTGGATGAGCCGACGGCGGTGCTGACTCCCCAGGAGACAGAGGAGTTATTTGAGCAGCTGAAGCTTCTGCGGGAAAATGGCCATACTATTATTTTTATTTCTCATAAGCTGAACGAAGTAAAAGCATTATGCAACCGGATGACTATTCTCCGGGATGGAAAGACCATGGGAACCTATGAAATTTCCGATCTGGATGAACAGGAAATTTCCCGGCTGATGGTAGGCAGAGATGTGAGCCTGGACATTGAGAAGGAAGAGGCAAAATACGGCAAGAATATCTTTTCCGTGAAAGATTTGATTTACGCAGATTCTTTCGGGAAAACCAGACTGGACCATGTATCCTTCTCCATTCACCAGGGACAGATTCTTGGCATTGCCGGAATCGATGGAAACGGTCAGTCAGAGCTGGTAGAAGCCATTGTGGGGACTTTAAGACCGCAGCATGGAACCATCACCTTAAAGGGACAGGATATTACCCGGGCTTCGGTGCGGACCCGTCAGGAAGCAGGGATCTCCCACGTATCGGAAGACCGGATGAGGTATGGATCCGCGCCTAAACTTTCTCTGGAAGACAACACGATTTCCAAAGTGTACTATACTGATCGGCTGAAATCTCATGGCCTGATTGATGGGAAGAAAGTCAGTGAGTTTACCAATCGGATTCTGAAGGAATTCCTGGTGAAATACGATAACTCAAAACAGACGGTGTCCGAGCTGTCGGGAGGAAATGTGCAGAAATTAATTGTGGGCCGGGAATTTGATTATGAGCCGGATCTGCTGATTATGAATCAGCCCACCCGAGGAATCGATGTTGGCGCCATTGAGTTTATTCGGAAGAAAATCGTGGAAATGCGCAGCCAGCAGAAGGCAATTCTTCTGGTATCTGCAGATTTAAGCGAGATTCTTTCTCTTAGTGATGCTATTTTAGTCATGCATGAAGGCCGGATTGTGGGCTATATTGATGATGTGAAGAGTACATCAGAAAATGAACTGGGTCTTTATATGCTGGGCGTAAAAGAAGATTCCAAAGAGAGAATAGGAGGTGCGTACCGTGAGTAAAAAGTTTACGGCCATCCGTCTGCTGTGCGCATTTGCTATTGCCATGGCGCTGTCTATAGCCATTATTCTGGCGGTAAGTGAAGAGCCGGGAACGGCAATTTTCAATTTGTTTATTGGTCCTCTCCAGTCTAAACGCCATTTCTTCGAGGTGTTTTCCAGCAGCGTTCCTCTGATTTTTACAGGTCTTGCGCTGGGACTGGTGTTTAAATCAGGAAACTTTTCCATGATTTCCGACGCCTGTCTTTATATTGGCGGCGTGGTTACCGCTGCTATTGCCATTGAAATCGCCCTTCCTGCCGGGGTTCATCCGGTGGTGATTATGATTGCGGCAGCTGCTGTAGGCGGATTGATTGGAAGCATTCCGGCTCTGCTTAAGGTGTATTTCCACACCAATGAGCTGGTAACTTCTTTGATGCTGAATTACGTATTTTATTACCTTGGAATTTATACCATTACGAAATTCCTGGCAGACCGGGAGGCCGGAGCGTTTGCTTCAAGAAAGTATGCGTCCACAGCGGTTTTGCCTGGCATTCTCAGCGGAACCAATTTCCATGCAGGCTACTTGATTGCCATTGCAGTGGTGATTTTACTGTATCTTCTGGTGTTTAAAACGAAATTCGGCTATGAAATCCGGGTATCTGGAAGCAATCCTCAGTTTGCCAAATATTCCGGCATTAACACCAGCCGGGTGATTATTCTGACTCAGGTAGTGGCCGGCGCAGTAGCCGGATTGGGAGGCGCTGTGGAACAGATGGGCATGTACCAGAGATTTAACTGGCAGGATTCCCCTTCCTATGCTTGGGACGGCGTAATTATTGCTATTTTGTCAGGGAACAATCCCAAGATGGTGCCTTTTGCCGCCTTCTTCTTAGCTTACATCCGAGTCGGCGCAGATTTAATGTCCCGCCGTTCTGATGTGCAGAATGAGCTGGTGTCCATTATTCAGGCGGTATTGATTTTGTTTGTTACGGCAGAGCGCTTTATGGCCGGCTGGAAGCAGCGCCAGGAAGCGAAAAAAGCTCTTGGCGGGGAGGTGTAGAGAATGGGAGTACTGCAGGACATTTTAAGAACCTTAAGTCTGCCGGAATTTTATTTTGCCATGTTCCGGAGCGCGACGCCGGTGCTTCTTACCACGTTGGGAGCCATGGTAGCATCCCGGGCGGGAACGAATAACATTGCTCTTGAGGGAACTATGTTGATTTCCGCTTTCGTGGGAGTGGTGGTCAGCGCCTTCACCCAGAGCGCTTTGATCGGATTTTTAGGAGCGGTTTTTGCCGGCTTTGTAGTCAGCAATATTCTGGCCTACTTTGTTTTAAAGCTGAATTCCAATTCCGTTATTTCTGGAATTGCCCTGAATACCTTTGCTTCAGGAGGAACCATATTTGTCCTTTATCTGGTGACGGGAGAGAAGGGCGCTTCCACATCCCTGCCTTCCCTTACTCTGCCCAGTGTAACTATTCCTTTCGTTAAGGATATTCCGGTGATTGGAGCGGTTCTGTCCGGCCATCATATTTTGACTTACGCAGGGCTGATTCTTGTGGCGGTAATCTGGTATATGTTTAAATATACTCGTCTGGGCATGCATATCCGTGCCGTGGGAGAGTCTCCTGATGCAGCGGAATCTGTAGGAATTCCGGTGAAGCGGGTAAAATACATTGCTTTAAGCATCAGCGGCGTCTTAACCGGAATGGCAGGTGCCTTCCTATCCATGGGTTATGTGGGACTGTTCTCTTCTGGAATGACAGCTGGACGAGGCTACATTGCTCTGGCGACTCAGGCTATTGCAGCGGGAAATGCAGTAGTAGGAATGTTAGCTTCTCTGCTCTTTGGTTTCTGCCAGAGTATGGCTAACTATCTTCAGTCTTCTCCCATTCCCCTGCAGTTTATCCAGCTGATGCCTTATCTGATTATTGTAATTGCTTATACCATTTACTGCTTTATGGTGGAGCAGAGAAGAAAGAAAAAACAGCTTCAGGCAGCAGGAAAGAAAAAAGGCTAAAGCGTTTATGGAAGCTCATGGAGGAAAATGAAGTTGCAGAAATTAGCAGAATTGCATTTACATCTGGACGGCTCTCTGCGCCCGGAGACGGTTTGGGAGCTGGCAAAAGAACAAAAAATTGACCTTCCGGCCAAGGATCTTCAGGAGCTTGCTTTTAAGATGAAGGTACCTGAGGATTGTCCGAATCTGCAGGAATGTCTGGCACGGTTCGATCTTCCTCTTCTGGTTCTTCAGGAGGAAAGCGCTTTGGAGCGGGTAACCTTTGAGCTGGTGGAGGATCTTGCCAAAGAGGGAGTTGTCTACGCAGAAATCCGGTTTGCGCCTCAGCAGTCTCTTCAAAAGGGGCTTACTCAGGATCAGGCAGTGGAAGCGGCTATCCGGGGGGCAAAGAGGGGGATGCAGCAGTATCCGGAGATTCAGGTGGGACTGATTTTGTGCTGTATGCGGAAAGCAGATAATCAGGACTTGAATATGGATACGGTGGAAACTGCCAGAAAGTATTTAGGAGATGTGGTCTGTGCCCTGGATCTGGCAGGGGCAGAGTCGTTATACCCTACGGAAAATTTTGCAGCCGTATTTGCCAGAGCCAGAGAATACGATCTTCCTGTGACGATTCATGCAGGGGAAGCCGCCGGACCGGACAGTATCCGCACCGCTCTTTCTTACGGCGCCAAGCGGATTGGCCACGGTATTGCAGCCGCTTCCGACCCGCAGCTGATGGAAACGCTGGCGAAGGAAGGAGTAACGCTGGAAATCTGCGTTACCAGTAATTTTCAGATTAAAGCCGTGCCTTCCATCAAGGATCATCCCATTCGCCGTCTGTTCGATGCAGGAGTGCGGGTGACGGTAAATTCGGATAATATGACTGTTTCCGATACTAACCTTTGCAAGGAGCTGGAGCTGGTAAAACGGACCTTCCAGTTTACGGACCAGGAGATGGAAACTCTTCAGGAATATGCCTGGGAGGCAAGATTTTTAAAATAAGAAAACAGGCCCCGCCATGATTCGGTTCATGGGCGGGGCTGTTTTGCTGGAGAATAAAAAATTAGTTGCATTGGTTTTCTTTCTCTGTTATACTACATAAAGTTTCATAGACTGGTTCGAAATCCTCCCAGTATAAAAAACTAGGCTGTATCGGCATCTCCTGCAGGACGATGCCCTTTTTGGCGAGGATTTTTTGCTGAACAAGGGCTGAGTAAACAGGAGGTTTTTTTATGGGAAAAATATTGATAGACTGCGATCCGGGAATTGATGACTCTCTTGCGTTGATGCTGGCGATTTCTTCTCCGGAGCTTGAAATCGCAGGAATTACCACCGTTTCGGGAAATGTGCCCGCTCAGATGGGCGGGGAAAATGCCAGAAAGGTGTTAAAGCAGATGAATCGGATGGATATTCCGATTTATATTGGGGAAAAGGTTCCCCTGAGCAAACCTTACGTGGATGCCATGGACACTCATGGGCGGGACGGTTTAGGGGAGAGTTTTCTTCCTGCCGTCCCAGGAGAATTCCCGGAAAAACATGCCGTAGATTTTCTGGAGGAATCCTTGGAAAGGGAAAAGATGTCCATTCTTGCCTTGGGACCCATGACGAATCTGGCACGGCTGTTTAAACGGCGTCCTGATTTGATTGATCAGGTGGAAGAGCTGGTTTCCATGGGGGGAAGCTTTAAAAGCCATGGGAACTGTTCTCCGGTAGCAGAGTACAATTACTGGTGCGACCCTGAGGCTGCGGCTTTTTGTTATGAGCAGTTTGCCCAGGCCGGAAGGAAGATCCATATGATTGGTCTGGATGTGACTCGCAGGATCGTTCTCACGCCGAATCTGCTGTCTTACATGGAGCGGCTTGATCCAGAGACCGGGGCGTTTATTCGAAAAATCACGGGATTTTATCTGGATTTTCACTGGGAATATGAAGGAATCATCGGCTGCGTGATCAATGATCCGCTGGCGGCGGCGTATCTGGTGGACCATTCCTTCTGCTGCGGTTTTGACAGCTATACGGCGGTGGAAACTGAGGGGATCTGCAGAGGGCAGACGGTGGTGGATTCCATGAATTTTTGGAAGAAAGCACCCAACAGCCATGTTCTCATAGAGACAGATCCGAAAGAATTTATGTATTTCTTTTTATCTCGAGTGCTGAAGAAAAAGGACGGAGGACAGTGGAATAAGGAAGAGCTTTCTTTGCTGGAGACTTTGGTGCAGGGGTAAGTACGGGAGCAGGAAAGGAAAAATCAGGAGGAAAAGATGAAAGAGAGAGGGAAAATGAACGTCTACCAGCTCTGCCTGGTAGCCATGGCAGTTGCGGTGAATATTGCGGGAGGGCAGATTGCATTGCTTCTCCGGCTTCCAATTTATCTGGACAGCATCGGAACGATTTTAATCGGGGCGGTGCTGGGACCCTGGTATGGAATGATTCCTAATCTTCTCAGCGGCGTCTTTATGGGAATGACCGTGGATATTTATTCTCTGTATTTTGCTCCTGTGGGCATGATCACTGGTTTCATGAGCGGACTGGTTTTTTACCGAAGATCCATGGGAAGATGGAAACTGATATGGGCGGCAGCCGTTATTACTATTCCAGGAACGGCAGTCAGTTCTTTGATTAATGCAGCTCTTTTTGGCGGCGTGACTTCTTCTGGTTCCACGGTTCTGGTGCAGCTTTTAGCCAGGACACCATTGGGACTTACGGGAAGCATTTTCGCGGTGCAGATTTTAACGGATTATCTGGACCGGTGTATTTCAGCAGCTGCAGCAGCTGCGGTGGTAAATCTGATGGGAAGCCAGCTGCGTCAGAAACTTAAGGGAGGAGTAAATGGCCATGGAACGATATAGCCGGATTACAGATAAAAATCAACGAGAAATTCTTCTTCTCAGAGCCTTTCCTTGTGCCTGGGGAAAATGTGCGTTCTGTGATTACATTGAGGACAATGGAAGAGATGAGGAAGAAATGGTTAAGGAGAACCGGCAGGTGATTTCCCAGGTTACAGGGGAATTCGGAGTGCTGGAAGTGATTAATTCCGGAAGCTGCTTTGAGCTTCCCAAGGAAACTCTGGAGGATATCCGGCAGACGGTGAGGCGGCTTTCCATTCAGCGGCTGATTTTTGAAAGCCATTGGATTTATCGACATCGGCTGGAGGAAATGAGGCAGTTTTTTGGCATTCCTGTAACCTACAAGATGGGAGTGGAAACCTTTGATTATGATTTTCGCGAGAAGGTTTTGAACAAGCATGCAGAGTTTAAAACGCCTCAGGAGGCTGCGGAGTATTTTGATTCCATTTGTCTGATGGTGGGAATCCAGGGTCAGACTAAGGAGATGATCCGAAACGATATTTCCATGCTGAAAAAATATTTCCGCCATGGAACCGTGAATGTTTACAATAACAATACTACTCCCATCAAGAGAGATGAAGAACTGGTTAAATGGTTCATGGAAGAGTACAAATGGCTTCTGGATGATCCTGAAGTAGAAGTATTGTATGAAATTACAGATTTCGGAGTGGGATGAAAACTGGACTGAACAGAAAAGCATTTGCCATAGATTAAACCATTAGGATGTATTTTATCAGGGTTGTCACATTGACGTTTGAAGAAATCAAATGATGTGACAGCCCTTTTGTTCTATGATACAATAAAAGCAGTAATGTTTAGGTTTGACGGCCAAGCTGCCAGAAGGCAACTGCGCTGGCGGCAGCTACATTCAGGGAATCAACGCCGTGGGACATGGGAATGCGCACTACATAATCACAGCGGGACAAGGTGGCAGGAGAGAGGCCATCGCCTTCGGAACCGAGAATCACCGCAAGCTTTTCTTCGTTGGTTAGCCGGGAATCATCGATGGGGACGGACTGGTCGCTTAATGCCATGGCAGCGGTTTTAAAGCCGAGATGGTGCAGGAGAGTGATGCCGTCCTCAGGCCAGAGAAAAGATTCGTCATTGTCTTTCTTTACCCATGTCCAGGGGATCTGGAAAACGGTGCCCATGCTCACTCGGATGGAACGGCGGTAGAGGGGATCGCTGCAGCCTGGCGTCAGAAGAACAGCATCCATATTCAATGCCGCGGCAGAACGAAAAATGGCTCCCACGTTGGTAGGATTCATGATATTTTCCAGAATGGCGATCCTGCGGGCTTT
The DNA here is from genome assembly GCA_018713255.1 of Candidatus Cottocaccamicrobium excrementipullorum. Taxonomy (GTDB): domain Bacteria; phylum Bacillota; class Clostridia; order Lachnospirales; family Lachnospiraceae; genus Caccovicinus; species Caccovicinus excrementipullorum. The sequence goes on along the minus strand of DVFL01000030.1, from coordinate 15,439 downwards.
AGAGCAGAGTTCTTCCGGACCAGGAAGGGAAGAGCGACGCATGGCGCACAGGACGCCTCGGGTAAGGTTAAAGCCGGTAAGCTGGGTGAGTACAGAAAAGTCGGCGGTGTAGATCGGAATATTGCCGCAGCGGCAGATCAGCTCTCTGGCTTGAGTATGGATATGTTTCCGTTCAAGAAGCATGGAAACCGGCACATATCCTGCGTCTAGGGCCCGGTCAATCACCTTGGGGCTTTCGGCAATAAACAGTCCCTGATCCGGTTCATGATAGTGCAGCAGCTGATGTTCATTCAGGCTGGCGTAGATCTCCAGCTCCGGGGCGTTAAGATCTGTAATTTCAATAATATTGGCCATGAAAATTCTCCTTTAAGGTAATACATGATAGGCTGTTGTTATTATAGTAGCTGAACCGGCCTGTGTCAAAGGGGATAAAGGAGAAGAACCTGTATTCAGGAAAGGAGGAGGCAGTGTGATTTACAAATGTAGGGTGTGCGGTTATGTGTTTGATGAAGAGAAAGAAGGAAGGCGGTTAAGGGAGATAACAGAATGTCCGCTGTGCGGCCAGCCGGTTTCTAATTTCCTCCCTCTGGAAAAGAAGGGGCAGGAAGAGGGGATAAAGACGGAAGCGGTTCGGAGCATTGCCTCAGGGTCTGCAGACCTTTCTTATCCGGAGGAAACCAAAAATCGGAATGCAGGATACCGGTATATGGAAGAAATTCATGAAATGGCGGTAACCGGAAACAGCATTATTGATGCCATGGGAACGAAAATGCCCATGCCCGGCTGGGATGATATTTTAATTCTAGGCGCTCAGCTGGATCCCATGCCCCTGGATGAAGATGCGCCGGTTTCCACCGTTACAGTGATTGGAAAACAGGCGAAAAAGCCTATGATTCTGGAAAGCCCGGTGTATATTTCTCATATGTCCTTCGGCGCGCTGTCCAGAGAGATGAAGGTGGCTTTGGCCAAAGGAAGCGCCATGGCCAAAACTGCCATGTGCAGCGGAGAGGGAGGGATTCTTCCAGAAGAAAGAGCGGCGGCCTACCGATATATTTTCGAATATGTGCCAAACCGCTATAGTGTGACCGATGAAAATCTTCGGCAGGCTGATGCCATTGAAATTAAGATCGGACAAGGAACCAAGCCGGGAATGGGAGGTCATCTCCCAGGAAGCAAGGTGACGGAAGAGATTGCCGCAGTCCGGGGCAAGAAGGCGGGGCAAGATATTATCAGCCCGTCCCGGATCCCCGGCATTTGCAGCAGGGAGGATTTGAAGGCGCTGGTGGATGAGCTGCGGCAGAGAAGTGAAGGAAGACCTGTGGGAATCAAAATTGCGGCAGGGCATGTTGAGCGGGATCTGAAGATTTGCGTTTATGCAGAGCCTGATTTTGTTACCATTGATGGACGGGGCGGAGCCACAGGCGCATCTCCTGCTTTGGTGAGAGATTCTACCAGTCTGCCTACGGTGTTTGCTCTTTACCGGGCCAGAAAATATCTGGATTCGGTGCATTCAGATATTTCTCTGGTGATTACTGGAGGTCTGCGTGTTTCTTCGGATTTTGCCAAGGCGCTGGCAATGGGGGCTGATGCGGTGGCGATTGCCTCCGCCGCCATGGTGGCTGCCGCCTGTCAGCAGTACAGAATATGCGGCTCAGGATATTGCCCGGTGGGAGCCGCCACCCAGAATCCTGCTCTGCGTTCAAGGCTTAACGTGGAGGCGGCAGCTTGCCGGGTTGCCAATTTTCTCAGATGTTCCAATGAAGAGTTAAAAACCTTCGGACGGATTACCGGGCATCAGGATATCCATGAACTGAGTACAGAGGATTTGTGCACCATAAACCAGGAGATTTCCCAGTTTACCAATATCCCCCACGCCTGATGGCGGGGGACGGTTTGGGCCCTGCTGCGTTCCCGATATTGGACAGCTGCATACTCTATCAATAAGAAACACAAAGGACAGGTGGAGTATGTTTGCTGTCATCTCTATTCCAAGACTGGAACAGATGCTGGACCAGGGCCAGGATTTGGTGATGATTGATCTTCGAAGCCCTGAAGAATATGGAGCAGGTCATTTGGCCGGAGCGGTGAATATTCCGGAAGAAGAGCTGTGCCGGGACCGGTTAATGCCTTATGCAGGAAGGTTTTTGGTGTTTTACTGCACACATGGAGGGAAAAGCATGAGGGCGGCCAGAGACTGGGGAAAACGGGGATTCCATGCGGCCAGTCTGGGCAGCGGAATCCAGTATTACCGGGGCAAATATGGTCCTGTGAGCCAGAATCCTCATTGACAGATGCTCAAAGAAAGCTATAATATAGTGATAATGAACGTTGGATAAAGGAGAAACGCCATGAAGATTATGTTTGCATCAGATATACATGGTTCTGCTTATTACTGCAGAAAAATGCTGGAGGCATTTGAGCGCAGCAAGGCGGAACGTCTGGTTCTGCTGGGAGATATTTTGTATCACGGGCCCAGAAATGATTTGCCTAAGGAATATGCCCCCAAAGAGGTGATTGCCATGCTGAATCCTCTGCGCAGCCGAATTTATGCGGTGCGGGGAAATTGTGATACAGAAGTTGACCAGATGGTGCTGCAGTTCCCGATTCTGGCGGATTACGCCCTTTTATCGTTTAATGGAAGAACTTTCTATGCAACGCACGGCCATGTGTTTAACCAGGATCATCTTCCGCCGGTGCAGGAGGGAGATATTCTCATTCACGGTCACACCCATGTTCTGAAGGCGGAGCAGGTGGAGGCAGAAGGAATCGGAAAGATCACTGTGCTGAACCCAGGTTCCACATCCATTCCGAAAGAGGGAAATCCGCCTACTTATGCACTGCTGGAGGAAAATGTATTTCGGATTTTTACCTTCCAGGATGAAATTGTAAAAGAAATTACGCTGTAGAAGCGCGAGGACGAGATGAAGAACGTATATGAACTGCTGGCGCCGTGCCATTTCGGATTGGAAGCGGTGCTGAAAAAAGAAATTCTTGATCTGGGCTATGATGTAGTTCAGGTGGAGGACGGAAGAGTCACTTTTCTGGCGGATGCCGATGGGATCTGCCGGGCAAATATGTTTTTGCGGACCACAGAGAGGGTGCTGCTAAAGGTAGGAAGCTTTAAGGCGGAGACCTTTGAAGAATTGTTTCAGGGGACGAGAAATATTCCATGGGAGAATTATATTCCTCAGGATGGAAAGTTTTGGGTGGCCAAGGCTTCTTCGGTGAAAAGCCGGCTGTTCAGCCCCTCTGATATTCAGTCGATTATGAAAAAGGCTATGGTGGAACGGCTGAAGGGACGTTATGGAATCAGCTGGTTCAGTGAAACAGGAAGCAGCTATCCTCTTCGGGTATTTCTGTATAAGGATATAGTGACAGTGGGAATTGATACCACAGGAGAATCTCTTCATAAGCGGGGATACCGGACATTGACCAGCAAGGCTCCTATTACAGAAACGCTGGCGGCGGCGTTGATTATGCTGACGCCGTGGAGAGCAGACCGAATTTTGGTGGACCCTTTTTGCGGAAGCGGAACCTTTCCCATTGAAGCGGCTATGATGGCGGCGAATATGGCGCCGGGAATGAACCGATCTTTTCTGTCAGAAGACTGGAAAAATCTGATTCCCAGAAAGCTGTGGTACGATGCTGTAGATGAGGCGGAGGATCTGGTGAACCGTCAGGCGGAGACCGACATTCAGGGATATGACATCGATGGGGAGATCATTAAAGCCGCCAGGCAGAACGCCCGTCAGGCGGGGGTTGATCATATGATTCATTTCCAGCAGCGCCCGGTAAAGGAACTCAGCCATCCAAAGAAGTACGGATTCTTGATTACAAATCCGCCTTATGGAGAGCGCCTGGAAGAAAAAGCCAGCCTGCCGGGAATTTACCGGGAGTTGGGAGAACAGTTTAAAAAACTGGATTCCTGGTCGGCATATGTGATTACCTCTTATGAAGAGGCAGAGCGGTATATGGGGCGGAAGGCAGACAGGAACCGAAAAATTTACAATGGCATGATGAAAACGTATTTTTATCAGTTCCTTGGGCCAAAGCCTCCCAGAAGAAAGACAGGAGAGGCGGAGTGAATAGATCCGAAAGGAAAAAACAGGGGGGAAGAGAGAGCCGGCTGAATAAGGCGCTTCGGTGGGGAGCGGCAGCAGCCGGCATCAGCCTTTTCTTGACGGGATGTGGAATCGTGGCAGAAGAGGAACCAAAATACACCCGGGCAGCGGTTGAGGAAACCAGCCGGGCTGCAGAAGAAGAGATGATCCAGCATCCGTCAGGGGAGGAGAAGGAAACTTCACCTGATGTAATTTCCTCAGGCATTGAGCTTCCGGAGCGGTACGATTATCGGGAGCTGGGCAAGCTCCCAGAGGCAGGGGACCAAGGGGATTTGGGAACTTGCTGGGCCTTCGCTTCTTTGATGGCCATGGAGTCTGCACTTCTTCCTCAGGAGAACTGGAAGTTCTCGGCGGATCATATGTCCAGGATGAACAGCTTTTCCCTCAGTCAGGAGGAAGGCGGTCAGTATGCCATGTCCATGGCCTATCTGCTGGCATGGCAGGGGCCTGTGCGAGAAGAGGACGATCCCTACGGAGATGGACAATCGCCGGAAGGCCTTTCTCCAGTGAAGCATGTGCAGGAGATCCGTCTTTTGGAGAATAAGGATTACCAGAGAATTAAAGAAGCTGTTTATCAGTCCGGCGGCGTACAGAGTTCTTTGTACACCACTCTTCAAAATGATGAGAGCACCGATCCATATTATCATCAGGAAAACTGCAGTTATTATTATCCGGGAGAGGAAAAAGCGAATCATAATGTGGTTATTATCGGGTGGGACGATCATTATCCCAAGGAAAAGTTCAGCACCCCGCCTGAGGGCGATGGAGCCTTTATTTGCCTGAACAGTTGGGGAACGGGATTTGGAGAGGAAGGCTGCTTTTACGTATCCTACTATGATACGAATATCGGTCAGGTCAACGTAGTTTATTCCGGAATTACAGATCCTCAAGAGTATACCGGTATTTATCAGTCGGATCTGTGCGGATGGATTGGACAGCTGGGCTACGGAAACGAAGATGCCTGGTTTGCGAACCGATATGAGGCCAGAGGCAAAGAGCAGCTGAAAGGAGCGGGATTTTATGCTACGATGCCGGGGACCTCGTATGAACTTTATGTGGAAACCGGGGCGGAAGATCCAGAAGAGTTTTCCCTGGATAAACCGGCGGCATCAGGGACGTTTACAGATGCAGGATTTTATACGGTGCCCCTTCCCCAGGAAATTTCCCTTGCTCCAGGAGAAAAGTTTTGGATGATTGTCAATATCCACACGCCCAAGGCTGTCCATCCGGTGGCGATAGAATACCAGGCTCCAGAGATGAAAGGAAAGGTAGACTTGCAGGATGGACACGGATATTTAAGTCAGGATGGAAAGACTTGGGTCAGCGCGGAAAAAATGCAGCAGTGCAATCTCTGCCTTAAAGCGTATACAGTGGGGGAATAAGTTCTGCGGAAAGATGGAATGGGAGATTATGTATGAAGGATAAAATCATTTTTGCAACAGGTAATGCAGGGAAAATGCGGGAAATCCGTCTGATTCTTGGGGATCTTGGATTGGAGATCTTATCCATGAAGGAAGCGGGAGTGGAGTTGGAGATCTGTGAGGATGGAAAGACCTTTGGGGAAAATGCCCAGATCAAGGCAGAGGCTGTGTGGAAGCAGACAGGCGGAATTGTTCTGGCCGACGATTCTGGCCTGGTGGTGGATTATCTGGGAGGAGAGCCGGGAATTTATTCTGCCCGCTATTTGGGGGAAGATACTTCCTATGCCATAAAAAACCAGGCGATCATTAACCGGCTTGAGAAGGCAGAGGGGAGTCAGCGCAGCGCCCGCTTTGTCTGCAATATTGCAGCGGTGCTTCCAGATGGACAGGTGCTTCACACCGAGGCGGCGATGGAAGGATTGATTGCCAGAGAGCCGGCAGGAGAGGAAGGCTTTGGTTATGACCCGATTTTGTACATTCCTGAGTTTCACAAAACCAGCGCCCAGCTGACGATTGAGCAGAAAAACCAAATCAGCCACAGGGGAAAGGCTCTGGAGGCGATGAAGGAAAAGCTGAGAAACCAATGGCTGTCAAAGCAGCCGGCGGAGGAGCAGGCGCACCAGGAAGGTCAGAACTCCAGGGAGGGGAGGGAGGATAAAGCATGAAAATCTTGATTGTAAGCGATACCCACAGGCGAGATGACAATTTAAAGAAAGTGATTAATGACAATCTTCCCTTGGATATGTTGATTCATCTGGGAGATGTGGAGGGAAGCGAACAGTATATTCCTGAATGGGTGAATCCAGAATGCGAGATGCAGATGGTGCGGGGCAATAATGATTTTTTCTCTGCACTGGATAGAGAGCGGGAAATTCAGATAGGAAAATATAAGGTTCTTCTCACCCATGGACATTATTATAATGTTTCTCTGGGGACAGAGCAGCTTGTGGAAGATGCAAAGGAGCGGGGATTTGATATTGCCATGTTCGGGCATACTCACAGGCCTTACTTTGATGATTCCCAGGGAATTATTGTGCTGAATCCAGGAAGCCTTTCCTACCCTAGACAAGAGGGGCGTAAACCTTCTTATATGATTATGGAGCTGGACGAGGAGGGAAACGCTCATTTTATGGAGCATTATCTGGATTGAAGAGAATTCCTTTGGAAGCTGTTGACTTTCTGGCGTGTGTAAGCTATAATAAACGCGTCTCGGGGTGTGGCTCAGCTTGGCTAGAGCGCCTGGTTTGGGACCAGGAGGCCGCAGGTTCGAATCCTGTCACCCCGATTTTTTTGCGCCCAAAAGAAAGGAAAATTTACAAAAAATGGGACAGCGCAGAGATTGAGACGGCATTATGTCTGGAGGAAGTACGAAGTCTGCACTGCCGCTTAAAGAAAGGAAGGAAAAAGATGTCTGGGCAGAATGCACAGGAGAGGGCGGTAAATCCTATTACAGAAGGGAATATCGCAGTACAGCTGCTGCTTTTTTTCTTCCCTATTCTGATCGGCTCCCTGTTTCAGCAGCTGTATAATACCGTGGATGCGGTGATTGTGGGAAAGTATCTGGGAAAGGCTGCGTTAGGCGCGGTGGGTGGCTCTACCTATATGCTGATTAATCTGATCATTTATTTGTTTATGGGAATTTCCAATGGCGCGGCAGTTGCCGCTTCCCACGCTTACGGCGCAGGAAAGCGGGATGCGTTCCGTCAGGTTATTCATACGGCCCTGGTGCTTTCTGTGCTGGTGGGAATCTTGTTTACGGTTCTTGGCATCTGGCTGTCTCCCTTGGTTCTTGCGTGGATTGGAACCCCGAAGGATGTACTGGAACTGGCATCGATATACATCGTGATTTATTCTGTAGGTTATGTGCCCTGCTGCATTTATAATGTGGGAGCGGGAATTATCCGGGCTACTGGAGACAGCCGGAGTCCTCTTTATTTTTTGGTGGCGGCCTGTGGGGTAAATATTGTGCTGGATCTGGTATTTATTACAGTATTCCACTGGGGAGTAGCCGGAGCAGCATGGGCCACTACGGTTGCCCAGCTGATTAGTGCTCTCCTGGTGCTGTGGCGGCTCTTTGATCCTGGAAAACTATTTCGGATGAGCATTAAGGAGCTTCGGATGGACGGCGGAATTCTGAAACGGATTTTTTATATCGGCATCCCCTCCGGAATTCAGTCTGACATGTATTCTGTGGCCAATCTGATTATGCAGATTCAGGTCAACACATACGGAACCAACACCGTAGCCGCTTTGTCGGCTTATGAGAAAATTGATGGATTTTTTTGGATGACCATGACATCCTTCGGCATGGCGATTACCACTTTCTGCGGGCAGAATTTTGGCGCCGGAAAATGGGACCGGGTTAAGCGCGGGATGCATGTGTGCGCGGCTATGGCTGCCGTTTCAGCGGTACTGTTTTCTCTTGGCTTTGTGTTCTTCGCCCCGGGGTTAATGGGCTGGTTCACTTCAGACCCGGAAGTAATCGGGATTGGGGGAAGCCTTTTGCGGGAGCTGACGCCATTTTATGTTACCTACGTTTGTACAGAAATATACGCAGGCGGTATCCGGGGCTGCGGCCAGAGTTTTATCCCTATGGTCATTACAGCAGTTGGAGTATGCCTTCTTCGCGTAATTTGGACGGGAGTGGTTGCTTTGACAAAGGGAACCATGAGCATGCTGATGATTGGTTACCCGGCAACCTGGATCATTACCAGTGCTGCCATTATGCTTTATTATTGGAAAGGCGGCTGGCTGATTTATTCGCAAAAAAAATAAAAAATATACTTGACATTATTTGATATTTATTGTATAGTATATCAATGTCAGCCGCGTGATGGCGCGGCGTGTGAGTCTGTAGCTCAGCTGGATAGAGCAACGGCCTTCTAAGCCGTGGGTCGGGGGTTCGAATCCCTTCAGGCTCGTTTGCCAGTCTCATAAGATTGGTGAAATGAATAAGTTATGGTGGGTATAGCGCAGTTGGTTAGCGCGCCAGATTGTGGCTCTGGAGGCCTAGGGTTCGAATCCCTATACCCACCCTGGAAAACCGTTAAGCGGAGTGCTTGGCGGTTTTTTAAAAATTCAATGGGCCATCGCCAAGCGGTAAGGCACAGGACTTTGACTCCTGCACTCGCTGGTTCGAATCCAGCTGGCCCAGTTTCTTAGCGGTTTGCTTGAGAATTGAATCTAGTTTCAGAGAGATTTCTTTCTCTCTTTGGCAAGGCAGCAAATCAGACCGTGATCTTACTATTTCCCAGACAGAACAGAAATTGACGGAGAAAAGAGAAAACAGGAAAGGATGGAAATCCGTATGTTATATGCGGAGAGAGTAAAGCTGATTTTACGGCAGCTGGAACTGCAGTCCATGGTGAAAATCAGTGATCTTACAGAACTTCTCCATGTTTCTGACGATACGATTCGGAGAGATTTAAAATCAATGGAGGAGAGGGGGCTGGTCCGCTGTATCAGAGGAGGAGCCTGCCTGCCGGCAGTAGTTGATGTGCTGTCCCGATTTGCCGGCAGAGAGATTGCGAACAGTGAGAAGAAGAGAGAAGCGGCGAGAAAAGCCGCCAAGTATGTTAAAACCGGCTCGGTGGTGGCGTTGAATTCGGGGACGACAAATGTGATTCTGGCACAGGAACTGGCGGGAAGAAAAGATCGGTTTACGGTGGTGAGCAATAATCTGGCGGCGCTGAATCTGCTGATGGAGAATACGAACATCCGTCTGATTGCGGTAGGCGGTGAAATTGATCCGGCAGAACGCTCTGCCTGCGGAGCTGACTGTGAGAGATTGTTTGCCCAGTATTATCCGGATACAGCATTTCTTTCCATTGGTGCGGTGAATTGTGCAGATGGGTTTACGGATTGCCGGTTTTCAGAAATGGGAATCGTACGAGTGTTGGCCGAGCATGCCAAAGAGGTGATCGCAGTGATGGATTCCAGTAAGCTGGGCAAGCGCTCTCAGGCTAAGCTTCTTGAGCTGAAGGATGTGGATCGTTTAGTGACAGACAACGCGCTTTCGCAGACGGTATGGCAAGAGTACCGGGAAGCAGGATTAATCATTGAATAAGTGAAAATGTGCAGCCCAGGAAAAGAGCCTGGGCTGTATTTATTTATTGATGCCGCTCAAAAATGAAGTTGGGGTCAAAAGGTCTTTTGCCCCCTATGGTACCGGCTTGTTTTCGTGCTTCGCACTCTCACAAGCCTCAAAAACATTTATAATCCGCTCTTTTTTCCGCGAAAAATAGCTGCTTATTTATGTTTTTGGCGGCTTCCAAGATCGAAAATCCTCTTGCAAGAAGCTTGTGTCGGATTTTCGACCTTTTGGCTCTGGTATCATAAAAATAAAAAACCTCTGCTGTAAAACAGCAAAGGTTTTTAAATGACCTGTCCGGGAATCGAACCCGGGTTTACGCCGTGAGAGGGCGTCGTCTTGACCGCTTGACCAACAGGCCTTATCGAATGCTTGTATATATTATCACAGATAAATGAATTTGTCTAGTGTTTTTTGAAAAAAATTTTGGCCTGGTTAAACTGCAGAAAATCTGGGAGGAAAACGAAGCAGAAACAAAAGAGAAGGGGAATCAGGCTTAAGTATGCTTTAAGGTGGTTGACAGAGAAAAGAAGGAATTGTAAAATAAATAATATGTCCGGTTTAAGCCGGAAGAGTCTGCCCAAGCAGACCGAAAGAGAAGAAAACAGCGCCATGAAGGCAACGCTTCTTAAGGAGAAAGGTGAAGTGTGCCTTCATGGCGCCTTTTTGCCGCCGGGTCTCTGCCTAAGCAGGGCCTGCCGGCAGTTTAATGAAAGAAGATGGAGGAAAAATGGGCAGAGAAGAAAAAATAGAATTGCTGAATGGTTTTTTTCAGGAAAATCCTAAAGCAGCGCTGGGATTTTCCGGCGGTGTAGATTCTGCTTATCTTTTATATGCCGGGTGCAGGGCGGGAGCAAAGATACAGCCGTTTTTTGTGAAAACTCCCTTTCAGCCGGAATTTGAGCTTGAAGATGGGAAGCGGCTGGCAAAGGAACTGGGAGTCAGCCTGCAGGTGGTGGAGTTCGATGTTCTAAAGGTAGAACAGGCAGCATCGAATCCGCCAGACCGCTGTTATTACTGCAAGAAGGCGTTGTTTGGCGCCCTTCGTGAAGCGGCGGGCAGGGAAGGGTATTCGCTGCTTCTAGACGGCACGAATGCTTCTGATGATGCCGGGGACAGGCCGGGAATGCGGGCGATCAAAGAACTTTTTGTCCGCTCCCCTCTTCGGGAGTGCGGTCTGACGAAAGCTGAGATCCGGGAAGCTTCCAGGGAAGCAGGGCTGTTTACCTGGAATAAGCCGGCTTATGCATGTCTGGCTACCAGAATTCCTGCAGGAGAGAGAATTACAGCGGAAAAACTTAGGAAAATCGAAGAGGGAGAAAAGGCTCTGGCCCAGATGGGATTCTCGGATTTTCGCATCCGTCTGTTTCAGGGAGCAGCCAGAATCCAGCTGCCTCCGGATGAGATGGAGATGGCGGTTGCGCGGCGAAAAGAAATCAGAGAAGCCCTGGAGGGCAATTTTCTGGCGGTATTATTGGATTTAAAGGAGCGATAGAAAATGGAACAACAGGAGATTCGGGAAATGTTGACTCGGGTATCCCGTGGAGAAATGCCCGTGGAGGAAGCTGTACTGAAGCTTAAGGAACAGCCATTTGAGGATCTTGGCTACGCCAAGCTGGATCATCATCGGGCTCTGCGTCAAGGAGCCGCTGAAGTGATTTACGGCGCGGGAAAGACGGCAAAGCAGATTATCGGAATTTTGTCAGCGATGGAGCGCCACGGCCAAAAGACGGTGCTGGTGACTCGCCTTTCTCCAGAAAAGGCAGAGGAAATTCAGAAGGTTCATGCTCTTCGGTATGATGAAATGGGACGGATTGGCATTATGGGGCAGATGCCTGAGCCTGATGGAAGAGGGACTGTGGTGGTGGCTACAGGGGGAACCAGTGATATGCCGGTGGCGGAAGAAGCGGCATTGACTGCGGAAGCCCTGGGCAATCAGGTAGTCCGGCTTTATGATGTGGGAGTAGCAGGTCTCCACCGGCTGCTGGCCCACATGGATGATATTATGAGTGCACAGGTAATTATTGCGATTGCCGGCATGGAAGGAGCTTTGGCCAGCGTAATTGGCGGGCTTGCAGACTGTCCTGTGATCGGAGTGCCTACCAGTGTAGGATACGGAGCGTCATTTTCTGGCTTGTCCGCCCTTTTGTCCATGTTAAATTCCTGTGCCAGCGGAGTCAGCGTGGTCAACATTGACAATGGATTCGGGGCAGGATATCTGGCCAGTATGATCAATCATGGAAAATAAACTGCCGGGGAGAAAGGGGCAGCATTAAGGAGACGGGAAAATGAAAAATACCATATATTTAGACTGCGGCATGGGAGCCGCCGGAGATATGCTGACGGCGGCATTGTTTGAGCTTTGTTCTGACCGGGATAAGGCTCTTGAAGGGCTTAATCATCTGGGGATTCCAGGAATTGAATTTAGAGCCCAGAAGGCGGAAAAATGCGGAATTACAGGGACGCATATGCAGGTCCTGGTTTGCGGGCAGGAAGAGGAGAGTATGGATGTGCATCAGGATGGTCACGGGCATGATCATGGTGACGCTGATGATCAGGAGGGCGGCTGCCATCACCATCACGATGATGATCACGGCCATGATCACCACCACGGCCATCATCACCACTATCATGCAGGAATGAAGGAGATTTCGGAGGTTATCCAGGGCCTGAATGCCTCTTCCTGGGTGAAGGAACAGGCCATGGCGGTTTATCAGCTCATTGCTCAGGCGGAGAGTCAGGTTCACGGACGGAGCGTGGAGGACATTCATTTTCATGAAGTGGGGACGCTGGATGCAGTGGCGGATGTGACGGGATTTTGTTATCTGCTGGAGCAGCTTCATGCGGACCGAATTCTGGCATCGCCGGTTCACGCTGGAAGAGGTCATGTGCACTGCGCCCATGGAATCCTGCCGGTGCCTGCGCCGGCCACTGCCCTGCTTCTCCAGGGGATTCCTTATTACGCAGGAAATATAGACGGGGAGTTCTGCACCCCTACGGGAGCTGCTATTCTTAAGCATTTTGTCTCTGAATTCGGTCCTATGCCGTTGATGATTACTCGGGGAATCGGCTATGGAATGGGGAAAAAGGATTTTGGCATGGCGAATTGTATCCGGGCATTTTTGGGGGAAGAAGAGGAGAAGGCTAATCAGGAGGGCCATATCCAGGAGCTGCGCTGCAATGTAGACGATATGCGGGGAGAGGATATTGGATTTGTGCTGGAGCTTTTGATGCAGGAAGGAGCTCTGGACGCTTATACCACGGCTATCGGCATGAAAAAAAGCCGCCCAGGGATTTTGCTGACCTGCCTTTGCCGAACGGAAGATAAGGAGAGAATGGAAGAGATTTTGTTTGCTCATACCACAACCTTAGGAATCAGGGCAGTTTCCTGTACTAGATCGGTTCTTTCCCGAAAAGAAGAAATTCAGGATACGTCCTGGGGAAAAGTAAGAAAGAAAGTTTCAGAAGGAATGATGGCCTCGGGAAGAATGATTCATCGGGAAAAATATGAGTATGAGGATCTGGCTGAAATCAGCCGGAGAACCGGATTAAGTCTGGAGGAGATTCGCAGAAGACTGTCTTAAGAAGAAAAAGGGTTCTGCCAAAGAGAATGTCTCTGGGGCAGAACCTTTTTCGCTTAAGGCTTAAGTTTGATCCTGGTCTTTTTTGGCAGCACGCCGGGTAAAATCATACCACGCCTTTCCTCTCAGGCACATTACTGCGGTTATAATCCCCATTGTTCCTACAATGGCGCCGATTCCTAAAATCGTTTCCACTATTTCCATAAGACTCCTCCTTTTCTGGAAGAAAAATCACAGGTGCCGGGACGGATCAGGCAGATCTGTCTAAAACGATTATACCGCAGAATGAGCAAGAAAAAAACCATTCCTGGGAAACCTGAGAAAAAAATTTCAAGACAAGAAGCGTGGTCTTATTCTTGACAGAAGAAGAGTTGTTCAGTATAATCAACTTTGAGTCTGCGGCTATGGCGGAATTGGCAGACGCGGCGGTTTTAGGTGCCGCTGGGAGACCGTGCAGGTTCGAGTCCTGTTAGCCGCACCAGATAATGATAATCCGAACCCGGTTCCAATCGGGGACGGCTTCGGATTTTTAGTATATCTTAAGTGCTAAAGCAAAATCGGCGGTATCGTGAGTGATGCCGCCGATTTTGTCACTCAAAAATAAGAGTGGATTTTTATGAAAAGCTCCGCTATAATACAAGATATAGGCAGGAGGTAATGTATGAGTACTATAATTGGTGAAGTATCAATACCTGCTGACGATCAAGGATTTGTTTTAATGCAATGTCCTCTATGCGGGGAATTTTTTAAAATAAAACCAGAGGATTATCATGCAGAAGATGTTATTGAAATATGGTGTCCAAGTTGTGGTCTAAAAGCGGAAAATTATTTTACCGATGATGTGATAGAGCTTGCGTTAAAAAAGACAAAGAATTACGCAAATGATCTAATATATAACGAGATGAAAAAGTGGGAGAAGAAATTCAAAGGCTCATTTATCTCGTTCAAGGCAGGTAAAAAGCCACAGCATGAAGAAGAATATCCTATTAAGTATGGAATAGAAGCTTTGGAAGTTGAGGAATATCCTTGCTGCAAGCGAGAAGCAAAAATCAAACCAATTTATAAAATGTGCGGGAGTTATTGCCCGTTTTGTGGGGTAAGGTATGAAGAACATTGATAAAAAACAGTTGAAAATAATTTCCATGGAATTTAGAACAATTGCTAACCGTTTGATTACATGCAATCATCAAACGGGAATGGCTTTATTGAAGAAATTTATGGCTTATATTGACGAAAATGAAATTATATCAGAATACATAAAGCAATATGTTAATCCAGACGATTTTGAGCCGGTTGAAAGCGGGACTTGCTTCTCATCAATGGGCGATACAAAGCAAGAGGAAATCTCCTATACATATCAATATTTGAAATATGCTGTAGAGAATTATCATAGCTTTTACCATGATATGGCTTTTCGTTATGCAAGGGAAGCGAATGATGCTGTAAAAGAATTTTGTAATCGAATAGTACTTCCTTTTGTCAATTATATTGAAGGGTATCTTACGGAAATAGGCATTCAGATGGGATATGATGAGGATAAAAAATTTATGATTAATGTAAGTGGTGGCGTGGCACAAGTGAATGTAGCAAATGATAACGCAACAGTTCATGCAACTCAAAGCAATGGCATTAATGTTTCTCAATTAGAAAGCATTATCTCTGATATTATGAAGCACATGCCTACTGATATTACACAAGAAGAGCAGGAACAAATAAGTGACAGTGTTGAAGTAATTCGAGCTGAGGTACAAAGTGCAAGTCCTCGAAAGGGGTTCATTAAAACAGCGCTGAAAGGATTACAAGCTATCAATGGGACTGCACAATTTGGAGCGGCTATTGCTACATTAGTTCAATTTGTTGGAACAATTTTATGATCTATAAGCAATTAAAGCGGCGGTATCGTGAATGATGCCGCCGCTTTTGTCATACGCTCCTTTCCTTTTTTGCTTCTGCTTCCTTTGCTCTCTGAGCTTTCCATTCTTCAAATTCTTCCTGCCCCTCCGAGCTTTCAAAGAATTTTTGAATTTCTGGAAGCAGACAGCGGGCAAGGGCTTCTATTTCATGCTGGGGGATATTTATATCAGGTTGCTTTTTTGTAAGCGCCAAATATTCCTGCGGATTTCCTAATCCTCGAGTTTTGCCTATAATTGTAGTCGATAGATATTTAGACTATTTCACTACAATTATGGAGGATAGGTCATGGCAGGTACTCGCAAAGCCCGTGTT
>DVFL01000029.1 GCA_018713255.1 Candidatus Cottocaccamicrobium excrementipullorum | reverse complement strand
TTTCTGGTTGGCTTCCTGCTCCTGTTCCAGCGCCGCTGTCAGCTTCACAAACCGCTGCTCGGTCAGGATGCCTTTGGCCTTATCGGTGTACAGGCTTAAAAACATCCCGTCAATTTCCTGATTCCTGGCTTCCAGCCGTTTCCGTTCTTTCTCCGTCTGAGAAGCGTCCACCAGATACTGGCGCTCCATCCGGCGGCTGAGCCGCCGGTAGAACGCATCGGCATCCTTCATGGCCTGCGCCGCCAGTTCCTGAATATCCTTCAGCAGCAGATTATACAAATCCCTTGCTTCAATCTTGTGGCTGGTACAGGCGTTCTTGCCCAGCCGGTTGTAGGTCTGGCAAATATAGTATGCCCTGTCAATCGGCTCCCGCATTTCGCCGGTGAACCGGTTCTTGCCGGTTCTGCCGACCTTTTCATACCGCACCTGCATGGACTTTCCGCAGGTGGCGCAGTAGACCAGCCCGTGGAACAGGTTATAGAAGGGGCAGGCGTTGCCTTTCATAATGGTTGGCCTGCGGTCAATGATTTCCTGTACCTGTTCCCATTCCTCCGGCGTCACAATCGCCTCATGGCAGCCCTCAATGACCTCCCATTCCCCACGTGGGATAATGTCATAAGTATTGGAGCGGATGCCTTTCTGGTGTGTCCGGCAGACAAGATGTGCGCCCTTATAAAAGGGATTCCGCAGGATATGGCTGATCCTTGCGCTCCCCCATGAATAGTAGTTCACATCACATTCTGTATTGCTTTTTACTCTGGTGATGGGGATTTTATCCTCCATGAGCTGCTTTGCGATCCGCATACAGCCCCAGCCGTCCAGTGCCATATCATAGATTGTTCGGATAACCGGCGCTGTCTCCGGTTCAAGGATAAGATGCCCTTTGTCCTCAGGGTCACGCATCAGGCCAAGAGGCGGCTGCCCGCCGCAGAACTTTCCCTGTCTGGAACGGGTCAGGCTGTCCACGCCGTCCGTGATGGCGATATAGCGCACATTGTCGCCGCCGTCATCCAGAGAGATACGGCAGTAGAGAGCGGTGATTTTCTCATAGACTTGTTTTTCCTGCTCATAGCGTTCTCCTTCTATGAACAGGGACACGATACCATTATAGTACCATGTCCATGTCCCTGTCCCTGAATCAACCGTTTTTACGCAGCATTCTCCGCCATTTCACGCTGCTGACGCCATTCCTCGAAGTGTTCACAGGTCTGGCGCTCGATCAACTGCTCAAAGGCTTCCCGCATGGACTTCTCCCCGGAGAATTCCCGCACCACCACAAAACGGACTTTATTTTTCTGCTGCTTGCTTTTTTCCATAGGCTACCTCCATAGAGTGGCAGGCCAGTTGGTAGCACACCGACAACGAAGTCCGGCAACGAGCCTCTGAAAACCTGTAAACTACCATCTGGCCTGCAAATCTTACTTTATCAATTTTGTGGGAAAAGAAGTTCCGGCCTCGAATTTGCCTGCCACATCCTTCAGATACTGCCGGATTGGCAGATGCTGAGGACATGCCTTTTCGCATTGTCCGCAGCCGATACAGTCACTTGCCTTGCCGTGCTTCAGGGAAATATTGTTGTAATATACCGCCTGGCTGGAAAAGCTGCCTGTGGTACGGGAGATACTGTTATACAGCGCGAAGTACTGCGGAATGGCGATGTTTTTCGGACAGCCATGGGTACAATAAGCGCAGGCCGTACACGGAATAGGGGTATTCTTTTCGATGATCTCTGTAACCTGATCGATAACTTTCTGTTCTTCCGGCGTGATCGGTTCAAAATGCAGGAAAGTATTGGTATTGTCTTCCACCTGCTCCATGCTGTTCATGCCGGAAAGTACCCGTGTCACGCCCTCCTGACTGGCGGCAAAGCGCAGGGCCCAGGAGGCGTTGGAAGCGTCGGGGCGCTGTGCTTTCAGCAGCGCTTCTGCCTCCTCCGGCAGGTTCACCAGAGTGCCGCCCTTGCAGGGCTCCATCACCGTGACCGGCTTTCCGTACTTCCCTGCCACTTCCAGACACCGGCGGGACTGGACGTTTGGCTGCTCCCAGTCCACATAATTGATCTGCAGCTGGATGAAGTCCAGCACATCTCCATACTGGCTGAGAATCTCGTCCAGCAGCTCCGGCGTATCATGAAAAGACATCCCCACCTGATGAATCTTTCCCTCGGCTTTCTTCCGGTCCACAAATCCGAAGGCATCATACTTTTTGCATTTTTCATAGACATTGGTGCCCATGTTGTGCAGAAGATAATAGTCAAAATACTCCACGCCGCAGTGTGCAAGCTGCTCATTGAAAATGCGTTCCATATCTTCCGCATCCTTAAAATCTCTCAGAGGGAGCTTCGTCACCAGCTGAAAGCTGTCCCTGGGATGCCGCTCTACCAGCGCCCTGCGCACCGCCTCCTCTGCATGGTATCCGTGGTAAGTGTAGGCAGTGTCAAAATAGGTAAATCCTTTTTCAATAAAGGCATCGAAAAGCCGGTTGATTTTCCCGTAGTCGAAAGAATCCGGCTGGTCAGCCTGCAGCACCGGCAGGCGCATGCACCCAAATCCAAAGTCCACGTTTCGTTCCTGTGTCATCGTACCCTCTCCTTTCTCAGTTCGAGTGATGACCGCCAAATACTTCTGACATCGTCATCTGATCCAGCGCATCATCAATCTTGTTCACTTCTTCTTTGGTCAGCTTGATCTCCGCAGCCTTAAAATTCTCCCGGATGCGGCTCTCCTTACGGGAACCAGGAATCGGCACAATATAGGGACGTTTTCCGAGCATCCAGGCAAGAGAAATCTGCGCCGGAGTGGCATTCTTTTCGCGGGCCGTATTTTCAATTAGGTCCAGCAAATCCGCATTCTGCGCCACGGCCTGCTCGCTGAACTGAGGCATGGTACTGCGGAAATCCGCTGGACTGTGTTCAAACTTCGAGGTGTCATGATAACAGGCCGTCAGGAAACCATTGGCCAATGGACTGAACGCCACAAAACCGACCTTCAGTTCCTCTAACACCGGGAAGAGTTTCTCATAATCCCGATACATCATGCTTAATCGGTTTTGAATAGCGGTCACATGGCACACTCCATCGGCCCGGCGCAGGTAGTCTTCATTAGCTTCCGAAATCCCCCAGTGGGTAATCTTTCCTTCCTGAATCAGCTCTTTCATCGTTTCTGCCACTTCTTCCGGCGTTACCTTTGGATCGATCCTGTGCTGATAATACAGGTCAATATGGTCAGTCTGCAGTTTGCGCAGACTCCCTTCTACCGACTTGCGGATTGCAGCCCTGCTGCTGTCCATCTCCAGGTGATCTCCCATATGTTTTACGCCGCATTTTGTAGCCAGGACAATTTTATCCCGATATGGCTTCAGCGCTGCGCCTACCAGTTCTTCATTATAGGCAGTACTGCCGTCCGGATTGATTCCGGTATAGCACTCTGCCGTATCAAACATCGTATACCCCATATCCACAGCTTCAGCCAGCAATTCTGTCATTTCCTTCACATCTGCCGGCGCGCCGGAAGCATGGGTCATTCCCATGCAGCCTAACCCAATGGCTGACACCACTAAATCGGTTCCCAGAACTCTGTTCTCCATACACATATCCTCTTTTCTGTACTGAAATCCTTGAAAAATTATCTATACAATATATTTTCTATTTTATTTCTCCTTGTCCTTTCTTTCAATTTGAATTCTAGGTATATTTCATTAGCACAACTTATGTGAAAAGCAGGCGGTTTTTTAGTCCGCCTGCTTTTCAAAAATAAGGATTAAATTTTAGTTAATTTTCGCCAGTCATAAGCTGATGTAAAATGTTCGCAAATTCTTCAATGTAGTAATTTGTCTGGTCTTTTCTCCAGAATGCGCAGTAATTCCGCATGATCTGCCGATCTTCCTGACAGATCGGCAGCCTTCGGATAGAAGTTCTTTCCGGCGGAAGGGTTCCCACGCTTTCAATCGGCAGAAAGCCCCGATTGCTTAGCACCAACAGCCGTCCCTCTTCTAAATTGTCCGCAAACAGATAACTGCCTCCAAATCCCAGTGTATTTTGATAATATTCCTGTTCTGCATTCTGCTGTTCTCGTGAAGTGATCAGGATGCAGGGAGTACGTCTCAGCTCTTCAATTTGAACAGATTCCTGTTTGCTGAGAGGGTTATGGACTGAAAGCTCCGCATAGCACCCGCACTTCATCAGTTCAAAATTCATATAAGCATCAGAAAACGCTCTGCGCTGGTCGCTCAGAATCAGATCCACGCCGCCGAAACGAAGCAGATCATAAAGCTCCTCATGAGTTCCGTTCACAATATTAATGGCCGCTTCCGGGTATATTTTCGAAAATTCCTCAATGGCCTGATAGAGTTCCATCCCGCTGTAACACCGCAGATACCCGATGCGCAGCTGTAATTCATTATCCGTTCCAAGGCGTTTCGTTTCTCGAATCAGATCATCCACCTGTTCCAGAATTGCTTTACAGTGAGAATAAAAATATTGACCCGTCGGCGTTATGGTAAATCGGCGGTTTCCCCGGTGAATCAGTTCAACCCCCAGTTCTTTTTCCATTGCCTGAATCTGCTGTGAAATCGCTGATTGAGAAATATAACACTGTTCCGCTGCCTCTGTAAAACTGTTGCAGTCAATCACAGCCGCAAAATATCTCATCTGCCTTAACAGCATAATCCGCTCCTCCCCGTCAGTTAAAGTTATAGGCGGTAACCACGGGCTCTCTGTTCTGGGTTACATCATTAAAATATTCGTAGAAACAGATTCCCAGAAAACTTCCGGAAATATTATAAACCTGATCAAATCCATTTCCTTGAAGGGCCAGAACCGCATTATAGCTTCTCTGGGAGGTCCGGCAGTGAAGATAAACCGGACGGTCTTTCGGAATTTCCTCCATTCGCTGTCTCAGCTGGCTTAACGGAATATTCACCGCATTTTTCAGATGCCCCTGGGCAAATTCCCTCTCTTCCCGTACGTCAACAATATATGCCCCGGATTCCACCAGCTCTCTTACCTGATCTACTCTTACCTGTCGGAAAGTTTTCTGAAGGAGATTGCAGGCCACAAGACCGGCATAATTGCCAGCATCTTTGGCGTTGGAGAAGGGCGGTGCATAGCAAAGCTCAAGATCTCTCAAATCATCTACCGTCCCGCCGAATTTAATCAGCGCAGCCGCCACATCAATTCGTTTCGCCGCATCTCCCCGGGAAATAGCCTGGGTCCCCAATACTCTTCCCGTGGGAACCTCATAAATCAGTTTATAATGCAGAGGACAGCTGCCCGGCATCAAGCTGACTTTATCCTGGGGAATCACATAGACCACATCATATGGAATTCCCTCCTGCTCGCACTGTGCTGCCGTCAGTCCAGTACTTGCCCCGTTATAATCAAACACTTGAATGCAGTTCGAGCCGATATATCCCGTATTTCGCACTGTTCGTCCATAAATATGATCTGCCGCCGCCCTGGCCTCCTTCTGGGCCGGACCTGCCAGCTGAAGCATCATAGGCTTTCTCGTCAGCGCATTAAAAACCTGGATTGCGTCTCCCACCGCATAAATATCCGGATCGCTGGTCCGGTAATTTCCATCCACCTGAATCGCTCCACGGGGGCCAAGCTCCAGTCCGGCTTCTGCTGCAAGCGCCGTATCCGGCTTTACTCCCACTGCCATCACCACCGCCTGGCTTTCCACCAGCTTCCCGGACTTCAGCTTAACGCTGGATCCTTCAAATTCCTCCGCCTGATCCCCTACGATCAGATCCACTCCCTTATCCAGCATTTCCTTCTGGAGAATCTGTACCATATCATAATCAAAGGTTCTGAGGATCTGAGTCATCGATTCAATCAGCGACACCTTATATCCGGCTTCCACCAGATTCACCGCCGCTTCAACGCCGATAAAGCCTCCGCCGATCACTGAAACCTTCTTCACTTCTCCCGTTTTTAAAAAGGAATAAAGCCGCTGGATATCCACCACATTCCGGATGGTAAACACCTTTGCCCCTTCAATTCCCTTGATCCTGGGCACCACTGCTTCCGCTCCCGGAGCCAAAATCAGCTTATCATAAGTTTCCTCATACTCCCGGCCTTCTGCGAGATTTCTTACCGTTACCTTTTTTTCTTTCCGGCAAATAGAAATTACCTCACTGGAAACTCTGGCGTCAATATTGTACCGCTGAGCAAAATCCTGAGGAGTCATCATCACCAGCTTCTCCGTTTGATTCACCGTTTCACTTAATCGATACGGCAGACTGCAGTTAGAAAAGGACACATGCGGTCCTTTCTCAAACATAATAATCTCAGCCTGTTCATCCAGACGTCTCAGCCTTGCAGCCGCGCTTGCACCGCCTGCAACTCCTCCTACAATCACAATCTTCATCTTACCGTCCTCCTTCTAAGTTCATTCAATATTTTTCTGCGTCAAAAACAGCCTCCGGCTTCTCCAGCATTCTTACCTGTTCTCCAGATAAGCCTCCACCCGCCTGTGCACATTGTCCTGAAGATTCCGGTAAAAAAACTGATAATCATAAAGATGATAAATTCCGTCCTCAAACAAAGAAAGGCCCGCTGGATACTCCTGGGGCGTCACATCTGTTACCTTCAAGGCGCCCCTCTCCTCATCAATATATGCGCCTGTCAGCTGCGGAATTTCTGTCACAATCTGCCCGCTGTAATCCGTAAAGCACGCTCCCAGATTTAAACTCTTATCTGCCGGTGTGCCGTCAGTTTTCCAGTTTAAGGGATTAATGGCCAAGGTTTTGGTGCCGGCAGGAATCATCAGAGAATCATGAATTTCCTCCGCCTCGCTGTTAAAGGCCACAATCACCCCTGTGTCTGTTTCCCCCTGGGCAAATTCCAGATAAGGATGTTCTTTCAGATCCTCCTCCGTCACTCTCCAGCCAATGGCATAGCAGGCAACCAGCTGTCTATCCAGTTCCTCCTGATCAAAGCACTCCTCCAAAAGCTTTAAGCAAAGCTCCGCTCCCTGAGAAAACCCGGCCAGTACAATAGGACGCCCTTCATTCTCATGATCATAGTAATACTGAAAAGCGTCTTCCACATCTTCATAAGCTGTTTCCAGGTATTTTTCCTGTTCCTGATCTGAAAGCTCGTAGACAGACAATCCAATCTGCCGATAGTAAGGAGCGAAAAAGCGGCAGTCTTCATCGTAGATTCCTTTTTCCATGTTAATGGCCCCCAGAAAGGATTCTTTCGTCTCCTCATCCTCAAGGGACAGATTAGGCGCTTCCGCCGATCCTCCATAAACGGTGGGACAGATGAAAAACACGTCTGCTTCCCGTCCATCCTCCCCATTTTCAAAATATGCCCAGGAATTCTCCAGAGAATAATCCACAGCCTTTCCCTGTCCTGCTGCTTCAGCCCTCTGAAATGCCAAACACCCGGCTGCTCCCAGCAGCACACAGCAAACTAATGAAAATACAATCTTTTTCTTCATGTTTTTGTCTCCTAAACACCTCATTGCCCCGTTTGCGGCGTCTTTCCCTCTCCCATCTTTTTCTAATTCTACCATAACTGCTTTTCTGTTTCAATCTGTCAATTTTCCAACCCCTAAAAGCCTGGAGATTGCAACCATCATTTTCCAGGCTGCTCCCTTCATGCGCCAAGTGAAATTTTAATCCGACAAGACGCGTCACTGGCGCGTCTTGCTGGATACTTCGTAATCAAAAAGAGCATGCTTTGAAAGTTTTCCTCTCAAAACATGCTCTTTCTAATTGGTCAAAATAGAATCGATTAATATAGCTTTGCTCCTGCCGGAATGGCGTCATCTACCATCAGC
Organism: Candidatus Cottocaccamicrobium excrementipullorum; assembly: GCA_018713255.1. GTDB lineage: Bacteria > Bacillota > Clostridia > Lachnospirales > Lachnospiraceae > Caccovicinus > Caccovicinus excrementipullorum. The sequence goes on along the minus strand of DVFL01000029.1, from coordinate 160,729 downwards.
AGATTCAGCCCTTCTCTGCCGTCATACTCATATACGGCAGAAATCAACATGCCGCAGGAATCAATTCCCATCATCTTTCTCGGCGGAAGATTAGTAATCGCAATGCAGGTCTTTCCCACCAGCTCTTCCGGCTCATAATACTCGTGAATCCCGCTGAGAATCACGCGGTCCTGCCCTGAACCGTCATCCAGCACGAATTTCAGAAGCTTTTTGCTCTTCGGTACCGCCTCGCAGGCCTTAACCTTTACCACGCGGAAATCAGACTTTGAAAAGGTATCAAAATCCACCATATCAGCGAAAAGAGGCTCCACTTTTACCTTAGACAGGTCAATCTGAACCTTAGGCGCTGCAGCCTGCGCTCCGCCTTCTGCAGCCTTTGTCTCTCCCTTCTTAGGATCCAATGACTTCATGGTGGGGAACAGCAGCACATCGCGGATAGCTGCTGAATTGGTCAGCAGCATGCACATCCGGTCAATGCCGAATCCGATGCCTCCCGTCGGCGGCATGCCCACTTCCAGAGCATTCAGGAAATCTTCGTCAGTGTGATTAGCTTCCTCATCACCCTGGGCGAAGAGCTCTTCCTGAGCCTTAAACCGCTCTCTCTGGTCAATGGGATCATTTAACTCAGAGTAAGCATTCGCCATCTCCCAGCCATTCATAAAGAACTCGAACCGCTCTACATATTCAGGATTATCCGGCTTTTTCTTTGTCAGAGGAGAAATCTCAATGGGATGATCCATAATAAACGTAGGCTGAATCAAATGTTCCTCTACAAATTCCTCGAAGAACAGGTTCAAGATATCGCCCTTTTTATGTCTCTCCTCAAATTCCACATGCTTTTCCTTGGCAATCGCTCTGGCTTCCTCCAAGGTATGAATCTCATTAAAATCCACGCCTGCATACTGTTTTACCGCATCTACCATGGTAATCCGAGGGAATGGCTTAGAAAGATCCATCTCCACTCCATTATAAACAATGGTAGTGGTTCCCAGCACTTCCTGAGCAACGAAACGATACAAATTCTCTGTCAGATCCATCATGCCGTGATAATCCGTATAGGCCTGATAAAGCTCCATCAGAGTAAATTCTGGGTTATGTCTGGTATCCAAGCCCTCATTGCGGAATACCCGTCCGATCTCATAAACCCGTTCAAGACCGCCTACAATCAGGCGCTTTAAATAAAGCTCCAGAGAAATCCGCAGCTTAAAATCCTCATCCAAAGCATTAAAGTGCGTCTCAAAAGGTCTGGCCGCTGCGCCGCCTGCGTTGGAAACCAGAATCGGCGTCTCCACTTCCATGAAGCCCTGGCTTCCCAAATACTTGCGGATCGCCGCCAGAATCTTGGACCGCTTAATGAAGGTCTCCTTAACGTCTGCGTTCATGATCAGATCTACATAGCGCTGACGATAACGCATATCCGTGTCCGTAAGACCATGGAATTTCTCAGGAAGAACCTGAAGGCTCTTGGACAGAAGGGTAACGCTTTCTGCATGAACAGAAATTTCTCCCGTCTTAGTAGTAAATACCGTGCCCTTTACTCCCACGATATCTCCAATGTCCATCTTTTTGAACTCTTTATAAGGCTCCTCGCCAATGCTGTCCCGGGCCACATAAACCTGGATGCTGCCTTCCTTATCCTGCACGTTGCAGAAAGAAGCCTTGCCCATCACCCGCTTAAACATCATACGGCCGGCCAGGGATACTTCTTTCCCCTCGTACTCTTCATAATGGTTCTTAACATCCGTGCTGTGAACCGTTACATCGTATTTCGTAATCAGGAAAGGATCTTTTCCTGCTGCCTGAAGCTCCGCCAGCTTATCCCGGCGAGCCTGAAGCACATGGTTTAAATCCTCCTGAGCCTTCCTCTGATTCTGGTTTTCTCCTGCCACTTTTTCCACTCCTTCATCTCACTCAATTTCTGTTCTGGATGTCTCTTGCAGCAATCAGTCCTTAACCCGCTGAATGTCCAGAACCTTATACTGGATCTCTCCCATCTGGGTTTCTACTGTTACCACGTCGCCTACCTTCTTTCCCAAAAGGGCATGGCCTACGGGAGACTCATTGGAGATGCGGCCCTGAAGGCTGTTCGCCTCAGTGGAACCTACGATCTTAAACTCCATCTCCTCTGCAAATTCCAGATCGTACACCTTTACCAGGCATCCGATACTGATTTTATCCAAATCAACTTCGTCCTCAACTACAACTTCTGCGTTCTTCAGCAGCTTTTCCAGTTCTTCGATCCGAAGTTCAATATCTCTCTGCTCATCCTTGGCAGCATCGTACTCTGCGTTCTCAGAAAGGTCCCCCTGCTCTCTGGCTTCTTTGATCTTCTGTGCAACTTCCTGTCTTTTAAATACCTTTAAGTTATGCAGTTCATTTTCGTACTGCTTCAAACCAGCGTAAGTTAAAATGTTTTTTTTCTCTGCCATTTCAAAATACCTTCCTTAATTAATACTACCGCCAGCGACTCCCCGCCTGCATTCATCGTATTATAGCTTAAAGTCCTTTGATTGTCAACCGGCTTTCCAAAAGTTGACCCATCTCCTGCAGCGTCTCAACCTGGTTGATTTCATTGCGAAGAGACGCCGAGTGGGGCAGTCCCGCCGTATACCAGGCCATATGCTTGCGCATCTCCCGCATAGCCGTTTTCTCTCCCTTATATTGAACTAAAAGCTTTCCATGGCGCAGAATCATGGCTTTGATTTCTTCCACATCCGGACCGGGAAGCAGTTCTCCCGTCTCCAGATAATGGGCGGTTCGCTTAAAGATCCAGGGATTTCCCTTAGCTCCTCGTGCAATCATCACCCCATCGCAGCCCGTTTCATCCAACATCCTCTTCGCATCCTCCGGCTTAAACACATCTCCATTTCCAATAACGGGAATCTTTACCGCTTCCTTTACCTGGTGGATAATCTTCCAGTCTGCTTTGCCGGAATAATACTGTTCTCTGGTTCTTCCATGTACTGCTACTGCCGCGACTCCGCAGCTTTCAGCAATCCGCGCAATTTCCACTGCATTTGCCGTCTCCTCGGTAAAGCCCTTTCGAAACTTTACGGTCACCGGCTTTTTCACATGGCGGACCATGGAAGAAAGAATTTTCTCCACCTTTTTAGGATCCTTCATCAATGCAGATCCCTCTCCGTTATTCACAATCTTGGGAACGGGACAGCCCATGTTCAGATCAATCATATCATAAGGGCCTTCCTCGATCTGTGCTGCGATTTCTCCCAGAATATCCGGATCCGATCCAAAAAGCTGAACCGCCGCCGGACGTTCTTCTTCTTTTACTTCAAGAAGAGCCTTGGTATTTTTGTTCCGATATAATATGGCTTTGGCGCTGACCATTTCCGTCACCACCATTCCACATCCCATTTCCCTGCAGATCAGCCGGTAAGGCAGATCCGTCACTCCAGCCATAGGAGCAAGGATCAGATTATTGTCCAACACCACATTTCCAATTTTAAGCTTCATCCTGGTCCTCACCCTCTGACAGTCCGGCAGCTGCTAAAGCTTCACTGCTGCTCATTCCCAAAAAGGCAATGCGGTAATACATTTCCAACCCTTCCAGCAGTTCTCTTTTTTCTCTCTGGTACTGTCTGATTTTCAGCCCGCTGCCGATCTCATCAAAAAGATAATCATTATCGTCAGCTTCTACTTTAAATTCCAGGCTGCCGTCAGGAGTAAACTCCAGAATCAGCACACCGCCAATATCCTCGGTAAACATAACGCACATAATCTGCAGTTCCTGGCGGATTGACTCGGGAAGGCGGTTAAACTTTTCATTAAAATAGTATTTCTGCCGGTAGGAATTGGCGCCGCAGAGTACTACCGTCTCTTCCGGCTCTCTATCTTTTTGTTTTTTTTCTTCCATATTATACTCCTGTCGTTCATCCGGCAACACTCATTACCGGCACATTTTTATGGATACTTCGCAATACAGCGAAAAAGGAAGAAGACCCTTTCCTGAGTCTTCCTCCTTGTTTTAATCATCTTCCTCAGATTCCTCTGATGCTCCAATCAGCGAACCAGCATCTTAGCAATCTCGAACTGATCCTCTGGAATATCTTTCTGCATATTCAGAGCTTCCTGAATATCAAAATCTACATACTCGCCGTGCTTATAAGCCACCAGACGATTGCTCTTGCCTTCTGCCAGAAGAAGAGCTGCCTTAGAACCCATAATGGAGGCATAAACACGATCCTTGCAGGTGGGAGTGCCGCCCCGCTGCATATGGCCTAAGATAGTCGCCCTGGTCTCAATGCCGGTGGCCGCCTCGATTCTTCTGGCCATAGAAGCAGAATGGCCGATGCCCTCTGCGTTAATGATAATATTGTGCTTCTTTCCTCTCTTCCGGTTATCAATAATCCGGTTGATCAGCGCCTGTTCGTCTCCGTCATAGCGCTCAGGAAGAAGAATATCTTCTGCGCCGTTAGCAATACCGCACCATAATGCGATATAACCGGCGTTTCTTCCCATTACCTCAATAATGGAGCAGCGCTCATGGGAAGTGGAGGTATCTCTTACCTTATCAATGGCCTCCATGGCGGTATTCACTGCCGTATCAAATCCAATGGTATAATCTGTACAGGCAATGTCCAGATCGATGGTTCCAGGGACGCCGATAGTGTTGATGCCCAGAGCGGCAAGCTTTCCTGCACCTCGGAAGGAACCGTCTCCTCCGATTACTACAATGCCGTCAATCCCATGCTTGCGGCAGATCTCCGCCCCCTGCTCCTGACCTTCCGGGGTAGTAAACTCCATACATCTGGCAGTGTAAAGTATGGTTCCGCCACGATGAATAATATCTGATACGCTGGTGCTGTCCATATCCACGATTTCTTCCTGAAGAAGTCCTGCGTATCCTCTCATAATGCCCTTCACCTTTAATCCCTGGTGAATCGCAGTGCGGACCACGCCGCGAATTGCCGCGTTCATCCCCGGCGCATCGCCGCCGCTGGTTAACACGCCAATCGTTTTTACTGCCTTTGCCATAGCTTTAACCTCCTGAAGTGAGAATCTATGTGAACCCTCCACCAGCCTCCGCCAATGGAATTTCACTTTGCTGTGATCTACTTGATCAGCCGCTGAACTGCGGTACATGATTATCTTATATCATTTTCCTCTGCATTTCAATACCTTTTTCTACTAGCTTGACATTTTTTTCACTAAGTTTTTTCGTCAACTTATCCAACAAATCCTGATCCGCTGTCACCCTCCAGTTCGCTGGAAGTACTTTCTTTGCCTTTTCTTTTTTAAGATAAATCACCACCGTGTCCCGGCCTTCCTTCTCCCGAAGGAGATCCATCAACTCTTTTTCTCCCCGGCGATAGCTGTCCAGATCTGCATACTGAAGCCATAATTCCCTGGGCACATCCCGGAAGGGAATTACCCGCTCGCAGATCAGCTTTCCCACCGGATCATCGCCGATAGATACCCTGCCCTGGATAAACAGCTTTTCATCCTGCTCGAACAGCTCCCTCCGGCTTTCGTAAATCTTCGGGAACACCAAAACCTCCACTGATCCCAGCATGTCTTCAATGGTGACAAAAGCCATCATCTGGTTCTGTCTTGTGGTTTTTACCACCTTTCCTGCCACCATTCCTCCGATGGTCACAATAGAATTATCCACCACCGCAGCCTGGTCCGTCTCCTCGTCCACCACAAAATCTGCAGTGGTGGCAGTAATATTCTTCCGCCACATCGATTCGTAGGCGTCCATGGGATGGCCGCTGACATAAATCCCCAGCGTTTCCTTTTCAAAGGCCAGAATCTGTTCCTTAGGGTATTCCGGTACATTCGGCATCGTAATCTGAAAATCCTTTTTCGACTCTTCATCGGCAAAATCAAAAAGACTCATCTGGCCAGCCATGGCTGTTTTCTTTTCCTTGTTCTTCTGTTCCAAAAGTTCCGGCGCAATCATCATCTTCTGCCGGCGGTTTCCAGGAAGAGAATCCATGGCCCCGGACTTAATAAAGTTCTCCAGGGTTTTCCGGTTGGCCTCCTTGTTGGTCATCCGTTCCACAAAATCTTCCAGTGAAGTGAATAAACCGTTCTGCCGCCGTTCCGCCACAATCGCATCTACCACAGAGGTTCCAACGCTTTTAATGGCAGAAAGCCCATAACGAATGGCCTTTCCTGACACAGAAAATCCGCTCTCTCCCTCGTTGATGTCCGGGGGCAGAATAGAGATGCCCATCTGCCGGCAAGTAAGAATATACTCTGCCGTTTTTCCTGCATTATCCATTACCGAGGTCATTAAGGCCGCCATAAACTCCTGGGGATAATAATATTTTAAATAGGCGGTCTGGTAGGCCACCACCGCATAGCAGGCTGCATGAGATTTGTTAAAAGCATATTTTGCAAAATCTATCATCTCATCGTAGATGGTGTTGGCCGTTTTTTCATCAATACCGTTGGCAATACAGCCCTTTACTCCTTCTTCCGGATTGCCGTAAACGAAATTCTGCCGTTCCTTCTTCATCACCGCGGCCTTCTTTTTGGACATTGCCCGGCGTACCAGATCGCTTCGGCCCATGGTATATCCGGCAAGATCCCGGACAATCTGCATTACCTGCTCCTGATATACGATACATCCGTAAGTGGGACCTAAAATATGCTCCAGCTGAGGACAATCATAAGTAATCGCGCTGCGGTCATTCTTTCCCTTCAAGTATTTGGGAATAAAGTCCATCGGCCCTGGACGGTACAAGGAAATTCCGGCGATAATATCCTCCAGATTCTCTGGTTTCAGCTCCTTCATGAAGCTCTTCATGCCGCTGCTTTCTAACTGGAACACGCCTTCTGTTTTTCCCGTTCCAATGGAATCCAGCACCTGCTTGTCATCATAATCAATATGATCCATATCCAGCTTAACGCCGTAATTTTTCTCCACCTGGTCCACGGCATTGCTGATCACCGTCAACGTTCTTAATCCCAGGAAGTCCATCTTTAAAAGTCCCAGTTCTTCCAGAGTAGTCATGGTAAACTGGGTGGTGATGGTTCCGTCTGCCGCCCGGCTTAAGGGAACGTATTCATCCACAGAAGTCCGGCTGATTACCACACCGGCAGCGTGCATGGAAGTATGGCGCGGAAGCCCCTCCAGACGCTTGGACATATCAATCAAATATTTCACCTGAGGGTCATTGTTGTAGGCATTCCGCAGATCCGGGCTTTCCTTCAGCGCCCGATCCAGCGTCATTCCCAGATCATTGGGCACCATTTTGGCAATAGCGTCACACTGAGCGTAGGGCATATCCAGCGCCCGACCCACATCCCGGATTACCCCCTTGGCTGCCAGTGTACCGAAGGTGACGATCTGTACCACCTGATCCTTGCCGTACTTTCTGACCACATAATCAATAACTTCCTGGCGCCGTTCGAAGCAGAAATCAATATCAATATCCGGCATGGACACTCTCTCCGGATTTAAAAACCGCTCAAATAAAAGATCATAGCGGATCGGATCAATATTGGTGATTTCCAGACAGTAGGCCACAATGCTTCCCGCTGCCGATCCTCTTCCCGGCCCCACGGGGATGCCCTGAGAACGGGCAAAATGGATAAAATCCCACACAATCAAGAAATAATCCACATAGCCCATGGTATGGATCACATCCAGCTCATAATCCAATCTGGCTTTCAGCGTGCCGTCGTCTTCCGGATAACGGCGCTTCAGCCCTTCCAGGCAGAGACGGTTTAAATATGACCAGGAGGTTTCTCCTTCCGGCACCTTAAATTCCGGCAGCTTAGTTACGCCGAATTCAATCTCCACATTGCACCGCTCTGCAATTTTGGCCGTATTATCCAAAGCTTCCGGCGCATACGGGAAAAGCCGGCGCATTTCCTCCTCAGATTTCAGATAATACTGCCCGCCTTCGTACTTTAACCGATTTTCATCAGTAACCTTTTTTCCCGTCTGAATACACAGCAGAATATCATGAGCCTTGGCATCCTCGGCATAAATATAGTGGGCGTCGTTCGTTGCCACAAGGGGAATGGACAGCTCGCGGCTCATCCGCATCAGCCCCTGGTTCACCAGGCGCTGGGCAGGAATCCCGTGATCTTGAAGCTCAAGGAAAAAATTTCCTTCTCCGAAAATCTCCTGATAATGGAGGGCCGCTTTTTTCGCCTCCTGGTAAAGTCCTCTTTCCAGATCCCGCTGTACTTCTCCCGCCAGACAAGCGCTGAGACAAATCAGCCCCTCATGGTACTGGCTCAGCAGTTCATAATCCACTCTCGGCTTATAATAAAATCCGTCTACAAAGCCTTTAGACACGATTTTCATCAAATTCTGATACCCCTGGTGGTTTTCTGCCAGAAGAATCAGATGATAATAGCGGTCTTCTCCGCTTACCGTTTCACGGTCAAACCGGGAGCCTGGGGCCACATACACTTCACAGCCGATAATGGGCTTGATTCCCACCTCCCTGGCGGCCTTGTAAAAATCAATCACGCCGTACATTACCCCGTGATCTGTGATGGCCAGACTGTCCATCCCCAGTTCCTTGGCCCTGGCCACTAGTTCCTTAATCTTACTGGAGCCATCCAACAGGCTGTACTCCGTATGGACGTGCAAATGGGTAAAGGCCACGCCCTTTCCTCCTTCCTTTCCATCTGACCAGACTTCTCCTTAATTCCTGCGCCAAATGGTTAAAATACAAAAACAGGGACCAGCCTGCAAGCCCGAGGCATTGCGGCAGTCCCTGCTGAACAGTTTAACTAATCCTTAATTGTTTCGCAGATACTTTTCAATATCGGAAATCGCCTGCTGCTCGTCGCTGCCGTCTGCAGTGATCACCAGCTCCTCACCAGTTGCCAGTCCAAGCGTCATCATTCCCATAATGCTTTTTGCGTTTACCCGCTTGGAATCGCTTTCCACATAAATCTTACTTTCGTACTGACTGGCCACCTGCACCAGCATGGCAATGGGCCGCGCTTCCAAACCGGATGAGAGTTCAACCACAACAGTCTTCTTAATCATAATTATCCTCCTCTTTACCAGACGGTTCCGGCACTTCCGGCGGGCTGCCGGATTCCGGTGATCCGCCCATTCCTTCAGCATTCTTTTCTCGCAGAGCATCTGCTATGGCCCCAAGCTTTCTCAGCCTGTGGTTCACACCAGATTTCCCCACGGGAGGGTCAAGTGCCTCTCCCAATTCTTTTAATGTCGCTTCACGTCTCTCCAGCCGCAGCCTGGCTACTTCCTCCAGACCTTCCGGCAATTTAGAAAGACCTATGGTGTCACGGATGTATTCAATATCCTTCAGCTGCTTTACCGCTGCTGAAACGGTCTTGTGAATATTCGCCGTCTCACAGTTTACCTGACGATTCACCTGGCCCCGCATCTCCTTCAAGATCCGCAGGTTCTCCAAATCCATCAGCGCCACCGGTGCTTCCATCACATTGAGAATGTCCACAATCTGAGATCCTTCCTTCATGTAGACCACATAATATTTCTTTCTGACCACAATCCGTGCTTCCAGGCCAAAGGTACCGATAATGTCCTGAAGCTGTCTGGCTTTCTCCTCCGTGGCACAGGTTATCTCAAAATGATAGGACTTCTCCGGATTGCTGATCGACCCCGCCGCCAGAAACGCGCCCCGGATAAACGCCCGCCGACAGCAGGACTGCTTCACAATCATATTTTTCTTCAGAGAAAGATTCTCTCCGATCTCTCCATCTTCCCCCATCAGCTTGGCAGCCATAAGAACGCGGACTGCATCCTCATGCTCCTTTACCACCACAGAATAGGTTCGGCTCTTCTTTAAGTAAGAATTCCTCCGAATCGAAACATCCGTAACTATATTAAATGTTTTTCTCAATAATGTAAAGTACTTTCTTGCAACTGCCACGTTTTCCGTATGGATTTTTATGCGGTAACGATTATCAGCAGAAATGGTCACCCGGCCGCACATACTGATAATCGCTGCAATTTCTGCGATCTGACAGTGCCTTGCCTGGGGAATCTGCCGCGACAGCTCATCCTTAACGGTTGAAGCGTATGACACTCTTTACAGTCCTTTCCGCTTATTATCATTTTCAATATCCCGGTGATACAGCTTAATTCCGTATTCTGAATGAGAGGCAAGCTGCTGGTAGAGAGCCCTGGCCACCGTTACCGACCGATGCTTTCCCCCAGTACAGCCAATGGCAATCACCAGCTGATTTTTTCCCTCCAATATGTAATTGGGAAGAAGAAACTCCAGCATATCGCAAAGTTTCTCCAGGAAAATATCCGCCGTTCCTCCCTGACGCACATAATCCTGCACCGCCTTTTCCTCTCCGGTTCTGGAACGGAGATCATCCACATAATAAGGATTGGGAAGAAAACGAACGTCAAACACCAGATCAGCATCCGAAGGAATGCCGTATTTAAAGCCAAAAGAAAGAACGGTAATGTAAAGATTTTTATACTCTCCGTCCTCCACAAAAATTTTCTCCAGCTCCTGACGCAGTTCTCGGGTAAGAAGATGGGTAGTATCAATAATATAATCTGCCGATTTCTTCAAAAATCCCAGTCTCTCCCGCTCCAGTTCAATTCCCTTTTCAATCCGGCCGGTTCCCGCCAGAGGATGCTTTCTTCTGGTTTCCTTATACCGCTTGATCAAGGTTTCGCTTCCGGCATCCAAAAACAAAATCTGGTAAGGCATCTTGCCTGCCTTCCATTTTGCTAAAACATCTCTCAGCTGAGGCAGTTCCTCACCGCTGCGAATATCAATCCCCAAAGCCGCTCTGGCAATCTCTCCCGAACTGCTCTGCACCAGTTCAGCAAACTTATCCATCAGAGGAATCGGAAGATTATCTACACAGTAATATCCCATATCTTCCAGCATCTTAAGAGCCTGGGTTTTTCCTGCACCAGACATCCCAGTTACGATTACAAGCTTCATGCCTTATCTCCTTCAGTCTCGTATCTTATTTCTGCGGCTCAAACTCTCCCAGGGTTTTCAGCTCCAGTTCCAGCCTGACGCCAAACTGGCGGTATACTTCATCAGAAACCCGGCGGCAGACTTCCATGATTTCTGCTGCGGTAGCCTCCCCTCGATTAATGACAAAGCCGCAGTGTTTTTCCGAGATCTGGGCATCACCGATGCGGAATCCTCTTAATCCTGCATCCTGAATCAGTTTTCCTGCGAAATATCCTTCCGGACGTTTAAAGGTGCTGCCTGCGCTGGGGAACTCCAAAGGCTGCTTCTGTCTCCTCAAAGCAGCCAGTTCATCCATCCTGGCCCGGATCTTGGCCCGTTCTCCTGGATGCAAAGAAAAAACAGCTCCGAGAACTACGTATTTCTGCTGAAGAATACAGCTGGTGCGGTATCCAAACTTTAATTCCTCTGCCGGAATCCACACACATTCACCCTCCGGGGTGAGCACTCTGACCTTTGCCAGCACATCCTTCATCTCAAAACCATAGGCTCCTGCGTTCATCACCACCGCGCCGCCTAAACTTCCGGGAATGCCTGCGGCAAATTCCAAGCCGGAAAGACCTTCCTCCCATGCCCGTCTGGCAATCTGGGATAAAAGGAGTCCCGCCCCCGCCTGAATTTGATTCTCCTCCCGGCTGATGGCGGAAAACCCTTTCCCGATTCGAATTACCGTACCAGGAAATCCCTGATCGCTGACTAAAAGATTGCTTCCATTTCCCAGAACAAACCAGGGGACATCCGCCTGCCTGCAGGCCTGAATCACTGCAGCCAGTTCCTTTTCGTTCCCCGGTTCCACAAAATATCGGGCAGGCCCTCCTGCGCGGAATGTGGTATGGCATTTTAATGGCTCGTTTTCTTTTACCTGGCCGTTTACGGCACTCCGCAAACTTTCATAAAGCTGCCTGCTCATCTCTTCTTTCTCCTGAACTTTCTCTATTCTCCGTACCATCTTATCCGCTACAGGTTCCGTTTATTCAGGTTTGCCTGAACACGATTATAAAGCTCCTGGGCCGCATTATATCCCATCTTCTTCTGCCGGTAGTTAACTGCTGCAGACTCTACAATTACCGCCAGGTTTCTTCCTGGACGGATCGGAAGAGAATGACAAACTACCTGATTGCCCAAAAACTCCGTATACTGGTCCTCCAGACCAAGACGGTCGTACTCTTTATCTTTGTTCCAGTCCTCTAACTTAATTACCATGTCAATGGACTGGGTATCCTTAACGCTCTCTACGCCAAAAAGGGCCTTCACATCAATGATGCCAATTCCTCTCAGCTCAATAAAATGCTTGGTAATATCCGGCGCGCTGCCTACCAGCGTCTCGTCGCTGACCTTCCGGATCTCCACCACATCGTCCGTAACAAGGCGGTGGCCCCGCTTAATCAGCTCAAGGGCGGCTTCGCTCTTTCCGATTCCGCTTTCTCCCATGATCAGTACGCCTTCACCGTACACATCTACCAGAACGCCGTGAATGCTGATACAAGGCGCCAGCTTGGCCTTAAGCCAGCGAATAATCTCTGCCATAAAATCCGAAGTGGTCTTTTTGGATACCAAAATCGGAACATCATAATGAATCGCCAGAGCCAGAATGTCTGCATCCGGCTCCATGCCATGACAGTAAACCAGGCAGGGAATCTTGCTGGAAAGAAGGCGGTCAAAAATCTCCATCTTCCTCTCCTGGGTAAGGGTAGATACGTAAGCCCGCTCCACCCGGCCGATAATCTGCACTCGCTCGCAGTCAAAATGCTCAAAAAATCCGGCCAGCTGAAGGGCCGGGCGGTTTACCTCGGGATGGGGCAGAACGGTCTTGTCCGTATCCAGCTCCGGCGTCTTATTCTCCAGCTTCATTTTTTTGATCATACTTGTAACGGTAACTCCTTGCATGTCTCTCTCTCCTTCATCCCAAACATGGTAAGCGGCCTGGCCGCTATCTACAGCTATAGTAGCACAACTTCCATAGATTGTCATTCCCTTTTCCTTGGAAAAACCGCCGCCAGGTTTTACGGAGCGGCTGCAGTATGCCCGCTCTCCGCTGAAGCAGACTCCCCATGAAAAAACCGATAGACCTGTTCCGCCGCCCGCCGGTTCATCTCGGGAGCCTTGGAAAGCTCCTCCAGACTCGCCTCCCGAATGGCTTCCTGGCTCTTGAAGTGACGCATCAGCGCCTTCCTTCTTACCGGCCCGATCCCCGGAATCTCATCCAGAATGGATTTAACCTGGGCTTTGCTCCTCAGACTTCTGTGGTATTCGATGGCAAACCGATGAGCCTCGTCCTGAATCCGGGTAATCAGGCGGAAACCTTCTGCATGCCGGTCAATGGGAATTTCCACATTGTTATAATAAAGTCCCCGGGTACGGTGATGATCATCCTTTACCATTCCGCACACAGGAATCGAAAGCCCCAGTTTGTCCAGCACTCCAAGGGCAATATTTACCTGTCCCCTTCCTCCATCCATCATAATCAGATCCGGGAACCGGGTAAAACTTCCAAAGGCCCGGTCCACTCCTTTTTCCCGAAGCTTCTCCTCCTCTTCTAAACCATGGGTAAACCGCCTGGTCAGCACTTCTTCCATGGAAGCGTAATCGTTAGGTCCCTGGACAGACTGAATCCGGAATTTCCGATAATCACTGCGTTTCGGCTTTCCCTCTTCATAGACAATCATTGATCCCACCGACTCAAATCCGCTGGTATTGGAAATGTCGTAGGCCTCGATCCTGCGGATATTTTTTAAATTCAGCCATCCGGCAATCTGGTTGACCGCCCCAATGGTCCGCAGCTCTTCCCGCCTGATCTTTTCCTTGTCCTGATCTAAAACCATTTTGGCGTTTCTCGCCGCCAGTTCGACCAGACGCTCCTTCTCTCCTTTTTTGGGACTGGATAACTTTACTTTCTGCCCTCGTTTCGCCGTAAGCCACTGGGTAATGACTTCCTCTTCCTCCAGAGGAGTCTGCACCAAAAGCTCTCGGGGAATAAACGGTGTTCCCGCATAAAACTGTTTCACGAAACTGGTGAGAATCTGACTGTCTGTCTCCGCCATGGCAGGACGCACATGAAAATGATCTCTGCCGATCAGGCGGCCCTCCCGGACGAAAAACACCTGAACTACTGCATCCTCCTGATCCTTGGCCATTGCAATGATATCCCGGTCCTCCATGCCGCTGCTGGTGATCTTCTGCTTCTGGGCTACCTGCTTTACACTGGAGAGAAGCTCCCGATATTCGATGGCCTTCTCAAATTCCATGGCCTCAGAAGCCGCCTGCATTTTTTCTTCCAGTTCTCCAAGAAGTTCCTTGTAATTTCCATTGAGAAAATCCAGAGCCTTCTGAAAATTTTTTCCATATTCCTCCTTGCTGATATAGCCCTGACAAGGAGCGGCACACTGCTTAATATGGTAATTAAGGCAGGGCCTTTCTTTTCCCATATCCCGCGGAAGATTCCGGCTGCAGGTGCGGATTTGGTACAATTTATGAATCAAGTCAATGGTATCCTTCACTGCTCCTGCACTGGTATACGGGCCGAAATACCGGCTCTTGTCCTTCTTTAACTCCCGGGAAAACAGAATTCTGGGAAAGTCTTCGCTAACCGTGGCTTTAATGTAAGGATAAGTTTTATCATCCTTAAGCATGGTGTTGTATCTTGGCCGGTGTTCCTTAATAAGGTTGCACTCCAGAACCAAAGCTTCCAGCTCAGAATCTGTGATAATGTATTCAAATCGCGCAATCCGGGAAACCATCTGCCGGATCTTCGCCGTTTTGTCTCGGCTGCTCTGAAAATACTGGCGCACCCGATTTTTTAAATTTACTGCTTTTCCTACATAAATAATCTCATCCCTGGCGTCATGCATCAGGTATACTCCCGGCTTCGCCGGAAGCTTTTTCAATTCCGCCTCCACATCAAAGGCCCCCAGAGGAGAACGGCGCACATCCTTAAGATGAGCGTCGATCTCCTGAAGTTCTTCCTCCTGGGCCTGATACTCATCCTGTCCCTCTTCCACCCAAGGTCCTCCTTTCACCTCAGCCGGCTTCCGTCATACCGTTTTCTCATTTCCAGATCCTTCATGATCCGGCGAAGCTGTTCTTCCACATCACCGTAAGCCGGCTGGATATCCAAAATCAAATATAAACTGTCCAGCTCTCTTTGTCCCACTTTCCCCCGCATCTGATTCAACGCCTCAAGCTGCTTGTCATATCCAGCAGCCTCCAGGAATCGCTCCAGCCAAGGATTTACCTGAGGCTCCTGCTCCTCCGGGAAGTTTTCTATTCCCTGGCCTTCCTCATCATTATTGTTCAGTTCCACCCGCTCAAAGCGGTATTCCTGCAAAGCATCAGGATACTTCTCTCTGTCCGTCCGGCTCATAAACATAGAAAGCGGTCTGGCGTACAGAGAAAAATCGCCGTACAGCGCCTGATAAATTACCAGTTCCTCTCCTGTTTCCGTATGGGTCGCAACGGCAATCACCTGATAAAGCCGGCCTTTAAAATGCCGGTAAAATTCTCCTGCTCTCGGCTTCCTCTCCACTGATTTCCTCTCCTTTTTTCACTGGGCCCTTGCTGCCAGGTCAGCTCTGGCTTTCCTCCTCTGGCAGCAGGCCATCGTAATGATAATTTACACTGGAATTCCACAAAATCCATTCTTCATACCCAGAATCATACACTGCCTGAATCTGCTGGCGTACCTGCTCCGGCCCATAAGAAATATAATGTTCAAGATAACTGGCCGTAAAATCCTGAAGCCAGGGCCGTACAATGGCCACCGGCTTATCTTCCCTGCCCTGCACTCCTCCTAAATCCTCTTGAGATGCTGCCAGGGCAGCTGCCACCGTATCATAGGGCTGGGTGTCTGGATGGGCGATGCCAAAATTTCCGTCGCTGTAGTGGGAAGGATAAATCATTGGGCAGATATAATCCAATCCCCCAGCCATAGCCTGATATTCCTGCCCCACCGTCTCAGCATCCTGTCCGCCGCCGATGGCCGCGCCAAATACATCTGCCGACACAAACAATCCTTCTTCCCGCAGAGCCTGATAAGCGTAATCCACAAATTCCATAATAACCTGCTGCCGGCTCCGTCCTCTCGTATCCTCCGGCTCAAACACCACCTGATCCATCCCTTTTTCCGTGCAGAATCGAATATAGTCATACTGGATCTCATCAAATCCAGCCTCCCCCGCCTTTTTCCCGATCTCCACCAGATAATCCCAAACCTCCTGCTGATAAGGATTAACCCAGGCCAGTCCGTTTTTATCCCGAAAGATTCTTCCATCTGCCAGCGTACAGCACCATTCCGGTTTTGCCTCCGCCAGGTAAGGGTCCCTGAACGCCGGAATCCGAGCAATCATGTAAACATTCCTGGACTTTAGCTCTTCTGCCAGCTTGTCAATGTCTGGAATATAATTCTGACAGGCGCCGATTTCCTGGGCAAAAGGATAATCCATAGAAAAGGTAATTCTTCCATTATCATCCTTCACATCAATCACCACTGCATTCAGCTCTGTATCTTCCAGCTGACGAAGCACCTCTTCCATCATTTCTTCCGTTCCCGCAGCATAGGCGGAAACATAAATTCCCTTTACTTTTACCGGCGTTCTCTCGGGAAGGGTGTTAATCACAATCTCCGTCTCCTCAGGAGAGGGCTCCGCCCTTTCAGCCGGCTCCAAGGCCTTCTCTGACTCAGCTGTTTCGTTGGTTTCTGCCTCCTTTGTATTCTCCTCCACGGTCTCAGGCGCCGGCTCATACCTGCGGCAGCCGGCAGACAGCAAGACCAGGAGAACAGCCAATATCCATCGCTTCATCTTCTCTTAATCCCCTTCAGGCGCTTGGCGCCTTCTTTCGGCATATTTTATCACAATTTCTTCTCCCTCTCAAGGGAAGAATCCCGATTCTTAAGCCTCAGCTGGAAAGTGCCGGACAGATATGCTATAATTCTCAACCAGGAGGTATTGCATTTCATGAAAGACCGTCTTATTTTTCATATCGATGTGAATTCCGCATTTTTAAGCTGGGAATCCGTTTACCGTCTGTCCCTGGACCCAAACGCCCTGGACCTAAGAACCATTCCTTCTGCGGTAGGGGGCGATGCATCCAGCCGTCACGGCATTATCCTGGCCAAATCCACTCCAGCCAAGAAGTTCGGCGTGGTTACTGGAGAACCCCTGACCCAGGCGCTGAAAAAATGCCCTCAGCTGACTGTGGTGCCTTCCCGCTTTGATTATTATATCCAGTGTTCAGAAAAAATGATGGATCTTCTGGCAAACTATACGCCGGACAGAGAGCAATTCAGCATTGATGAAACTTTTCTGGATATGACGTCCACCATCCATCTTTTTGGCGAACCCTTGGCTGTTGCCAATGCTATCCGAGAAGAGATCAAGCATAAACTGGGATTTACCGTAAATGTGGGCATCGGCCCCAACAAGCTGCTGGCAAAAATGGCTTCAGATTTTGAGAAACCAGACAAATGCCATACCCTGTTTTCTGAAGAAATCCCCCAGAAGCTCTGGCCCCTTCCTATCCGGGATCTGTTTTTTGTGGGAGGTTCCGCCCAGAAAAAGCTTGAATCCCTTGGCATCCGCACCATCGGGCAGCTGGCCTCAAGTGATCTTTCTGTGTTAAAAGGGCTGCTTGGCAATAAATATGCCGAAACCATCCTTCGATATGCCAACGGCATTGATGATTCTCCTGTGGCGCCGAAGGAAGCCGCCAACAAAGGCTGCGGCAACAGCATCACCCTGTCCCGGGATGTGAAGGACTATGATACCGCCTGTCATGTTCTGCTGTCCCTCTGCGAAACCGTAGGCGCCAGACTGCGGGCATCTGATATGGTCTGTTCCAGCATCTGCGTGGAACTGAAAGACTGGCGATTTTCCACTCACAGTCATCAAACCAATCTTTCAGAACCCACCTCCTCTACCGCAGAACTTTATCAAACTGCCTGCCGGCTGTTAAAAGAATTCTGGGATCTAACCCCAGTCAGATTAATCGGGGTCAGGGCGGGAAAGCTTCAGGAAGAAGGATTCACCCAGCTAAGCCTCTTTGAGGATCCTCTGGCGAAGAAAAAGAAGGCAATGGAAAAAACCGTAGACGCCATCCGAGAAAAATTTGGAACGGACAGCATTAAGCGCGCAAGCTTCCTTGCCGAAGATTCTATTGTGGATCATGCGGTGAGCAAAAAGAAACATTTAGGCAGATTAGAAAAAACTAGACAAGATAACATAAAGAAGCAGGAGAAAAAGAACATTTATGACTCGTGATCTTAACTTTCCCATAAAGCCGGAGGATGCCGGCCTCACGATTGAACAATTTCTTAAGTCAAAAGGGATTTCCCGAAAAATGATGATTCGTCTGCGAAACGGCAGGGGCATCATGGTGGACGGCCTTCCGGCTATCACCCCAAGGAAACTGGAGGAAGGAGAAACTCTGGAGCTTCATCTTTGTGAGAATGAGCCCTCTCCAAACATCATCCCCCATCCCCTTCCCTTTCCCCTGGTTTACGAGGACCAGGATCTGGCAGTGGTCAATAAACCAGCCGGCATGCCCATCCATCCTTCTCAGGGAAACTTTGAAAACACACTGGCCAATGCAGCGGCCTGGTATTATCAGCAAAAAGGCCAGCCCTTTACTTACCGGGTGATTAACCGCCTCGATCGAGACACCACCGGTCTGCTGATTCTGGCAAAACATGGCATCAGCGCCTGCATCCTATCCCAGATGAGCGCCAAACGAGAAATTCACCGAGAATATCTGGCCATCGCTCAGGGACTTCTTCCAGAAGAAGGAATCATTGACGCTCCCATCGCCCGGGCAGACCGCTCCACCATTCTTCGTCAGGTGGACTGGCAGCGGGGTGAACAGGCCAGGACGCACTTCCGCCGCCTTCTCTACCGCAAGGATCTTGACCTGAGCCTGGCAGGGCTTAAACTTGAGACAGGGCGGACCCACCAGATCAGAGTACACTTAAGCTACATCGGTCATCCTATCCCCGGAGATTTTTTATATTGTCCCGACTACCGGCTGATCAGCCGACAGGCGCTTCACTCCTATCGGCTTCGGTTCCGTCATCCGATTACCAGGGAAACCATGGAGTTCACCGCTCCTCTTCCCCAGGATATGAATCGGCTCCTCACTGCAGCCAGCGAAGACCTTTTGGATAATGATTTTTCAAAATCCCAGCCGCAGCTTTAGCCCACCCCAGACTGAAACCGTCTGCGGCAACCAGCGTCCAGCCCTTCGGAGCAGACGGATCCGCCGCCAGGGTCTCTCCTTTTAAGTACCGATAAATTTCCTGGCTGTCCGCGGGAAACTGCGCTGAATTTTTTACCTGGCTTTCATCAAGGTACAACGCCAATGCATGGGAAGGTTCAAACCTTCCCTTTCGGCAGGTTCCAAGCCACAGTCCGGTTCTCAGCACCTTGATTCCCTTAAGCTCCTGCTGAGAAAGGGGACTGTAATAAAGCTGCTCGCCAAAGAAGAGATAGCAGCCTCCCATCCTCTCCCAGGGAAGGGATTTTCCTTCTCCTTTCAAAGTTTCCCGGCAAAACGCCAGAAAACTCTCTTTCGTCTTTTTATCTCCTGGAAATGCGTTCAGCCCGCTCTCTTTTCCCGCCGCTTCAGAAGAATCGAAAATAAGCTCCCCGGATTTCTGCAGAAGAGCCATGTAGTGGCCTTCTCCCCGAGTTTTGTGAGGCCAAATCCGAAAGGTCCAGGCAAGTTCTTTTCGTCCGCCGCCTCTTACCCACTCTGGTCTTCCCGGGCTAAGCTGGCAGAAATCCTCTCTCTTCACAATAGAAAACTCCGGGTGATCCTGGAGGAACGCCTCGATTGTCTCTTCATCTTCCTCCGGAGCGAAGGTACAGGTGGAATACACCAGAAATCCCCCCGGCTTAACCATGGCGGCAGCATTGTGAAGAATTTCCCGCTGCCGAAGACTGCAAAGCTCCACCTTATCCGGGCTCCATTCTGTTCTGGCCTCCGGATCCTTTCTGAACATGCCTTCTCCTGAGCAGGGGGCGTCTACCAAAATCCGGTGAAAATATTCCGGGAAACGGCTGCTTAAAGAGCCGCTGTCCATATTGGTCACCACAGCGTTTCCGATCCCCATCCGCTCCACATTCTGGGACAGGATTTTGGCTCTCGCCGGATGAATCTCATTACAGACCAAAAGCCCCCGGCCATCCATCATGGCAGCCAGCTGAGTCGTTTTTCCCCCTGGAGCGGCGCATAAATCCAACACCCGTTCCCCAGGCAGAGGAGAAAGAAGAGCAGCCGGCGCCATGGCGCTTGGCTCCTGGATATAATACAGTCCTTCTTCATGGTATGGATGCTTTCCCGGACGGTCCCCCTCTTCGTAGTAGTATCCTTCTCTTGCCCAAGGTACAGGGCTTAAATGAAACGCCTTCCGGCAAAGATTTCTGACGTCTTCCTCTCGTCCTTTCAGGCAGTTCAGCCGAAGTCCCTGAGCGCGGGTTCCCTCCAGGCTTTCCCGAAAGGCTTCATATTCCCCGCCCAGGAGATTCTCCATTCGTTGTAAAAAAGCGTTCGGATATTCTCCCATTGTCTTCTCCTCTCCCCAGATATGTTTACACGAAAAAAGCCTCCGCCTCTGCGGAAGCCTTTCTCATTGAAATCCTGCCGTTCATAACGGCCTGCCTTCAGGAATACGTGTCTGCCAGTTTCCTGGCCCGGCGGAATTATAAAGCGATCTTATCCTCCGGATACTCAACGCCGTTTACCACGATATAAGCAAAGCCTTCGTTTCCATTGACGTAAAGCTGTACTTCCTTCATCTCAACGTCCTTATGAGCAGCCTGGAACGCTTCCATGGCCTTAGCTAACAGATCCTTGGCTACGATTTGATACCCATCGTACTCAAAGAATACAGAAGTTGCAGGCTCAGCCTTCACTGCTTCCTTCTTTACAGGAGCTTTCTTTACCTCAGCCACGGTCTCCTTCTTTACTGCGGTCTTTTTTACTGCAGTCTTGGTCTCTGTCTCCGGTGCAGCCTTTACTTCTGCTTTCACAGCCTTACTTTCCGGGGTCTTGGCAGTTTCCTTCTTGACCTCTGCAGCAGGAGCGGCAGCCTTAGTGCTTTTTCTACTAACAGCCATAATACAATTCCTCCTCAAATCAAACTCATATTCTCTGCATTTTCTTCTATCTTGTTGCCAATCCACTGATGTAAAATGCCGTATTTATTTTCATTTGGAATTATAGACCGTGAATTATGGTTTGTCAACCAAATGAAATGATACTGTTAAATTCTTACAATTTTCCCAACTTATGCCATAAGAATTCAGCAAATTTTTCTCTGAAATTCCCCGTTTTTTTCCTTTTTTCCTTCTGGCCTACAACCGTTCGAATTCTTCCAAAAGCTCCTCAAACACCTTCATGGCTGCTTCTACCGGCTCCGGCTTTGCCATATCCACGCCTGCCAGCTTCAGCAGTTCAATGGGGGCTAACGTACATCCTCCCTGCAGGAACTTTCTGTAACCCTCCAGCGTTTTCTGGTCTCCCGCTTTGATACGGCTGGCAATCGCCACCGCCGCAGAAAATCCAGTGGCATACTGGTATACATAAAAAGGCGTATAAAAATGGGGAATCCGCTCCCACTCACAGTCGATCTCTTCATCTACCTGCATCTTAGGGCCGAAATAATCCACATTCAGCTGGTGATATATCCTGCAGAGCTCCTGGGCCGTCAGCGTCTCTCCTGCCTCTGTTTTTTCATGAGCCATGGCTTCGAACTCTGCAAACATCGTCTGACGGAATAAGGTAGCCCGAAAACTTTCCAGGAAATGATTGATCAAATACTTCTTTTCTTTCTTATCCTGGGTTTTTTCCAGTAAATGCTGAATCAAAAGGGTCTCGTTGCAGGTGGAAGCCACCTCCGCCACAAAAATCTTATAGCCTGCGTCAGTGTAGTTTTGGCTGTGATCCGAATAATAAGAATGGATAGCGTGCCCCATCTCATGAGCCAGCGTAAATACGTGGTCCAGCGTCCCATGGAAATTTAACAGCACATAAGGATGGGTGCCGTATATCCCCCAGGAATAAGCGCCGCTCCGCTTTCCCTCATTCTCATAAACATCGATCCACCGATTGTCAAACCCTTCCTGAATAATATCCAAATATTCCTGTCCCAGAGGCGCCAGCCCTTCCTTCACAATCGCCTTGGCTTCCTCAAAAGAATAGCTCTTCCGGCTTCCTTCCACCATAGGAACATACAGATCATACAGATGAATTTCCGGCAGATTAAGGGTTCTGCGGCGCAGCTCTACATAGCGGTGAAGGAGAGGAAGATTCTTTCTCACCGTCTCCACCAGATTATGATATACGCTCACCGGAATCTGATTCTCCATCAGGGAATGGGCCAGGCTAGAAGGATACCTGCGCACTCTGGCATAGTACACCGCCTGCTTCACCTGGGCGCTGTAGGTGGCAGCCATGGTATTGGCAAACTGACGGTAAACGCTGTAAAGTCCCCGGAAAGCATTTTCCCGTACCCGCCGGCTGCTGCTTTCCATCAAAGAAATAAAATTTCCATGGGTAATCTCAACGGTATTTCCCTGGTCATCCTGAATTGCCGGGAAACGAATATCTGCGTTATTAAACAGATTAAAAATTCGTGCAGCCCCCTGGGTAGCCTCATAAGAAGCGGCCAAAAGCTCTTCTTCCGGCCCGGATAAGGTATAAGGCTTTTTCTCCAGCAGAAGATTCAGTACCCGCAAAAATCGCTGAATTCCATTGTCCGAAGTCATAAATTCCTGAAGCTTATCTTGAGGAATCGAGAGAATCTCCGGCACCATAAAAGAAGACTCTCGGGCAGCGCTGTAGGATAAGGTTTCCGCCCGGCCAAACATCTCCTGATACTTCTGATTTCCTGTGTCCTGGTCAGAACGCATTCTGGCATACACATACAGCAGCTCCGTCCTTCTCTGGCAATCCTCATCAAAGGCAAGGCACTGATACAGCACATCCGCCGACTCTTGCAGACGGCCTTTAAAAGAACCGTATCCCTTTATCTGCTCCTTCGCCTGAGCAAACAGCTCTTCCCAGCGCTCATCACTTTCCACCATATCTTCAAGCCGCCAGGTACTAGAAAGGGGAATCTCACTTCGTTTTTTCACATCCTTGTCCTCCTTTTCTTCGTCAATGAAACGCTTAAATCAGCCCAGATACCATAGGCACTACAATTACCGTCATCAAGCCGGCTACGGCAATGGAAAGGCTGCTCATCGCCCCTTCCACTTCGCCCATCTCAAGAGCCTTAGCCGTTCCCAGTGCATGGGCGCTGGTGCCAATGGCCAATCCCTTTGCCACAGGATGGGTGATTCTGGCCACCTTGCAGAACAGTTCTGCACACATATTGCCCACGATTCCAGTCACCACAATGGACATTACCGTCAGGGTAACAATTCCTCCCGCTTCTTCGCTGACGCCCATTCCAATGGCGGTGGTAATGGATTTCGGCAGCAGAGTAACGTAATGCTCATGTCCAAGACCGAATACCTTGCACAGCAGGAACACACAGACGGCACTGATAATGACTCCAGAAGTAATTCCCACAGCCACTGCCAGCCCATGCTTGCGGAGCAGATGAAGCTGTTTGTATAAAGGAATAGCCAGACAAACGGTAGCCGGAGTCAGAAGACCGCTGACAAACTGCCCTCCCTGCTCATAAGCATCGTAATCCACCCCGGTAATCACCAGCACCAGCATTACCAGAAGAATTGCAATCATCAGTGGATTAAAAATGGCGAGCTTAAGCTTCTTTTTGATCACCAGCCCCGCCAGATATGCTCCTATTGTAACAAAAAAGCCGAAATATATACTGTTTTCCAGAACTTCCTTCATGATGTATCACGCTGTCCTTTCTTTCTGAAAATGGGTCATAATATACTGAGCTGCCCGGCCTGTCACCACAAAGACAACTGCAGTAGAAAGAATATTGATGATCAGATAAGGCACTCCCACCGCCGCAATCTGATCCATGTACCGGATAATTCCTACTCCTGCCGGGATAAACATGGGGGACATATTATCCAGCAGAAAATTTCCTGTTCCTTCCACATCTTCTACCTTAATTACCTGAAAAGACAGCAGAAGCAGCATGAGAAACAAACCGTACACTCCAGCGGGAACCGGAAGCGGCAGCACTTGATTTAATACCTCCCCTGCAGCAGATACGCCTAAAATCAGGCTCAGTTCTTTTGCAGTTTTCATCCTTTTATTCTCCTTTCTCACAAACTATTGCTTATTCTATCACTCTCTGCTGCCATCCGACAAGAAAACAATGTTACAAATCTTTTCTTGTATTTTCCATTTCCTTCTACTATACTTACAGCAAACCTGTCTCAAACAGTAAGGAGGCCCTTATGAAAATTTACTGCGAACCCACGCTCACTTCCAGCCGGAAGGAAGCCCTGACGGAACTGGTTAAACGCTGCCAGGAAGATGAACCCATCACCCTTTCGCTGCCAGAGGACGGATGCTGGTATCTCACCGCCTGTGAAGGAGAACAAAATCCAAAAGCCTGTCTGATTCTCTGCCCTGCAGGGAATAATCTTCGGGAAGTTTATGCCTTCACTCATCCAAATTACCGCAGAAAAGGCTTGTTCTCCATGCTCTATCAACAGGCCCTTGGGCTCATCCGTCAGGAAGAGCAGACGATTGGCGAAAACATTCATCTTCTTTTTCTCTCTGATGAAAAAAGCCCTCAGGCCCAGGCCGCCTATCATGCCATGGGATTTCGCCTTATTTCATCAGAATACGTCATGGAGCTCCATTCATCTTCCTCCCATCGTCCTTCCCTCAGTCCAGATCTCTCCCGCCGAAAACCGCTTTGGAAAAACCTTTCTCTGACCCGGGAGGAGTTCGAGGATGAAGAAGAAAAAAGTCTTCTGTTCCAGGCTTACCTTCCGGCCTTCTCCTGCCCGGGCAAAAAATCTGGAATTCATCGCTGCTCTTCCCTGGTCAAAGCAGGAAGCTGCCGGCTTCTTCCCTATGGTCCCCAACGTTTTTATCTTTATCACGTGCTGATTCCACAAGATCTCCGGGGACTTGGACTGGGCACCGCCCTTCTTTCAGCTCTCCTTGATACGCTTCCAGAGAATTCTGTTCTTTTTCTTCAGGTGTCCTCAGAAAATCCTGCCGCCCTTCACCTATATAAAAAGACAGGATTCCGCATCTGCAGAACCCTGTCCTATTATTCGTAAATCTCAGCCTGATGATCATCGTGCACCGGGGCGGCATCCGCCCCGGATATCTGTTCTATTCCTTGATTAAGACGCCCTGGGCCTCAATCTGCTTGCGGATTTCCAGCATTTTCGCGTCAGTCTGCGCAATAATATCCGCACATTTTTTCATCTCATCACTGATGTCCATATCATTGGTCAGCGTTTTCTTATATTTCAGCTGATGGTCCAGACTGGCCCAGAAATCCATGGCCATGGTCCGAATCTGAACCTCCACCCGCATATTTTTCTTGCGGTCAGAAAAAAACACAGGCACCTCAATAATCATGTGATAACTCCGGTATCCATTGGTCTTGGGATTTTTAATGTAATCCTTAATGGCAATCACGTGGACGTCATCCTGGCGAATCAGCATATCCGCCACTGCATAAATATCATCGATGAAGGAGCAGATCACCCGGATACCGGCCACATCATCCAGATTGTTAACCACAGATTCCAGTGAAACTGGAAGTCCACGGCGCTGAAGCTTCTCCACAATGCTCTCCGGCTTTTTTACCCGGGCTTTAATCATCTCAATGGGATTTCGCTGATTGCGAATGGAAAGTTCATCATTCAGCACTTCCAGCTTTGTTCTCACTTCTCTGATCGCGCAGGTATACATCATCATAATTTGCTGAAACTGCCGCCCCACATGGACCAGGCTCTCCGGCACCGCCACCGTATCCGGTCCGTTTACAATAAACCGGCTTAATTCGCTGTCTTGGTTCATGTTGTAGTTCACCGCATTTCTCTAAATTTCTTCCGCCGCCTTTACCGCCTCGCTCAGACGGTCATCCTTCAGATACTCAATCTTTCCTGCATCCATCAGCTGGGCAACCTCAGGATCAATCGGCAGCTTAGCCAGAACCTTAATGCCTTCTTTTGCCGCAACCTCGTCAATATGGCTTTCCCCAAATACAGAAATTTTCTTTCCGCAGTCAGGACAAACCAGATAGCTCATATTTTCCACCACTCCAAGGATGGGGATATCCATCTTCTTGGCCATATTTACTGCTTTTGCCACAATCATGGAAACCAGCTCCTGCGGAGAGGTCACAATAATGATTCCATCCACGGGAAGGGACTGGAACACCGTCAAAGGCACGTCTCCTGTTCCCGGAGGCATGTCTACAAACATGTAATCAATATCTTCCCACAACGTTTCCGTCCAAAACTGCTTCACTGCGCCGGCAATCACCGGTCCTCTCCAGATTACCGGGTCAGTGGCATGATCCAGAAGAAGATTGGCAGACATAATCTGAATGCCGTTCATGGACACCGCCGGAATCATCAAACTGCCGTCCGGCGTAGTCATAACCATCTCCTGGTCAAGGCCGAAGGCTCTTGGAATGGAAGGTCCCGTAATATCCGCATCTAAAATCGCTGTCCGTTTATCTTTCCGGTTCATGGCAACGGCCATCATGGAGGTAACCATAGATTTTCCAACGCCGCCCTTACCGCTGACAATTCCGATTACTTTTTTTACTGTACTCGCCGGATTTAACGGCTCTAAAAAGCTGGTTCTTTCCTGTGTTCTGCTGCTGCAGTTCTCCCCGCAGGAGCTGCAGTCATGGGTGCAATTCTCACTCATCTCACCCGTATCTCCTTTCATCAACATGATGCAGCTGTTCAGGACAGCATAACTTATATTATACGTTACTTTTCAGGAAATGTCCATAGCCTTATGAGACGGCCCGCCCTCTGATCGCCCGGAAAATCCCGGCAGTTTCCATGGTTTTGGCAATGGTATAGAAAATCAGAGAGTCTAAAGGCCACATCACCAGGTTCTTCACCACCCGGGCCGGAAGAAGCACCATAAACGCCTGGCCGTAAAGCATGGACAGCCAAAGCGTATTTAAAAAACAGTTGCATACCAGAATCACCAGAAGCTTTGTGGCAAATACCCGCACAAGAGTGATCCGCCGCTGGTAATAGGAGCAGCCGTAAATCACCCCTCCCAGCACCGCGTTTACCGTAAATCCAGGAAAGAACGCGCCGGTGGGCTTTACAATGTACTTAAATAAGTCCATAAATCCGCCGAAAAAGCCTCCGGCAGCCGGGCCAAAAAGGCAGCCTACCAGCACATTGGGAATACCGGAAAACCCGATTTTCACATAATTGCCCACAGAAATGGTAAAATACCCCAAAACCACCGCTGCCGCCGCAAACATGGCACAGGCGGTGATGGTCCTGGGTTTCCGCATTTCTTCGTAAGACTGAGTGAACAAAGTTGCTAATCTTTTCATAAAAAATTACCTCCTTTGCAGAACTCATACTACTACAATAGGAGATAATCTCTCGGATTGCAGCGGGATGCGGTCTGTGTACCGCAAGAATTCCTTCTTTTCGTCCCGCTGACAACTCCCTGTTCAGCCGGCACTTAACGCACACAAACCTACTCTGCAGATTTTATTTTGTTTAAGAGTATACCTAACACTCAAAAAATGCAAGTACTTTTTACTGCTTTGGGCTTTTTTCAGGATAAATCCGGGAAAGCAGCCAATGTACTGCTGCTGCAATGAGGATGCCCATAATCGCTCCAGCCAGCACATCTGTGGGAAAATGGACAAACAAATACAGCCTGGAAAAGGCAATCGCCACCGCCAGAATAAGGAAAATTCCTCCCCATCTGCGATCATAGAAAAATACGCTGAACGCGCCTTCAAAGGCAGCCAGCGTATGTCCTGAAGGGAAGGAATAATCCCGGGGGCTGGCAATCAATAACGCCACCTGCTGATCCAGCCAACAAGGGCGGTCTCTCCCCACAACGTTCTTGAGGAAACAGTTCCCCAGCAAAAATCCTGCCAGCAAAGAGAAAAGAATGGCGGCCCCCCATCTCCTGGTCCTTTTTCCAAAGAGCAGAACCGCCCCCAATACAATCCAGAGCCAGCCTCCATTTCCCAGATTGGTGATCCCCACCATCAGCCGGTCAAGCACAGGCCCGTGGAGCCCCTGCAGCCAATAAAGAATGGCAAACTCCATGAAGTCTCCTTCCTGCTTCTGATTTTCCAGGGAAAAATCTTGAAAAACAAGCTTTTCCCCTATAAATCTGTGCCAAAAACAATTCCCGCATCCTTTCTGGCGGTCACCAGAATCTCCATCACTAAAAGAGTCTGCCCCAGCATATCATAGCAGGAGGGATAATCCTTCTCCCGAAGCTGTCTGGCAAACTCTCCCATCTCCGGCGCCAGAGAACTGGGATCACTCTCCTGGCACAGCAATTTTTCTTCTTCCTTAGTTAAAAACCAAGCTCCAGAAGCGGCGCTGGCCGCCCCATCCAGCTTAAGGCAGCCCTTATCTCCCTGAACCATGGCAAAACAGGGACTGTCCGAATCCTTCGCTCCGCAGCACACCGCCTGAAATCCATCATATCCCATGGTCACAATTCCAGAGGTGTCCACTCCGTTAAACCCCAGATTCGCCGCATAACGCACCCACTTCGGCCGGCCAAACAGCGCCGCCACAAAATGGATATTGTACATGTTAATATCGTAAAGACAGCCTCCAGAAAGAGAGGGGTCGAAGGCTGGGAGCACTTTTTGTTCTTTATATGCATCATACCGGCTGGAATACTGGGAATAATTGCACTGCACCAGTTTCACCGCACCTGCCAGCCCAAGGTTCTCTTTAATCGCCCGAAAACTTCGGGAGTAAGGAATCTTACAAGCTTCCCACAGAAACAAGTTCTTTTTTTTGGCCAGGTTAATCAATTCCAATGCCTCATCGTATTCTGTGGTAAACGGTTTCTCACAGATCACGTTCTTTCCCGCTTCCAGGGCCATTTTGGCATAGGCGTAATGAAGGCTGCTGATAATGCCGATATAAACTGTATCCACATCCGTTCTGGTCAGGAACACGGAATATTCTGTATAAATTTCCCGAATCCGCCAGCGGTCAGCCAGCATCCTTCCCTCCTGAAGACTTTTCTCCCGAACGCAGATGGCATGAACGTTAATGTCCGGAAGATTGTGGACGTCCTCCAGCAGCCGTTTTACAATCTTGCCGTTTCCAACTACGCCTAACTTCATGAATTCAAAATCCTTTCTCTAATGGTCTTTTGCGCCTCTTTTCTTTCGTATGACATCAATTAATCCTCTTTCTGGGGAAGAGCCTTCTGGAACATCTCATCCATCTCCAGATAAACCTTCTTTAAGGATACCGGTTTCCCGTCACGGTTCAAGAAACAGTGCCGGGTTTCACCTACACAGCGAAGCTCCCCTGTCTCCTTATCCGTAACAGAGTATTCGATGGTCATCTTAATTCCATTATAATATTTTAAAATTGGAATGATCAGAACCGTATCGCCAAAATGGCTCATGGATTTGTACTCACAGGTAACCGAAAGTACAGGGCTGATAATCCCCTGTTCTTCCATCTCTTCATAGCCAATCCCCATCTGACGCATCAGATCAGTTCTGGCTTCCTCAAACCAGCGGATATAATTAGAATGGTGAATGATCCCCATCTGATCCGTTTCATAATACTGGGTTTTATGTTCGTAGGCCTGCAGCTTCATAAACAATCATCTCCTCACTCTGTGCTTCCTGCCGGACATTGCCGCAGAAAACCTGTCTGATGCTAGTATAGCACAAAATAAAGGAGAACACCAGCATGAATCTTTCCATATTTTGGGGCTTTTAGTCGTTTTGAATCAGAGACTGAATTTTTTCTTCAGGCAGATCTAAGACCAGAGAAAGTTCTGTATAAAGACACTCTTCCGCAATTTTCAAATACCGGGCATCCATGGATGGAAGCTTTTTCCCCCGGCTGATTCTCTCCGCTTTCCGGTGGCGAAGAGTATTAATGACTTTTACCCATTCACGGCAGTCGCAGCTTTTCAGGGCTTCTTTGTAATTTTCTTCCCTGTGCTTTTCATCCGGTACCGAAAGATCGCCAAGATCACCGGCGCTGCTGATCAGCTCTCCCGCCTCCTGCTGAGAAAGAAGAGGCCGCATCCGGCTTTTGTGGTTTTCCACCGGAATATAAAGACGGCTTCCTTTAGAATGAAGCGGCTCCAAGAAATAAAACAGCCGGTCAGGGGCAATCCCTTTAATGTCTACTGTACTGATGTCCGTGACCTGGCATACACCTGCAGTTTCATAAATCACAAAATCACCTTTTTTAAACATACGCTCTTCCTTTCTTTATATTGTAACGGTCCATGACATCTTGACGGAAAACAACTATTTTCACCTTGCCCTGGACCGTCACTTCTATTTTATCAGTTTTTGACGGAAAATGTCAGCAATTCTTTAAAAAAAGTAAGATTTTGTGAATATTTCTAAATGATCTCTCCAGACCTCCCTGGTAAAATTAGACAACTTTTCATGTCTTTTGGTCTGGATTGTTCTGACTTTTCCCCTTCAGCATGAACTTTTCCACCACTAAGCCCACGCCGTCCTCATTGTTGGATGCGGTAATATAATCGGCTTCCTTGCGCACAGGAAGTACTGCGTTTTCCATGGCTACTCCAAGACCGGCAAACCGGATCATAGACAAATCATTATATCCATCTCCACAGGCAATCATCTGCTCCCGTGAAAGTCCCAGCACCTCTAAAAGTCTCTCCAAGCTTTTGGCCTTATCCACCCCCTGGGGAAGAACCTCCAGAAAGTACGGTTCTGACCGATAAACGCTGAAATTCTTTCCCAGAGCTGCCTTCACCTTTGGCTCTACCATAGCCAGATAATCTCCATCATCCAGCATAATAAACTTAGGCACCGGGAAATTTACCTTTGCAAAAAATTCATCAATCTCCAGCTGATGAAGCCGCAAATGATTAATCGATGATTCCAGTTTTGCATATGGATTTTCCTCATTGCTGGTAAGAATCACTTCTCCATCATAAGTAAGAAAATCTACCCGGTTCTCCAGGGCCAGCTGCATAATTCGATGATTGGATTCCGGCGGAAGCATACGGCTAAAAACCATCTCCTCTGTTCTGCAGTCCAAAATGACGCCGCCGTTATACGCCAGAATATATCCTCCGTACTCCGCCAGCTTAAGCTCCCTGGCCAAAGGCATCACGCCGTAAACCGGACGTCCAGAAGCCAGCACCACTTTTTTCCCCCGCTCCATCGCTTCCATCAAATCCGCCTTTGTTCTCGGGGTAATGATCTTGTCCCGGTTGGTCAGCGTCCCATCCAGGTCCAATACTATCATCTCGTAATCCATGATTATTTCCTCACTTTTGCCCGGAATCAGGAAAGCTGATACAGAGCTTTATACTTCTCTTTCAGGTATTTTACATAATAGCCAGGGTCAAAATCCTCTCCCGTGGCATCCTTGAGGATCTGCCGGCTGTCTTTAAGCTTGCCGTACTGGTGAACATGCTCTCTGAGATAGTCCCGAATCACAGAAAGCTTCCCGGCAGCCAAAAGCCCATCTATATCCATTTCTTTCTTCATGTGGTAATACAGCTGGGCGCCAAAAGCATTTCCCAGAGCATAAGAAGGGAAGTAACCGAAGGATCCCTGGGACCAATGAATATCCTGGAGCACTCCCTCTGCTACGGTTTCTGGGCGAATCCCCAAATACTCCTCATACTTGTCCGCCCAGGCGCCGGGCAGATCTTCTACCTGGAGATTCCCCTCAATCAGCTCTTTTTCCAGCTCATAGCGCACCAGAATGTGCAGGCTGTAAGTCAATTCATCCGCTTCCGTCCGAATCAATCCAGCCTGAGCCTTATTCACCGCTTTCACAAACTCCTCCAGCGAAACCTTGCCCAGATTCTCTGAGAAAGCCTCCTGAAGCTTAGGATAAATAGGCTCCCAGAAGCTTCTGCTCCGCCCGATAATATTTTCAAAGAACCGGGACTGTGATTCATGCATTGCCATGGAGGCGCCTTGTCCAACCATGGTTTGGGTCAAATCATCTCTGATGCCAAACTCGTAAATAGCGTGTCCCGTCTCATGGATAATGGAGAACAGCGAGCTGTCCAGCCGGTTGGTATAGTGGGTGGTAATCCGCACATCCTTATTATGAAGATTGGTGGTAAAGGGATGGGCGCTTACAGCCATCACACCCTTCCGAAAATCAAATCCTGTGTACTCTGCCACAAAACGGCCGATTTTTTCCTGGGTTTCATCAGAAAAGTCTCCCGTAAGAAATTCATCAGGAATCTGAACTTTGCTGTCTCTCACTTCATGGAAAAGGGGAACGATCTCTCTGCGGATCACATCAAAAAACTGATCTAGAAGTTCTGTGGTAAAACCAGGCTCATAATCTTTAAGCATCACATCCATCAGCTTCTCCCCGGCCTTAGCCCGGTAGCCGGCAAACTTTTTCTGATATTCCAGCACCTTTTTTAGCACCGGCGCAAAGCAGGAAAAATCATTAGTTTCTTTTGCCTTCGCCCATACTCTGGTGGACTCTGCAGTAAGACGGGCAAACTCTTCGTATTCTTTCCGCGGAATATGAGACAGCTTTTCCAGCTCCTTTTCCAGTTCCTTCACCTGAGCCGCTTCCGCCTCCGTAAGATTGCCTTCTGCTTCACACTGTTTTGCCAGGGCGACCACTTGTTCATTGTTTACCGCCTGAAAATACTGGCCGGACAACAACCCAATAACTCTTCCTGTAAGGCCCCCGGCTTCCTCCGGCGCCAGTGTTTCATTGTCCCATTCGAACAAAACCAAAGCCGTATTTAACGCCATGGCCTGATCCAGATACGGTTTTAATTCATCAAATGCTCTTTTCATTGCTTATCGCTCCTTCTCTTAATTAATCCGCAAAGACCATTGAGCACAATCCAGCACACGGGCGCCGATTTCCTGGTAAAATTCCGGCTCATGGCAGGTGAGAATAATGGTGCCTTTATATTCCTTCAGCGCCCTTTTCAGCTCCTCCTTGGCTTCCGGATCAAGATGGTTAGTCGGCTCATCCAAAAACAGCACATTGCTCTCCCGGTTAATCAGCTTGCATAATCTTAACTTAGCCTGTTCACCTCCAGAAAGAACCCTCACCTGGCTTTCAATGTTTTTCGTGGTCAGGCCGCATTTTGCCAATGCAGAGCGCACCTGATACTGGGTGTAGGAAGGGAATTCCTTCCACAGCTCTTCAATACAGGTATTGGTATTATTGGGATCGGCCTCCTGTTCAAAATAACCGATTTCCAGGTAATCTCCCAGTTCCGTCGTTCCGGAAATCGGCGGAACCTGTCCCAGGATCGTTTTGAATAAGGTAGTTTTTCCGATGCCGTTGGCGCCTTTAAGCACCAGACGTTCCCCCCGCTCAACCATAAGGTTAAGGGGCCTGGACAAGGGCTCGTCGTACCCGATCACCAGATCCTTCGTCTCCACCACCAACTTTCCTGAGGTTCTGGCCGTCAGAAAATGAAATTCCGGTTTCGGTTTCTCTTTCGCCAGCTGAATCACTTCCATCTTATCCAGCTTTTTCTGCCGGGACATAGCCATGTTGCGGGTTGCCACCCGGGCCTTATTTCTGGCCACAAAATCCTCCAGCTGAGAAATTTCCTGCTGCTGGCGCCGGTAGGCCGCCTCCAGCTGAGATTTCTTCATTTCGTATACCTGACGAAATTTTTCATAATCTCCCACATACCGGTCCAATTTCTGGTTTTCCATATGATAGATTATATTTACCACGCTGTTTAAAAAAGGAATATCGTGGGAGATTAAAATAAAAGCGTTTTCATATTCCTGAAGGTAGCGGGTAAGCCACTGGATATGCTGCTCATCCAAATAATTGGTAGGCTCGTCCAGAAGCAGGATGTCCGGCTTTTCTAGAAGGAGCTTTGCTAAAAGGACCTTTGTTCTCTGTCCGCCGGAAAGCTCTGTCACATCCCGGTCCAGTCCCAGCTCCGTCAGCTCAAAAGCCCTGGCAATTTCCTCCACCTTAGAATCAATCAGATAAAAATCATGAACCATCAGAAGATCCTGAATGGTTCCCAGCTCTTCCATGGCACTGGAAAGCTCCTCCTCATCCATTTCTCCCATACGGCCGCACAGCTGGTTCATCTGCTCTTCCAGATCGAAAAGGAAGGCATAGGCGCTTTTTAACACATCCCGGATGGTCATTCCCGGCTGCAGCACGGCATGCTGATCCAAATACCCGGTACGCACATGTTTGGCCCACTCAACCTTTCCTTCCTCTGGCTGCATCTGTCCTGTAATAATGCTCATAAACGTGGATTTTCCTTCCCCGTTGGCGCCGATAAGGCCGATATGCTCGCCCTTCAACAGGCGAAAGGACACATCCTGAAAAATGGCTCGGTCTCCGAAGCCATGGCTTAAATGTTCTACGTTTAATATGCTCATGTGTATATTCCTTTATTCAATATTCTGCCGCCGAAAAAACGGCTTAATCCGTTTTTCGCTGAACGGTTACTATTTTACCTGGAAGTTTCTGGTCTGGCAAGCGGTATTCTTATTTTCTGGTCACTAAAAAGTACAAAAAAAAGAGCCGCCGCATTGATGATTTTCTAACCATCAACGCGACAGCTTTTTCCCTTCAAAGGATGATTTTATATTTTCCGTTTACGCTTTTCTCCTGAGCTTTCGTCTGCTGCCATTCAAAACTGCAATTTTAAGAATCCCGATATCCATTTCCATCTGTTCAATTTTGTCTGCTCCTTTTGCATAGCGCTTGTAAGTATCGGTGTAGCAGCTTTCGATTGTATTCAGTCTAGGTAAGATCTCCGTTTCTTGAGTAATCTTAATTTGCCGCACATCATTTTCCACTTTTCCTAAACGTTGGCTTACCTCTCCCAGCTGATTCTCTATAGAGTCCATGCGTGTTTCCATGGAATCCATCCGTGTTTCTATAGAACTCATCCGTGTTTCCATAGAATCCATCCGTGTTTCTATAGAGCTCATCCGTGTTTCCATGGAATCCATCCGTGTTTCTATAGAGCTCATCCGCGTTTCCATGGAGTCCATCCGTGTTTCTATAGAACTCATATGGTCTTCCATGGAACTCATGTGGGTCTCCAAATTTCCAATTCGGTGATTCATCCCTGCCATAAGCTCCAGCACCTGGGAAAATCCCTCCCGAATTTCATTGCGGATTTCTTCGTTCATCTGACCTTCCATCCTGTCTCCCCTCCTCCTCATGTCCTTGTTCCATTATACAAGAACCCTCAGAGCTTTTCAAGACTTTCGGGCAAATTAGGACGATTTTTTGTCCTTATTTTAAACCATACTCACCGCTGGATTCCTCATCGCAGTCTTTGCTGAACACCTGCCGCAGACCGCAGCAGCCCATATAAACGGCCAGCCCCCGCCGATGGACCCTGCCGTTGCCAGGAGAAGTCCGCCATTGGATAGGCAGCATGATTCAGGGATGCCAAATGCGCCGCCAAGATTTTCGCAGGATGGCTGGAGCGTCGGCTGCCGGCGCATGAAGGTAGGTTTATGAAGAAAGAATTCCGGTCTGCTCCAGTACTTCTTTTACATAATGCACAGGAACTATCTTTAAGGATGCTTTTACCTCTTCTGCCACATCCACCAGATCATCCTGATTCTCCTCCGGGATAAACACTTGTTTCACCCCAGCCCGCTGAGCAGCCATCAATTTCTCCGGAAGCCCGCCGATAGGCATGATCACACCCCGCAAAGATACTTCTCCCGTCATGGCATACTCTGGATTTACGGCGGTTCCCGTTACCAGAGAGGCCAAAGCCGTAGTCAAGGTAATCCCTGCTGAGGGGCCATCCTTTGGCACTGCTCCCGCCGGAACATGAAGATGAAGGTCATGGTGAGCAAACAGCTCTGCCTTTTCTGGGAACATGGATTTCACCAGGCTTAAGGCAATCTGCACCGACTCTTTCATTACATCTCCCAGCTGGCCAGTAATCACTACCTTCCCGCTGCCTTCCGTCAACAAGGTTTCAATGAACAGGATCTCTCCTCCCGCCTGGGTCCAGGCAAGGCCGGTGACCACCCCGGGAGCCTTTGCTTCCAGAATGCGGTCATGACGGATCGGCGCCATTTCAAGATATCCCCGCAGATCCTTCTCCTCAATCTCCACCTTCTGGCAGATTCCGCTGACAATCTTTACCGCCGCCCCACGGCATAAGGTGTCCAGACGGTTTTTCAGCCCACGTACTCCAGCTTCCATGGTATAATCGGAAATCACTGCCTTTAAGGCTTCATCACTGATCTCAAGGCTTTCTTCTCCCATTCCCGCCTTCTCCATCGCCTTGGGAAGAAGGTGGCGTCTGGCGATCTGGAATTTTTCCAAAGCAGAATATCCTGGGAAGGAAATCACTTCCATCCGGTTTAATAAAGGTTCAGGAATGGTGTCTGTGGTGTTCGCCGTGCAGACAAACAGTACATCTGACAGGTCATAGGGAACATTCATGTAGTGGTCTGTAAATGTAGAATTCTGCTCCGGATCAAGAACCTCCAGCAGCGCGCTGGAAGGATCCCCGTTATACCCTCCTGTCAGCTTGTCCACCTCGTCCAGCACCATTACCGGATTTGAAACACCGCTGCGGCGGATTCCATCCATAATCCGCCCTGGCATGGCGCCGATATAAGTACGGCGGTGACCTCTGATCTCCGCCTCATCCCGGACGCCGCCCAGACTAATCCGCACATATTTCCGTTTTAATGCCTTGGCAATGCTCTGCCCAATGCTGGTTTTCCCCGTTCCAGGAGCGCCCACAAACAAAAGGATGGAACCAGACTGCTTCTGATTTAATGCCATAACGGCGATCTGCTGGATAATCCTTTCCTTCGTCTTTTTCAGGCCAAAATGCTCTTCATCTAAGACCCTCCTGGCTTCTGCAAGATCTATGGGCTGGGCTTCTTCCTTCTTCCAGGAAAGTCCTGTCACAAAATCCAGATAATCGTAAAGCATGCCGTATTCATGGCTGTCCTGGCCTTCCTGACGGATCCGGTTCAGTACCTTCTCCGCTTCAGCCCTGGCCGTATCGTTCATGCCGGATTCCCGGATTTTCTGTTCAAACTTCTGAATGTCCGTCACATTTTCCGGATGAAGCTCATCCAGCTCCTTCTGCAGAAAATCAATCTGCCTGCGGATGGCCTGCTCCCGGTAAAGCTTTTCATTGGACTGCTGCTGGGCATTCTGCGCTTCATTCTCCACTTTATATAATTCCAGAGAAGCATAAAAAACCTTCTCCATCAGCTCTGTTCTTCTGGCAACGGAATCTTCCCGCAGAATGGCGAATTTTTCTTCGTTGCTGATGTGAAGAAAAGCTGAAGTGAAGGATAAAATCTCATTCATATTTTTCCAGCGAAGCATATGGCTTCTGGCGCCTTCCATCCACTGGCTTCCCTGCAGGGTCTGAAGCATGGCCGAACGCATCCGCTGGAACCGTTCCTTTCTCTCGTCCGGGTCCAGATCGTCAATATCTGGCCGCATCCGCATTTCCAGGCGGAAGTTCTTTCCCTCAATCTGAATGGAATCCAGATTTACCCGGTTGGTGGTATGAACCAACGCCCATTCATTGTCGATGCTTTCCACAACGCCGCGAACTGCAATGGGAAATATATCTTCAGCAGAAATCTCTTCTCCTTCTTTTTTATCCTCTTTCAACATTAAAAACAAGACTTTGTCTCCGGTGCTTACCGGCTGATCCGACATGCCGTTTAGGTAATCCACCTGAAAATAGCAGGAAACATCCGGCAGCGCCAACGCATGATAATATGGTATGTAAATCAAACCCGTTCACCTCCGTATTTCATCCATTACTCATGGATCTTTGCACTGTTTAACTGTCTTGCTGTGACATCGCAGCAGTGATGGATGATCTCACGGTGTCTCTTATCCCAGCATCGGCATCTTCTCTCCGCTGACCTGGCCTCATATTTATAGCACTCACCTCTTATCGCTGCTGCTACATTATTATTATAGTCCTTCTCTTCTATAAATGTACAATAGAAATTATGCATACTGCTATAACCTGAATGCATAGCTTCTTGTAAAAGCGGAGGGTATATGATAAAATTTCTATATTGTATCACGAATTATGGAGATTTCACATTAAGGGAAAAAAGATATGTTTGAACTAAACCAAATGGAACAGCTGATTATGGTTGCAGAATGCGGCACCTTGGCCGGCGCCGCAAAGAAACTGCATTTATCCCAGCCTGCATTAAGCCGTTCTATGCAAAAGCTGGAAGAAGAGCTTCAGGTTCCTTTATTCAATCGGAAGAAAAATAAAATTCAGTTAAATCAAAATGGAGAACTGGCCGTAGAATATGCCAGAAAGCTGGTATGGCAGGCTCAGGATATGGTAAACTCCCTTCAGACCTTTGACCGAAAACAGCGCACGATTCTTATTGGTTCCTGCGCTCCGGCCCCATTGTGGGAACTGGTTCCCATTCTCTCCCGTTTATATCCAGATATGACGGTTTCTTCAGAGATACGGGAAAACCGTACCTTGCTTCAAGGAGTAAAAAACGGCACTTATCAGCTGGCCATTCTTCCCTTTGCAGTGAAGGAAGAAGGAATTTCCTGCAAAAAATACGGGGAAGAGCATTTGTACTTCTCTCTTCCCCCTACCCATCCCCTCTCCGGCAGCAAGGCGCTTCATCTTAAAGATTTAAACGGAGAAACCATGCTCCTGTGGTTTGACATCGGCTTCTGGAAACGAGTTGAACAAAAGATGCCGGACACCCATTTCCTGGTGCAGAATGAAGCCTACGCCTTCGACCAGCTGGTAAAAGCATCGGCCCTCCCCACCTTTACTACCGACAGAGCGCTGAATCGGGAAGGCCATATGCCTAATCGAGTGGAAATCCCGATTTTGGATGAAGAGGCAAATGTTTCTTATTATCTCGTTTACCTGACCAAAAGCAGAAAAAATCTGGAAAATTTCCTAAAAACCCTGCCTTCTGATTCTTAATCATGGATTTTTAAGGCATGAAGCATTTTCACAAAAGATTGTAAGCAATCCTATTTTTTCGAGAATGCAAATAGAAAATGACTGCTTTTCATTGATCAATATTTATTCGTCAAAAAAGACTTCCCGCACGACTCCACACAAAATTTTCGCGGTTTTTTGAGGACCATACTTGCTGCTGTCAATCAGCAAATCCCGATGGTCCAGCACCGACTTAACGCCGTCGCAGTACCGTAAACGGTACACCTCCCGCGCCCGGTCCACCTCCCGAATCATACGCTTCGCCGTATTTTCATCCATTCCCAGAAGTTCTGTACAATTTTTCAGACGAGCCTCCAGCGGAGCGTATACATAAACATTCAGACATCTGCTGATATCCTGCAGAATACTGTCTGCGCAGCGTCCAACAATAATGCAGGATTCTTTGTGAGCTAAATCCCGGATGATATTTGACTGAACATAAAAAATCTCCTGCTGCATGCTGATCAGCCCAGTTCCCAGAGGATATCTCCGATTAGAAAATATATTGCCGCCCCGCTCCTCCTTCTCGCTGATCTCCGATACCGGCTGTCCCATGCGGCGGGCAGTCGCTTCCACAATATCACGGTCCTTTCTATTTCTGATTCCTTCTTCTGTTTTTCCCCTGTAAAGAGAAGACTGCCCCTCCTGCCAGCAGCCCCGCTTGAACCAATAGATTCACTCCCGGCACGGTAAACTCAGGATCTAATTTTTCCAGCGTCAGCGGATACTGAGAAAAAAAGGTTCCGCTTAACAGCCCGAACGCATCTGGCAGGGGAAGGATTCTCCACAAAAAGGGCATGAACATCCATCCATACACCAGCCAGGATTTTAACTGCCCTAAAAACCATCCGCTTCCCAGCCCAAATACCAGGCCAGGCATCAGAACAAGGAAAAAGGGGGACAGCAGTGTTCTCCATTCATACCAGTGAAAATACAAACCATAAAACACCAGTCCTTCCCCAAAAACAGCCAGTGCCAAAACCGCTGTTCCAGCCAATACCGCGCTCTGCCGGACCAGCGCATACAAAATACAGGAATCCTGCAGCACATCCGTGAGAGCCTCTGTTCTCCTGGCCTTAGGGGAAAGAAAAGCCGTGAGAAAAAGCTGCGTCCCCGCCCATAAAAGCGGCAGCATCCGGCTGATATAATCCCCAAAGCTCCAGGGAGAAAAAGGCGCCGTATGAGCTGCTCCAAGAATGGTTACCTCAGTCAGCACCTGCCAGCCATAGACCAAAACCACCAGCAATAGCCCGGCAAAGAATCGGCTGCTCATGAGCCGTCTGCACTCATATTGAAATATCTTGTTCAAGACTTAATTCCTCCTCTGTGAGCCCGCAGGCATCTAAAAAGTTTTCGTAGGTGAAAAAAGGATAAGCCGGGTCAAGTTCACGGTTAAACAACTGGCTTAGAATCTGATCCATGGCCGCCTCGCCTCCCACCAGCTGTTCTGCCTTCAAAATCTTTAAAGGCATCTCGCTGTAATGGAGCAAAGAAGACAGACCGTTGGCAATGTCCAGCCTCTTATCTTCCGGAAGAGCCTTCAAATATTCCGGATTTCTGACATAGAAATTCAGATAATAATTTTTTGTCTCCTCTTTCCACTGTTCAAGATAATTCTTTCGGGCATACTCTTCACCGTAAAGTTCCTTAACAATCCGATAAGTAGTATAGACGGTGAGCCCTTCCGATGACCAGGGGCCTGCGTCTGCTTCATCAAACATATTGGCCAGTCCCCACCACTGATGGACCAGCTCATGGATCATCACTTCTCCAGGAACAGCGCCCTTTTCCTTATTGTTTAGATTTGCGGCAGTAAAATCCCCTTCATCCAGAAGGCTGGCTCCATTTCCGGCATATCCTCCTCCAATTACCCGGCTCTGGATCAACTTAAGCCTTCCATTTTCTCCAAAAGATAAAGCCCCGTAATGGCTGGTGCAGTAATTCACCACAGCCTTGATGGCTTCCGCCGCTTTGGCTTCTTCCATCACCTTCTGGTGTTTCCGGCCATAATAAAACTGAATCTGAATCCCGCCAGCCTCAATCTCCTGGCAAAGGTAATCTCCGGCATAGACAATTCCCCCAAATCCCCTGCCTTCATATCGCCAGGTCTTCTTTCCGTCTCCCTGATCTTTTATCACCTCTGCCTGGCCAGGCCCAAAGGGAATTACTGTCATATGGTCGGGAACCGTTATCTCAATTGCCGCCCTTACCCCATCTTCTGGAGATGATGCATTTAACAAATACGGAGCCATATTCTGATTTTCCAGGCACAAGTATTCTTCACTGATTTCCGGAGTTCCCGGGGTTAAGGTCAGAATATTCCACTCTTTTGGGAAGCCGCCATACTCCAGCACCAGCTCCAATTCCTCATCTGCTGGAATCACCGTCTTCCAGAGAGCCATATTGTTTTCTTCATCACCAGAAAAAGACGAAGAAACAGCTTTTTCATTGACATCCGCTGAAATAATGCGGTATCCTGGAGCAACGCCGAAAAAGATCATCTGTTCCTTGCCGGAAGTATTTCGGAGCTGGTACAACGCCCGGCCGTCCACAGCACCCTTCTCCGTATCAGGATAAACCCAGACTCTTCTGGATAAGCAGGTTACTCCTTCCGCCAACGGAAGATGATCCAAAACAGCTGCAGATAGATCAGGATTGCT
The DNA here is from genome assembly GCA_018713255.1 of Candidatus Cottocaccamicrobium excrementipullorum. Classification (GTDB taxonomy): domain Bacteria; phylum Bacillota; class Clostridia; order Lachnospirales; family Lachnospiraceae; genus Caccovicinus; species Caccovicinus excrementipullorum. The sequence goes on along the minus strand of DVFL01000029.1, from coordinate 119,064 downwards.
GTTGTCATAAAAAGGCTGGGCCAAATAAGCCGCTGACGCAGCACTCAGCAGAAGAATAGCTGCAAATGGCCGGTAAACTTTGCGGGCACTCCAGAAAAAAGAAGCAAACAATCCTTTTCCATACTGCCGGATGCAGAGCCAGGATACCGCCCACACTCCTGTCAGGGCCGCCAGCCAGGTCAGACGCATATAGGCGATTTCCCGAAAAAGACGAGAATTAGAAAAATCATCAGACATGGCCCACAGGGAGGGATTCAGCCAGCACAACTGCCAGTTATCCGCCCAAATCGTCAAGCTCAATCCGGAGAAAACGGCAAACAGCACCACTGCAAACTCTCCCCGGCCGGCAGCCTGAAAGGCAGCGGAGGCTGCGAGCACAGAAAGTTCCATCCCAAAGCCCATGAAAAGAATATAGGCAAGGACATAATCTCTTCCCGCAAAGACATTTCCCGTCAGTTTGCCGGTAATGGGCAGCCAGATCACCATGGCCGCCGCCAGGGTAACAACCGCTGTCCCCGTTAATGCAAGGAGACGTACCCACGACATTCTCAAGGGAGAAACTGCCCCTTCTGTCAGCACATCCACCCTGTTCCGTTTTTCCCGGTCCAGCTCATAGATGGTAAACAGCCCAAAAATGATTCCTCCTGCCGTACCTCCGGCGAGGGATGGGTTGGCCAAATACTTGGTAAGCATGGTGCTGGCAGAAGCCGGCTGATACACAGTCAGTCCCGCCAGGGGAGAAAGCACCGTCAAAAATATGGTCAGCCAGGTTCCAGGCCGCAGAAGAAGTCTCTGCACCTGGGAAAAGCACAAAAATATTCCCTTCATCTCGTCTCCTCCCTTGAAATCAGATAAAGATATGCATCCTCCAGAGACGGCTCTTCCGTCCGGGCTCCTGGAGGCAGAACCTCCGCCACCCCCCGGCATCGTATTCCCCGGCTGGTATTAACCCTGGAAGTAATCTGCAGGCCTTCAGCATCTAAAATTTCCTTCTCCCAAAAAAGTCCCACATGACCTTCGGCCTTCTGAATCAGCTGCTCCGGCTTTCCTGCAAATAAAATTCTGCCATGATTCATGACCAGCAGCTGATCACATACCGCCTGCACATCCTCAATGATATGGGTTGATAACAAAATCAGTCTGTTCTGGGCTGTCTGCGAAAAAAGATTTCGAAAATGTATCCGCTCCTCCGGATCCAGCCCGACGGTTGGCTCATCGAAAATCATCAGCTGAGGACTTCCAAGGAGGGCCTGGGCGATCCCCACCCGCTGCCGCTGCCCTCCCGACAAGGCGCCGATTCTGGTCTTTGCCTTATCCATTAGATTTACTGCCTCAATTGCCTCCTGAATAGACGCCTGAGGGCAGCGCAGTCCTTTCAAGGCAGCCATGTAATCTAAAAACTGCGTCACCGTCAGCTCGTCAAACAAGCCGAACTCCTGGGGCAAATACCCTAAATTCTCCTTTACCCTTTTTCTCCCCTTAGGGAATGGTTCTCCTTCCACCTGTATGGAACCGGAGGTGGGAAGCAAAGCTCCAGCCAGCAGTTTAATCAAAGTGGACTTTCCTGCACCGTTAGGGCCAAGCAGACCAGTCAGACTAGGTGAAGCCATGTCCAGACTGACTTGTCTCAGTGCTTCTTTCCCATTTGGATAAATCATGCTCACGTTTTCCATTCTGATTTCCACTTCCTTAATCTCCTTTCTGCAAATAATTGAGGATTGTTTTGCGCAAAGCATTTTCCTCTGTTCATCATGCTACTGCCTGCAGATAAAGAAATCATGGAGTCAAGATGTGTTTTCTATGAAGATCCAAAGTCCGCCGCTCCCTCTTGGCTTTTCAGAAAAAAACGCTCTGCCGCAGCCGGCAGAACGTTCTCCTAAAATCCATGGGTCAGCCCTTAGAAAAACGGACCGACGCTCGGACGCCATCTTCAATATTTTCAATTTTGCACACGGCATCATGTCTTTCTGAAATCATCTTTACCAGATAAAGCCCCAGGCCGCTTCCTCCGGTCCGGCGGTTCCGGGAATTTTCCTCCCGGTAAAAAGGCTCAAACAGACGAGAAAGGGCTTCTTTTCCAATCTGTACGCCAGTATTTTCAACGGTAAAGCAAGGACAATTTTCCATTTTCCCGCACCATACCCGGATTTTCGCCCCTTCAGGAGAGTAAAACGCAGCGTTGGAAAGGAGATTCTCCACCATCCTGGCTAACAAAACGGCATCGCCGATTACAACGGTTTCCGGGGTCAGGGAAATCACCATCTGCTGTCCTCTCTGTTCAAATAATCCTTGATCCAAAGCAATCTGTTTCTTAATCAGGCCGGACAGCTCCACCTGTTCCATTTTCACTTCAGCTTTCCCGCTTTCCATCCGTGAGATAGACAACATTTCTTGAATCAGCTTTTCCATCCGGCCTGCCGTCTGAAGACATCGCAGCAAATATTTATCCCTGTCCTGATATACGCCAATTCCCTCCAGCATTCCCCACAGCTGTCCCTTCAAAATAGTTACCGGAGTTTTCAGTTCATGGGAAGCTGCAGAAAAAAACGCCGTCCTCTGGCGCTCCAGTTCCTGCTGCTGCTCTACCTCTCTCCTGAGAGCAGCATTGGCTGCCTCCAGTTCCTTCAGCGCCGCAGACAGCCGGCCGGCCATCAGGTCCAGACTGCGGCCCAGATCACCGATTTCATCTCGGCGTTTTTCCTCGCATTTCCAGCTAAACTCCAGGCCGGCCATTCGCCCGGCAATGCCCTGAAGCCGGAGAATGGGACGGGTAATATACCGGGAATAAACCCAGCCCCAGAAAACAGAAAATCCGAGAAGAGCCGCCATGAGCCAGGGCGCAATCTGGGCCAGTGCCTTTACCGCCACATTTTCTGCCATGATTCGAGGAGTAACCCAGATGGAATAGATTTCTTCCTGATCGGCAAACCGAATTGGACTGGTGATTGTGTTTTCCTCTGCCATGGTCACCGTGATCATCTCATTTCCTTCCAGCCCCTGGGCTGTCCAGGCAACTGCCGCCTCATCTCCCGCTGCGGCCACATCCCCTGCTGCCCATTCTGCCCCGCTGCCCAAAGAGCTGCTCTCCCCTGTCTCTCCGTCCTGAATAAACTCCACAGCCAGACTGGAACCTGTGGTTGCAATTCTTCCATCTTCCCCCAGCACCATAACCTCAGCTCCAGACAATCGGATAAATCCATCGATCACCGGCCCACAATCCTCAAACCTGGTTTTTTCCAGCTGTCCCACCAGATCATCGACCTGCTGCCTTAATTCCTCATTTACTGCCGCCGTGTAAGTAACCGGCGCCGCCCAGGCAATCAAGCCGAAAGTAATGGCTCCGGCCCCAAACAAAATCAGGACGGTAAGGAGAAAAATCCGGGCGGTCAAACTTTCACTGATTTTCTTTCCCAGCACGATATCCAACTCCCCTCACCGTCTCAATATACTCCCCAGCCAGCTTATGCCGGAGATTTTTAATATGGCAGTCCACCACCCGCTCATCTCCATAAAAATCGTATCCCCAGATTCTGGCCAATAACATTTCTCGGGTAAATACTCTTCCGGGAGCAGAAATAAACACATGCAGCAGCTCAAATTCTCTCACCGTAAGCTCCCGTTTTTCTCCTGACTGGAATACTTCCCTGGTATCCAGGTTAATGGTCAGATCCCGGTAACATAAACAGTTTTCCTCATCTTTTCCAGAGCTTCTGCGCAGAATTACCCGAATTTTTTCCAGTAAAACCGGCATGGAGAAGGGTTTCGTCACATAATCGTCAATATCCATTCCAAATCCCCTCAGCTGATCCTCTTCTCCCTCCAAAGCGGTAAGCATTAACACAGGAATCTGGGACTGTCTGCGAATCACCTCGCACACGCCGAATCCATCTATTTTCGGCAGCATTACATCCAGCAGAACCAAATCAAAAGGCCGGGACTGAAACAGCGCCAGCGCCTCCACTCCATCTAAAGCCTCAGATACCTGGTATCCTGCATCCCGAAGGCAGGCGCAGAGAAGCTCCTGGATGTCCGGCTCATCCTCCACCACTAAAATATGTTTCATCGATTATCACCCGAATGCAGTATAGCATGGGTTTGTGAATTTCTCATGGAGAAAACAAGATCTCTGCAAAATCCTGCGCCTTGTGGTTATTTTCTGTTATTCTTGATGGGTTTTCCCAGCCATGCTATAATAATCCCCTGGAGAACATTGACGAAAATGACGGAGGAACGATATGCCTTTTACTCATCTTGTTTTTTTATTTGTATTTCTTCCCTTATGTCTGGCAGGATATTATGGGATTGAGCTGATTGGCTGGAAATGGAAAACTCTCCAGACTCTAAGGATGAAAGATCTTTTCTTATGGATTGCCAGTCTGGGATTTTATGCCTGTGCCGGAATTCGGGACGCCTTTTTCCTCGTGGGATATTCCATTCTGGTTTATGCCGCCGGCAGGCTCATCGCCGCCCGAAAACAGAATCCCTCTCCTAAATTCTGGCTGGCACTCTCCGCCTTCGGCGTTCTGCTGATCCTGTTTGTCTGCAAGTATGCCGCTTTCGTCTTCCGGATTTTTACTGGAAGCTCTTTGGGAATCAGCATTGCCGCCCCATTAGGAATTTCCTTTATCACTTTTTCCGCTGTTTCCTATCTGACGGACACTTATCGCGGCGACGCCGCGCCAGGAAGCTTCCTGGACACGGCCCTTTACCTCACCTTTTTCCCCAAGGTAAGCTCTGGTCCCATCCAGCTGTGGAAGGAATTTCAAGGACAGCTTAACCGGAAAATTCCCGATTCCACTCAGGTGATCCGAAGCATTAACCGCATCATCATCGGCATGGCAAAAAAACTGATTCTGGCGGATACCTTCGGGGCGGTGGTGGCAGATATTCAAAGCAGCGCAGCATATGGCATTGATGCACCCACTGCATGGGGAGGCGCCTTCCTTTATATGCTGCAGATTTATTATGACTTTTCCGGGTATTCCGATATTGCCATCGGGCTCTCCGGCCTCTTTGGCATTCAGATCAAAGACAATTTTCACTTTCCCTACTGCTCTCTCTCCATCTCCGAATTTTGGAGAAGATGGCATATCTCCCTGGGCACCTGGTTTCGGGAATATGTTTATATTCCCCTTGGAGGAAATCGGAAGGGCTTTTTCAAAACCCTCCGCAACTTGTTTGTAGTATTCCTTCTCACCGGAATCTGGCATGGTGCCGGATGGAATTATCTTTTGTGGGGATGCTTGAACGGCGTCTGTGTTGTGGCAGAGCGGTGCATCCGGGACAAGTCCTGGTACAAGAAAACGCCGGGATGGATCAAATGGGCTGCAGCCATGTTTATCGTCTACATCAGCTGGATCTTTTTCCGGCTGGCCAGCCTGTCCCAGATCTGTCAGTATTTCGCCATCATGTTCGGACTGGCTGATTTTTCCTTTATCGACCTGTCCTGGCCCTATTTCTTTGAATTTAAGATCCTAGTGTTAATGGCGGCGGCGATTTTAGGCGCTGTTCCATGCTCGTGGAAACCATTAAAAAAATTGGAAGAGACAGCAGAAAATACCCCTGTTCTTTTCCTGCTTCAGGAAGTGCTTTTGCTGCTGCTGGGAATCATTGATGTGATGTGCATTGTTAATTCTACCTACAGTCCCTTCCTGTATTTTCAGTATTAAGCAAAGGGAGGAGGAATCCATTCATGAAGAAATTAAGAATTGCCGTGATTATTTTGTTTATCCTGGCTCTTTTCGCTCCGGCAGCCGCTTTTAACTGGGAAGAAAATGTGGTCTCTCCCATCGACAACCGGGAACTGATGAATAATCCCTTTGGCCCCAACTACCATCCCAAGGAAGGAAGCTCCCTTCTGTCCGATTTGTCCGCCTATGTGGAGGACCGCATCGGCTTCCGGGATGAGATGATTCTGGGCTACACTATGTTAAACGACAAGCTGTTTCACAAAATGGTCCATCCCACCTACGATTGCGGAAAGGACGGCTACGTTTTTTTCAAAACCGGAAGAAATATCCGGTTCGGCGAATTTCACCAGGAGTTTGCTCAGTTTATTAAACGGGCTCAAGATTACTGCCAGGAACGGGGTATTCCCTTCCTCTTCGTCTTTAACCCGGCTAAAACCACGGTGCTGTCAGACAAGCTTCGCCGGGGAATCAATTACGATGCCGGCTGGGTAAATGAGTTTCTTGGCTGCCTGGATGAACTTGGCGTCAATTACGTGGACAACACCGAACTTCTGAAAGAAAAAACCAGGGAAGGGGAGGCTGTTTTTAACCAGGTTTATAATGCCGGACACTGGAATGACCTGGGCGCATTTTACGGCTGCAACGCCATTCTTTCTAACCTGCAGCAATTTTTCCCTGGTCTCCATGTTAATGTTAAGGAGGACTATCAGATCAGCCAGAGACTCAATACCTCCTTAATGGTGTCGGAATTTCCCATTCATGAATATGAGCCTGTTTTTGAACCCATTGACCCCATTGAGGAAGTTACCAGCCAGTACTCTGCAGAGGTAATGCTGGATTCCCAGTACCATACCTTCCGCTATCTAAGAAATCCCAAGCGGATAGATCAGGGCGCCCCGAAAGTCCTGTCCTTCCAGGGCAGCTACATGAATGGAATGGGGTATAAATTTCTGGAAAACAGCTTTGGCGAATACATCATTGTTCACGATTATCAAAATGTGCTGAACCTTGATTACTACGTTGATCTTTTTCAGCCGGACTGCGTAATCTTCGAAACCGCTGAGTATACGCTGACCAACGACTACTATTCCCTGGAACAGATGAAAGAAACTGTTTTTCCTTAATTTCTCATCTGCTTTGCCATGGTTTCTACAAAGTCCTGGATAACATGCCAGTCTTCCCGCCATCCAATATACATCTCATACTCCGCTTCCTGCCCCAGGGTTATGGTCAGCAGGGCGTCTTTCTTTTCTTGAGACAATGTGTTTTTTACAATAATCTCCGGGCAGAAACAGCCGCCCATTCCTGCGGCGCACAGCTCCAAAAGCAGTACCGTATTCTTTGCTTCTGCCCGCACCACAGGCGATGTGCTGAAAGTTTCCATCAGTCTCCTGGCATATTTTCCGGCAATGTCCTCTTCATGGCCAAGAAGAAGAGGGCATTCTTCCAGGAGTTTCAGCTCTCCCTCTTGAATTCTGCGGATCACCTCTCCGGCTGCTTCTCCGTAAAGCCTGGCAAACAGTTCTTTCTGGATTACAAATACCACTCTCTCCCGATAAGCCCTCACCACATGAATTCCTGAGTGGCCTGAAGCAAAATCCGAGACGCCCACATGGATCTCTCCCTTTTCCAGTTTCTTCACCAGCGCCTCATTAGTATCCTCCACAATCTTCAGCTCTATCCCAGGATGTGCTTCTTGAAACGCCAGGATAACCGGCAGCAGAATTACCAGCCCCCGGTTGCTGGTAATCCCCACCTCCAGCAGTCCCTTTTCCTCCCTGCGAATGGCATCAAACGTATGATGCAGCATTTTCATTTGCTTTTGAATAGAATAGGCATATCTTAAAAATTCTTCCCCTGCATAAGTAATCTCCAGGGGAACTCTCCGCTCAAACAAACGGCATCCCAATTCTTTCTCCACCGAGGCAAGGTGGGCGCTTAAGCTTTGCTGAGTAATATGCAGCCGCCTGGCCGCCGCCGACACGCTCCGCTCGTCCGCCAGAGCAATCATATAATCCATGGTCTGAAGATTCATGGCTTCCTCCTTACGGTTTACAGTTTAAATTTGTAATCTATACAGAAAATAACAGTTTGATTTTGTTTTCTTGTAAGATTAAATTCTATACTGTATCATTTTAAACGTCAAGGAGAAGAAACATGAATACAGAACCACAAGAACCCCAATACCTGGCCTGTGAACAGCCAAGCACCTTCGATCTGCTGATGACTGCCGCCGGCATGATGGGCGCTTACACCTACAATATGCGGGGCGGGGTATTCTGCAACGCCCAAACCGCCAATTTTGTTCTCATGTCCATTGCTTTTGGAAAAGGGCACTGGGCCCAAGGCTGTTATTATTTTATTCCGATCTGCGCCTACTTTGCCGGAACCGTTCTCTCAGAAATTCTTCCGGTGCGCACTAGAAAATTTGGGCTCCTCCGATGGGACACCTATCTGGCTGCCTTTGAGATCATTATGCTTTTTGGGATCGGCTTTATTCCCTTAAGCCTTCCCAACCAGATTGTCCAGGTTCTAATTAATTTTATTGCCTCCATGCAGTACAATACCTTCCGCCAGGCAGCAGGAATCCCTATGGCCACCACATTCTGCACCAATCATCTTCGACAGACAGGGATTGCCTTTACCCATTACTTCCGAAAACGGGACCAGGGCTCCCTCCGAAAAGGTCTGGCCCATGCCAGAATGCTCCTGTGTTTTTCGGCAGGCGCCGTTCTTCTGACCGCCATCTGCCGTTTCCTGGAGGAAAAATCCATATGGCTGGCCTTAATCCCCCTGGGAATTGTCTTCATCAAGCTGGCCCACGCTGACTTAACCAGCGAACAGGGACTGTTAAGCCGAAAACCCTCAGGCCACTGAGCCAATCAGCGCCGGTAAACACACTGGCCATCCAGATAAGTCTCCATCACCTGGAGAGTATCTATCTCCTGGGACGGGATGGTCAGAATATCCCGGTTCAGCACAATAAAATCTCCATGATATCCAGGAGCCAGCATTCCAATATGGGAAAATCCGGCAGCTCTGGCGGAACCATCGGTATACAGCCTGACAGCGGTTTCTATCCCCACCGCCTGATCCTGTCCACAGTCCACTCCGGAAGCCGATATCCGGGTTACCGCCTGTTTAAGTCCTGGGAAAGGGTCCGAGGGATTGGACCAGAAGGTGGCCGGCGCATCTGTTGAAAAGCCCAGTTCTGCTCCCTCTTCCAGAATTGTCCGGACAGGATAACATTCCTTCATCCACTCCGGCCCTAAATTAGCCAGATAGCTTGCACTTTCTGCATATTGGAAAATCGGCTGGGTAACAAAGGAAATCCCGTGTTCCGCGGCTTTTCTGATGCTTTCCCTGGAAGGGTCCGTCACATGTTCCATGCGCACATAAGGAATCCCCTCCGGAGTCCATTTTTTCTCTCTGCACACTCGATTGATCATTCGGTCGATGGCCTTGCCTCCCATGGCGTGAATGGCCAGCTGACAGTGATGTTCCCTGCAGTATTCAATGGCCTGATCCAGCAGTTCATCACTGCATACCGAAATGCCGTATTCTCTGTCACTTCCCAGATAAGGCCGGCTCATCCAGGCAGTTCTTCCAGAAATGCTCCCATCTCCAATCAGCTTAAGTCCCGCAACAAACAGCTGCCTCTCCCGATCCATCATCTCAGGCAGAATTTGAAAGGATTCCTTATCCGCGAAAAAATCCCATAGATAATACACCCCCGTTCTCTGCCTGAAGCCCTTCTTCAGCGCAGCTTCATATACCGGCAGATTATCCAGGCCGTCCAAATCTCCCATATCGCAGATTGCTGTAATTCCCTGAGAAAGCAAAAGATCTCCCAGTTCAAGAAGATGGTCTCTCCGACTTTCCACAGATTCCTCTGGAAGAAGTGCGCCGAACAGCGTGCTTGCCTTTTCTTTCAGCACTCCCGTTGGCTCTCCCTCTGCATCCCGCTCAATTTCTCCTCCAGGAGGATCAGGAGTATTTCGGTCAATCCCGGCCAGCTTAAGGGCCACGCTGTTGACACAACGAATATGCGCACAGGTCCGCATAATGGATACTGGAGAATCGCTGCATCCTAAATCCAGATCGTAACGGGTGGGAGAACGCTTCTCCAACAGTCCGCTTTCATCATATCCCCAGCCTTCAATCCACTCTCCCGCTTTCTGCTGCTGCCTTTTCACTTTAATTGCCTGAATCAACGCTTCAATGGAATTAACCTCCGGCGGCATTACCGTAATCTTCCTTCTCAGATCCGCCAGCATCACCGGATGCATATGCGCATCCACAAATCCTGGAATCACCCTTCTTCCGCAAAAATCTACGGTTTCTCCTGCCTTTTGAAATTCTTCGGGCATTTCTTTTCTCCTGCCAATCCACAAAATACGGCCATCCTTTATCACCAGACTGTCCCCATAAGGCATCCTGGGATTCGAGGTAAATATCTTGCCATTGACAAAAACCGTTATTTTGCCGCTGCTCATCATTCTTCCCACTCCTTCCTCCATTCTGCCGGCCGCCCAGCTGACGAACCTCTGCAATAAAGCCTATCATAGCAGAAAGCAGATAAATTGTCAGCATAATCGCTGAAAACAAAAAAGATGCCATCCATCTTCCATGATATGACATCTTTTTCTTGTTTTTATTTTTCCAAGGAGAAGGTAACTGTAATGCCGCCGCTGCCCAAGGCCTCTTGCCAGCCGGTTAAATCTGTAATCCGTCCCAGTCTGGTGTAGCTCCAGGAGTTAGAGCCGTAAAACATGACGATCTGGCTTCCCTGATACAGAACGATATCCCCCGCCTGAGTGGTGGTCTGACGGTTGCTGGCCGGAAGGCTGGTACCCAGGCCTCCTACCTTCTCAAATCCGCCATAATCGCTCATCTGTATGGTTATCGGCTCCTTCTCCATTAATTTTACCAGCGCGTTCACTGCATCATTATTCTCCAATGACGCCGTAAAAACATGCTCTCCAATCTGCACGTTCATCCTCATTTCCTTTTCCTCCTCTTGACTTGATTCTGACATTTCTTCCTCAAAAGCGCTCTCAGAAACGCTCTCTTCTGCGGTGCTTTCTTCAACTGCTTCCGCTTTTTCGCTGGCTTGGCTGCAGCCAGCCAGCATCATCGTCATTCCGAACACCACGGCAGCCAAAACCCAAAACTTTTTTTTCATATTTTTCTCTCTTTCCTGTTCTCTGCCAGCCAAAGGAATCAATTAGGCGCAAATCGGTGATTTCTCCTGATTCTGCACCTTCACAGTGCCTGTTCCTTCTTTAATGTCGCGGATAATCTCCCCCACCTCAGGAAGGATAATGCAGCTGCCGGCCAGAGGATTCTTAACGCTGATTACCGGCGTGGTAATCTCTGCCTGCACTTGGCTGCGTTCAAACGCCAGATCACAATCGATCATTTCGCAGTTGATTAATTTCAGATTCTTGCAGTAGCACAGAGGCTGAGTGCCGATGATTCTGCAATTTTCAAAGGTAACGTTCTCACAGTACCATGCCAGATATTCTCCCTTAACCACACTGTTCCGAACAATCACATTTTTCCCGTGCCAGAAAGCGTCTTTCGTATCAAAAACACAATGCTCAAAGACCGCGTTTTCAATGTACTGGAAGGAATATTTACCTTTCATCCTCACATTGGTGAAATGCAGGCCGGTGGAACGCATCATAAAATACTCGCTTTCTGCATCACAGTCATTCATGGTAATGTTGTGAACGGACCAGCCGAATTCCGGTGAAATCACATCACAGCCGCGCATCTCTACCTCTTTGCATTCCCTCAGCGCCTTAATCCCATGGAGCTTAGTGTTCTCGATGGAAATATGATCGGAATACCATAACGCGGCACGGCAAAGCTCTGTCATTTCTGAATCTTTAATGATAAGACCATGATCATGCCAGAAGGGATACCGGAGATTGAAAAAGCTGTGCTCCACCTGAACATCCCTGCATTCTTTAAATGCACTCTCCCCGTCTGCCGGACCATCAAAGGAACAATCTTTTACTAAAATACCATCGCTGCCATACAAGGCTCGTTCTGCGTCAAATGTCTGATGTTGAATTGTTTTCATAATAAAAACCTCCTAATCGTCATTTAATTCTGATCTCTTTTCTGGATTTGATACATCAGGTAATCCAGGCAATCTATCCGCCTTTCCTCCTGATGAAGCACATCCAGCAAATGTCTGCGATGCCCCGAAAGAAGCTGAATCTGCTTTTCCGCCTCTCCATCTTTCTGAAGCACCATAAACTGCCGGATCAATTCCTCTGTACAGCCGGCATCTTTTAAATTCTGTGCTACGGTATATCCATAAGGGGTATCCAGCCCACAGCATCTTTCTGTTCTCTTCTTCCCCATCACTGCTCCTTATATCCGGCTGATGCAAACAGCCGGTACAGCTCTCATTGGTTTTCTTTACAATCATAGTGTAATACCGCTGAAATCAAATATCAAATATTTATTCATTATTTATTTCCATAATTATTTATTATGGATAAGGAAAGAAGAGAAGAGAAAAAGACCTTAAATTTCGAACATGAAAACCTTATTTCCTGAATTTACCGATTTCCTTCTTTTGTTTATAATATTGCTAACAAAATCAAGGAGGGAGTTACAATGAAACGAAAAAAAGTTACTGCACTTGGTCTTGCAGCTGCTATGGCTGCCGCATCAGTCATGGGATGCTCTTCGGATAACGCTTCCAGCACCTCCGCTGCCAGCCAGAATGGGAACGGACAAACAGAAGCCCAAACATCCGGAAATGAATCAGCCGGAGAAAAGACCGTCATCAATATCTGGTCCAAGGACCGCCACGATGCCGCTTATGTTCAGGAAAAAATTGACGAATACAACGCCAACAACACTGACAATGTGGAAGTGGTCTACACCCTTTATACTGACAATTATCAGCAGGCAGTAGATATGGCAGCCCAAAACGGCGAGCTTCCGGATATCTTAGTTTACCAAAACACCGTTTTTGACAAGTATGTTGGACAGGGGCAATGGGCAGACCTGTACTCCTTCATGGACGAGGACATGAAAACTTATTTTGCCGATGTTATTACTCCCGGCTATAACGAAATCGACGGAAAGCTGTATTTCATTCCCACCACGGGCACTACCTGCCGCCTTTTCTACAACACAGAAATTTTTGATCGGGTAGGCATTGACGGACCGCCGGAAACCCTGGAAGAGATGGTTGAGGATGCAAAACTGATCACCTCCCAGTTAAAAGGCGAAGGCATCTATGGTTTTGCAGAAAACATGAAGAGCGCCTCCTCCGCCCTTGAGCGGTCCATGTGCATCGGCCTTCAGGCAGAAACCGGAACAAACTACGGATATAATTTTAAAGAAGGCAAATATGATTTTACCCTTTGGGCTCCTACTCTTTCATTATGGAAAGAACTTCTTTCAGAAGAATGCGCATTCCCCGGCTGCGAATCACTGGATATTGATCCTCTCCGTACTCAGTTTGCGGCAGGAAAGATCGGAATGTACTTCTCCTACTCTCATGCGGAACCTGGAGTTTACGAAAATCAGTTCCCCATGGACTCTTCCAAATGGGACGTGGCTCCCATCCCAACGGTGGGCGGCCAGAGGCTGGGCAAGCAATACTATGACGGCACCAGCGGCTATCTGATCAATGCCAAGAGTCCTAATCTGGAAACTGCTTTCCAGGTTTACAAAGATATCTTTACCAATGAAGATTATCTGGTTGGCTATTATGAAGGCGGTTACGGCGTCAGCATTCTTCCCTCGATTCTGGAAAAAGCCAATCCCAGCGAGGATTTCAAGAACAAGAAATGGCTTCTGATTAACAAAGAAACCGATGCCCTGCTTCCCAAACCCCCTCATGCCGCTTTCACATCCGGCATGATTGTAGAAGGCGAGGATCTGTACAAGACAGCAGAATCCATTTATTATGGCGATGCTGACATTGATTCTACTCTTCAGGATCTTACTGACCGGTACAACAAAGCGTATGAAGATGCTATTGCCAACGGAACTGGATGGGAAATTAAAATTGACAATTATGACCCAATGAATCCCACTCTGGAATAGTTCACCGGGGGGCTGCCGGCCGGCAGCCCCCTTTCTTTTGAACAGAGCCGTCTTTTTCCATCTCACAAAAAGGAGAATTAACCATGAAACAAAGCTCAAATCCTGCCCTGGGCAGAAAAAAACTAAAGCAAGCGCTGGAAGCGTATTCTTTTTTAATTCCTAATCTGATCCTCTTTCTCAGCTGTTCCATCTATCCCGTACTCTGGGCATTAAAATATGTATTCTACCAATACGGCGGCTATGGAACGGGAACTCCCCGCTTCGTGGGATTAGAAAATCTGGCCCGGGTATTCCGCGACAAGGTTTACTGGGAAAGTATTGTCCACACCTTCACCTACGGTTTTGGAAAAATACTGATCATCATTCCTTTAGCCTTTTTCCTGGCGTTTCTCCTGAATACCCACAAACGCGGACACGGGGCGGTGCAGAGCATTATTTTTCTTCCCACCATCATGAGTTCCGCTGTCATGGGTCTGGTTTTTTATCTGCTGTTTAACGCCTACAACGGAGAAATCAACCAATATTTAATGAAAGCTCATATCATCAGCCAGCCCATTAACTGGCTGGGAAAAGATCACGCCATGACGACCCTGATCATCACTGCGGTCTGGGGCGGCCTGGGAAATTACATGGTCTACTTCATTGCTGGAATCCAGCAGGTATCTACTGACGCCATTGAAAGCGCTCGTATTGACGGAGCCAACCGTCTCCAAACCATCTGGTACATCATGATTCCCATGCTGGGGCCGATCTTAAAAATTATCCTGATGCTGGCCATTACTTCCGCCTTTAACGACATTACCAATGTTATGGTCCTCACTGAAGGTGGTCCCAATAATGCCACCATGGTTGCTTCCCTGTACAGCTACCAGTATTTCTTCCCGATTTCCGCCGCCCAGGCCACGGTTCCTCAGTATGGATACGGCGCGGCCCTCAGTGTGGTCACCGCCTGTATTGCCGGAATCGTAACCGTGTTTTATCTGAAGCTTTCAAAAAAGCTGGATGATATATATTAAGGAGGTCTTTCATCATGTTAAAACCAGTTTCAGCCGCTGCCCGCCGCCCCCATTTATCCGGGAAAAAATTTTGGATGGCTGCAGCAAAATGGGTCTTTCTTGGAATCACCGTCATCTTTACCTTATATCCGATTATCTATACGATTTTAGGTTCCTTAAAAACAAACGCGGAGCTGACGCAGGGCGGAAGCTTTTTCCCTTCCCAGTGGCATTTTGAAAACTATTACAAGGCGTTTATGGAAGCTGATTTCCTCCAATATACGGTAAACAGCATCATTGTCAGCCTGGCCGTCACCCTGTTAGCTGTTTCCACCTGTTCTCTGGCCGGCTTCATTATGGCCCGGAGAGACTTTCCTGGGAAAAAACTGCTTTCCGCCATGTACTTATCCATGATGTTCGTTTCCTTAGGATCCATCACCCTGTATCCCATTTATGAAATGATGCACGCTTTGAATCTTCATAAAACCATTATTGCTCTTATTGTTGCCTTAACCGGCGGACAGGCCGCCAATGTATTTTTAGTCATGGGCTTTACCAAGGCAATTCCCAGAGAGCTGGATGAAGCTGCCATTATTGACGGCTGCTCTATCTATCAGGTTTACTATAAGATCGTACTGCCCTTAACCAAACCGATCCTGGCTGTTGTCGCCTTGTTTGCCTTTCGGAATGCCTGGAACGACTATATCACCGGTCTGGTGATGACCATCACTGCGCCAGCCTTAAAAACGCTGACCGTTGCCGTAGTACAGCTGAAATATTCCGTCAATGCAGCCGCCGAATGGCACATTATGCTGGCCGGCGCATCTATTGCCATCATTCCCATTCTGATCGTATATCTTTTCGCAAACAAACAATTTATTGCCGGATTAACCGCCGGCGCGGTTAAAGGATAACGGGACTAGAAAAATCTTCCATTTCAGAGTATAATGGAAAATTATGAATCCCGGGGGAGGCGTTTGTTTATGAAATTTCATCTTCAGAATTTAAAGTTTCGCTACCAAATCATCCTCGTATTTCTTCTCGTTTTTCTTTTGATGAATGTGGGAAGCGAGATTGCCTTTTACAGCCTCTCCGCCAAAAACGTGACGGATAATTTTCAAGAAAGTGCGGAAGATGCCATCAGTCAGATTGAAAACACCCTGGAGACTCGTCTCTCCATTATTGATGAACGGGCTGAATCCATTCTGATTAACAGCACCTTTACCTCTACCATAGAGCAGTTTCTTTTATCCCCCACTACCGCCCACGCGGTAAAAGCACAGACTGTAGTATCTGATTACCTGAAAGATTTTGAACGAGGGGAATCTCTGATTTCCTCCTCTTTTCTTTATACCGAACGCGGAACTTTTGATAACTATATTCATTACCGGAATCATGAGTTTTCATTTCAGGATTCTCCGTTCTTTTCTGTGTACAAGGATGAAGCCATGAACTCTGAACAATGGCTTCCCCCTATGGAGGATATCATCTTCCAGGGAAGTTCCATGGTCATTCCCTGTGTACGCCGTTTTACCACGCCTGCCTATCATAATTGGCTGTATTTCATTTATCAGCTGGATAAAGATCAGCTGGAAATCATGTTAAACGGGCAGTCCCCCTTTTTCGATGACATTATTATCCTGGATGAAAAGGGAAGGCGAATTCTGGGAGAATTGCAGATATCCGATCAGGATCTTCAGTCCCTAAATGCAGAAAAGAACGCTCCTGCTTCTAACCGTATTCAGGGGGAATTGGAAAAAAACAATACAACGTATCTTGTCCGCGGCGGAGAAATCAGGCAAAACGGCTGGAAAATATATGGCCTGAAATCAGAATCCGAACTGCTGGACAGCTTAAGCGATCTGCGCGGTTCTATCCTGCGTATTTCCTGCATTGTATTGATCCTGAGCATCATTGCCATTCTCTGGATTTCCCGTCACCTAACCAACGCTTTAAGCCGGCTGGAACATCAGATGAGAAACGTTCAAAACGGGGATTTCAGCGTCCGGTTTTTTTATCCGTACCGGGATGAAATCGGAAGTCTTTCCAAAAGTTTCAATTATATGATCAGCACCATCCAGAATCTGGTCAAAAAGCAGGAGCAAAGCATCCAGGAACTGCGGATTGAACGGGATCATGTGGCGGAGATTCAAAAGCAGAAGCGAAAGGCTGAGCTTAAGGCTCTTCAGGCGCAGATTAATCCTCATTTTCTTTATAATACTTTAAACACCATTACCTGGCAGGTCGCCGACAAAGGGCTGGATGACGTCAGTCTCCTGGCTAGTTCTCTAGGACGATTTTTCCGTCTAAGTCTCAGCAAGGGCGCAGAAATCATCACTCTGGCTGATGAAATTGAGCATGTCCGCTGCTACTTAAATATTCAAAGCATCCGCTATCAGGACAAGCTGCGGTATGAAATACACGTTCCTGCTCCTCTGCTCTCCTGTCAAGTATTGAAATTGATTCTCCAGCCTCTTGTGGAAAACGCCATTTATCATGGAATCAAAGAAAAACAGGAGGCGGGCACCATTATCATTGCCGCGTCCACAGGCAAACTGCTGGAACTTCCCATTCTTCAGCTGACCGTCTGGGATGACGGTGCGGGAATCCCCTCCTCCCAGCTTTCCCATATTAATGCGGGGCTGCGCCTGGGCTATCGGACAGACAAGGACGGATATGGAATTTACAATGTCAATGAGCGGATCCGACTGTGCTACGGCAGCGCATACGGTCTTTCCTATGAAAGTCAAGAAGGCAGCTTCACCAAAGCGATCCTAACGATTCCTCTTCACCATACGGAGGTAGATGAACATGTATAAAGTACTCATTGCCGATGATGAGATCTCCGTGCGGAAATTGTTGGAAAAAAGTCTCCGCACCTCCGGTCTTCCCATTGAAATTGTGGCTGCTGCCGGGGACGGCAAAGAAGCGTATGAATCTTCTCTGGCTCACCGCCCCGACATTATTGTAACGGACATTGCCATGCCATCCATGAATGGCCTGGAGCTGATCCGCAGTCTTCAGGAACATGGGATTACTTCAAAAAATATAATTATCAGCGGTTATGATGAGTTTGATTATGCCCGAACAGCCATTGCTCTGGGCGTCACAGATTATCTGCTGAAGCCGTTCATGCCCCAGGAGCTGTTTTCTGTTTTCGAAAAGATTATCCGAGAACTGGACAACCAAAACACCCTTTCCCGGAATCTTCATATGCTTCTGAAGCAGGCCGATCAGAACAAACTGTTAAGCCGTTCTCAAGCTCTCCGGTCGCTTTTAAATGGGCAGGCTCCCACGGAGGATCTCCTGTTTCAGCTGGATTTTCCCCGCGAAACAGAGCATACCTGCTATTTGGCCTGTATTTTCGTGCTTTGGGGGACTGCCTGGAATTTCCAGCAGCCCGAACATCTGGCCGAATTTCTGAAAATAGTCCAGTCCGGCTACTTTTCGCAGCTTATCCGATTCCATGCCATTAACCTGGAACCAAACAAGCTGGCTCTCTGTTTTAGGGCAGACATGAGCGATACGCAGCGTTTTCAAGATGAAGTAATCCGCGGCATTGAAAAGCTTTCCCACAGCATGATCCAGTATTATGACATTTCACCGTACTGCTCTCTGGGACGAATCTGCCATACCATAGGACAGATCAAAACTTCATATGACGATGCGCTAGCTGCCTGGAAGGAGACCCTGAATCCAGAACAGCGGATTTACCTCTTCGGAGAAAAGCCAAAGGTTTCGCTTCCGAAAACCGAAGCTTCCGAGGAAATTAAAAGCTGCAAATTGTGCATTCGAGGAGCCGTATTAAACGGCAATCTGCCAGAAGCAGCAGCGCTTCTCCAGCAGCTGATGCAGCTGTACGCCACAATTTCCCAGAAAGGCACTGATTATATTTTTGTTTCCGCAGGAGAACTGGTCTACGGAATTGCTGATGATATGGAAAAAAACGGATACGGCCGGATCTCCTCAGATGCCTTTCCTCTGTCCAACCAACAGATCCCTGCCCTCAGCCTTCTGGAAATCCAAAAGCATCTGGAATCTTATCTTCAGAAATGCTGCCAACTGGTCTCCCAGGGACTTACGCTTAACAATTCCGCAGCTTCGGTTCATTTAATCAAAACTTACATTGAAGAACACCTGGAGGATCACACCCTCTCCATTGAAAGCGTTGCCGAAATGGTGCACTTCAGCGTCAGCTACGTCCGGCAGCTGTTTAAAGAAAATACAGGAGAAAATTTTAATGAATACCTGATCCGAAAGCGCATGGAAAAAGCCGGTCTTCTTCTCCAGAATACCTCCATGAAAATCCAGGATATTTCCCAGCAGTGCGGATATGAAAACCAGCGGTATTTTGCCAGCAGTTTTAAAAAATTATACGGCTGTACGCCTACAGAATTTAAATCTATTGTCACAAAAGAACATTTGTACTAACAATCATTGAAAATAGAAAAGGAGAAGTGATTATGATCCAGTTTAATGAAGAAGAATGCCGCCGGATTCGTCAGAGAAGCCGTCAGTATCCGGAGACTTTAAAAAAACTGAAGGATTCCGTTGCCCAAACCTTTCAGGGAAATATGATTGTTCCCAAAACAGGAATTGCCAACTGGACATTATATTACTACTGCCCTGACTGTTCTGTTTCTCTGGTATTTGACCGGAACAGCCCAGATAAGCACATCTGCCCCTGCTGCCGCAAAACCTTTCAGGGCGAACCGTATAACGGAGCATGGTGGGGCCTGATCAACGCCGCAAATTATCATGACGTCTATGGGATGGCGGTAATCTGGCTGGCCACCGGCGAGCAGGCCTATGCTCAAAAAGCCATTCAAATTCTGACAGAATATGCCCGCTGCTATCCCCACTACCAGGTCCACGGGGATATTCCTTACAACGGGCCGGGACGAAGCGGAGCTCAGACCTTAGATGAGGCAAACTTTCAGCGCACCTTTGCCATGGCCTATGATATTCTCTCGGAAGCCATGACTGAAGAAGAACAATGTCTGGTTCGGGATAACCTGTTTCTTCCTGGTGCAGAATTTCTCCTGGCTCATCGACACCGCCAGCTTCACAACCATGAAGTAATCATTAATTCCGCCATTGCTGTAATCGGGATCCTGTTTAACCGGGAAGATTACGTCCGCGCTGCGCTGTACGAAGATTACGGCATTCTCTATCAGCTGGAACATGGCATGCTGGATAACCGGATGTGGTTCGAGGGCGCTTTCGGCTACCATTTTTATGCCCTGACCAGTTTCTTCGCCTTTGAAAAATTTGCCTTGCACACAAAGTACAGCAACATTCATCATCCAAACTACCGGAAAATGATGGAGCTGCTCTGTGATTATCTGGAACCAGATTATTCCATTCCCATGCTTAACGATACCAATTACGGACACCTTTCCAGCATGAAAAGTCTGTATGAGTTTCCTTACCGGGAAATCGGAGGCGAAAAGCTTGCGTTTATTCTCAATACCTATTACCAGAAAGAAAGCCGGGATAATCTGGAAGCTTTCCTTTACGGAGCAGAAAAAATAGAACCAGTAATGCTTCCGCTGAACAATTACCATACCCCGGAAGGCACCTGGGGGCATACAATTCTCCGGGGCAGGGACGGCCGCTATCTGCTGTTTAAACATGACAGCTACGGAGGGGAGCATGATCATTACGACCGCCTCTCCATCAGCTATCTGGCCTGCGGCAGCGCCGTCTCCCCGGATCTTGGAACCACAGGATATGGAGCCAAAATGCACTATGATTACTACAAAAATACCGGCACCCACAACACCCTGGTCATCGGAGAGGAAAATCAGGCTCCGGTAAACGCAGTCCTTACCCGATATGAAGAAACACCTCAGGGAATTCTGGTGGAAGCCCAGGCCGACTGGACCGCTCCCTTCCAGATGCCGGACAGCTTTACCATTGTTCAGTGGTCGGAGGAAAATTACCGCAGGGCCGTGATGAAACGGAAAATTCTCTGGGCTGAGGATTATTTTGCTGAGGTTTTCTTCGCCGAAGGAATTCCCGAAGGAAAAACCGCCGACTGGGTAATGCACTTTAAGGGAAACTTAATCCATCACACTGGCAGCGAACAGCCTCTGAAACCCGATTATTTTTCCCAGAAGCCTTTTTCCTATTTCCATGACGCCTGGAAGGAAAGGGATTCCTCCGGCGTTTATCAAAGAATTTATCAGGACGGAAATGTTTTTACTTCCATCTATGGCATGAACAACGGCCAGGAAACAATCTGCGCCCTGGGGCCAGACAATCCCTCCAACAATGAGCTGTGCTGGCTCATGGAACGGCGCACTGCTCCTTCCATCCTCTGCGCCCATGTGATTGAAAGCTGGACTGAACAACCTATAATCCAGAATGTTTCCTTCTTCCCCAAGGACAACCAGATTAAAATCCAGATTACCCGGCGGGATGGACAGATCATCTCCCATACATTTATCCGATAACCGGAAATCCGATTTGCAGCCAGCAATAAAGGACCTTGGCTTATTTTCAAGCCAAGGTCCTTCTTCGTTGATCGACTGTGTTTTTTTACGTCTCTTCTGCCCTATCCATTTTTGATCGTACTCCAATATTCTTTAGAAGCTTTCCGCACCTTAGGACAGAGGATAACGATCGCAATCAAGTTGGGAATCGTCAGCAGCCCAAGGGCAATATCCTGAATAGTCCATACCAATTCCAGGGCAGACAGCGCTCCGATAATGCAGAACAAAGGAAATACATATTTGAATTTTTCAGCTACCTTTCGATTGAACAGATAATTCAGGCCTACAAATCCAAAATACCATTGACTCATTAAGGTAGTGCTGGAAAACAGCAGAAGACTGATGGCCACCAGATACCGCAACGGAGGCCACAATGAACCAAAAGCATAAGTGGTAATCACACTTGCAGGAGCTCCGGAATCGATCACTCCAGTCACGCCGATCACCAGCCCGGTAATCGTGCAGATTACGAAGGTATCCAGAAAAACTTCCACAACGCCGGTCATGCCCTGCTGAGCCGGATGAGAAACCGAGGCAGCAGAATGGATCACCGGAGCAGATCCTTCACCGGCTTCATTAGAATAAAGTCCCCGGGCAACTCCCTTCTGCATGGCGATAATCATGCTTCCCGCCGCACCTCCAACTACTGCGTCCAGTCCGAAGGCGCCTCTGATGATTGAAGCAAGAACCGCCGGAACATGAGTGATGTTGGCCAGAATAATGATCAGACCGCCCACCACATAAATGCTTGCCATAATGGGCACCAGGTTCTGGGTTACATGAGCAAGGCGCTTTAATCCTCCCAGAGAGATAACGAAAATCAAAATCACCAGAATAATCCCTGTCACCAAATGCGGAACGCCGAAGCTGTCCTTCATCACGCCGCTGATGGTGTTGGACTGAATAAAATTGCCCCCGATAATCTGAACAATCATGAAAACGGCGCACAAGGCAGCCAGCCACGGAGCATGGAGACCATTCTTGATGTAATACATGGGGCCGCCTACATATGCACCATTTTCATCTTTCTCTCGATACATCAGTCCCAGAATAATCTCCCCGTATTTCGTTGCCATTCCCACAAAAGCAGCCACCCACATCCAGAAAATCGCACCCAGGCCGCCGCTCAAAACAGCTGTGGCAACACCTACGATATTGCCGCTTCCCACACAAGAAGCAATGGCAGTACAGAGAGCCTGGAAGGAAGAAATGGCTCCAGACTCCTGCGTGTCTTTACGGGGAGCCAGCAAAGGCTCCAGAAAACTTTTTCGAATGATATAGGGGAAATGGCGGACCTGTACAAAACCAGTGATAGCTGTATACAGGATACCGACTCCAATCAGCACGAACAGAAGCCAATTTCCCCACAGCCAGCTGTCCACAGTGTTCAGGATATTTAACAGTTGGTCCATAACAATTCCTCCTTAATTGAAGCCCTGACTCAGCGGCCAGTATATTCTTTACAAAGCTTTTTCGTGTATTCTGCGCTGGCCCTTGCACCATCCATCTGCTTTTTCAGGAAGTCCTCCAAAAGCTCCTGAGAAATTTCCTGAGGATAATAGTACTGGCGAGGTTCAATCACCTGCGGATCAAACAGAGGAGGCTCTACTGCGAAACATCCCTCTCCCACATGGTCTACACCTCCGACGCCTGGAGTGCGCTTAAACTGTGCACAATACGGATAACACATTTCCAGATTCAGCCGGGTGATTGAAGAATTATCCAGAATAATCTTTAAAAGCCGCGGCAGATCCAGATGGCCCTCCCCTGCCGGCACGCCGCATACCACATAGCCATACTGATCATCGGGGCAGGGAATCACAATATGATCTTTAAAGTGGGTAGTTACCGTATAAGGCGCCATGTTCACAGCCGCTTTCTCCGGATCCTCCCATGCCATCATGGAATTTCCAAAGTCATAGTGAAGGCCGATCCACGGACTGTTAATCTGCTTAACCACCTTAACCAATTCTTCTGAGGTTTCGTACTCGTGGTTTTCCAACCCGATTTTAATCCGGCGTTTCCGCAATTCTGGAATAATCTGTCTTAATGTATCTGCCGCTTCATCAAATACGGCAGGATCAAAGTCCAGACGGATTTTGCCCAGATCGTATTTTCCTTCTCCTCCCGTCTTCCGTTCCTTGCTGCTGTTTAAGGTAATGGGAATATAGGTACGGATAATGTCCGCTCCGATCGCCTCGGCAGCATCCAGCACCTTCATCAGATGATCGTAAGTAATGCCTTTGGTGGCGATTTCTGCATACATGTTGTATTTATCCAGAAGAGCTTTTACCTTGGCCAGATGCTCCGGATCATTGCTCTCCAGCGTTCCCCACTCTGGATCCAGGCCGTAATCGCTGATAATATTGATCATTACTCCATCCAAGCCAAATTCATGGGCGGTTTCGATGAATCCGAAAATATCCATCCGCTTATTTTGAAACCACAGATGCAGGCTTTCTGTGTCCAGTCCGATTTTTAACATGGGTATTGCCTCCTTAATTATTGATTCTCTTTTTTCTGATGTTTTTTGATCCGGTGGATCAAGAAGGTGGATACAAACAGTCCCACAATCGCCCATCCGATCATTACGGTAAATACAATACGGAATCCCGTCATTCCCGGATAACGATCCAGAAAGCTTCCGTACATTACATACGCAAATGCATTAGGAAGATAAATCACCAGAGAAGCCAGACTCATAGCTGCTCCTGTAATTTCTGCAGGTACTTTTACTTCATCCATCGGCGCAAAGAACACTGCCCGCATGGTAAATACAATCGCTCCAAATCCCAGGGTACAAGCTGCTCCCAGAAGCCAGTTTCCGCTTTGGCCAATCGCCTCATGAGGCACCATTAAAAACGCTACCATGGCAATGGCGCATACCAGGAAGCCAACCCGAATGTGCTTCGCTGCAGAATGATGAACCTTATCGGACATAAAACCGCCGATAGGGCCGCCCACCATTTTCAGTCCATACTGATTAATAATTCCGTACATGCCAGCCGCCGTTGCCGGAAGCAGGTAAATCTGATTCAGGAAAGGAATAAAATAAGTAAGTCCACAATAAATACAATATACCACAAATCCATTTAATGCAACTGCCCAAATATCTACACTTTTCACTGCCTGCATCATACCGCCAAAAGCAGCCTGGGCTTTATTTACCTCTTTGCCGTCCTCATCCAAACGTTTCTCATCATTCGGAACAAAAATCAAGCAAAGCACTCCGGCAATCGCCGTAACCGCCGCTAAAAACAGCAGGCCGGCTCTTAAGGCAGGAGCATTTTCTCCCATCGCCTTAAAAATCGCCAATGCGCTGGAAGCAACAATTACGTCCACAATTCCTCGTCCCATTTCCAAAAATCCAAACATACGTCCCTGAGTCTTCTCATCTCCCAGCAGACGAATAGCCTTCAGCAGAACCGGCCAATAAGTAACCTCTCCAAGGATTGCCAGAATACCAAAGGCAACCAGAAATCCCCAGTATCCAGGGAAGGTGGAAAGATAAACACCTACCGCTCCGATTCCTATTAATGAACATCCAATCATATACTTTTTGCTGAACATATCGCAGACATAGATACCGGCAATCAAACCGATCGTCTGCACAATTCCATAAGCGCTTAAGGCGCCTCCGATCTGGGTATTGGTCAGCCCCATAAACTGCTGCATCGGCACATAGAACATGTCCTTCATCGAAGACAGCTTAAAGGCAATTCCCCCTGACAGCGTCAAAATACAAAAGACGAACCAACGATTCGGCGCTGCTTTCATTGCTTTTGCTTTCATTTCATTGCTCATTTTTGGTTTCTCCTTTCGTTTTACTGTTGTTTTTTTGGATTTGACAACGAATTGTTTAATGTGCCTTAAGTATACTTGTGTTTTCTTTGGAAATCAAGTACAAACACAACAAAACACAGATTTTCAACGAAATACCCAAATTAAAATTGTAAAATTGTGAAATATGTCAGTATTAAGTTGTCCTTTTTTTGGTTATAATGATAAGGGGGACGAAGAAATACAGAAAATGGAGGAATGATCATGCTGGCGCTGGAGCGGCACAATTTAATTTTGGATTTATTAAAGAAAAATGGTTCGGTCCGCACCTCAGATCTGGCAGCGGCCATGTCCGTTTCTTCCGAAACCATCCGGAAGGATCTGGACTATCTGGAACAAAACGGCCAGTTGGAGCGAGTCCACGGAGGAGCGATTTCTATTCCTCAGAAACTGGTGGCAGAACCTGTGGAGACCCACGTTTCCCTGGATGCCCGGAACACTCAACATATGGAAGAAAAGGCAGCCATTGTCAGCTACGCAGCAGGTATGGTAAAAGAAAAGCAGGTTGTTGCCTTAGATTACGGCAGCACCAGTTTCTTAATGGCCAAAGAGCTAACCAAACGTTTTCAATCTTTGACCGTAATCACCAACTCCGTCCGCAATGCACTGGCGCTGGTCCGGTGCCCAGGGTTTACCGTAATCCTGGTAGGAGGCATTCTTAATAAAGAAGAACTGTCCTTAGGCAATGATTTTTCCGTTATGCTGGACGGACTGCATATTGATATTCTTTTCATGTCTGCCGGCGGTATTCACCCCACAGTAGGGCTGACGGACCAGGGATTCGGCGAAGCCCGCGTACAGAATAAAATGCGCCAGCTTTCCAGCCGGACAGTGGTGCTGGCTGACTCTGGGAAATTCGGCAAGGCCAGCCTAGTTAAGATCTGCAGCCTGCAGGATGTAAACACCATAATCACTGACACCAGCCTGGATCCTACCATGGAAAAGGCAGTGCGGGAAACTGGCGTAGAACTCATTATGGTTCCAACAGAAGAAAAACTCAATCTTCACTAAATCAAAAGCAGCCCCTTCGCTGGTCTCCGTGATCTGCGAAGCAGCTGCTTTTTTGATTCCGGCGCCGCGCCAACATTCCGGGGAATAAAAATTCCCGCCGGCTCCATTGCGTTTTCAGCAGTTTCCGTGTAAACTTTTTAGAAGAAAATTGTTGGCATCCACATACCCAAAATCAAAGGGAGAAAACACTCATGGAATTGCGCGTTTTACAATATTTTCTGGCTGTAGCCAGAGAACAAAATATTACAGCAGCTGCAGAATCCCTTCACCTTTCTCAGCCTACCCTTTCCACTCAGCTGAAGGCAATGGAAGAAGAGCTGGGAAAACAGCTTCTGGTCCGGGGAACCAAGGGCTCCCGCAAGGTCACTTTGACCGAAGAGGGCATGATTCTCCGCAAGCGAGCCGAAGAGATTCTTTCTCTTGTCAAGAGAACAGAAGAAGAAATCAGTCATTCTGACGATACCATTATGGGGGACGTCTACATTGGCGCCGGAGAAACAGATATTGTCCGTTTTTTTGCCAGAGCAGCCAAGGAAATCCAAAAAAAATATCCAGATATCCACTTTCACATTTCCAGCGGCAACGCGGAATATGTTCTTGAATATCTGGACAAGGGTCTGATTGATTTTGGACTTTTATTCGGCAGAGTTGACCTTCAAAAATACGAATCCATTCCCCTGCCTGTAAAAGACGTCTGGGGCGTTCTGATGCCAAAGGACTCCCCTCTGGCAGATAAAGAATTCATCTGCCCGGAAGATTTATGGGATAAGCCCCTGATCGTCTCCCACCAGGAAGGGGACGACCAATATCTGGCTCACTGGCTGCAGCGTGAACTGTCGGATCTGAACGTGGTGGCCACCTATAATCTGGTGTTCAACGCATCTTTGCTGGTAGATGAAGGACTTGGATATGCTCTGTGTCTTGATAAACTGATCAACACCAAAGAAAGCAGCCTTTGCTTTCGTCCTTTTTCCCCCAGATTAGAAGCCTCCGCCTGCATTGTCTGGAAAAAGTACCAGATGTTTTCAAAAGCAGCCGATGTTTTCCTGAAAAAGCTTCAGGAATTGTTTTAACTCTCTTGCCCAAACGTTTTTGACCCCGACGCTTTTACGAATTAAATCGGTGAAAATCCTGAATCATGGACTCCAGGGTTATTCCTTCCCTCAAGCCGGCATACAAAAAGAACACCGGCGTTAGAGCCAACGCGGCAGAATTGATGTAAAGATTGACTTTACATCTCCCCCGTGCTATACTAGCCAAAGATGTAAAGATTGTTTTTACACCAGCTGATTTTACCGATTTCAGGATAAATTTGCAAGGGGTAAACTACACCAGGCATCGCAAAAACGGACAGGAGGAAATTTGAAATGAAACTTTACGAGATTTGTTTCAGCCCCACTGGAGGGACCAAAAAAGCAGCAGACATATTGGCTAAACAATTAGCAGAAGAAATCCATTCCGTTGATCTGACGGACAGCAGAGCGGATTTTTCTGATATTTCCTTAAATAAAGACGATACGGCGGTGATTGCCGTTCCTTCTTACGGCGGCCGCGTGCCCGGGCCGGCAGTTCAGCGTCTTTCTGCAATCAAAGGAAACGGGGCAAAGGCTGTTCTTGTCTGCGTCTACGGCAATCGGGCCTACGAGGACACATTGGCTGAACTCCAGGATACTGCAAAACAGGCAGGCTTTCACATCATTGCCGCCGTTGCCGCCATCGCGGAACATTCCATTGCCCGCCAGTTTGCCGCAGGACGTCCAGATGCTCAAGACCAGGCCTGTCTTCAGCAGTTTGCAGAGAAAATCCAGAAAAAACTTACCGCAGGGGATGTTTCCGAACCTGCAATTCCCGGCAATCGTCCATACAAAAAGGGCGGCGGATCCGGTTTAGTGCCATCCCCCACCAAGGACTGCGTAAAGTGCGGTATCTGCGCTGAGAAATGTCCGGTACAGGCTATCGATAAGAACAATCCGAAAAAAGTTGACGGCAAGGCCTGCATTTCCTGCATGCGCTGCGTCACAGTATGTCCCCATTCTGCGCGGAAAGTTAACAGCATGATGCTGGCCGCAGTCAGCACCATGCTGAAAAAGGTATGTTCTGAGCGAAAAGAATGTGAATTATATCTTTGATCCGCAAACTTTAAACGTTTTGTCAATTTCCTGATTTTCAGCAGACCAAACGCGCTATTCCTTTGCGGCGGCGGGAATATTCTCCGCCCACTGTCTCAGCTCTGCCTCTGAGGGATTTCCATTGAGCAGCCTTCCCGCTGCGATTTTCGCTCCTGGACAGCTGGAGGCAAGATCCTGAGCTGTTCTGCCCAAACCGCTTCCTCCAGAAGTGGCAAACAAGATAATCGTCTTGCCTGTAAAATCATAGCTTTCCAGGAAAGAACGAATAATAGCAGGCGCAGTGTACCACCAGATGGGAAATCCCAGAAAAATACGGCTGCAGGATGCAACATCCGCATCGTTGTCCGCCAGCTCCGGGCGAGAAGAAGGATCACTCATTTCAACAGAGCTGCGGGAATGTTTGTCCTGCCAGTTTAAATCGGCGGAAGTATAGGGGACAGCCGGTTTGATTTCATACAAATCGCTGTCCGTCGCCGCCGCCAGTTTTGCAGCCACACGTTTTGTGGTGCCGCTGGCAGAAAAATAAGCCACTAATGTTTTACTCATCTTATTCTGACCTCCTTGCAAATTCATCTCTCTGGCTTTATTATAAAACCTTTTTCCATATAATGTCTAATACTCATTTTTTATTCTTTTCCATGCATTCCCTGCATAATTCTCTCCAGTCAAAAAAAGAGCCTTTGCCGTTGGTTAAATGCAAAAGCCCTCTGATCTTTATTCCATTCTTGCACGAAGCATATTGATTTCCTGAATAAACAGCGACGTCGCCGGCGAAAACAAATGATTTTTTTTCCACACCAAAACGCTGCGTGTGGTATGTTCTGGATGGATGGGCACAAAACGCAGATTTGGACTGCTGTGAATCGCCAGCGCGCCATCCAGGCAAAACGCGCTTCCCAGACCAGCTTCCACCAGCAGTACCGCATTGGAAAGAAGAGTATAATTGAGAGGAATGCACAGATCTTTTTCTTCTCGATTTAGCCAATGCAAAATCTCAGAACGGACTCTCTCCCGCAAAGGCAGAATCAAAGGATATTCTCTCATCTCCTCCGGCGCAACCGTCTCCTTTCCCGCTAAAGGGTGGTCATTTCGCATCAGCACCCCCCAGGTTTCTTTCTGTGAAAGCCGGATAAAATCATATTTAGACGTATCCACCGGCTCCAGCAGCAGCCCTACGTCGATCAGCCCTTTATCCATCCGGTCTTTGATATAATCTGCCATCTCATTATACAGATCAAAGACCACTTTCGGGTATTTATCCGAAAACTGCTTAATCAATCTTGCAAACAGCCTGCTTCCAACAGCTTCAGTCGCGCCGATGGAAATCACCCCGCTGATCTCCGTATTCTTTTCCACAAAAGCCTGCTCTAAACGATCTGCTAATTCCACAATTTCTTCCGCCCGCTGGCGAAAGAAAATCCCATCGTCAGTCAAAGATAATCCGGTTTTCCCCCGAAGCATCAACGTGGTTCCCAACTCCTTCTCCAGGTCCATCATCTGACGGCTCAGCGTCGGCTGTGTTATATGCAAAATCTCAGCTGCTTTGGTAATATTGCCCTCTTGTGCTGCCGCAAGAAAATACCTAAGTGTTCGAAGTTCCACGTTAACATCGCCCCTTTTTGCTACATCATATCATATCCATATGTTCGGCGCAATCATTTGCTGTTCAGACCTGGGCTCAGCGCCGGCGTGCAGGGGGAACGCCGGCGCTGCCGGCAGCAGGGATAAATCACTTCCCGGTTTATTTCATGCTTTCCTTCAAAATCTCTATCACTTCATCGCGAGATAACACCTTATATCCGCTGTTCAGAATAATTGTGGCGTCGGCAATCCCTTCCAGCATCTCTTCCGTAACGCCCAGCTCTGTACTGTTCATCACAAGGCCAAGCTCCTTCATCCATGCTTCCATTGCCTGAAGTCCTTCTTCTGCCGTCTGCTGATCTGTCTTTCCAGACGGATCCACATTCCATACATTCACTGCAAAACGTTTAAATTTCTTCAAACCATAGGGCAGAATATGACGATAATAAGGCAGAGAAACCGCCGCCAGAGTCATGCCGTGAGTAGCATTGGTATAAGCGCCCACTGCCTGTCCGATCATGTGTACCATCCAGTCAGTAGACTTGCCTTTTGCCACCAGAGTATTCAGCGCCCAGGTAGCCGTCCACATAATGTTGCTGCGGGCCTCATAATCCTGGGGATTCTTATTAGCAATTCGGCTGGAATAAAGCAGAGATCGCATCAGTCCTTCACTGATATAATCACTGGTATTGTCATCCTCGCCAGAAAAATACTGCTCGCAGATGTGATTAAAAATATCATAAATGCCGGCAGCCATTTGATGATGAGGAAGGGTCAAGGTGTACCTGGGATTTAAAATGGCAAACTTGGGCATGATTTTTTCGTCAGCAAATACATGTCCGATTTTTTGCTTAGTTTCCGGATTAGTAATCACCGCTCCCGCATTCATTTCTGAACCGGTGCCCACCATCGTCAGCACACATCCCACCGGAAGTATTTCACAATCTGGTTCCTCAAAGCGCAGATAATACTTTTCCCAGGGATCCTCCTGGCAGTTAACCGAAACGGAAACTGCCTTGGCGTAGTCGCAGACTGAACCGCCGCCCACTGCCAGTAAAAGATCTGCATGATGCTTCCGGGCGATTTCAATCCCTTCATATAATTTAAGCAATGTGGGATTGGGCATAACACCGGAGATCTCAGCCACATCCTTCCCGTTGCTTTTCAGAATCTGGATCACATCATCATAAATTCCATTCGTTTTAATGGAACCGCCTCCGTAAATCAACACTACATTTTTCCCGTATTTGGGCAATTCTGTATTCAAATAATTCAATGATTCCTCTCCAAAATAAAGTTTTGTGGGATTGCAGTAAGTAAAATTTCCTAACATAATATGTTTCTCCTTTATGATCTTCTAATCCTCTGCACTGATTATGACAATCGGATTTCCCCAGCCTTCCAGCACCGGATTATTTTCCACTTCCTCCACAAACTCCTCGGTTGCTTCAAAAGCGCCTATTTTCGTATACTCCTGGCTGATCTCAGAATCCTGGTAATACAAAATAATTCGATTTGGGTCTGAATAAAATGCATCACCTGCATGAGCCTGGGCACAGGTTCGCTGTTATAATGAGACAGCTTACAGGAAAGCCCCGTTGCAAACCTGAAGAACCTGCCCTTTTACATGCCGTCCCATCTTGCTGGCAAGATACAGGCAGGCATAAGCCTGATCCATGGGATCACATTCTGGTCCGGGGAAATAGACAAAATGACCGCTGTACTTTAACATTTCCGCGCCGCCAGGCTGCTCTCCCGCCTTGTTGGCCAGGTGGGCCGGAGTTACGGTTGCACCAGGAGCTACTGCATTACAGCGGATGTTGGTATCAATCAGACGCATGGCCACATTCTTCGTCAAGGTATTCAAAGCTCCTTTTGTTGAAGTGTAAGTCGCTCCGCAGAAAGGACGCGTCCCGTTCACAGATGAAACATTGATAATGACACCGTCGTTTTTAGGCAGGAAGATTTTTAAGGCTTCCCGGATATACCGCATGGGACCGCCCAGGTTTGTATTCATTACAAACATCATCCAGTCGTCGTCCGTTTCATCAATCATCTTCTGCTCGCCAATGCCGGCATTGTTAATCAAGATATCCACATCTCCAAATTCCTTCAAGGCCGTTTCAAACACCTTTTTGGTATCCTCTGTAGAGCAGACATCTGCCACTACCCCCACGGCACGGCCTCCCTTGGCCTGAATATCCTTCACCACTGCATCCAGCTTCTCCTGATGGCGGGCAGTCAATACAACTGCAGCCCCTTCTTCTGCAAACAGTTCCGCCATCGACTGGCCCATTCCATAGCTTGCTCCTGTAATAATTGCTACCTTATCTTTGAGCATCTGTGCTTCCATTTTAAAATTACCTCTTTTCTTCAATGAATGACTTTCTTTGTTGTCTCCAGTGTACCGCAATGGCTTACAAATAGCAAATTCTTATATATTATGCATTTCCATAGTTAAATCAAATAATAATTCTTAAGGGGATCTTCTTAGTCAAAAAAACAGCGCCAGTGTTTTTCTGCACTGACGCTGCTGATGATTAATTTTTCTGAAATGTGATCTGAATATCTCCTGCACCTAATGCCTGTGCCAATCCCTGGGGATGATCAATATACCCGATTCTGGCATAACGATATGCAGTGCATTCGGAATCCTGAGTTGATGCCGCTTATTCGACAGCTGGGAATTTCCGTAAAAAATTCGTCACAAATTACTCATGGCCTTCTGGAATGGAGATTCTCATAATCCAAGTACGCGCCTTTCATGGGACTGGCGGCCAGCTCGCCAAACAACCGCAGCACCCCTCTGCTGTACTTGCGGGGCTTGGGCTGCCATTTGGCCCGGCGTTCTGCCAGGATCGCCTCTATCTCTTCCGCCGTCTTCCGTTCTCCTTTTACCCCGATGATATTTAACTTCCGGGCGAAAACATCGATTTCAATCAAATCATCCTTCTCCACCAGGGCAATGGGACCGCCGTCCACCGCTTCAGGACTGCAGTGGCCGATCACCGGTCCGGTGGAGGCGCCGGAAAAGCGTCCATCAGTAATCAGTGCGATGCTCCGTCCCAGCTCCTTATCTGAGGAAATCGCCTCTGAAGTATAAAACATCTCCGGCATGCCGCTGCCCTTGGGTCCTTCATATCGAATGAACACTGCGTCCCCCTTCTCCACCTCATGATGAAGAACGGCGGCAAGGCACTCCTCCTCACTGTCAAAGGGACGGGCCCGGAGAATCGCGTGATACATTTCCTTCGGACATGCAGTATGCTTGATCACCGCCCCCTCCGGAGCCAGATTTCCCTTAAGAACAGCAATGGAGCCCTCCACGCCAATAGCCTGATCATAAGGACGGATAATATCCTGCCGGGTCAGATGGCAGCCGTACCGCTGATTAAACTCAGCCAGCCATTTTTCACATCGTTCATAATATCCCTTTGCCTTCAGCTCATCCAGATTTTCCCCAAGTGTTTTTCCCGTAATGGTCATCACATCCAGATGAAGATGTTCCCTGATCTCTTCCATAATCGCCGGCACGCCGCCTGCATAATAAAAGCACTCCGCAGGCCACCGTCCGGCCGGCCGCACATCCAGAAGGTAATGGGCGCCCCGGTGCAGACGGTCAAAGGTATCTCCCGTAACCTCAAGGCCCAGCTAATTAATTCCATAGTGTTCACGTCCTTTTAAATCGGCCCATCAAATATCCAGCGCCGCATAATACCCCCAGTACACCGCATTGGTAATGGTGGACACTCTGGAGGCATCGCCGATGACTGCTGTGTAGGGCGCGGCATCCCGCAGCTTGTCTGCCACATCTGTTCTGGCCCGCTGGCCCAGGGCACAGATAACGGTTTTTCCCGGAACCAGCACCTGGTTTCCCTCTTTATCCTGGCAGAGAATTCCTTCCGCCGTAACTTCCAGCCCCTTATACCCTGTATGGACGGTGACATACTTTTCAATTTCCTTTAACAGCAGCGGGCGGTGGCGGACATTGGCGTCCGGCGCCAGTTCATCGCGCATCTCAACCAGATGAACCCGTTTTCCTTCCATTCCAAGATGGATAGCGCACTCGCATCCGGCCAGTCCTCCGCCGAATACCACCACATCATCTCCAACCTTATCCTTTTCCCGGTAATAATTGTTGACGATTACCACGTTATCCCCCTCAAGTCCCTTAATGGGCGGAATAAAGGGCCGGGAACCGACGGCGATAATCAGGGCCTCTGCCCCTTCTTTTTCTGCGTATTCTCTGGTCACCTCTGTATTCAGCCGGAACTCAACGCCGGCTTTCTTCGCCATCAGCGTATAGGTCTGGGCCAGATCATACATTTCCTTCTTGAAAGGAAGAGCCTGTTCGCTCTTTAATATCCCGCCCAGGGAATCCGTCTTCTCGCACAAAATCACCTGATGGCCTCTCCTTGCCGCAGTATAGGCCGCGTAAAGACCGCCGGGACCTCCTCCTGCCACCAGAACCTTCTTCTTTACCGGCGCCGGCTGAATCTCCACGCCGTCCATTTCCCGTCCAATCAGCGGATTTACCGTACATCTTCTGGTGGATGTAGCTGCCCGCTCCGCCATACAGGTGAAGCAGCGGAGGCAGTGAACGATCTCCTCATCCCGGTTTTCCGCCACCTTTCTGGGCAGATAAGGATCCGCAAGAAGAGCCCTTGCCATGTATACAATATCCGCTTTTCCGCTGGCAATGATCTCCTCCATCTGTTCCGGATCATTTAAGGCTCCAATGGTGGCCACAGGCACCTTTACATGGCGCTTGATCTCTGCCGCCAGGTATACATTGCAGCCGTGCTCCTTGAACATGGAAGGATGAGTATCTCCAAATCCTCTCTGATAAGTTCCTGCCGAAACATGGAGAAGGTCGATATAAGGCTCAATCTGCCGGGCGATTTCCACCCCTTCTTCCAGCCCGTATCCCCCTTCAAACAATTCTGAGCCGCTCATGCGGAATTCAATGGGAAATTCAGGTCCTACTGCCTGGCGGACAGCCTGCAGCACTTCCACCGCCAGGCGGCACCGATTCTCCAGGCTTCCGCCGTACTCGTCTGTTCTCCGGTTAAAATAAGGAGAGAAAAACTGATTCAGCAGCCAGCCATGGCCTCCGTGAATCATCATCATTTCAAATCCCGCCCGCTTGGCAAGGGCTGCGGTCTTTCCGTAGGCCTCCACGATTTCCTCAATCATTTCCTTTGAGAGAGCCTTTACCTTTACGCCGTCGGGACGAACAGTATCCGAAGGACCCCACTGATTCATTTCATGCTGCTTCGTCTTATCGGTCATATAGGTTCCCGCGTACATGCCGGAATGAGAAAGCTCCAGGCTGGGAATGGCGCCGTGCCTGCGGATCGCGTCTGCCGTGTAAGTGGCCGCCGCCAGAGAATTCAGGATAGACGTATCCAGGTGATAGGCGTGGGAGCCGTCTGTCTTGGGATGCACCATACATTCGCTGACCGTCACCGCCCCGGCCCCGCCTTTTGCCCGAAGCTCATAAAAGGCCGTGGATTTGGGACCGATGCAGCCGTCGTTAGTAATGTCCGTCCCGCCCATGGGCGCGGAAAACATCCGGTTTCTGAAGGTTACTTTCCCTATGGTAATGGGTTTTGTCAAATTTGGATATCTTCTTTTCATCTTTTTCCTCCGTGTCATTTCTTTCACATATTATACCGTAAATGATATCCTTCTGTCATTATGGAATCTCTCGCTTCTATGGATAAGAAAAGTGCCGTCCTTCATCTGGCGGCACTTCTCTTATCTGAAAGAATACGTTACACCGCATCCTCTCCCATATACAAAAGCTTTCCATCTTTCTTGGAAAATCTGGCGAAAAACTGATCGTAAGTAATAAAGCTCTCCCATGGGTAATTGGCATGGGACATCTCCTTCACCGTTCCTACCGTAAGCATAGGCACCTTTTTCTTATTTAAATACACGTAATAGGAAATCTCCCCGCAGGTATACCGCTTAGGCTCCTTCTCCAGACCATAAAGCTCCATCAGATTCCTGAGAAATGCCGCGATATCCGGCGCCACATGGTATTCCAGTTCTCCCTTCTCCCGGTCTACGCAGAGCCAGTCATTTTCTCCGAAGAGGAAGAAGTAGGGAACCTCCGGCTGGATCGCTTCCGGCAGGGGAACATCATGATCCGGATCCTTAATGGCCGACCAGGGAGCGGCGGCGGCGAACACCTGAGGCGCCCGGAGGGCAAGCTCCGAGGTCATCATGCCTCCGCTGGACTGTCCGCAGGCGTAAATCCTGGTTTCGTCAATGGTATAGCGCTGCTTCACATCCTCAATCATCTTCAGAATAAAGTCCACGTCGTCAATCTTCTCCTCCTTGTAAAATCCATTCCACAGGAGGATATTGCGCAGTCCTCCCGGTCTCTGCTGATGGATGCCGGCCTCGGGAAAAAGCACGATAAATCCCCGTTCCTCCGCCACACAATTCATGGAAGACATGTCCATAAAGCTTTCCGCACTTCCGCCCCGTCCGTGAAGGTTTACCACCAGGGGAACCGGCTTTCCCTCTGCCTTTACCCTCTCCGGCACGTACTCATACCACAGACGGGTAAAGCCCTGAACCTCTAAAGTATGGAGGGAGGCGCCGCAGGCTGCAGGATCTTTATAGCCTCTTAAGGCCTTCATTCCATGGCAGCGGTGACGTCTGGCCATGGTCAGGAACCTCCAGACCGGTCCGAACGCGGTTTCTGTTACCTGGCCGGAAAATCCGTTGGTCACCCGCACCTGAGAAATCTTCTCCTCATTGATCTCGCTGGTTTTCCGCACCGGTACCGGGAAATAGATCTCATCTGCGTCCTGATTGGAAAACCGCTGGGCTGCAGAATTGTTCTGCTTTTTCCAGTAATCACATACCCTCTGATTGCATCCTTCATTAGCTGACCAGAACATCCATACCGGGAGCTGAGTTTTTGCTGCGCTGATGGATAACTCCACCTTGCCCATGTTTTCACTCTTCTGGGTGGCTTCCGCATTCAGAAGGGCTTCCTCCCCCAGATCACCGAAGGTAACCAGTCCGGACCACTCGCTGGTCATCTTCATGGCTGCCTGCTGGGCAATCTGGGCCCCGGCGCCGATGCCGGCGGCGTAAATATTGTCCTGCATGGTTACGTAATACTTTCTTGACTGTACCTGCACATACACCTTATTCATATAGTCCGCGTCGGAACCATCCGGATTCCATCTGCCTTCCGGCTTCAGGAAATGAATAAAAATCTTTTCCTTCCGGGCAAACTCCAGCCAGAAGCTGTTCTCCAGATATTCCTCCACCGGCACATCGTCCGGCGGCGCCACGATGAGACAGCTTTGGTTATAGGTCAGTCCGGGAGTCAGATAAGTGTAGAAAACTCTCTCCTTTCCATCTGCATTTACCGTTTCTTTAAACAAACCAGATACCAGGCACTCCCGCAGATTTTTAGGATTTACCTCAAATACGCTCATATCCTGTGGAAAAGTTTTAATTTCAAGCATCTTTTACCTCCTGATTAATACATAGGGAACACAGTCATAATCCAGCCTACTGCAATCACTGTCAGAAAAGCTGCTGGAATTAGAGACTGCTTGATCAGTGACTTCAGATCGTAGCCGCCCACTGCCATACACATTGGAATGGCGGGAGTAGACATGGGCGTCATAAAAGAGCTTAAGCAGGCAGTCTGGGTCAGGATAATAATTCCCACCGGGTTGGCTCCCATGGACTTGCAGGCCAAAATAGCAATAGGAATAAAGATCAGCATTACAGTACGATTCATCATAATCTGAGTTAACAAGAACGGAATAATAAAGAAAGCAAATCCAATCAAATACGGATTATTCAGGCTTCCTACCAT
Organism: Candidatus Cottocaccamicrobium excrementipullorum; assembly: GCA_018713255.1. Lineage (GTDB taxonomy): Bacteria > Bacillota > Clostridia > Lachnospirales > Lachnospiraceae > Caccovicinus > Caccovicinus excrementipullorum. Next base: position 81,384 of record DVFL01000029.1, on the reverse strand, counting down.
ACTTGCCAGGGCTCCGCCGATTACTTCTCCAGCTCCCGTCTGAGTCAAGGCTCCTCCCATGGCCAGAGAACCTACGAACAGGAAACCAATCTGCATATTCATGCTGGCAATGGCTTCTTTCTCAGAAAGAACGCCAGTCAGTACCATGGCTACAGCACCTGCCACACAGATTACCCAGGAATCAATGCCCAGCTTGCTCTGGAAAATCAGTCCAAGGGTTACCAGAATAAAAATAATATAGCCGCATTTTTCCTGAAGAGGAGGAAGTTTCTCTCGATTATCCTTCTTCGCCTCAACCCCGGAGATCGCCGTCACCGGTTTTGACGGCGCCACTTTAGCGGCAAAGAAAATACAGTAAACAGCCACAAAAATCACCATGGGGAAGCGGGCCTTCATAGGATCTAAAAGTCCTACTGTGTATTCCGTGTAGGCATTGGCCTCCAGATATCCGTTCAGCTCTGCAAACTGAGTTGCCCCGCTGCCCAGAGGAAAGGCCGATACTGTGGCGATACAGGCGATGGATAAGGGAAACATCACCTTGGAAGGACTAATGCCCATTTCATCGCAGCTGGCAGCCAGCATGGGCGCCATAATTCCAAATACCACCAGGGAGCTCTGAATAAACTGGGAAAGCACGATGGCTACCACAATATATCCCAGCATCATCATGGTCAACGATCCTTTTGCCACCCGGTTTACGCTGGACGAACATTGATGAACAAACTGGGTCCGATTAAATCCAGCCGCTACCACCAGCATGGCCAGCATCATAATTCCATTAGTATTTCCAAAATAAGAAGCAGCCGTTCCTGCATCCAGACACCCCGTTACCACGAAGGCAAGCATGCTTAAAAGCGCTGTTGTCCCCATGGAAATTTTTCCCAAAATATAGCTGATCGCTGTCAGCACACAAATAATAATACAAATCGTTAACTGACTCATCCCATTCTCCTTTTCTCTTTACACGAACCGGCACACGTGATCTACGGCAATATCCGAAAATCCATAAGCCTCCGCCTTGGTTAATTTTCCGTTGCAGACCTGAAGAATCACATCCAAAAGCTCTCCTCCGCACTCCTGGAAAGTTTTCGTTCCTTTAATGATTCCGCTTAAGTCCACGTCCATATTGTCTTCCATCCGCTCATAAGTCCTGGCGTTGGCCGTTACCTTAAGCACCGGAACAATGGCGTTTCCGGTAGGTGTTCCCCGCCCTGTGGTGAAAATCACCGCGTTGCATCCCCCTGCCACCATGGAAGTCACAGAAGAGATATCATATCCGGCGGTGTCCATCACAATAGCCCCATGCTTTACCGGCCGCTCCCCCTGAGCCAATACTTCCACAATTGGGCGGGTACCTCCTTTTCGGATACAGCCCAGGCTCTTTTCATCCAGGGTAGACAGTCCCCCCGCCTTGTTCCCCGGAGTAGGCTGGCCTGCCCGGCAGTCCTGGCCCGCCGCCTTTAAATGCTCCTCATACGCTTTGCACACCTGAATGATCTGATTATGAATCTTCGGCGTTGCCGCCCGCTTGGCTACAATATGTTCTGCGCCGATCCACTCAATAGATTCGCTCATCATGGTGGAGGCCCCCAGATCCACCAGCCTGTCGCTTAACTCCCCTACTGCCGGATTGCTGGCAATGCCGGAGGTGGCGTCAGAACCGCCGCACTCGATTCCCAGCAAAAGATTGGAAATATCACAGAGCTCCTTCTGCTGCATGGCTGCTTCCGCCGCCATCTCTCTGGCCGCCCGCACCGCCTTTTCAATAGTTTTTAAGGTTCCTCCCTCTTCCTGGATCCCGAAGGAAACCACCGGCTTGCTGGTCATGGACTGAATCTTTTCCCGGAGAATATTGTGGGGAACCGTCTCGCAGCCCAGGCCGATAATCACCACTCCGTATACATTCGGATTACAGGCAAAGCCGGTCAGCACCTTCTGGGACATGGCCGTATTGGCTGCCACATCGGAGCATCCGGTATTGAATACAATATTTACTGCTCCCCTTACCTGACTGGCCACTATTCTTGCGCTTTCGCTGCCGCAGGCGCAGGTGGGAAGAATCAGCACATGATTCCGGATCCCTGCCCGGCCTTCCTTTCGCTTATAGCCCCAAAATTCCATTTACTCTTCCTCCTTTACCATTTCGCTTTCGTAGTCCCTGGGAACGCTGTAAATGTTCTCGTGGGATACCCACTGGCCTTTCGCCACATCCCGGGTAGTTTTTCCGATGAGTTCTCCGTACTTCACCACCTCATCCCCTTTTTTCAGATCCGTTAAGGCTATCTTATGACAGAAAGGGATAGACTCCTCTGCCTTTAAGCTGCATAGCTGGTCCCCGTTTTTATAAACCACCAGGTCTCCAGCCTTCACCTCTGCCACACAGGTAACCACATTGTCCTTTGGATCCATCAGCAGTGCATTAATCTCCATCACGTTCTCCTTTCTTTTTTCCTTTGCTGTCTTTACTTTATCATCTACATATCATATAATCAATTTTATAGATTTTATATTAATATAAGCGAGGTTTATACTATGCAGCAGGATTTCCAATATATCTATCAGGTTTTCTTAGATGGGAGTTTTTCCAAAGCCGCAGAACATCTGTATCTGACCCAGCCGGCCTTAAGCATCGCCATCCAGAAAATTGAAAATTCCATCGGAATGCCCTTATTCGACCGAAGCCGCCGGCCCCTTCAGCTGACTGCCGCCGGCGAGGCGTACATTCAGTCCATTCAAAAAATGCAGAGCCTGGAATACGACTTAAACCAGCAGATCCACGATATCCAGAATCTGAATACCGGTCTGATCCGCTTCGGCGGCTCCCACTATGTAAATGCTTACATTTTATCTCCGGTACTGGCCGGATTTTGTCAGGAATATCCTGGAATCAAACTGGAAATAACGGAAGAAAGCTCAGATGTGCTGTCTGATTTGCTGATGCAGCGGAAAATTGATCTTACCTTCAGCTGCAATCCTGACATTATGAAAAATTTTGAACGATACTCTATGTTCCGGGACCATATTCTCCTGGCGGTGCCTCAGAATCATCCTGTGAACCAGACGGCGGCCTACGCGGCCCTGACGGCTCAGGATATTATTGACGGCAGGCACCTGGATCCCACCTGTCCCTCTGCGCCCCTAAGCCTGTTTAGGGACCTGGAATTTATTCTTCTGACCCCGGGAAACAATCTTCATGACCGGGCAATTCAGATTTTCCAAGAAGCAGGCTTTAAGCCCAATATCAAACTCCGCCTGTCTCAGCTGGCCACGGCTTATCATCTGGCGGCGGATGGATTCGGGGCCACTTTAGTCAGCGACCGCATGATCCACACCCCCAATGTTCCCCTTCGCTTTTATCAGCTAAATTCCCAGCTGGCGGACCGGATGTTTTACGTCCTGCTGCCCAACCGAAACTACACCTCCTTCGCCGTAAAGCGGTTTATTCAGTATCTTCTCCTTCACTTATAATGTTCCATGCCGCAGCAATTTCTGCTGCGGCAAAGCTGACCGGACTGATTGATTGGACAGTTTCCCAATCCCTGAGGATCAGCCCTCCTGGAAGTCCCTGTACTTTTCGATTTCCCGTTTCTGGAACACCTGTCCCTTGGTGTCAATTCCCACAATCACCCGGAGATTTTCCACATACAGCTTCTTCACCGATTCTGTTCCCAGGTCCTCATAAGCCACCACTTCACAGCTTTTTACCTGATTGGAGATCATGGCAGAAGCCCCGCCGATGCTTAAAAGATAAACTCCTCCGTATTCCTTACAGAGTCTGGCCACCTCGTCGGAGCGGTCTCCCTTTCCGATCATAGCCACCATTCCCTGTTCAAAGGTCATGCGCACAAATCCGTCCATCCGCATGCTGGTGGTAGGGGCGATGGATCCCATGGTTCTTCCCGGCTTGGCAGGACATGGACCAGCGTAAAAAATAGTCTGGTTGGTCAGGTCCACGGGAAGGGGCTTCCCTTCTGCCGCAAGGGCCTCAAACCGCTTATGAGCCGCGTCCCGGGCCGTATACAAATATCCGGTGAGATAAAGCACATCCCCGATTTCATATTTCTTTACTTCCTCTTTCGTCAGGGGAAGACTTACCTTAAATTCTCTCATGGCGTAACCCTCCTTAGATCGTTTTGCTTGCATGACGGCTGGCGTGGCACTGGAGATTTACCGCCACGGGAAGCGCTGTAATATGACAGGGATAATACTCAACATGCACATCCAGAGCCGTTACCGTGCCTCCCATTCCCAGGGTGCCGATTCCCGTCTTGTTGATATCCTCTAAAAGCTCCTCCTCTAGTTTCGCGTAGAGAGGCTTGGGATGGCGCTGGCCAATAGGACGAAGAAGCGCTTTTTTGGCGATCCATGTACAGTAATCCATAGTTCCTCCCACGCCTACCCCTACGATGATAGGCGGACAGGTCTTTCCTCCCGCATGCCTGATGGTTTCCATCACAAACCGCTTCACTCCTTCCGGGCCTTCTCCTGGCACCAGAGTGGTGAAAGCTCCCATGTTCTCGCTTCCGCCGCCCTTGGGCATTACCGTAATGGTCACCTTATCGCCGGGAACGATCTCCGTATGGAGGACTGCCGGGGTATTGTCTCCCGTATTCACCCGTTCCAGGGGATCCTTTACCACAGATTTTCTTAAATATCCGTCCCGGTATCCCTGTCTTACTCCCTCATTCACCGCGTCAAAAAGGGGCATCCCTTCCCATGCAATCTCCTGGCCAATTTCCAGAATTACCACGCAGACGCCGGTATCGTGGCAGCAGGGAATCTGTTCCTTCTTGGCATACTCTGCATTTTCAATTAAAAGCTCCAGGGTCTGCCGGCTGTACTCAGACTTTTCCCGCTGCAGGGCATCCCGAAATGCGTTGACTACATTGTCATCCAGCTCATAACAGGCCTTCATGGCCAGCTCCCGGATTTCCGGGATCAGCTGCTCCGTGTTCATTTTTCTCATCTGGCTTTCCTCCTTGCTGGCAGCTCCCCTGCCTTACTGTTGTGGTTAACAGCTTTTTTCTTTATCCTTACAATACCACGAAAGTACTATATGATCAATTTTATGTATTTTATAATAGTATAAATTTAATTTATATAAAAACTACACAAAGACAGCGGCCCAGGAGTTTTTCTCTCCCAGGCCGCTGTCTTTGTATCAATCTTGTATCAATCACATGGTTAAACGCTCCGCCGGTGTCATCACCGCCGGTTTTTCTCTCTCTCATCCTCATTTCTCAATTCTGTGAGAATAATGAAAATTTTCTGGTTTACTTAAACCACTCACTGATCTCCTTCATCCGCGATACCTGATCCACATGGAATGGACATCGGCGATTGCAGTGCCCGCACTGAATACAGCTTTCTGCCTTCACCTCCAGATTCTGATAATGATCCGCCGCCAGCTGATCTCCCACCCGGGCCAAATCATAGTACTTGTTGATCAAGCCGATGTTCAGTCCTGCAGGACACGGAGCGCAGTGGTTGCAGTACACGCAGGTTCCTTCAGCATCCTGCGGGGCAAAGGAAGCAATAATAGAATAATCCTTCTCCTCCTTGGACGCCTTGCAAAATCCTAAAATCCGCTCCAAATCCTTCTTTCCTCGAACACCTGGAAGCACTGTGATGACTCCAGGCTTGTCCAGCGCATATTGAATGCACTGATATTCCGTCAAAGCCTTTCTAAAGGGAGAGGTTTTCTCATCCAGAAGCTGTCCAGCCGCAAATGCTTTCATTACGGAAATTCCTACTCCCTCCCGCTCACATCTTTGATAAAGAGCCATCCGGTCATCCACCGTACCGATGCCGTACTCTCCTTTTTGGTAATCATAGGCCGGATTAATCGAAAACATCATCATATCCAGAATTCCCATATCCAGCACCTTTCCTGCCAGGTCAGGAGTATGGCTGGAAAGCCCTACGTGATGGACAATTCCCTGCTCCTTCAGCTGAAGAATAGCCTTAATTACCCCGTTCTTCTCCATTTTCTGAAGATCAGAAAGCTCATCAATACAATGGATAAACCCAAAATCAATATAATCCGTTTTCAATGAAGAAAGCTGCCAGTCCACCGACTTTTTAATGGTATCTGGATCAGTAGTCCATCCATAAGTGCCTGAAGCGTAATTGGCGCCGAAATGAATCTGAAAATATACCTTGTCCCTGACGCCAGAAAAAGCTCTTCCATAAGCAGGAAAAGGCTTTGCCTCTGCAGAAGCCATATCGAAATAATTAATTCCCTGCTCTACGGCATAGGAAATGGTCTCCTCAATCTCCTTCTCGCTTGATTCTTGAATGGAACTGGCGCCCAGCCCTAATATGCTGATGGATTCCCCGCCATGGGGAAGTTTGCGGTATTCCATAATTTCTCCTCCTGAATTCTTTCGTTAGGAGAAGCATCCGTTCTCCCAGTTAACTTTCATTATAGTTTCAAAAGAAGATTTCGTCCAATACCCTTTTCAAGAGACCAATTATGCTTAAAAAGCATTTCTGTTTTCCTCACTTAATCCAGAATTTCCGATTCTTCCGTGTCACTTAACGATACATGGCCATATACTCCCCGTGAGCCTCAATCAGCTCATCGCACATCCGGCGGATATCCTCTATGCTGAGCTCCGCCGCCGTGTGGGGATCCAGCATCGCCGCCTGGTAAATATAGTTCTTATCTCTGGTCCGCGCAGCTTCAATGGTCAGAAGCTGCACATTGATGTTCGTCTGATTCATGGCCGCCAGCTGCACCGGGAGCCGTCCTACATGACAGGGATGAACCCCCCAGGCATTTACCAGACAGGGAACCTCAACACAGGCATCAGAAGGCAGATTTTCAATCAGCCCTGTATTCAGCACATTTCCGCCGATCTGGTAAGGCTGGTTCGTAACCACCGCCTCCATGATATATGAGGCATATTCCCGAGAGCGCTGATGAGTCACCTTGCCGTCGTTGAGAATATTCCGCTTTTCTTCTTCCCAGCCTTTAATCTGGTTAACACAGCGTCTGGGATACTCATCCAGAGGAATATTGTACCGGTCAATGAACTCCGGATAACGGCTCTTCAGGTAAAAAGGATTGTACTCTGCATTGTGCTCACTGGACTCGGTACAGTAATAGCCGAAATTTCGGATATAGTCATAGCGAACCATATCCTCATGCTTCTCCACGGCATTCTTTTTTAGCGCCCTCCTGCGAATCTCCGGGTACAGATCATTGCCCTCTTTATCCTGTATCTTAAGAAGCCAGGCCATGTGATTGATGCCTGCGATCAAGTCGCTGGCGCCTTCCAGCTTGTCTTCCATGCCCAGGCCCTTCAACAGTCCTTCTGTGCAGACCTGAACGCTGTGGCAGAGACCTACGGTCCGCACCTTCGTATAGCGCTGCATATACCCGCTGAGAATGGCCATGGGATTAGTATAGTTTAAGAACAAGGTGTTGGGACATACTTCCTCCATATCCCGGGCAAACTCCTCCATCACGGGAATGGTGCGGAGACCTCGCATAATCCCGCCGATTCCCAGAGTATCCCCTATCGTCTGCCTTAACCCATACTTTTTGGGGATCTCAAAATCCGTCACCGTACAGGGCTCATAACCGCCTACCTGAATGGCATTCACCACAAAATCCGCACCCTTCAGGGCTGCCTTCCGATTTTCCGCTCCCAGATAAGTGTTGATCCTGGCCCGGCCTTCGTTGATGTTCTCATTAATAGCCCGGAGAATTATTTCTGATTCCTCCAAACGCTTTGGATCAATATCATAAAGGGCAATCTCCCCATGGCAAAGAGCCGGCGTACACATGCAGTCCCCCAGCACATTTCTGGCAAATACCGTGCTCCCCGCTCCTAAAAAAGCAATCTTCACCATTTTTCTCTCCTTCTCTTGCATTTATCTTTTGATTCCATTAGAATGATTCTGATGTGTCTGATTGTAAAATGAATGCAGCTTTTTCGCTATATGTTTTGTTGCATCAAATTGTACTTTTGTTTCCTTTTGCCCCTTTACCAGGAAACAAAAAATGGAGGACAAACAACAATGGAACTTACTGAAACCGCCCCGTCTCCTGACCCGGCAGAACTCTTTTTATCCCAGGAAAGAGGGGTGCTCAGAGAAACCTACCGCCTTCCCTCCCTTCCTGAATCAGAAAATGCTCTCCGCATGTACTGCTGCGGCAGCGAATTCTGTACCCCGGGACATTCCTTCGGTCCGGCAGTGCGGCCTCATTATCTGATCCATTTTATCCGGGAAGGGAAGGGAATTTACCAGCGTTCCAACCAGGTATACCACTTATCCCGGGGCGATGCGTTTCTCATCCTTCCTGGTGAAACAACCAAATATATCGCTGACTCTAAAGAGCCCTGGGCTTATACCTGGATTGCCTTCGATGGAACTCAGGCTGAAGCTCTTCTTAACTGCTGCGGTCTTTTGACGGGAAGCCCGGTCTACCATTCACCAGATGAAAGCGCCAGAATACGCCTCATCGCCCTGACGGACCAGTTTCACCAATGTTTTCAGGATGAGACAAAAAATGTTCTGGAATTAACAGGAAACTTTTATCTTTTGTTTTCCTGCCTTATTCCTTCCCAGCCAGAAAATGAATTCTCCCACTCCAGTCAGAAACAATATTTTCAGCAGGCGGTCTCCTATCTGCAAAACAATTTCAGCTATCCGGTGCGGATCCAGCAGCTTGCCCGGCAGATCGGCGTAAGCCGCTCCTACCTTTACAAAATTTTTTTGGCCTGCAGCGGGAAAAGCGTACAGCAGTATCTCCAGGATCTCCGACTGAAAGAGGCCTGCCGGCTTTTGGCCGATACCAGCCGGGAGGTTACGGACATCGCCTATTCCTGCGGCTTCCCTGATTCTCCTGCCTTCTGCCGGATCTTCCGCAGGGTATACGGCGAAACGCCATTAAATTTCCGGCAGCGAATGGGCAGGAAGAACCGCAGTTTCACTGAACCCCGCCCCCAAAAATCTGACCCTGCCAGAAAGGACCGATCATGAGCTTGAATTTCGAATATTACAAGGTATTTTATTACGTATCTAAATATGGAAGCCTGACCCGGGCCGCCAGCGTCCTCATGACCAGCCAGCCCGCCGTCACCCGGACCATTCACAATCTGGAAAATGAGCTGGGCTGCCGTCTGTTCATCCGCAGCAAGCGGGGGGTAGAGCTGACGCCGGAGGGCCGAACCTTTTATGAATACATTGCCGCAGCATGCGCCCAGATTTTTAAAGGCGAAAACGAACTGGCAGGAATGATCAGCTTAGACAACGGCACCATCTGCATCAGCGCCACAGAAACCGCCCTTCACTGCTGCGTCTTCCAGGCAGTAGAGGCATTCAACCGGCAGTACCCCAACGTCCATTTTAAATTGCTGAACAACAGCACCATTGATTCCATCCAAGCTCTGAAAGCTGGAAAAATCGATATGGCCATCGTTTCCTCCGCTCCCCTTAAGGGAGAAAGCCCCCTGAAGATCAAACCTCTGCGAAGCTACCACGACATTCTCATTGGCGGAAGCAAATTCCAGCACCTGAAGGGGCGGGAAATGACTCTGGAAGAATTAAAGGATCTTCCCTGGATCAGCTTGACCTCCGGCTCTATTACCAGGGATTTTCTGAACCAGTATTTTGCCAGCCAGGGTTTGACCTTTGAGCCGGATATTGAACTGGCTACCACAGATATGATCCTGCCCGCCGTCCGCCACAATCTGGGAATCGGCTTTATTCCTGCAGAATTCGCCTCAGAAGATCTGCGGAGAGAAACTGTATTTGAAATCGCCGCTGCAGAAAAACTGCCGGAGCGGAATATTTTTCTGGTTTACGACACGGAATATCCTCAAAGCATCGCTGCCAAAACCTTCCAGAAATTCCTTCTTCAGTTCTAATCCGCTGCGGCTTTTTCCCCCGGTTCGCTTCTTCCTTCAGGGGTTATCCATATCAAAATATTATGAATATAATAGAGGAATGTTATTTTACCTGGAGCTTCCTTCCTGCTACAATAGATTTTGTTAAAGAATTGTCACTGCTTTATGAGATCAGAAGAAAGAAGGATAACCATGCAAGAGACAACATGCCTTGAAAAGCAGCCTTTATGCCAGGAAATGCTGGAAAAAATGAACGCCTACTGGCGGGCCGCCAACTATCTGTCCGCCGGACAGTTATATCTCCTTGACAACCCCCTGCTGAAAAAGCCCCTTTCCATGGACCAGATCAAGAAAAAGATCGTAGGCCACTGGGGAACAGTTCCCGGACAGAACTTCGTGTACGTTCACTGCAATCGGGTCATTAAACGCTACGATCTGGATATGATCCTCCTCTCCGGCCCGGGACACGGCGGAAACTTCCTCATTGCCAACACCTACTTAGACGGCAGCTACAGCGAAGTATACCCCAATATCAGCCAGGATGAAGAAGGAATGCAGAAACTGTTTAAACAGTTCTCCTTCCCCTGCGGCGTTCCCAGCCACTGCGCTCCGGAAACTCCAGGCTCCATCAACGAAGGCGGAGAGCTGGGATACTCCATTGCCCATGCTTTCGGCGCCGTTTTCGACAATCCCGACCTGATCGCCACGGTAGTGGTAGGTGACGGCGAGGCGGAAACCGGACCTTTAGCTACCTCCTGGCAGTCCAATAAATTTTTAAATCCCATTACCGACGGAGCTGTTCTTCCCATTCTGCATCTGAATGGCTACAAGATCAGCAACCCTACCATTTTCTCCCGGATCTCCCATGAGGAGATTGAATCCTTCTTCAAAGGCTGCGGCTGGAAGCCCTACTTCGTAGAAGGAGATGATCCCATGACCATGCACCGGAAAATGGCGGAAACCATGGACGCAGTTATTGAGGAAATTAAAGCGATCCAGCGCCACGCCCGGACAGAAAATGATCCGGAACGTCCCAGATGGCCAATGATCATTCTCCGCACGCCAAAGGGATGGACCGGTCCTAAGGTAGTGGACGGAAAACAGATCGAAGGCTCCTTCAGAGCCCACCAGGTTCCCCTTTCCATGGAATCTCCAGAGCATCTTAAGCAGCTGGAAGAGTGGCTGAAAAGCTATCATCCAGAAGAACTGTTTGATGAAAACGGCCGTCTGATTCCTGAATTGCAGGAATTAGCCCCCAAAGGAAACGCCCGTCTGGGCGCAAATCCTCATGCCAACGGCGGACTCCTTCTCAAGGATCTGCGCCTGCCGGATTTCCGGGACTACGGCATTCCTGTTGACCCGGGAAAAACCAAGGCCCAGGATATGATCGAGCTTGGCGGATATATCCGGGATATTTTCCGCTTAAATGAAGAAAGCCGCAACTTCCGAATCTTCGGTCCTGATGAAAGCATGTCCAACCGTCTGTATAAGGTATTCGAGGCCCAGAACCGTGACTGGAATGCCAAACTTCTAGATACCGACGACTGCCTGGCAAGAGACGGCCGGATTATGGACAGCATGCTCAGCGAGCATATGTGTGAAGGATGGCTGGAAGGCTACCTGCTTACCGGCCGCCACGGCTTCTTTGCCAGCTATGAAGCTTTCATCCGTATCGTAGACTCCATGGCTGCCCAGCACGCCAAATGGCTGAAGGTATGCAACCAGCTTTCCTGGCGGCAGCCTATCGCCTCCTTAAACTTTATCCTGACCTCCAATGTATGGCAGCAGGATCACAACGGATTTACTCACCAGGATCCTGGATTCCTGGATCATATTGCCAATAAAAAAGCAGACGTTGTCCGCATGTACCTTCCGCCAGACACCAACTGCCTCTTATCCTGCTTCGACCACTGCATCCGAAGCAAAAACTATGTAAACGCCATTGTGGCTTCCAAGCATCCCAGCTGCCAGTGGCTGTCCATGGACCAGGCGGTAAAGCACTGCACCCAGGGCATCGGCATCTGGGAGTGGGCAAGCAATGACTGCGGCGAAGAGCCTGATCTGGTAATGGCCTGCTGCGGCGATACGCCCACTCTGGAAACCATGGCTGCCGTAACCATTCTCCGGGATGAAATGCCGGATCTGAAAATCCGGGTAGTCAACGTGGTAGACTTATTTAAGCTGGAGTCCGACCGTAAGCATCCTCACGGCTTAAGCGATGCAGAATATGACGCCATCTTTACCAAGGATAAGCCTATTATTTTCGCTTTCCACGGATATCCTACCCTGATCCATGAGCTGACCTATGAGCGGTTCAACCGCAACATGTCCGTTCACGGCTACCAGGAAGAAGGCACCATTACCACCCCCTTCGACATGCGGGTACAGAACCAGATCGACCGGTTCAATCTGGTAAAAGATGCCATCATCCATCTGCCTCAGTTAGGCAACAAGGGCTCTCACCTGATCCAGAAAATGAACAATAAGCTGGTGGAGCACAAGCAGTATATTGCCGCCTACGGCCAGGATCTGGAAGAAATCCGGAACTGGGAGTGGCATATTCCTCAGCAGTAAACAAACAGCAGCACGGCCGGGTTTGATATACCCGGCCGTACTGCTGTTTATCCATTCGCCATCTAAACAACTCAAGGCTTATTCTTTGTCATCCTATTCAATGAATGATCGGTGTGGCCTGTCAGTTCCAATGCTCAATCGGGTTCAATCTCCCCTTATTTGATTCCCTTTACCAGCGGGATCAGCAGCATCAAGACCACAATCCCTGCCAGACCAACCGCAATTCCCAGTACCATCTTGCCAAATACCATGCTCAGACACATGCCGATGCCAAGCAGCAGCGCTCCCAGAACACCCACCACCACAGATCCAACTGTTTTTGCGTCAATCTTAATGGGCGCCTTTCCTTCCATCTTCCGCCAGATCATTACTGTAATGAACAAGACCACAAGACCAACGACACCGCATACAATGCCCTGATTGAACATTCCCCACTCAGGCAGCAGGGCCATGCACATGCCCAGCGCAAAGAAAACGATCCCAATGGTCCCCAGGATCAATGCTACAAAATTACTCTTCTTCATTATCAGTTCCTCCTATTTGCTCGTTTATTTTTAGTTAGGGCCTTTGCCCATGGACTGATTATATGGTACAGCCACTTTATTTCTCTTGTGTTTGTGTTTTGTTTGAGAAATATTAATCTTTGAGATTTGCTTGCAAAAAACAGGCCGGGAACTCCAATCCAAGTTCCCGGCCCATCACAAAAATCCGGCCTATCTTAACAGACGGCTGGCCTTTTCACAAACCGAATAGATCTCGTCATACTTTTGTCCTATCAAAGGCTCAATCTCTGCCGTACGCTTTTTCAACAAATTTCGGTAAAGAAAAATGGGAATAATCCACCCCAAAAATCCAGGAACTGCCAGCAAAACCATCAGACCATAGTTAGGCGTTTCCGCCGTCACTGCAAAGGTTGATCCTGCCATGAAAGCAGTTCCGATCATCCCCACAGCCAATGCCGCTATGATTGCCGGCGTGGTTTTTGCCTGTTCTAATGCCCGCAGTTCTGCAATACAACTATCAAAATGACGCTGCAATCGGGTTAGTTCCGCCTTGTTGCTGATATTTCGATTTCGGCGAAAGTACAGCGTTTCTTCTTTGGTTGAAAGGTTCGCCCCAGAATCTCCCTCTTTCGCAGGCTTGTGATTAGGGTCCGGCTCCCATCCAAAACAGGGATAGCTGTCCAGACAAAGAGAAATATACTCTTTCGGTACAACTGTTTCTCTGTATTCATAGCCAATATATCCAATAGTTTCATCACTTATTATCGTTGTCATGTGTTACGCTGATTCTCCTTTTCCAAAACCGGGATTTTCACAGTAAAAGTTGTGCCCTGTCCCACCGCACTGTCCACTATGATCTCCGCGCCAGATAGTTGGAGCACCCGCTGAACTAGCGCCAGACCCAGACCGTTGCCCTCTGTGGCATGAGATGTATCGCCCTGATAAAATTTGTCAAAGATATGCCGCTGCGATTCCGGCGGGATTCCGCAGCCGGTGTCGGAGACAGATACAGCCACCTGTTCTGTATCTGAAGTCTGCCGCAATGTTACCTTGCCGCCAGCCCCCGTAAATTTAAAGGCATTGGACAACAGATTGTTCCATACTAATTCCATCAGGCTTTCGTCAGCATAAATGACCGCGCGATCCTCCAGATCTGCCTCAAAGTCTATCTGTTTTTCCTCCCATACCGCTTCAAACCCTAAAGCGCAGTCACTCAGCTGCCGGCATAAATCATAGGCTTCAAATTGGGGCATGATCTGCTGACTTTCCAATTTATTCAGTTTCAGAATATTCGCAACCAAGGCAGACAGCCGTCGTGTACTGCTTAAGATGGCATCCACATAGATATCCTGCTTTTCTTTTGTCAATCCGGGCATCTGGAGCAGCTGCGCGTAGTTCTGGATCGTGGCCAGCGGCGTTTTGATCTCATGGGACACATTGGCAATAAAGTCTGTTCGCATCGTTTCGATACTGCCCAGCTCCGCCACCATCTGGTTGAAATCAAGGAACATCTTGTCCAAATAATCCTGTCGGTTCAAGGTATGGAGCGGCGGAATATATACTGAAAAATCCCCATGCGCAACCTTTGACGCTGCTTTTGCCAACTCTTTCATAGGCTGATCGTAGGTTTTTATAATTTGACGCCGCGTAAATACTGTCAGACCACCTGCCACCAGCGCCCAATATACAACAGGGATTAAAATTTGCGCCGCCTGAATCCAGTTTGCCTTATTGCCCAATGTTATCAGACCAATATGCAAGCCTGACATTAAAAGCAGAATGCCAAAGTAGATTACAAACAGTGAAATCGGGAATCTTGATTCCATTCGCCGTGCTTCTCGCCCTTTCATTTCATCACCGCCTTATAGCCCAATCCCCTGACAGTCTTGATCTCAAATCCATCGCAGAGCGAAAATTTGTCCCGGAGCTTTGTGATATAGACGTCTACAGCCCGCAGGCCAGTGTCACTTTCCACGCCCCAAAACTCGTCCATCAGCTGTGATCGGGAAAATGTATGATTGGGGTATGACAGAAGCTTATAGAGAATGTTAAATTCCCGCGTAGTTACAGGAATCTCCTCTCCGTTATTGACGGCAGTTAGTCCATCTGCATCTAAGATTAACCCTCCGATAGTCAATTTACGGCTGGCCTCAATATTGGCGCGGCGAAGCAAAGCGCGCACCCTCATCAGAAGTTCACTGAAGTCAATCGGCTTAACCATATAATCATCGATTCCCAGGTCAAATCCCTTTTGTTTTGCCGGCAGATCATCTCTTGCCGAGATAAACAAAATTGGAATTGTTTTGTTTAACCTGCGTACTGTTTCAGCGAATTCAAAGCCATCTGTCCCCGGCATCATAATATCTGAAATAATCAGGTCAAAAAGCTGCCCATACATCGCATGGTATGCAGCCTCTGCGCTCAGACAGCCTCTCGCCTCGTAGCCGCTGTTATTAAGATAAGTACATACGCTCTGGGTCATTTTTGCATCATCATCTACAACAAGAATTTTAATCATTGGCTTACTCCTTCCTGAGTATCTTTTCTTTCAATTCGCCGAATGCGCCATACCATAAACACGCCAAGGGATACTGCACAGGCTCCGGTCAAAAGCCCCAGCAGAGCGTTGGAAGACGGATCATGGTATTGATATCCGCCCTGGGCAATAGAAAAAATCGCCGACTGTGTCAGAACCAATGAGATCAGCGAAGCAGCCAGATTAATGGTTTTCAATGCGTGCAGCAGCGGCGCTTTATTTTTCCGATTTACAAGTACACCGCGAATATTAAGGCCGATTTCCACAAAAGTAAACGTTGCTATGGCCAATGCCATATCTCTCGGATAAGCTGTGTATTTAGGATGAAAATATGACCAGCCGGAATAGGTCATATAAAGCAGACTGGCTGCAATCAGAATGATGCCGGAAAAACGATAATATCGATACTGCCCTTTTCGGTCTTTCGCACGGACAACTCCAGCCAGCGCGCAGTATCGTGCCAGAACCATCCCCAGGGTATAGCCTCCATTCACGCAGACGAACAAGGAAAGGGATAAAATTCCGGAAATAATTTTGCCTGTACCCAGCAGAATATTTCCTGCGCCGGAAATACCAGCCAGGTGAAGCGAACGGCTAGTCGCCGCATTATATTGTTCGTTGAGGGTACGGCTGCTTTCCTCCAGCCAATGAATCTCCTTTTGAAAAGGACCTTTTCCCATAATCAGCCTCCTTCTTTTCCCTTGATGTGATTGCAGTATAACAAGGATTTGTTTAAGTTTTGTTAAAGTCACGTCGTATCACCAAAAAAACTCTTCAAAAGGATGCTGTTTCAGAAATGGATGGGAAAATATTCACCTGATTTAAGCTGAAAAGCAAGAAGAAAAGCCACAGCTGTTCCTTAAGCGAAAGCTGTGGCTTTTGTAAATGTCTGTAAATGAATCAACTATTCTCCCCGATATCTTAGCCAGGTTTGACCCGTCCTTTGTGTTTTCATCCGTTTTTCCCTTCCCGTATTCGCTGCTCTTGGGAAAGTCTTTTCTTTGCTTCCTCAACGGTTTCACCATCCTTTGTCAAGAACTGGCCCACAAACTGATCTGTCATTTTATTGAATCCCTCTACAACACTTTCTTCTATCGTTTTATAACCTCCAACTACTCCCTCTTCAATTTTATTATACCCGCCAACCACTTTTTCCGCAATTTTCTCATTTGCCTTTACCAGCTTTGATGTTGCCATCTTTCATTCCTCCTAATTCATTCATCACTGCAGCATCGGGGTTTCCCCTGTTCGCTGATACTATCTTAGCCCCTTACTATTTCAGAATTGCTTCTAAAAGGTTTCTGTTTTGTTAAAATGGCAAACCGCTATCTTTCTTATTGGATGCCGGATCACTCACCGTTTTCACCTCGGTTTTTCTGAAATTTTCTGTTAAAAATATGTTTCCTGCAGATTACTCTTCTTCGTTTTCCGCTTTAATATCGCAGTGAGTCAAAAGTGCCACCACTTCGCAATTCGCCGTAAAAGGAAACATATCTACCCCGCACATCTTTTCCACCCGATACCCAGCCTCCATCAAAGGTCCAAGATCCCGTACCAGGCTGGTGGGCTTGCAGGACACATAGACGATTCTATTCACCCGAAAATCAATAATCTTCGGAAGCGCCTTAGGATGAATTCCGTCTCTCGGCGGATCCAGGACAATCAGATCCGGTTTCTCCGTCAGCTCGTCCACTACCTTTAACACATCTCCTGCCAGGAAATGGCAGTTTTCCAGGCCATTGATGGCTGCATTCTCTCTGGCTGCCTCCACAGCTTCCGGTACGATCTCCACTCCGGTTACGCTTTGGGCCACCGGCGCCAGCAGCTGGGCAATGGTTCCTGTGCCGCTGTATAAATCAAACACCACCTTATCCTTGGTCTCTCCGATGTAGCGTCTCACTGTGTCGTAAAGCACCTCCGCCCCCAGGGAATTGGTCTGGAAAAAGGAGAAGGGCGTAATCTTAAACCTCAGTCCTAAAAGCTCCTCATAAAAATAATCCTGCCCATAAAGAACCTCTGTACAGTCGCTCTGCACCACATCTGCCAGGCTGTCGTTCTGAGTGTGAAGAATTCCAGCCAGTTTTCCCTCCAGAGGGAGCGCCTTTATGGCTTCCTGCCATCCTGCCAGAAGCTCTTCTTCTCCTTCCATCTGAGTGGTCGTCACCAAATCCACCAGAATCTCTCCCGTTTTCACCGCTCTTCTCACCAGCAGATGGCGCAGATATCCTACATGCTGAAGCTTCCGATAAAAAGGAATCTGCCGTTCTCCAAAATACCTGCGGGTAGCTTCCAGAATGCGGCAGAAATCCGGATGCACGATCTGACACTGATCTGTGGTGACAATATCGTAAAAGCTTCCTCTTTTGTGCATTCCCAGCTCAAGAGGACCGCCTTTATATCCATCCCCGAAAGAAAATTCCATTTTATTCCGGTAGCCGGTCTCTGCCGGACTGGCCTTCACTCCTTCCCAGAGATAACTTCCTTCCGGGCATACAGAACTTAACAGCTCTTTCACCTGTGCCTCTTTGATGGCCAGCTGATCCTGATAAGGAAGGCACTGATATACACAGCCGCCGCACTGAGGAAAATGAGGGCATCTCCCTTCCTCCCGCTCATTCGGCGCCTTTTTCAATAACTGAAGCATCAGTCCTTCGCTTTTCCCTTTTCTCCGTTTCGTCACCACTGCCTGGATCATCTGACCAGGGATGGCGTTTTTCACCACCAGCCGTTCTCCATCAACGGTCATAATCCCTTTGTTGGGAAACTCTATTTTTTCAATCAATCCTTCTACTACATCGCCCTTTTTCATACTTGTTCTGCTGCGTCCTTTCTTTTTCAATTCACAACCGTCCACCTCATGGAAAAACTCAGCGGCTGCTTCAACTCTAACAAAAAAGCGCTGCAAAAGCCGTCCTCCGGGCCATGCCCTTTTGACGGCGGCTTTTGCAGCAGCCTTTTTCGGGGAACAAAAGGGGCAGAACCAGATGGCGCCAAAGAAACCTCCGGTTTCCTCGGTTCATGCTGTGCTGCCCCAGTTTTTCGTCCGCCTGCGCTGATCCTGCAGATGGTTAATGACTAATTCTCCTCTTTCTCTGCCGGCTTCTCCTCATCCTCAAAGAAATCATCGTCGAAATCATCATCAAAATCGTCCTCGAAGTCTTCCAGATAATCTGGAGTAAAGAAACGGTATACGCCGTAAGCAATCACGGCTACCGCGGCTACTGCACCGATAATGGCCAGAATCCAGAGGATGCAGTTCTTCTGCTTATCTTCCTCTTCTTTTCTGTGTAAAAAGTCGTTTAACCTGGTGGAGTTCATGATCTCCTCAACCCGGTCCCTGGCTTCCTTGCCTACCACATCAAAGCGACTCATATTCATAACCACACATCCTTTCTGCATCATATTCGCGCTGCATTTTTCGCTTAGGGTAAGTATACCATTTTTTTTCTCATTTTACTATCCTAAATTTCGGAAATTTCCGTTCCTTGGCCGTATTTGCCAAAACTCTTTCGCTCTATCCCAAAACTTCCATCCTGAGCTTTCCGTCGTTTTCTATACCTTCTCCAGCTTGGCAAAGGAAGCAAACATTTTTTTTGTTCCGGCCTCGTCAAAATTTACTGTCACTTCAAAATCCTTTTTGCCGTTTACAATAGACACCACTTGCCCCTCCCCAAACAGTTTATGTCTAACTCGGTCTCCCTCCTGGTAATCCAGATGGTCTGCCTTCGTCACCGTGAAAGTTTTTCCAAAGCCAGGTCCAGTTTTAGACCGCTGTCCAAGACTGGGCCCTGATGTTTTTCGCCCCTGCCCATAGCCGAAGCTCTCTTCGGAAGATCCGGCACTTCTTGAAAGGGCGGCATAAGGATTCTCATAAACGTCTCTCTCGGGACTAAAGGAGCTGACCCTTCCTCTCCTGGCTTCAGAAGACCAGGGAAGACCGGATTCATCCCAATCTTCATCGGCCCGCTTCAGAGTTTCTTTCTCTAGGTATGCGTCAGGAATCTCCGTGATAAACCGGCTGGTTCCCGAATACTGCCGTTCCCCGTTTACCATCCGTTTTCTGGCTCCTGTCATAATCAGCTCTTCTCTGGCCCGGGTAATTCCTACATAGCACAGCCGCCGTTCTTCCTCCAGATCATCCTGATCAGCAGACCGGGCAGCCATGGAACTGGGGAAAAGACCGTCTTCCATTCCTGCCATAAAGACCACGGGAAATTCCAATCCCTTGGCGCTGTGAAGGGTCATTAAGGTAACCCGGCTTTCTTCAGGATCCATACGGTCAATATCCGCCACCAGGGCCACTTGCTCCAGAAATTCACTGAGACTGGGCTCTTGGACCTCCTGGCTGTAGCTAGCCGCTTTGCTGATTAACTCCCGGATATTTTCCATTCTGGTTTCCCCTTCTACCTTTCCCTCTTCTTCCAGGTACTCTTGGTATCCAGTCTTCTCCAGAACGGCCTCAATCAAATCGGGAATCGACGTTTCAGGATCCTCTGCAGTCTTTCGCAGCTCTTCAATCAACTCCACAAAGCCCTGGATCTTCGGCGTCGACCGAGCAAGCCCCGGCACGATCCGGCACTCCTTCGCCGCATCATAGAGGTTCATATTATTTGCAGAGGCAAAAACTGTAAGTTTTCCCACTGTAACTGCTCCGATGCCTCGTCCCGGCACGTTGATAATCCTGGCCACTGCCAGATCATCCACCCCGTTGGCAATGGTTTTCAGGTAAGCCAGCACATCCTTAATCTCTTTTCGCTGATAAAAATTCACGCCTCCCACAATCAGATAAGGAATATCCTTTCGAATGCAGGCCTCCTCCAGAAGTCTTGACTGGGCGTTGGTCCGGTAAAGCACCGCCATCTCCTTCCAGTCTCTGCCCTCCTGGTATTTCTCCTTTAAAGTCTGGGCAATGTAGCCCGCCTCCTCCTCTGCCGAATCGAACTGACGGAACCTGGCCTGACATCCATCTTCCGCCGCAGTCCACAAGGTTTTATCCTTCCGCCACTGATTATGTCTGATCACCTCGTTGGCTGCCGCCAGGATATTCCCCGTAGAACGGTAATTCTGCTCCAGCTTCACCACCTTGGCTCCCGGAAAAGCAGACTCGAAATTCAAAATATTTGTGATATCCGCTCCCCGAAACTTGTAAATAGACTGATCATCGTCTCCTACTACACAGAGATTCCGATATTTGGCCGCCAGAAGCTCCACCAGTTTAAACTGAGCGAAGTTGGTGTCCTGATATTCATCCACCATAATGTACTTAAACCGCTCCTGATAGCTGGCCAGAATTTCCGAAAAGTCCTGAAACAACCGTACTGTATTCACCAGAAGGTCATCAAAATCCATGGCGTTATTCTGCTTCAGTTCCTTCTCATAAGACTGGTAAAGCTCAGCCTTTTTCATTTCTGCAAAATCCGCGGCTTCTTTTTTGCAGTCCTCCGGCGTGAGAAGCTTATTTTTTGCCCAGGAAATATAAGAGAGTACATCCCTCTCTTTGAACAGCCGCTTATCGATTTTCTGGTCTTTAAACAGCTGCTTCATCACCGTCCGCTGATCATCTGTATCATAAATGGAAAAATTCCGGTCATACCCCAGCCGTTCTCCATAACGGCGGAGAATCCGCACGCAGGCTGAATGAAAGGTGCTCACCCAAACCATTCCGGCGCACTCCGGCACCAGCTGCTCCACTCTCCGCTTCATCTCATCTGCTGCTTTATTGGTAAAGGTGATAGCCAGAATATTCCAGGGGTCCACTCCCTTTTCCTGAATCAGATAGGCCACCCGATGGGTCAGCACCCTGGTTTTTCCAGAGCCGGCGCCGGCCAGTACCAAAAGCGGACCTTCTGTGCAGACAACTGCCTCCCTTTGCTTTTCATTTAACATTTCCAGTTTATTCATGTTCAACCGCCTTTATGCCGCCGGGATCTCCCGGCAGTAATCTTTCTGTGCTTTTTGCTGCACCTTTCATTGTACTATACCAGGCTCTCCCCGTCAAAATATTTTTCCTCCGCTGCATTTTCCCTTGTCATCTAGTATTCAATACTATATAATGTAGATAGTATCCAACACTTTATGAGGTGAAATTATGAAAACGAATGAAGAACGGCTCCAGTCCCTGCTGTCTTATTTAGACAGCTTATCCTATATCCGTCCGGAAGAAATCCCTGGCATCCAGCTTTACATGGATCAGGTTACGACTTTCATGGACGAACATCTGGAAAATACAAAACGGTATCCGGAAGACAAGGTTCTGACGAAAACTATGATCAACAACTATGCAAAGAACAATCTTCTTCCGCCGCCGGTAAAAAAGAAATATTCGAAAGAGCATATGCTCATGCTGATTTTTATTTACTACTTTAAAAATCTTCTTTCCTTCAACGACATTGAGCAGCTTTTCTCCCCGGTGTTAAGCCGCCACTTCGGCAGCGATGCGGATCTTTCGCTAGAGGACATTTACCGTGAAGTATTCTCCCTGGAAGAAAGCCAGATGACCCGCCTGAAAGAAGACGTAAACGCTAAGTTTCAGGCTTCCAAAACCACCTTCCAGCAGGTGAAGGACCAGGAAGATCAGGAATATCTTCAGCTTCTGGCTTTTATCTGTGAACTTTCCTTTGACGTATATTTAAAGAAACAAATGATCGAATCTCTGACCGACCAGCTCCGCAGTGAGCAGCCCCCCGCCGACCGGAAGAAAAAATAGCAAAAAGGCTGTGAGAAACAGGATATATTTCCTGTTTTCCACAGCCTTTTTTGCAATGCTTTTCCGTGATCAAGCTTCCTCATTCACTTTTTCCCGTTCCTCCTGCGGTGCCTCCGGCTGGGACTCCGCTTCCTCAGCCGTCTCTTCCTGACCCGATTCTTTCAGCCGGGAAAATACCATATCATAGCCATCGTTTCCATAGTTCAGAGAACGATTTACTCGGCTGATCGTAGCGGTGGAAGCGCCGGTCTTATCTGCAATTTCCAGATAAGTACTGCCCTCCCGAAGCATTTTGGCAACTTCGTAGCGCTGGGACAAAGATAAAAGCTCATTGATGGTGCATACGTCTTCGAAAAACAGATAGCACTCCTCCGGATTCTTTAACGTCAGTATAGCCTGGAAGAGATGGTCTACCGCTTCTGTCCTGATCTTCTTGTTCATGCCGCATCCCCTTCTTGTATTCTCAATCTCTTCCCATATTATCACATTAAAGTTTGAAAGTCTACTGCTTTTGCCGGTTCCGGTTAAAGTTAATCAGACAGCCTGCCTTTACAATCTCTCTTTCTTCCGGAGTCATGTCCGCAATATAAAGCGTAATTTCACGGTTCTGGCTTCCTAACACATAAGCCTTAATCTGAGACAGCTCCCCGTCCAGAATACTGCGGATTCCCGGAACGTAAATATAGTCGCCTACCTCAAAATCCGGTTCAGCTTCCATCTGGAAAGGAAGCATTCCCCAGTTCATCACATTGGAACGATAACGCTTGGTGGCGTACTCCTTGGTAATGTTGGCCAGACCGCCGATCACTCTCTGACAGCTGGCTGCCTGTTCTCTAGCAGAACCATCTCCCGGCTTCACCGCGTAAACCACGCTTCCGATTTCCGTATCCATGATCTTTACCTTCTCCTGACCGGGAATCTGGCGGATCTGCTGGAATACCTGGGCAAGCTCCGGATCCAGGGACACCGGATCCTGACCATTCACTCTGGCCTTCTCCAGCTTATCTACCTCTTTGGTCCGTCCTACATATTCCGGATCTCTTCTGGAAAGGGTAAACTCTGCCAGTCCCAACGGATTGGAACGATAGGAAGAAGTCTCTCCAGACGGAATCAGCTCGTCCGTGGTGGTAACCGGATCCATAATCTTGGAACATACCTTAAGCAGAATATTCTCAGAAAGAGGACTCATCTCCGGCCAATCCTTAATATTCGGGCCGTAGATCAGAGGCTGGGAAGCATCTCCGTGCCCAAAGCCCTGATATACTCTGGTATCGTAAGCCGTATGATCAAACTCATAAGCAGGAACATCATCCCAACAGTCAAACTCCAGGGCGGAGGTAAGAATTCCTCCGTTGGCTGCGGTAGCTGCGATAGAGCGGGCATCCATCAGGGCCACTGCCGCCATCTGACCGTTGCCAGGCTTCGAGCCTTCCCGGTTGGGGAAGTTTCTGGTGGTATGACGCACGCTTAAGCCATTGTTGCAGGGCGTATCTCCGGCGCCGAAGCAGGGGCCGCAGAAGGCAGTGCGGATAATGGCGCCTGCTGCCATCAGATCCGATACGGCGCCTTTCTTTACCAGATCCATAAATACGGGCTGAGAAGAAGGATAAACCGCCAAAGAGAATTCATCATTGCCGCAACTTCTGCCCTTTAAGGCGTGAGCGGCTTCAATTACATTGGTGTAATTTCCGCCGGCGCAGCCTGCAATAATTCCCTGCTGCACTTTAAGCTTTCCATTCTCAATCTTATCTAAAAGGGTAAAGGACGCTCTTCCGCCTCCCACCTTTTCTGCTTCTTTTTCTACGCTCCGAAGGATATCTTCCAGATTGCTGTTCAGCTCGTCAATCTCATATACGTTGCTGGGATGGAAAGGAAGAGCAATCATGGGCTTAACTGTGCTTAAATCCACATAAACACAGCCGTCATAGTACGCCACATCTGCCGGATCAAGTTTTCTGTAATCCTCGCCTCTTCCGTGCTGGCTTAAATAGCTCTCCGTATCATCATCCGTCCGCCAAATAGAGGAAAGGCAGGTGGTCTCTGTGGTCATGACATCCACGCCGTTGCGGTAATCCGTGCTCATGGACGCCACGCCGGGACCTACGAATTCCATTACTTTATTCTTTACATAACCATTCTTAAACACTGCGCCGATAATGGCCAGAGCGATATCCTGGGGACCTACTCCCGGCATCGGCCGTCCCGTCAGATAAATGGCCACCACGCCAGGATAAGCAACGTCATAAGTATCCTGAAGCAGCTGTTTTACCAGCTCTCCTCCGCCTTCGCCCACAGCCATAGTACCCAGAGCACCGTAACGGGTATGGCTGTCAGAGCCTAAAATCATTTTGCCGCATCCCGCCATCATTTCCCGCATATACTGATGAATTACCGCGATATGCGGCGGAACGTAAATGCCGCCGTATTTCTTGGCTGCGGAAAGGCCGAACATATGATCGTCCTCATTAATCGTACCGCCCACTGCACAAAGAGTATTATGGCAGTTAGTCAGCACGTATGGAATGGGGAACTTTTCCATTCCAGAGGCCTTAGCCGTCTGCACAATTCCCACAAAGGTAATATCATGGGAAGCCATGGCGTCAAACTTTAATTTTAAATGGTCCATATTGCCTGATACATTGTGTGCCTCTAAAATGGAATAGGCAATCGTCCCCTTCCGGGCAGTTTCCTTGTCTGCCTCTTTTCCTGTCAAAGCCTTTACCTTACCGGCCTCCGCCTCCGGCACAATCTCCGTGCCGTTTACCAGGTAAACGCCTCCATCATACAAAGATACCATGCTTTTCGTCCTCCTATTCTGAAAAAAGCAGTCTTGGGAAAAATTATAATCGTTTTTTGCCGAAAATGCAACCGCTTTCTGGCTTCCTCATCCTTCCGGATTTTGCTGTCCGGCTTTCAAACTCCGGCGAATTTTGCTGCACTCTTCCTTCATCCTGACGGCCTCCCCGGTATCTGTTCCCTGGGGACTGTATCTGGCCTTCTCATAGAGTCGGTGAAATTCCTGATTCAGAACTCCCGCTTCTCCCTCCATCTGCTCCGGCGTAAGAACAGGCAGCGTTCTTTTCTCCCAGTCTTTCCCCTTTTTCTGCATTCTCAACCCCTCTAGAATACAGCTGCGATACAAGCGGCGGATTTTTTCCTCGCTGCTTTGAGAAGGAAAGAATCCTCTTCTTTTTCCTTTTCTTTTCCTCCCTCTTTCAGCAGATTCCCGTTCCTCCTCCGGATGGATAAATTCCTTTACGTCTCCATCGAAGCGGAGATTTCCCAAATATTCCGCCAGCTTATAATAACAAAGACGCAGAAGCCAAAATCCGAATCCTGCTGCCAAAGCTGCGGCAGCCACCACAGAAGCAGCTTCCCAGAAAGGATGAGGCTCTCCTCCCTCCCCCAGATAAATTTCCGGTGAAAATCCTTCTCCTGCACTGCTGGTTTCCACAATCTCTTCTGGCTGGCTTTCTGGAATCATGCTGCCCAGCCAGCGCAGGAAAGCCCGGATTCCATGCCAGAGTATCCTTCCTGCTTCTTCCCAGGGAAATACCCCAAAAAAAACGGTAAGCCCCAGAAATACTGCCAGAAAGCACCCTAACAGGAAGGCATTCACCCGTTTCATTTGTTCTGTCGGCAGCCGACAGGACTCCTGATGATTCTCCAGATAAAGCCAAAACCGGCGAAGATTCTCATGAATCAGAATCACCAGGAAAACAACAAGCAAAAATTCTGCCCCTCCCTTTGCCAGAAAAGGCATTTCCCCGAAAATTCCAGCCAGACAGACCAGAATTCCGCCTCCTGTGAAAAAAAAGCGGAGATTTTCAAACTTATGGGAAATCCACCAGTTAATCAATCTGAACCTCGTCATTCCTCCGCCCTCCAGTATCTAACTTCACCGCCGTACCCCGCCGACGCCGGATCCGGCACTTCTCCATTTGTCTCCTGTTCCATGGTGTAAGGCAAAATCCATAAAACAACAGCGCCCTTCTGCCTCAAGGCTTCCAGCCTGGCCACATCCTCCCTCCGGCAGCTTACGGACAGATAAAGAATCATGGAATTCCTCCATCTTTTCCCTGCAAGGCACTGCCATAAGCAGTGATCGGCCTTTTCCTCCTGGCCTTCCTTCCATTTTCGGTCTGCCTTAATTCCGATCCGGCTTAACGCCTTTAATACTGTTTCCATATGCTCCGCCCCTGCGCCTTCTTCCACCTGTACCGCTTCTCCCGTCACCACATCCGGCCCGTTGGTGTAAATACTGGTGGGAATTCCCTGATTGATCCACTGTCCGGCTGCCGCTGCTCCCAGCCGAATCACGCTTTCCAGAAGAACTTCCTCCGTCCAGGCCGTCTCTTCCTTTAGATTCAGCAGTATTTCACCTTTTATCATGGCAGCATGTTCGTAAACGTTTACTTTTAAACTTCCGGCCCGTGCAAAGGCTTTCCAGTTGATCTGACGGAAGCTGTCTTTCGGCTCATAATCCCGGATGCCGCTAAAAGACAGCGGATCCTCAAAAAGAGAATACCGGTTCCAGAATTCCCCCTGCATCTTGCTGCAGGCCGCCTGCACCGGTTCAGGAGAAATCTTCCGGGGATAAACGTAAAGCGCCTCTTTCTGTTCCTGTTTTTTCACATAAGGTCCTTCAAAAAACAAATCCCGTCCTACCAGCTCTACCTGTTTGCATTGATAATATCCTCGCTTGGAAGCAGTAAAGGGAAGGGTTCGGGTAATTCTCTGCCAGGGAAGCAGGGCAAAAATATCTCTCCGATAAGCCTGATCCGACACGGCAGTCTGCGCATCGTCAAAAAAAAGAAAAGAACGGTCCACCTGTACGTTAACATGGAGCACTGCAAGGGGAAGGAACTTTCGATTTTCCACCACTTCCACTAACTCCCCCTGCTCCCCTTCCCAGAGTCTTTTTCCCTGAAAATACAGTTTTGCCTCCAGCCCCCGGTCCCAAAACCACTGATAAAAAAGGCGCTGAACCACAAGAACCGCAGCCAGAGCAGTCATGATCCCAAATACCATCATCCTTCATCACCTGTCCCATTCTTCTGTAGGCACCGGAACCTGGGATAAGATCCGGCGGATGATCTCCTGGGGAGCTGCATTCTGTCCATAAATACCCGGCAAAACAAGACGGTGGGCAAGAACCGGAACTGCCAGCTCTTTAATCTCCTCCGGCGTCACATACTCTCTCCCTTTAACCAGAGCCAAAGCCTTGGCCGAGCGCAGAAGCGCCAGACTTCCTCTTGGGCTGGCTCCTGCTGTAATATCCAGAGTCTTGTTTTCTCTGGTGGCTGCCACAATCTCCACCACATAGTCCAAAAGCTGAGGATGAATGTACACTTCCTCCGCCTTCCTCATCAGAGCGATAAACTCCTGGTGGCTGCATACCGGCTTCAGCTCACGATAAGGATTTTCCTGCCTCTGGGCAAACCGGCGGAGAATCATTTTTTCCTGTTCCCGGTTTGGAAGGCCGGTTCCGATTTTCATCAAAAAGCGGTCCATCTGAGCTTCCGGCAAAGGAAAGGTTCCGGCGCTTTCCACTGGATTCTGGGTAGCAATTACAAAAAAAGGATCTGGAAGCGCCCAGCTCTCCCCGTCTATGGTAACCTGCCGTTCCTCCATAGCTTCCAGCAGGCTGGACTGGGTTCTCGGCGCCGCCCGGTTAATTTCATCCGCCAGAAGGATATTGGAAAATACCGGACCTTTTTTGAATTGAAACTCCCCCGCCTTCTGATTGTAATAGTGAATTCCTGTCACATCGGAAGGCATCAGATCCGGAGTAAACTGCACCCGCCCAAATTCCATATCCATAGTTTTCGCCAAGGTTTTGGCCATTAATGTTTTTCCTGTTCCCGGCAGATCTTCCATGAGCACATGGCCTCCTGCCAGAAACGCAGCAAGAATCAAATCCCTGGTCCTCTCCTGTCCTACCACCACCAAAGACACCGCCTGGCAAATCTCCTGCAGCTTATGTTCCATTTCTCCTTCTCCTTCTTTCCGCCTGTAAGTTAAGTCTGAGGCTGTTCGCCTATATCCTGATTATACACCAGAATCCCTGATGCCGGGAAGAAAAAACAGGCACAAAAACCAGGTTTTCCAATACCATGTTAATATGAATTCAATCATCAGGAGGCTTCTTGAACTTATGAACAACCCCTTCCGAAACTTCTTTTCTTCCGGCGTTCTTCTTGGTCTTTCCGCCCTTTGCCTGACATTTCTGGCTGGCTGCAGCCCGGTGAAAAAGAACAGCGGCCTTACCCCAGTCACCTTAAATGAAGTTGCCCATTCTGTTTTCTACGCGCCGCAGTATGCAGCCATTGAGCTGGGCTATTTCCAGGACGAAGGCATTGATCTGACTCTGGTTAACGGCGGCGGAGCCGATAAGGTTATGACCGCCTTAGTCAGCGGCGATGCCGATATCGGCTTTATGGGATCAGAAGCCAGTATTTACACCTATGCCAATGGCGCAGAAGATTACGCGGTAAACTTTGCTCAGCTTACCCAGAGAGCAGGAAATTTTCTGGTAAGCAGAACCCCTGATCCTGATTTTTCCTGGGATGAGCTCCAGGGCAAATCCGTTCTGGCCGGCAGAAAAGGCGGGATGCCCCAGCTTGTGTTTGAGTATATCCTAAAGAAGCATGGCCTTAACCCCCAGACGGATCTGGCGATGGACCAGAGTATCAGCTTTGGACTGACCGCCGCCGCGTTTCCTTCCAGCGGCGCTGATTACACCGTGGAGTTTGAGCCTTATGCCACCTCCCTGGAAATGGAAGGAAAAGGCTATGTCGTCTCCTCCCTGGGAGAAGAGTCCGGCTACGTTCCCTATACCGCCTACAGTGCCAAAAAAAGTTATCTGGAAGCAAATCCGGAGATCATCCAAAAATTTACAAATGCAATCCAGCAAGGTCTTGACTACGTGAATTCTCACACTCCAGAGGAAATCGCCCAGACCATTCATCCCCAATTTAAAGAAACTGATCTCACCGCCCTTACCCGTATTGTCAAACGTTATCAGGATCAAGATACCTGGAAGGGGGATACCATTTTCCAGAAGGAAAGCTTCGATCTTCTCCAGAATATTTTGGATGAAGGAGGCGAACTTCCCGCCCGGGTTCCTTATGAAGATCTGGTTACTACGGAATTTTCCGAGAAAGCCCTTCGTTAAAGCCGAATTTAAATTCTCGCCCTATGGTTCAAGAAAAAGCAGCGCCGGCGTTTAGCAAGAACACCGGCGCTGCGATTCACCTTAATCCTGTATTCCCGGATAAAGCTTTGGATTTCCTATTCTTTCTTTTTTCTTCTTCCATAATTCTTAATTTCCTGTGAACTTTTTATGAAATTATCCGCAAAAATAGTTTTTCTCTTGTGTTATTTGTCAGAATCTGCTAGGATGGATGAGAAAAAACGACAATACAATGGGAGATTAATGAGATCATGAATATTTTTCAACTGTTAACCACTAAACGAGAGGCCATGTACCTTTTAGAAGACATGACCCTTACCGATGCCATGGACAAGCTCAGAGCCAGCGGCTATACTGCAGTTCCTGTTATCTGTGAGGACGGCACCTATGCCGGCACCGTCAGCGAAGGGGATTTTCTCTGGGCCTTTTTGGACGGCAAAGACACCGATGAGAAGGGCGATCCCGTTCCCTTGAAAAACATTGTCCGCACAGACCGGAATCCTTCAGTAAAAATTGATGTGGACATCAGCCAGGTTTTTGCTGAAGCCTTAAATCAGAATTTCGTACCTGTTGTAGACGACCGGAACATGTTCATCGGAATCGTAACCAGAAAACAGGTGATGAGCTGCATTTTAGAAAAGCTGAAGGAATTCGCCAGCATCCGAAACATGTAAGTTTCCTGACAGAATCCCGGCTCAGAAACAATGTATAAAAATTCAATGACAGAATCACCCAGTTTATGCTAAAATAAAAAAGCAGACTGATTCTGCATATAATTTTTAGGCAAAAGAGGTTGATTAGTCATGACAATTCGAAGAGCAGAAGAAAAAGACATGGAAGGCATCAACAAACTCCTTCAGCAGGTTTGTCTGGTGCACCATAAAGGCCGGCC
Organism: Candidatus Cottocaccamicrobium excrementipullorum; assembly: GCA_018713255.1. GTDB lineage: Bacteria > Bacillota > Clostridia > Lachnospirales > Lachnospiraceae > Caccovicinus > Caccovicinus excrementipullorum. The sequence continues at coordinate 51,118 of DVFL01000029.1, read as the reverse complement.
GGATTTATTCAAATTTGGTGCAAAAAAATACACAGATGATGAGCTGAAAGCCATTATTCATGATGATAAGCGTCCCATCTTCGTAGCCACAGATGAGAAGGGAACTGTGCTGGGCTATGCTTTCTGCATTTTCCAGCAGCACCTTAACAATAATATTCTCACTGATATTAAAACCCTTTATATCGATGATCTCTGCGTAGACGAAACCATCCGCGGCCAGCACATCGGCTCCAGCCTTTATCAGGCAGTTCTTGCCTTCGCCCGGGAACAGGGCTGCTACAATGTTACTTTGAATGTATGGAGCTGCAATACCTCCGCCATAAAGTTTTATGAAGCCATGGGACTAAAGCCTCAGAAGGTGGGCATGGAAGTAATTTTATAATTTGATCACAGCAAAGGTCCTGAAGAGGATGAATCTCCGCCTTCAGGACCTTTTTATTGTTTTTATCCATTATTTTATAGACATTCCCACTTTTAAGAAACGGAACATCCGGTCTGCCGCCCCTTTATACAGCTCTTCCGCCCGATCTAAGGCTTCGCCGATTTCCATGGCTCCGTTGATGGTGGAAATAATGCTCTCCACGCCAAATTCATAGATTTTTTCCGCTCCATTTCCCATGCCGCCTACAATGGCAACCGCCGGAATGCCCTTCTTCTTGCAGCGCATACCGATTCCGCTGGGAACTTTTCCGAAAGCAGACTGCCAGTCGATGCGTCCTTCACCGGTTATCACCACATCTACCCCTTCCAGCATCTGGTCAAAATTGATCAAATCAAGAACCGTTTCAATGCCGGATTTCAGCTCCGCCTTTAAGAATCCGCATACTGCTGCTCCCAGACCTCCTGCCGCGCCGGCGCCTGCAATGTGATCAATATCCATTCCCAGGGCTTCTCCTGCCACCGCAGCATAAGACTTCATTCCAGCCTCCAGGCGGTCTAAGATCTCCGGGGTGCCTCCCTTCTGCTTTCCAAAGGTATAGGTGGCCCCGTCTTGTCCAGTCAGAGGATTGTTTACGTCGCACATCACCGTAAACTTCGTCTCCGCCACAGCCGGATGAAGACCGCTGATATCAACTTTCGCCACCTTCTCCAGATCAGAGCCTCTTCCTTCCAGCAGATTTCCTTCCTTATCGTAAAACTTCACGCCCAGTGCAGACATGGCTCCCATTCCGCCATCGTTGGTGGCGCTTCCGCCCAGAGCAATTGAGATGTTGCGGAAGCCTTTGTCTAAAGCGTCCTTGATCAGCTCTCCCGTTCCATAGCTGGTGGTGTTTAAGGGGTTCCTCAGATTCTCCGGTACCATGGGAAGACCAGATGCCGCTGCCATCTCAATAATGGCGCTGTTCTCATTGATTTTTCCATAAAAAGCTGAAGTTTCTTCCATTAACGGGCCGTGAACCGGCACGCTGATCAAACTTCCCTTGGTCATGGCGATTACTGCATCCACAGTACCTTCTCCGCCGTCTGCAATCAATGTTCCTGCCGTCTCGCAGCCTGGAAAAATCTCCTGAGCCGATTCCGTCAAAAGCTCAATGATTTTTTCTGAAGACAAGGTGCCCTTAAATGAGTCTGAAGCAAATAAGAATTTCATGGATAACCCTCCCGTTCATTGGTCATTGTGGTGATAAAATGCGTCCTTCCGGCTCCTTTTGAAACCGAAAAAAACAAACCGGTCCCCTCAGGCAACCGGTTTGTCTAAAATCGTTATCTGGACTGTCAGATCAGTCCGGCCTTCTTCATTTCGGCTTTAATCTTATCTAAAACAGGGCCTTCTGGAGTGGGCAGATTCGGAGTATAAGGAACGCCGATCTGACGCCCTCTTAAGTTTGCCATATCCTTTGCCGCTACTGGGAAGCTTGCCGCATCCATGGACAATCTCACAGGATTCAGCTTAAACTGCGCTTCCAGAGAGCCTTCCAGATCTCCTGCCACGTACTTATTATACACATCGGTGATAAGTTCTGGCATAAAGTTGGCTGCTGTACATACGCCGCCTACTGCGCCGTGGCACAAAGATGCATACAGCAGAGTGTCCTTTCCGCCAAATACTTTAAATCCGACATCCCTGTTTCTGCGGATAAACTCAGAAGTCTGGGTAATATCGCCGCTGGTATCCTTCATGCCTACGATATTAGGAACCTCGTGGGCCAGCTTTTCCACCAGATCTGCAGATAAGGTATAACCTACCCGGCCAGGGTTGTTGTAAAGCAGAACCGGAGTTTCCGGAACAGACTCAGCAATCGTCTTAAAATGAAGGAACAGCTCGTCCTTGGTTGGCTTTAAAAACATGGGCTGCAGAACGGAAACGCCTGCTGCTCCATTTGCCACTGCCATTTTAGCCAGACGGCAGCACTTCTTGGTGCTGATCGCGCCGATGCCAAAATATACCGGGACACGGCCGGCAGCCTGATCAACCATGATCTTTAAGCCCCGCTCCATCTCATCTTCTTCGATCACATAAAATTCGCCGTTGCTGCCGAAAGCCAGAATGCCGGAAACACCGCCGTCAATTACATAATCAACCTGCTCCCGCATCTTTTTCTCATCGATCTTTTCCTCTGCATCGATAGGCGTGAGAATCGGAACAACTACACCCTTAATAAAATCGGTATTCATGTATATGCCCCCCTGCAGATTATGCTACGGTGATATCGGAAATCTTCTCGTAGTACTTCACCAGGCTGGAGTGATCTTCCTTCTCATAACCGTCAGCCTTTAATGCCTGCATCATTTCCATCAGCTGTCCGGTTAACGGTACAGGAGCAGCGATTGCATGAGCTGCATTCAGTGCATTGGTCAGATCCTTAATGTGCAGCTCGATACGGAAACCTGGCTTGAAGTTTCTGGACAGCATCATAGGAGCCTTTGCATCCAGAACGGTGGAGCCTGCCAGACCGCCTCTGATTGCCTGATATACCAGTTCAGGATCAGTTCCAGCCTTCTTTGCAAAGGTCAGAGCCTCGCCTACTGCTGCGATATTAACAGCTACAATGATCTGGTTTGCCAGCTTAGCTACGTTTCCGGAGCCTAACTCGCCAACGTATACAACAGAGCCAGCCATTACCATTAACATATCATAATACTTGTCGAATAATTCCTTCTTGCCGCCAACCATTACGGATAAGGTTCCGTCGATTGCCTTGGGCTCGCCGCCAGATACAGGAGCATCCAGCATATCAATGCCCTTCTTTGCTAACTCAGCGCCGATCTTCTTAGATTCCACTGGGTCGATGGAGCTCATATCAATCAGAACCGTTCCCTCATGAGCGCCTTCGATGATACCGCCCTCGCCTAATGCTACGGTACGTACATGAGGAGAGTTTGGAAGCATGGTAATGATCACATCGCATTCCTTTGCAATCTCAGCGCCGTTAGTGCCTTCCTTTGCGCCAGCTGCAACAACCTCTGCAACAGCGTCCTTATTAAAGTCGCAAACTACCAGCTCATGGCCTGCCTTTAACAGGTTCTTGCTCATTGGCTTGCCCATAATGCCTAATCCGATAAATCCGATTTTCATTTTTCATTACCTCTTTCTTTTTAATCATAGTCCTTTCGGACTTTCCTTAGGTTCCCAGACAAAACTTTTTGTTTCTTTTGTCCTGATGGCATAAGTATAACGAATTCCTTTTTCCTCTTCAATGGGCTTTCTCACCAAAAAACAGTACAGATTTTAAACACTCTGCATATGGTTTCATATTCGTTTCACATTCGTTTCTAAATTATCTCATCTATTTCCCAAAAGTTTCATTCTAGTTTCATTTTTTACTATTCCCTCTTAAGGCAGGGAATCTCATCAGGAGCCTGCATTATGGCGTGGAATCTGCACGCCAAACTGGTTCCTAAAGCTCGTACTTTTTCATCCATCGCCACAAGGTAGCTTTGCTGATTCCCAGAGCCTCCGCGGTTTTTGCCCGGTTCCCTCCATATTGCTTTAAGGTTCTCACAAGCTTAATCCGGCGGAGATCTTCTCCTTCCTCCTCAGTTTCTACGGACGGCCCTTTTTCCGCTTTTGCCGCTCCCCGGCCTTCCTGGTTCGACAGGCTTGTTTCCCCGTAAAGCTCTTCCAGAAGCTCTCTGGCCGTCTTTTGATCAATCGTCCGCTTCGATGCCGTAAGAATCAGACGCTCACAATAATTCTCAATCTGAAACAGATTTCCCGGCCAGCGGCAGGACAGGAGAAACTCCATGGCCTCCGGAGACAGCACATGGTACCGGTCATATTTCTCACAGCTCTCCCGAATGGAGTACTGGAGCTTTCGCTGCAGGTCCTCCTGCCGAAGCCGAAGGGGAGGGATCTTAAGCAAAAGCCCTTGAAGAAGATAATACAGGTCCTCTCGAAATTTTCCTTCCTGAACAAGAGCAAACAAGCTTCCCGGCTTTTGGCCGGAAACCATAATCCGCACATCCACATGCTTATTCTGAATGATCTCCCTCTCCCACCGGAGCTTGTAGCGGATCAGCTGAAGCAGGCGGTACTGATTTGCCGGGGTCAGCCAATCCGCATCTTCAAGCAGTATGGTTCCTCCATTTGCCTGAACAGCCGCACCGTGCTCCCCGAAAATCAAGGCATACTGCTCTTCCTCTCCCAATCCTGCACAGGAAATATCCGCAAATCCGCTGCGACTGCGAAGCCCTGCATTGTGAATGCTTTGGGCAATCAGCCGCTTTTCTGTTCCTGCTTCCCCTTCAATCAACACCGGAAGCTCCGATAAAGCGTAAAGCTTTGCCTGATGAACACAGGCTTCCATCGCCGCCGACTCTTGAAGAATGTCGGAAAACCGGCCCAGAGCAATCACCCCGCTGGAACGTCTCTTCTCTCTGGACTCCTGCTCCGCCGTAAGCTTCCGCTTCATCTTATGACAAGTAAGGATTGCCCCATCTGCCCGGTCCTCAATGATCACCGGCGCCAGAATGGCAAAAACGGAGGCAGACCGGATCTGAAGGAAAGCAGAATAACCGTCCCCAGCCTGATGCAAGGTTCGCTCTACCTGGCGTTCATCCAAATCGGGAAATACCTCCGTAAGACGGCGTCCCATAATCTCCTGGCGGGTAAGCCCCAGCATATCTTCCATCAAAGGATTCACCGCTGTGATCTTTCCTTCTCCGTCTACATTCACCACGGCGCCGAAGGAATAATCCATAATGGTTTCCATCTGCGCCGCATTCTTTTTTTCCACATCCATGGCATAGCTGACGCTTTCCGCCATGGAAAAGGCATTGCGGAGGGAATCTTCCGTATTTGAAAGGAACAGAGAAGGCACATTATGCTCTGCCGCCACTTCCACCGCCACATCGCCGCCGATCACTAAATCCACCTGCTCTTCCACTGCCCGGAGAGCATAACTGCGGAGCTGATCATTGTCCGGCGCATAAAATGTTTTCAGTTCAATTCCATAAATCTCGTCAAAATAGGACATATCGCAGAACATATTGCGAAATCCTACCACAGCAATCACCGGAGACTCTTTTTTCAGAATCTCCTTGGCTTTCACCACCAAAAGAGCCATCTCCTGGGCAGTAATCACAATTTCAATCACCGGAATGTTGGTGTACTGCTTAATCACGGACGCCTGGAGTCCTCTGGCGATAATAATCGATGCGCCTTCTGCAATAGCCTGTCTGGCCTCCACCACCACATTTCTGGTGCGGACTACTTTCATAATGCCGATTTGATAATGCTTATCCTGATAGCTCTTTTCCTGGAGAATGTTATGGGCCTGATAGACCATCTCCTCCCGCGGAACTAAAAGCGCGATTTTTCCCATTCCTCTCCTCCCTCGCCGGAATGCCTTTTTTCATTGATCAGCCTCAGTTTAAGTCGTACCGCTTCATCCAGCGCCACAAAGTAGTCGTGCTGACCCCCAGCTCCTTTGCCGTAATGGAGCGATTTCCATGATATTTAGCCAGCGTTTCCCGGATCGTATCCCGCCAGGCTTCTTCCCGGCCCATTGCCCGTTCCGCCCGGCCTTCCTGTTTTCTGGCCTCTCTCTGGCGCCGCCTCTCCTCCCGTACTTCGTCCTCTGGAAGAATCTCATAAATACTGGAATCCGTCTCATAAAGTTCCTGAAGGAGATCTCGGACGTAGCTTTCCGTAATCGTTCTTTTTCCCACGGTAAGAATCATCCGTTCACAGAATGCATCCAGCTGAATGCTGTTCCCCTCCCAGGGATATTCCAGCAGCGTTTTTCTCGCTCCCGCCGTCATAACATGGTAGCGGAAATACTGCTCCGAATATTTCTTCACATAGAAATCCAAAAGATATTCCACATCTTCAGGCCTGTCCTTCAGATTAGGAATCTTCAGGCGAAGAGATTTTAAAGTATAATAAAGATCCGAACGAATTTTGTTTACCTTTCGCAGATCCGTCAGATTTTTCGCCGTACAGGCAATAATCCGGGTATCCATCAGCTGCATATCCTCGTTCCGTTCTTTCAAAAAACGCTTCGTGCGAATAACCTTCATCAGATTATACTGTGCTAAAAGGCTCAGCTTATCGATTCCCTGAATCACCAGGGTGCCGTGATTGGCCTCCTCCAAACGTCCTGGCTCATAAGTTTTCCCATCAGAGGAGTATTCTCCAAACAAAACTTTGCTCTGATGTTCTTCTTTAATTCCAGCCATATGCACCATAATAAAGGGACCGTTGCGGCGAAGACTGTAGTTGTGAATTCCCTCGCAGATCATATCCAGTTCCGGGCCGGAAATGGCTTCAATCAACATGGGGCTGGAAGACTGGGCATAAATCTTCGCCCGTTCTACCGCCTTTCTCAGTCCCTTCAGGTTCTGGTCAATATCCTCAAACGTACTGTAGGCCACATGGCCTTTCAAAAACTGACTGCTGTTGACCTCCCTCGCATCGGCATCCAGCCTGCGCATCCGATTGCAGGAAATAATCGCGCCGTCAATCTGATTTCCCGCCACAATCGGCTCCACCACCACCACAAGGGATTGATCATGAATATTCAAAAATGCAGAATAAGTTTCTTCTTCTCCGTTGAGAATCTGCCAAACTGCAGACCGTTCCAGCCCTTTAAGCACCTGATCAACAGGTTTTCCCATGGCGTCCGACGCAGAAATACCGGTAATCTGTTCCATTGCGCGATTCATCACCAGCACTTTTCCTGAAATTCCTGCCTTAATAATTCCGCTGAAACTGCTGTCCAGCACTGTACTGAACTGGGCATAATTATGCTGCTCCATCTGAGAAACGTAATACAGCGATTCCGCATTTTTCAGCGCCGTGGTCAAAGATTCTCCTGTAGAAGAAAGGAAGAGGGCTGGAATCCCTCTTCCCTCCGCCGCGCTCAGCGCAGCTTTTCCTCCAATTACAATATCAATGGAATTCTCCTCCAGAACCTGGTCCAGCACCGCCCGCCAGTCCTCCGTTCCCTTTAAGACACACCGAATCAGCTTAACCCCGTAAAGCTGATCAAAGTATGAGGTATCAGAAAACATCTCTCCCCAGCCGAATAAGCCGATCACCGGACATTCTTTTTCCACCAGCGCTTTGGCCTTTACCACCAGAAGGCCCAGCTCTTGGGCGCTTATGACAATTTCAGACACCGGCACTGTAGTATGTTCTCGAATTTCCACCGCCTGCCGTCCTCTTGCCACAATAATATTCGCTCCCATGGAAACGGCTTCTCTGGCTTCATTTACGGCGTTTTCTGTGACAATGCTTTTCAGCAGAATAACATGATGCCTGTCCAGCTTTTCCAAAATTTCCCTGGCCTGGTCATACATCTGTTGATTCGGCACCAAAAGAGCAATTCCCGACATTTCTCTCCTTCCTCTCTCCTTCTGCTGTCCTCCCTGGCCAAAAAATGAATTAAGCTTCCGGATCCCAGCCGTCTCCGCCAGCCAGCACAGCTTCTCTAGTATAATCCTTAAGATCTTCTTCCGTCAGTTCGTGGCTCCAGTCCACTCTGCCTTCTCTTCTTGCTCCCGGCCCCTTGCAGCCGTACTCTGCAAAGAAGGAAGTTTCATGAGCTTTTTCCTTTCCCCAGTCGTTCCATCCTTCTGCCTTGATATGCGGCCCGATCTGACAGGAAATCAAAACCGTCTTTCCATACTCCCGCCATGGCCTTCCCAGAAATACTGACTGGTCCGGACAGTTGCTGCAGAAGCGGCAGTCTTCCATCACATAACCGTACTTCACATCCTTGGGCGTGGAAGGAGCTGTTACATATCCCTTAATCTCTTTGTCCACATTCTTGGAGAAAATCACACAATGAGAGAAATACGCCGTGGCGCCTCCGAAAATAAAATCCACCTCTCCCTCAATATAGCAGTTTTTATAATACTGCCGTCTCTTTTCTCTGGGAGCATACTCCTTAGGACCGATAAATCCTCTGGATTCCACCTCTGCCTCTGGAAGAGGCGCTGTAAACAAGGTATCCTGCCATCCTAATAATCTGCAGGAATCAACAATCATCCGATCTCCGTCAGCATAAAGGGCAAGAGCCTGTCCCACCTCATTTCCTGGACCTGCGCTGTTTTCGATGGTAAGCCCTCTCAAGGTTACATCATTTGCATCCACAAAAAAGGTATACGTGCGGAATGTTCCTCTCTTCATTCCATCAGAGAGAATTTCCCTGGCGCCTAATCCGAAGGTGATCACCGTTTCCTTAACTGCCTCAGGGTCAGCCCCCTCAATCACCACTCCAGGAACGCGAACTGTAACCTGCTCCTTATAATAGCCGGGATGGACCCGGATATACCGCTCCTCCTCCGGGTTAATCTCCAGATAATCCAGTGCTTCCTGCAGAGAATCAAAACACGGCTGGCCTTCCTCTCCTATGCCCTCTGCTCCTTCATCCAGAACACTCTTCCGAAAAACTTCAATCATAAATATACCCTCTCTTCCCCTGCCCCTTCCGGGCATATACTTTGTTTTCAAATTCAGCGGCTCTGCTGCTGTTTTAACAAAAAAGAAACACTTCCGCAGCACTTTCTGCTGCAAAGAAGTGTTCCTTAAATACCAGCTTTTATGCGTCTATGCTGTAGTTCGGCGCTTCCTTGGTAATATGAATATCATGAGGATGGCTCTCTCTCAAGGCTGCTGCAGAAATCTTCACAAACTTTCCAGTCTCCTGCAGAGTCTCAATGTCCTTCGCACCGCAGTAACCCATACCGGAACGAAGTCCGCCTAACAGCTGGAATACCGTATCCTCAACCAGTCCTTTATACGCCACTCGTCCTTCTACGCCTTCCGGAACAAGCTTCTTTGCATCCGTCTGGAAATAACGGTCCTTGCTTCCGTTTTCCATGGCAGCGATGGAACCCATGCCGCGATATACTTTATATTTTCTTCCCTGGTATAATTCGAAGGTTCCCGGACTTTCATCACAGCCGGCAAACAGACTTCCCATCATACATACGCTTCCGCCGGCAGCAATCGCTTTGGTCAAGTCTCCAGAATACTTAATGCCTCCGTCTGCAATAATCGGCACGCCGTATTCCTTTGCCACCTTATAGCAGTCCATCACAGCAGTGATCTGGGGAACGCCGATTCCAGCAACCACACGAGTAGTACAGATAGAACCAGGTCCGATACCAACCTTAACTGCATCTGCCCCGGCCTCAATCAGTGCTCTGGTCGCCTCACCAGTGGCCACGTTTCCGGCAATTACCTGCAGATCTGGGAAGGCTTCTTTCAGCATCTTCACGCAGCGAAGCACATTTGCAGAATGGCCATGAGCGGAATCCAGAACCACCACATCTACCTTAGCCTCCACCAGAGCAGCTGCCCGCTCCAGTACATTCGCCGTAATGCCAAGAGCCGCTCCGCAGAGCAAACGTCCCTGAGCATCTTTTGCAGACAGCGGATACTTGATCTGCTTTTCAATATCCTTAATGGTAATTAATCCTTTCAGATTAAAATCATCGTCTACAATAGGAAGCTTCTCCACTTTCGCTTTAGCCAGAATCTTTTTCGCCTCGCTGAAGGTGATTCCTTCCTTTGCCGTTACCAGATTCTTGGATGTCATGCATTCCTTAATCTTACGGCTGAAATCCTCCTCAAACTTAAGATCCCGGTTAGTAATAATCCCCACCAGTTTTTTCCCCTCAGTAATCGGCACGCCGGAAATGCGGAACTTCGCCATCAGCTCATCAGCATCTTTCAGGGTGTGCTCCGGGGACAGAGAAAATGGGTCTGTAATTACACCGTTTTCAGAACGTTTTACCTTATCCACTTCCTCTGCCTGCGCCTCAATCGACATATTTTTGTGGATAATGCCAATTCCGCCCTGTCTGGCCATGGCAATTGCCATACGATGTTCGGTAACCGTATCCATTCCAGCGCTCATCAGAGGAATGTTCAGCTTAATCTTCTTGGTCAGATGAGTCGTAATGTCCACCTGATTAGGGATCACTTCCGAGTAAGCCGGCACCAAAAGCACGTCATCAAAAGTAATGCCTTCACCAATTATCGTACCCATTAATCTCTCCTCGCTTTCTTTTGACTCTGTTAATTCTGTAATGTTTAACAGGCTGTTTTCTTGTTAGTAGCTAATTCTAACAAAATTTCAATAGCTTGTCAAATCTTTAGAGCCTTGTTTTTATTCAATTTACTAATAATAATATCATAAATTAACTAATAGATAAAGAGATTTGCTTTATTTATGCAATAAAATGCAAAAAGCTGCAGTCAGGCTGAAAACCTGACTGCAGCTTAACTCTCAAATCAGAATCACATCACAATCTTTCTCGGCGTGGTATAACGGATAGCCTGAAGCAATTTATCATTTGGCTCCAGAATCACTTTATAATGCTGTCCGTTTTTCTGATAAATCATGGTAAATGTTTTCGCCTCTGGCTTCTGTGAAGAACAATTAACCACCTTCATCCCGCTGGTTTCATAATCCTTCAGCACATAAGAATCCGAGGGAGCGATCATCAGCAGCTCTTCTTTCGAGCACTCCAGCACCTTTTTCCGTCTGGCCTTGCCTAAAATCTTATCGACGGACAAACTTCCATCCACGTATAAATATTCATACTCTACACTGAGCATCTGAAAGACAAAGAATGTGGCAGCTCCGGCGATTAGGAGCAGGATCGGCCCCCATACTACCACAAGAGCCATCACTAAGGCAGCCGCGCAGAGAATACCCATCAGTATCCGTACCGGCCACGCATATGCCGGATCCTTACGCTTTACCAGCCACTCAACATAATCCTGATTCATCGGTCGTGCATTCCTTTCTGGCTTACATCATTCCGCCCATGCCGCCTGCCGGGGCTGCGGGAGTTTCCTCCTTAATATTAGCAACAACAGACTCTGTTGTCAATAAGGTAGAAGCAACGCTGGTTGCGTTCTGCAGAGCGCTTCTGGTAACCTTTGCAGGATCCAGGATACCGGCTTTGATCATATCAACATACTCTTCCTTATAAGCATCGAAGCCTACGCCTACAGGAGACTCTTTTACCTTGTTGATGATCACAGAACCCTCAAGGCCTGCATTAGCAGCAATATGATACAGAGGAGCTTCCAGAGCCTTTAAGATGATCTTTGCACCAGTCTTCTCATCGCCTTCCAGATCCTTTAACATATCTTTGATCTTTTCAGCAGTATGAACATATGCAGAACCGCCGCCTGCAATGATGCCTTCCTCAACAGCTGCCTTGGTAGCTGCCAGAGCATCTTCCATACGAAGCTTTGCTTCCTTCATCTCAGTTTCTGTAGCAGCGCCAACCCGGATAACAGCTACGCCGCCAGCCAGCTTAGCCAGTCTCTCCTGCAGTTTCTCTCTGTCGAAATCAGAAGTGGTTTCCTCAATCTGAGCGCGGATCTGAGATACACGTGCAGCAATATCAGCCTTGTCGCCGCAGCCGTCAACGATGATGGTATTCTCTTTCTGAACCTTAACGGATTTTGCACGGCCTAACTGATCCATGGTAGTATCCTTAAGATCCAGACCCAGCTCATCAGAGATTACCTGACCGCCGGTCAGAATAGCGATATCCTTTAACATCTCTTTTCTTCTGTCGCCATAGCCAGGAGCCTTAACGGCAACTACACTGAAAGTACCTCTTAACTTATTCACAATCAGGGTGGTCAGCGCTTCGCCTTCAACATCCTCTGCAATAATTAACAGCTTTGCGCCGGTCTTTACAATCTGCTCCAGTAAAGGCAGGATCTCCTGGATATTAGAAATCTTCTTGTCAGTAATCAGAATGTACGGATCATCCAGAACAGCTTCCATCTTATCCATATCGGTAGCCATGTAAGCAGATACATAACCTCTGTCAAACTGCATACCTTCAACCAGATCCAGTTCCGTCTTCATGGTCTTGGACTCTTCAATGGTAATTACGCCGTCCTTGGAAACTTTCTCCATTGCGTCAGCTACCATCTCGCCTACTTCATCATCAGAAGCAGAAATTGCAGCAACTCTGGCAATCTGATCCTTGCCCTCGATGGGTTTGGACATCTCCTTAATGCACTCAACAGCAGCCTCGGTAGCCTTCTTCATACCCTTGCGCAGTACAATAGGGTTAGCGCCGGCAGCCAGGTTCTTCATTCCTTCATTAATCATCGCCTGAGCCAGTACCGTTGCAGTGGTGGTACCATCGCCAGCTACATCATTCGTCTTGGTTGCTACTTCCTTAACCAGCTGAGCGCCCATGTTCTCAAAAGGATCAGCCAGCTCAATCTCCTTTGCAATGGTTACACCATCATTGGTGATTAAAGGAGCGCCGAAAGACTTATCCAGCACTACGTTGCGGCCTTTCGGGCCTAAGGTTACACGAACGGTATCAGCTAACTGATTAACACCAGCTTCCAATGCTTTTCTGGCATCTACGCCATATTTAATTTCCTTTGCCATAATGATCAACCTCCGAAATCGTTCAATTCATCTATTATCTTATCTTCTTTTTTGGCAGATTACTCAATCACTGCCAAGATATCATTCTGCTTTACAATAACATATTTTTCTTCGTCTACTTCTACTTCAGTGCCGGAGTACTTGGAGTAAATTACCTTATCGCCAGCCTTTACCTGCATGGTAATCTCTTTGCCGTCTACTACTCCGCCGGGGCCTACTGCAACAACCTCAGCCTGCTGGGGTTTCTCCTTTGCCTGACCTGGCAGAACAATGCCGGACTTCGTCGTTTCTTCTGCAACCAGCTGCTTTAACACAACTCTGTCAAATAAAGGTACTAACTTCATGATTCATTCCTCCTATATAAAGTCTTTTTTCTCTCTTTTATTTCTTCTTGATTTTTTCTCTTTCAAGCTACATCATATGTTATAACACCGTTTGTTAGCACTGTCAAGTGTCGAGTGCTAATTTTTAACTATTTTTTTCAAATTTTCCGCAAGCCGCCAGAATACAGGGCAAAAAAAATGCCCGTTTGCATTCCCCAAACTAATCCTTACAAAATTTCATTTACACCTTTCTTTTTTTCTCTGTTCGTATTAAAATAGACTCAATAAAGGTATCTGGCACGACCAGGAGAGGAGCGATTTTATGGCAAAAAAAGGTTTTGGAAAGCTTGTAGTATTAGCAGCAGCGGCTGGCGCCGCAGCAGCAGGAATTTCTTATTTAAGAAAGTATCACTCCTTCAATAAAGAGCTGGAAGAAGAATTCCACGATTTTGAAGGTGGCGACGAAGACTATTTCGAAGAAGACGAAGAAGAGGGCCAGCCGGAGAAAGAGGAAAAAACCTCAGCCAGCGCAGAAACTTCCAGAAAGTACATTTCCCTGAATGCCAGTGCGGACGAGCTGAAAGTAGCTGCCAAGGATATGGTCACCGCAGCCGGAAGCGTAGCCGATGCCGCCAGAAATGTGCTGAAGGATGCCGCGGCGATTCTGTCCGATACCGCCAGTGAAGCTGCTTCCGCCGCAAAAGATACAGCTCAGCTGGCAAAAGCAAAGGCAGAAGAAAAAGCAGAAGCAGTAAAAGAAGATCTGGAATCCATAGAAGAAGACATCTTCCAGGATGAAGATGAAGAAGAAAAACTGGAAGATCAGCCTCAGAATACAGCTGATGCACCCTCGCCGGAAGAAAAGAAAAAGGATCCTCGGTTTATTGTTCACGATCCCGCAGGCACCGCCTCTCTCCCGCCGGAGCAGTCTGTTTCCACAGTAGATGTGGTTGATCCCCAGGAAACCAGTGAGCCTCAGCCGGAGCCAACAACCATTGTAGAGGAAATTAATGAATAAATTCTGAAGTCAGCAGAATAGGAAAATGATCATTTTGCTCCGGCTTCTTAAAAAATGGGATTATTCCGCAGCATCCAGGTTTTTATGCCTGAGACTGGAGCGGAATAATCCCATTCTTTTTCTCCCGCAGCTGGCCCCTCCAGAACCCTTCATTGGATTCCCCATGCTGCCTTCAGCCGTCTCAGGCCGTCTTTAATTTCCTCGCCGGAAAGATTGGCATAGCCCAGCAGCACGGTGGAAGGATAAGGATTATGTTCCGGATGAATAAAGTATCTGGACAATCCATAAACGCCTGCCCCCTGGGCAGCCGCCGATTCCACCAGTTCATCCTCGCTTCGTTCTTTGTTTCTGTCTGTCAAAAGCACATGAAGACCGGCATGCTCCCCCTGAACAGAAAAAGATTGTTCAAATTCTTTCAGTCCGCCTAAAAGGCAGTCGTGCTTCGCCTTATACACTGAGCGCATTCGATTTAAATGACGCTCGTAATGGCCTTCTGTGAGAAATTGATACAAAATATTCTGATCCAGCCGAGATACGGTAGAAGAAAAGAATCCAGCCCGTCGTTTGTACTCCTCCATCAGTTTTTTGGGCAAAACCATAAAACCGATACGGATAGCCGGCGCTATAGATTTTGAAAAGGTCCCCATATAAATTACTCTGCCTTTCTGGTCCATTCCCTGGAGAGCGGGAACCGGCTTGCCTTTATAGCGAAATTCACTGTCGTAATCGTCTTCGATCAAGTACCGTCCTTCTCGGCTGTTGGCCCAAGCCAAAAGCTCCTGTCTCCGCTTCACAGACATGACAATTCCCATGGGATACTGATGGGAAGGCATAATGTAAGCCACATCAGCCCCATCTCCCCCTAAGGCTTTCAGCTCTCCGGGATTCATGCCGTATCGGTCCATATTGACAGGAAAAACCTGAAATCCCTGACTGGTCAGCACCCGATAAGCCTGTTTATAAGTGGGATTTTCCATGGCAATCACTTTTCCTCGCCCCAAAACCAGAGTTAAGAGCATCAACAGGTATTCGCTTCCCGCTCCGATAATGATCTGATCCGGACTGCACTGCACCCCTCTGGCCCCATGAAGATAATTCCCAATGGCCTGGCGCAGAGCGTATTCCCCCTGGGGATCTCCATTAAGGAACAAGGCTTTGTTATCGTCCACCAGAATGTTCCGGCTGATTTTCCGCCACAGATTAAAGGGAAAGCTGTCTAGATCAATTCCCCGAGGGGAAAAATCCACGGCAAAGCCGGCTTTCTTTTCCTCCTCCCTGGGAACAAAGCTTCCCGAGGGCTGCTCCTTTACTTCCACCAGCGCCTCGATTTCCGCCACAAAATACCCTCTGCAGGGAGATGCTTCGATATATCCTTCTGAAAGCAGCTGTTCATAAGCCATCTGGGTGGTGCTTCGGCTTACTTTTAAGTTCTCTGCCAGCACCCTCGTGGAGGGAAGGCGCTCTCCCGGCGCCAGATTTCCGTGACGGATCTCTTCTTTAATAAACTGGTAAATCTGTTGATAAAAAGGCCCGCCTTCCCGGCCTTTTAACGGGATCATCAGTTCCATTTTCTCTCCTTCTCTTTGATAAAAAAGCGCTGTGACTCCGGCATTCGCCAGGATCAAAGCGCTTTCTATCTCCGGCCGTCAACGCCTTAGGCTGAGGTCCGAAGCAAAATTCATCTTATTTCGGAAGCTTAAAAGAGCTCTTCAACGAAACAATTCGGTTAAAGACTGGTTTTTCCGGTGTGCTGTCTTTGCAGTCCACGCAGAAATAACCGTTTCTCATAAACTGGAAGCTGTCATAAGGCTTGGCCTCAAATAATGCAGGCTCCACATAACATTGAGGCAGCACCGTAAGAGAATTAGGATTTAAGTTCAGACTTCCGTCCTCATTCAGCTTTCCCTTCTCCTCATCCACAATATTTTCGTAAAGGCGGCACTCCACCTCTTTCGCCGCAGCGGCAGCTACCCAGTGAATGGTTCCTTTTACTTTACGTCCAGTGAATCCGGAACCGCTCTTCGTCTCAGGATCGTAAGTGCAGTGAATCGCTGTAATCTTTCCCTCTTCGTCCTTGTCTACGCCGGTACAGGTCACAAAGTAAGCGCCAAAGAGACGCACTTCATTGCCAGGGAAGAGACGGAAATATTTCTTCGGCGGATTCTCCATGAAATCCTCCCGCTCAATATACAGCTCCCGTCCAAAAGGCACCATGCGGCTTCCTAAGGATTCATTCTCCAGATTGTTGGGAATTTCCAGCTCTTCCATCTGTCCTTCTGGATAATTGTCGATAATCAGCTTCACCGGGTCAAGAACTGCCATCATTCTGGACCGCTTAAGCTTCAAATCTTCCCGGATACAGTACTCCAGCATGGCATAGTCCACTGAGCTGTTGGCCTTGGCTACGCCTACCATATCGACAAACATCCGAATAGACTCCGGCGTATAGCCTCTCCGGCGGAGAGCTGCAATGGAAACCAGTCTGGGGTCATCCCATCCGTCTACGATTCCATCTTCCACCAACTTTTTAATGTATCGTTTTCCCGTGACTACATTGGTAAGATACAGCTTGGCAAATTCAATCTGGCGAGGAGGATTTTCAAACTCACACTCCCGCACTACCCAATCGTACAAAGGTCTGTGATCTTCGAACTCCAAGGTACAGATGGAATGGGTGATGTGTTCAATCGCATCCTCAATGGGGTGAGCAAAGTCATACATGGGATAAATGCACCATTTATCGCCGGTATTATGATGGCTCATATGCGCCACCCGGTAGATTACCGGATCACGCATGTTGATGTTCGGAGAAGCCATATCAATCTTGGCCCGAAGCACCTTCTCGCCATCCTGATATTTGCCTTCCCTCATTTCTGTAAACAGCTTAAGATTCTCCTCAACGGAACGGTTCCGATAAGGGCTCTCCTTTCCAGGAGTAGTAAAATCCCCCCGGTATGCTTTGATTTCTTCCGCAGATAAATCACAGACAAACGCCTTTCCCTTTTTAATCAACTTAACGGCACATTCGTACATCTGCTCAAAATAATCCGATGCAAAAAACAGGCGGTCTTCAAAATCAGCTCCCAGCCATTTTACATCTGCAATAATGGATTCTACAAATTCTGTTTTCTCCTTGGTGGGATTCGTATCGTCAAAACGAAGATTAAATTTTCCGTGATATTTGCAGGCCAATCCGTAATTTAATAAAATCGACTTGGCATGGCCGATATGAAGATACCCGTTGGGTTCCGGCGGAAAGCGGGTCTGTACATGATCATACACTCCCTCTGCCAGGTCCTTTTCAATCTCTATTTCAATAAAATTTTTGGAGACTGCCTCTTTCTCTTCGATTTCCGCAGTCAGATTTTTTTCTTCCATATCCTTCCCTCCGTCATTGGTGATTCCGCGTATTGCTGATTATTGAGCTATCATATCACATTTCCTTTGATTGGGAAAGGGGGAGGGGTGATTTTTTTCCCTTCAGCCGCCGGAACCATCATCCGTTATCTGTTTCTGCCCTTAAACTTCCTTTATTTATACAGCATTTTTACCACAAACTACTGGAAAAATTGCTGTTTATCCTCTATAATATGTTCCAGTTTTACTACAGGAGTGAATAATCGATGAAACTTACTTATCGCCATACCATGTACGCCTGCTTTGCCGGCTATGTGGTTCAGGCCATTATCAACAACTTTGTTCCTCTGCTCTTTGTCACTTTCCAGCAGACTTATCACCTCCCCCTCTCTCAAATTACTGCCCTTATTACCTTCAATTTCGGCATTCAGCTTCTGGTGGATCTTTTATCCGCCGGTTTTATTGACCGAATCGGATACCGGGCCAGCATTCTCCTGGCCCATGGAATGAGCGTTCTCGGCTTGGCAGGGATTGTGGTTCTTCCCTCCCTCCTGCCGAACCCGTTCTCCGGTCTTTTGCTCTCAGTGATGATTTACGCCTTAGGCGGCGGCCTTTTGGAAGTGCTGGTCAGCCCAATTGTGGAAGCCTGTCCATTTGACCACAAGGAGGCAGCCATGAGTCTCCTTCATTCCTTCTACTGCTGGGGGCATGTAGCTGTGGTACTGTTTTCCACTTTGTTTTTCACGCTCTTTGGCATCGAAAACTGGCGAATAATGGCGTTAATCTGGGCCTTGGTTCCTGCTGTAAATTTTTTGCTCTTCACCCAGGTTCCTATTTCTTCCCTGCAGGAAGAAGGAGAAGGGGGGCTTTCTCTAAAAAACCTTCTTGCAACCCCTGTTTTCTGGGTCATGATGGTTCTGATGCTCTGTGCAGGAGCCTGCGAGCAGGCGGTGAGCCAATGGGCCTCCACTTTTGCTGAAACCGCACTTGGAGTGAGCAAAACCCTGGGGGATCTGACCGGTCCCATGACCTTTGCCATCATGATGGGCTCCTCCCGGGTGTTATACAGCCGCTGCAGCAATCAACTTCCCCTGGCAGCGGCGCTGGCTGGTTCCGGCCTTCTGTGCCTGTGCAGCTATCTCCTTATTGTATTGTCCCCCTGGCCGGTTGCCGGCCTGGCAGGATGCGCCCTCTGCGGTTTTTCTGTGGGCGTTCTCTGGCCCGGCACTTTCAGTCTGGCTTCCCTGAAAATTCGCGGCGGCGGAACGCTTATGTTTGCTCTCTTTGCCTTGGCAGGGGATTTAGGATGCTCTTTAGGCCCCACTGTGGTGGGAAGAGTATCTGCAGCAGCAGGTAATAATTTAAAAGCCGGCATTCTCTCCGCCGTCATCTTCCCCTGTCTGCTGCTTGCCGGCGTTTTCCTTCTGTCTAAACTTTCTGTTTCCCGCCCTCAGTGTTCTGTCTGAACATACAAAATTTCTCAGCCGCAGCTTTATCGGCTGCGGCTTTTTTCCCAGTGCATTTCATATTCCAGTTCTCCGGTATCCTTATCCGTCTCCTGCTTCACCGTTACAAAATCCTGGCTGCCATAAAACTGCACCGCCGGCTCGTTCTTTACATAGACCCTAAGAAAAAGCTCAGGATAAAGGGCTTTTACATGATCCAGCAGCGCCCGGCCAATTCCCTTGGAACGGACTTCCTCCTCAACAAAGATTCCCGCAATCCAGCTCTCCTGAAGGCCAATAAATCCATCAATTTTCCCATTTTCCTCATCAACATAAACTGCTGCCTTGGAAATGGCCTGCCGCACTTCATCTTGATGATTTTCCCAATATGCTTTTTCAATAAACCAATGAGCCTTAATATTGGATGTGAGCCAAATCTCCATAATTCTGTCCAAATCCAGCTCTCTCATATTTCGTATCATAAACATCCCCCTTTACCGTCATCCTTTTCTTCCCCATTTTATCATGAATAATCAGCCGATGCAAACCATCTCCCCATAGCCTGAGCCTGGAATCTTTTTCCGGCGCAGTTCAGCAAAAATGCAGAGCCGATGTTCCTCCTCTGAACACCGGCTCTGCCCTGCACTTGCAATGAACGGCTACTGAACAGCCGCCGTCTCCCGCTCCAAAATTTCCGTCAATGCAGATTTGCTGCTGGTATGACAGCGCACTACTCTGGCGTTTGAACGTTTAGCCTCCTCAAGAGCACAGCGCACCATTTTATGGGACACAGTATTGGTAAACAGCACCATTAAATCCGGCTGGCCAATCTGCTTTGCCAGATTGGCGCTCATCTGCGTGAACACCTTAGCGCTGCAGCGATAGCCTTTGCAGATTTTTTCATATTGATAAACCATTCTGTCATGTCCTCCGATAATCACTACGCTCATCTTCCGTCCTCCTTCTATGGCATCACAATCTGCGGATTAAACACAATTTCTGTCTCCGCTTTGGTTAGTTATAGCTAACTTATAGGTACAGCATACCATACCCTTTGACTTCATTCAATCCCCGAATCCACAGATTTATTCTCAATAAGCAGAATCCAGAAAAAAATTGTTCATTTCTTGCCTCTTCCTGGAAATTACGATATACTTGAACTTGTTATCAGTATCTGCAAAGGTGGTTATACATAATCATGAACAAAAAAGAAATTTCTGAAATTAAAAAACAATTTACTCCGGACAATTGCGCCATTACCCGGATCTGCTGCTGCTATGTGGACGCAGAAAAAAACAAAAAAGCAGAAACGGAAGATACCTTTCTCTCCCTTCCCGAAGAAGAGAGATTTAAATACTTTGAAATCTTCCGAAAAGCCTTGTCCGGCACAGTGGGTAAACATCTTTTGACTATGGATTTTCCTCTGGACGCGGAAATGCCGGGAGGTGGTCAGTATGCTTTCCTTAAGCTGCGCGACAGCCATCTTGAGGACGAAAATCTCCTGGAGGCATTTTATGACAAGATCATTGAAGGCTATGATTATGGGGAAAACTATCTAATCCTCCTTATTCACGCGTTGTACGACATTCCTGGAAAATCCTCTGACAACCTGGAAATGTTCGATGCTTCTGACGAGGTTTTCGATTATATGCTCTGCGCCATCTGTCCGGTTAAGCTGTCAAAGGCCGGTCTTTCCTACGATGCAGAAGAGAACTGCTTCCGGAACCGGAACCGGGACTGGATGGTGGAAATGCCGGACCGTGCCTTCCTCTTCCCCGCCTTTCATGACCGGGGAACTGATCTGCACAGCCTGCTGTACTACTCTAAAAATCCAGAAGAGCTTCACGAAGGATTTGTGGAAGCCTTGACCGGCTGCACCATGCCCATGACGGCAAAAGACCAGAAGGAAACCTTTAATGCTCTTGTGGAAGAAACCTTGGGAGAAACCTGCGATTATGAGCTGGTGCGGAACATTCACGAGAATCTCACTCAAATGCTGGAAGAGCGGGCCGATGATCCTGAACCGCTCCTTCTGGACAAACAGCAGGTTCGTCACCTTCTGGAGGAAAGCGGCGCCGATGAAGAAAAAATGGAGTCCTTCGACTACCATTTCGATCAGGCTGCCGGAGAAAAGGCTTCCCTTTTAGTATCCAACGTGGCAAATACCCGGAAATTTGAAGTCAAAACTCCAGTCATCACAATTCAGGTAGATCCTGACTGCGCCGATTTAGTGGAAACGAAAATCATCGACGGCCGCCGGGTTCTGGTGATCGGAATCGACGACAATGTGCTGGTAAACGGCATTTCCGTTTCCGCCACTGAAAAGCAGGCAGAAGAAGAGTGATATGGGCGATGCCTGCAGCAAAATGATCAGCCATACGGCAAAAGGAAAGACTGCTTAAGGAAGGCTTCCCTAAGCAGTCTTTTCTTTTGCTGTCTCAGAAATATTTCTTCGATCCCCACAAATTCGCTTTTTTTAAATCCAGATATTCATTGTACGCCTTCTCCAAAATCTGCTTTTCATTGGAAAACTTAAGGAGATGATAGGCCTCATAGAATTTATAATAACCGGAATCCATAAAATATTCCTCCCGCTGTGGCTTGCTGTAATAGCTGTCAGCCATCATCAGATACCAGTGAACATCCTTCTCCACCACATCGTGGGGGGTATTAAAGGTGTATTGGCTCTTCCCGATGTATTTAATAATGGAAGCGCTGACTCCAGTTTCCTCTTTGACCTCCCGGAGCGCCGTCTCCTTAAAATCCTCGCCAGCTTCTACAGTCCCTTTGGGCAAAACCCAACCTTCATATTTGTTTTTATAATTCTTATACAAAACCAGAATTTTACCACGAAAGATTACCACACCGCCGCAGCTCGTTGCTTCAATCATTGCAATCCCTCCTGACCAACTGCCGGAAAGGAAAAGGTTCTCGCCTCCGCAGTTGCTGGTGTGTCATCAACAGACTGAATTCAGTATACATCTTTTCCAGGTGAGATGCAAGATGTTCCCGCAAAATGCCGCGAATTTTCCATTTATTTACGTAATTCACCAAATACCTCTGGATGGATGCGGCGGCAGATCTTTTCAGCAGTAATCGGAAGCTCCCGAATTCTTGCCCCGGAAGCATGGTATACCGCAGAGGCAATGGCCGGCGATGGCGTATTGATCACAATTTCGCCAATAGACTTTGCCCCGAAGGGACCAGTCGGCTCGTAGCTTGGCTCGAATTCCACTCGGATTTTCCCCACATCCAGTCTGCTGGGAAGCTTGTACTGCATAAAAGAATTCTCCATCATCCGTCCGCTGTCTGTATAGGTAACATCTTCATAAAGAGCCATGCCGATTCCCTGGGCAAGGCCGCCCTCAGTCTGTACTCTGGCAAGGTGAGGATTAATCACGGTTCCGCAGTCCACCACTGCCACATAATCCACAAGCTCCGTCTGTCCTGTTTCCAGATCCACTTCCACCTCAGCCATTCCAGCCATAAAAGGAGGCGGAGACACCGGAGAGCTGTGAGATTCACAGGCAGATAAAGAATCCTCATTCGCACACATGGACCGGTTTCCGATTTCTTTCAAGGTAATTTCCCTGCCGTTTTCCAGACATCTGGCTTTCTTTCCGTCAAACTCCACCAGATCTTCTGAACATTCCAGATATTCCGCCGCCTTTTTTACAATCTTCTCCCGCAGAACCTGACAGGTTTTTACCACCGCCATACCGGTAAGGTAAGTGGTGCTGGAGGCATAAGAGCCGGAATCGTAGGGGGAAAGATCAGTATCCGTTCCGTACACCACAATATCCTCATAACTGCAGTCCAGGCAGTCTGCTGCCATCTGGGCCAGGATCGTATCGCAGCCAGTGCCCATATCTGTACAGCCTACTGTCATTACATAAAATCCATCATCATTTACCTTAATGGACACGCTTCCCACATCCACATTGCTGATGGATGAGCCCTGCATGGCCATGGCCACTCCGACTCCCCGCACCTTTCCATTGCCCATATCCCGGCAGGGGAATTTGTCCTTCCATCCAATCATTTCCGCTGCCCGGGCCATACACCGATCCAGCGCACAGCTGTTGGCTCTTTCTCCATAATACGCATCCATCACATCTCCTTGACGGACCATATTTTTCTCCCGAAGCTTCACCGGATCCATGGACAGGCGGTCAGCCAGTTCATTTACCGCGCTTTCTACCGCGAAAATGCCTTGAGTGGCCCCGTATCCCCGATAAGCCCCTGCAGACATCCGGTTGGTATACACCACATCATAAGAGAACCGGAAAGCCTTCGTCCGATAAAGCGGAATCGACTTATGACCGGACAGCCCTACGGTAGTAGGGCCGTGTTCTCCGTAAGCCCCTGTATTGGACAACGTATACACATCAATGGCCTGGATCATTCCCTCCCGGTCCGCCCCAAGACGGACTCTTACCTCCATCTCATGGCGGGGAGAAGAAGCAATTTGAGATTCATAGCGGCTGTAAACCATCTTCGCCGGTTTCCCTGTCATCCAGGTTACTGCCGCAGGGTAAATTTCCGCTACCACGGTCTGCTTGGCGCCAAAGCCGCCGCCGATTCTAGGCTTAATGATCCGGACTTTTGATTTAGGAATATCCAGAGCGTTGGCCAGGATTCTTCTGGCATGAAAAGGCACCTGGGTAGAAGCCACCACATTCAGGCGGCCGTATGTATCCAAATAAGAATATGCGCGAAAGGTCTCCATCATGGCCTGCTGATTGGCTTTAACATGATAAGTCTCATCAATCACATGGGCACAGCCCCGCAGAACTTCCTCCACATCTCCATGGCCCTCACAGCCGGACGCACAGAGATTCCGGCGGTTATCCGCCCCTACTGGAACGAGACTTTTCCAGTTATCCTCCGGGTGAACCAAAATAGGATTATCCTTGGCTTTTCTGGGATCTAAAACCGGCTCCAGCACCTGGTAATCGATCTTAATCAGTTTCATGGCCTGATCCACAGCCTCTTCTGTTTCTCCAGCTACAATAGCAGCCGCGTCCCCTACAAACCGCACTCTCTGGTCCAGGATCAGCCGATCGTAAGGACTTGGCTCCGGGTAGGTCTGTCCAGCTAATGTAAACCGCTTTCCCGGCACATCCTTCCAGGTAAGAATGCATTCGATTCCCCTTACCTGCCGAGCCCGGGAAATGTCAATCTCACGAATCAAAGCATGGGCATGGGGACTTCTTAATACCTTAACCACCAGACAAGAAGCAGGAGCCAAATCATCCGTATATACCGGCTTTCCTGTCACCAGGGCCATGGCGTCTTTTTTAATCACCCCGGCTCCCACCAGCTTTCCTCCATGGAGGTCCGCCATTCTTCCGTTATAATCTTTTTCCTGCTCATTTCCCTTGACCGGCCCCTGCCAGCGCTTCTCCCCTTGCATTTAGTCCGCCCCCTTCCGATTCAAATATTTTGTTACAGCTCTCAGCTGCGACATATATCCGCTGCACCGGCATAAGTTTCCTGCCAGATATTCCTTAATCTCCTCTTCTCCTGGATGGTCCAGCTCTCTCTCCATGGCCAGAACCATCATCAGAAAGCCAGGACTGCAGTAACCGCACTGCTCTCCTCCTTCCTGAGCCAGATACCGTCCGGCCTCCTCAGCTTCCTCCTGCAGTCCTTCCAGGGTGGTTACCTCTTTTCCCTGAACCCTGGCTGCCAGGACAGAGCAGGACAACACCGGCTTTCCTTCCACCATCACCGTGCATAAGCCGCAGTTGGAGGTTTCACATCCACGTTTTACACTGAACGCTCCCAGACTGCGTACCAGCTCCAGAAGCATGGTATCTGCCTGGATTTCCGCCTGAACCGGTTTTCCGTTTAATTGAAAATCGATTTTCATTCCTCTGTCTCCTCCCCCGATTCAATCTCTTCCATAAGACGTCTAAACAACACTCCTGCCGTGTATTTCCGGTACTCCTGGCTTCCCAGGTAATTGGTTCCATAAGAAAAGGCTTCTGCTGCCTGGCAGGCCAGCGCCCGCCTTTCCTCCTCTGTCATTTTTTGCTCTTTTCCTGGAAGAAAAATTCTTCTGGCTGCTGCCGGTCTCGCCCCGGCAGAGAAAGTCCACCCTTCCTTGGTTTTAGAAACGCAGCAGGCCACAAGGGGAAAATCCGTTTTCGTCCGTCTGAGAGAACCGTAAGCCGCCTGGCGTCCATCCTTTTTGATCCGAATCCTCACCAGGATATCCCTGTCTTTTACAGAACGCGGACGGGAAATAAACTCATCCAAAGGAAGGATTCCTCCCTGATAGAGTTCCACTGCAGCATCCAGGGCCATCAGCGCCGTCAAGATATCTGAAAATCCAAAACGTCCAAACACGCTTCCTCCCACTGTGGCCCCATTTCGAAACTGAACTCCCACAATATGCCTGGTGCACTCCCGAAAAATACCGTTAAACCTTTGGTTCAGCCCTTCATGCAGCTCCAGCATTCTCAAAGTGGTCATTGCTCCGATGCAGAATTCTTCTTCATTTTCCTGAATCCCCTCAAGCCCTAAGCCAGAAAGATCAACAATCCTCTGTTTATTGATGTTTTCCATTTTCAGCCACATCATTCCCCCCGCCGCCACGCTGCTTCGCTTCTGGCAGAGCTGGTAAGCCTCTTCAAGGGTAGATGGCTTTACATATTCACTGGCTCGAATCATAACTTCTCCTCTCTCGTATGTTATGGCAAAAGATACTGGTCAAACAGCTTCCTGGCAACTGGTGCCGCTGCGCTTCCGCCAGATCCCCCTTCTTCTACAATCACTGTCACTACAATCTGGGGATCCTCAGCCGGCGCATACCCGGTAAACCAAGCATGTGTCTCTTTTCCCGTCTCAAACTCCGCTGAGCCGGTTTTTCCTGCCGCCTGATAAGAAGCATCCCGAAGAGCTGATCCGGTGCCTTCGGTAACCACCAGCGCCATTAAATCATTCAGCTTCTCTGCCTCCTCTGCTGTCATCAGGCTTCCATAAGCCTCAGGCAGAAATTTCTTTACCTCTTCACCCGCCACATTCTGAACCTGATCCATTAAATATGGCTTCATCAAGGTTCCCCCGTTGGCAATGGCAGAAGTAATCATAGCGATATGCATCGGCGTCACTTGAGTGGTCCCCTGACCAATGGAAGTCTGAAGAATTTCCCACTCATCTGCCGATCCATCCATGTTATAAGTGCTCTTAGAATATTCCATGGGAAGAGGAAGGCTGGAATTAAACAGCAGCCGTCCGGCAAGCGCATGCATCTTATCCAAATTCAAGCTCAGTCCCAAATTGGCAAAAGCCCCGTTGCAGGAATTGGCAAAGGCCTGAGCCAGGTTCTGACTGCCATGAGCAGTACTGTGATAACACCTGATAGAATAGTCGTCTACGTAAAGAATTCCGCTGCAGTCAAATTGATAATCCAGATAATGCTCCGGGTTCTCCTCTATGGCTTCCAGCGCCGTGACGATCTTAAATACAGAACCAGGGGGATAAAGCCCCTGAGAAGCTCGGTTCAAAAGCTGTCCCTGGGTGTTGTCTGCACTGACCAGGCTTTCCCAGGAAGCATCCAGACTGGCGGGATTGGGGTCGTAATCCGGCTTAGACACCATGGCCAGAATCTTTCCCGTATCTGGCTCAAGGGCAACAACCGCTCCTCTCCGGTCCCCTAAGGCCTCATAAGCGGTCTGCTGCAGCGCCGCATCCAGCGTTGTCACCAGATTGTCCCCCGGATTCTTCCGATTGGAAATCTCATTAATCACCTGCTGAACCAGGTTTGCATGGGAACTGAGCAGATAAAAATTCGCCTGGCTCTCCAATCCGGTTTTTCCCTTAGTGGAATGCCCCACTACATGAGCGAAGGTGTTGGCAAAGGGATATACTCTGGTCTCCGTGCCGTCCTCCGCCACCTCAGTAGCCGCCAGCACCTGCCCGTCGCTGCTTAAGATGCTTCCCCGGACAATACGGTCTGCAAAGCTGTCCAAACGGGCATTGTATGAATTATTGATTACGTTCTCGCTCTCCACCTGGAGGAAATATCCGAAATATCCGATCATAGCCACAAAAATACCCAGTATCACATAAGTAATGATCATTATATTCCGATTGGCATTCGGATTTGGATCAGCTTTTTTCATAGGCATCCTCTTCATTTCGTTTCAGGATATACAATCCCTGAATAATATTAAACAATAAAAATGTACTCAAGATGGAACTTCCTCCGTAGCTTACAAAGGGCAGGGTAATTCCTGTGGAAGGGATAAATTTAATCACACCGCCCACATTTAAAATCACCTGCACAATATATCCCACCCCAAGGCCGAAGGCAATGAGTTTAAAGAACACAGCCTGAAGTTTTCCGGCAATCATCATGAACTGCAGAAAACATCCTGCACACACCAGCAGAACACACAGCGCAAAGATGCCTCCCATCTCCTCAGAAACAGCGGCGAAAATAAAATCTTTCTCCACCACAGGAATCCGATAAGGCATTCCCTGATAGAGCCCCATGCCGAACCATCCGCCTGTGCCCATGGCAAACAGAGCCTGGGTAATTTGATATCCTTTGTCATCAATGTAAATCCAGGGATTCAGCCAGGCTTCCACCCGTGTCTGCACATGAGGAAATAACGTATAGGCCAAAGAAGCTGCTGCCGCCCCCGCTGCCAGGCCGCCCCCCAGATAAAACCAGTTTGAAGTGGCAATAAACAGCATAAATACGTAAACCAGGAAAAGCAGCAAAGCACTTCCCAAATCCGTGGAAGCCACAAGAATCAGCACATGAGCCGCTGCCACTGCGGTGGTGATCACCACCGTTTTAAAATCTGTAGAACGGTAAAACATGGCTGCCACAAAAAATACAAAGGTAATTTTCACAAATTCTGAAGGCTGAAAGCTAATTCCTCCGATTTCCAGAGAAAGCTGAGCGCCGAAAGTCGTGTTTCCCACCGCCCAAACCACCAGAAGAAATGCCAGGCCGATTCCTGCATAGCCCCAGGCTCCTCGGCTCAGCTGCCATACATGATCCATAATATACGGAACAATCCAGGTAATTACCGCTGAAATCACCACGATCATAAACTGGCGCACTGCCCGGTCAAAGGAGATTCTGGTCAGCATAATAAACCCCACGCACAGCAGCATACAGGCATTATTCACCAGAAGTCTGGAAACATTCCGATAAAATACCCGGTATAAAAACAGATAAGTCAAGAAAAAGACCACCTGGGCCAGGTAAAAAAAGACCGTCCGGATATCCTCCGTTTTCAAATAAATAATCAAATACGCCAGCAAATGGATCAGAAACATAGCCTGGATCTGCCGGGAGCACATAACCTGCTTTCGTTCTTCGTCAGAAAAGGCAAAAAAGCGAAAATTAAACAGGGTATAACAGGCAATCAGCAGAATCATCAGATATTTGGATGTTTCAATGATAATATTGGTCATAACATTCCCCTATTCTGTTCCCCGCTTGATATGGCCTCTGGTAAATTCTGCAAAGGGCATCTCCGCCTTCCGGCCGTAAAGGAAGCCATCGGCGAAGGCCTTTAAACATCTGGCCGTCTCTCTGGGAGATTCTGTGGTAAACTGCAGGCGCAGGGCGGAGGGCTTAAGTCCCCTCACCAGATCTTCCAGTCCTAATAGAGAAAGAGGACTGGCATTATATATGGTATTATAGCAGAAGGTACAGTGGTTCTTTACCGGCATTTGTTTCCCTGTGCGGTCCTTCAAATAAAGCACGCCTCTTTTCCTGGTGCATCCTCCTGTGGTTTTCTGCATGCACTGGGCAGAGACCATCATGGGAAGATTTCCATAAATCAAGATTTCCTGTCCTGCACAGCCCTTCGCCTTAAGCTCCCTGGCAGTGAGTTCCACCGGCATTGTCAGACGAATCGGTCCCAGCTGCGAAAGCACCTGGTCCGCCAGATGATTCCAGCCATATAGTCCGGCGTCAAACACCATCGGCAGCTCATCCAGGAAATCATGAGCCTTCAGCCATCCCCATTCTTCCAAACTTCTCACTACCACACCGTCAAAACCAGCTTGGCGAAGCTCAGCTTCGTAAATCCCAAAATATTCCTCTGCTTCCTGGCGGAAAATATGCGGGAGCATGAGAAAACACTGTTTTCCTGCCTGATGACATTGTTCTGCCGTCTCCTGCCAGCATTCCGCCGGAAAACCGTCAGCATCAATATCCACCACATCCGTCTCCTGGGCCTCAAGAACAGGAGCCAGCTGCTGCCTCTCTTCCACGGACACAACCCATAAAGGCTTTTGGTCTGGCTGATTTTCTAAAGCATCTGCCGATTTTTCCTCCTGTTTCTCCATTTTTTCTGATTTTCTGGCTTTTCTCTCCCGGCGGTAAGGCGAAAGAAGTGCCTTTTCCAATTCCTCCAGCCCTTTTCTCCGCAGCTCATTTAAGTTCTGCACCGGCAGAAAAACCTGTCCATCCACCTGAGCGGACAGCTCCTCAAAGAAGAAAGGGGTATTCCCAGTTTTCCCCAGCTGCCGGCAAATCTTCTCACTGGTCATCGGCTGTTTCTGGGCTTCTTCAACCACTGGTCCTTCAACCTCCACCGTCACCCTGCGGTCGCCTTCTCCTTCTGCCTCCAGGCAAAATTTTGCCGGCTGACCAGCATGAATCCGAGCCTGACCCGACGCCGGCTTCCTCAGGGGAGATTCCACATAGGTCTGGTCCAAATAGGAAAACAGCATGGAATTGCTCTCCTTAAACGCCGGCTTTTCCTTCAGTACTACCATGTCCCGGCCGTTATGTTCATGATAGTATCCTTCCGTAAATCCTCCGCGGTCATACAGATCAGATATAATTTTCCGGTCTCCCGGGCTTACCTGGTAGTCTTTCCGGCCATTCCGCAGGTAGCGGTCCACATACTTCCGGTACATGGCCGTCACCCCGGCAGTGTATCTCGGGCTCTTCATCCTTCCCTCAATCTTCAGAGAATATACGCCGGCTTCAATGATATCCGGGATCAGGTCCAGAGCGCAAAGATCCTTAAGGCTCAGCACATACCGTTCATTTCTTCCATTTTCCAATCTGTTTCCCCGTCTTACTTCATAAGGAAGACGGCACGGCTGAGCACATCTCCCCCGATTTCCGCTGCGCCCGCCGATTAAACTGCTCATTAAACACTGTCCGGAATAACAGTAACATAAAGCGCCGTGAACAAAGGTTTCAATCTCCATTCCCGTTTCCTGATGGATCTGCCGGATTTCTTCTAAAGACAGCTCCCTGGCTGTTACCACTCTGCTGACTCCCATTTCTTTAAGGAGTTTCGCTCCGTAGGGTCCGGTTACCGTCATCTGAGTGCTGGCATGAACAGGCAGATCAGGGAAATTCTCCCGAATAAACGAAAGGACTCCAAGATCCTGAACCAAAACGCTGTCCAGCCCACATTCGTAAAAAGGCGCCAGATAATCATACAATTCATCCAGCTCTTGTTCCTTAAATAGCGTATTCACAGTCAGATAAAGCTTTCTGCCGTGAAGATGAACGTAATCAATAGCTCGGCAAAGCTGTTCCTGGTCCAGATTATTGGCATAGGCCCTGGCCCCAAACCTCGCTCCGCCGGTATACACCGCATCTGCCCCGGCCGCCACTGCAGCTGTGATGCTCTCATAAGAGCCGCCCGGCGCAAGCACTTCAACTGATTGTTTTTTGGTCATATTCATCTCTCATTTCTAAAATTTATTCAATCTGTAACCACCCCCGGCAGAAAACCGGCAGAAAAAAGCTGCCGCAGGAAATCTTTCCGCCGGCGTTGCCGACGGCAGCTTTTTCTGCCACAGCCCCCTATTTCTTCCGATTCTGACGGCCGCGATTAGACATCTGCATGGCGCGGCTCTTTAACAGCTGCTCGGTGGCCACTCTGGCCGCCGCCAACGCTTTCTTCTTCTCCTCTTCTTCCTTAGCTTTTTGTTCTTCCTCAGAAAGCGCTTCCGGCTTTTTCTCCACCGGCTGCTCCTGCGCAGACAACTGTTCGTCTGATTCAGGCGCAGCCTCATCCGGAATTGTCACTTCCTCCTGAGCAGGCTGCTCCTGAAGGGGAGAATCTTCTTCCCGAAAGGAAATCTCCTCTTTCTCCTCAAGCTTTACTGCAGCTGCCGCCGCCTCCTGAAGAGCTTCCTGCCGAACCTCTACATGCTCATCCTTCTCTTCTGCATCCAGGCGTCTCCTGTCATCCTCCTGACTGTCGCCGGTTCCGGCATTTTCTTCCCCGCTCCGGGAATTATCCCGCCGCGCTGTCCGGACAGGGAGACTTGCCCGCTCCTCCATGGAGCGCTCTCTTGAGATTTCCAGACTTCGAATAGTCCTTCTTCCTCTTTCCTCTGCGGCCTCTCCCCGCTTCAGCGCTTCTCTCTCCAAGGCGTCCTCCAGCTCCTGGACCCTTCTCTGGGCATCCTCAAGCTTCATCTGCGTATTAATCAGTTCATGCTTGATGCTGTAAAGATCCCGGTCCATCTCCTCACGCTGGCGTTTCAGCTGATCAGCTTCCTCCTTCGCCTTAAAATAATCATCTGCCATATTGATTTCCAGCATGACCAGCTGATAATCTTCCTTTTGCTTCAAAAAACCAGGATGGCTGCGAAGTTCGCCCAGCTTATGGTTCACATAGGCCGCCACCTGCTGAAAATAACTGGCTTCTTCCGCTCCGCCCAAGGTATATACCTTTCCATCAATCAGTACTTCTGCATAATTCTTCTTTAAATCCACTGTTTTCCTCTCCTCGCGCCCAAAGGGCTCCTTGCAAAAATGCAGGTTCTTTCACCATTTGAGTATACCATGATTTCCAAAATGGAGGAAGGGTTTCCGGGAGAAATTTTCATTTCTGCTAAAACTTTTCTTTATTTTTTGTCCTCACCGGAAATCAGTCCTAAATGGCGGAAGGCAAACTCCGTGGCTACTCTTCCTCTGGGCGTCCGGTTAATCAATCCATTCATCAGCAGATACGGTTCATACACATCTTCCAAAGTGCCCGCATCCTCTCCCAGAGCAGCCGCCAGAGTTTCCAGTCCCACTGGTCCGCCGGAAAACTTCTGGATAATGGTCAGGAGAATATTCCGGTCATTCTGATCCAGCCCAAGCTTATCCACATCCAAAATGTCCAAGGCAAAATCCGCTACCTCCTTGGTAATCACCCCATCATACTTTACCTGGGCAAAGTCCCTGACCCGCTTCAGCAAACGGTTCGCCAGACGGGGCGTTCCTCTGGACCGTTTTGCAATCTCCGCCGCGCCAGCCGGATCAATCTCCACCTTCAGAACTCCTGCCGAACGGATAATAATGGTTTCCAGTTCCTCCGGCGTATAAAACTCCAGCTTCTGCACTACTCCGAAGCGATCCCTTAAAGGCGCCGTCAAAAGACCTGCTCTGGTCGTTGCGCCGACCAGAGTAAATTTGGGGAGTTCAAGACGGATCGAACGGGCGGAAGAATCCTTCCCCAGCATAATGTCAATGGCATAATCCTCCATGGCAGGATAAAGCACTTCTTCCACCTGACGGTTCAGCCGGTGGATCTCATCCACAAACAGCACGTCCCCTTCTTGAAGATTATTTAATATCGCCGCCATTTCCCCTGGCTTTTCAATCGCCGGCCCAGAGGTAACTTTCATATTTACCCCCATTTCATTGGCAATAATTCCCGAAAGGGTGGTTTTTCCCAGACCTGGAGGTCCATAAAAAAGCACATGGTCCAGAGGTTCTCCCCTGGACTTGGCTGCGTCTATGTAAATTTTTAAGTTGGCCTTGATCTTCTCTTGTCCAATATAGTCCGCCAGCATCTGCGGACGGAGAGTCGTCTCCAGCTTCTGCTCCTCCGGGAGCACATCCGTAGTAATCATTCGTCGTTCCATAACAGTCCCCATTTTCCTTCGACGGCTTAAGCCCCTGCAGGCTGCAGTCCTCCGTCAGATTTATAAAAATGATAAATGCCTGAGAGACGCCTTCAGCACATCCTCTGCCGTCATGCCTTCGGCAAGCTCCACTTTCTTTACCGCTCTCGAAGCCTCAATGCCAGTATATCCCAGAGCAACCAAGGCTTCCACCGCCTCTCTGGCAGCTCCTGCCAGTCCTTCAGCCCCAGACCCAGAAGGTAAATCGCCTTCCTGTCCAGAAGCTTCCAGCCATTGTCTGGTTACCTGGTCCATGGAAATTTTATCCTTCAGATCCAGGATAATGCGCTGAGCGGTTTTCACGCCCACCCCAGGCGCCTTGGCGATAGCTTTCGCATCTCCAGATACAATGGCCATCCTTAGTTCATCCGGCTTCAAGGCAGATAAAATGCCCAGAGCGCCTTTTGGCCCAATGCCGTTTACCCCCAGAAGCTGACGAAAAATCTGCCTGTCCTGAACCGTCTGGAATCCATAAAGACTCATTCCATCTTCACGGACCTGAAAGTATGTATATATTTTAATTTCCTGTCCCAAAGCCGGAAGGCGGTCAAGCACCGAAGCCGGAACCCGGATTTCAAATCCCACCCCGCCGGCTTCCACCACAATGCCGTCTTCTTCCACTGCAGCCAATGGACCTCTTATAAATGAAATCATGCACAAATTCTCCTGTTCCATCAGGCCGAAGCCTGCCGGCTTATGCCGGTTTTCTAAAGCCCTGCCGCCCCTTAGACGGCATCAAGGTTCCTGTGCATCATCATAACATAAAACAACTGTCCTTGACAATAGAAGGCGAACAAATATTCTGTCTTGTCCTCTCTTTCATTGACGTACTCTTATTTTTCCCATTATAATAATGGAAGCGTGTGTTCTGTTTGTACATCGCGCGTCATTCAGAAAGGAGAATTCTCTCATGATTACCATTCAACATCCAGTTTCCCTGAATTCATCTTATCCTCTAAATCGACTGGGGAAGCTGGAGGAACTTCTTTTTTTTGATATTGAAACCACCGGCTTTTCCGGAGAACAAGATCAGCTCTATTTGATCGGCGCCATCTTCTGGGATAAAATGGAAAGTTCCTGGAAATTAGTCCAATGGTTTGCCGATACAAAAGAAGCCGAGCCGGAATGTCTGGAAGCCTTTTTTGCCCTGTTAAACGATCATCCTGCCGCAGTCCATTTTAACGGAGATACCTTTGACATTCCCTTCCTCCTGAAACGCTGCCGGCACTACGGAATTTCTCAGGACTTTTCCCAGGCAAAAAGCATGGATATCTTTCGAAAAATCCGTCCATGCCGCCAGCTCCTGGCCATGAACTCCATGAAGCAGAAGGCTGTAGAAGATTTCCTTGGCATCCACCGCATTGACCAGTATTCTGGCGGAGAGCTGATCCAGGTTTACGCCCGCTACCTTATCAGCCCCGATCCCCAGCTGTTTCAGCTTTTAATTCAGCACAATGCAGATGATCTTACTGGGATGCCTGCGATTCTCCCCATCTTGTGCTACCGGGATATGCTGGATGAGAAATTTTCTCTTTCCCGCCAGTTTCTGGATTCTTCCTCCCAGCATCCTGTACTGACCCTTGAATACGAAACCATCCCTGTTCCCGTTCCTCTGCACCGCCAGTTTCCCCAGGGAAATTTTGATCTGGAAGGAAACCGTCTCCTTTGCCGCATTACTTTACTTCAGGGAGAACTAAAATACTTTTACCCGAATTACAAGGATTATTATTACCTGCCGGCTGAAGACATGGCCGTGCACAAAAGCGTAGGCGCCTATGTGGCCAAAAGCGCCAGACGCCAGGCCACTGCCAAAACCTGCTACGGAAAACAGACCGGCCTTTTTCTTCCCCAGTTTCAAGGACTGTGGACACCCGTTTTCCGCCCGGAATATGCCAGTCCCCAGATTTATGCACTTTACCAGCCGGATATGTTTCAGGAAACAGAAAAAGCAGACCAGTACCTGCGCCAGATTCTCTCTCTGGCCCAGCCCTGATCTGCTCATTCAATCCATCCCTGGACTAATATTCTCCTTTTTTCAAAAGCGTTCGGATATAGGCAAAGGTTTTCTCCTCCCCTTCCTCCTTAAGCATCAGCAAAAGCTCTTCCAGCAAAGCCTGAGTCTGGGGATGCAGCAGCGGCGTAATGTACGGACGGGTAAGCTGATAATACTCCCAGGCAGCATCGCTGCGGTAATGCTCTCCCCGATAAACCTTGCAGGCTGCGATCCGATCACATACCATCTCAATTACATACCGAAGAGGCATTTTATTCCCCACCAGGCCTTTGCTCCGATCATTAGAAAAATCAATCCAATATTCAAAATGATGCTTATTTCTTCCTTTGTGGTGGAGCCAGGCAGAAGAATACCCCTTCTCCTCCCGCTCTGCCGCATTCGGGCTGCGGTTTCCCTGATAATAGCGAACTCCTGTCCAAAATTCTGCCGGACTGTATTTTGACAAATCGTGAAGCAATCCCTGACGGTAAAGCCCCACCTTAAAGCATTCCCGCATGACCAGAAGCTTATGATGGGTAATGGTGCAGAAATGCCGCTTTATGTTGATGATCTTCATGTAGTACCTCGTTAATCTTTTCTCAATCTTTGCAGAGAATAAGTATAGCACGGCTGAAGCCCTTTGTAAAATCCAAATTAAAGATTCTTCATTTTTGTGAAAAGTTTGTCCTAATCCTTGAAAATAATTTGACTTAGCAGGAAAACTATGGTATCCTTAGTGCAGTTGTGAATTGTTCACAACACACATACATTTTATTTTTTTATATCTTGTGGAGGTATCATATGAAGGGTACAGTTAAGTGGTTCAACAACCAAAAAGGCTACGGATTTATTTCCGACGAGCAGGGCAATGACGTGTTTGTTCACTACACCGGCTTAAACATGGAAGGCTTCAAGTCTCTGGACGAAGGCGCTCAGGTTGAGTTTGACGTAGTTAACGGTGCAAAGGGACCGCAGGCAACTAACGTAACCAAGCTCTAATTAATCATCAAATTACAGTGTACCTTTTTCAATATAGATCAGAAGTGATACTTATTTGAAGTAAGTTATATTGGTTAAATCATGATTACAAACAAGGGGCCGCTGCAGCTGATGCAGCCGGCCCCTTTTTGCGCTCCTTATCTTACTGCTTTTTCATAAAGCTTCTTTAATTCCTCCACGGAAAAGGTGTAATTCTTATTGCAGAAATGACAGTTCACCTCAACAGGTTTTCCATCGTCAATCATTTCCTGAAGCTCTTTTCGCCCAACGCTGACCAGAGCTTTTTCCACCCTCTCTCTGGTGCAGTTGCAGTAAAACCGAGTGGGAAGCTTCTCATTGATCTCCAGACCGAATTCACCCAGCACATAGTCCAGAATCATCTCCGGCGTCTTTCCTTCATCCAGAAGCTGAGTCACTGAAGTAATTTCCTTCAGCTTATTCTCCAATCGGGAAATTACCTCCTCCTGGGCGCCAGGCATCATCTGCAGAATAAAGCCCCCGGCCTGCCGCACGGTATTATCCTTATTCATCAGCACCCCAAGGGCGACGGAAGAAGGAGTCTGTTCAGAAGTAGCAAAATAGTACGTTAAATCCTCTGCAATCTCTCCGGTTACCAGGATAGTCTGTCCTACATAAGGCTCTTTCAGCCCAATATCCCGGATTACGCTTAAAACCCCTACTCCAAGAGCGCCCCCTACATCCAGCTTTCCCTTGGCATTAGGAGGAAGCATTACCGAAGGATTAAAAACGTATCCTTTGACGTCTCCTTTAGAATCTGCCGTTACCGTCAGCCCTTCAATCGGCCCATCGCCCTGAATTTTAAGGGTGAGCAGGTCATCTTCACCCTTCATCATAATTCCCATCATAGCTCCGGCAGTCAACAGACGTCCCAGCGCTGCCGTTGCCACTGGACTGGTATTATGGGCAGCCCGGGCCGTTTCCACCACATCTCTGGTAGTCGCCGCAAATGCCCTGATTTGTCCCTGAGCTGCCGTTGCACGCAACAAATAATCTGCCATGTTTAATCTCCTTTTCTTTCTTCATCAGATCTTTCCTTGCCCCGTTCCCGGGCAATCACGTAGATCCTCTCGCTGTCCTTTGTGGGAGCACTGCGGCCTTCGCCTCTTCCGTCATAACAGGCCAGAAACTCCATGCCGCTTTCCGCCAGAGCCTGCTTAATCTCCTCCAGAGAATAGGCCCTCTGAAAATGGGTTTCTTCATATTTCCGGTAAAGGCGTCCTTCCTGCCCTTCAGAAACTGGAATAAACAGCGCAAGATCATATTCATTGATCCGGCTCTCTTCATCGTAATAATTATCCCAGATAAAACTTCCATCCTCCCTGTTTTCTGCAAAGGTCCTGTCTCCCAACAGCTCTCTGTACTTATACTCCGTATTTACATCAAAAATAAAAATTCCCCCCGGATCCAGATAATTATTGACCAACCGGAAAGTTTCCACAATATCCTGTTTCTCCAGCAGGTAGTTCAAGGAATCGCAGATACAGATCACCCCGCGGACAGTGCCGTAAAGCTCGAACTCCCGCATATCCTGCTGAAGGTATAAGATGTCTCTGCCGGAACGGCTTCTCTTTTCCAGCGCAATCTCCAGCATATCGGCGGAATTGTCCACCCCAATCATATCGTACCCTTCCGCCGCCAAAAGCTCCGTCATCGAACCGGTACCGCATCCTAAATCCAGAATCAATCCGTCCTTGATTCCGTATTCCTTGAGAAGCCCGGTTAGATAGGCGCACCATTCTTCATAAGGAATGTTATCCATAAACATATCATAAACTTCAGCAAAACTGGTATATGCCTCCACGCTTTCACCTGTCCTCTCTGTTTTTCACGAATCCGGCAAAGCCCTGCCAGCCGCTTTTGCCGGATAGATACTTCATACATAAAAAGAACCGCTGAATGCATTATTGGCACAGCGGCTCTTCCGTCTCTTCTCCCTGGAGTTTCCTCGGGAAATTCTGTTATCCTTATGCTGCTTTATGCGTTCTTTCCGCAGCATTTTTTATACTTCTTTCCGCTTCCGCAGGGACATGGATCGTTTCTGCCGATCTTATGGGGCTTGCGGATGGTTCCGGAAGCTTTCTGCTGCTTATACAGCTCTTTTCTCCGCTCCTCAGTAAGGATATTGTCCCACTGGGGAAGCTCATACAGCCAGTTTGCCTTTGCCTCAACCATATTGTAATACAATTTCTCCGGATCAATCTCAATCCGAACTTCTGTATTCTCATCCATGGTGTCAATAGGATTTTCGTATCCCTTTAAGCTTTCATTAATGCCGTCCAGGAAACCAGTCATAATCAGCACTTCTGTATTATACCGATCAGCCAGCTCCTTAACCGTACCGGTAATCACCTGGGTAGGATCAGACAGAATCTGCTCATAAATTCCTTTTTCAATGGTGAAATATCCGGTCCACAGATTTTCTCTCTCTTTATCATTCAGACCCTCACCGTAAGCCAGGTCTCTCCATGTCTGCAAAATAGCCATTTTAATCCATCCTTTATCTTTCTTTATTCTTCATGAAACTTCTGTTACCTGCTTCCAAATGATTATATAACAAAAGCATGGAGTTTGCAAAGATTTTTTGCAAAATATTGCGTTTACCTCCGCAGAATGGTAGGATAGGAAGAAGCAGGCTAAAACAACGCAGCCTGAAGGCTGAAACCTTTGAATAGCATTGGAGGAATACCTGATGAATCTTATTTTACCTGAGGGCTATGACCCTCGTCTCACCGTCCGGGAAACCCAGGACGCCATCAAATATATCCGCGACACCTTCCAGAAGGAACTGGGAAGAGAAATGCATCTGGAACGAATCTCCGCCCCTCTTTTCGTGGAAAAAAGCAGCGGTCTAAACGACAACTTAAACGGCGTAGAGCGGCCGGTCCAGTTTGATATGGCCGCCATCCCAGGAGAAACCATGGAGGTGGTTCACTCCCTGGCAAAATGGAAGCGGCTGGCCTTAAAAGAATATGGCTTCCAGCCTGGGGAAGGTCTTTATACCAACATGAACGCCATCCGCCGGGATGAAGAACTGGACAACCTGCACTCCTGCTACGTGGATCAATGGGACTGGGAAATGGTGATTACCAGAAAACAGCGCAACGAGGAAACCCTGCGGTCCGTTGTCCAGAACCTGTTTAAAATCATTAAGCACATGGAACATGAGGTTTGGTATAAATATCCTCAGGCAGTAAAGAAGCTTCCAGACGAGATTTTCTTTATCACCTCCCAGGAACTTTACGAAATGTACCCTGACCTGCCCCCCAAGGAAAGAGAGAACCGAATTACGAAAGATCACGGCTGTGTCTTTTTGATGAAGATCGGTGATCAGCTTCCTGACGGAAAGCCTCATGACGGCAGAGCTCCAGATTACGATGACTGGCAGCTAAACGGAGATATTCTTTTCTGGTTCGACACCCTTCAGTGCGCGCTGGAAATCTCCAGCATGGGCATTCGGGTAGACGAAGCATCCCTGGCTGAACAGTTGAAAAAAGCCGGCTGTGAGGAGCGCAGATCTCTTCCCTATCACCAAATGCTGCTGAACGGCGAACTTCCCTGCACCATCGGAGGAGGAATCGGCCAGTCCAGATTATGCATGCTGCTTCTTGATCGGGCCCACATCGGAGAGGTTCAGGCCAGCATCTGGCCAGCTTCCATGCGCAGCACCTGCCGGGAGCACAACATCATTCTTCTGTAAAGCCAGCGTCGGCGTACAGTCAGAACATATTGTTCCTGCTGTACGCCGACGCTGTTGTTTTTCGCAAAAACAGCTCTGCTGCAAAAAAAGTATCATTAAGGCCCATTGCTTTTTTCCCTGAGAACTGGTATCCTGTTTTTAGTTAGTTTTCCCTAACTTTTTTCTTATCTTTAAATCAACCGGTGTACAGGAGGAAAAACACATGAACCATCTGGAAATCAAAAAAATCATAGGCCGGGAAATTATTGACTCCCGAGGGAATCCTACTGTTGAGGCAGAAGTTTATTTAGCTGACGGCACAGTAGGCAGAGGGGCTGCTCCCAGCGGCGCCTCCACCGGCGAATTCGAGGCGCTGGAACTCCGCGATGGAGATAAATCCCGCTTCGGCGGCAAAGGAGTCTCTAAAGCGGCAGAAAACATTAACACAGTAATCAATGAACGTCTTTCCGGGATGGATGCGTCTGATATTTATGCCATTGATCAGGCTATGATTCAGGCAGACGGCACAAAGGACAAATCTCACCTTGGCGCCAATGCCACGCTGGCAGTGTCTATCGCCTGCGCAAAAGCCGCTTCTGCTTCTCTGAATCTTCCGCTTTACCGCTTCCTTGGGGGAATTAACGGAAACCGGATGCCGGTTCCCATGATGAACATTTTAAATGGCGGCGCCCACGCAGCAAACACCGTTGATGTCCAGGAATTTATGATCATGCCCACAGGCGCGCCCTCCTTCCGCGAAGGACTGCGCTGGTGCACAGAGGTCTTCCACGCCCTTGCCGCTCTTTTAAACTCCAAGGGACTGGCCACCTCCGTAGGAGATGAAGGCGGTTTCGCTCCCGATCTGGCAAATGACGAAGAAGCCATTCAATATATTCTGGAAGCAATAAAGCAGGCCGGCTATGAACCTGGAAAAGATTTCGTTCTGGCCATGGATGCTGCATCCTCTGAATGGAAAGGAGAAAAGAAAGGTGAATATCTTCTGCCTAAATGCGGAAAACGCTTTACTTCAGAAGAACTGGTGAATCACTGGAAGCAGCTGATTGAAAAATATCCAATTTATTCCATTGAAGACGGACTGGACGAAGAGGACTGGGAAGGGTGGCAAATGATGACCCGAGAACTTGGGGATAAGGTTCAGCTAGTAGGAGACGATTTATTCGTCACCAACACAGAACGGCTAAAAAAAGGCATTTCTCTTGGCTGCGGCAATTCTGTTTTAATTAAACTGAATCAAATCGGAAGCGTCTCCGAGACCTTGGAAGCCATTAAAACAGCTCACAAAGCCGGTTACACCGCCATCGCCTCTCATCGTTCCGGCGAAACAGAAGATACAACCATCGCCGACCTCGCCGTGGCTTTGAATACCTGCCAGATTAAAACCGGCGCTCCCAGCCGCAGCGAACGGGTAGCCAAATACAATCAGCTTCTTCGCATTGAAGAAGAACTGGGCAATGCTTCTGTTTATCCGGGAGCAGATGCCTTCAACAGGAAACCGTAACGTTCTGCCTTCCGGCGTCTTTTTTCAAAAAAACAGGCTGATTTTCTTATGGTTCGGTGAGCATGCTTCGTTTTGCCAGCACACTGCATTCCCGCTCCTGGAAAATCCGCCTGTTTTCTCTTTTGACAGTTTCTCTTATCTCCCCAAAGGCTGCTGAAGAATCTTTTGGGTGTTTCGCTTTACCCGGTTCTGAAACTCCTCCCAGAGCTGAATCTCTTCCGGAGAAAATCCTTCAACTCTTGCCAGCTTGTAATCTGCAGTGGCAAATCTGCACTCTTCAATTACTCCCGCTGCTTCTGGAAGCAGGGACAGCAGAATCTGCCGTTCCTTGGCCTTTCCCTTTTCCCCTTTTATCTCTTCCAGCTGCAGAAATCCCCGGGCCGACAGTCTCTGAAGAGACACGGAAAGCCCTGCTCTGGAGATTCCCATCAGATCCGCCAGTTTTTTCCGGCTTAGCCGCCTGGTGCTGTCTGCCACATACATTAAAATGCGCAGCTCCATAAACGTGAGATTGTATTTCAAGGCGGCTGGTTCCAGATAATGCTCCAGCAGTTTTCTCTCCCGGTAGGCATCGGCAATCATTCCGTCCTCCTCCAGGGTTTCCTGGCAGACCAGACTTCTCTCGTTCCCCAGCTTCTTGGCTCCAGTCAGCACAGAAGGCCAAATCATGCCGTCTGAGGCTGGATCAATGAGGAAACGATAAACCTGGAGACGGTTTTTCTCATAATCGTCCTCATCCAGCACATGCTTGTAAAAATTGTTATAGTACTCAAATACCATCAGCTTCATTTTTACGGTTTTGGTAATGCTCATTCCCTGAGCTGCCAGAGAGCCTTTTCGTTTTACATAGTAATAAATTGGAGTACGCAGGGCATAAAACCGTTCTGCATGGCGGATATATTCCAGATTAAACATAAAATCTTCACACCAGTTGATCTCCACGTCCATCCGAAGGTGATATCTCTCAACAATTTCTCTCCGGTACAGCTTATTCCACAGCACGCCATAATAAAAATCTGCTGGATTCTCCATCATAAATCCGGCAAATTCCTCCCGGCTTAACACCCGGTCTTCTTCAATATCTCCTTTATGAGACACCCGTTCTCCCACCACTCGGTAGAAGTCAGCAATGACCATATCACAATCATGCTCCTGGGC
Organism: Candidatus Cottocaccamicrobium excrementipullorum; assembly: GCA_018713255.1. Lineage (GTDB taxonomy): Bacteria > Bacillota > Clostridia > Lachnospirales > Lachnospiraceae > Caccovicinus > Caccovicinus excrementipullorum. The sequence continues at coordinate 8,874 of DVFL01000029.1, read as the reverse complement.
AGTCCTCACCAGCAGCCTGGTAGCATCTGGCGTCAGCCAGTCATCACTGTCCACAAACTGCAGATACATTCCCTTAGCCAGTCTCATGGCTCGGTTTCTAGTATCCGACACGCCAGAATTCTCTTTATGAATCACCCGGACCCTTGGATCCCGGGCCGCATATTCGTCGCAGATCTTCCCCGATTCATCCTGGCTTCCATCGTCAGAAAGGAGCAGCTCAAAATCCCCATACTCCTGATTTAAAATACTGTCAATGCACCGACGCAGATATTCCTGTGCATTATACACCGGCACAATAATGCTGACAGTTGGATTCATTATTCTAATCACGTCTCCTTGCTTGTTTGTCTTCCCAAATTCAGTCTTAAACAGACCATTATAATCATTATGCCATGTTTTTTCCAAAAACATGGCATCCCTCCGGGGGATGCGCACGGTTCGACAAGGCGTTTGTCTCACTTTGTTCGACGCGAACCGGCGCTGGTATAATGACTGCATTGCAGTCATTATACCATGTTTTTTCAGGAGAAACAATGCGGAAATTTACCTTTGGGGAGAACACCGGGTCATGCACCGATGTAAGAAGCCTGGATGGAAATTTTCCATCCAGGCTTCTTACCAAGGAATATTTAGTTCTTAATCAACAGGCTCTTTCCTGTCATTTCCTTAGGCTGCTCCATCTCCATTAATTCAATTAAAGTAGGAACAATATCTGCCAGACAGCCGCCTTCTCTCAGCTTGTAGGAAGGATCAGCATTGACCAAAATAAAGGGAACTGGATTGGTGGTGTGAGCCGTCCAAGGTTCGCCAGTTGTATAATCCACCAGCTGCTCTGCATTGCCGTGATCTGCGCAGATAAACATTACACCATTCACTTCTTTAATGGCATCCACTGCCTTTCCTACGCACTCATCTACCACCTCAATAGCCTTAATGGCGGCAGGCTCTACGCCGGTATGGCCTACCATATCTGGATTTGCGAAATTAATAATGATCACATCATACTTTCCAGATTTAATGCACTCCACCAGCTTCTCGCATACCATAGGAGCGCTCATCTCCGGCTTCAGGTCATAGGTCGGAACTTCCTTGGGAGAAGGAACCAGAATCCGATCCTCACCCTCATTCGGTTCTTCCACACCGCCGTTAAAGAAGAAAGTAACATGGGCATACTTCTCCGTCTCGGCGATTCTTACCTGCTTCATGCCATGAGCTGCCAAAAATTCTCCGAAAGTATTTTTGATCTCTTCTTTCTTAAATGCAACCAGCTTGTGCGGAATCGTTTCATCATAATCCGTAAAGCATACATATACTAAATCCATCCGCTGGCCCCTGTCAAAGCCATCGAACTGATCATCACAGAATACGTGAGTAAGCTCTCTTGCCCGGTCAGGACGGAAATTAAAGAAGATAATGGAATCGTGTTCCTTGATCAGTCCTACCGGCTGTCCATCTTCTACGACTACTGTAGGCATTACAAATTCATCATACTTCTCCTCATCATAAGAAGCCTGAATTCCGGCAGGTCCGCTTTCCGCCGTCTTTCCTTCGCCTTTGGTTAAGGCGTCATAAGCCAGCTTTACTCGATCCCAGTTCTTATCCCGATCCATCGCATAATAACGTCCCATTACGGAAGCTACTTTGCCTACGCCTAATTCTTTCATCTTCGCTTCCAAAGTCTCTACAAACTCTTTTCCAGAAGCCGGAGGCGTATCACGTCCATCCAGGAAGCAGTGTACATAAACTTTCTCCAGTCCCTGTTTCTTCGCAAACTCCAGCAGACCAAAGATATGGGTCAAATGACTGTGTACACCGCCGTCGGATACCAGTCCATACAAGTGAAGAGCAGAATTATACTTCTTGCAGTTCTCTGCGGCCTCAAGAAAAGCTTCATTGGTGAAGAAATCTCCATCTTCAATGGACTTGGTAATTCTGGTCAGTTCCTGGTACACAATCCGTCCAGCACCCATATTCATATGACCAACTTCAGAGTTTCCCATCTGCCCTTCAGGAAGTCCTACTGCCAGACCGCTGGCATTTCCCTTAACAAAGGGGCACTGGCTCATTAACTGATCCATCACCGGAGTTTTTGCTTCACATACAGCATTATGGTCGCAATTATTGTTTAATCCGTAGCCATCAAGAATCATTAATACGGTTGGTTTCTTTCTCATCTCTATCGATAATCTCCTTTCCCTGATTGTCCCTTCGGAGGCTATTGTACATGATTTGCTCATCAGTGACAAGCATCGTTTTGCACAATTTTTCTTGATTATTCAGAAGAAAAGCCTGTGGGTGCGCCGCCCTGCCCCAGACCCACGATCTGAAACAGGAGGCGGCAAGCCCCCACAGGCCTCCGTCTTTTCTTTATAGCAGCTGTTCAGGACGTATATCGCACTAAACGGTCACTATTTATTGTAATTTACAATCTTTCCAAAATCCGGCTTTAAGGAAGCGCCGCCTACCAGGCCTCCGTCAATATCCGGCTGTGCAAACAGCTCCGGTGCAGATACTGCAGATACAGAACCGCCGTACTGAATCCGAATCGCCTCCGCCGTCGCTTCATCGTAAATCTCTCCGATGCAGGCGCGGATAGCTGCGCACACCTCTTCTGCCTGCTCCGTGGTAGCCACCTTTCCTGTGCCAATGGCCCAAATGGGCTCATAAGCGATCACTGCCGTCTTTGCCTGATCTGCCGTCACATTCTGGAAGGCAATCTTAATCTGCTGACGAATCCAGTCAATGGTGATTCCCTGTTCTCTCTGGGTCAAAGACTCGCCGCAGCAGATAATCGGCGTAATGCCATGCTCAAAAGCCTTTAATACTTTCTTGTTTACCGTCTCATCGGTCTCGGCAAAGTACTCTCTTCTCTCTGAATGTCCGATAATCACGTACTTAACGCCGGCGTCTGTCAGCATATTAGGAGAAATCTCACCGGTATAGGCGCCCTTCTCCTCGAAATACATGTTCTCTGCGCCAATCTGGATATTGGTTCCCTTTGCAGCTTCCATTGCTGGAATGATGTCAATGGCCGGTACGCAGAACACTACGTCAACCTCATCATTCGCCACCAGAGGCTTTAACGTTTCTACTAATGCAACGGCTTCGGAAGGGGTCATGTTCATCTTCCAGTTGCCGGCAATAATTTTCTTTCTTCCCATGTCTGTTCCCTCTTAATTCTCAGCCTGTACAAGGTTAGGCTTAACCGTATACAGAATTATTTATTGTCTGCTGCAGCAACGCCTGGCAGCTCCTTGCCCTCTAAGAATTCCAGAGAAGCGCCGCCGCCGGTAGAGATATGGGTCATCTTATCTGCAAATCCCAGTCTCTTCACTGCGTTAACAGAATCGCCGCCGCCTACTACAGTGGTTGCATCCTTTAAATCAGCCACTGCACGGCAGATCTCCAGAGTACCCTCTGCAAAGCTGGGAAGCTCAAATACGCCCATAGGTCCGTTCCAAACAACGGTCTTAGCTCCTTCCAGAGCCTTCTTGTAAGCTTCAACAGTCTTCGGTCCAATATCAAATCCAGACCATCCAGCTTCCAGAACGTCTACTACCTTCTTCTCGGTATCATCCTTAAACTCCTTGCCCTCTACATGGTCTACCGGCAGAAGCAGGTTAACGCCTTTATCCTTTGCCTTCTGAACCATCTCCAGAGCGTAATCCAGCTGATCATCCTCACATAAGGAATTTCCGATCTCCTGGCCCTGAGCCTTTAAGAAGGTATATGCCATACCGCCGCCGATAATCAAGGTGTCTACCTTGTCCAGCAGATTGTTGATTACTTTGATCTTATCAGAAACCTTAGCTCCGCCCAGAATTGCTACGAAAGGACGAACAGGATTCTCTACTGCCTGACCTAAGAACTTAATCTCCTTCTCCATCAGATAACCAACTACGTTCTCCTTGGTGTACTTGGTTACGCCAACGTTGGAGCAATGTGCACGGTGAGCCGTACCGAAGGCATCATCAACAAAAATGCCATTGTCGCAAAGAGCAGCCAGCTCTTTTGCATACTCCTCAGCAGCAGGATCCTTGCCATACTTGGTCTCTTCTGCACGGTAACGAGTGTTCTCTAACAGCAGAACTTCCCCGTCCTTTAATCCGGCAGCCAAAGCCTGAGTCTCAGGACCAGTTACCTTAGGATCGCTGACAAACTTCACCTCTACGCCCAGGCGCTCGCTTAATGCCGGAGCAACAGGAGCCAGAGACATTTCCGGAACAGGTTCTCCCTTAGGTTTGCCTAAATGAGAGCACAGAATTACTTTTGCGCCCTGATCCAGCAGTTTCTTAATGGTAGGAATAGCGCCGTCGATTCTGTTATAGTTCTGGATCACTCCATCCTTTAACGGTACGTTGAAATCACAGCGAACCAGTACTTTTTTGCCCTTTAAATCTTTTAAATCATCAACAGTTTTCTTATTCAGCATAATAATACTCCTTTCTCTAACCTGAAGTCAGCTCCAGGCATCCCGGAATTCCCCGGGCAGAAAAAAGGAGGCCGGTCCAAATGACCGGACCTCCTTAAGGTCTAATTCATGTGTGACGAAAATCAGCCTAACTCAGCGAAGTACTTAATGGTACGAACCATCTGGCTGGTGTAGGAGTTCTCGTTGTCATACCAGGAAACTACCTGAACCTCATATAAATCATCTGCAATCTTGCAAACCATGGTCTGAGTAGCATCGAATAAGGAGCCGTACTTCATGCCGATAACGTCAGAAGATACGATCGGATCCTCGTTGTAGCCGAAGGACTCGGAAGCAGCTGCCTTCATTGCGGCATTGATGCCTTCCTTGGTAACATCTGCACCTTTAACAACTGCAGTTAAGATGGTGGTGGAGCCGGTAGGTACCGGAACACGCTGTGCAGAACCGATCAGCTTGCCGTTTAACTCAGGAATTACCAGGCCGATAGCCTTAGCAGCGCCGGTGCTGTTCGGAACGATGTTAGCAGCGCCTGCTCTTGCTCTTCTTAAATCGCCCTTTCTGTGAGGACCGTCTAAGATCATCTGATCGCCAGTGTAAGCATGAATGGTGCTCATGATACCAGACTGGATAGGAGCATAGTCGTTTAATGCCTTTGCCATAGGAGCCAGGCAGTTGGTGGTGCAGGAAGCTGCGGAGATGATCTTATCCTCGGTGGTTAAGGTCTTCTCGTTTACAGAATATACAATGGTCTTTAAGTCGTTGCCAGCAGGTGCAGAAATAACAACCTTCTTAGCGCCGGCATCGATGTGTGCCTGAGATTTCTCCTTGGAGCAGTAGAAACCAGTACACTCTAATACTACATCTACGCCTAACTCTCCCCAAGGAAGATCAGCAGCCTTTGGCTCCTTGTAGATGGTGATTTCCTTGCCGTCCACGATAATGGAATTTTCGCCAGCTTCTACTGTGTGCTTGCCCTCGCCGATATGGCCGCAGTATCCGCCCTGTGCAGTATCATACTTTAACAGGTTTGCTAACATCTTAGGATCAGTTAAATCGTTGATTGCTACAACGTCATATCCCTCTGCTCCAAACATCTGACGGAATGCCAGACGTCCAATACGTCCGAAACCATTAATTGCTACTTTTACTGCCATGATTGAATTCCTCCTATTATTTATTCCTTAAAATTTGTTAAATAATAATCAACCTCTTCATATTGTACCTAATTTCCTTTGAAATAGCAAGTCCTTTTTCGTAAGAACAAGAGATTTTATGTAATTTTTACGATTTTCCCTCATTGATTTTTCACATCTCGTTTAAATTGTTCCCAAGCATCTTCATGTTCCACAAAATATAAAGGACAGGCCTTCCCGCTGACATCATAGTGACGAATAACCCGGCTCCGGTCGATATTTACCGCGTCACAAAGCCATGCCGTCAGCCGAACTAGAGACTGGTAAGTAGCTTCGGTAAATTTTCCCGTATCGTCCGGATGGCAGCACTCGATGGAAATGGTATCGTAGTTGCGGTAATTGGAAGCGTATGCAATCTCATCAATAGGAACGCATTGAATAATCTCGCCTTCCAGGCCGATCACAAAATGCGCGCTGGCACTTGTTCCCCCTTCCTGTCCCTGGTCCGCCAGGCCGTCAAAATAATTTCTGTTCTGCTCTGCTGTGGAACCCGGATTCGCTACATAATGAACCACAATATCGTTTACTTCCTGAAGCGATACTGCAGGTCTGGAATAAATATTTTTTCGGATAAACTCCTGCTGAACCCAGTCTGGAATCTGAATAGAAGAAAGATCTGCCTTTGGGCCGGTTTCTCTTCCCCAGCGATACCATCCAGCTCCCATTCCTGCGAAAAATGCCGCTGCAATCACTAAGATGCCGCAGAAAAAGGACAGGCAGCCCTCCCTGCACCCTCCTCCCTTTTTTTGCCTTCTCCTTCTCTGATTTCCTCTTCTTCTGCTTTGCCCGCTCTGCTCGGTCTCCAGACGATCCCTCCGTCTAATTTCTGCTTCAGGCATCCGCTCCATCATTTCATCCCGCATCTTCTCCGGCCTCCCTTTTGGCCCCTTGCCTTTTTTTCATTCTATGATAAAGGCCTTTCTTCTATATTAAATGGGCCTTATTTCTTCTGATGATTACTTCGCCTCTGTTGTTAAGTCTACCCCTGTTCTCATAGTCTGTCAATTTTTTACACTTATTCATTTCCTACGATTTTCTTACGTCGTTTTTCCCATTTTTATCTATAAGAATATTTAATATGTCACGATGATTGTATTACCCTGACAAAATATGATACACTAACAATGGATTTCAATTACTTACTACGACTTTGAAAAGAGTATTGGAGGAAAAGAACTAATGGGTGGATTTTTTGGTGTAACATCAAAAGACGACTGTGTGATGGATTTATTTTTCGGAACGGACTATCATTCTCATTTAGGGACTCGCCGGGGCGGCATGGCAGTGTACGGACCAGGTGGTTTTCAGAGAAGCATTCACAACATTGAGAATTCTCCCTTCCGCACTAAATTTGAGAGGGATGTAGAAGAACTGGAAGGAAAATCAGGCATCGGCTCTATTTCAGACAACGAGCCTCAGCCCCTGCTGATTCAGTCTCATCTGGGCAGCTTTGCTATTGTTACAGTAGGAAAAATCAATAACGAAGAAGAATTGATTCATCAGGCATACGAAAACGGCCATATTCACTTTATGGAAATGAGCGGCGGAAAAATCAACGCCACAGAGCTCACTGCCTCTATTATTAATCAAAAACAGAGCCTGGTGGAAGGACTTCTTTATGCCCAGGAAATGATCAAAGGCTCCATGACCATCCTCATTCTTACCCCAGAGGGAATTTATGTTTCCAGAGACCGATATGGCCGGACTCCTGTGATGATCGGCCGAAAAGAGAACGGATTCTGCGTTTCCTTTGAAAGCTTCGCTTACATTAACCTAGGATACCATGATTATTCCGAACTTGGTCCAGGCGAAATCGTTCTGGTTTCCCCTGACGGAATTCAGTCCTTAAGCAAGCCGCGCAGCGAAATGAAAATCTGCGCTTTTCTCTGGGTTTATTACGGTTACCCCACTTCTACCTACGAAGGAGTAAATGTAGAAGAAATGCGCTACCGCTGCGGTCAGATTCTTGCCCAGAGAGACTTAGGCTGCCGAGGCTGTTCAGGATGCAGCAGCCAAACCGGTTCCAAGGACTGTCATCAATCTCCCGTTCATCAGGACGAAACGGTTCATCCTGATGTGGTCGCCGGCGTTCCCGACTCCGGTACTGCCCATGCCATTGGATACGCCAATGAATCCGGCATTCCCTTTGCCCGGCCTTTCATTAAATACACCCCTACCTGGCCCCGCTCCTTCATGCCCCAAAAGCAGAGCCAGAGAAACTTGATTGCCAAAATGAAACTGATTCCTGTAAATGCCCTGATTCAGGGAAAACGTCTCCTTCTCATTGATGATTCCATCGTCCGTGGGACACAGCTGGGAGAAACCACAGAATTTTTGTACCAGAGCGGCGCAAAGGAAGTACATATCCGACCAGCCTGCCCGCCTCTGCTTTTTGGCTGTAAATACCTGAACTTCTCCCGCTCCAATTCAGACCTTGATCTGATTACCCGCCGAATTATTCGGGAGCGTGAAGGCGATCAAGTATCTCCCCAGGTACTGGCAGACTATGCTGACCCAGACAGCCAGAATTATCAGGAGATGATCGAAGAAATTCGGAAGCGTCTCAACTTCACCACCCTGAAATATCATCGTCTGGACGATCTGATTGAATCCATCGGCATTGATCCCAGCAAAATCTGCACCTATTGCTGGAGCGGCAAAGAATAATTAAGATACGCGGACTTTTTTCGAAAAATGCTTTAGGGAAAACTTTTATCAGAAGATTCCTTAAAGCGTTTTTGCTCTTTCTTCAATGCTTTCCTTTAAATTAATGATCCGCTGCCCATATTCCCGGTTTATGGCGGCCTCAGTAATCATCCTGACTGCAGCGCCGGTTTCCAAAGAAAATGGCCGTATAAAATTTTCTCTTATTTTTTGTTTTTAGGACTACCCAAAATGGAAATTATCATGTATAATAAACAAGTTCGCAGGTTGTCTGCGGCGATATTCAGGAGACGTATCGAAGTGGCCATAACGAGCTTGACTCGAAAACGAATGACCTTTTTGGAAGCTCACCTCTGAAAAACCTTGATTTTACGGGGTTTTTCAGCTATCATTGAAAAGTGAATATCCCTTAGTTCTCTCCATCAGTTCTCTCCTTTTTCCGAGGTGTTTTTGAGGGCTGATGTGAAGATAAATACACGGAGTGGTATCGAAGTGGTCATAACGGGACTGACTCGAAATCAGTTGTACCTTCGGGTACCGTGGGTTCGAATCCCACCCACTCCGCCAGAAAACTCAGTCTGCAAG
>DVFL01000028.1 GCA_018713255.1 Candidatus Cottocaccamicrobium excrementipullorum | reverse complement strand
TCCAGTCGCTCCGGTAGGGCCGGTGGGGCCAGTTGCTCCAGTTGCTCCGGTGGGACCGGTCGGGCCGGTCGCTCCGGTAGGGCCGGTCGGGCCGGTTGCTCCAGTTGCTCCGGTAGGGCCGATTGGGCCGGTTGCTCCAGTTGCTCCGGTGGGACCGGTTGGGCCGATTGCTCCAGTCGCTCCGGTAGGGCCGGTGGGGCCAGTTGCTCCAGTCGCTCCGGTAGGACCGGTGGGGCCGGTTGCTCCGGTCGCTCCAGTTGCTCCGGTAGGTCCGGTTGGGCCGGTTGCTCCAGTCGGGCCGGTTGCTCCGGTCGCTCCGGTCGCTCCAGTTGCTCCGGTGGGACCGGTCGGGCCGATTGCTCCAGTCGCTCCGGTCGGGCCAGCGGGGCCAGTTGCTCCGGTCGCTCCGGCAGGACCGGTCGGGCCGGTTGCTCCAGTTGCTCCAGTCGCTCCGGTAGGACCAGTCGCTCCTCTTGGTCCTCTCGGTCCCACTGGTCCCCGGGGGCCCTCCGGGCCTCTGCAACAGCAATTTCTTTTGAATCGATTGCTACTAAACTCGTCACACATCATATTCTGTCTTTTCCTCCTTAATCATCATCCGCCAGTACAACCTGGCTTACCATATCTTATGGGGAAAAGCCATTTAGGTTCCTCTTTTCACAGGACAAGCTTCCATCGTATCCCAATCCGTAAAAAAACAGGCCCACAACAAACACTGTCATGGACCTGTTTGGGATAAGATACACACCTGGTCGCTGCCGTCTTTTCTTTAAACGCCTCAGGTAAATGTTCATTGACAATCCCAGCCTAAGCGAATACAATAAACCTAAATTATTACGTTCTGCTGATCATCAATCAAGAAGTCAACTGCTTAGGAGGAAATTATGCGGTATACCGTCGGAGAAATGGCAAAAATTCTGGGCATCGCCCCTTCAACCCTGCGCTATTACGATCAGGAAGGTCTCCTTCCTCTTGTTACCCGTTCTCGAGGCGGCATGCGGTTGTTTACAGATGCAGATTACGAAACCTTGATTGTGATCGACTGTCTGAAAAAGTCTGGCCTTTCCATTCGAGAGATCAAATCCTTTATTGCACTGGCCGCAGAGGGCGATTCCACCTTAAAAGAACGTCTGGCCTTGTTTGAAAAACGCCGCGAGTCTGTAAAAGAGCGAATCCAGGAACTGCAGGAAACCCTTGAACTTCTGAATTTTAAATGCTGGTATTACGAGACTGCAACAGAGGCCGGAACAGAAGAAGCTGTCCGTCATTTATCTGTTCAGGAAACCCCTGCCCAATATCAAGAAGCGAAAGCAAGACTGGCCATCACAGATCAGATGATCAAAGAGCGGCTGGATTCTCCGGAAACCGCGTAGCTTAATGATTTAATATTCTCAGTGTCAGCTCATCTTTTTCACCCTGAAAAAATTTATCCAGCACCTTTTGAAAAACTGCAATTCCAGGATCTGCACAAGAAAACAATGTCATGGAAGAGCGCAGCTTCATATCGTCGGGCCAGCCGAATATTTGTGAAGCATCATCTGTCTCCAATGCCAGAAGAGTCTGGGAAATTTCTGTCAGCCGCTCCCGCAAAATGGGATCTCTCAAATATTCTTTTGCTTCGCCAAGCCCTTTAATTCCATAATATTGAGTCATGCTGCTTCTTCCCAGCCCAGCAATCTGCGGAAAAATATACCACATCCAATGGCTCCTCTTTTTTCCGTTTCGGATTTCTCTAAGAGCCTCCTGGTAAACGCCTTTCTGAGCTTCATGAAATCGTGTTAAATCCGCCATTATTTTCACTCTTTCTCAGCCTTCGCCGTCCACGCTGCCTTCACAAGCACTTGTCTTTCGAACAGACAAATTAAACTCCCAGTTCTGCACAAAATCAATTAAGAATGATGAAATGGTAACTGTAATTAAAGAAAATCCTATCTGACGGACTGGAATATAGCTTAAAGATAAAATTAAAACCGTAAGGTCCGTAATCAGGTAAGACCGGGACAATCTCCATCCGCTGACCTTGGAAATCACCAATGCCAGAGCGTCATCTCCGCCGCTGGAACCTCCCTGACGGACAATGATGCCTACGCCGATTCCTACAAAACATCCGCCTAATACGGCCGCCAATAAAGGCGCCCCCGACAAATCAGGCAAAACAGGAGGACGTCTCTCCCAAAGGGAGAAAAAAGCAGACATGCTCATCGTAGAAATCACAGAAATTTTAATAAACTGTCCGCCCAGATATCGGAAAGCCAGTGCATAACAAGCAATATCCAGCACCGGTGTGATCATTGACGGAGCAAACCCTAACCAATGGCTCGCCAACAGCATCATGCCCAGCACACCGCCCTCTGTAATATTCGTCTGCTGATGAATATTATATAATCCAAAAGAAGCTACAGCTGCTCCCAGAAGAATCATCAGGATTTTCTTCAGAGAAAGGCCTTCCAAAATCAGCTGTTTAACTTTACTTGTCAGTCTCTTTCCCTTTTGATCAATCATAAATTCTCTCCTCTCTTTCTCTTTATTCTCAGGATAAACCCTGGTATAATACTAAGGTCAAGAGCAGGTTTTGTTTAAAAATTCAAGAGAAAGAAAGGATTTTATTGTGAAAGATTACTATAAAATCGGAGAAATTTCAAAATTATATGGAATCGGCGCCGACTCTCTCCGCTATTACGAAGAACTTGGCATTCTGAAGCCCCGGCGGGATGAGAACGGCTATCGGCTTTACAATCTGAAAGACATCTATAAGCTTAACGTTATCCGAGATCTAAGACTTTTAAACTTTTCCATGGAACAGATCAAAGAATACCTGGATAAGCAGAGCCTTTCCAACACGTTAAAGCTCCTTCATCAGGAACAGGAACTGCTGGAGCAAAAAATACAGGAGCTTGCCCAGCGAAAAGAGATTATTGCTCAGAGAATCACCTCTCTTCAGTCTTCCATGTCCATTCAGCCAGGGATCATCTCTGTAAAAACCATCCCAAAAAGGCGCTGCGTCCAGCTGAACCAGCATATCACCCGGGATGAAGAAATGGATTTTGTGATCAAAAAGCTCCACAAAAAGCACGAAAGCAAGATCAAGGATTTCGGGAACTTATCCATCGGCGCATTCTACTCCATGGAGGACTGGCGCCGGGGAATCGCCAATGTATATCAGTCCGTCTTTTTTATCCTAGATGACCCTTCTTCTGACTGCGACTTTACGCTCCCTGAAGGGACCTACCTTTCCTGCTTTTACCAGGGAAGCTACCAGCAGAATGGACAGCGAATCCAGGAGGTTCTTTCTTATGCCAGGAAAAAGGGCTTTGCCCTTTTGGGCCAGCCCTTTGAATTATATAAAATCGACAACCGGGATACCATGGAAGAACAGGAATTTCTTACAGAAATCCAGGTTCAGGTCAGTCTTTCCTGACTCTTCTCCTGCTGTCTGCGGTTTATTCCGCCCAAAGCCTGATGAGTCCTCCTTTTTCCTCAAATCCAGTATCCCAGAGATCTCTCAGCAAAAAGGAAGACTCTTCTCCGTAAGTGGCAACGGTTATCCATAGCCCTTCCTGTCTCTCTTCGTATCCATAGCACAAAAACCAGTGCCAGACAAAATCTTCATATTCCTTTTTCTGATGCTTCAACATCAAATAAGGCACCGGATATCCATGATCGATCTGTTCTTTCATTAATTTTTCCGCTTCCACGGCGCTTTTCGTCCCTAGAAATTCCTCCATCTTAAGATGCGTTTCCCCCACATCCCTCAGGTAATTTCCAAAGCCCTCTGTAAACAGATAAAGCTTGTTCACTCCATTCACTCTGGGCTTTAAATAGGGCTTCATTTTCATGGAAAAATCAACGTAATCCTGCCTGGTCAACTCATGGATATCATATGGATAAAGCCGGGTCATTCCCCTGCGCAGAGCCAGATAAATACAGCAGTCACAGGCTGTAGCCGCTGCGCAGCCGCCCATGTACATGACCAGGTTGGAAAACCACTCCTGGTTTCCCCCTACTGCTCCGTCAATAGAAAAATAGTCCAATATTTTTTTCATGATCTATGTCTTCCCCGTCTTGATTTTCTGTCTCTATTTGTTCTTCCGGCTCTCCTGAAGCCGTTCATAGAATTCCCTGTAAAACCCTTCTTCATCCCCAGATTCCGCCTGATAAGGTGTTTGATAAAAGCAAGTCAGCACATGCAGACAGGCTGCTTTCCTTATTTCCTGATCTCCCTTCGCTTCTTCTGCATTCACCTTTTCCTCCAGCTCTTCCAGATAATAATGCCAATCCCGAATAAACTGGTCATACACTTTAGGGTCCTTCATATCGATCCATTTTTTTACTTTTACCTTAGTCCGATTTTCTTTTTTGCACTCATGGATCTGAAGGAAATAAGAGAAATGATCATTCTCATAATACCGTCCCAGAGGGAAAATCCGGCAGATTCCCGGCCGGAAGGAATGCACCCTGCATCTTCCATCTTCTCCCAGGAAAAAACAAGCTTCTTCTTTCCCATTCATTTTCAGGCTGGGAAGGATCAATCCATCTACCATGCCAAGACTTACGGCGGCGCCGGCAAGCCACGAAAAATCTTTTTTCAGCCCGGCACAAAGACGCCATACATCCATAGGATCAAGAACGATGGAATTTCCCATCCCCTTACAACAGGCAAAGCAGCCCCGGCATCCGCCGCAGTCTGCTTTTACCATATCATTCAACGTATACAACCGTCCGTCTGAAATCTCCTCCAGACTAATCTGCCTTCTCATACTCTGTCTCCTCTTTTATTTCATTTGAATCGTCCAGGCCCTTTTCCCAGCCGCTGCTTCAATTAAACGCTGCTTCCTGCAGCCGTCTGGCCCATCAGCTGCTGGATGGTGCCCCAGGCCTGAGAAATGGGAATGGCATAGCCCATACCTTCAATCTCTGTGGAAGATACCTTGGCTGTATTAATGCCAATGAGCTGTCCATCCATATTCAGCAGTGCTCCGCCGCTGTTGCCAGGATTAATCGCTGCATCGGTCTGAATATAAGTTGAAGTAACCGGATTGCCGGAAGAATCCTTGCCGGTAGTCACAGTCCGGTTAAGAGCACTGACAATCCCGGTGGTCACCGACTGGCCATAGCCCATGGCATTTCCGATGGCTACTACCTGCTGTCCTACCCGAAGGGCGTCAGAACTTCCCACTGAGGCAACTTTGATCTGAGATCTGGTGGTATCTGACAGATCTGCCAGAGAAACCTTAATCACAGCCAGATCCTGATCTGCATCCGTTCCGCAGAGCGTAGCATTATACACGGCGTCATCCACAAAGCTGACAGAAAGGGAAACTGCGCCGTTAACCACATGATTATTGGTTACAATATAAAGATCTGTGTTTGTCTCTGCAATAATTACGCCGGAGCCGCAGCTTTCTGTTTCCTCAAGCTCAGTAGCCCACTGGCCGAACCGCCCAAACATACCGTAATACCGTCTCACCTGCTGAACTGAAATATTGGTGATTGCCACTACAGAGGGAAGAGCCTCTTCTGCGATATCAGATACGTCCAGACCTCCTGATACTGCCGTATTGATCATTCCTCCCTGATCGTTAACTTGAAGATTCATCAACGATGCGTTCTTTTCAGCTTCCTGAACTGTTCCTTTTCCCGTCTCAGCCAGAAGACTCTCCTGGCTTCCGCCTGTCTCCAGTGCAGTGAGCAGATAATCTGTTCCGTGAAACGCACCTGCTGCCGCAGAACCCAGAACAGCCGCCCCCAGTACCATGGCAGTCATTCGCTTCAAAGCCGATTTTTTACGTCCCCTTTTCTCTCTTTTTTGAACATTCTGTGTCATTTGCCGGTCATCCCGGTCCCATCTCTCATATTCCATCATAACGAATAACCTCCTGTTTTTCAATTCAAAAATCCTCTGCCAGCAAATCTCTTATGGTCTGCATGGACAGATCAATGGATGCAATCTCATCAGCACACCGCTTTAGCTCTCCGCGGATCAGCGACTCATGTCTGACTTCCTGCTTATATTTCATCTGATGCTCCAGACTGGCCCAAAAATCAATGGCTATGGTCCTCAGCTGCAATTCCGCCCTCACTCCTTTTCCAGGGCCATCTGCCATCTTAAGGAGCATATGATAGCTTCTGTATCCGTTATCCTTTGGATAAGCGATATAATCCTTTATTTTAACCACTTCAATCTCCGGTCTTTTCTCCAGCCATCCGGCCACCTGATATACCTGGTCAAAAAATGAACAGATCACCCGGACGCCTACTGCATCATACATTTTCGTCAAGGCATTTTCACAATCTGCAGGGAAACCATGAAGAGCAAGCTTTTTCCTCATGCTCTCCGGGGATTTAATCCGGGAAGTACAATACATAATCGCCTGAAGGCCTTCCCCTTCTCCTCGTTCTTCCGGATACTCTTCAATGATTCCCAAAATCTGCTTTCTTGCTGCCTCAAGGTTCTCAAGATGAGAACCGTAAAACTCTTCTTTTGTCATGTATCCACCTGCCTTTTTGCAGTCAGCCGTTCCCTTAAACCCCGGGAAAAACTGCCGTTCTGACGACTATTTGAAGAATACTCCCCGAAGCTTAACTGAACTTAAAATTTGTTTTGCCCGTTCCAGCTTTTTTCGGCTTCCTCGCTCTCCCTGAAGGGGAAGAAGAACCGTGATTTGAAGAGAATAACCATCCTGGGTAACCGCAGAAATCCTGCCCTTGTGATTTGCCGTCACTGCCGCCGCAATAGAAAGTCCTATGCCGTAGCCGCCTATTTTGGAGTTTCTGGAATGATCTCCCCGGTAAAACCGGTTGAAGAGCCTGCTGGTATTGCGGTCCACCGGCTGACTGGAGGTATTAAAAACAGACAGCTTTGCCCACTGTCCCTGTTTCTCCAAAGCAAGGGAAATTTGCCCTCCTTCATCTGAATACTTCAGCGCATTGTCCAGCAAAACGGAAATCAGCTGGCGCAGAGACCGTTCATCTCCCCAAAGGGAAATCATCGGCTGAATACTGCTGGTAAACATCTTATTCTGCGCCTTGGCCAGGGCCTGGAAGGATTGTACCATCTCTTCCACCAGATCAGAAAAAGGGAAATCAATCATCTGCACCTGATTTTGATTTTCTTCCATCCGAGAAAGATAAATCAGGTCATTGGTGAGGGAGGTAAGGCGTTTTGCCTGTTTCTGAATGTCCTGAAGCCATTCATTCTCCCCCAAATCCATCTCCAAAATATCCGCGTCTGCATCAATAATGGTGATGGGCGTTTTTATTTCATGACCTGCATCCGTAATAAACTGACGCTGTTTTTCGTAGCTCTCCACCACAGGCCGGATAATCCAGTTGGATAAAAGCACCACCAGACAGAACACCGCCAGCATGCCCAAAACAGACACCCAGCTGCAGGCCAGCAGGAACGTGCTAAAATTCGAAAGGCTTCTCCAGCAGTCCAGGAAAATAATCCTCACTCTGTTTTCTGCTCCCTCTGCTTCTTCTGCTCCTTCCCTCTCTTCCCCCTGATCCACTACAAGATAGCGATAATCATCAATAAATCCTCTCTGCTTCCCGGAAGACATAATCCGCCTGGCATAATCTGCCGCCGTTTCTGGATCTACCGCAGCAATCTCACTGACATCAACTTCTGTTACTTCCCCGTCCTCTGTGGTAATCACCCAGAAATACCGGGATACCCGTGCTAATTCATCGGACATACCTTCTGCATCCGGCTCAAAATCAAACAGGTTTCCAATTTTAGGAAATTTCCCATCGTTTTCCGACAAGAAATCAAGAATAACGTCCGCCTCATTCACCATATGCCGGTAACTGACTAAATTAATACATCCTAAAATTACCAGAAGCACCAGAAACACAGAAATCATCGAAACGGCAATCAGCTTTATCCTCAGTTTTTTTATCATATCCCTATCTCCTTTATTTCCTGCTGATTGTCAGCATAAACTTCACCTTGATGCGATTTCTTCCAGGGAGTAGCCGGCATTTCTCGTTGCTTTAATCTGAATATTTCCATGGAGGGCCGCCAATTTCTTCCGCAGGTAAGAAATGTAAACCCACACCACATTGATTTCTGCCTCACTGTCATATCCCCAGATCCGTTCCATAAACCGCTCGGTAGAAATCAGCTGATGGGGATTGCGCATCAGCATCTCCAGCATTTGATACTCCTTATTCGCCAGGCGAAAACTCCCTGTGGGGGAAGAAAGCTCAAAAGTAGCCTGATCCAAAGTAATATTTCCCATGGTCAGCTGAGAGGAAGGCTGAACCATCTGGTTTCTTGTCATCGCTCGTATCCTGGCCAAAAGCTCCTTGGTGGCAAAAGGCTTCGTCAGATAGTCATTAGCTCCCAGATCCAGCCCTTCCACCTTATCATCCACCTCCGACTTGGCGGTTAACATCAGCACCGGTATAGGATTTCCTTTTTCTCTCAGCTTTTTCAGCACTGTAAGTCCATCCATTTTCGGCATCATAATATCCAGAATCAGCCCGTCATAATTTCCCGTTTCCAGGTATTCCAATGCTTCCTCCCCATCGTAAACCGCATCGGCTGAATAATTATTTTTTTCTAAAATCGTTACAATCGCTCTAGAAAGCGAACGCTCATCTTCCGCAAGAAGCAGTCTCATCTCTCATTCCTCCTCCATATTCCTTTCGCCGGTTGCTATTCATCATTCCACAGCCTTTTCGAATTTTTCCTTTACTGTACCATTCCTTTCTTAAATCAAATTAAAAGAAACACAGGAAACGGAAA
>DVFL01000027.1 GCA_018713255.1 Candidatus Cottocaccamicrobium excrementipullorum | reverse complement strand
CTGAAAATCCCATATCCGAAAGGAGGGCAGGCGATGGGAAGAACGATCAAAACCCGCCACGTCCAGAAGGATATCAAGGTATTGGATAAAACAGTGACAGCGGCGGAGCATATGAAAGGGGCCTATATCCGGACAAGAGACAGCGCAGAACAGACACAGGTCAAGGAACAGGGAAATCCCGTAGGCTATGCCGAAGATCAGGTCATGGAAAAAGGGGAGAGAGCCGCCCGTGGAACGGTTCAGCAGGCAGGAAAACAGGGAGAAAAGGTAATCCATGCTGTCCGGGAGAGGGGCAGAGCAAAAAAAGAGGCAGAGGTTTTCCGGGAGAAGAACGGAGAGCCTTCCGCCTCTTCTTTTTCGTCCGGTACAGAAAAGACTTACCAGCCGAAAGAGCAGATGAAAAACCGGGCAGGAGTGCAGACCGGGCGGACAGCCGGAAGGCAGGCCGCCGGAGGAAGGGAGACTGGAAAGAAAGGAACGCAGATCCGGGAACTTCCAAAGCAGACAGTCAAGGCGTTTGATCGGGGAGAGAAAACAATCAAAACAGCCCATGCTTCTATAAAAACTTCCGGGAAAGCCGCAGTGAAAGGCACGGGCAGGACGATCAGGACAGCGGAACGGACCGGGCGCAGTGCAGTCCGGACTACGGAAGTGGCTGCCAGAACTGCAGGACAGGGAGCAAGGGCTGCGGTGTTGACCACGCAGCGGACCGCCGTTGCCGCAAGACAGGCAGCGATTGCGGCGGCGAAGGCTGCAAAAGCGGCGGCAAAAGCTGTCACAGCCGCAGTTAAGGCCGTCATTGCAGCTACCAAAGCGCTTGTCTCTGCTATCCTTGCAGGTGGCTGGATCGTGGTGCTGATCCTTGTAATTGTCATTCTATTTGGAGCGCTGTTCAGCATGGTAGGCGGAAGTAATTCCAGTACCGTCACACCGGTCAGCGCCGAGGTGGAAGCATACGAGCCGCTGATCCGTCAGTATGCCAGACAGTATGGGATTGAGGAGTATGTGGAACTGATCAAAGCGGTCATGATGCAGGAGAGCGGAGGGCAGGGAAGTGATCCCATGCAGGCGTCCGAGTGCGGATATAATACCAGATACCCCAATACGCCAAATGGGATCACAGATCCGGAGTATTCCATTGATGTAGGTATCCAGAACCTTGCGGCTTGTCTGCGGGAGGCGGACGTGGAAAGTCCGGTAGATATGAATCATATAAAGCTCGCCCTGCAGGGATATAATTATGGGAATGGTTACATTTCCTGGGCGAAAGAGAATTACGGAGGGTACACCTATGCCAATGCAGTGGAATTCTCTGAAATGATGGCGGAACGGAACGGTTGGAGCAGTTACGGGGATAAGGAGTATGTATCCCATGTGCTGCGATACTACGTGTTTGGACGTATCCCTACGGGAACCGGGAGCCAGGCGATTGTGCAGGTGGCACTGACGCAGGAGGGCAACGGAGGAGATACCTACTGGAGCTGGTATGGTTTTTCCAGCAGAGAGGAATGGTGTGCCTGCTTCGTAAGCTGGTGTGCCGATCAGTGTGGATATATTGAGGCAGGAGTGATACCAAAGTTTTCTTTATGTTCTGCAGGTATGGAATGGTTTGAGAGCCGGGGCCAGTTCATGGATGGAAGTTATGTTCCTGCTACTGGAGATCTTGTATTCTTTGACTGGGGAAATGACGGGAGTATTGACCATGTAGGGATTGTGGAAAGCGTGGTAGACGGAACGGTCTATACAGTAGAAGGAAATAGTGGGGATAAAGTGGCCAGACGGAGCTATCCGATAGGTTATGGACAGATCGTGGGATATGGAGTTCCGGCGTATTAGAGAAAAAGATATATCGCTGTTACTTCGATAAAGTTTAGCGCCGGGTGCAGAGGTGTAACCGCTGTGCCCAGCGTTATCTTGAGTGATTCCCTACACATTTAGAGATGTTCTCTGGAAGGGATTGAATAATCTGTTTCTTTTTTAATATTCAATAAAAGATATAGAAATGTTCAAGCTTCCGATATATTCGTGTTATGTGATTACTGTTGATTTCATTTTCGCTTTGTTATATCCTTTTTAATGGAGTGATCTTATAGTTTGAATTTAGCTATCCTGTATGGGTAGAATGATTTTTGCTGATAAGGAGACAAAGATGAATTATAAAATTTTAATCGCAGATGACGACACAGAGCTGGTAAAAATGCTGCGTACTTTTTTTGAACTCAGAAACTATACAGTAATTACAGCATCCGATGGTGCCGAAACGCTAAAAATGATTGAAAGGAAACCAGATATTATTTTGCTTGATATAAATATGCCCAAAGCTGACGGTATCGAAGTATGCCAGCGAATCCGTGATAAGGTATCTTGTCCGATTCTATTTCTGACTGCCAGAGCCGATGAGCAGGATCGTGTTAATGGTCTAATGTCAGGCGGTGATGACTATATTCTGAAACCCTTTAGTCTAAAAGAACTGGAAGCCCGGATTATTGCACACTTGAAACGGGAGGAACGTCGTCAGAGAAAGTCCTTTTATCGTTTTCAGGGCGATCTGTCCATTGACTATTCTGCCAAAACCGTTCAAATCAGTGGACAGGATATTGAACTTACAAAACTTGAATACAGCATTATAGAATTTCTTTCGATGAATCCTGGGTCTGTCTATGATAAAGAGCGGATTTATGAAAAAGTCTGTGGATACGATGGAGATGGAGACAGCCGAGTGATCACAGAACTCATTCGGCGTATTCGGAAAAAAATACAGAAGTACACAGATACGGAATATATAGAAACAGTTTGGGGGATGGGTTACCGATGGGGAAAATAAGAGATAAAGTAAGAAACCTTTCTGTTAGAAAGACTATTCTGTTGTATTTAATAATAAGCCTGTTCATTAGTTTTCTTTTATCCGCTCTTGTTGCACGGACAGCTTCTATAGTTCAGAATCATATCTGGTGGAAATATACAGATGAAGATGCCTATTTTGCGGCAGTTGAACTGGAAAACAAAGGATATATGATAGAGATTCCACGCCCGGAAAGTTGGGAAATGAGCCGCATAGATCATGGCACATCCGAAGCCTGTGATTTCCTGCAAACCTATTCCGTATTGATATTTTCTGTTGTCGGCAGTTGTGTCTCCGTATTTCTTTTTTACAGAAATAAACTTAAAAAACCCATTGAGGAATTGGAAATGGCCTCACAGAGGATTGCGGACAACGACCTGGATTTTCGGATCACTTATGAAAATAGAGACGAGATGGGGCATCTGTGCCATGAATTTGACCGTATGCGTGGACAATTGGAAGAAAATAACCGAAAACTCTGGCACATGATTGAAGATGAACGGATGCTGCGGTCTGCAATCGCCCATGATATCCGCTCACCGCTTTCTGTCCTGAAAGGTTATCAGGAAATGTTGCTTGACTATTTTCCTGACGGAACCATTGACAGGGAAAAGGCTGTGGAAATGCTGCAGGAAGGTATGAAACAAATTCGCCGTATGGATGTCTTTATTGATTCCATGCAAAAAATGAATAGTCTGGAACACCGGACACTGAAAGCGGAACAGATTTCTCCCACACAGCTTGAAAAAGATATCCAAAGAGAGCTAGATATTCTGGGGAAAGTAAAACGAATCCATTTGTCGGTTTGTAAAACAGATCAAATATTCTGGGGGGATCAGGAAGTGATTCTGGAGGTTTTGGAGAATTTATTATCCAACGCAATCCGATATTCCAGGGAGGAGATTGATATAAAAGTATCTCTGACTTCCGAACTGCTGACGCTTTCCGTCCAGGATGACGGAAATGGATTTTCGGAGGATGCAGAAAAAGTAACCAGCGCCTTTCATCAAAAAAACATCAAAGACAGCCTGACGCACACAGGAATGGGTATGTATCTTGCCCGTCTGTACTGCGAGAAACATGGAGGAAAAATGCTGTTAGAAAATGAAAAATCAGGTGGTGCTATTGTCACCGCTGTATTTCACCGGATCGCATAAGCGATCCGTTTTTTTCTGTCATTGTCTTTTTGTTGTTATTTGGCATTTACAATGAGGATAACAAAAAGAAAGAGGTGACGATTATGAAAGCAATTATACGGCGGGAAATTCTAAATTACCTGAAAAGGCCATTATTCTGGGTTGCCATTGTAGTCGTAATATTTGGTGTCTTTCAGCAGTTAAATCCCTATCTGAACATCCATTACATTACATCAGAAGATGAATTAAAGAATGAGTATCCGGAAACGGTTCACGAGGGGGAGATTTATGAGGGATATATTCCTGTAAGCACGGAAGAACACAGAAAACTTTGGGAGAATGCGATACAAAAAAGTTTGGTTTCAGACTTTGGCATGAGCAATGACGAGGCAGCCGATGCCATTCAGGAAATGAATGATATGGAGCTTGACGAAGCCTGCCGCTATCTGGAAGATGAGTACGGATACTATAATGCGGAATATTCCTGGGAAGATACAGCTTACCGGAAAGGCACGATGGATGAAATCAATGCTTATATTAAAGAAGAACTTGAAGAACGTCCGTTTTCCTGGTATTTTTCCAGAAAATTTGCAGATTTTGCAGGGCTGTTTATGGGATTTACTGCAACAATTCTGCTTGCTGTTCTATTTATGCAGGATATGAGAAAGAATACCTATGAATTGCTGCATACAAAACCTATCAGTGCCACACAGTACGTTATCGGAAAAGCTACAGGAGGCTTTCTGATAAGTCTTTTGATCCTCGGAATATTAAATCTGGTATTCTGGGCGGCCTGCATGATCTGTACCAATGGAAATGATTTTGAGATACGGTTGACGGACTTTCTCCTGGCGACTTGCCTTTATATTTTACCGAATATGCTGATGATTGTATGTGTATATACTATCACAGCCCTTTTGTTTAAGAATCCGCTTCCCGCGGTTCCCCTTTTATTTCTGTATATGATTTACTCCAATATGGGAAGCCGGAATGCGGAAGGTGTTTACGGATATTACGGGCGGCCGCTGGCGATTATGGTCCGTTTTCCAGGAATGTTTTTCGATGTGACTCCACCGCCGCTGGCAATGGTCAATCAGATCTGCCTGTTGCTTGTCTCAGCAGGAATCATTCTCATTGGAATACAACTTTGGAGGAGGCGAAGGATATGGTAATGACAGAAAGAAAGATCAGCCTTCCGGCATATAAGCTGGCATACGCTTTTTGCTTTGTTGTGATATTAAGTCTGATCCGTGGTATTACTTTTTCTTACGAAATAGGCGTTGCTATGGAGGCTCCTATGGCCATACTTGCTATGGTTTTCTGTGCGGACACTTATACGCAGGAAATCACCTCAAAACGGTCCGAGCTACACCGTTTATATCTCATGAAAAAACGTCTTGCTTCTGTGGGGATACGGATATTGGTACAGGAAATTATCCTTTTTGCATTGAGTGCTGTTGGTTACGGTATGTTTTATGGCTTTCAACATCCGTTGTCTCTTTATAAAGCTGGACAAAGCACAGAATCAGAACTACAGATGTTTTTCATATTTTTAGCGGCAATGGTGGTAACACTGTGGTTTTGGGGCATCCTGTCAAATCTTCTGTCCTGTCTGTTCCGAAACATGTGGGTAGGTATCGGGTGCGGCATTGTCCTTTGGCTTGTCACAAATTCCACTTTGGGTAAAAATGTGCTGGGCAACTGGAATCTGTTTTCTTATGCCTTCCGCAATGTAATGGACACCCAGGACTTTGGATGGTTGTATGGCAAAGCCCTATGTCTGCTGTTATGCGCAGCTATGACACTTATGACGCCGAAAATAATCAAGAAAAGAGGTTGAAATATATGAGTATTAAAATCAATGATCTTACTGTAAGATTTAAGAATAAAGTGACTGCGATTAACCATGCCGATTTGGAAATACCAAATGGAGTTTTTGGCCTCTTGGGAGAAAACGGAGCCGGAAAAACTACCTTAATGAGAGTTCTTACCACTGTTCTTACACCCACCAGCGGTACAGTAAGAATGGATGGAATGCTTTATTGCGAAGGAAATTACCCGAAAATCCAGCATCAGATCGGCTATCTTCCACAGGAGATTGACTTGTATCCAGGATTGACGGTTCAGGAATGTCTGGAATATATGGGGAATCTTGCCGGTGTACCGAAAGAGGAATGCCGTAAGCGCATCCGGTATTATCTTGAGAAGACCAGTCTGACAGAGCATAGAAAGAAGAAAATGAGACAACTTTCCGGCGGAATGAAGAGGAGGGTTGGTCTTGTACAAGCACTTTTAAACGAACCAAAATTCCTAATCGTGGACGAACCAACGACCGGACTTGACCCAGAAGAACGAATCCGCATCCGGAACCTGTTGGTTGATTTCTCAGAAAACAGAACTGTTCTTTTTTCTACTCACGTAGTAGAGGATCTGGCAGCAGTCTGCAATCAGCTTGCTGTTATGAAAAAAGGCCAGTTCTTATATGCGGGAAGTATGAAAGAATTGGTTAGAGCGGCCAAAGGACACGTTTGGATTTGTCGGCTTCGTGATGAAGTACAGGCACGGGAAATTGAAAAAAAATATCATATCTCATCTAAACAATTATCGGAAGATGGTGTACAGATAAGACTGATCAGCGAAAAAATGCCGAATGTAGAGTGCGTTTCAGTAGACCCCACATTGGAGGATGCGTACATTTATATTTCCGGACAATACGCATAGATCTATTCATCTTTCAGTTATTTTAGAAAAAACAAAATTGAGAAAGAAGGAGTTATTATAGGACGATTGATTGTTGCAGAATTCAAGGATAATGAAACACGTCCGTTTGATGAAATCATGGAAGTGTTCCGTAAATATCCAGATTTTCAAAAATATGAAGTAGATTACGCACCCACAATATCGTTCCCCGATCTTGAAATACTTCCAGATCAAAGAAAGGTATATTGCGGAGAACAGGAAATTTTTCTAACTACAAAAGAATTTAATCTATTGTGTTATTTCGCTGCCAACGAAGGGAGGGTTCTTACATACGAACAGATTTATCAAAAGATATGGGGCAATTATGTGCAGGATATAGAAAACAACACGATTGGTTCCCATGTATGTAAATTAAGAGAAAAACTATACAAAGCCTGCCCGGATCGGAAATTTGAAATCCGGTGTGTGCGTGAAATAGGATACTGCTTCGAGGCAAAGTAGTGCTGAAAACAGCCTAATCATGTCGGTTCGCTGTGATTTTTATAAGGATTTCAGCGGCTTTTCGACAAGGGTGCCTGCTCTTACTATCTATTTTTACAAATGATTATATGGATCTGCGAAAGGGTGTATCAGAAAACAGGTATGCCCTTTTTGTAGTAATCAAGAGTATTGTAGGGCGGTATTTCAATGTCTATTATATAGTCCACCCTCATATTAAAATAATTCTATTTCTAAAGAAGCAATCCAATCTTCAATCGCTTTGACTAATACAAACTGCTGCTGTAAAACGGCCATACCTGTTGTGGGAATCTCCGGTTTGTTTTTCTTCTCGGAGATATTCTCTTTTAGATAGGCCTTTAGTGTCTTGATATTACTAGATATTTCGGCAACACATTTTTTCTGCTTTTCCGGTGGTAAAGAATCTATATTTACGATCACAGCGTTAAAATCCAAAAAGATACTAATAGGTTTAGAAGCAATCTCGAACATAAGTCGTTCAAATTCAGTGTGTCCAGCTTCCGTTAAGGAATAAATGGCTTTTTCCGGCATCTTGCCTTCTTTTACAATTTCCGCCTGGATTAACCCTTTTTCTTCTAACTGTATAGCTTTTTTATAAATAGACGGGGTGCTTATCTTAACCCATTTTGAAATGTTCCTATATTCTACTAGTTTCTGAATATCATAAGCACTCATTGGCGCTTTCTTTAATATCCCTAATACAATTAAATCAATCGTTGCCATGTAGTATCATCCTTCCCATATTTTTATGTTTTCAAACTAGATTACGAAATGCTATAAAATATAGTATTCGATTTTATAGTAATTGTCAAGAAGTAACGGTAAATGCTCTTGACAATTACTATAAATTATAGTAGTGTAATTAACACGGGTTTATAGTATAAATTATACTACTATAAAATACACCCTAAAGAAAGGAGTATTTACAATGAAAGGAAACAACAAACTTGAGCTTTTAGGGAATGCCCCTATTCCTAAAGCTTTGATGTCACTCGGTATCCCTATTATGATTGGTATGCTGATTAATGCTCTCTATAACCTGGTGGATGCTTATTTTGTAGGAGCATTGGGAGACAGCCAAATGGGGGCAATTTCAATTATCTTCCCTTTAGGGCAAGTTGTGGTTGGACTGGGATTGATGTTCGGCAATGGTGCCGCCTCTTATCTTTCGAGGTTGCTTGGAAGCAATGACAAAGATACTGCAAATAAAGTGGCCAGCACTGCTTTGTACAGCAGTGTATTTATTGGCATTATCATTGTCCTTGTCGCCACGATCTTTCTTAAACCGCTACTTGTTATGTTGGGTGCAACGGAAACAATTATGCCTTATGCTTTGACGTATGGAAGAATTTACGTGGTGTCTTGTATTTTCAATGTATTCAATGTGACTATGAATAATATTGTGAGTAGTGAAGGCGCTGCCAAAACAACTATGTGCGCCTTACTTTTGGGTGCGATATTGAATATTGCTTTGGATCCTTTATTTATCTACATTTTTAAAATGGGAGTAGCTGGTGCTGCCATTGCAACAGCTATTTCACAAATGATTTCTACGCTGGTTTATTTGGTATATGTTTTTCAGAAAAGAAGTGCATTCTCTTTTAGCATCAAACAATATGCTCCTTCTTTTCAAATGATGGCGGAGATTTTGAAAATCGGTATCCCTACATTAGCATTTCAGTTGCTCACCAGTCTTTCAATCGCATTGATAAACCGTTCTGCCAACAGTTATGGAGATGCGGTTATTGCCGGTATGGGGGCTGTAACAAGGATTACCTCTATGGGAACCCTTGTAGTGTTCGGCTTTCTAAAAGGTTTTCAGCCTATTGCTGGTTTTAGTTATGGAGCAAAAAAGTTTGATCGCCTGCGTGAAGCTATCAGAACGTCAATTGTGTGGTCTACTGCTTTCTGCTTGGTTGTGGGGCTGCTGATGGCAATCTTCTCCACTCAGATAATCTCCCTATTCACAGACAGTAATGCTGAAATGGTTTCGGTAGGTCAAAAGTCTTTGAAAGCTAGCGGTTTTTCTTTTATTCTTTTTGGCTTTCATACTGTTTATTCTTCCCTGTTCCTTGCTTTAGGGAAGGGGGCAGCCGGATTTTTCTTGGGAGTATGCAGACAAGGTATTTGTTTTATCCCAGTAATTTTGCTACTGCCCGCTGTATGGGGAATTAACGGTATTTTATATGCTCAGCCAATCGCTGATGTTCTGACCGCTGTAATTACCATGTGTATGGCTATACATCTTCACAAAGAATTATTTATGGAAGAAAAAACTCTCATTTCCTAGTATAACCGTCACTAATTAACTCGACTTTTCAAGAGACAATGTTTCAACCTGTGCTTCTTCATTCGGATCGATTTCATCAAGTCGATATTTCCAGTGATAAACAACAGGGGTATCATTGATCTCTT
>DVFL01000026.1 GCA_018713255.1 Candidatus Cottocaccamicrobium excrementipullorum | reverse complement strand
CTTCATCCAGCACTAAGCAGGGGACATAGTAGTTGCCTTGGAATTCATACCAAAGGCCATTGCACTGATCGAAGATGTATTTTTCCATTATGCTGTCCTCCGTGTGGAAATTTAATTTTGAGGTGATGACGAGAACAGCAACCAGGTTTCTTTCCCTACTGTTGTCCTGCGTCGCCCTGGGCAGCGATACGCAAGGCACATATAAGGAGCAAAACCTGCTTTTCGTGCACTATACACGGGAATGAAAATTAGAACATGATGTGCGGAAAAACCGCAGTATAGAGCCATAAATCAGGTGGAAAGCGAAGAAATCACCGGGTGTTTGGCAGGGTCAGCACCAGACCCTTGAAGTTCAGCAAGCGCTAATCTCACTTACCCAAGAGATAATTTCATTTATCCAAAGATATTTTATCCCGGAAGCAAGGTCTTCCGGGATTCTTTAAAAGTATGATTTCCAAATTTTTACATTTCTAAAGAGAAAAGAAACAGCTGCCTGAATCGTTCACGAATGTCCCCTGTATCTGAAGCATTTCGGCATCGTTTACCCTGATTTTACCTTTTTCCCGAAAAAACTCAAAAAAGAAATATACTGGGAACATAACGGCAGAATGGATGACCCTGTGTATGCTCAAAAAGCAGTGAGAAAAATACAAGCTTATGAAGAAAATAATCTTTATCCTGGAGAACGTCCGATTCTGACCTTCGAGACAGAGAAAATGGTTTTAAATACCAAAAAGATAGAAAAGTTGGTATACAAGTATTTATGCTGAGTATTTTGCCAAAAGTGTTATAATTATGGCATATAAAATTTAGTATTTCCAATTTTGTAACGGAGTAGTATAATGATGGCGTGTATTGGAATATATTGAAAGCGTAAAAAACACCTGTTCTGTGCATTCCTGAGATGGGGAAAGGCGCTTCGGGAGTTTTCGAGGGAAGATTAATAGATGAGAAAGAGCAATGAAATACATTGGGTAAAAGCAATGGCCGTAACCGCTGCGATGATCCTGCGGATTATCTCTGTTTCCTATAGTGTGATCATGTGGATCAATCATCGGGAAGAGGAAAACAGTTTTGAACGGCTTGATGAGGAAGCTGGGGAAATTGCCAGCTATATGGAAGAGCGTGCGGAGCGCAACAGAGAAAAACTTGAGCTGATTGCCAGGGTGGCATCACAATATGATGATTTGTCTTCACAAAGTCTTTGGTCTTTTTTGGATGCATATGCCGGCACCGATATGATGTCCAAGCTGGAACTGCTTCTTCCAGGGGACATCGTCCTTACGGAAGGCGGAAAACGTGTGAATGCAGAAGGAGTATTGTCTTTTGAAAAAGAGGCTGCTTTAGGCGCCCATATTACGAACCGTGAAACAGATCTGACGGACGGCAGTTATATCGTGCGGAATTATGTGCCCGTATGCAGAAACGGAGAAACCGTGGCTATGCTGTACGGAGTCATTCAGCTGGGAAATCTGCCGAAAGAACTGGCAGAGTCTCCTTTTGGCGGAAAAGCGGCGATTTATATCATAGACGGAGAATCAGGCGACTTTTTGTTAGACACATGGCATTCTGCTGAAGGCGGCAATATCTGGGCGCTGGGAGAACGAAAGATGGCGCCGGGATATGATCATGAACAATTAAAACAGGGATTGATTGATGGAAAGAATGGATATGTCGTATTTGTTTCTCAAACAGTTGGAGAATATCTGTATTTTTACTATGAACCGATTCAGATCAATAACTGGAGGATCGCTCTATCCGTACCGGAAAGCGTGACATTTGAAAAAGCGAATGAGGTGAAAAATGTTCTCAATATCATTCTGGTTTTCGAGAGTATAGCCTTTATTCTCTATTTTTTATGGATGCTCCGCTATGTTCGAACGGAGACAAGTGAGAAGCAGCATAAGCTGGATACCATCAATTATATGTACGATGTGGAAAAGCTGCTGTTCAACGCTCATGAAAAAAAAGAAAACGTGACGGCGGCCCTGAGTAAGATCGCCCAGATTTTGCAGGCGGAGCGGGTTGGCTTGTGGATTGTGGGAAAATCACAGGATGATACAGTTTTTCTTTGGAAGAGAGAGGAAAACGCGAAAGATCAGGAAAAAGCTGTTCAGAAAGACAATATCTATGCATTGCTGGAATACTTTGAGATGGGGAACCGGGCGTTTGAGGCAGACGATGCAGAGATGCTGAGAAAAATACTGCCTGATCAAGAACACCACATGATTCATAACATTGCGGCTGTTCCCATTGAAACTTTGGATGGCGGAATCTGCGGCATCCTTGCAAGCTGCAATATGAAAGGAAAGAAAGCTGACGCCTCTTTGCTGGAAAGCGTAAAATTCAGCTTCGGTATGTTCTGTCATAATCTCACCTCTTTTACTGAGGCGAAGGAGCAGGGAGAAAAGGATAGGCTTACCGGATTGTATAACCGCAACCGGTATGAGGCGGATCTTCCCAGGATCAAGACACGATATAGAAAATCCCTGGCCTGCGTTTATCTTGATGTAAACGGTCTCCATGAGCTGAATAATGCGAAGGGCCACAGCGCCGGGGATACTATGCTGAAAACTGTAGCGATGGAGATCAGGAAACAATTTGGAGCGGATCTCACTTATCGAATTGGCGGAGATGAGTTCCTTGTCTTTGTACCGGATGCCCCAGAAGCAGAAACAGACCGAAAGCTCCGAAAGCTTGCCGAGACGCTGGAAAAAGAGGATTACCATATTTCTGCCGGCGTTCAGTGGGAGGAGGAGATTTCCTCAATCGCTTCGCTGATCAAGGCTGCGGAAAAGAAAATGTACGCAGCGAAAAAGGCGTACTATGATCAGGAAGTCCATGACAGAAGAAAAAAGATGCGCCTATAGTTTGATTTGCTGCCCAAAATCATTGCAAGGATTTACACATGTTATCCCGAAAGTATTGTGCTTTCGGGATTTTTTGAGGACAAAAATAGCTTGGAAAAGTTGTCAATCAATATATAAATGCTCTCGCCAGTACTCAGAAGCCATACGGATAAAATCCCGAGCCGCCCGATTTAAATAATGATTCTGAGCATACACTGCAGCCAGTTCCCAGCTGGCTTCCGGGCCAAGGGTGAAATAGGCCACGTTTTCATTGGCTACAGCATAGCAGCGGGGAATGATGGAACAGCATTGACTATTAGCGGCCAGGCGCTGCATGGTCCGCATACTGGTAGATTCAAACAGAAGCTTTGGCTTAAAACCGGCAGCCTCAAAGAGACGGTCAATTACCGCCCGCATCGTGGAAGTCTTTTTTACTAGAGTAAACAGGTCATTTTTAAATTCACTGAGGGAGATATAAGGATAATCTGCCGGGTTCAGGACTTCCGAATAAGCTAAGGGGTGGCTTTTCGGCACACAGAGATAAAAGGGCTCATAGAGAATGCAGCTGTAAATCAGGTGTTTATATTTGCGTTCGGAGATGGTCTGGAAACTGATGTCTAATTGGTTGGCATCGAGCATTTTTACCTGAGATTCCACATCGGATTCAATGGGCTGAAAAATCGCTTCTGGATATTTTGCGTGAATGGAGGGATAAATGGAAGTAAACATTTGGATTCCGCGTTCTGGAGTGAGGCCGATGGTGATGGTGCCGTTCCAATGCTTGGCCATATCTTCGATCTGGGTATAAGTTTGTTTTTTGATTTTCAGAATCTGCCGGGAATTTTCCA
The DNA here is from genome assembly GCA_018713255.1 of Candidatus Cottocaccamicrobium excrementipullorum. Taxonomy (GTDB): domain Bacteria; phylum Bacillota; class Clostridia; order Lachnospirales; family Lachnospiraceae; genus Caccovicinus; species Caccovicinus excrementipullorum. Next base: position 36,779 of record DVFL01000026.1, on the reverse strand, counting down.
CATACAGCTTCCCGATATCCGTCAGTTCCCAGTGATTTCTGGTCCGAATAAATAATGGAGCTCCCAGCTCCTTTTCTAGTTTTAGCAGCTGCTGGTTCAGCGCTGACTGAGTAAGGTAGAGTTCATCGGCAGCTCGGGCAATGCTTTTATGTTCTGCAATGGTCAGGATGTATTCAATAATCTTTGTATCCATAGACAAAACTCCTATCGTAAAATAGTGATTTATAGGACATAATATTCCTCAAATTAAGTTTTGCTAAATATGATTTAATTTTAATGAAGTTGTATTTGATTATAATTATTTATATAATAAAAATATCCAAAAAACAAGGAAAAAAATAAAAAAAATAAAGCAAAACGATAAGGAGGATTTTATTATGAGGAAGAAACACCTGATGACAGCAGCGGCGGCCGTGCTTATGGCATCTATGCTTAGCGCATGCGGCGGTTCCGGCAGTACAGAGACTGCCGCAGATACGACTGCAGCAGATACTTCAGCAGCTGACGCCAGCACAGAAGCAGGAGGGAGTGCGGAAGGAGGAAGCCAGGCGGCAGCTTCAGGGCAGGATTACGGCAGCACCTTCGATGTGGCCGGTGCGGGAGAGGTTACCCTGGATGTCATGATTACGTCCCTGGGAGATTCGGACGGCGGGCCGTATCTTCGGAGCGTAATGGAAGATTATATGGCTCTGTACCCCAACGTTACTCTGAATCCGGTGGAATGCTCTATGAATGATCTTTATACGACCTTGATTACTCAGGCTACAGCAGGGACGCTGCCGGATATCTTCACCATGTCAGAGGCATATTCAGCTAATTGTCTTGAGATGGGAATGGCTGTGGATAATCTTCCAGAACTCTTGGGAGAGGATTACATGAACAGTTTGATGCCTGCGGCGGTGGAAAACGCCACAATAGATGGAACGTTAGTTTACATGCCATGGCAGAATAATATCACCGCCATGGTATACCGGAAGGATTTATTTGAGGAGAAGGGAATTGAAATTCCCACCACCTGGGATGAATTCCTGGAAGCAGCCAAGGCGTTGACGGAAGATACAGATGGAGATGGAACCATTGACCGTTATGGCTGTGTGTTTGCCGGTCAAAGAAATGACTCAGCAGAGTCCAGATTCCAGACCTTTGCCCTGACCTATGGATGTGATCTGGTAACAGACAACGGCGACGGCACTTATACCTCCGGGTTTGGCACAGAGGAATTTAAGAATGCCATGGAATCCTTTATTGATCTGGCGGTTAATGAAGGCGTGGCTCCGGCAGGATTTGTGGAAACCGGATATTCAGAAGCCTATACGATGATTGCTTCCGGAGAAGCTTGTATGTTCTTCAGCCCTTCCAACGTACTGGGCGGAATTTACACGGCTAATCCAGAGATGAGAGGAAAGATGGGAAGCTTCCCCATGCCGGTGGCAGAAGGGGTTGATCCTGTAACTTCCTTCTCCAGTGTGGGAATGACCATCAGCAATACCTGTGAGAATCCGGAAGTTGCTGCAGATTTCTTAAAATATATGACTAGTGTGGATATCAGCGTGGAGTGGAATGAAGCGACCTGCCGCCTTCCTGTAGTGGAAGAAGCGCTGAATGCCATCTGTGAAAAGGATGAGTCTTATTCTGGCTTTGCGGAGGCTTCCGATACGGCGGTGATTTATCCTCCATTTGCTGGTCTGGCTGAGATGAGAGATGCCTGTGCAGAATGCTGGCAGTCCGTTGTTTCAGAAGGCGTTTCCCTGGATGAGGCGGTGGAACGTGCGGCGCAGACTGCTGAAGAGGTTGCAGCGTCCTACAGCAACTAATCGAAAGAGACTGCCGAAAGAATTTCGGCCTGTGGGACTGGAGGAGGTTTAACTTGAACGAGATCATACGAAATAGAGGACGGCTGAAGACGAAGCTCACACCCTATGGGTTTATTCTGCCGGCATGTCTTACAATTTTGATTTTGGTAGTGTATCCCATTTTATATGGCATTTACATCAGCTTTTTTAACACGAATCTGGTGAATAAATGGGAATTTGTAGGCTTGCGCTATTATCTTCAAGCCTTGACCGATACATCATTTTTGCACAGCTTGTGGATGACTGTGATTTTTACCGTATCTGTAGTAGTGGGACATTTTGTCATAGGATTTATTTTTGCTTCGATTTTAAATATGGATATCCGCTTCCGGACTGTTCTTCGAGGAATCTTGATTTTGCCCTGGCTTTTTCCGGACGTGGTAATCGCTTATCTGTTTAAATGGATTTTAAATACCCAGGGTGGTATTGTAAACGAGCTTTTGATCCATTTCGGGCTGATTTCAGATCCTATTGGCTGGCTCAGTACATCAGCTACCGCTTTTCCCTGTGTGATTCTGGTGAGCATCTGGAAAGGCTACCCGCTGGTAATGGTGCAGATTTTGGCAGGAATCCAAACGATTTCTACGGATATGTATGAGGCGGCGGAAATCGACGGCGCCAATATGTGGCAGCGGTTCCGTTATGTGACCATTCCAGCATTGAAGCCGATTTTAACCACAATTCTGATTCTGGATACGGTATGGGTGTTCAAGCAGTTCACCTTGATCTGGCTGATGACATCAGGTGGTCCGGGAAGTTCTACCATGGTATCTGCCATTGAAATTTACAAAAATGCGTTCTCCTACTTCAAGTATGGACTTGCATCGGCACAGTCAGTGTATATTCTGCTGATTTGCTATCTCATTGGAGTTGTGTTCAGGAGGTTGCTGCGTGATGACTAAAAAGACAAGAAATAATATTATGAGGGGAATCGGTTATTTGATTTTAGCAGTAGGCTGTCTCTGCGTGCTGCTGCCCCTTTCCTGGATGGTAATTACCTCCTTAAAATCCATGGCGGACATCACTCTGACTAAGGGAATTGAGTTATTCCCTTCCGGTCCAACCTTGGAGAACTTTGTCAATATCTGGAAGGACTATCCCATTGCCACCTACATCAAGAACAGTATTATCGCGGTAGGCGGCTCTACGGTATTCGGTGTGGTCTGCGCTGCCCTTTGCGGATATGGATTGTCCCGCTACAGTTTCAAAGGCAAGGCATTTATTTTGTCCTTCCTTCTGGTAACCCAAATGTTTCCGGCGGTAATGAAGATTATTCCTTATTACAAGATTCTGGTTTCGCTTCACTTAAACAACACCAGAGTAGGGCTGCTGATTGTATATGCATCCTTCAGCATCCCCTTCTGTACCTGGATGATGTACGGATACTTTAAGAGTATTCCCACCGGGCTGGATGAGGCCGCCAGGGTGGATGGAAGCAGTGCTTTCCACACCTTCCTTCATATTGTGCTTCCCCTGGCTGTACCTGGCCTGGTGGCGACGGTAATCTATGCCTTCCTGCAGAACTGGAATGAGTATATGTTTGCTTCAGTGCTGATGTCGGACGATACGAAAAAAACCATTACTTACGCCATCAGCACCATGGCAGATGCTTACCGGATTCAATGGAATTATCTGATGTGCGCCGCTATGATTTCCAGCGTGCCCACCCTTGCCGTGTTCGTGGCAATGCAAAAATACTTAATTGCCGGTATGACTGCCGGGGCAGTAAAAGAATAACCCATCATGCGCCGGCAGCTGACGCACCAGCCGTCCCATAAAAGTCTGGCGGCGCATTTGGCATCCCTGAATTTATGCCGCCTAATGGGCGGAAGAACTTTTAAAGCAACCAGAGGTTATACGTATGAACAACAGATTTCACAATCCGATTATTAAAGGCGGATATCCAGACCCTTCGCTGTGCAGAGCAGGAGATACTTACTATATGGTAACGTCTTCCTTCTATTACTTTCCCGGTCTCCCCATATTTCGCAGCCGGGATCTGGTTCACTGGGAACAGATCGGCAACGCCATCTCTCGGCCAGAGCAGCTGGATTACCGCGGCTGCGAAAGCTCAGAAGGGCTTTGGGCGGCAACCATCCGTTATCACAATGGAAGGTTCTACATATCGGGAATGCTTGATGTAAAGGGAAGGACCCACCGCTATAATTTTATCCTTACGGCAGAGGATCCAGCGGGACCTTGGTCGGATGCAGTGATCATTGAAGGCGCCGATGGTATTGATCCATCGTTGTATTTTGACGAGAATGGCCGGATGTGGTTCTGTGGAAATACGGTTCCGGCAGAATTAAAGTATCCGGAACAAAAGCAGATTTACCTTTGCGAGTTAGATCCCAATACTTTTCAGTTCAAGGGAGAACGCAGAATTTTATTTGATGGTGCCTGGGACTGGAGCTTATACATGGAAGGTCCTCATCTGTATCATATTGACGGAATTTATTATTTGATGGCAGCTTGCGGAGGAACGCAGACCAATCACTGCGTAAATCTTTACCGCAGTGCCACCTTGTTTGGCCCTTATGAACCCTGCCCAAGGAATCCGGTGGTATCCAATCGAAATCTTCGGATTTTAAACAATCTTGGGGTGGCGGTAACTGGACACGGAGATCTGGTTCAGACGCAGAAGGGACAGTGGTATATGGCTCTTTTGGGGATTCGTCCTTATGAGCATACGATTGAAGATTACAATTGCTTTCAGCCCAGAATGTGGATTCGTCAGCCGGACCGGAACAAAAAGGCTCAGTTTAATCTGGGAAGAGAGGTATTTCTTGTACCCATTGCCTGGGATTATGACGGCTGGCCTTTAGTAGACAATGAGAACGGTTATGTAAATCTCACAGAGCGGCGCCCAGATCTTCCGTGGAACAGGCCGCCACTCCAGAGCCGGGTGGATAATTTTGAGTGTGAGGAACTGGACATGATCTGGTGCATGCGGCGCCAAGTAAAAGAACCCTTCTACTCGTTGAGAGAGCGTCCGGGATTTCTGCGGTTAAAACTTCTGCCGGTACAGGCGGAAGAAAAGGGAACGCCGTCTATGCTGGTGCGAAGGCAGCAGCACAATGATTTTCATGGAGCGGCGGCGATGGAATTTATCCCAGGAAGGGAAGGCGAGGAAGCTGGGCTGATTATTACGCAGAATGAGCGGTTTTCCTTTCTGATTCTGAAGGAGAGAAGAGAGGGAGGCGATTATATTACCGGCTACCGGGTAATTAACGGAAAGCGGGAACGGATGGGATCGGCACAGGCCAAATCAGGAAGAGTATATCTCCATATAGAAGGAAGCCTGGGAAAATACAGTTTCTATTACGGGTTTACTGAACGGGAGATGCTTCCTTTGGCAGTAGCGGAGGATGGCTCTATTTTGAGCACTCTGGTAGCAGACGGCTATATAGGAACTTATCTGGGAATGTACGCTTCATCGGGAGGAAAAGAATCCCGCAATTATGCAGATTTTGACTGGTTCCGGTATGAGATTATTGAAGAATGAGCCGGAACAGAAAAAGCAATGGTCTCCGTGGACATTTGCCCCAAAGCAAAGTATAATGATAGAAAAACGCTGCTGCGCGCCGGGGCGTGAACGATACTGTAAGAAAGAGGGCATGAACAATGGAGAGACAAAGAAGCAGTACACCGGAAGTACAGGGAATTCCGTCAAAGGCGGTGGTCCGTCTGGTAAATAGACTTCAGAACCAGGGGATTCCGATGCACAGCATGCTGATTGCCAGACATGGTGTTCTGGCGGTGGAGCTGTACTGGAAGCCTTATGGAAGAGATGTGCTGCACCGCATGTTTTCTCAGACCAAAAGTTTTACTTCCTTAGCCATCGGACTTTTGGAGGCGGAAGGAAGGATCAATCTGCAGGATAAAATCTGCAGTTATTTTCCGGAGTATCTTCCCGGGAAAGTGGATCCCTGGATGGAGGAAATGACTATTGAGCATCTTTTGATGATGGAAACCTGCCATGATAAAACCACTTATCAGAAAACCAGCAAAACAGAAAACTGGGTGAGAAGCTTTTTCCAGAAACAGCCCACTCACAGGCCAGGTACACTTTTTCAGTATGACACCTCTGCCTCCCACACGTTGTGCGCTCTGGTGGAGAAGCTTACAGGACAGAAAATGCTGGACTATTTAAAGGAGAAAGTGCTGGGGCAGATTGGTTTCTCTGAGGAAAGCTATGTGTTGCCGGATCCCTTCGGAGTGTCCATGGGAGGAACCGGCCTGATGGCAAAGCCTGTGGATATGATTCTGGTGGGGATGATGCTGATGAATCAGGGAAAGCATCCTGAAGATTATGGGAAGGGATCAGGAAGACAGGTTTATCCTGCAGACTACTTAAAAAGAGCCCTTGCATTCCAGGCTTCCACCGACATGAATTCAGACAGGGAAAAAGGGTACGGTTATCAGTTTTGGCTCCTTCCTCAGGACGGCTTTGCCATGCTGGGAATGGGAAGTCAGAATCTTTGGTGTTTCCCTAAACAGGATATGGTGATTGCAGTAACTGCAGACACTCAGGGAATTCCCAATGGAAGCGATATGATTCTGGATTTGATCACTTCCGAAATTTTGGAGAATCTTTCAGATGAGCCATTGAAAGAAGAAGAGGAAAGCCAGAGGGAGCTTAGTGCTTTGGCGGACAACCTTACTCTTCCGGTGCTTTCTGGGATTGAGAAAGAAGAATCTCTTCAAAAGCAGATCGATGGGAAGGATTTCTTCCTGCGGGCTAATCCGTCAGGCTTTAAGCGGATCAAAGTTGGATTTACTGGGGAGAGTCAGGGATATCTGGAGTACGAAAATGAAAGAGGAACTCATCAGATTCCTTTTGGAATGGGAAGGCTTGAAGAGTGCAGATTTCCCGAATATGATCAGAGATCCTTTACCTCCGCTGCCTGGTGCGCCCGAAACATCTTATATATCCGTACCTGGCTTGCAGATGAATCTGTGGCAGCGGTACACTGGAAGCTGGCTTTCGGAGAAGATGGTACGCTTACGGTTCTCATGAAGAAGACTGAGGAGACAAAATTTAATGAATTCCAGGGAATATTAAACAGCTGATGGCTGCTGGAAGCAGAGGGGATCATGCAGCTTCCCTATGGATTTGATTTAACGCTTTTCGGGGACTTTCCCGGAGAGCGTTTTTGTGTTAGAATCAACGCAGAATAAGGACAAATCTGCTGCCGTTCTGCTTCAGAAATCCTGAAGCGCCCTCATAAGCTTGGCGGCGGATGATGAGAAGAAGATTGGAGGAAATGCATATGTTGGAAACAGGAATTAAAGCGCCGTCCTTCTCCCTGCCGGACCAGAACGGTCAGATCCATACCTTGGAGGAGTACAGAGGGAAGAAAGTAGTTCTTTATTTTTATCCCAAGGACAATACTCCAGGATGCACGAAACAGGCCTGCGGCTTCGGGGAAAGATATCCGCAGTTTACAGAGAAAGGTGCGGTGATTATCGGGATCAGTAAAGACAGCGTGGCGTCTCATAAACGTTTTGAGGAGAAATACAGTCTCCCCTTTACCTTGCTTTCCGACCCTGAGCTTCAGGCGATTCAGGCCTACGATGTGTGGAAGGAAAAGAATATGTATGGCAAGAAGACCATGGGAGTGGTGCGCACCACTTATTTAATTGATGAAGAGGGAATCATCATCAAGGCCATGGACAAAGTGAAAGCAGCAGAAAATCCAGCGCAGATGCTGGAAATGGTATAGAACATGCAGATTATTATTTCACCGGCAAAAACCATGAAGGAGGATCGGGATTCCCTTCCGGTTAACGGTCTTCCTCATTTCCTGAAGGAGACCAGAGAGCTTTTAAGGGCGGTTCAGGCCCTGTCTTATGAAGAGGCGAAGGAACTCTGGGGCTGCAATGACAAGCTGGCCCAGTTAAACTGCCAGCGTTTTCGTCAGATGGATCTGGAGAAGAACTTGACCCCGGCAGTACTGGCATATGAAGGGCTTCAGTATCAGCATATGGCGCCCAGGGTATTTACCTGGCAGGCTCTTTCTTATCTGGAGAAGCATCTGCGGATTTTATCAGGGTTTTATGGAGTGCTGTCTCCTTTTGACGGGGTGACGCCTTACCGTTTGGAAATGCAGGCCAGACTTTCTGTAAATGAGGCTTCTAATTTGTATGATTTCTGGGGAAAAAGCCTTTATCAAGAAGTGAGAGGGGAAGATGGAGTCATCATTAATCTGGCTTCCAAGGAATATTGGATGGCGGTAGCGCCGTTTCTGGGACCGGAAGATACATGGATTACCTGTACCTTTGGCCAGCTGAACAAGGGAAAGGTAAAGCAGAAGGCAACTCTGGCAAAGATGGCCAGAGGAGAAATGGTGCGGTTTATGGCAGAAAACCAGGTGGAAGATCCCGAGGAAATGAAAGCATTTTCGGCCCTTAATTTCCGCTATGCAGAAGAATTTTCCACAAAAGAAAACATGGTGTTTTTAGCTCCGGAGTCAGTCTTATGACTGCCGGAGCTTTTTTACCTTCAATAATTTTCCAGGAAATGATGGCGGACGCCATTTTCCTTGTAGGCAATAATGGTCTGAAGGTTTACATTTTCCACGCTTCGGAAAATGTTGCTCTCCACGAAAGGATTCGTTTTCTTTAACTGAGCGATAAGGGCTTTCGTCTCCTTTCGCTTAGAAGCGCTTTCCTGGTTTTCTTTGGCGGCAGCGCAGCTTTCCGTAAAGCGGCAGGCACACTGAAGAAACTGAAGGCCGTTGTAATCCCGCCAGTGCTGAATCTCTTCCTCGCGGATCAAATACATGGGGCGGATCAATTCCATTCCGGGAAAGTTGGTGCTGTGGAGTTTAGGCATCATGGTTTGAATCTGACCGCCGTAGAGCATTCCCATGAGAATGGTTTCAATCACATCATCAAAATGATGGCCAAGGGCGATTTTGTTGCAGCCTAACTCCCGCGCTTTGCTGTAAAGATGTCCTCTGCGCATTCTGGCACAGAGATAGCAGGGAGATTTTTCAATGTCGTAAACGGCGTTAAAAATATCTGATTCAAAAATGGTGATGGGGACTTCCATCCAGTTGGCATTCTCCTCAATCAGCCGGCGGTTGGCCGGCTGATATCCTGGGTCCATTACCAGGAAGGTGAGCTGGAAGGAAAATTTGTTATGCCGCTTTAATTCCTGAAACAGCTTGGCCATCAGCATGGAATCCTTGCCGCCGGAAATGCAGACGGCCACGTGATCATTTTCCTGAAGGAGCTGATATTGGTTTATGGCTTTGGCAAAGGGAGAAAACAGGCTTTTATGAAACTTTTTCCGGATGCTTTTTTCGATTTCAAGATTTTCCTGTGGCATGGCAATATCCTTTCTAATTGGGGAAGTGGGAGTTAATCCTGGAAAGTTTTTAAGGCGTCCAGAGTCTGCTGAATCAGATCATCTAGGGACCATCCCAGCATTTCGGCGCCTTTCTCAATCACATCTCTGGAACAGCCGGCGGCGAAACTTTTGGTCTTGAATTTCTTTTTCACAGATTTCAGTTCCAGATCCTGTACGCTTTTGGAGGGACGCATCAGCACGACGGCGCCGATGAGACCGGTAAGCTCATCCACGGCATAGAGTACTTTTTCCATTTCATGTTCCGGCTTAATGTCTACCGTGAGGCCGTAGCCGTGGCTGGCGGCAGCGTGGATAATCCGTTCATCCACTCCATTTTCTCGCATTATTTCCTGTTCCTTGATGCAGTGCTCCTGGGGAAACTGCTCGAAATCCAGGTCGTGGAGCAGGCCTGCGATTCCCCAGAGTTCTTCCTCATCTCCATACCCTAACTTCCAGGCAAAATATTTCATGGTATTTTCCACAGTCTGCGCATGCTCTAAATGAAAGGGCTCTTTGTTGTACTGGGTTAACAGGTCCCAAGCTTCTTCTCTTGTCATAAAAAATGGCCTCCTTTGTCACTTGCTGCAACGGCTCAGGGCAGAATATCTTCTGGTTTGGCCTGAACGGTTTGGTATGTTTTATTCTTTATGGAATTATAGGGCCTTTGCCGGAACTTGTCAATTCCGCCGGACTTTTGTTCCGTCGCTATAATGCTTTATCGACTTATCGGACTTTCTGTGTTATGATGAAAAAGATATATTTAGTAGAGAAAGGGGTATTTTCATGGAAAATACGTCTGTAAATCAAGAGAAGGGGCTGTCCAACAACATTACCATCGGCCTGCTGGCCCATGTGGATGCAGGAAAAACAACCCTTTCCGAGGCTCTCCTTTACCGGAGCGGAGTGATCAGAAAGCTGGGACGGGTAGATGCAGGAGATGCATTTTTAGATACATATGAAATGGAAAGAAACCGGGGAATTACTATTTTTTCCAAGGAGGCGGTACTTTCTCTGGGGGATCTTCAGGTGACCCTTCTGGATACCCCGGGACATGTGGATTTTTCGGCAGAGATGGAGAGGACTCTCCAGGTGCTGGATTATGGAATTTTAGTAATTAACGGTGCAGATGGAGTCCAGGGACATACCATTACCTTATGGAAGCTGTTAAAACGGTATCATATTCCTGTTTTTTTGTTCGTAAACAAAATGGATCAGGAAGGCGTGGACAGAGAGAGGCTTCTTAGACAGCTGAAAGAGAAGCTGGATGAACGATGTACAGATTTTTCTCTGGAAAAAGAAGATCCTCAGGCCTTTTATGAGGAGGCGGCCCTTTGCGGAGAAGAGGCGCTGAATGCTTATTTGGAAGAGGGCGTAATCAGTGACCAGCGGATTGCCGGAATGATTGCAGACCGGCAGATCTTTCCGTGCTATTTTGGTTCTGCCCTGAAGGTTTGGGGAATTGATGAATTCCTGGAAGGGATCAGACGATTGGCAGTTTGTCCGCAGTATCCTGCCGAATTCGGGGCACGGGTTTTTAAGATCACTCGGGACGGCCAGGGAAATCGTCTTACCTTCATGAAGATTACCGGCGGAAGCTTAAAAGTGAGGGACATCCTGGAGGGAAAGGAAAAGGAGAGCAAAGAAGAGGAGAGCTGGCAGGAAAAGGTCAGTCAGATCCGCGTTTATTCAGGAGCGAAATTTCAGACTGTATCCCAGGTGGAAGCAGGAACAGTATGCGCTGTTGTGGGGCTCACGAAAACTTGGGCAGGCCAGGGACTGGGGGGAGAGACTGGAGAGATGGAGCCGGTTCTTGGACCGGTGCTTTCGTATCGCATTGAATTGCCGGAAGGATGCGACGTTCATAAAATGCTGACGAATTTAAGGCAGCTTGAGGAAGAAGAGCCTCTTCTTCATATTGTTTGGGACGAGCAGCTGGGAGAAATCCAGGCGCAGTTAATGGGGGAGGTACAGATTGATGTGCTGAAAGCTTTGATCCGGGAACGGTTTAAGGTAGAGGTGGAGCTGGGAACGGGAAACATTGTTTACAAGGAAACCATTACTGAGCCGGTGGAGGGGGCGGGACACTTTGAACCTCTCCGCCATTATGCAGAAGTCCATCTTCTTTTGGAGCCTGGAGAGAGAGGGAGCGGACTTTCTTTTGTCACCCAGTGCAGTGAGGATGTGCTGGACAGAAACTGGCAGCGCCTGATCCTTACTCATTTAGAAGAACGGGAGCACAAAGGCGTTCTGCTGGGGGCGCCGATTACCGATATGCGGATTACTTTGCTTACGGGAAGGGCCCATCTTAAACATACAGAAGGAGGGGATTTCCGCCAGGCCACTTACCGGGCCGTGCGCCAGGGGCTGCGGAAAGCCAAAAGCATGGTGCTGGAGCCTTATTACGAGTTTCGCCTGGAGATTCCGGCCCAGAATTTGGGACGAGCCATGTCTGATATCCAGAAAATGAGCGGCACCTTTGCTCCTCCTCTTCAGGAAGGGGAGAAGGCCCTGTTAACAGGAAGCGCTCCGGTGTCGGAGATGATGGGATATCAGACGCAGGTGGCGGCCTACACCAGAGGAATGGGGCAGCTATTGTGCACCATGAAAGGATACGAGCCCTGTCATAATGAGGAAGAAGTGATTCAGCGGGCAGGCTACGATCCAGATTTAGATCTGGAAAATACAGGGGATTCTGTTTTCTGCTCTCATGGCGCCGGCTTTGTGGTTCCCTGGGATCAGGCAGATGATTATATGCATCTTTCTGCCGGGCTGGGAACAGATGATGCGGCAGCAGAGGAGAAAGAAAAACAAGAACAGCCCTTTCCGGCGCCAGTCTTCCCGGAGAGATCTTCCTCTTTGACCGTAGGAGGAAGAGGGTATTCCTTGGAAGAGGATAAAGAACTGGAAGCGATTTTTAAACGGACTTATGGAGAAAGTAAACGCAGCCGTCAGCCAGGAGCGCTGATCGAATCCGGCAGAAATCAGGTAATTCGCCAGCGGGTGTGGGAGAAACGAGAGCCGGTGGAAGAGTATCTTTTAGTGGATGGATACAATATTATTTTCTCATGGGATGAGCTGAAAGACCTTTCCAAAACCAGCATGGAAGGAGCCAGGCACCGGCTCATGGACATACTTTGCAATTACCAAGGATTTAAGCAGAATCATGTGATTTTGGTATTTGACGCTTATAAAGTCGAAGGCCGGCGCAGCCAGGAGGTGCAGAAGTATCACAATATTTATGTCGTTTACACGAAAGAGGCGGAGACGGCCGATCAGTATATTGAAAAAACGGTTCACCAGCTTGGAAAAAAATATCGGGTGACGGTGGCGACTTCCGATGGGTTGGAGCAGGTGATTATTCTGGGCCAGGGAGGGCTTAGAATGTCGGCCAGAGACCTTAAGGAAGAGATCGAACGAACCATGGAAGTGATCCGCCGGGATTATCTGGAGCGGTTCCCGAAAAAACGAAGTCTTCTGTTTCAGGATTTGGATCAGGAAACGGCAGCTTGGATCGAACAGCTTCGCCAAAATGAGGAGGAGGGGAAGTGACCCCCTTTCTTCAGAAAGAAAACTGTGCTATGATGAGAACGATTAAACATGAACAAAAGGATAAAGGGAGGTTTTTATGAAGATCGTATATCCTGCAGTATTTACGAAAAAGAAAGACGGGAGCGGCTACGAAGCATATTTTCCCGATCTGGAAGGCTGTTTTGCCCAGGGTCCCGATCTGGAAGATGCGGCGGACCAGGCCAGAGACGCAGCGACAGATTGGATTCTGGTGGAAATGGATGAAGGAAATGATCTGCCGGAGGTAAGCCATAAGGAGGATCTGGTTCTGGAGGAAGGAAGTATTGTAAAGTATTTAACCATGACCATTCAGCTGGTCCCGGGGTATGACTGATGGCCGGGAATCCTATGATAACGGGCAGACCGGGGAAAACCTTGTTTTTCTTTGCCCTTCCCATCATTTTGGGAAATCTGTTTCAGCAGTTTTATAATATGGCAGATACCATTATTGTCGGACGTTTTGTGGGGGAAAATGCCCTGGCGGCAGTTGGCGCTTCATATTCTTACACCAATGTGTTCATTATGATTGCTATCGGCGGAGGAATGGGAGCTTCCGTGCTGACCAGCCAGTATTTAGGGGCAGGGGCTTATGGAAACATGAGAACTTCTATTTATACAGCTCTTTTTGCCTTCATGGGATTGAGCCTGGCGTTGACTCTATTTGGCTTTGCCATGAATCCTGCCATTATGCAGGCTTTGAACACTCCGGAAAACATTTATGATGATGCTATGCTGTATCTTCAGATTTATTTTGCGGGTCTGCCCTTTTTATTTATGTATAATATTTTATCTTCGGTATTTAATGCGCTGGGAAAATCCAGGATTCCTCTGGGACTTTTAATTTTTTCTTCTCTGCTGAATGTTTTCTTGGATTTGTGGATGGTGATTCAGTGGAAGCTTGGCGTGGCAGGAGTGGCCATTGCCACGGTGATTGCCCAGGGACTTTCTGCGGTGATTTCGTTTTTGATCTTGATGAAGGTGCTGAGGAGCTATCCGAAAGGAGGGGAAGGCAGTGGTCTTTTTAACTGCAGCATGCTTGTTCGGGGGACAAAAATTGCAGTTCCCTCCATTGTCCAGCAGTCGATTGTCAGCATAGGAATGCTTCTGGTACAGTCGGTGGTCAACAGTTTCGGTTCCTCTGTACTGGCAGGGTATTCTGCAGGAACCAGGGTAGAATCTGTCTGCATTGTACCGATGATTGCTACCGGAAATGCGGTTTCTACCTTTACCGCGCAGAATCTTGGAGCAGGGCAGAGAGAACGGGTGAAAAAAGGCTTGTACAGCGGATATTTAATGGTGGGAGCCTTTGCTGTGATCATTGCGCTGCTGATTTTCTTCTTCCACGATGGAATCGTGGGCGCTTTTATGGACAGTCAAAGCGGCCTTGAGGCATTCCGGACAGGCAATGCTTACGTTACCTTTATCGGATGGTTTTTTGTGCTGATCGGGCTGAAGGCATCGACAGACGGAGTGTTAAGAGGAGCTGGAGATGTGGGAGTGTATATGGCGGCTAATCTGGCTAATCTGGCGATTCGGGTAATTGTGGCTAATCTTTGTGCTCCGATATGGGGGATAGAGGCTGTGTGGTACGCCGTTCCCATGGGCTGGGCTGTAAATTTCCTGATTTCGTTCAGCTGGTATTTAACCGGCCGCTGGAAGCGGAAGAAGCTCATTGCCTGAGCATAGAAAAAAGAGACCGGCGAAAAGAAAATAAGGAGAAGACCGATGATCAAAGCCGTTTTTTTTGATATTGACGGAACCCTTCGGGATTATGAATCGGGAAAGATTCCGGAAAGCGCCAAAGAAGCAGTAAATCAGGCCAGAAAAAAAGGAATTCTCTGCTTTGCGGCCACAGGACGTCATATTCTGGAGATTCAGCAGGAAAACCTTCTGGAGGATCTTGTTCTGGACGGCTATGTAACCTTAAACGGCCAGTACTGTTTAGACCGGGAAGGACGTGTGCTGTATGCCAATCCGGTCCCTCAAGATCAGGTGAGAACAATGCTGCAGCTGATTGAGGAAGAGCCGTTTCCCTGCATGTTCATGGAAGCAGAGGCAATGTATATTAATTTTGTCAATGACCTGGTGCGTCAGGTTCAGGCGGGGATTAATACCAGGATTCCTCCTGTGCTCTCTCTTTCCCGGGGACTGGAAAACCCGGTTTATCAGATGGTTCCTTGCTGCAGGGAAGAAAAAGCGGAGAAAATCCTAAGCGCCCTTCCTGGATGCCGGGGAGTGAAATGGCATGATGGTCTTGCTGTTGATGTCCTTCCGAAAAATGGAGCCAAGGAAAGAGGAATCAGCCATGTGCTGTCCTCTTACGGCATCGCCAGGGAGGAATGTGCAGCGATCGGAGACGGATACAATGACATCTCCATGATTCGCTGGGCGGGAACAGGCATTGCCATGAAAAATGGGAAAGAAGAAACCCGCCGGTGGGCAGATTATATTACTGGAAGCGTCATGGAAGATGGAATACATCAGGCCATTGTTTATCTGCTGGGAAGGGATTAAATCCATCCTCCGTCAAACTGAATAATCTGTCCGGTAAGATAATCCGGCGATGTAGCCAGAGAAAAAATCATTTCTGCCGCTTCTTCCGGTTTTCCCATGCGCCCTGCAGGAATTTCTGCCTGGAGGGCGTTTCGTTCCTCTTCTTCCATCCATTGGTTCATTTCTGTATCCATCGCCCCGAGAGCCAGGGCATTTACCTGGATATTGCTGGGAGCCAGCTCCTTGGCCAGCGCCCGGCTAAAGGCATTGACCCCGCCTTTGGCGGCGGAATAAGCTGCTTCGCAGGAGGCGCCGCATACTCCCCACACGGAGGAGACGTTGATGATTTTTCCTTGTCTGCGGTGGATCATTCCAGGTACCGCCAGTTTGCAGCAGTAAAAAACAGAAGTTAAATCTGTTCGGATCATTCGGTCCCATTCTTCCTCTGTCATGTCCTGGAACAGTCCGATGTAGGAAATTCCAGCATTGTTGACCAGCACATCCAAATCTCCAAATGTTTCTTTGATCTGAGAAAAAAGCCGCCGGCAGTCTGCCATTGATCCCACATCTCCAAGAAAAGCCAGACAGGAAGCTCCCATAGCTTGAATTTCCTTTTTTGTTTCCCAAAGCAGATTCTGGCTTTTGTGGGCGGTAATAACCACCTGCCATCCTTCCTTGGCAAAGTGCAGGGCAGCAGCCCGCCCAATCCCCCTGGAACCTCCTGTAATCAGTACAGTTTTTCTGCCGTTTCCCATGATAAGCCCCTTTCTGATCCTGTTTCCTTTCACAGAATCGTAAGAAATAAATCAGGATTAATTCAGAAAATTATGATATACTAAAAAAAGCGAAAAAACAAGATGTGGAGATAAAGTCAATGAAAGATAAATATGATTTGCTGATTATCGGCTCCGGACCGGCAGGCCTGGCAGCTGCTATTTATGCCCGTCGGGCAAGGCTTAAGGCGGCGGTGATTGAAAAAGAGATGGTAAGCGGAGGTCAGGTTCTGACCACTTATGAGGTAGATAATTATCCGGGACTTCCAGGCATGGGAGGCTTTGAGCTTGGAACAAAGTTCAGAGAGCATGCAGACGGACTGGGGGCTGAATTTATCGAAGATGAGGTGAAGGAAATCCGGGATCTGGGAAGCAGCAAGGAAGTGATCTGTCAGGGAGGCGTTTATGAAGGCAGGACGGTGATTATAGCCACCGGCGCGGTGCACCGTCATTTGGATGTGCCGGGAGAAGACCGGCTGGCGGGAGCAGGGGTGTCCTACTGTGCCACCTGCGACGGGGCTTTCTTCAGAAATAAAGTAACTGCTGTGGTTGGCGGCGGGGATGTGGCGCTGGAAGACGCCATTTTCTTATCCAGGATCTGTGAGAAAGTTTATGTGATTCACCGGAGAGATGAGTTCAGAGGAGCGAAAAGCCTTCAGGAAACATTATTTTCCCTGGAGAATGTAGAAGTGATTTGGGATACGGTGGTAGAAGAGATTCAGGGTGAGGCCAAGGTGGAAGGTGTGTCGCTGAAGAATGTGAAAACCGGCCAGACATCCGTTTTGGAGATACAAGGCCTGTTTATTGCTGTGGGCATTACCCCTTCCAGCCAGCCTTTCCAGGGGCTTTTGGAGATGGATCACGGCTATATTAAAGCCGGAGAGGACTGCGCTTCCTCTGTTCCGGGGATTTTTGCCGCAGGAGATGTGCGCACCAAGCAGCTGCGCCAGATTGTTACCGCCGCAGCGGACGGAGCCAATGCAGTAACCAGTGCTGAACGATACCTTTCAGAACACAGGGAGGCCTGAGGGAATGAGGGAAAAATACATGAAGAGGATAGTGCCGGCGGCCTGTGCGGCAGTGGTTTTGGGAGCGGTTCTCATCCCGAAAGGAGCGGGAATATCTCATATGACCCGGCAGGGAGAAAAGGAAGCCTATGCTTCGGCGGTTATCAGCACCAGCCGGCAGCAGCCTCAGACGGCCATGGCGCCGGAAGATTATGCCAACATTGCCATCTCCCAAGTATCGGACTATGTAAATATCCGCCAGGAGCCGAACACGTCCAGCGCAATTGTGGGAAAGATTTATAACAACTGCGCTGCCAATATTCTGGAGACGGTAGAGGGAGAAGGCGGGCAGTGGTACCGGATTCAGTCTGGAACGGTCAGCGGATATATTAAGGCTCAGTACTTCATTACCGGCGCTCAGGCAGATGCCATCGCCAAGGAGATCGGCATTGAATACGCCACCATCAATACGGCTGCTCTGCGGCTGAGGGCTGAGCCTAATCTTTCCAGCGATACTCTGACCATGCTTACCCAAGGCGCAGAATATGTGGTGATGGAAGAGGTGGACAACTTTGCCAAGCTCTCTGTTGACGAGGATATGGTAGGCTATGTGTCCATGGATTACATAAAAACGCGAGTGGAATTTAAACAGGCGGTATCCTTAGAGGAAGAAGCTGCGCAGAAGGTGGAAGAAGAGCGGAGAGTTCAGGAAGCGCAAGAAGCGATGGCCAAACTGGAGGAAATCAAGCTGGTGGAAGCCAGAGAAGAGGTTTCTCAGTCAGCTCCCTCTGGCGGTCAAAGCGGAACTGGGGAAACCCATCAGACAGCGGCGGGCAATGGGACCATTGCTGCTCATCCTCTGGGAGAAGGCAAAAATTACAACGTAGATGCTCCTGGAATTCAGCAGACTACTGCGGCGGCAACTTCCGGGGCGTCAGTCTCTTCTGGAATTTCCTACGGCCCTGGCGGGAATGCATCCACGGCAGTGGTTTCTGCTACCAGAACGGCGATTGTAGCTTATGCCCGGCAGTTTTTAGGGAATCCTTATGTTTATGGAGGAACCAGTTTGACAGAAGGAACGGACTGTTCTGGATTTGTAATGCGGATTTTTGAACATTTCGGCATTAGCACAGGAAGAAGTTCCAGAGATCAGGCGGCTAAGGGACGGGAGATTGCCATTGATGCTGTGCAGCCAGGAGACTTGCTGTTTTATGCCAGCGGTGATTATATTAATCATGTGGCGATTTATATCGGCGGCGGTCAGGTAATTCATGCAGCCAGTTCACGTACTGGAATTGTGATCAGCCCGGCGAACTATCGTACCCCCTATAAAGCGGCTACCTTCCTGGATTAATCAAGAAGGGCGCAGGGACTGCGCGCCGATACGCCGAGGCTAAGGCGAAGCGAAAAGAATAAAACGCCCTGAAGAAAGTGTGATTTGCTTTCTTCAGGGCGTTTGCTGTTCTGATTATTGACGAATTAAAACGTCAGGATGGAGAATTCCAGCTTAAATCCTGGCGTTCAGCATCGGTAAACGGTGTTCCGTCAGAATGAAACATTTTGCTGGTGTAGGGCATTTGACCGCTGCAGCCATTTTCGTTAAAGCTGTATCGGATGCCGTTTACGCTTCGCCTTCCTACCAGAAGGGAGCCATCGTTCTGCAGATAATATACCCGGTCTTCCACGCGGACAGCGCCTGTCTGCATCACTCCGGAGGAATCAAAGAAATACCAATCATCTCCGTTCTGCAGCCAACCGGTGCGCATGGTGCCGTCATCGTTTAAAAAATACCAGATTCCATCGCCATCTTCGACCCAGGCAGAGCGGGCCATGGTTCCATCTTCATAATAATATTTCCATTGTCCGCCATCAAGAACCCATCCAGTCTGCAGCGGCGGAGCGGAGTCTGCCGCAGTGACGGTTAAGGGCTGAGCAGCAGGCTGAGACGCGGCTGCCGTCTCGTCCGCCATGGCACTGCCGGCCCAAAGGGCGGCAATCATGGCGGCGGCCAGAATTAATCGTGTTTTTTTCATTGTCTGTCTCCTGGGGTTTACGTTTAGAATTCCGGCTCAATCAGACCGTAGGTTCCGCCTTTTCTCTTGTATACCACGCATACTTGTTCGCTTTCTGCATTCAGGAATACATAGAAGTTATGTCCCAGCATTTCCATCTGCAGGCAGGCCTCTTCCGGATCCATGGGTTTAACTGCAAATTTCTTCGTCTTAACAATCTTGATTTCATCTTCAGATGCCGGAGTATCTTCCTGGATAAAGGCATCTGAGAAAGAAGCGGCAGACTGCTTCCGATCTACCAGTTTTTTCTTATATTTTAAAATCTGACGTTCAATGATCTCCTCCACAAGGTCAATGGAAACATACATATCATTGCTGGATTCTTCTGCACGAATAATCGTTCCCTTAATCGGGATAGTTACTTCGATATTCTGGCGTTCACGCTGAACGCTTAAGGTTACGTTCACTTCGGTATCGGGAGTAAAATAACGATCCAATTTTCCGATTTTTTCCTCAACTGCCTGTCTTAATCCAGGGGTTACTTCGATGTTTCTTCCAATGATCGTATAACGCATAAAATCAACTCCTTTATTTGAGATGGTTACAGTATAGCATATTTATTAGAAAAAGACAAGAAACTCAAAAAAATTGAAAGACAATTTTAGTTATTTTTTTATGAATTTCCTATTATAGATAAGGGAAGTTCCATTGCCTGAACGCAGGAGGATTCATGAAAAATCTGGTGAAAAGAGCGAAAACCTGTCGGAGTTTGTAAATTTATGCGTTCTACACAAAAATTCATCTTGTCTTTTGGGGGATAAGAAAAAGGAATAAAAAGCACTGAAAAATGTGGATAATGTGGATAAGTCGGTGCATAAGTCGGATTTTCTCGCAAATCAGGCTTCTTTGTGTGGAGAAAAAGCAGGAATCATGTGTACAAAAAAATGTGGATAATGTGGATAACTTGTGGATCGAACATAGATTTTGTGCAATCTGACCAGTTGACCATAATCGACAATTTTATGGTAAACTTAAAGGACACGTGACTGGGCTGAGGAAGAATGGAGAAAATCCTGGTTTGTTAATTTTTTATGAACACGTTGAATAAAGTAAAAGATAGTGATACAATAAGTAAGATTGGTTCATCGTGCACTTTTTTGCCGGTGAATCAGGGATGCAGTTTTAAATTCCGGTCGGATCAGAACAGGACCGGAGAGTCATAAGGGAGATAAGCTTTTCCCTTATGCTTCATAGAATGCAGGAAAGAAGTTAGGAGAAATCAATGAACATTATTGAAAAAGTCTTTGGCACCCACAGTGAACGGGAATTAAAGCTGATCTACCCGATTGTAGACAAGATTGAAAGTTTGCGCCCCGAGATGCTGAAGCTGACTGACGAAGAGCTGCGGGATAAAACCCGTATCTTCAAAGAGCGCCTGGCTAAGGGAGAGACGTTGGATGATATCCTTCCGGAAGCCTTTGCCGTGGTTCGGGAGGCCGCCAGAAGAACTTTAAATATGGAACATTTCCGGGTGCAGTTAATTGGCGGCATTGTGCTTCATCAGGGCCGAATTGCCGAGATGCGTACCGGTGAAGGAAAGACGCTGGTATCTACCGCACCGGCTTATTTGAATGCTCTTACAGGGAAAGGCGTTCACATTGTAACGGTTAACGATTACCTGGCCAAGCGTGACGCGGAGTGGATGGGGCAGGTTCACCGTTTCCTGGGACTGACAGTAGGCGTGGTATTAAACGACATGACCACTGAGCAGAGAAAAGAGCAGTATGCCTGTGATATTACTTATGTGACCAACAATGAGCTGGGCTTTGATTATCTGCGGGATAACATGGCCATTTATAAAGAGCAGATGGTGCTGAGAGGCCTGGAATACGCCATCATTGATGAGGTGGACTCTGTGCTGATTGATGAGGCGAGAACGCCTTTGATTATTTCCGGCCAGAGCGGAAAGTCCACAAAGCTGTACGAGGTTTGCGATATTCTTGCCCGTCAGCTGGAGCGAGGAGAGGCTTCCGGCGAGTTCTCCAAGATGAATGCTATTTTGGGCGAGGAGATCACGGAGACGGGAGATTTCATCGTTAATGAGAAGGATAAGGTTGTAAATCTTACTGAGCAGGGCGTTAAGAAGGTGGAGGAGTTCTTCCATATTGACAACCTGGCTGATCCGGAGAACCTGGAGATTCAGCATAATATTATTCTGGCTCTGCGGGCAAATAACCTGATGCATCGGGATAAGGATTATGTAGTTAAGGATGATGAAGTCCTGATTGTTGATGAGTTTACAGGACGTATCATGCCGGGAAGACGGTATTCTGATGGTCTCCATCAGGCCATTGAGGCGAAGGAGCATGTGAATGTGCGCCGGGAGAGCCGGACACTGGCAACCATTACCTTCCAGAACTTCTTCAATAAATTTACGAAAAAGGCCGGTATGACTGGTACCGCCCTTACCGAAGAAAAGGAGTTCCGGAATATTTACGGTATGGACGTTATCGCCATCCCCACCAACAAGCCTGTGGCTCGTGTGGATCTGGAGGATGCAGTTTATAAAACGAAGCGAGAAAAGTTTAATGCCGTAGTGGATGAGATCGAGCGGGCACATAAGAAAGGCCAGCCGGTTCTGGTAGGCACCATTACGATTGAGACTTCTGAGATGCTGAGCAATATGCTGCGCAAGCGGGGGATTCCTCATAAGGTATTGAATGCGAAGTTCCATGAACTGGAGGCGGAGATTGTAGCAGATGCCGGCATCCACGGAGCGGTGACCATTGCCACCAACATGGCAGGCCGTGGTACGGATATTAAGCTGGATGAGGAAGCCAGAAAGCTGGGCGGCTTGAAGGTAATTGGAACGGAACGTCATGAGTCCAGACGAATTGACAATCAGTTAAGAGGACGTTCCGGTCGTCAGGGAGATCCAGGCGAATCCCGTTTCTATCTGTCTCTGGAGGATGACCTGATGCGTCTTTTCGGCTCTGAGCGTCTGATGAAGATGTTCGAGGCTCTGGGCGTTCCTGAAGGCGAGCAGATCGAGCATAAGATGCTTTCTAATGCCATTGAAAAGGCTCAGATGAAGATCGAGACCAACAACTTTGGTATTCGTGAGAACCTGCTGAAGTATGATGAAGTAAACAATGAACAGCGGGAGATTATCTACGCCGAGCGCCGGAAGGTACTGGATGGGGACAACATGCGGGATGTGGTCCTTAAGATGGTAACAGATATTGTGGAAAATGCTGTGGACATGTCCATCCCCGATGATCAGCCTTCTGATAAATGGGATCTGAAAGAGCTTAATTCTCTTCTTCTTCCGGTGATTCCCTTAAAGCCGGTGACGCTGACGGATGACCTCAAAAAGATGAAGAAAAAAGAGCTGATTCATACGTTAAAGGAACAGGCGATTAAACTTTACGAGGCGAAAGAAGCGGAATTCCCCGAGGCTGAGCAGATGCGTGAAATCGAGCGGGTAATCCTCTTAAAGGTAATTGATAATAAGTGGATGGCTCATATCGATGATATGGATCAGCTTCGTGAAGGGATCGGTCTTCAGGCTTATGGCCAGAGAGATCCGGTAGTGGAATATAAGATGAGCGCCTATGAGATGTTTGAAGGCATGACTGCCGCTATTCGAGAGGATACAGTACGGATTCTGTTCCACATTCGGGTAGAACAGAAGGTAGAGCGCGAGCCGGCTGCTAAGGTAACAGGAACCAATAAGGATGATACTTCTGTCAAGGCGCCAAAGAAACGCGATGTGCAGAAGATTTATCCCAATGATCCCTGCCCCTGCGGAAGCGGAAAGAAGTATAAGCAGTGCTGCGGACGGAAGCCTTTAGGCGCATAATCTGGCTGCAGTCAGAGGGGAATGGAAAACTGACGGTTGGTTTACCTACAGTTGAGATAATCATGTGATACCATCATGGGGCAGAAAGGCTGCTGCAGGACGGAAGGCGACAAGCTTTCCTTTTTGCAGCAGCCTTGCCAATTATCTGGTTTTCATGTATGATGATAGAGAACATGCAATTGTTCAGGACAGGGAGTTTTTTGCCTGTTTTTGCGGTACTGAACGGCTGCGGAAAAATAATATAAAGAAAGCGGGTGAAGCTTGTGGTTGAATTAGATCAGTACAAATATACGTTGTCAACGTATGAAAAACCATTAGTGGAAGTGAGGGATTCACTTTGACCTGGATAACAAGGTAAAGCGAATCGAGGAATTAGATAAGAACATGGAAGAACCTGGCTTCTGGGATGATGCGGAGAAATCTGCCCGTCTGGTAAAGGAAGCCAAGAACTTAAAAGACACTGTAGAGGAATTTAAAAAGCTGGAAACAGCCTATGAAGAAATCGGCCTCCTTATCGAAATGGGAAATGAGGAAAACGATGCTTCGGTGGTTCCCGAGGTTAAGCAGATGCTGGAGGATTTCTCTAGTAAGCTGGAGGAGCTGCGGCTTGCCACTCTTCTTACAGGCGAGTATGACAACTGTAATGCTATTCTTCGCCTGAATGCAGGAGCTGGAGGAACGGAGTCCTGCGACTGGTGCAGCATGCTTTACCGCATGTACTGCAGATGGGCGGATAAGCATGGTTTTACCACAGAGGTGCTGGATTATCTTGACGGTGAAGAAGCCGGCATTAAGTCGGTCGCCATTCAGATTAATGGAAGCAATGCCTTTGGCTATCTGAAATCTGAACGAGGTGTTCACCGTCTGGTGCGGATTTCGCCTTTTAACGCAGCAGGAAAGCGGCAGACCTCCTTTGTGTCCTGCGATGTAATGCCCGACATTGAGGAAGATCTGGATGTGGAGATCAATATGGATGACCTGCGGATTGATACTTACCGTTCCAGCGGCGCCGGAGGACAGCACATTAACAAAACTTCCTCTGCAATCCGAATTACCCATATTCCCACAGGAATTGTAGTTACCTGTCAGAATGAACGGTCTCAGTTCCAGAACAAGGATAAGGCGATGCAGATGCTGAAGACTAAGCTGATGATGCTTAAGCAGCAGGAAAATGCAGAAAAAATTTCGGATATCCGAGGCGATGTAAAAGAAATCGGCTGGGGCAATCAAATTCGCTCTTATGTTCTTCAGCCTTATACCATGGTGAAAGATCACCGAACCGGAGAAGAAAGCGGCAATGTAAACAGTGTTCTGGATGGAGATATTGATCCCTTTATCAGCGCATATCTGCGCTGGCTGAGTCTGGGATGCCCGGATAAGCATGCTCAGGATTAAGCCGGCTGGGAAAAAATAGTTGCATTTGCGGGATGATTATGCTAATATCTTCCTTACGAACACAGATGTTTTCCGGAAGCGGACAAAATAAAGCTCCGATAACACAGACGGAGGAAACCATGGAAGAAAAAAGCAAGTATTTTGTTGTAAAACAGAAGGCGGTGCCGGAGGTTCTGCTGAAAGTAGTAGAGGCTAAACGGCTGCTGGAATCAGAGCGGGCCATTACGATTCAGGAAGCTACGGATAAAGTGGGAATCAGCCGCAGCTCATTTTACAAGTACAAAGACGATATTTTTCCTTTTTATGACAATACAAAAGGGAAGACCATAACCCTGGTAGTCCAGATGGATGATGAGCAGGGGCTTTTGTCTGATCTGCTTCATGTGGTGGCAGTGTATAAGGCCAACATTTTGACCATCCACCAGAGTATTCCGGTTAACGGAGTGGCCACCTTGACCTTAAGCGTAGAGGTCAGGTCCAATACGGGGAATGTCTCCAAAATGGTGGAGGACATGGAAGAGATGAAAGGAATCCACTATGTGAAAATATTAGCCAGGGAGTAGGGAATTATGATGAACGTAGCGATTATGGGATACGGCACCATCGGTTCTGGTGTGGCCGAGATCCTGGAAAAGAACAAAGAGATTATTGCAGGAGCAGTAGGCCAGGAAGTGGCCTTGAAGTATGTGCTGGACCTTCGGGAATTTCCAGGAAGTCCGGTGGAGGATAAAATCATTCATGATTTTTCCGTGATTGAAAAAGATCCGGATGTTCAGATTGTGGTGGAGACCATGGGAGGATTAAATCCTTCTTATCCATATGTGAAGGCATGTCTTCTGGCAGGAAAGCATGTGGCCACCTCCAACAAGGCGTTGGTTGCGGCTTACGGTACGGAGCTTTTGCAGATTGCTCGAGATAAGCAGGTGAATTTCTTCTTTGAGGCCAGCGTAGGCGGAGGAATTCCCATTATTCGTCCTCTTTATCGCTGCCTGATGGGAGAACGGATTCAGGAGATTACAGGAATCTTAAACGGCACCACTAATTTTATTTTAACCAAGATGGATAACGAGGGCTGGACTTTTGATTCAGCGCTGAAAGAAGCCCAGCGTTTGGGTTATGCAGAACGGAATCCGGAGGCGGATGTGGAGGGGCATGATACCTGCCGCAAGATCGCTATTCTCACGGCGATGGCCACGGGGAAAGAAGTGGACTACGAGGAGATTTACACGGAAGGAATTACAAAAATTTCTGATACAGATTTCCAGTATGCCGACAGGCTGGGCATGTCCATCAAGCTTTTCGGTTCCAGCCGTATCCTTCCTGAGGGGCGGGTAAATGCTTTTGTGGCGCCGGTGATGATTAATAAGAGCCATCCGTTGTATATGGTGAGCGATGTAAACAACGGCATTTTAGTGAAGAGCAATATGCTGGGGGAAACCATGTATTATGGAAGCGGCGCAGGGAAGCTTCCTACTGCCAGTGCAGTGGTGGCAGATATTATTGATGCAGCGAAGCACGCCAATCGGAATGTGGTAATGGGCTGGAGCAGCCAGAAGCAGGAGATGGCTCCTATGGAAACCAATACCTTCCGGTATTTTATCCGTGTGGCAGGACTTCCGGAGGAGCAGATTGATGGTTTGATGAACTTCGGACCGGAAGAGGCGATTACCCTGGAGGGAAAAGACGAATTCGCCATCATTTCTAAACCTATGTTGGAGGCGGATTTTAAAGAAGCAGCCGCATCGGCAAAAGGCCTGATTAAATTTATTCGGGTGGAGCCGTAAAATTTTCCTGTTTCAGGAGGAAGAGATGTTAATTGTAAAAAAATTTGGCGGAAGCTCCGTGGCCGATAAAGAACGGATCTTTAATGTGGCCAGGCGCTGCATGGAGGATTATGAGAAAGGACATCAGGTGGTGGTGGTGCTTTCCGCCATGGGAAAGACCACAGATCAGCTGATTGAGAAGGCCAGGGACATTGATCCTAATCCGCCGAAACGTGAACTGGATATGCTTTTAGTGACCGGAGAACAGGTGTCGGTGGCTCTCATGGCTATGGCTTTTCATTCTCTGGGAGTTCCGGCCATTTCCTTGAATGCAGCTCAGGTGGCTATGCGCACCACTTCAGCTTATGGAACGGCAAAACTTAAGCGTATCGATACAGAAAGAATCCGTCACGAGCTGGACGGCGGAAGAATTGTAATTGTCACCGGATTTCAGGGAATCAATAAATATGATGATATGACGACTCTGGGCCGCGGCGGTTCTGATACCACAGCGGTAGCTCTTGCGGCAGTGCTTCATGCAGATGCCTGCGAGATTTATACAGACGTGGACGGCGTATATACGGCGGACCCAAGGATTGTGCCAAATGCCAGAAAGCTGCCGGAGGTTTCCTATGACGAGATGCTGGAGTTCGCCTCTCTGGGGGCGAAGGTGCTTCATAATCGTTCAGTGGAAATGGCCAAGAAATATGGCGTGCAGCTGGTGGTGCTTTCCAGTTTGACCAGGGCGGAAGGCACTGTGGTGAAGGAGGACGCGAAGGTGGAGCGCATGTTGGTAAGCGGTGTGGCAGCCGATAAAAATACAGCTAGAATTTCGGTGATGGGCGTAAAAAATGAGCCGGGAATCGCCTTTAAGATTTTTAACCTGCTGGCCAGAAATAATATTAATGTAGATATTATTATTCAGTCGGTGGGGCGTGAGGACAGAAAGGACATCTCCTTTACTGTGGCCAGGAATGATCTCCAGGAGGCCATGACTCTGCTGAATGAAAATAAAGACGCCATTACAGCCAGGGAGATTACCTGTGAAGTAGGAGTGGCGAAAGTATCGATTATTGGCGCGGGAATGCTGAGCAATCCTGGCGTAGCAGCAAAGATGTTTGAGGCTCTTTACAGTGCCAATATTAACATTAAGATGATCGCCACTTCAGAGATCCGTATTACGGTGCTGATTGATGAGGCGGATGCCAATCGGGCGGTAAGGACGGTGCATGACGCGTTTGACATGGGTGACTGAGCTATTTGGAAGAAGGCAGGGATTTCCCTGCCTGTTCCATTTTATTACTGGTTTTTACTGCCCAGGCTGCGGGGGTACCCGGGCGGTGCGCCTGCTGCTTCAGGGAGATATTGCTGGGAGTCTTCAATATCATCCCTTTGTTCTTTATGCCTGCCTGGTTGTTTTGCTGGAGCTTTTTTTCTGGCTTTATACAGCAGCGGGGAGAATAAGGGGAAATAAAACGCACCGGTATCTTCCTGGCATGGAGAGACGGTACCACTTTTGGGTCAGAGCCGGGGCGGCGGTGGTAATCATCAACTGGGTGATTAAAAATCTGTTCCTTTTGGCGGGGGTTGATCTTTTGCCGCCAATTTGAGGAGAGACAAAAGAAAAGCTGAAAAGCAGGGACAAGTTTTTTCCTTTGCTTTTCAGCTTTTTGTTTCTTTTTGCGGATCGGCGGGAATTAATAGCCATATCCTAGAGAGCGAAGCATTTCATTTAAAATAGCAGAAAGCTGCGGATCGCTGACTACATAAGCGTAGCAGCCGAAGATAAACAGGCTTTCCAGCAGGCCGATTACACACAGAGCAAGACCTGCAGCTCCGTATCCGGACAGCTGATTCTGGTTTTCTGTGCGGGAGATAATGATCAGAGCAAGTCCTGCCATGGCTGCGGCAAAACCTACGCATACTCCCAGGGGAAAACAGCAGCAGCTTACCAGGAGAGAGAAGACTCCCAGAGCGATAGCTCCGGTAGTTTTTCGGTCAGCTGGCTTCTTTTGCGAATAAATGCTTCCAGAGGAGGTCTGTCCGTTTTCTGGGGAATAGGGATTTGGGGACTGCTGCCCAAAGCCTGCATGGGGCCGGCCGTTCCATGATGAATCAGGAGGAATCTGACCGTAGCCGCTGCCGGGCTGCTGGGGATAACCCTGCCAGTCATTGGGCTGTTGATTCTGCCAGCCATCCTGCTGCGGAGCCTGCTGCCAATTGTTTTGCTGCGGATTTTGCTGCGGAGCCTGCTGCCAATCGTTTTGCTGTGGAGCTTGCTGCCAGTTGTCTCCTTGGGGAACAGGCTGAGAAGTGTCGGCTCCGGCGGAAGGATCGGGTTCCTGGTTGCCTATATGGTCTGGATCAGTTGTCCAGTTTTGTTCACTCATAGATTTCCTCCATTGTATCTGGTACATTAGTCATTTGCTGTGTTGTGCCGGGGAAAATCCCGCAAGTCACGAGGAATATTGTAACACGAAAACATACGGCTGTCCAGACGCAACAGGCTTGCCAAAGCAAGGCAGATGAATTATAATAAGACAATCGACCGAAGAAAATGAGAGGTAATATATGGATATTATAAAGGCACTGCAGGAAGAGCTGCAGATTGGAAGAAATCAGGTGGAGGCTGCGGTAAAGCTGATTGATGAAGGAAATACCATTCCTTTTATTGCCCGCTACCGGAAGGAGGCTACAGGCTCTCTTAATGATGAAGTGCTGAGAAATCTGGACGAGAGACTTAAATATTTGCGGAACCTTGAAGAGAAGAAGAATCAGGTGATTGCAACCATAAAAGAGCAGGAGAAGCTGACCCCGGAATTAGAGAAGCAGATTCTGGAGGCAAAGACGCTGGTTGCTGTGGAGGATTTATATCGTCCTTACCGTCCAAAGCGAAGAACCAGAGCTACGGTGGCCAAAGAGAAGGGACTGGAGCCGCTGGCGGACTGGATAATGTCTCAGAATGAACAGAAGCCTGTTGAAGAAGAGGCGGCTGCTTATGTTGATCCGGACAAAGGAGTTTCTTCTATAGAAGAGGCGATTGCAGGGGCGAAAGATATTCTGGCAGAACGGATTTCTGATCAGGCAGAATACCGTACTTTCATCCGCAGACTTACCATGGAAGAAGGAATTCTTCGGTCAGAGGCGAAGGATGATCAGGCCCAGACGGTTTATGAGATGTATTATCACTATGAGGAACCGGTTTCGAAGGCCGCTGGCCACCGGGTGCTGGCATTAAATCGGGGTGAAGCAGAAAAGATTCTGACGGTCAAGATCATCGCGCCAGAAGAGCGGATTCTGCGGTATTTGGAAAAACAGGTAATCAGCGAAGACAATCCCTATACCCAGCCGATTTTAAAGGCTGCGGCAGCAGATTCCTACAGCCGTTTAATCGGGCCGGCGATTGAACGGGAAATCCGCAATGAGCTGACGGAACAGGCGGAGAACGGCGCCATTAAAGTGTTTGGAAAAAATTTAGAGCAGCTGTTGATGCAGCCGCCGATCCAGGGACAGGTGGTACTGGGCTGGGATCCTGCTTTCCGTACCGGCTGCAAGCTGGCAGTGGTGGATCCTACGGGAAAGGTTTTGGATACGGTGGTGATTTATCCTACCGCTCCCCAGAACAAGGTAGAAGAGGCCAAAAAGGTTTTGAAGCAGCTGATTGAGCAGTATCATATTACCTTGATTTCTCTGGGAAATGGAACGGCATCCCGGGAATCTGAGCAGGTAATCGTTGAGCTGCTGAAGGAAATCCCTCAGAAGGTACAGTATGTGATTGTTAATGAGGCAGGGGCTTCCGTTTATTCTGCCAGCAAACTGGCTACTGAAGAGTTCCCGGAATTTGATGTGGGGCAGAGAAGCGCCGCCTCGATTGCACGCCGCCTCCAAGATCCTCTGGCGGAGCTGGTGAAAATAGAACCTCGTTCCATCGGCGTAGGACAGTACCAGCATGACATGAATCAGAAGCATTTAAGCGAAACATTAAGCGGTGTGGTGGAAGATTGTGTAAACCGAGTTGGCGTAGATTTAAATACTGCCTCCCCCTCTCTTTTAGAATATGTTTCTGGAATCAGCAAGGCCCTGGCGAAGAATATTGTAGCTTACCGGGAGGAAAACGGCGCTTTTTCCAATCGCAGGCAGCTTCTTAAGGTGGCGAAGCTGGGGCCTAAGGCCTTTGAGCAGTGCGCAGGCTTTCTGCGGATTCAGCATGGGGATAATCCTTTAGACTGTACCGGCGTTCATCCTGAGAGCTATGGCGCCGCAGAAAAGCTGCTGGAAAAGGTGGGCAAAACTCCTGAGGATATGCTGAAAGGAAGCGAAAAGATCCAGGTGGGAGATTATAACGCAATGGCAGAAGAGCTGGGGATCGGAGAGCCTACGCTGAGGGATATTGTAAAGGAATTATCCAGCCCAGGCAGGGATCCCAGAGAGGAAATGCCTAAGCCAATTCTGCGCACGGATGTTATGGAGCTTAAAGATTTAAAACCGGGAATGATTCTAAAAGGGACAGTGCGCAATGTAATCGACTTCGGCGCTTTTGTGGATATTGGGGTTCATCAAGATGGATTAGTGCATATTTCCGAGATGACCGACCGCTATATCCGCCATCCCCTGGAGGCGGTGAGCGTGGGAGATATTGTAGAGGTGAGAGTGCTGGGGGTAGATCTGGCCAAGCAGAGAATCAGCCTTTCCATGAAGCTGGAAGAAAGTCCCTCTGGAGAGAGCAGGAAGGCACAGGCAAAGGACAAGAAAAAGAGTGGAAATGGCGGAGACAGGCGCCCCAGAAAAGAAGGACGGCGGGACGGCGGAGTGAAAATTCCTAATCGTGGAATTTTTGCAGGGAAGCATATGAGCTGACAGCTGATCTGCGAGGAAGAAAGGAACGATAAAGGATGGAGGCAGACAAAGAAAGTATTTTTTCGTTTACCATACAGCCTACGACAATGCAGCTTTGGCGTTTTTTCGTTCATTACGCCAATGATGGCGTTCGAAAGGCCGTCAATGTGATTCTGGTCGGCGGTTCTCTCCTTATTCTTTTGGTGGGGCGGAGGGAGCTTACGGTACAGCAAACGCTCCTTCTGCTTTTTGTAGTCGTTCTTTTCCTCGTGTGGCAGCCGGTAATGCTGTATCTTAAGGCGCTGACGAAAGTCAGAGAGATGGAAAAACAGCCTCCATTGGTGCTGTGTTTTACAGAAGAAGGGGTTGTGCTGTTTCGCGGAGAAGAAGAAGGGCGGATTTCCTGGCAGGAAATTCAGCGGGTTGAGGCGCTGGGCAGCATGGTGATTATTTATGAAGACCGGGTGCATGCCTCGCTGATTCCCAGAACGGCAATGGGAAATCAGGAGAAAGATTTCTTGGAAATGCTCCGGCAAAAGCTTCCCCGTTGGAAAAGGAAAGGTGTTTAATGAAAGAAATAATTGAGACAAACAAGGCGGAGGAAACCTTTGCTCTTGGCGTTCGGCTGGGCCAGGCGGCTAAGGCTGGTGAGGTTTACTGTCTGGAAGGAGATCTGGGAGCAGGGAAAACTGTGTTCGCCCAGGGATTTGCCCAGGGTCTGGGGATTGATGAGGCGGTGAACAGTCCAACATTTACCATTCTTCAGTCCTATGAAGGGGGAAGACTGCCTTTTTACCATTTCGATGCATATCGCATCGGCGATGTGGAAGAAATGGAAGAAATTGGATACGAAGACTGCTTTTACGGCGAAGGGGTAAGCCTGGTGGAATGGCCCCAGCTGATAGCAGAAATTATTCCAGAAGATGCATGCCGGATAGGAATTGAAAAGGATCTTGAACGGGGGACGGAATACCGCCGAATTACGGTCAGCCGTCCTGAAGAACAACAGCTCAAGGATTAAGGCTGCTTGCAGAACAGGGGATAATGTGATGAAAATATTAGGAATTGAAAGTTCTTCTCTGGTAGCTAGCGTAGCGCTGGTGACAGATGAAATTTTGACGGCGGAGTATACCATTAATTATAAGAAAACCCATTCTCAGACTCTGCTTCCCATGCTGGATGAAATCAGCCGGATGCTGGAGCTGGATCTGCACACCATAGACGGCATTGCAGTATCAGGTGGACCAGGCTCTTTTACCGGGCTGCGCATTGGATCAGCCACAGCAAAAGGACTGGGGCTGGCCTTGAAAAAGCCGCTGATTCATGTGCCTACGGTTGACGCCATGGCTTATAATCTCTGGGGAGCAGAGGCGCTTGTCTGCCCCATTATGGACGCAAGACGAAGCCAGGTGTATACAGGCCTTTATTATGTAATGGATGATCTTCAGGTGGAAATGGCACAATGCGCTATGTCCATGGAAACGCTGATTCAGCAGCTGAACCAACGTGGAGAAAAAGTAATCTTTTTGGGAGATGGGGTTCCGGCATATGTTTCTTTGATTCAGAAAGAGATGAAGGTTCCCTATGCCTTTGCACCGGCGCAAAGCAACCGGCAGCGAGCGGCCAGCGTTGCGGCTTTGGGACGGATTTATATGGAAAGAGGGCAGATAGAAACTGCGGCTGACCATAAGCCGGAGTATCTGCGGAAACCTCAGGCTGAACGTGAGAGAGAAGGGATCCAGCTGTGATAATTCGATATATGAGAGAGGCGGATCTGCCTCAGGCGGCTGCCATTGAAGCGGCCTGCTTCCATGAGAACTGGTCTAAGGAGCTTTTGACTTCCAGCATGGAGAAGTCCTGGAATTTTTTCCTGGCAGCAGAAGAAGATGGCAGGTTAGCTGCTTACGGCGCTGTCAGTGTGATTGCCGGAGAGGGAGAAATCCAGAGGATTGCCGTTCTGCCGGCTTTCCGCAGGCAGGGGCTGGGAAGGAAACTGCTGGGGGCAATGGTAAATGCTGCCAGACAAAAAGGGGCCGGCGCCATGACTCTGGAAGTTAGGGAATCCAACGCTCCGGCCATAAAACTCTACATTTCTGCGGGATTTAAAACCGAGGCCAGACGGGCTGGATATTATCGGAATCCTCAGGAAGATGCATTGATTATGTGGAAACGGTCTCTGTAAAGCGGCCATACAACATTTACCACTTAAAATCAGAGAAATCTGCGCTATACTTGGGGCATAGGAAATTGATGAATTTCCTTCCGGCAGATGCTGATTTTAAGAAAGGTGAGGATGTTATGAGACGATACAGTACCAATGGGCAGCTGGAGACAGTTGTCTGCAACAAATGTGGAAAGAAACTGGCAGTGGAGCAGGGGATTCTGCGGGAAGGCGCAGTGATGTTTGATCACTGCTGGGATTATTTCTCTGAGAAAGATGGAGAGGTCCATCATTTTGATTTATGTGAAGACTGTTATGATGATTTGATCAATCAGTTTAGAATTGCCGCAGAGATAGAGGAGCGGACAGAGCTGATCTAAAGGGGTTCCCTCTTATGGCTGCTTCTTTCTGCGCTGCTTGACTGCGGCCTAAGGAGAGGAAAAGGATGTTAGATGTCTGCCTGTTGGGAACAGGAGGAATGATGCCGCTGCCGTACCGGTGGCTCACTGCTTTGATGACCCGCTGCGAAGGAAGCAATCTTTTGATTGACTGCGGGGAAGGAACGCAGATTGCGTTAAAAGAAAAGGGCTGGAGCCCTAAGCCTATCAATTATATTTGCTTTACTCATTATCATGCGGACCATATCAGTGGTTTGCCTGGGCTTCTTCTGACGATGGGAAATGCGGAGAGGACGGAGCCTTTAACACTGATTGGTCCCAAGGGACTGGAGAAGGTGGTGGGAGCTTTGCGGATGATTGCCCCGGAGCTCCCTTTTTCCCTGAAATTTATCGAGCTGACAGAGAATGCTCATCAGTTCAAGCTGGGACCGTATGTGCTGGATGCTTATCGGGTAAATCATAACGTTATCTGCTACGGATATGCCATTACCATACCTCGGACCGGGAGGTTTGATGTGGAGCGGGCAAGAGCCCAGGAGATTCCGCAGAAGTTCTGGAGCCGCCTGCAAAAAGGAGAAAGGGTGGAAGCGGAAGGCCGGATTCTCACTCCTGACATGGTACTGGGGCCGGACAGAAAAGGGATTAAAGTAACTTATTGTACAGATACCCGCCCAGTACCGGCGATT
Organism: Candidatus Cottocaccamicrobium excrementipullorum; assembly: GCA_018713255.1. Classification (GTDB taxonomy): domain Bacteria; phylum Bacillota; class Clostridia; order Lachnospirales; family Lachnospiraceae; genus Caccovicinus; species Caccovicinus excrementipullorum. The sequence goes on along the minus strand of DVFL01000026.1, from coordinate 2,616 downwards.
GGAGAGTACGCCAAGGGGGCGGATTTAATGATCTGTGAAGGCATGTACGGGGAAAAGGATAAGGCGGCCAAGGCCCGGGAATATAAGCATATGACCTTTTATGAGGCGGCTCGACTGGCAAAAGAGGCTGGACCGAAGGAAATGTGGCTGACGCATTACAGCCCTTCTTTGACTAGACCGGAAGAATACATGGAAGAAGTGCGGGCGATTTTCCCGGCGGCAAAGGCGGCCAGAGATGGCTGGAGCCGGGAACTTGGGTTTGAGGAGGACGAATGATGAAAGAAGATATTTATATATTGGCAATCGAGAGTTCCTGTGATGAAACGGCAGCATCTGTGGTAAAAAATGGACGAACGGTGCTGTCCAACGTAATCTCATCCCAAATTGCCCTTCATACCTTATATGGCGGGGTGGTGCCTGAAATTGCATCGAGAAAGCATATTGAAAAGATTAACCAGGTAATCGAGGAAGCGTTAACTCAAGCGGGAATGACCTTGGAAGAAATGACAGCTGTTGCCGTGACATATGGACCTGGTTTGGTAGGAGCGCTTCTGGTAGGTGTTGCTGAGGCAAAAGCGATTGCTTATGCGGCAAAAAAGCCGTTAATCGGCGTGCATCATATAGAAGGTCATGTGTCAGCTAATTTTATTGAGCATCCAGATCTTGAACCGCCTTTTGTGTGTCTGATTGTATCTGGAGGTCATACTCATCTGGTGATTGTTAAAGATTACGGCGAATTTGAAATTTTGGGCAGAACCAGAGACGATGCGGCTGGGGAGGCCTTTGATAAAGTGGCAAGAGCAGTGGGGCTGGGATATCCTGGCGGGCCGAAAATTGATAAGGCGGCAAAAGAGGGAAACCCCAACGCGATTGATTTTCCCAGAGGAAAGATCGAGGGTTCTCCTTATGATTTCAGTTTCAGCGGTTTAAAGTCCTGTGTGTTAAACTACATTAATCATGCAAATATGACAGGGGAAAAGATCAATGTAGCGGATTTGGCAGCTTCCTTCCAACATTCTGTAGTCGATTCGCTGGTGTCAAGGACGGTGGCGGCAGCACAGGAATTTGGATATCGCAAAGTCGCCATTGCAGGCGGCGTAGCTTCCAATACGGCGCTTCGATCTGCCATGAAAGAAGCATGTGAGAAGGCTGGATTGACTCTATATTATCCATCTCCGATTTTCTGTACGGATAATGCAGCGATGATTGGAACAGCGGGATATTACGAGTACAAAAAAGGCAATCTAAGCGGCTGGGATTTAAACGCAGTACCGAATTTAAAACTTGGGGAACGATAAGCGCAGGAATTATAAGGTGAAGCAAGGAGGAGAAAGGGAATGAAGGAGAGAACGGGAGCAGTCATTCTGGCGGCAGGTCAGGGAAAAAGAATGCATGCAAACGTAGCTAAGCAGTTTATGGAACTGGGAGGATGTCCCATGATTGTTCATTCCCTTCGCGCCTTTGAACATAGTGATGCAGTTGATGAGATTGTTCTGGTGACTGGAGAAGATCAAATAGAATACTGCCGCAGAGAGATTGTGGAAGCGTTCGGATTTTCGAAAGTAAAAGCGGTGATCCCTGGGGGAAAGGAAAGATACCATTCTGTATATGAAGGATTAAAAGAATTGAAACGATCTGGGCAGATCGAATACGTTTTAATCCATGATGGAGCCAGGCCTCTGGTGACAGAAGCTGTGATTGCCCGTGTAGCAGCTGGAGCCAAAACCTTTAAGGCTTGTGTAGTAGGAATGCCGGTAAAAGATACCATTAAATTTTGCGATGAAGAAGGATATGGGGCGGGAACTCCAGACAGGAGCCGCCTTTGGCAGATTCAGACTCCCCAGGCTTTTGCGTTGCCTCTAATAGAAGAAGCTTACCGCAGGATTTTATCCCGTCCAGAGGGACAGGATAAAATCACAGATGATGCAATGGTGGTGGAAGCTGAAACAGACTGCAGAGTAAAGCTGATCCAGGGCGATTACCGCAATATAAAAGTAACCACCCCAGAAGATATTCTGATAGCGGAAGCATTTTTGGCCGCTGGAGGGGCAAAATCATAATGGAAAAGAAAAAACAAAAAAAGATAAAAAAGTTGTTGACATATTTTGATATACGTGATAATATATCTAGGTCGCGTTGAGACAAGGAAGTAAAAACTTCCTCAACACTTTGAAAAAGTTTCAAAAAAATAAAAAAACTGCTTGACAAACAAAAACTTATTTGGTAAAATACTTAAGCGCGTTTGGAGAGATATCGAAGTGGTCATAACGAGGCGGTCTTGAAAACCGTTTGTCCGCAAGGGCGCGTGGGTTCGAATCCCACTCTCTCCGTTTGGGACAATCGTATAAGGAAGAGATGAGTCAACCATGCAGAAGTACCCAAGTGGTTGAAGGGGCTCCCCTGGAAAGGGAGTAGGTCGTTAGTAGCGGCGCGAGGGTTCAAATCCCTCCTTCTGCGTTAGGCATTGATTTACGATGCCGAAAAAGAACCTTGAGAATTGAAGATTGAATCATACACAGACCCTGAAAATTCTGAAAGACAGGGCTAGAGGATAGCCTTGAATTTGAGAAAGAATTCAGAACAAAACCTAAAGTAAAACGGTTTAAAACAATTAGC
>DVFL01000025.1 GCA_018713255.1 Candidatus Cottocaccamicrobium excrementipullorum | reverse complement strand
CTCTTGATCAGGAAGGCCAGAAGGTAATCGGAAAGGTAAGGGAGATCATCAAAAGCACCATCGCCATTCCCTGTACAGCCTGCGGCTACTGTGTGGACGGATGTCCCCAGAATATTCCTATCCCCCGCTATTTCGCTCTCTATAACCAGATGGAGCAGACCAGGGATAGAGGAAGCCAGAAGGAGGCTTATGAGGCTTTGGTCAAGGACGGACATGGAAAAGCTTCTCAGTGTATCGGCTGCCGTCAGTGTGAGGAGCAGTGTCCTCAGCACATTGAAATTACCCAGTGGCTGGAAAAGACAAAAGAAGCGTTCGAATAAAAGGAACAGCCGCTTAAGGAATGGAAGATTTCGTTCCTTAAGCGGCATTCTTTTGCCAAGAAAGACGGCGGACTTTTTCTGTAAAGGTCAGGAGGACAGATCACCGGATATCTGTTCTGGAATGGTAAATTCCACTGCGCCCATGTAGCCGGGAGCTACTTGGTATTCGTCAAAAGCAATCACCAGCTGTCCTTGGGAATTGAAATAATAACTTTCTTCTCCAGTCAGTTCTTGGAAGTCTTCCTGGGGATGATCTGAATCCAGGAAATAGATCAAGGAATCGTCCTGGGCCATTTGCTGACGCATCTGATCTTTAATATTTTCACTGATGGCTTCCAGTTTGGCGGAATCATTGCCAAGAAGAGCCTTCAGACTTACGGTTTCTCCCGAGTTTTTATTGATCGTGAAGATTTTTACAAACTCTGTTCCGCTGGCTATTGTCATAGTCGTGCGGATGCGGATGCACAGGTACCGGCTGTTTTCAAAGACCACATCATAGACGGAATGGAGGGCGTAGCTTCCTGCTTCCTGGGATGCCTGCAGTTCCTGCTCATAGGTGGCGATGAGCTGGTCGGCGTAGGCCTGAATTTCCGCGTTTGCTGAAGGGGATTCGGCGTTTCCCTGGATTTGGGGAACCTCTATCAGAGCTTCTGTGTTTTCAGTGTGATGTTCATAAGTGCGGAAGGTGACTATCTGGGCAATGGCTCCAATGACCGGGATGTTTTCCATGGCCTGGGCCGTTTGAGGGCTGATATTGGCCAGAGCGGTAATCAAAACCAGGGAAGCGGCGGCGGTGGCTCCGGTACGTTTAATCCAAATCAGGGAAGGGGCGCTTTTTTTCTCCGTCTTTTGTTCCTGTTCAGCCTGGGCAATTCCCATTTTTATTCGTTCTCTTGCTTCCGCAGGGACGGGAATTTGTTCGTATTGCTGTTTTAATTCGTTCCAATCCTTCATCTGCTCACCTCCTGGGGCATTTCCGGCTCCAGCTCCAGACGCAGTTTTTTTAAGGTGCGGTAGAGCCTTGCCTTGACTGTGTTGACATTTTCATTGAGAACTTCTGCGATCTCCTCCAGTTTTAAGTCCTGAAAATAGCGGAGGATAATCAGGGCCTTCTCCTTATCCGAAAGGCGGTTGATTAATTCCATGACTTCCAGGTTTTCATAAGCAGAGGAATTTCCTGGCTCTGGTCCCCATTCTTCTAAGGGAACCTCCCTGCCTTTTTTTCGAAGAAAGTCCAGGGAGGTGTTGATTACAATTCGATAAATCCAGGTTTTCAGGTGGAGACTTTCGTTTACTTTTCTGCAGTCCCGGTAAGCTTTGTAGGCGCTTTCCTGAACCACATCCAGGGCGTCTGCTTCTGTTTTCACGTAGCTTAAAGCCAGACGGTACAGCTGCTGGTAATGGTCCAGAAGGATTTGTTCAGTCTCCTGTTGGCGAGTGGTTTTCATCTGTGCCATCCTCCTTTCTGTTCATTAGACGGCTGAGTCAGAAGAAAAGTTGCATTCAGGGGGAAAAATACTGCAGAATGGAAACAAGAAGAAAACGTGTAAAGACGGAGCTGCCGGATGGACAAACGGTGAGGTTGTCCATCCGGCAGCTTTGCAGGGGCCCCGAAAGGAATGGTTTGTGTAGGATGGGGCGGATAAGAGACGCAGTTTTTCCGGGCAGGATCTAGTGATGCTGCGTATTTTTCCGATATAAAATTAAAAGCCCTTTCAGCAGCAGAGCATCATCATAGACCACATGGTGCCGGCAGAGGGGAGTGATAAATTTTGCCAGTCCGCCGGTGGCCACCGCAGAGGCCGGTTCGCCCAGTTCAGCTTCCATCCGGTCCATAATCCCGTCAATCTGGGCAGCATTTCCGTAAATAATGCCGCTGCGCATGCAGTCAATGGTGTTTTTCCCGATCACTTTATCTGGCGTGGACAGGCTGATGTAGGGAAGCTGAGCGGTTTTCCCGCTTAAGGAATCCAGGGATACCTTGAGTCCGGGGAGAATGACGCCGCCGATATAATTGCCCTGTTTATCGACTACGGACATGGTGGTGGCCGTTCCCATATCAATCACGATAATCGGCTTGGGATATTCATGAATGGCGGCCACTGCATCCACGATCATATCGCTTCCCACAGTTTTCGGATTGTCCATCAGGATATTCAAGCCGGTTTTCATGCCGGAGCCCACTAAGAGGGGTTTCTTTCCCAGAATTTTTTCCACTGCCTGGAGGATGGTAGAGTTTAAAGGGGGAACTACGGAGGACAGGATAGAGCCTTCGATCTGGCCAGGATGGATATTGTAGATTTCCAGAACATCTTTTAAATTCACCGCGTATTCCAGATCTGTTTTGGCGTGATTAGTGGTGATGCGCTCCACAAAATAGGTTTTATGCTCGTCGATGCCTCCCAGAACGATGTTGGTATTTCCCATATCAATTGCTAAAATCATAGTGGAACTCCTTTCCATTAGGAATATTTTATGCTATACTTCAAAACAGCGGGCTTTTGTCCGCAGACAATCAGTCATAAATAATCGAAACGATTGTAGCATGTTTCGGCGAAAAATACAATGTCAGGGAGGCGGAATCGGATGCTGAAAGGAAAAACGGTAATACTGGGGGTAAGCGGCGGAATTGCAGCATATAAGATCCCTAATCTGGCCAGCATGCTGGTGAAAAGCGGCGCGCAGGTCCATGTGATCATGACGGAAAACGCCGCCAATTTCATTACGGCAGTGACCTTTGAAACCTTAACCGGAAATAAGTGCATCATCGATACCTTTGACCGAAATTTTACTTTTGAAGTGGAGCATGTGTCTCTGGCGAAGAAGGCGGATCTTCTTTTGGTGGCCCCGGCTACTGCCAACGTGATCGGCAAGCTTGCCCACGGCATCTGCGATGATATGCTTACCACTACGGCTATGGCCTGCCAGTGCCCGAAGATTGTGGCGCCGGCGATGAACACCAGAATGTATGAAAATCCTGTGCTCCAGGATAATCTAAAGCTTCTTGAGCATTACGGCATGAAGATTATCCAGCCGGCAAAAGGTCATCTGGCCTGTGGAGATACGGGAGCTGGAAAGATGCCGGAGCCGGAGGAGCTTTTTGATTATATCTGCCAGGCCATTGAATATCCAAAGGATCTGGAAGGAAAGAAGATTCTGGTCACCGCAGGTCCCACCAGAGAATCCATTGATCCGGTGCGGTTTATTACGAATCATTCCAGCGGAAAGATGGGATATGCCCTGGCGAAAGCCGCAGCCAGACGTGGGGCGGAAGTGACTTTGGTATCCGGTCCGGTCAGTCTTCCTGCACCGCGGTTCTTGGAGACGGTTTATGTGGAGACGGCGAAAGAGATGTTTCAGGCAGTGTCTGAGCTGGCTTTGAAGCAGGACGCCATCATCAAGGCGGCGGCAGTGGCAGATTACCGTCCGGCTGCTGTTGCAGATCATAAAATCAAAAAATCCGGGGGAGAGCTAAGCCTTGAACTGGAGCCTACCGATGATATTTTAGCCTGGCTGGGACAGCACCGGCGGGAAGATCAGTTCCTCTGCGGATTCTCCATGGAGACGGAGAATTTGATTGAAAATTCCAGAAAAAAGCTGGAGAAGAAGAATATAGACATGATTGCCGCCAACAGCTTAAAAGAGCCGGGAGCCGGCTTTGGGGTTGATACGAATGTGATTACCTTGATTACCCGAAAAGGCCTAGAAAGGCTGGAGAAGATGACCAAGGAAGAGGCGGCTCATGAGATCCTTAATCGAATTTTCTGCTGATATTTTTACCAATGACCAATAGGAAAGGAGTATACCGATGCGTTTAGAACAGTTTTCCATCGAAGTGCCGGGACAGCAGACGGGACCGGCAGTGCTTACCTTATATCAGATTGATAATATTAATGTAGCGCCGGAGAAGAAGCGGCCTTTAGTCATAATCTGCGGAGGCGGAGGATACAGCCGGATTTCTGAGCGGGAGAAGGAACCGATTCTTCTTCGTTTTCTGGCTATGGGATGCAGCGCCTGTCTGCTGGAGTACAGCGTGGCGCCCAACCGTTTCCCCACTTCTCTTTTAGAGCTGGCCAGTGCGGTTGCCTTAGCCAGAAAGAACAGCAGCCAGTGGAACATTGATCCAGATAAGATTGTTACCTGCGGCTTCTCTGCAGGGGGACATCTGGCGGCAAGTCTGGGAGTATTTTGGAACCGGGAGCTGGCATACGGCCCTCTTGGTCTTAAGCCGGAGGATATCCGTCCCAATGGACAGATCCTGGGCTATCCTGTAATCTCTTCTGGCCCTAAGGGACACCGCCGTTCTATCTGTGAACTGTTAGGAGAGAAGGCGGATGACCCTGAAGCGCTGGAATTGGTTTCTCTGGAAAAGCAGGTGACTGCAGATACGCCGAAGACTTTTCTGTGGCATACCCGGACAGACCAGACGGTTCCAGTGGAAAACAGCCTTCTTTTAGCTCAGGCATTTGTGGAGCAGGGCGTGGAATTTGAACTGCATATTTACCCTATGGGAGTACATGGACTTTCCCTTTCCACCGCAGAGACGGCAGGAGAAAATGAACGGCATTTTGAGCCCTACTGCAGCACTTGGGTGGATATGGTTAAGGCATGGATGGAACAGAATTTCCAGTGCCTGTCCATGAAAAAGTAATCTGTCAGATAGGCAGAAGAATTGAAAGAAAGAAATTGGAGGACGTACCCTTTGTCTACGTTAGCAGAAGAAATTAAAAAACGAAGAACCTTTGCCATTATCTCTCACCCGGATGCGGGTAAAACCACCTTGACGGAGAAATTCCTTCTTTACGGCGGCGCCATTAATCTGGCGGGAACCGTAAAGGGACGGAAGGCCGCCAAGCACGCGGTGTCAGACTGGATGGAAATTGAGAAGGAGAGAGGAATTTCCGTTACATCCTCAGTCCTTCAGTTTAATTATGATGGATATTGCATCAATATTTTGGATACCCCAGGCCATCAGGATTTCTCCGAGGATACTTACCGAACTTTGATGGCGGCAGACTCGGCTGTAATGGTAATTGACGGATCGAAAGGTGTGGAGGCCCAGACTATTAAGCTGTTTAAAGTTTGCGTGATGCGCCACATTCCTATTTTTACCTTTATTAATAAGATGGACCGGGAGGCCAAGGATCCTTTTGAGCTGATGAGCGATATTGAAAATGTGCTGGGAATCCGTACCTGTCCGATTAACTGGCCCATTGGCTGCGGCAAGAATTTTAAGGGCGTTTATGACCGGAGCACCAGCACCATTACCACCTTTACTGCTGCCATGGGCGGAGCGAAGGAGATTGCTCACCAGGAGTTTGCTTTGGACAGCACCGATGTGGACGCTCTGATCGGCGAGGATTTCCATCAGCAGCTGAAGGACGAGATTGAACTGCTGGACGGAGCCAGCGATGAGTTTGATCAGGAGAAGGTAAGTGCAGGTCAGCTGTCTCCCGTATTCTTCGGATCAGCTTTGACGAATTTCGGCGTGGAGATCTTCTTAAAGCATTTTCTGCAGATGACCACTCCGCCCCTTCCTAGAAAAACCACCACAGGGGTAGTAGATCCCTTTTCTCCAGATTTTTCAGCCTTTGTGTTTAAAATCCAGGCGAATATGAATAAAGCTCACCGGGACAGAATCGCTTTTATGCGGATTGTGTCCGGGCGGTTCGAGGCAGGAATGGAGGTTAACCATATCCAGGGGGGCAAAAAGATTCGCCTTTCCCAGCCTCAGCAGATGATGGCTCAGGATAGAAAAATTGTGGAAGAAGCTTATGCCGGAGATATTATCGGCGTATTTGATCCGGGAATTTTCTCCATTGGAGATACCTTGTGCTCTTCCAATGAAAAGATCCAGTTTGAAGGAATCCCTACCTTTGCGCCGGAGCATTTTGCCAGAGTGCGTCAGGTGGATACCATGAAACGGAAGCAGTTTTTAAAAGGTGTGTCCCAGATTGCCCAGGAGGGCGCTATTCAGATCTTCCAGGAGTATAATACGGGAATGGAAGAGATTATTGTAGGGGTGGTAGGAGAGCTGCAGTTTGAAGTACTTACTTACCGCCTGGAAAATGAATATAATGTAGAGGTGAAGCTGGAGAAGCTTCCCTATGAATATATCCGCTGGATTGTCAATAAAACGGAGGTGGATGTGGAGAAGATCCAGGGAACTTCGGACATGAAGCGGATTAAGGACCTTAAGGACAACCCGCTGCTGCTGTTTGTAAACAGCTGGAGCGTGGGAATGGTAGAAGAACGGAATCCGGGACTTGTGCTCAGCGAATTCGGAAAAGAATAACAGCAGCCAAGGGAGTTTGAATCCGGAGAATTGAGAAAGGATGGAGAGCATCATATGAGTAAGATTGATATGGTACGGGCAGCGATGGTTGAGGCGATGAAGGCGAAAGATAAGGCCAGAAAGGATTCTCTTTCCATGCTTCTTTCCGCATTGAAGAATGCTCAGATTGACAAGAGAGAGCCTCTTACAGAGGATGAAGAGAATGCGGTGGTGAAAAAGGAAATTAAATCCACTCAGGAAACTTATGATCTGGCTCCTGCAGACAGAGAGGATATCCGCCAGGAAGCTGCTGCCAGAATCGCCGTATATAAGGAGTTTGCACCGGAGGATATGAGCCCGGAGCAGATTAAAGAAGTCATTGCCGCAGTTCTTTCTGAACTGGGAATTGAGAACCCCGGTCCTAAGGATAAGGGAGCCATTATGAAAGTTTTAATGCCCAGAGTAAAGGGAAAGGCCGATGGCAAAATGGTTAACCAGATCCTGGGAGAAATGATGAAATAAAGAATAGACAGATGGATGGCATCATGGGAACATCAAGAAAGTAGAGGTTGGAAATCATGTATAAAGAACAAATCGAACAATATATTGACGCCCACCGCCAGGAAATGGTGGATGATATCTGCACCTTGTGCCGGATCAACAGCGAGAAGATGGCTTATAAAACAGGAAAGCCCTTCGGCGAAGGCACTTTCCAGGCGCTTTCTAAAGCCCTGGCAATGGCGGAGCATTACGGGTTTCACATTAAGAACCACGACAATTATGTGGGAACCATTGATTTAAATAACGGAGCCAGAAATCTGGATATTCTGGCTCACCTGGATGTGGTTCCCGGCGGAGAAGGATGGACGGTAACGGAACCTTTCGCTCCCGTGGAGAAGGACGGCCGTCTTTACGGAAGAGGAACTGCAGACGATAAGGGACCGGCGGTGGCTGCTCTTTATGGAATGAGGGCGGTGAAAGAACTGGGAATCCCCCTGACGAAAAACTGCCGCCTGATTCTGGGAACTGATGAGGAGTGCGGAAGTTCGGACATTGCTCATTATTACGATGAGGAACCGGAAGCGCCCATGACCTTTTCTCCAGACTCCTCTTTCCCTGTATTCAACATTGAAAAGGGCAGCATGAACGGGCATTTCACCTGCGAGTTTGCAGCCAGCGAGGCGCTTCCCCGCCTGGTTTCTGCCCAGGCAGGCATTAAGGCCAATGTGGTTCCCGGCACTGCTTTTGCTGCAGTAGAGGGAATGGAACTTTCTGAGGTAACGGAAATCGCCCGGGCGGTGGAAGAAGAAACCGGCGTTCATTTTGTGGTTACCCAGAAAGAAGCCGTATCAGAAATCGCTGCTGAGGGAAAAGGCGCTCATGCCTCTACGCCGGAGGAGGGAATCAATGCCCTGACTGGACTCCTCACCCTTTTAGTGCGTCTTCCCTTAGCGCCCTGCGGGCAGGTAGATGCACTTAAGGCGCTGACGGAATTATTCCCTCATGGGGATACCCGGGGAGAGGCTCTTGGCATTGCCATGAAGGATGAGCTCTCTGGAGAGCTTACCCTTGCCTTCAGCCTGCTGACGGTGGATGATTCCAGTCTGGACGCTACCTTTGACAGCCGCTGCCCGCTCTGCGCCAATGACGAGAATGTATATCAGGTGGTAAAGAAGAATCTGGAGGCAAAGGGCTTTGAGCTTCATACCAAGGCAATGCGTCCGCCGCATCATGTTGACGGTGATTCCCCCTTTGTGAAAACTCTTCTGGCTGCATATGAGAAGTACACTGGTCTGAAGGGAAGCTGCCAGTCCATGGGCGGAGGAACTTACGTCCATGACCTGAAAAACGGAGTCGCTTTCGGCGCATCCATGCCGGGAACAGATAATCGGATGCATGGGGCAGACGAGTTCGCAGTGATCGAAGAGTTAACTACGGCGGCAAAGATTTATGCTCAGGTCATTGTGGATTTGTGCAGCTAAGGCAGCCTTAACCATACAGCAGCTCCTTGGAACCTGAAAATGGCTTTGCCGAGGGAAAGAAATACCATAGAACAAAGAAAAGGGAGGTATGAGCGATGAAGGAAAAGCAGTATGATGTAGTAGCCTTGGGAGAACTTCTCATTGACTTTACAGAAAACGGAATCAGCAGTCAGGGAAATCCTATTTACGAGGCCAATCCCGGCGGCGCGCCCTGCAATGTGCTGGCAATGCTGAACAAGCTGGGCCACAAAACCGCTTTTGTGGGAAAAGTAGGCGTGGATATTTTCGGCACCAGGCTGAAGGGAATTCTGGATCAGGTGGGCATCGATACTAGGGGACTGGTGATGGATCCGGATCACAGAACTACCCTGGCCTTTGTGGAGACTCTTCCTGGAGGAGACAGAGATTTCTCTTTCTACCGGAATCCAGGAGCAGATATGATGCTGACGGCGGAAGAGCTTCAGGAAGAGATGTTTGGCCAGTGCCGGATCTTTCATTTCGGCACCCTGTCCATGACTCATGATCGGGTAAGGGAAGCCACCAAACGGGCTATTGCTCTGGCGGAGGAAAGCGGAAGCCTGATTTCCTTCGATCCTAATTTGCGGCCTCCCCTGTGGTCTTCTCTGGAAGAGGCGAAAAAGCAGGTGGATTACGGACTGCGTCATTGTCAGATCTTAAAGATTTCCGACAATGAGATCCAGTGGTTCACGGGAAAAGAGGATTTTGATGAGGGGATTCAGGTGCTGAAGGAGAATTACCAGATTCCGCTGATCCTTCTGTCCATGGGAAAAGAGGGCAGCCGGGCTTATTACCAGGATCTGCGGGTAGAAAAGGCGCCTTATCTTCAGAAGAACACCATTGAAACCACTGGAGCTGGCGACACCTTCGGGGGAAGCTGCCTTCATTTTGTGCTGAAGTACGGCCTGGAAGGCTTAGATCAGGAGAAGCTTGAACAGATGCTTTCCTTTGCCAATGCGGCGGCTTCCATTATAACCACCAGAAAAGGGGCGCTCCGGGTGATGCCTGAGGAGAAAGAAGTAAAAGAATTAATGGAAAACTCTTGACAAACGGCACACATGGGGGTACAATCTTGTCCAAGGAAAAACAATTCCTACCGAGTACCTAGGGAATACTTATCTTTCCCGGAAAGGAGAAGTCTTATGAATCGTATGATGGTCATGCAGATGAATATGAACATGATGTGCGGCGCAGCTATGATGTGCGGCATGATGTTTGCGTGAAAAAACGATCATAAGAATTCGTCTGTATGGAATGTGATAATGATAACCAAAGGCTTGTCCAAGGACAGGGATAAAAGAGGACAGGCATAAAATCAGGTCGCAGGCTGTGCATGGCTTGCGGCCTTTTTCTTTTGGCCGGCGGAAAGTTTTGGCCGGCAGAAGGTGAGAGAAGCCGCATATACCGGTTTAATGAATTGTGACTGTCTGTTTTAGACTGTTGCAATGAATCAGAGAATGGAGAATAAAGGGATGGAACAGGGAAAACCGATTATCCAGCTGAAAAATCTGGGAAAACAGTTTAAAACCACAAACGGAACGGTAACCGCTCTGGATGACATTAATCTGGAGATTTATCCAGGAGAGATCTTTGGCATTATTGGATTATCTGGAGCAGGAAAGAGCACGCTGGTCCGCTGTATTAATTATCTGGAGACGCCTACCTCAGGTTCAGTGATATTTGAAGGCGTCAGCCTGGCTGGGCAAAGCCAGGGAGTGATCCGGAAGGCCAGACGGAACATGGGCATGATTTTTCAGCAGTTTAACCTGCTGGCTCAGCGGAATGTGCTGCAGAATGTGTGTTTCCCCATGGAGTTGGTGGGAACGCCCAAGAAGGAGGCCAAAAAGCGGGCTCAGGAACTGCTGGCCATGGTGGGCCTGGAGGACAGGATGAAGGCTTATCCTGCTCAGCTTTCTGGAGGACAGAAGCAGAGGGTGGCCATTGCCAGAGCCATGGCCACGAACCCTAAGGTGCTTTTGTGCGATGAGGCGACCAGCGCCCTGGATCCGAATACTACAAAGCAGATTCTGGAGCTGTTAAAACAGATCAACCGGGAGATGGGAGTAACGGTGATCGTGATTACCCATGAGATGGCGGTGATCGAAGCCATCTGCGACCGGGTGGCGATTATTGATCAAAGCCATATTGCAGAATCTGGAAGTGTGTCGGAGATCTTTTCTAATCCTAAAACTCCCATTGGCCGCCAGCTGATTTTAGGCGATGCGGCAAGACAGGTGGCTTTAGGCAAGGACAGGCAGCTGAGGATTATTTTTGATGGAAGAGAGTCTTCAGAGCCGGTGATTTCCAATCTGGTATTAGCCTGCAAGACCCCCGTCAACATCATGTATGCAGAGACCAGGGATGTGGGAGGAAAAGCCATGGGCCAGATGCTTCTGCAGATCCCGGAGGATGAGACGGAAGCCAGACGGGTGATTAATTACTTAAAGACCATGAAGGTCACATTTGAGGAGGTAAGATAAATGGTTTGGGATGCGGCTACCTTAGATATGCTGAAGCAGGGAATCTGGGAGACATTGCTGATGACCTTTGTGTCTTCTTTTCTGGCTTATGTGATCGGTATTCCCTTAGGAATTATTCTGGTGGTGACAGATGCAGATGGAATCAAACCTTTTCCGGTGCTCCAGAAAATACTGGGGTTAATCATTAATCTGCTTCGGTCTGTCCCCTTTATGATTTTGTTGATTATGATGATTCCTGTGACCAGGGCTATTGTAGGCACTACTCTGGGGGCAAAAGCGGTGATTCCGCCGCTGGTTGCGGCAGCAGCTCCCTATATTGCCCGAATGGTGGAGTCCTCCTTTAAAGAGGTGGACGCCGGCGTAATCGAGGCGGCCCAGTCTATGGGAGCCACGACCTGGCAGATTATCTGGAAAGTTCTGCTTCCAGAGGCTAAGCCAAGCCTTCTGGTGGGAGCGGCTATTTCCATCACCACAGTGTTAGGATATTCTGCTATGGCCGGTTTTGTAGGCGGCGGCGGATTAGGCGCTATCGCCATTAACTATGGTTATTACCGGTATGAAACCGACATGATGTTCGTGACGGTGATTATTCTGGTGGTGATCGTTCAGATTATCCAGGAAACCTGGATGAAGCTATCCAAAGTCAGCGACAAGCGGATCCGTTAGGAACCGGCTTGCTGAAATCATAGAAATGAGGAGGAAGTACAACATGAAAAAAAGATTAGGCATTTTCCTGGCAGCCTCTCTGACGGCATTTGCCCTGGCAGGCTGCGGCGGTTCTCAGACGGAGACCAACACCAGCGAAAGCACGGCAGCGGAGTCATCAGCAGAGACTGAGACGGCAGAAGCTGCTGATGAGTCCACAGAAGAGGCGGCAAGCGGAGAGCTGGAAACTTTGATTGTAGGTGCAAGCCCTGCTCCCCATGCGGAGATTCTTGCAGCGGCTCAGGAGGCGATGAAAGAAAAAGGCTATGATCTGCAGATCAAAGAATACACCGATTACATCCAGCCCAACAATGCGCTGGAGTCAGGAGAATTGGATGCAAACTATTTCCAGCATCTGACTTATCTGAATGATTTTAACGAGCAGCACGGAACCCATCTGGTGAGTGCAGGAGCAATCCACTATGAGCCCTTCGGCATTTATGCTGGAAAGACAGCAGATCTGGAGTCTCTGGCAGATGGCGCCAGCGTGGCAGTTCCCAACGATGTAACGAATGAAGCAAGAGCGCTTCTGCTCCTGCAGGATCAGGGGCTGATTACTCTGGCAGATGGAGCAGGACTGACTGCCACGAAAAACGATATCGTGGACAATCCTAAGAATCTGGAAATTGTTGAGATTGAAGCGGCTCAGATTCCCCGTTCCATCAATGATGTAGATATTGCAGTCATCAATGGAAACTATGCTATTGATGCAGGGTTAAAGGTTGCTGATGCCCTTGCAGTTGAATCCCAGGATTCTCTGGCTGTTCAGAATTACCCCAATGTGGTGGCGGTAAGAGAAGGGGATGAGAACAAAGAATCCATCCAGGCGCTGATTGAAGTATTAAAGAGTGATGAGATCAAGGCCTTCATCGAAACTACCTATCAGGGTGCGGTTGTTCCCATTGAGGATTAAGAAGAACTGGTAAACAATATAAGAAAAGAGGCGGCAGGCTGATGGCTTTGCCGCCTTTTTTTGCAAAATGCACAGGAGAAAAGCCTTTGGCATATACTGGTTACAACAAAGAAGGAAGAAGAGGGAATCATGCGGATCTGCGAGATTAAGTGCAGGGAAGTGATTAATATCCGCAGCTGCCGCAGACTGGGATATGTGGGAGATGTGGATTTTGATCTGGAAAAAGGGTGTATTCTTGCCATTATCGTGCCGGGACCGGCCACGATCTGCGGATTTTTAGGCCGGGAAAAGGAGTATGTGATTCCCTACCGGTGTATTAAGCAGATTGGGCCGGATATCATTCTGGTGGACGTAGATGAAAAAGAGGTAACCGGCAAATGCGGGCTGTAAATTGGGAAAAATTGCTTGCGAAACATTGTCTCCTAAGGTAAAATGAATGAAAGACAATCCATAAAAAGGAGGGATGCTCGTGAAATGCCCGTATTGTAATGCAGCAGATACTAAGGTAATTGATTCCAGACCAGCGGATGACAACAGTTCCATTCGCCGCAGACGCCAATGTGAGGCCTGCGGAAAGCGGTTTACCACCTACGAAAAGCTGGAGACCATGCCTTTAATGGTGATTAAGAAGGATAATTCCAGGGAGGTTTATGACCGCTCTAAGATCGAGGCAGGCATTCTTCATTCCTGTCACAAGCGTCCCGTATCTTCCCAGCAGATTAAGGCGGTAATTGATGAGATTGAGAATCAGATCTTTAATATGGAAGAAAAGGAAGTTCCCACCTCAGTGATCGGCGAATTGGTCATGAAAAAACTTCAGACGCTTGATGAAGTGGCTTATGTGCGGTTTGCCTCAGTATACCGGGAATTTAAAGATGTGAATACTTTCATCGAAGAAATTGGCAAGCTGCTGAAAAAATAAGGTAAACAGGCAAGGAGTTGCGCGATGATACTGGAACAGTTTTATCCCGATTTGTGGGTGGACAGCGCCTATGATTTTCCCTATGAGGCGCTTTTAAGCCATGGGATAAAGGGCCTGATTTTTGATGTGGATAATACCCTGGCTTTTCATGATGCGCCGGCAGATGAAAAGGCGGTCAATTTATTTCGCCGTTTCCGGGAGCTGGGGCTGAAAACCTGTCTTCTTTCGAATAATAAAGAACCCAGGGTAAAGGCTTTTGCCCAGGCAGTAGGGTCTTATTATGTATTTAAAGGAGGAAAGCCCAGAACCGGCGGATATCGGAAAGCGATGTCCCTTATGGGAACGGCGCCGGAAAGTACGGCAGCCATGGGGGATCAGCTGTTTACCGATATCTGGGGAGCCAGACGGACTGGAATTTACAGTATTTTGGTCAGCCCCATGAATCCGAAAGAGGAGATCCAGATTGTTTTGAAACGGTATTTGGAGCGTCCTGTACTCCGAGCCTATCAGAGGAGTCATCCTGGGCAGCCCATAAGCTTTTCGAAAAAATAAGGAGGAAGGAGAATAGAGTATGACGGCTCCCGTTAAAGTAAGAAACGTAGTCTTGGGGGAAGGAAGACCGAAAATCTGCGTTCCCATTGTGGCAAAAGATGATAAAGAATTGATTGAGGCGGCCAATGAGCTGCTGCACCTGCCGGCAGATCTGGTGGAATGGAGGGCGGACTGGTACGAAAAGGTATCTGGCCTTCAGGAAGCGGAGGAGGCGGTAAGTGAAGGCCTCACCGTTCTTCGTCAGATTTTGGGAGATCGGATGCCGATTATTTTTACTGTGCGCACCAGGGGAGAAGGCGGAGCGGCCAGTTTTCCCCAGGAGGCTTATCTTTCGCTGATTCAAACGGCGATTGCCGGGGGACAGGCAGACCTGGTGGACGTTGAATTTTTCGCAGGGCAGCAGGTTACCGATACCTTAATTAGCCGGGCGCACAGCCAGGGAATCAAGGTGATTCTCTCCAGCCACGATTTTACCAAGACGCCGCCACTGGAAGAGATGACGGCAAGGCTGGCAGCCATGGAAGAGCGGGGCGGAGATATTCTGAAACTGGCAGTAACTCCCTGGAGCCCGGAAGATGTGCTTGCCCTTCTCCAGGCTACGGTGAAAATGCGGAATAATCTGTCGGGCCGGCCGTTAATTACCATGTCCATGGGCGGAACGGGAATTATCAGCCGTCTGGCTGGAGAAACCTTCGGTTCCTGTATGACCTTTGGCTGCAGCCAGACGGCTTCAGCCCCAGGACAGATGGATGCCAGAGAGCTTTCTCAGATCCTGGAAATCGTTCATCGGACCATGACCGAAAGATGAGAAAGCCCCTTTCGCCTGGAAAGCGGCAATTTTCGAGAAAAAAACAGTTGAAAATGCACAGAATATCGTATAGAATATAAAAGATAGTGAGTTGTACGTATTTTAAGGAGGAATATCTTTATGATATCAGCAGGAGATTTTAGAAACGGCATTACCCTGGAAATCGACGGACAGGTTGTTCAGATTCTGGAGTTCCAGCACGTAAAACCTGGAAAGGGCGCTGCATTCGTTCGCACCAAGTTAAAAAATGTAATCAACGGCGGTGTGGTAGAAAGAACTTTCCGTCCTACCGAGAAGTTCCCCGCAGCCAGAATTGACCGTGTAGACATGCAGTATCTGTACTCTGACGGAGATTTATACAATTTCATGAATGTTGAGACCTTCGACCAGATCGCTTTAAATTCTGATCTGGTAGGTGATGCCTTAAAGTTCGTTAAGGAGAATGAGATGGTTAAGGTCTGCTCATATAACGGCAGCGTGTTCTCCATTGAACCTCCTCTGTTTGTAGAGCTTGAGGTAACTGAGACTGAGCCAGGCTTTAAGGGCGATACCGCTACTGGCGCTTCCAAACCGGCTATTGTGGAGACTGGAGCTCAGGTTTCTGTTCCCCTGTTTATCAACATTGGTGATAAGATTAAAATCGATACCAGAACCAGTGAGTATCTGGGAAGAGCCTAAGGAAAGCTTATTTCTTTATTGAACAGTATTATTTAGGCAAGAAAAGGACTGCGCAGATCTGGCGCAGTCCTTGTTTTTTGCGGAAAAATCAGGTATAATAAATAGTCAGCGTCAAGTTTGAATAGTTTATAAAAAGGAGATTCCTATGAAAAAAATCCTGTCCATCATTGAAGGAGAGTTGAAGCAGGCGTTCTCAGCCTGCGGTTATGATGCATCATACGGAAAGGCAGTGCTTTCCAACCGCCCGGATTTGTGTGAATACCAGTGCAACGGAGCCATGGCAGCGGCCAAAGCTTACCGGAAGAAACCCATTGACATTGCCAGCCAGGTGGTGGAGGAATTGTCCGGGGGAAGTATGTTTTCTTTATGTCAGGCAGTAATGCCAGGCTTTATTAATCTTCGTCTAAGTGAGAAGTTTTTGGCCGATTATTTAAAAGAGATGGCTGATGACCAGGAACGGTTAGGCTTAGACCTTTGCCTGCAGCCTAAGACGATTATGGTGGATTACGGCGGAGCTAATGTGGCCAAGCCTCTCCATGTAGGCCACCTGCGTTCAGCGGTAATCGGCGAGTGCATTAAGCGGATGGGAAAGGCCATGGGCCACCATATGATCGGCGATGTGCACCTGGGAGATTTCGGCCTTCAGATGGGCCTGATTATTGAAGAACTGCGGGACAGAAAGCCGGATCTTCCTTACTTTGATCCTGCTTTCACCGGAGAGTATCCGAAGGAAGCGCCCTTTACCTTAAGTGAGCTGGAAGAGATCTACCCCTGCGCCAGCAAAAAATCCAAGTTCAAGCCGGAAGAGGCGAGAGCTCAGGGAATGAGCGAGGAAGAAATTGAGAAGAAGGAGCAGGCTTCCAAGGCGTTTGCAGAGCGGGCTCATCTGGCTACCCGCAGACTCCAGGAGGGATATCAACCCTACCGGGCCATTTGGAAGCATATTATGAATCTGTCAGTTGCAGACCTGAAAAAGAATTACGGACGGCTTCAGGTTTACTTCGACCTGTGGAAGGGAGAGAGCGATGCCCAGCCTTATATTGACGATTTGATCCGTGAATTAGAGGAGAAGGGACTGGCTTATGAGAGCCAGGGAGCATTGGTGGTGGATATTGCCGAGGAAAGCGATCCCAAGGAGCTTCCGCCTTGTATTGTGCGGAAATCTGACGGAGCGGCGCTTTATGCCAC
This sequence comes from Candidatus Cottocaccamicrobium excrementipullorum, assembly GCA_018713255.1. Classification (GTDB taxonomy): domain Bacteria; phylum Bacillota; class Clostridia; order Lachnospirales; family Lachnospiraceae; genus Caccovicinus; species Caccovicinus excrementipullorum. The sequence goes on along the minus strand of DVFL01000025.1, from coordinate 39,417 downwards.
CTCAGATCTGGGAACGATTATTGAGCGGGAGAAGGATTACAAGCCGGATACCTATATTTATATTGCAGACAAGCGCCAGGAACTTCATTTTACGCAGGTGTTCAGAGTGGCCAGGAAGGCAGGCTTCGTCCGTCCTGAGGTTTCCATGAAGTTTTTAGGCTTCGGCACCATGAATGGAAAAGACGGCAAGCCATTTAAGACCAGGGACGGCGGCGTGATGCGCCTGGAAAATCTGATCGACGACATTAATCAGGCTGTCTATGATCGGATTATGGAAAACCGCACGGTTTCCAGTGAAGAAGCGAAAAAGACGGCGGAGATTGTGGGACTGGCTGCCTTAAAATATGGAGACCTTTCCAATCAGGCGGCGAAAGACTACGTTTTTGACGTCGATCGGTTTATTTCTTTCGAAGGCAATACAGGTCCCTATATTTTATACACCATTGTGCGAATTACCTCTATTTTAAATAAATACCGTGAACAGGGAGGAGAGAGCAGCCCGAAGATTCTTCCGCCTTCTTCTGAGGGAGAGAAAGCGCTGATGCTGAAGATCAGCCGGTATAACGATGTGATGGAGAATGCTTTCGCGGAGCTTGCTCCCCATAAAATCTGCCAGTATATTTATGAGCTGTCCAATGACTTTAACCGGTTTTATCATGACACAAAGATTCTGGCAGAGGAGGATAAGGAAAAGCAGGCAGGATATATTGGCCTGATCAGTCTTACTAAAGATGTGCTGAATCAATGTATTCATGTTCTGGGATTTGAGGCTCCGGAACGGATGTAGAACAACAGAGCAGGGAGAAGGGTGACTTCAGGACGAGGCTGAGGAACGGATGGAGAGGGGGGACCTGATTGAACATCAAAGAGCTTACGGTAAATACCTTCTGGAAAGGGGAGGTGGGAGTAAAGGGGCTGGTGGAAGACGGCGGCAGAGAGTACCGGGTGCAGCTTTACGGCAAAGGAGATGCAGTCCGGGATTACAGCTGCAGCTGCCCGGAAGGGAATTCCTGGAAGGGGATGTGTCCTCATGCGGCCGCTCTCTGGCAGGCTTATCGGAAAAAAGAGAAAAAGCAGGACAGCCGGACGGGGGCTCTGGTGTTTACTTCCCAGGAGGTACGCTCCATGATTCGGGAGTATACAAACCGGGAGGTGGCCCGGATCCAGCTGGAAGGGCAGGAGGGAGAAATCAGATTTGTTCCCCGGCTTTCCATCAGCGGTCAGGGAAAACTTCTCAAAGCTGATTTCCGGGTGGGCCGGGAAAAGCTGTATCCTGTCCGGGATCTGACGGCCTTTGCTCAGGCCATGAGCCATGGCACTTATGTGGAATATGGAAAAACCTTTGCCTTTTATCACAGCCTGGATGCATTTACCCCAGAAAGCCGGCCGCTGGTGGAATTCGTCGCGGAACTGGTGAACGTTTACCGAGATTACTACAGTCAGTTTAAACGGGCTTCCTTTGATACTCAGCCGCCTCTTAAGGAGCTGATACTCAGCCGGGAAAATCGGGACCGGTTCTTTTCCATTGTAGAAAACCAGATCTTGGAGGTGGAAAACGGGACAAAAGGAAAAGCGCTTCTTCAGGTGTGCCGGCAGAATCCCAGATTCCGGGTGAAAGCGGTAAAGCAGGGCAGAGATGGAATTGCTCTGTCTTTCGATCCTCAGAATTTTCTGATTTTCGGGGAAAAACATTTATATGCCGGGGATGACAGGAAACTTTACTGCTGCGATGAAGAATGCAGCCGAACCATGAGGGTGTTTGCTGAGGAGATGAGCCGGAGTCCGATGCATACGGTAACGGTGAATCAGAAGGACATTCCCCTGTTGTATGAGAGAGTTCTTCAGAAAATCGAACCGTACTGTATTTTTGACGATCAGGAGATTAACTGGGAGGATTACCGGTCAGTTCCGCTGAAAGCGAAATTCTATTTTACCTCAGACAAGCCGGGAGAGCTGGAAATGGAACCGGTGCTGTCCTATGGAGAGTATTCCTTTCATCCCATTGAGGATGAAACGCTTCCGCGCACGGTCTGCCGGGATGTTCCGGGAGAATTCCGGATCAGCCAGGTGATTTCCCGGTATTTCCGCTACAAGGAGCCGGAAGGGAAAAAACTGGTCATTCAGGATGACGATCAGGCTCTGTTTAATTTGATGGAGAGCGGAATGGCGGAATTTGCCCAGCTGGGAGAAATTCTGGTGTCCGATACCGTGCGCCGGTGGAGAATACGTCCTCCGGTAGAGGTGAAAACGTCTGTTTCCATGCAGGGGGGCTGGCTGGAGATTAAGCTGGACATGGAAGGCCTTACCCTGGAAGAAAGATCCAAGATTCTGAAAGCATATGAAGAGAAAAAGAAGTTCTACCGGCTTAAGTCAGGAGAATTTTTAAAGCTGGAGGATGACGGTCTTCTGGCAGTGGCGAGGCTGGGGCAGGGACTTTCTCTTTCCCCCCAGGAAATTGCCGGAGGAGAACTTCATCTTCCGGCCTACCGGGCCTTGTTTCTGGACAGTTTATTCAAAGAAGGAGGGGGAACCGCTTTTTACCGGGACCAGCTGTTTAAGGCTGTGGTCAGGGGAATGAAAGATGTGGAAGACAGTGATTTTGCTGTTCCTTCCTCTCTGCAGAATGTGCTGCGGGGATATCAGAAGCTGGGCTTTAAATGGCTCAGAACCCTGGACGCTTATGGATTCGGCGGAATTCTGGCGGATGACATGGGATTGGGGAAAACGGTGCAGATTATTTCCCTTTTTGTGGACGAATACAGAAAGAATGAAGAACCTTCTTCCTCGGAGGAGGGGCGCCGCCGCTCTCTCATTGTCTGTCCGGCTTCTCTTGTATATAACTGGGAAAATGAGTTTCGAAAGTTTGCTCCGGAGCTTAAGGTCCGTTCCATTGCAGGAAATGCCGGAGAACGGGAGACGGCTTTTGAGACTTTGGAAAAGGATGGGATTCAGATTCTGATCACTTCCTATGATCTGTTAAAGCGGGATATTCATCATTATGAGCAGATGTCTTTCCGTTTTCAGGTAATCGATGAGGCCCAGTATATTAAAAACGCCGCTACCCAGAGTGCCAGGGCGGTGAAATCTGTTCAGGCCCAAACCCGATTTGCGCTGACCGGAACCCCCATAGAGAACCGTCTGGGCGAACTATGGAGTATTTTTGATTATCTGATGCCGGGCTTTCTCTTTACCTATGCCAGGTTTAAGAAGGTATATGAAAGCCCTATTGTCCGGGAAAATGACGGGGAAGCTGCCGCCAACTTAAAGCGGCTGATCGGTCCCTTTATTCTCCGGCGGGTGAAGAAGGATGTGTTAAAAGAGCTTCCGGATAAACTGGAAACGGCGGTTTATTCTCGCCTTGAAGGGCGGCAGAGGGAGCTTTACCTGGCCAGCGCCGCGAAGCTTAAGGCTGAGCTGGAAAATCAGAGCGATGAAGGCTTTGCAGGAGAAAAACTCCAAATTTTGGCGGAACTGACCAGACTCCGCCAGATCTGCTGTGACCCTGAACTTTGCTATGAAAACTACCGGGGCGATTCGGCGAAGCTGGAAACTTGTATGGATTTGGTGAAAAACGGAGTGATGGGAGGCCATAAGATTCTTCTGTTTTCCCAGTTTACTTCTATGCTGCAGATCATTGAAAAACGTCTTGCCAAGGAAGAGATCAGCAGTTATATGCTGACGGGAAGCACTTCCAAGGAGGAGAGACTTCGAATGGTGGATTCTTTCCAGAACAATGGAGTTTCCGTGTTTTTGATTTCTCTGAAGGCAGGAGGCACAGGCTTGAATTTAACAGCGGCCGATATGGTAATTCATTACGATCCCTGGTGGAATGTGGCGGCTCAAAACCAGGCCACAGACCGGGCGCACCGTATTGGTCAGGAAAAGCAGGTGTCGGTATTTAAGCTGATTGCCAAGGATACCATTGAAGAAAATATTCTTTTCCTGCAGGAGGCGAAGAAGAATCTGGCAGATCAGATCATTTCTCAGGGATCCCTTTCCCTGTCCAGCCTCACCAGGGAAGATTTGTTAAAGATGCTTGATCCAGAATAAATTTCTTCTCTTGCCAAGAATTGAAAAATGTACTATGATGAGAAGAGAAAATTTGTATACAATAAGTTCAATATGACAAGGTTGTATGTTAATCGGGGAGTGCATATGGCAGAGAATCAATATAAAAATCGAGAAGAAATGGTGTATGAAAGCTTAAAGCAGGATATTCTGGATTTGGAGTTAAAGCCGGGACAGCTATTAAAGGAGACGGAGCTGTGTCAGCGCTTTGGCGTGTCCAGGACCCCGGTTCGGGACGCTCTGCGCCTTCTTCAGGAGCAGGGATTTGTTTTGACGGTGCCCTATAAGGGAATTTACGTCACTTTATTAAATCTCAGCAATATCAAACAGATGATTTACATGCGGGTAGCGGTGGAGACCATGGTGCTTCGGGATTTTATGAAGATTGCCACGCCTATGGTCATGGAAGATATCCGTTATTTGATTCGAAAGCAGCAGGCGCTGATTCAGGAACCGGATTTTAAGCCGGAGCAGTTTTACCGTCTGGATGCCCAGATGCACAGCGTTTGGTTTGAGGCGACCAAAAAACAGAAGCTGTGGGAAATTCTTCAGGCACAGCAGCTTCACTATACCAGGTTCAGGATGCTGGATTTCGTCACAGAGACAGACTTTTCCCGAATCATCAAGGAGCATGAAAACATCTTCGCGTTGATTGAGCAGAAGGATGTATCCGGGCTGGAGGAGGCGCTGAAAGATCATCTATACTTCAGCATGAAACGGATGCGTCATCAGATTGATGTGGAATACCGGGATTACTTTGAAGAAGAGGACCCGGAAGGAAAATTTGACATTTAATCAGATTCCCCAGGGGAAAGGTGAAAACATAAAACGGACCTTCTTTTTGCAGAATAAGGCGGATTGCCTTGTCTGTGAAAAGAGGGTCCGTTTTTATTTACGTTTCTTCATCCTGACGCTTCTTACGGACGGCAGTATCTTGAAAGCAAAAGTAATCCGGCCGATGCCGGGACTGGGTGTATTCAAACATAATGCCGTCGGCATTAAAGGTCTGGCTGGTGATGACTGCCAGAAAATCGTAATCCTTTAATTCCAGGTACGCTTCATCGGCAGGGGTGGATCGTTCTACCGTCATAGTGCGTTTGCTGGTGACGATCTGCATTCCCAAAGTGTTTTCAATGTAGTCATAGATGGACTGCTGACAAATTTCCGGCGTCAGTCCGGGGACGGCAGATTTGAGAAACAGGTTGATGTCGAAAATCAAGGCAATGCCGTTTAAGTACCGTACCCGCTGAACATAATAAAGAGGGGTGCCAGGGAGAAATCCGGTTTTTTTGTAAATCCGTTCATCACTGATGATTTCCGTGAAATTTATTACTTTTGTAAAGGCTTCCTTCTGGTTCCTGGCGGCAGATTCCTTGAAGGATTCAATTCCTCCGATGGTAAAATTAGTCTGCAGAATGGGCTGATAAATTACTCGGACGCCTTTGCCATGAAGAGATTGGACATAACCGTCGTCAGCCAGCATGCGGATGGCCCTTCTGATGGTATTGCGGGAGCAGTCATAGACGGAAACCAAGGTGTTTTCTGAGGGAAGCAGCTCCTGGTAAGCATATTCCTCTTCTTCAATTTTCTGTTTCAAATCTTTATAGATGAGTTCGAATTTTGACTTTGGCATAACTCCTCCACTTGTTTAAACATCTTTGATAAGAATTATTATAAGAGGGGGGAAAAGGATAGTCAAGATTAATGTGCACAAATTTTACGTTATTTTCCGCTGAAAGCCGGAAAAATAACCGGATTTTTGGGGAAAAATAAAAAGGTTGGAAATCATAAAATATCCATTGACTTGTTTAAACAAGTGTGATATAAATAAATCATCAAACATGTTTAAACAAGATGACGCGCCATCGGAAAACAAGTAAGCTGGAGGAGGAAAAAATGGGAAAATATTCAGCGGAATCAGAAGAGCTGCTGAAGCTGGTCGGCGGAAAGCAGAACATTGCGGCAGTTTCTCACTGCGTAACCAGAATGCGTTTTGTGTTGAACGACCCGTCTAAGGCAGACGTAAAAGGCATTGAACAGATGAAGGTGGTAAAGGGAACCTTTACCCAGGCTGGTCAGTTCCAGGTGATTATCGGCAATACAGTAGCAGAGTTTTATCAGGACTTTACCAATATTGCCGGAATTGAAGGGGTTTCAAAAGAAGCGGTAAAGCAGGCGGCAAAACAGAACCAGAACGTGCTGCAGCGGATGATTGCAGCGCTGGCGGAGATATTTGCGCCTTTGATTCCCGCCATTATCACCGGCGGTCTGATTTTAGGCTTCCGCAACTGCATCGACAGCATGTATTTGTTTGAAAACGGAACGAAGACGCTTTGCGATATCAGCCAGTTCTGGAGCGGCGTGGACAGCTTTCTGTGGCTGATCGGCGAAGCGGTGTTCCATATGCTGCCAGTGGGAATCTGCTGGTCGGTAACAAAGAAAATGGGCACCACCCAGATGCTGGGAATCGTCCTTGGCCTTACCCTGGTATCTGGACAGCTGTTAAACGCTTACTCTGTGGCGACTACGCCGGCATCGGAGATTCCCTTCTGGGATTTCGGATTTTTCCATGTAAATATGATCGGATATCAGGCTCAGGTTCTGCCGGCAATTCTGGCTGCCTTCTGTCTGGTTTACCTGGAACGGTTCTTTAAAAAGATTACGCCTCAGGTGATCTCTATGGTGGTGGTTCCCTTCTGCAGCCTGGTGCTGGCAGTGATTGCCGCACATTTTGTGCTGGGCCCCATCGGCTGGCGCATCGGTTCTGCCATTTCCAGTGTGGTGTATGCAGGAATCACCGGTTCCTTCAAGATTCTCTTCGGCGCAGTGTTCGGCTTTATTTATGCGCCGCTGGTAATTACCGGCCTTCATCATATGTCCAACGCCATTGATTTGCAGCTGATCGCTGATTACAATGGAACAATGCTCTGGCCCATGATTGCTTTATCCAACATTGCCCAGGGTTCTGCAGTACTTGCCATGATTTATCTGCAGCGCAAAGATGCCCAGGCCCAGGAAATCAACATTCCTTCCTGCATTTCCTGTTATCTTGGGGTTACTGAGCCGGCGATTTTCGGCGTGAACTTAAAGCATGTATATCCCTTCGTCTGCGGTATGGTTGGCTCTGCTGTGGCGGCTATGATCAGCGTATCCACCCAGACCACAGCCAATGCCATCGGCGTAGGCGGCATTCCTGGAATTCTTTCCATTAAGCCGGAATATATGGGAACGTTTGCTGTGAGCATGGCGGCGGCGATTGTCATTCCCTTTATCTTAACCGTGATCGTGGGAAGAAAGAGGGTTGCAGCGGAGGCTCTTGATCATCTGGTAGAAGAGGTTCAGGTAAATCCTGCAGAAACCGTTTCTCCATCTGGGGGAGAGGTTCAGCCAGCCCAGGAGAGGGAAACCACAACACAGCAGGCTTCTTCCAGTCAGGAGAAAGCTCTTCGGGCTTATGCAGACGGCCAGGTGATTACCTTGGCAGAAGTAAATGACGGCGTATTTTCTTCCGGAATGCTGGGAGAAGGATTGGCCATTATTCCAGATGAAGGCATGGTTTACGCTCCGGCAGATGGAACGGCTACTGCGCTGATGCAGGACTCAAAGCACGCCTGCGGTCTGGTAATGGATAATGGAATGGAACTGATTCTGCATGTAGGTCTTGATACGGTAAATATGAAAGGAGATGGATTCTCCTATCTGGTAACCGAGGGGCAGAAGGTGAAGGCCGGAGATCCGTTAATTCGTTTTGACCGGGAAAAGATCAAGAAGGCCGGTTATCCGGACACGATTATCTGTGTGGTGACGGCAGCGGGAAAGGCCAAAAACATTCAGATGATTACCGGTATGAAGGCAAAAGCAAAAGAAACGGAGATTATTCGGTACCAGGATTAAGATAAAGTATGCTTAAATCATGGGGAGATAAGAAAAATAAGGGAAGGAACACAAGGGAATTTTAATAAAATCAGCCGGGGCCTAAAAAGGCGCCGGCGATGGAAAGGGAGATGGACAGAATGGGAACATGGAAGGATAAGGTTGTTTACCAGATTTACCCGAAATCCTTTCGGGATTCAGACGGCGATGGATATGGAGATCTGAGGGGAGTCATTGAAAAGCTGGACTATCTGAAATGGCTTGGGGTGGATTATGTGTGGAGCACACCGTTTTTTGTTTCGCCCCAGCGGGACAACGGCTACGATGTTGCCGATTACTATCAGGTGGACCCTGCCTTCGGCACCATGGAGGACGCTGAAGAGCTGATTCGGAAGGCTAAGGAAAAAGGAATCGGCGTTATGTTTGATATGGTGTTTAACCATACTTCCACAGAGCATCAATGGTTTAAGCGGGCGCTGGCAGGAGATGAAGAGTACCAGAATTATTACATTTTCCGGGACGGGGAGCCGGAAACTCCTCCCACCAACTGGGAGTCTAAATTCGGGGGAAACGCATGGGAGTACGTTCCTTCTTTGAAAAAGTGGTATCTTCATTTGTTTGACCGGACTCAGGCGGATTTAAACTGGGATAATCCCAAGGTACGAGATGAATTAAAGAAGGTGATTCTGTTCTGGAAAGAAAAGGGAGTGGAGGGCTTCCGATTCGATGTGGTGAATCTGATTTCCAAGCCGGAAAAGTTTGAAAATGACCTGCAGGGAGATGGACGCCGTTTCTATACAGACGGTCCTCATGTTCATGAATACTTAAAGGAACTGGTGAGAGACACGGGAATTGACCAGATGATCACCGTGGGGGAAATGTCTTCCACCTCCATGGAAAACTGCATCCGTTACACCAATCCGGCGGAAAAAGAGCTGGCCATGTGCTTCCATTTTCATCATCTGAAAGTAGATTACAAGAACGGAGATAAGTGGGAGCTTCAGCCTGTAGATTACAGAAAGCTTAAGGAGCTGATGATGGGATGGCAGCAGGCTATGGCCGATCATCATGGCTGGGAGGCTGTGTTCTGGTGCAATCACGATCAGCCCAGAGCCGTCTCACGATTCGGCGACGATGAGAACTACTGGAAAGAATCGGCGAAAATGCTGGCCACCGCTATTCATCTCCTCCGGGGAACTCCTTATATTTTCCAGGGGGAAGAGATCGGCATGACCAATGCCGGCTATACGGATATCAGCCAGTACCGGGACGTGGAAAGCACCAATTATTACGAGATTCTTCTTCGCCGAGGGAAAAGTCCAAAAGAAGCCCTTCATATTTTGAATGAGCGTTCTAGGGACAACGGAAGAACGCCTATGCAGTGGAGCGGAGAGACAAATGCCGGATTCACCCATGGGACGCCCTGGATTTCCATTCCGGAAAACTATCATACCATTAATGTGGCGGCGGAGATGAAGGATGAAGATTCTATTCTGTATTACTACCGGAAGCTGATTGCCCTGCGCAAGGCGGAGCCGGCAGTGGCAGAGGGAAACATTGAATTTCTGGAGGAGACGGATCCGCAGATTTTGGCCTATCGCCGGAGCTTAGGAGACGAGGAGATTGTGGTGATCAATAACTTCGGCAATGAAAAAAAGAAGCTGGACCATCCTGCAGGCGGAGCAGAGTATCAAATACTGTTAAGCAATTATCCGGATCAGGAAAAAGGAGAGATCAGCCGCCTTCGTCCTTATGAAAGTATCGTGCTGAAGCGGACGGGAAAAAAGAATTGATCTCGGAATAAAATTTTGTAAAACGGAATATCCCATGGAATAACGCATTCAGCAGTTGCCGGCCTCCGCTGGGTTGGAGAGCGGCAGATGGACTGAATGCGTTTTTTCGCAGGAGAGAAAAAGCAAATGTCTTTCCAGGCTCGTCTGTTATGACAATGCCTGGGCTTTTTTGTTTTTACGGCTGTATGCGTCTCCTGTTTTAAGAATTATGGTGCAGCCGCTCATGAGCATAAACATTACCAGAAGAAAAACAGGAAAGATTCCAGGTCCCATGAGATTGGAAAGGATTCCGAACAACACAGGAGTGAGCATAATACTTAAATTGGAGAAGGCCATTTCCACACCGATAATGGATTGGGAGGCTTTCTTTTGATAGAGAGCCGGGGTTAAATGGGTCATGTTTGGGAAGATGGGGCCGTTGCCCAGTCCAATCAGGAAAAGTCCCAGAACAGAAGGAATGGGATATCTGCTGGACAGAAGGATGACTACAGCCAGAAAGATGAAAATCTGTCCAGTAAATACAATCTGCCAGTCAGAAAGCTTCAGGGAGAGGATTCCGGAGAGGAAACGGCCCAACGTCATTCCCACAAAGTAAAAGGTGATCATGGCAGCGGCCATCTCGGCAGACAGTCCCACGGATTCCCACAGGTAAGTGCTGCCCCAGATCAGACAGGTGGATTCCAGGGCGCTGATTCCCGCAAAAACACCGCAGGAGGCCCATATTTTTTTTCGTTTCAGCATTTGGGTCAGGGGAAGAACCAGCGTATCTTCCTGTTTCTGCTGGGTGGTTTTGACGCTTTTCCAAATCGGCAGGCTGAGGAAGGATAAAACAGCAATCCCAAGCTGGAGATAAAAAACTGTTCGGTATCCTCCCCTCCAGTTCATTTCCTCAGACAAGGCCAGAGACATGAGATAAGGGCTCAGACTGACTCCGATGCCGTAGAAGCAGTGGAGAAAGCTCATCTGCATTGCGTTATAATGGAGAGCGACGTAATGATTTAACGCAGTATCAATGGATCCGGCGCCGATTCCCAGAGGAATGGCACAGACGCAGAGCCAGAGAAAATGGTTTGAGCAGGAAAATCCCAGCAGAGCCGCAGCTGTCAAAGCGTTGGAAAAGGCAGAAACCTTGGCTGTCCCCAAAGCCGCAATGATCCTTGTGCTGAAAAGGCTGGAGAGAACGGTACAGCTTGATACTGTTGCGGAAATTAAGCTGACATACGAGACAGGGACATGCAAATCTCCGTAAATTGCCGGCCAGGCAGAACCCAGCAGGGAGTCGGGAATCCCCAGACCGATGTAAAATAGATAAATAAAGCAAAGAAGAAGTGTGGCCATTGTTTACCTCCATTTTCTTTAAGATCCTGTGCTTCTGCCTTATTCTCAGTTTCTCAGAAGCACGCCATATGTGATCATAGCATCATCGGAAACGGGATGCTATGGATTATTTACACGATTCATGGTATGATTTACTCAAAAAAGAACAGGGGGCGGAAAGAGAATGGATGAACTGCTTCTGAATCATCACCTTCAGGAATCCCTTGATTTTCCTGATCCCTTCTTTCCCATAAAGTACTATGTAGATAATCTCCAGCAGTGGCCTGATTTTCAGGTGCCTCTGCACTGGCATTTTGGATACGAGTTTTTCACCTCGTTAAGCCAGGATATTGAAGTACAGGTGGGAAATGAGCAGATCACTTTGCTAAAAGGAGAATCAATTTTAATCAGCGGAGGTCAGCTCCATCGTTATAACGCTGCCATGCCGGATGAACCCTGTTTATGTCCCAATATTATATTTTCCAGCGAAGTATTAGCGCCGATGACCAGCACCCTGTTTCAAACGTATCTGCGGCATCTTCTCAATGATCCGTCGCTTCCGTATATCTTGGTGTCAGCGGGGGAAGGGTGGCAGGAAGAAGTATCCAGGCATTTGCTTAAAGTATATGGATTGTTGGCGGCAGCAAAAAAGGATCAGGACGGAGAGCCGGATTACGGGGCGGTAAAAAAACAGTTTTCCGTATGTCCGGAAATGGAAGTTCACGAAAATCTGTTTCATGTGATAAAGCTTCTCTTTCTTCACCGGGAGGAGTTTCGCCGTCAAAGGGTTTCTTCTGCAGACCAGCAGATCCAGATCCGTCTGCAGAAGCTCCTTCGCTTTATCCAGGAGAATTACCACAAGCCGATTTCTCTGGGAGAGGTAGCGGCTTCTGCCGGGATCAGCAGGAGTGAGGCGGAGCGCTGTTTTAAGCGCTACCATGCCTGCTCACCCATGAATTATGTGATTCAGTACCGATTAAGACGGGCTCAGGAGCTTTTGCTGAATTCCGCCTTATCAGTGAAAGAAATCAGTTTTCAATGTGGATTCAGGGACAGCAGTTATTTTGTTAAAGTGTTTCGAAAGCATTTAGGCCAGACTCCCGCGGAATATCGGAAGGTCAAAGGGGCTGGACGTCCTTAGGCAGGGGATCGGCCGCAGAAAAGGCCTTTACTATTTTAAGCAAAAGGTGAGAATGTAAGAAAGTGAGGAAGAAAATGGGAAGAATTTATGGGTCAATGGAAGAACTGATTGGAAAAACTCCGCTGCTGGAGCTTGCGCAGATGGAAAAAGACTGGGGAACTGAAGCCAGGATCTTAGGAAAGCTGGAATCTTTCAATCCGGCCGGTTCTGCCAAGGACAGAGTTGCCCTTGCCATTATCCAGGACGCCGAGGAGCGAGGAATCCTGAAGGAAGGTTCTGTGATCATTGAACCTACTTCTGGAAATACAGGAATCGGACTTGCAGCAGCTGCTGCCGTGAGAGGATACCGGACGATTATTGTGATGCCAGATACTATGAGCGTGGAGCGGCGGATGTTAATTGCCGCCTATGGTGCGGAGCTTGTGCTTACAGATGGGGCCTTAGGCATGGCTGGAGCCATTGCCAAAGCGGAAGAACTGAAAAAAGAGATACCAGGAAGCATGATCGCCGGCCAGTTTACCAACCCGGCCAACTGGAAAGCTCATTACCGCACCACCGGACCGGAAATCTGGGAGGACAGTCAGGGGCAGGTGGATATTTTCGTGGCGGGGGTAGGAACCGGCGGAACCATTACCGGAGTGGGAAAATATCTGAAAGAGAGAAATCCCCAGGTGAAGGTGATTGCCGTTGAGCCGGCTTCTTCTCCGGTGCTTTCCGGGGGAAAGGCAGGAGCTCACGGCCTTCAGGGAATCGGCGCCGGCTTTGTGCCTCAGGTGCTGGATACCAAGGTGTATGATGAGGTGATTACCGTAACAGAAGAAGATGCTTACGCTGCAGGCCGCAGCCTGGCCAGAAAAGAAGGCGTCCTGGCAGGAATCTCCTCAGGAGCCGCCCTGTGGGCCGCCCTTCAGGCTGGAAAACGCCCGGAAAACAAAGGAAAGACCATTGTGGTGCTCCTTCCTGATTCCGGGGAGAGGTATTTGTCTACGCCGATGTTTGTGGAATAATCTTTCAGAAGGAATAGTGTATGAGCAGAAGATATTGGCTGAAAACCTTGATCCCGCTGTTGATTCCAGGGATTAATCTTATTCTTCTTTTGGTGTGGTCTTTTTATTGATAAGACACATTGCAGCAACGGACATTTTCCAGGAACGCAATGACGTCTGGACTCTTGTTATTAAAGTACGACAAAAAACGGAAGTAAGCCGCCGTACAGGTGAGATTACTTCCGTTTTTCTTTTAGATTAAGCGAGACAGCCGCTGGGATCTTAATCGACCTTCTCCAGCCTATACTACCTGATGCTTGGCCACATAAACCGGGAAGTTGTCGGAGCCTTTTAAGGCTTTTCCGGCGGTGATGGTCACGTTCTTATCGGTAATCACATATTCGATATCCGCATCGGCCTCGATAACAGTGCCCTGCATCAGCACGCAGTTTCTTACCTTGGCGCCTTTGGCGATCTTAACGCCTCTGAACAGGATGCTGTCAGCTACATCGCCTTCGATTACACAGCCATCGGCTGCCATAATGTTCTTGGCGCAGGCGCCGTTGATGTAGCGGGTGGGGTTGTCGTCACGAATCTTGGTGTAAACCGGATTAGCGGAGAAGAGAGCGTCCAGATTCTCATCATCCAGCATCTTCATATTCTCATCGAAGTAGCTCTTCATATCGCTGATCCGTGCAACGTATCCATCAAACTTAAAGGCCTGGATATTCAGCTCATCAATGTGAGGAGCCAGGATATCCCGCTCGAAGTAAATGAAGCCCCGAACGAATGCGGTGCTGATCTGGTCGATCAGAAGCTCTCTGTCCATAATGTAAATATTCATGGACAGGTTCTGCACGCCGGCTTCCTTGGAGTTGATGTAAATCTTCTTTACCCGTCCGTCTTCAATGCCCAGGGTATAATACAGATCTTTGCTTACAGTGGGCGCCTGCATCATGCCTTCCGGAATGGGTTCTTCCTTATAAGCTACGGTAACATCTGCTCCGCTTGCCACATGAGCGTCAATGAGAGCCTTGAAATCAAAGTTAACGGCGATGTTTGCGTCAGACATTACCACATATTTTTCTTTCTGGGATTTTAAGAAATCCAGGATGCTGGCCAGAGCCTCGACGCGGCCGTTGTATACGGCAACCCCTTTCTCTGCGAAAGGAGGAACAATATTTAAGCCGCCGTTCTTTCTGGTCAGATCCCATTCACGGCCGGAGCCTAAGTGATCCATCAAAGAATGGTAATTCTTCCGGACGATAATGGAAACGTTGCCGATGCCGCAGTTAACCATGCTGGACAGAATAAAGTCTACCATCCGGTAACGGCTTGCGAAAGGAATGGAGGCCATCAGGCGCTCTGTAACCAGTTCGGGTACCATGTTGTCATAGCTGTTTGGGAAAATAATGCCCAGTGCATTTGCGTTGGAATTTACCATTGTTCTTCACCACCTTTTACGTTTTTGCTGACCATGGCATTAGGGCCGACTTTTGCATTGTCTCCAATATAAACGCCGGAACCGATTGTGGCTACGCCCTTTTCGCCTTCTGTGGGCATAGCGCCTACAATGGCGTTTTCGCCGATGACCACGTTTTCTGCTACGATGCAGTGCTTCACCACTGCGCCGGCCTTAATTACCGTTCCGCCCATCACTACGGCATCCTCGATCTCTGCGCCGGCCTCAACGGTAACGCCGGAGAACAGAATAGAATGCTTAACATGGCCGTCTACCCGGCAGCCGTCGGTGATCATGGAATTTTCAACAACGGCGTCTCTGCTGATCTTGTGGCCAGGCTTTCCGCTGTTGCGGCTGTAGATCTTCCAGTTCTCATCGAACAGGTTGATGCCGCTGTGTTCAGGATCAAGAACTTCCATATTGGCTTCCCACAGGGAGGTAATGGTTCCTACGTCCTTCCAGTATCCGTCAAAGTGGTAGGCGTACATATTCCGCCCGTCACGGAGAAGATTGGGAATAATGTTGTTTCCAAAGTCGTTCTGGGACTCGGGATCATTTTCATCCTCGATCAGGTATTTCTTTAAGATATCCCAGTTAAAGATGTAAATACCCATGGAAGCTAAGTTTGACTTGGGCTCCTTGGGTTTCTCCTGGAACTCTGTAATCTTGTCATTTTCATCGGCAACCATCAGGCCGAAACGGGAAGCTTCTTCCCACGGAACCTCCATTACGGCTACGCTGAATTCAGCGCCCTTTTCCTTATGGAATTTCAGGAAATCGCTGTAATCTTGCTTGCAGATCTGATCACCGGAAAGGATGATTACATACTGCGGATTGTACCGTTCAATGAAGGAAATGTTCTGATAAATCGCGTTGGCAGTGCCCTTATACCAATCGGACCCGGATGCCTGCTGATAAGGCGGAAGTACATGAACGCCGCCATGGAGACGGTCAAGGTCCCAGGGCTGTCCGTTGCCGATGTACTCGTTCAGAACCAGCGGCTGATACTGGGTAAGAATACCTACGGTATCGATACCGGAATTAACGCAGTTAGACAGCGGAAAATCGATAATCCGATATTTGCCGCCGAAAGGAACTGCAGGTTTTGCCAGCTTCTGGGTCAATGCATATAAGCGCGACCCTTGTCCGCCGGCAAGAAGCATTGCAATCATTTCTTTTGCCATATTATACCCCCTGAATTTATAAAATGCTGTTTGTTAAATTGTATCACAAAAATGAAAAATCAGACAGCCTTTTTCCGAATGATATTTCATTTTTGTGTAACATTTATAAAAAAAGAAGGTAAAATTCTACTTGCTAAAAGAAAATCAGTTGTTCTCTCAATCAATTTTTGCTTTTTCGTCAATGAATGACGAATTTTCCAGGTTTTCGCAGAAACGTTCCAAATATTGCGCGAAAATTGTCATTTCTTCCACAGAAAATCCAGTACACATCTGATCATCAACCTGGGCTAAAATCTGTTTAACCTTTTTGGCTTCCTCCTGCCCGGCCTCTGTCAGGCAGATTAAAAAAGAGCGGCGGCTGTCTGGGTCCCGCTGCCGTACCAGATAACCAGATTGTTCAAGCTTGTCTAAACTTCGTGAGATGGTGGTTACATCCATATGGCAGCGGTTGGCCAGCTCTTTTTGGGACACATGATCTTTTGCCGCCAGGGCATTTAAAATCCGTACATGTCCCTGGCCGAAGGTGAGGCCGATATCAGACAGGAGGGGCTGCATCACATTTTTTCTGGCCTTTTCCGCCCGGATGATCAGGAGCATTAAGGTATGTTTATCAAACATTCAATCGCCTCCTTCCTTTAATCTCCGGCTCCGCGGCTTTTTGCCTCCTGTGTTGTGCAGGTCAGGAGGCAGGAAAGCCAGAGAGCAGACGGAGCGCATTATTCCAGCTCAAACTGACCGGTATAAAGCTGATAATACCGTCCCTTTTGTTCCAGCAGTTCCTCATGGCTTCCCCGCTCAATGATTTGGCCTTTTTCCAAAACCATAATCGCTTTGGAATTGCGGACAGTGCTTAAACGGTGGGCAATGACGAAAACGGTGCGTCCTTCCATCAGGGCGTCCATTCCCTGCTCAATCAGCCGCTCTGTCCGGGTGTCGATGGAGCTGGTTGCTTCATCCAAAATCAGCACGGGAGGGCGGGAGATGGCTGCCCGGGCGATGGCCAAGAGCTGCCGCTGTCCCTGGGAAAGGTTGGCTCCGTCGCTGTGGAGGACGGTTTGATAACCCTGGGGAAGACGGCGGATGAAAGAGTGGGCGTTGGCGATTTTTGCCGCTTCGATCACATCTGCGTCAGAAGCGTCCAAACGGCCGTAACGGATATTGTCGGCAATGGTTCCGGTAAACAGGTGGGTATCCTGAATTACCATGGAAAGAGAGCGGCGCAGATCATCTTTTTTGATTTGGCGGATGTCAATGCCGTCATAGGTAATCACTCCGTCATTTATCTCGTAAAACCGGTTGATCAGATTGATAATGGTGGTTTTCCCGGCGCCGGTGGAGCCAACGAAGGCGATCTTCTGCCCGGGCTTGGCGTAAAGGCTGATGCCGTTAAGGATTTTCTTTTTTGGCGTATAGCCAAAGACAACATCGTGGAACCGCACATCTCCCCGAAGAGGAACCAGACGGGTACCGTCGGGAGCGGGGGTAATCTGACCGGACCGACTTTCTGCAGAAGGTGTTTCGTCCAGGCTCAGATTAACGCCGGCAGGAACTTTCCAGGCAAAATCCTGGGTAAAGTGCCGGCATTCCCGCAAATTTCCCTGGCTGTCTTTTTCCACATTGCAGAGAGTAACGCTGCCCTCGTCGATTTCCTGGGTTTCATTCATCATATCAAAAATCCGTTCTGCGCCGGAGAGAGCGGACAGCAGGAAATTAATCTGCTGGGTAAACTGGTTCATGGGCATGGCGCTCTGACGGACATAAACCAGATAAGAAGCCAGACTGCCCAGATCGGTAAGCCCGGCCAGGGCGAAGAGTCCGCCTACACATGCAGATACGGCGTAGTTGATGTAGGACAGGGCAACGATGGTGGGAACCGTCATGCCGGAGTAGGTTAAGGCTTTGGTGGCTGCCTGCCGGTAAGCTTCGTTGCGGCGGCAGAATTCCTCAAAATCCTGAGGCTGGTGGTTGAATACTTTTTCCACCTTCTGACCGGCCACCATTTCTTCCACAAAGCCGTTGATGCTTCCTAAATAAGCCTGCTGCTGCCGGAAGTATTTTTTGCTGCGCCGGCTGTTGTAGCGGATAAATAGGAGCATGCAGCCCATGAAAAACAGTACGATTAAAGAAAGACGCCAGCTCAATACCAGGAGCATGATAATGGTTCCGGTTACGGTGATAAAGCTTTGGATCATCATCGTAAAGCTGCTGTTTAAGGCTTCGGTAATGGTATCCACATCGTTGGTGAAACGGCTCATCAGCTCTCCGTGAGTATGAGTGTCAAAATATGACAGAGGAAGCTTCTGGGTGTGGACGAAAAGATCGGACCGGATCTCACTGACCACCCGCTGAGATAAAATGACCATCATCTGATTGTACAGCAGGCAGGACAGGGCGCCGGTGCCGTACATCAGTCCCATAAAAATCAGCATGCGGATTAATCCGGAAATATTTCCGGGAAGAATATAGGTGTTGATTACCGGCTTCAGCAGATAGGTTCCCATGATATTGGCCATGGCGCTCATGGCCACTAAAAGGGCGATGGCCAGCATATACCATTTATGTCGCCCCAGGTACTTAAGCATCTGAAGAATCGTTCCTTTTGTGTCTTTAGGCCGGCTGTAGTTTGCTGCTCTTGCCATTACAGATTCGCTCCTTCCTGCTGTGAATAGTAAATGTCCTGATAAATCTGGTTGGTGGCCAGAAGGGTTTCATGGGTGCCACAGGCATTAAGACGGCCGTCGTCCAGGATCAGGATCTGATCTGCATGAAGTACAGAAGTAATTCGCTGTGCAATAATAATTTTTGTGGTTTCCGGCATAAAGGAGGCAAGTCCTTCCCGAATTTTTGCCTCGGTGGCAGTATCCACGGCGCTGGTGGAATCATCCAGAATCAATACTTTAGGAGACTTTAAAATCGCTCTGGCAATACAGAGACGCTGCTTCTGACCGCCGGATACGTTAACTCCACCTTGGCCCATCTCAGTATCGTAGCCGTCAGACAGACGGTCGATGAACTCATCCACACAGGCGATGCGGCAGGCTTCGGCGATCTCTTCATCTGTGGCGTCTTCCTTGCCCCAGCGGAGATTGTCTTTTACTGTGCCGGAAAACAAAGTATTTTTCTGCAGCACCATGGCGATGGAATCCCTCAGGCCTTTCAGCGGATATTCCCACACAGGATGTCCGTCAATATAAACGGTGCCCTCTGTGGCCTCATAAAGCCGGGGGATCAGCTGAACCAGAGTAGTCTTTGCAGAGCCGGTCTGTCCAATAATGCCCACGGTCTGTCCGGCCTTAATATGGAAGGAAATGTCAGACAGAACGTATTCTTCCGCTCCAGTGTGATACTTAAAAGAAACGTGGTCGAAGCGGATATCGCCTTTTTCCACCTGAATGTCCCTGGCCCGGTCCTCCTTAATATCAATCTCTTCATCCAGCACTTCCTTGATCCGCTTCCAGGAGGCCAGAGCTCTGGTGGTCATAAGGAAGACGTTGGAAAACATCATCAGGGAGTTCAGCACCTGGAGAACGTAGCTTAAGAATCCGGTAAGCTCGCCGACTTTAATGTTTCCCGCCACCGCCATATTTCCTCCGAACCAGAGAATGGCGAGAATGGTGCCGTACATGACGAACTGCATGGCGGGCATGTTCAGAACAGCCAGACGGAAAGCGCTCTGGGCGGTGTTCTGCAGGTTGGCGTTTACTTCCTGGAATTTTTCTGTCTCATAGTCTCCCCGGACGTAAGCTTTTACAACCCGGATGGCAGTCAGGTTTTCCTGGATAATCCGGTTTACCAGGTCGATGGCCCCCTGCATTACGCTGTATAAAGGCCGCACACGGCTGATAATGATAAACAGAAGAATGCCCAGAATCGGCGCAGCCACCAAAAACACCAGGGCCAGGGTTGGATTGATCCAGAAAGAAGCTACCATGGCGGTAAGCATCATAACGGGAGAACGAAAGCCTGGGCGCATGCCTGTGGCAATGGAGTTTTGGATGGTGGTGACGTCGCTGGTCAGGCGGGTAACCAGGGAAGATTCACTGAAATGATCAGTGTTGGCAAAGGAAAATTCCTGGAGGCGGGCATATTCCGCCTTTCGGATTTCCGCGCCCAGCCCCTGGCCGCATCGGGCGGCAAAGGTGGCGGCGCCCTGGCCCAGAATCAGGGAAATCAGGGCAAAGAGAACCATCTGAAGTCCCCGCATGAGAATGTAGTGCCGGTCTCCTGTGGCCACGCCCACATCTACAATGGAAGCCATGACCAGAGGGATTACCAGCTCAAATACGGTTTCTGCCTCGATACAGAAAACAGCCAGGATGGCGTCTTTCCGATAAGGCTTCAGGTAAGACAGAAATTCCTTCATGGTTGGGAGATTCCTCCTTTGATTATATTGTTTCTTTTGCAATAATTGCATATGCAATTATTGTATGTGCATTTGTTGCAGGTGTCAAGACGATTCATGAAGTTTTCTGGCGGGAGGATATAGTTGATAAGCCTGGAAGGGAATGCTATAATGCAGGTGATTTATGGGAGGAATATGGAAAAACGATTGGAAGAAGAAAGGAAGGAAACGCAGATGAAAAACTTATATCGCGCATGTATTTTTGATTTGGACGGAACCATCATCAATACGATTCACGCATTGACTTATACGACTAACCTGGTGCTGGAGCATTTCGGACTGGGGCCGCTGACGGAAGAGCAGATGAAGCATATGGTAGGAAATGGATATAAGAAGCAGATGGAGAGAAGCTTAAAAGCCTGCGGCGAAGGGGCGATGGCCTACTATGAGGCATCTCTCCCTCTTTATCAAAAGCTGTTTAAGGAAAACTGCCTGTATCACCTGGAATCTTACCCGGGGATGCAAGAGCTGCTGGATCGGATGAAGGCGGCGGGTATGGAACTGGCGGTGCTCACCAACAAACCTCATGACCGCGGCGTGGAGACGGTGGAAGCGGTGTTTGGAAAGGGATATTTTTCTTATATTTTAGGAGAAAAAGAAGGAATTCCCAAGAAACCCGACCCGACGGGGGTTTTTATGGTGCTGAAGGCGCTGGGGAAGGAGCCGGGAGAGTGCCTGTATGTGGGAGATACCAACACAGATATGGAGACGGCGGCCAATGCCGGGCTGGATGCGGCAGGAGCCGTATGGGGATTTCGGGGAAGAGAAGAGCTTAAGGCCTTTCACCCAAAGTACTTGGCAGATCAGCCTTTGGAAATCGCGAAGATGCTGGGAATCTGATGTGGGCGGTAAGGAAACTGTAAGACAAATTAAGGGGAATGAGCCTTGAATTATGGGGGGAAAATTGTATAATAGCTGTGACTTGCATCATGAAGGGAGGAAAAGGAAACAGACCATGAAAGAAGTACTGAAAAAAGTGATCAAGAAGATTCCGGCCCTGATTTGGGTAGCTCTGGCAGCTGTTCTGCTGTTTTTAAACTCTGGCCTTCGGACAGCCTGGGCGGCGGAAACCCCTGCAGAATGGGTGGGAATTACTTCTTGTGTAATTTCAGGAGATAATGTTGTGATTACGGGAAGGAATACTGGTTCGATCAGCGGTTCCGATTCTCAGTTTTACCTTTTTGAGCTTCAGCCTTATGAGGACAGCATTGGCGCACGGAAGGATTATATTGCCGCGGCGCCGAAAGCAGGGGAAGTAAGCTTTACGATCCCCTTAAATCGAGGAACCACCGACAGCCGTTTGTATTCTAAGTTTATGGTGGCTGTGTGGAACGGGGAAACCTATGTGCCGGTGAGCCAGCAGGCTTATATTACGAATCCGGAGGCCGTGGCGGAGAATCAGAACCCATACAAGGATCCTCTTACCAAAAAGGGACTGTTAATTGAACCGGAACTGATGGATGACGCCTTCAGCCTTGGGGTAAAGCATGTAATTATCAATCTGCCTTTCCAGTTTATTCTGGGGGAGGGGATTGATTACGAATACGAAGGAAAGACCTATCACTTTAATCAGGAGCTTTTTGACCGATATGATACCATTGTGCGGAATATGTCCGCCAAGGATCTGACCATTACCGCTGTTATCTTAAACAGCTGGAACGATGCCACTCCTGATCTGTATTATCCAGGAACGGTGCAGACGGAAGGAGTTAACTACTATATGTTCAATGCATCTACAGAGGCCGGCTATGACTATATTAAGGCTATCGCCTCATTCCTGGCAGAGCATTACGGCGCTGAGGGAAACGGCACCATTTCCAACTGGATCATCGGCAATGAGATTAATAATCAGGCCTGGAATTATATTGGCCCCATGGACGTGGATCAGTATGTGAAGGAATATGAGCGGGCTTTCCGGGTGTTTTATACCGCCATTAAGAGCACTAACGCCAATGCACGGATTTATTTCTCTACTGATTACAACTGGAACAACGAAGCAGACGGATCGACCAAATACAATGCGATGGATGTGATTTCCAAATTTAACGCCAATGTAGCGGCAGGAGGACAGATGGACTGGGGATTGGCTTATCATCCTTATTCCGTGCCTCTTACGGAACCTGAGTTCTGGGATGACTTTTCCACCGGACTGGTAACCTGGTCTGCAGATTCTCCGATTGTTAATATTGCTAATCTTTCCGTCCTGACGGACTATTTCCAGCAGCCGCAGATGCTGACGGCATCAGGAGAAGTACGCCATATTATTTTATCAGAACAGGGCTTTACTTCTACCAGCGCTACCAGAGGCGAATGTGAAGAACTGCAGGCGGCGGCGATTGCTTATGCTTATTATATTGTAGACAGCAATCCTTACATTGACGCTTTTATTATGAGCCGGCAGGTGGATGCGCCTTCTGAAGCCCAGCTGTCTGCCAGCTTCGGACTGTATGAGTGCGATATGACCAGAACGGACCGTCATGTGCCCACCCACCGGAAGATGAGCTATGAAGTATACCGGTATATTGACCGGGCTTCCAAGACGCTGGAGGTATCTGAATTTGCCAAATCGATTCTCGGAATTGAGAACTGGTACGATGTGATTCCAAATTTCCGCTGGGAAGGCCTGGAGCGTCGGGCCCAGAACTGACAGCAGAAGTTTACTAGAGCAGAGTCATAAAAAGGAGAACATTTTCAGTAAATGGAGCTGAAGATGTTCTCCTTTTGCTTTTTACAGTCTATTGCAATTAACCCAAAGATTGTTTACAATGATTTCTGTAGATTTTGCCGCCGGCGCAGGAAGTTTTCTGTTGCTTTCGCCGTCGAATAAGCGGCGGAAATTCAGCGTTTTAACGGGAAAGGATTGAAGAATAATGGGAAAGATATTGATTCCCCAGGAAGTGGCGCCGGAGGGCGTGAGGATGCTTGAAGAGGCCGGGCATAAGGTGAGAATGGGAACTGGTCTTTCCAAAGAAGAATTAATTCGGGAGGCTGCCGAATGTGACGGAGTTCTGCTCAGAACAGTAGAATTTGACCGGGAGATTTTAGAGGCGGGGAAGCATATGAAAATTATAGCCCGTCATGGCGCCGGATATAATAATGTAGATCTGAAAGCAGCGGACCGGCTGGGAATCTGGGTAACGAATACGCCGGACGCTACCACCAGTTCAGTGGCGGAGTTTACCCTGGGAGCCATTTTGGCGGCAGCCAGGAGAACGGTGGAAATGAATCGCGCTCTGGAAAAAGGAGACTTTTTTTATAAAAATAACCATAAAGGAATGGATTTGGCAGGAAAGACGCTGGGAATTGTGGGCCTTGGCCGGATAGGCAGAGAGGTGGCGAAAAAGGCGTATTTCGGCCTGGACATGAAGATTATTGCCTATGTCCGGAGAAAACCGGAGGATGTGCCGGAGTATATTCAGCTGGCGGACTGGGACCAGGTTTTTTCCCAGGCGGATTTTCTTTCTCTTCATGTGCCCTTAAATTCTTCTACCAGAGGATTTGTGGGGGAAAAGGAATTTGCCATGATGAAGAAAGAGGCTTACTTGATTAACTGCGCCAGAGGAGAGGTAGTGAGAGAAGAGGAGCTGATTAAAGCCCTTCAGGCTAACGAGATCCAGGGAGCTTTCTTAGATGTGTTTGAGAAGGAGCCGCCAAAACAGGATAATCCCCTTCTTTCCATGCCCCAGGTGACGGCTACGCCCCACATGGCCTCTAATACGAAAGAATGCATGGAGAAGATGGCCTGCCAGGCTGCGTCCCAGATTATTAAAGTGCTGGGCGGGCAGAGGCCTGACTGGCCGGTGAATCATCCAGATCCCCAAGGTCTGGCCAGACGGCAGGATGCTTAGGAAGGAATGCAGTAAGATGGGAGAAAAAGGACAGTTCAGAGAAGAGACCAGAAGCCGGGTGCAGATGCCGAGGCAGTATCAGGTGACCATTTATAATGATGATTTTACGCCGATGGATTTTGTGGTCCAGGTTCTGGTAACCATATTTGAGAAAACAGAGGAAGAAGCCACGGCGATCATGATGAATATTCATCAGGGAAGCTGTGCTGCCGTGGGAATTTATCCTAAAGATATTGCCCAGACTAAGGCGTGGGAGACTGTATCCTGGGCCAGAGAAGAGGGATACCCTTTAAAGGCGGAAGCATCGGTGATGCAGTGAAGCATGAGGGGCCAGGGGCTGAACAATAAAAGGAGAACAAAAAGCCAGTGATGGAATTTACAGCAAATATGCAGAGGGTGATGGAACGAGCGGTGGGGGCAGCCAGAAAAGGCCGCCACCGCTATTTTACACCAGAACATTTGATTTACGGAATGACCTTTGACGAAGATTTTTCCCAGGAGTACGGCTGGGCGGGAGGCGACATTGAGCTTCTTCGCCGGAATCTTCTGGACTATCTGGGACGGCAGTGCGGAGTTTTGGGGGAGAATGAAGAGAATATCCGGCTTACGTCAGATGCAGGAAGAGTGCTCCAAATGGCGGAAGAGCAGGCTAAAGCCAGCGGAAGAACCAGAATGGACGTAAGCCATCTGTTCTCGGCTATTCTTCATTTAGAGGACAGCTACGGTCTTTATTACCTGGCGAGCCAGGGGGTGGATTTAACCGATGTGCTGGGAGAAATGTCCCGGGACAGCATTGCCAGGGAAGAAGAAGCATCGGGAACAGAGCCGAAGAGAAATCAAGAGCCTGAACAGGAAGCTTCCAGAAGATCTGAAGAAAAGAAAGGATGGAAGAGTTTTCTGGAGGACATGAACCAGACCTGCCAGGGAAAAAATCCGTTGATCGGCCGCCAGAAGGAGCTGGAAAGAACGATACAGATTCTGTGCCGGAAGGACAAAAACAATGTGCTTCATATAGGAGAGCCGGGAGTGGGAAAAACCGCTCTGGCCTATGGCCTTGCCAGAAGAATCGTTAAAAATCAGGTGCCGGAGCCGTTAAAAGGCGCCAGGGTGTATGCCCTGGATTTAGGAGGACTGCTGGCAGGAACGCAGTACAGGGGAGATTTTGAAAAGCGGTTTAAGCAGGTAATGGAAGGGTTAAATGGAGAGGAGAAGCCCATTCTTTACCTGGATGAGATCCACAATATTGTAGGAGCCGGCGCGGTAAATGGCGGAAGCCTGGATGCAGCCAATCTGCTGAAGCCTTATCTGGCGGACGGGCATATCCGGTTGATTGGAGCCACCACTTATGAAGAATACAAGAAGCATTTTTCCGGAAGCAAAGGCCTGGTGAGACGGTTTCAAAATGTGGAGATTAAGGAGCCGGACAAAGAAGAAACCATTGCCATCTTGAAGGGCTTGAAAGGATCATACGAAAAATTCCACGGCGTTCGGTACTCAAAAGGGGTGCTGGAGCATGTGGCGGAGGTAAGCAGCCGGTATATGAACGAGAGGTTTCTGCCGGATAAGGCGATTGATTTGATGGATGAGGCAGGAGCTTACCGGAGGCTTCATCCCCTGGACCAGAAGATTCAGACCGTAAGCAGCGGCCTGGTAGACCAGGTGCTGTCCCAGATCTGCGGCGTGCCCTTAACCAGAGTGGAAAAAGGAGACCAGGAGAAGCTGGCCCATCTGGAGAGCAGGCTTAAGACTGTGATTTTCGGCCAGGATCAGGCGGCGGAAGAGGTGGCCAATGCGGTAAAGTTTTCTCGGGCAGGACTGAATGAAGAAAACAAGCCGGTGGCAAGTTTTCTGTTTGTAGGCCCCACCGGCGTGGGAAAAACAGAGCTGGCCAAAGCTTTGGCTGCTGAGCTTGGGGTGGATTTTATTCGGTTTGACATGAGCGAATACGCGGAGAAACATACGGTGGCTAAACTGATCGGCGCTCCGGCAGGATATGTGGGATATGAAGAAGGAGGGCTTCTCACGGAGGAGATCAGACGTCATCCTTACGGTGTTCTTTTGCTGGACGAGATTGAAAAGGCCCATCCAGACATTTTCAATGTGCTGCTTCAGGTGATGGATTACGCCACCTTAACTGATAATCAGGGAAGAAAAGCAGATTTCAGAAACATAATTCTGATTATGACTTCCAACGCTGGAGCCAGCGAGCTGGGAAAAAGCCAGATTGGATTTGGAAAAGACGCGGTGAACCTGGAAGGACTTTCTGAGGCGGTAAAGAGGACTTTTCAGCCGGAATTCCGCAACCGGTTAAGCCGGATTGTGCTGTTTCATCCGATGGATGAGGTCATGGCTTCTCAGATTACCTGGAAAAAGCTGAATCAGCTGTCTGCCCTTCTCCGGGAGAAGAAGGTGGAGATGGCTATTGCCCCAGAGGCGGCAGATTATGTGCAGAAAGCAGGGATTACCAGGGAATACGGCGCCAGGGAGATCGACCGGGTGATTACCGGAGAGGTGAAGCCTTTGCTGGCGGAGCTTTTGCTGTTTGGACCGCTGAAGCGGGGAGGCAGATGCCGCCTGGAGGTGAAAGACGGCAAGCTTTCCCTGGAGGTTCTCCGTGAAAAAAGAGAAGGAGACAAAAAATAATGGAAGCATACAAAAGAGGAAAACGACTGGGAGGGTATGTGCCGGATTATGTGGTGTTCGACCTGGAAACGACGGGACTGAACCCAGCCTGGGATCAGATCATTGAGCTTTCCGCAGTTTCCGTAAAAGGCGGAGAGATAAAGGACACCTTTTCTACCTTGGTTAATCCCGGCCGCCCAATTCCGCCAGGAGCATCGGCGGTAAATGGAATTACCGACGAGATGGTGGCGGAGGCCCCCTGCCTGGCGGAAGCGATGGAAGGATTCCTTTCCTTCTCCGGAAAACAGGTGCTGGTAGGGCACAATATTCATACGTTTGATATGAAATTTTTGTACCGGGCGGCGGAGCAGACGCTTCACCGTCAGCTGCCTAACGATTATATCGATACTCTCCCCTTGTCCAGGCGGATTCTTCCCGATCTGCCGCATCACCGGCTGACGGATCTGGCAGCTTATTTCGGGTTCAGCACAGAAGGCGCCCACCGGGCTTTGGCAGACTGTTTGATGAACCAGCGGTGCTTTGAGGCTCTGGCCAGATGCCAGGATCAAACCCCAAGTCTGCGCTGCCCAGTCTGCGGCGGAAAGCTGGTGCTCAGGAAGGGACGTTACGGTGCATTTTACGGCTGTTCCAATTTCCCGGAGTGCCGCTACACCCGAAATCAGTAGAGAATCTTGCCAGTCAATGTGAAAAAAATCACAAAATTGTGAAAAAAATGTTCAGTATTTTGTGAAAAGATACAAGAAATTTGCCCCTTTCCTCTTGTTTTCAAAAAGCAATGCGTGATAGAATAAACCCAGAAATACAATAAGGAGGGTTTTTAACTATGGCATTGCATGTTATGGACGAAGCCAACCGGTGTCTTCAGTGTAAGGTGCCTCAGTGTCGGAAGGGATGTCCGATTAATACTAATATTCCAGAGGCTATCCGCCTCTTAAAAGAAAAAAAGCTGGATGAAGCAGGAAAAATGCTTTTTGAAAATAATCCTCTGACGACGGTGTGCAGCCTGGTCTGCGACCATGAGAACCAGTGCGAGGGCCACTGCGTGTTGGGGAAAAAAGGCGCTCCGGTACATTTTTCAACCATAGAGAACTATATTTCTACTACTTACGCCTCTAAGATGACCCAGGGCCCGGCTCCCTCCAATGGAATCAGGGTTGCCATCATCGGTTCCGGCCCGGCAGGAATCACCATTGCCATCATTCTGGCCCGGTACGGTTACCAGGTAACCATCTTCGAAGGCAAGGATAAGATCGGCGGCGTGCTCCGCTACGGCATTCCTGAGTTCAGGCTTCCTAAGAGCGTGCTGGACGACATCGAGTACCGCCATCTGGAGCTGAAAGGCATTAAGATCCGCCCCAATACCACCATCGGCGCCGCCATCGGCATTGACGATTTGTTCAGAGACGGCTACAAGGCAATTTTCATCGGCACCGGCGTGTGGAATCCGAGAACGCTGCATATTAAGGGCGAGACCTTCGGAAACGTTCATTTCGGCATCAATTATCTGAACAACCCGGACAGCTATCATCTGGGAGAGCGGGTAATCGTTATCGGCGCAGGAAACGCCGCTATGGACGTGGCGAGAACGGCCATCCGAAAGGGCGTGCGTTATCTGACCTGCTTCTCCATTACCAAAAAGGTAGCGGCCAGCCATTACGAGTTCAGCTATGCCCAGCTGGAAGGCGTTGAGTTTGAATATAATAAAAAGCCCATTGAGATTAAGGACGATGGAGTGATTTTCCGAGATCTTGAGGAGGACGAGGAAGGCAATCTCACAGAGATTCCCGGCACAGACAAGTTCTATCCTGCAGACAGCGTGATTATTTCCATCAGCCAGGGCCCCAGAAACAGGATCGTCAGCACGACCAAGGGTCTTGAGGCGAATCCCAAGGGGCTCTTGGTGGCGGATGATACGGGACATACTACTCGGCCAGGCATTTTCGCTTCCGGCGATGTGGTAAACGGCGCCCGGACTGTAGTAGAGGCCGTGGCTCACAGCAAGGTGGTGGCCGAGTCCATGCACCGGTACATGCAGGAAGTGGTAAAGAGAGAAAAAGAAGAAGCTGAGAAAGAACAATTAAAGAGCACCGAGGATTTATCTGCCGCGGAGGAAGAGGAAGTGGTGGAGACAGCCTGGGAGGAGACAAAGAAGGCTTCTGAGGAGAATTCCAGCCAGCAGTAAAAGAGAACAAACCAATAAAAAATACAAGATTAAGCTAAGGCAGCGGTCTGCACCGCAGATGTTAAAATGGTTCATCTGACGGCGCAGGCCGCTGTCTTTGATTTTGGGAAAAATCTTCCTTCAGGGCAGGATCTGCACAATCATCCGGTTGGGCAGGCAGACGATGGTGCCCCCTTCCAGACTCTGCTTTCCCTGGTGAACACAGACCTTATCCGGACAGGAGGCCTGATCGCACCAGATCTGCCCCTCTTTTACCACCAGATGATTCATTCCGCCTCCGGCGCTTTCAATGGTGTATTCCCCGTCCTGGCTTAAGTCAATGATTTGGCGGATTTCTCCGTCAACGCTGACCTGCGCCCTCATGGCAGGAGTCTGGCTGCGGCTCGCCCTCTGCCACAGGAACATGGCCAGAGCCGCTAAGAGGAGCAGAGCAGCGAGGATAATTTCATTTCTATATTGTTTTCTCACAAGTTCATCATCCTTTCCGGAAATTCTCCAGGCTGATCGGTATCTGCCGCTTTATGATGGAAGGGCGGCAGAAGTGAAAATCATTATACAATAGAATGAATTCAGGCGCAAGGACTGCCTTCAGATCAAGCAGAAAGACAGCATCCCCATGTCTCATCAGTCCCTCAATTCCGTCTTTACTGCAAAATAAAGTTAAAATGACAGAAAAATATTTCGAAATCACGGCCGATGAAATGCTTTTCTTAATGGTCAATATGATATACTGGTTTCAGCGATTAAGATTTAACCGGCAAGTAAAGTGTCAACTAAAGTACACTTTGATTGTCGGTCATTTTTTTGCCTTTTTGGCAGTTCTCCCCTCCACTTTCTGAGGAAAAATCCAGTATCGTTGGCTTAAAATTCCATATTTGGAATAAATTTCCCACTTCTCTTAGGTCGACAGGATGTCAACCAAAGTGTACTTTTGTTGTCAAGTATGTGAAAAGAGAAGAAGGGGGGATCCGGTTGAAGGAACGGCCATATACTGGTTTTTATGCTCAGTTTTTGGGAGGATTCAGTCTGAGTTACCAGGGCAGAGAACTGCCGATCTCAGCTAATCCCCAGACAAAAACCATGCAGATTCTTCTGGTTCTTCTGAAGGCAGGGAGACGAGGGGTAGAGCGGAAAGACCTTTTGGAAATCCTGCAGGGAGAGAACGGAGACCGGGAGCGAGGAATGAATAATTTCCGGCAGCGGGTATATCTCATGAGGAAGATTATGGAACGGTCGCATTTCCCAGAAGGAAAGTATATTGTACAGAAAAACGGTCAGTATTATTTTTCTCTGGATTATGATCTGACTTCGGATACAGCCCTTCTGGACGAGCTGATCGACCAGATGCGAAACCGCCCGGAACCCAAAGAAAAACAGAGATTGGAATGGGAATATTGTCAAAATTACCGGGGACAATTTCTTCCCATGCTGGGCGGAGAGGCCTGGGCGGCGGAAGAAGAAGCTCATTATCAGAAATGGTATTTTGACAGTTTAAGCGATTTATGTTCCAGGCTGAAGAATCAGGGCGAGTATGAAAAGCT
This sequence comes from Candidatus Cottocaccamicrobium excrementipullorum, assembly GCA_018713255.1. Taxonomy (GTDB): domain Bacteria; phylum Bacillota; class Clostridia; order Lachnospirales; family Lachnospiraceae; genus Caccovicinus; species Caccovicinus excrementipullorum. The sequence continues at coordinate 8,977 of DVFL01000025.1, read as the reverse complement.
TCTTGAAATGTGCACCATGGCCAGTCGGATTCATCCCTACGATGAGTGGCAGGCAGTACAGATTGATTGTCTTATGGCATTAAACCGGTATCACGAAGCCATGAAAGTTTATGAGGAAGCTTCAGATATTTTCTATGAAGAGCTGGGAATCAGTACCTTAGAAAAAACTGTAGCCCGGTATCGAAACCGGGGAGGACAGATGTATTTTCTAGCCAATGCCATGACGGGTATTAAGGACGTGCTGATGGAAGACGAGGAGAGGCAGGGAGCCTATTGCTGCAGTTATCCCAGCTTCCTGGATGTCTACCGGGTACTGGTGCGCATGGAAGAGCGGTCGAAAGTTCCCTCCACCTTAATGGTGTGCACCATGAATGAAGAAGCGGTGAATGAAGAAGATACACCGGCAGATCAGCTGGAAGAGAAGATGGAAGGATTCAGACAGGTTTTAGCAGGGGAGATTCGAAGCGGGGACGTCTATACCCGCTACAGCAGCAAACAATTCCTGGTGCTGTTAATCAATGCCAGAGAAAAGGACGGAAAAAAGATTGCGGACCGGCTGAACCGGAAATGGACGGAAACAGAGGAGAGCCATGGCTGGACCATGGAATTCCTGATACAGAGGACGGAAGGCCCCAGAAAAGAGGAGCGCGGGAATGGAAAGGAAAGATACATTTGTGGTACGCATCATCAGCCAGGAGAATGCTACCTGGCAGGGGCAGGTTACCTGGATTGACAACAACCAGACGGAAAGCTTCCGCAGCATGCTGGAGTTGATCAGGCTGATGGATGCAGCGATTGAGAGGGAAGGGAGAGAATAATGAGTCAAACAACGCAGAAAGGAAGAAGCCGGAAAAAAGGCGTTAGTCCTATGGAGAGATGGCGGAAAACGAAAGGATTCTGGGCATTTCTGCTGGCCTTTTCCATTGCATTTACCAATATGGGGAGCTCAGCAATTAACGCTATTGCCGGTTCGGAGATGGAAAGAGAGGAGTTTCGTCTGCATGTAGAAGATATTCGAAAAGCGGCAGAGGAAGCGATTGAGAATGACGAACCAATCGGAGAAGATTTTTTTCAGATCAACGGAAGTGATCAAAATCTAGTGGAAGATTATGAAAAACTGCTTGATGCAGATGGGACGTTGTTTGAGATTTTTCCTGAAATCGAAACTGTGAAAGGCACAGGCAGCATTGAACTTCGAGTGTTTCTTCGAATTGCTGAAGATGGAGATCCTGCCAGCTATGCGCTGACCGGCGAAGAAGAACTTGTATTTTTATATGTAAACGGCAATGATGAGCCTGCGGCAGCACGGCTGAACATTGATGGGTACCAGACGGGATTTGCCACTGTGCGGCCCTTTGAAACAGCCCTTGAAATAGGAACTCCTCAAGTGATCACAGGAGGCGGTTCAGGAAGCAGCAGCGGGACAGGCAGTGATGTGTCTGAGCCGATGTATTCTGGAGAGAATGGAAGCAATGAAGCTGAAGAAAACGTCACTGAGTCTGCTGCGGAAATGAACGGTTCAGAAGCCATGGATTCCTTGGCGGCAGAAGAAAGCGCAGCAGAAGGAAAGAATGAGGAGGAGAATGCAAAGCCTCCTGCAGAAACCGCTGCTGATGATTCTGCCCCGGTTGAAGAATCGGAGCCTGGAGAAAACCAGCAGGAACAGGGAGAAGTTATCCTTCCAGAAGAAACACTTCCAGCCAGTACAGAGGGAATGGAAGAAACGGAAGAGATAGCAGAACCGGAAACGGAAGCAGAACCGGAGATTCAGCCGGAAGAAGATGATGCGGCAGAAGAAGGAGCGGAGGCTTCAGAGGAAGAGAGTGCCGTTCAGGGAGAAGATGAGATAGATTCCAATCAGGAAGAAGCTTCTGTTCAAGAAGAGCAGAAGGAAGACGAAGGAGAAGAAGTAGAAAATATTCAGCTGAGCCGATCCCGAAATCAGGTTGCGTCAGTAATGGTTTCTCTGGCTTCTTCTTCTCAGGCAGAACGAGATCAGGATTCTGACGAGAAAGCAGAGGAAGAATATACAGGGGATGATGAGGATGAAGATGAACTCAGCCCGGAAGAAGAGATCTTTGAGAAGAAGGGATATCTTGACGGAAAGCTGTACAACGCAGTTTCCTTAAATGAGACCGTAACCGCCAGAGCATATGTGATTTCCCTGGAAGAAATCGGAGCGAACGCAGAAGAGCTGATTGAAGGAGCTCATCTGATTACATACAGCTTCGAACCGGTGGGAACCGCAGAACTGATTCAGGCTCCGGAACTGGTACGGGATGAGGCCCAGGTTACCTTCGGCATCCGGCCTCAGGTAGGCTATTCCATTATTCAGGCAACAGCGAATGGACAGGCGCTGGAGCAGGCAGATCGTTCTGTTGTGGCAAGCCGTTCAGAAGCGCTCCGGGCCAGAATCGCCAGTCCATCTGATGCCCTTTCTACAGAGGATCAGGATGGCGAAATCGAAGAGAATGATATTGTTTACTACACGATTCCATCCGTGTTAGAAGATCAGGAAGTACAGATCGTCATGGTGGAATCAGCAAACGGATCACATCCCGCGTTCCATCAGGAAAAGACGGTGAACGGCGTGACGGTTACCGTAGAAGCCAGGGAAGGCATCCTGCCGGCAGGAACTGAGCTGACGGTAGAAGAGGTAACGGAACAGGTGGAACCGGCAGTCCGGGCAAAGATGGAAGGAGAAGTAGAAGCCGCCATCTTCTTGGATGATGAGGAGTCTTCAGAGGAAAATGCAGATGACCGGGCTGACGAGGAGACGGGAGAGGAGACAGAAGAAGCCTCCAATATCACTGCTGTACTGGCCTATGACATTAACCTGATGCTCAACGGCAAGAAGCTTAATAATACCTGGGGCGACAGCAATTACGTTACTGTAAGATTCTCCGGAGACCGGATTGAAGAAGCCAGCAAAGAAGCGGATAAGATTGAAATCGCCGCTCTGGAAACGCCTACGGAAACCGTAGAGGCTGCCTTAGGCGGAACCGAAGAAATGCCCGTAGTGGATCATCTGACGGCAGACAACATTGAGCTGAATACTGAAGGGCGGCAGGCGATTGAGATCAGCGGAGATGAAGGCGTGCGGGAGATCGAGGCTGAGGTGTCGCATTTCAGTATATATACTCTGGTTTGGTCAGGAGACGATGATGTTACATTAAGTGTTAATATTGTTGATGAGGATGGTCAGTCAATTGGTATTAATGGAAATGTAAATGTTAATTTTACTCGAGGCAGTTCAATGCAGATACATCAAGTGGCGGACGACATTATTGAGAATAGTAATTTCTTAAAAAACAGTAATTATTATTTTCATGAAGCTTATGTTCTTCAGAATGATGAGATGAAAAATTTGGAAGCAATTCGCTTAACTTCATCTTATGATTTTGAAGGAATTGCACGATCTGCTAATATGGATACAGATTATATAGATTTGCAAAGCCGAAATGTGGAGGTGTATTTTGCATTTACCAAAAAGAATTATGTGATTTTCGATGCAAATGGAGGTCAATTTTCTTCAGATGGAAGCACCGAAAAGCGAGTATATATTACGGGAGGCCCAACTAATCCTCACATTAAGCGAAGCGATATACCTCGGGGCAACAATGCTCCAACATATGATGGGGCTGTGTTTAATGGATGGGTATATATGGATAATAATAAGAGCAATAAGCTTAGTGAGGACAGCGAGGAGATCGGCTTTTCAGAAAATACTTATATTAGAGGTGGAACTAGGGTTTATGCTCTTTATAAAGCTGAAGAAGAAGAGTATAGTGTAAGCCCATCAGAAAGTGGTTCTGGAACAGTCGGAGAATTGCAGCCGGGTGATGTGGAGGCAACCAAAACCGCCAGTTGGGTGGATTATGAGAATGGAATTGCGAGAATTGATCTTACGGTTAAAGGTGAACCGGAAAATCAAGGCGTTGATGTGATGTTGGTATTAGATAAATCAGGAAGTATGAGTTATCGACTCACAGGACAGCAATATCCAGAAAGAATGGGACAGGCAAAGGAAGCTGCTCAAAGGATTGTAGATTTATTCTTGACAGAATCAGAAAATAATAATAATCGAGTGGCATATGTTCCATTTTCCTCCAATAATCGAGATCCAGTTAATCATACAGAAAGTTCAGTCGGATTTCGTTCTAAAGAGGATGAAAATACGAATGGCGATTTGGCAAGAGCAATTGCGATCACGGATGCTTTTGGAGGAACATCTTATTATGATGCTCTGACGATGGCAAAAAATATTTTCAAAGCGGATCAGTATGGAGACGGACGGGATAAATATATGATTTTTATTTCGGATGGTGTGCCCAATGAGCCGAATTCGGAAGATACGGATAGAATTGTTCCATTAGCGCAAGATTTAAAAGAAAATTATGGAGTTCATATCTATTCCGTGGGAATAGAAATGAGTGAGGAGGATGCAAGCTATTTAAGGCAAATCAGCAGTGATTATAGATATTATGATGTTGAGTATATCGATCAAATATCTGACGTATTGATGGAAATCGCAGAACAGATTCAGTATGCAGGTACAAATGCTAGCTTTACTGATGTATTATCAGAACAATTTACAGCGCTTTCTGACGATGAAGTGGAAGAGCTTGGTTATCAAAATAGTGATGATGTTTCTCATAATGATAATACATACACAGTAAATGTAGGGACTATCACTAGAGAAGAAAAGCAATATACTTTTTATGTAAGGGTTGCTGATGATTTTAAAAATTCAACCTGGGCAGATTATACAAATAAAAGGATCGCCTTGTCTTATGTTGACATTGACGGAGACACGGAAAGTATTGTGGATACAGACCAGGATACAGGAGATGATATTGAAATCGGAGTTCCGAAGTTAGATCGTTATTACTATTCACTAAATGTGAAAAAGGTATTGGACGGTATATCGTCATTTCCCAGCAATTCTAAAGTAGCGTTTAAATTGTATCGTGGAAATGAAACAGGAGGATTTACTGAGGCTGATCAATATTATATTGGATCTTACTCACCCAAATCAGATGGCATAATTGAGATTGGATTAGGTTTTTTAAATGATGGACAGTCAACGTTAACAAATGGCGAAACAGTATGGCTTAATGATGGTGAAACAATTTATTATTTAAAAGAAACAGCAACAGAAGATGGATATGAGCTGCTTCCTGAACCAATCAAGATCGAATTAAAGCTTAATCAAAAAGGAAATTATGCTACTGGTGGAAATGATGATTATGGTCATTATGGAATGATTGGCGGAGTTGATTCGAATCTTGTTGATAATTTTATTGTTAACTCTTCGATGAATAATGATAAGTATTTGGATAAAGGAAAGGATTTCCTGACAGTATACAATTTTTCTGGAGTTAAACTCCCCGAAACCGGCGGTCCAGGTCTTGGTCTAATCAAAGAATTTGGCTGGGTGCTTCTTCTCCTTGCTGCAATGATGGCAGGCGTTGAAGTTCATATGAACAGAAGACGCAGAAACGACCGTTGATTAAATTTATGATGTTACCTCTGCGAAGGTGCAACCGCCTTCGCAGAGATACATAGAAAACAAAGAATTGTGGTAGAAGGTAGGAAAATGCAATTCTTGAAATAATGAAGAAAGGGGAGAGAAGAAAACGTAAGTGGATCTACATTCAGAATTTCTGAATGAAAAATATTATCAAAAAACAAGGAAAGGAAAAAGAAAAGTTATGAAAAAGATGAAAAAAGTTTTAAGTCTTATCTTAACCGTGATTATGGTGCTGGCGATGGCAGCACCGGCGATGGCTGCAGATACTTATACGATTACAATCACTAACCCTTCTGAGGGCCATACTTACAAGGCGTACCAGATTTTTGCTGGTAACTTAGACGCTGTAGATGGAAAAGACACATTAACCAATATTGAATGGGGAACTGATGTAGATGGAACGGAGTTATTAGCGGACTTAAAGTTAGAAGAATTTGAAACAATAGATTTTAGTCCCGAGCCTGATACTGTGGTGTCTGCTGCTGATGTTGCAAAAGTATTAGGAAATATTACCCAGGATGATCATGCGGATATTCAGAAATTCGCAAGAATAGCATCAGATTATTTGAAAAACGACAATACTGTTCCATCTGGAAATAATGCAATTGTAGTAACTGCTCCAGGATATTATTTGATCAAAGATACTTCTAACAATGCAAGTGATGTAATTTCAAGCATAATTTTAGAAGTTGTGAAAGATGTTGAAATTTCTCCGAAGGTTGTGAATACACCGACCCCTGACAAAGAGATAGTTAATGAAGATGGAGAGACTATCGAAGATGATGGAAGAGATTATGAAGTTGGAGATGAGATTTATTTTGAATTGAGCGCAACGTTGCCAAGTGGTACGGCCTTTGATGATTATGAAACATACAAGCTTGAATTTGAGGATACATTATCTGCTGGTTTAACTTATAATGAGATCGTTAAGGTTTCGATTGGCAATAACGAAATTACGGGATATGACTGGGACTATAACGCTATTGGCGAGGACGGTCAGGTAGTTGAGAATCCTGTTGAAGGGACTGTATATAGACACAAATTAGTTGTAACGATTAATAATGTGAAGGCTGATCCGATTAATGCCACTGGTGGTGAAACGATAACTGTTTTGTATAAAGCTGAATTAAATGAGAATGCTGTAATCGGATCGACAGGAAATGAAAACAGAGTAGATTTAAACTTTTCTAATGATCCTAACGGAACAGGAACAGGAACTGTGCCTGGCCCAACCGTAAAGGTTTATACATTTACGGTAGATATTAATAAAGTTGATAAAGATACACAGGCAAGGTTAGACAATGCGAAGTTTAAGCTGTATTCAAATGAGGACTGCACTGTAGAAGTTAAGGTAAGTCAAGTGGGTGAAACAGCTACTTATATTGTTGATCCCGATGCATCGACAGGTGATACCATAGTTAGTTCTGCTACTGAGAACATCGTAATAAAAGGATTAAATCAAGGAACTTATTATTTAAAGGAAACCGAAGCACCCGCTGGTTATAATCGCTTAGAAGATCCGGTTAAGATTGTAATTACACCAACATATGATGATGATGGCGATATGACAGGATTAACTGGAAGTGTTGAGAATACAATTAGCACGAGTACTACCCCAGGGAACGGAACCGTATCTGGTAAAATTGAGAATGGCACTGGCGCAACCCTTCCCTCCACCGGCGGCATCGGTACCACCATCTTCTACGCAGCTGGCATCGTATTAATGGCAGGCGCAGTATTCTTTGTAGTGAGAAGAAAAAGAGCATAATTAAGCAAAACATTAGCAACACAAATATTTACCATTTACTGTAACAAAAATTACCAAACAGAAAGGAACGAAAGGCCCTCATGAGACGAAAACTGGCGAATATCATCATCGGATTAATCTTCCTTGCGGGCCTTGGTATCCTTCTGTATCCGTCCGTCAGCGATTATCTGAATGAACGGAATTCCTCCAGGGCGATAGCCGCTTACAACCAATTGGCGGAAGAACTTCCCCCGGAGGACTATTCCCAGGAGCTGGAGGATGCGGCGGCGTACAACGCTTATCTCACCCAGTTTAACAGCTTAAGCGCAGCGGCCACGGCGGAGACGGAACGGGAGGACAGCCCTTACGAATCCCTGCTGAACGTAGGCGGGGACGGCATCATGGCGGTAATCCGTATTCCCTCCATTGATGTGAACCTCCCCATCTACCACGGCACCAGCGAGGGCGTCCTTCAGGTAGCCGCAGGCCACTACCTGGGCTCCTCCCTCCCCATCGGGGGAGAGAGCACCCACGCCATCCTTACCGGCCACCGGGGACTTCCCTCCGCCAGACTCTTTACGGATCTGGACCGCCTGGAGGTGGGGGATATCTTTTATATCCGGGTTCTGGGAGACATCCTGGAATATGAAATTGACCAGATCCAGACGGTACTTCCCTCAGAGTTAGACAGCCTGGGGATTACCCAAGGGGAGAATTACGTCACTCTGGTCACCTGTACTCCCTACGGCATTAACAGCCACCGGCTTCTGGTGCGGGGAACCAGGGTGGAGTATGATGGAAATTATGAAGAAAAGGTGCCCATGAAACCGGCGCCGGAGAACTCGGACCTTCCGCCGGAGGAGCGTGGAAACGGCCTGAGTGAGAGACAATGGATCTTAATTGCAGCGACGGCATTTGCTGCAGCGATTTTGCTGGGACTTCTGATGCCGGGAAAGAAAACCGGGAAAAACGCTGAAGGCAGCAAGACAGAGAAGAAAGAAGGAAGCCATGAACAGGAAAAGAAGAAAAAGTAAGATGGCAGCTTTTCTGACGGCATTGATGATGACAGTATGCTTCTGCCAGGCCGTGTTTGCTGCGGACACAGCAGGAATCGATACGGCAAGGCAGGGAGCGCTGGCCATTGATTTGAAGACGGTGGAAGAGACCACCACAAACAAGACGGCCACCATTGCCGTTTATAAGGCAGGAGAATGGGACGGAAGCCAGGGGCGTTATGAGCTGACGGAAAGTTTCCAGGGTTCTGGAGCGGATATCCATCACTTAAGCACAGCGGAGGATCTTCTGAAAGCTTCCCAGCTCCTGGACCAGTACGCCCTGGATCAGAAGATTGAGGAAACGGCTGTCCAGACCACTTCCAACGGAGAGGCCAGATTCACCGGCCTGTCCACAGGATTGTATCTGGTGTGCCAGAGAGAGGGGACGTCGGACAACGTGACCATGAGTCCCTTCCTGACCACCCTTCCGGTGCTGGATGAGGAGACCAACACCTGGAATTATGAAGTAAACTGTTATCCCAAGAGCCAGCCCGATACCCCGGATAATCCGGGAGGGGGAAGCCACGGCGGTGGCGGCGGAGGAAATAACGGAGGAGGCGGAGGTCCCACCCATACGGATCTGACGGATACCCCGTCAACCACTGTTACGGATACGCCGGACACCATTACTACCATCGAGCC
>DVFL01000024.1 GCA_018713255.1 Candidatus Cottocaccamicrobium excrementipullorum | reverse complement strand
CGGGCTATCTTGATGATTGGGAGTCCGTGAGCTTTGACGATAAGCGCAAAGTGGTTGATATACTCATATCACAGATTGACGCTACCAGTGAGAGTGTTACAATCCACTGGAAAATCTAAAACCTTTTCACTTGGCATTATGCCCTTGTAAAAAATAGTTTCTAATCCTGAAATATCAGGCATTTTAATGTCAACAAATGCGATATCAATAGAAGTGCTTTTTAAGAGTTTAATCATGGCTTCTCCGCAGTCCGCCTGATAAATATCGCTATTTTGAATTCCCAGATCATTTAATGCTTTGATCACGGTAATCCGTACTAAAAGTTCATCATCAGCAATTAGAATTTTCATGTGAGTTTCCTGCCTTTAGTGTGATCGTGATAATTGTGCCGTTTCCCGGAATACTTTCAATGGAAAATGTATTGCGGGGATTTAATAACAGTATCCGCTGCCGGACGTTATCTATTCCGATATGTTCTGAAGTGTTTTCTGTTTGAAATCCGATTCCGTCATCTTCAATGGTTATCAGCAGTTCATTTTCTCTATATTCTAAAACATCAATTGCGAGAAATCCGGCATGCTGAGAGGGTTCTATGCCGTGAATTACTGCATTTTCCACAAGGGGCTGAAGGATAAGACGGGGAATAGGAAATTGAGCTGCTGAAGGCGGATAATTAATGCTGTAATTTAAACGTTGTCCAAACCGCAGTTTTTGCAGAAGACAATAATCATTTAAAAAGCGCATTTCCTGTTCAAGTGTACTGTCAGTTGTTTTTGCCAAGGTATAGCGCAGCATATGAGTCAGAGCATATAAGGATCTTTCTAATTCATTTCTCTTGTCAAGCTGATTTAGTGCAATTAACCCATTTAATGTATTAAATAAAAAGTGTGGATTAATTTGAGATTGCAGTGCTTTCAGCTGCAGTTCTTTTTGCTGGAGTCTGAGCTGATATTCTTCCTTTATTTTTTCACGAAGAAGAGAGGCAATATAGGTAACGGAATCGATTACCAGCTGAAGTTCATTGTTTTTTGCAAATTGATACTTTCCCGTATAATTGCCAGAGCGAATTTCATTAGCCATATCATGAATGGTGTTAACAGAGTTTACCATCTTTCTGGAATGAAAATAATAGAGGAAAGTAGCGCACAGCAAGCCTAAAAGATAGAGAGAAAAGGCAACTGCATAGATATAATTGCTCTTTTGGTCAATGGAGTTTTTATCTAACAAAACATAGACGTTCCATTGACTGGAATCTTCTTGCTTATGGTAAAGATAATAGGAATTGTTATTGTATTTTATAGTTTGTGCGGCGGTCTGCAGGTTAATGAGTGACTCTGCATTTTCTGGAGAATTGCAGTAAACCAGACGGTTCTCGGCATCGGTTACTGCTACAATAGAAGGAACGTGCCAGGTTATTTCCTGAAACATTTTATCAAATGCAGCCATATTGGCATCGATTTTGATTACACATAAAGGCTGGCGGGTTTTTAAATTTACAATTGAGCGGACGACAGAAAGAACTTTGGGATTCTGAAAATTATCATTTTCAGGAACTAAATATTCCATTGAAGAAGAGGGGAAGAAAACTGCTTTTCCCTGTTTTTCAATGGCTGCCTGATACCAATCTGATTGTTCGAAGGCGTAATCAGTGTCTAAGCTGCAGTTAATTAGGCTGGTAGTATAGAAAAGATCTCCATTTTCATTGGCAATTAGGGTGTCTACAATATCGTCCCGTGTATATTGAGAGAAGCTGAGGGGATTGCCGATGGAGCGTTCTAGATCCATTCGGTCCAGCGTGTTAGGAACACCGCCTTTTTGACGGATCCTTCCGAGGATAGAGAAAAATGATTCCTCATAGTAGGGCATCAGGCTGGCCTGCTCTAACTCTGCCAAATAGGTGTGCAGATTGCGTGCTGTTGTATCCAGAGTTGTAGATACTAGGGTGGATACATCTGCATTGTATTCTTTTTGATAAGAGTGAGCCAGCAAAAAAGTGAACAGTGCAATTGGAATAGCAGTGCTCAACAGAAAATTTCGTAATAAGCGCCATGAAAAGCGTGGGTATTTTATCTCCATAGTTTCTCCTTACGATGAGTATATGAACCGATTGCCTGCTTTAAGTGTAGTATAGTTGAGTTCGGAACACAATACAACCGTAGAAAATAGCAATGAAGAGGAGAAAATGATTATCTTCAATCACATGGATGAGTGTTACCCTTGTGATACAAGGATTTGGTGAAGTCAAAATAAAATTAAGGAGGATTTATTGTACATGAAAAAAACAATGAAATTAGCACTGTGCACAATGTTATTTGGAATTATAGCTGCAGGCTGTTCAACACAGGAGAATTCGTCAACATCAAGCGCAGTTCAGCAGGGAGAGGGTGAGTTGAAAGGAAAAATTGTGATGATGACGAATTCTTCTGGAGGAACCTACAATGCGGTGACAGAAATTGTAGAAGATTTTATAAAACAGCATCCAGGAGTAGAAATTGAACTTTCAAGTCAAGGATCTGATTATGAATCATTGATGAAAGCTAAAATGGCAGCCAATGATTTGCCGGATGTATTTGCAACGAATGGATGGTCTGTAAATCGTTATAGTGAATATTTGCTCCCCTTGAATGACCAGGAATGGTATGAAAATTTAAATGAGGAAATTATCCCCAGTATCAGTGACAGTGATGGCAATATTTATACTCTTCCTTTAAACGTGGACAAGGCAGGAATGATATATAACTACAAGATTTTGGAAGAGATTGGCTGTGATATTCCTAAAACCTGGGACGATTTTTTGGTTTGCTGTGAAAAAGCAAAAGCAGCAGGATACACACCCATATATTTAGCGGGCAAAGACTCTGGAAAAACGGCGGGGATCCTAAATATTTTGTTTGCGTCTTTTATTGAAGCAGATAACAGCAGTGGACAGATAGAGGCTTTAAAGTCTGGCAATGCGGAAGCATCCATGTTTGAGGCTCCTTTAAACTTTTTGGTTGAATTAAAAGATAATGGATACTTTAATGTGGATTACGTGACAGCTGATGCTTCTGGAATACCAGAGAAGTTGGCCGGTGGAAATGTTTTATTTGCAATGGAAAGCAATTCAACTATGGCTGATGCCTATAACCTGAATCAAGAGTCTACATTAGGGATGATGGCTGTTCCTACTGTTTCTGCAGAGATAGAAACTTTCTTAACTGGAGGGGAGAAAGAGGCTTATGGAGTATGGAAGGATAGTGAAAATCAGGAAATTGCTCTTGAACTTTTAAATTTTATGGCGAAGCCGGAAAATATTGAAAAAGTTTCTTCTGCTAGTGGAATGCCAGTTAGCATGAAGAATGCAAAAGAGGATCTGGGCAATATTCAGGAAAGTTACGATTCAGTAAAAGATGAAAGAATCTTAAACAAATTTGACCGCGAATGTTTCCCAAATGGAATGTGGAGTACTATGAAAACCATAGGATCAGCGTTAATTGCTGGTGATGTAACCGTGGAAGAAGCTTCAGAAATGCTTATGACGGATTATAAGAATTTTTGGCTGCAGGAAAACTGAAGATAGCAGGAGCGAGAAATGAGGGGAAGAAATGGAGTCAGGAAAGAAATTTACCAGATTTTTGAATTCTGACAAAGGACTAAGTTTATTGTGCATGCCTGCATTGGCATTGATGATTTTCTTTGTGCTTTTTCCTTTATTGCAGGGAATTCAAATATCTTTGACCAATTGGAACGGATATTCACAAAAATATAGCTATATAGGAATTGAAAATTATAAAAGACTCTTTACTGATGATATGTTTTATACTGCATTTAAAAACACCTTAATATATGGTATTGGAAGTGCAGGAATACAAACAATATTGGGACTCGCTTATGCACTGCTTTTGCAGAAAAATTTTCTGGGAAGAAATTTTACCAGAACAGTAATTTATATTCCCGTTATGGTTTCGTCTCTTGTATCAGGTTATATATGGTATTTTATGGTTCAATATGACCGTGGAGCATTAAATGATATTTTGCAGCTGTTTGGATTTGATAAGATTGACTGGATGGCAAATGGACTGCGGGCAGTGCTAATTATTACGTTTATTAATGGTATTAATTATGTGGGGAAAACCATGATCATTTTTACCGCAGGACTTAATGCCATTCCTGCAGATTACTATGAAGCGGCAGCTTTGGATGGGGCAGGAAAGTGGACTTCTTTCCAATATATTACAGTTCCTCAGCTTCTTCCTGCATTTACTACCAATATTATTTTAAATTTAATTGGAGGATTGAAATTATATGGACTAATTATTTCATTATCTGGAGGGGGACCTGGGTATGCGTCACATTCCCTGCAGACATTGATTAATCATATGTATTTCAGTAATCAAAATGCAGGATATGCGGCGGCAATTGGCGTAGTTACCTTTATCTTTATTATGTTTATCAGTATTGTTGTGAAAGGTGCGATTGAAAAGAGGGCAGGTGAATATAATTGAAAAAGAAAAAATGGTCTTGGAAAATGGTTGCAGCAGCAGTCTTGTTGGTAATCCATTTTGTCCCTTTTTACATTCTAATTTCTGTTTCTTTTAAAAAACAGATGGATTTATCTTCTCGATGGAGTCTTCCTAATTATTTTCATTTTGAAAATTTTGCCCTTGCTCTTGAAAAGGGAGGTCTGCTCCAAGCTTTGATTAATACGTTTATAATTACATTGATTTCAGTCATATTGATTGTGTTGATCGGCTCCATGGCAGCTTATCCGTTAGCAAGAGTGAAAAGTATCTGTAATCGGGTTCTGCTGAGTGTCATTCTTGGGGTAATGATGATACCTCCGTTAAGCGTATTAGTGCCTCTTTATAAGACGATGGTTGCCATTAAAGGGATCAATACATATTGGGGAATTATTCTTATTTCAGTTACTTACAATCTGCCTATTAGTATTTTTTTGTTTACTAATTTTATTAATACGATTCCAACAGCTTTGGATGAGGCAGCATTGATTGACGGGTGCAGCAAAATAAGTGTGTTTTATAAAATTGTTTTACCCAATTTAAAACCAGTGACTGCAAGTGTTGTAATACTGACTGGCGTTTATGTTTGGAATGATTATTCGTTCCAAATGTATATTTTGCAAAAAAAGGATTTGCGCACGGTAACATTGGCAATTGGGTCTTTTTTTACAGAAAATGCGGCCAATCTCAACGCTGGCGCGGCAGCAGCATTACTGGCAATTATTCCGCCGATTCTATTATATCTGGCAATGCAGAAATATTTTATTCAAGGAATCGCGGATGGAGCGGTTAAAGGATAATATTTGAGGAGGATAAAAATGAAAGGGATGCAGACAACTTCCAATGTAGGAAGGAAGTTTAATGAAGATGGGAGTGTACGTTTTTTCCCAGGCAATACAATTATCAGCAAGGTGCTGGAGGATAATGAAATTTACTCAGTGATTGCTGGAATATCCAAGGAGTTTCAAGCTGCGGATCAGGGGAGAAGTTATCAGTTTCTCCCCTTAGCAAGCCTTCATATGACGATCATTCAAGGGGTTTGTCATGAGGATAGAAAAAAGCAGCTCTGGAGCAGATATCTGCCTTTGGATTTGGAACTGGAAAAGGTAGATGAGTTTTTTGAAGAGAAATTTAAAGAAGTAAAAAGTCTGCCGGAAACAAGAATGATTTATGATTACATTGATATGTCCAATAAAAATATTTTAGTAAGGTTTGTGCCGGAAAATCAACAGGCAGCTGAAAATTTAAAGAAGTATAGAGATGATGTTTCAGATAAATTAGGTGTTCGCTTTCCGGACCATGACTCTTATGGATTTCATATCAGCGTAGCTTATCAATTATGGGAGATGACAGAAGCGGAGAAAGAAAAAATGCAGAAAGCTTGTGAGCGAATTTCCAGATCACTAGAAAAGAATAGGCCATCTTTTTCATTGCGTCAGCCTGAAATGACGTATTTTTACAACATGTATACATTTTACTCATATCGAATTCCGAGAGAGGAATAGGCGAAAGTTAAGTGATGGATAACCTTCGGGAGTTAACTTATACCAGTATGGGATGCAGAATCTTTCTTGCGATTGCTATTGGAGGAATAGTAGGAATTGAAAGGCAGAGCAAACATCAGCCTGCAGGGGCAAGAACTTATATGTTGGTTTGTCTGGGAGCATGCTTGATTATGATGACAAATCAGTATGTTTGTATGCAATTCGAAAGCGGAGATCCAACTCGAATGGGGGCTCAGGTAATCAGCGGAATTGGCTTTTTAGGAGCAGGCGCTATTTTAGTAACAAAAGATAATCAGATCAAAGGGCTCACCACAGCTGCAGGATTGTGGACAGTGACTGGAATTGGCTTGGCGATTGGTATTGGATTTTATGAAGGAGCTGTTTTGGCAGGAGGTGCAGTACTTTTGATTATGGTTTTTTTGAAGTATATTGATGAAAGAATTCAAATGTATTCAAAATATATTCGTTTATATTTAAATTTTGATTCGAATAATGCGATTAATAATTTTATGAATTTGTGTCAGCTAGAAAAATTAAAAATTATTGACATGCAGGTTTCTAAATTAAAAAAGGATTCTAAGGGAGGAATTTCTGTATTTCTTACCTTAAAGAGCCCTCAAAGGTATGGACATGCAGGACTCATTCAGAAGTTGTCTGATGCAGAAGGAATACAGTATATAAGTGAGATATAATGAAATGAGTTTAGCGGGCATCAACATGAATGATTGATGCTGTTTGGGAAACAGAAAAAGCGCTGTATCATCACAAGCAATTGTTAGCCTTGAATCGTGATGGTACAGCGCTTTTATGTGATTAGGATTAGCTGTTATTGTAGTGATTTCCGAATTTAAACGGCTGAATTTTTCGCCCCAGCTTCTTTTTTATTCTGGTTTCCGCCGATAATGAACAGTACAGGCGCAGCGACGCCGCCTAAAAGGTTACAGATTCCAAGGGGATTGAGGATTCCGCTTGAAAGGCTGAGTACGCCGAAAACCAGGAGAATAATTCCCCAAACAATAAAAAATTTAGAGGAAGTATCTGCCTTTTTTAGGCCTAAAAATCCTACAATAACTTTGATGATATTAAAAATGATCGTTAATCCAAGACCGACATAAGCGATGGCGGATACAGCTGTCATTACCTGATCCATGGTGATGTCGCCTTCACTCAGCTGTGCTTCAACCGCTGTCTGTTCTTCTGGGCTTAGGCCAGAGATAGAACTTAACGCAGCATTGGTATTGATAGCAGTGATCAAGATGGCCAAAACAGCACATAAGATCATGATGATGGATGCAGCTTGAAGAAACTTGTTTTTCTCTTTCATTTTCCCTCTCCTTATCATTGGTTTTGCAGTGATTATACCATAACGTATTTCCTTAAATACGGCGACAGATAGTCTATTGGCTGTCTTAAGCAGAAGTTTAAGGAAATTATAAGACATAAGTAACACTCGCCTGCAAGGGATATGATATACTGGAAATCAGAATGAGAACGAGGGGGAAGAAAAAATAGATGGAGAAACAAGAAGTTCGCGAAGCGATACAGGCGGGAGAGGCGGCTTTGGCCAGCATGAAGAAGGCCAGGGAAAAACTTGGGAGCGCAAAGAATTGGGGACTTTTTGATATGCTTGGAGGAGGAATGTTCAGCAGTTTTGTGAAACATTCTAAGATGGATGAAGCTTCCTTGTATATGGATGAGGCGAAACAGAAGCTTGCAGCCTTTGAACGTGAGTTAAAGGATGTTTCGCTGTCTGCAGATTTTTCTATAGAGCTGGGAAGTTTTATGCGGTTTGCCGATACTTTTATGGATAATGTGTTTGTGGATATTATGGTTCAGTCCAGAATCAATGAGGCCATTACCAGTCTGGATCAGATATCCTCCCAGGTCAGTTCTATCCTGGCAGAATTGTATCCTGTTCTTGGAGACCAGGAAGGATGAGCTTCTAGGATAAGAAAAAATCAGAAAAGGGGGGGAAACGGTTTATGAAAATTTCAAAGAAGGCAGCGGCTGTGCTGGCAGCGGCAGTGATGACGGCCGGTTTATGCTCCTGCAGCTTAAATGAAGAGAAGAGGGAGAATATTTCGTTAGCGGATCAGGGCCTTAAAATTGTGGATCTCATGTGGCAGATGACAGCATCTCAGGAATATGCAAGTCTTGTTTGATGGATTTACTTGTGGTTCGGCGGAAGAGATCAGGAGCTTTTTCGAAGGAATGAATCTGGAGGCGGAGGTAACAGAAGAATCATCTCTGGTTCAGAAGGAGGAAAGGTCTGTGACGGGAGAAGAGTAAACCATCATGGACCGGCGGCTGGCGCGCCATATTTGATTTGGTTAGAGGGAGGGAACATGATTCAGTACAATACGATCATTAATGGGATTCCGGTTCAGGCTCACTATACGGAAGAAAGTGTGGAGAAAATTTTTCTGCCCCTTTTGCGCAGGCTGTCGGCATTGGAGAGAGAAAAGGGAAGACGGATTCTGGCAATGTTGGCGGCTCCCCCGGGATCGGGGAAAAGTACGCTGGCTGGTTTTTTGCAGGTTCTGGCCAGCCAAGTGAGGGAGAGAGAACCGGAAATTGTTCCCATTACCGTCATCGGAATGGATGGATTTCACCGGTACCAGGATGATCTTCTGGCTGCCAGAACTATTCGGGATGGGAAAGAGATTTCTCTGGTTCAGATCAAAGGCGCTCCCATAACTTTTGATCTGAACCGGCTTCGGGAGAGAATCAGCCGGGTGGCCAGGGGAGAAGAATGCGGATGGCCGGAGTATAACCGCCTTTTGCATAATCCAGTGGAGAATGCTGTTGTAGTCAGAGGAAATATGGTTTTGTTAGAAGGAAATTATCTTCTGCTGGACCGGGAAGGGTGGCGGGATCTTTCCCAGTATGCGGATTATACCATCCGAATTACAGGAAAGGAGGAGACGTTAAAGAAACGATTGGTGGAAAGGAAGATCAGCAGCGGAACGGAGCCCGGAGAAGCGCTGCGCTTTGTGGAATACAGCGATCTGGCAAATGTCCGGGAGTGTCTGAAATACACCAAAAAGGCGGATCTTAATCTGACTGTGGATGAATATGGGATTTATCATTATGCCGCGGAGGGACTGGCGGAAAATCAATAGTGCCAAGCAAGGGCTGGTTTGACTTGTTTAAGTCAAACCGGCCCTTGAAGTTTCGAACTAACAATCAGAAGTAACTGATCACCTTCTTTATTGCATTACTGGCTGAACAGCGATGCTAAACTGTCCGTTGACAAACAGAGAGGGATGTAGTACAACAACTTTTACAGGAGTCTTATTGCAAAAAATGGATAAGATTCATAAAACAAGGGGCGGATTGGAGAAAAAATGATGAAAAGTGCTGCGAAGATTGATATGACGCAAGGTTCGATTATGAAAAAAGTGCTGTTGTTTGCTCTTCCTATTTGTGTGGGAAATGTACTGCAGCAGCTGTACAGCACGGTGGATACTCTGGTGATCGGAAATTTCTGCGGGTCGGTTTCTCTGGCGGCGGTTGGGACCAGCAGCCAGCCGGTGGAGATCCTCTTATGTGTGTTCCTTGGATTGGGAACGGGAGTATCGATTTTGGTTTCTCAGTTTACCGGCAGAGGAGACCGGCAGGGACAGAAAGATATTTGTGCTACAGCTATTTCGTTTCTGTTTCTGTGTGCCGTTCCCTTAAGTATCCTGGGACAATTTATTGGACCTTTAGTTCTTCGGTTTATGCAGGTGCCGGAAGATACCTGGGATTTGGCAAATGCCTATATTGGGATTGTCTTCTGGGGAACTTTGGGAAATATGGGATATAATATGAATGCAGGGATCCTGCGGGGAATGGGAGACAGCAGAGCTTCATTGTTTTTTCTCCTGATCTCCTGTATTGTGAATATTGTCCTTGATCTGTTATTTGTGGCTGGCTTTGGCATGGATGTAGGAGGGGCGGCCCTGGCAACTTCTATTGCAATGTATTGTTCCTGGCTGTTTAGTATTTTCTACATTAGAAAGCAGTATCCGGAACTGGAATTTACCTTCCTTCCCCATCGGATTAATGGGACGATGCTGAAAAAAATTGTGGTGATCGGTCTTCCTCTGGGATTAAACAGTTCTATTTATTCCATTGGGCATATATTGATGCAGTCTTTAATCAATCTGCAAGGCTCTACTTTTATTGCGGCCAGCTCAGTCAGCAGCAAAGTTACAGGGATTGCTAATGTGGCCATTACCTCGATGTCTTCAGCAGCCACCACCTTTTCCGGTCAAAATCTGGGAGCAGGGAATTATGTGTACTTAAAAAAGGGCGGAATCAGAATTCCTTTGGTTTCTGGAGCGATCACTTGTTTTGCCGGCCTTCTTGTAACTTTTTTCTGCCGCCCGATTCTGGAACTGTTTACCAGAGATCAGGCGGTTCTGGAGTTCGCTGTGCGATACATCTGGGTGGTTCTTCCCTTTACCTGGGCCTATGCGGTATTTAACTGTATTATCAGTTTTGTCAACGGTATGGGAGAGATTCGTTTTCCCACCATTGTCAATATTCTTACTTTGTGGGCAGTGAGAATTCCCTGTGCTTATTTGATATCCCGATTTTTCGACGGCGGCTATGTAATGGCCAGTATTTCCGTCAGCTTCGTTTTCGGAATGGTGTGCATGCTCAGCTACTTTTTCTCCTCAAATTGGAAAAACGTCAAAAGAATGGCGGAAGCCCAGCAGTTAGGCTAACGTAACGTATTCGAGTCTGTCTGGATGCTGGCCAGGAAGGTTCACTTCATCTAAGTGGATGTTTTGAAGCGGACTTTCGGGGAGGCCGCAGAGAGAGACGCCGGTGGCCAGGTCGTTTCCGCTGATTCGGCTGAAAGTAATCTCTTCAATATGGGGAAGAGCCTGGCTTAAAGGAACTACGGTGCTGGAGCCGTAAGCCATGCTGATTTCAATGGCTTCTAAAGGAATATGACGGATGGTTATGTCTTGGAAAAGCACATTGCGGATATAGCCTCCTCGTCCGGGAATGGTTTTCAGACGGATTCCCCGTTCTGTACCATTGATGGTGCAATGGTGAACAAAAATATTTTCTACGCCGCCGGACATGCCGCTTCCAATGGCGATTGCTGCGTGGCCGCCGTTAAACCGGCAGTTTCGGATTTCTACCTGGCGGCATGGACGATTTACCCGCCAGCCGTCTTCATTCATGCCGGAATTAATGGCGATGCAGTCGTCGCCGGTAGAAAATTCACAATCCTCAATCAGCACGTTCTCGCAGGAATCGGGATTGAATCCATCGGTATTTGGGCCGGAGGTGAACACGTGAAGCCGGCGGGCAGTGACATTGCTGCAGTAAACAGGATGGATGGTCCATTGCGGGCCGTCTTCTATAGTAAAGTCTTCGAAAAGCACATCTTGACAGTTGATAAACTGAAGGAAAGAAGGACGAAGGGCATCTTTGCGGGTGGCAAAAATCCGATCCTTTGGAGGGATTCCCTGGCTTTGTGCACTGCACAGGCGGATGGCAGCTTCTTTCTGCAGTTTTTTCCAGGGCCACCAGGCCTGGCCATTTCCCACCAGCCGTCCGGCTCCTCGGATCGTAATGTACCTGGCTTCATTGGCATAGATGAGAGGAGAGTAATTCCAGCATTCTACGCCTTCCCAGCGGGTGAATACAGGAGGAAGATAATCTTCCATCACTGGAGAAAAGATCAGCACGGCTTCCGGGTCAAACTCGAGGGTCATGTGGCTTTTTAAATGAAGAGGACCAGTGTGCCATTCTCCTTTTGGCACGTAAAGGGTTCCGTCCTTTGGCAGGGCGTCAATAGCTTTTTGCAGGGATTTTGGGTCTTTTGGATCAAGGGTCATGATTAAATTCCTCCTATTTTTGTAATGATGTTTTTAATCGCAAAAGCAATTCTTGTTAGATCAAGGTATCCAGAATCAAGGCGCACAAAGGCAGGGTGATGATGCTGAATAAAGTACTGGCCACAACGGTTCCGGCGGCAAGCTCTTCATCACAGCCGAATCGGATGGCGAAGACTGAAGTGATGGCGGCGCAGGGACAAGCCTCCAGCAGCAGAACCACCTGAGCGGCCATCCCGGTCACGCCTAAAAGCCGATACAGAATAAAGCAGACGGCGGGAATGAGAACCAGCCGGATGAATACAGCAGGCATCAGGCCTTTGCGGGACAGCAGCCCCTTTAGATTGCTTTCTGCAATCATCATTCCGGTAATAAACATGGAAAGAGGGGTGTTCATGTCGCCAATCATTTCCAGGGGACTGCGGATCAGCTCTGGCACTGGAATTTGGCTTAGGTATAGAATCAAACCGGCAGCAACGGCCAGAAGCACCGGGGTAGTCAGAATGGTGCGGATGGTCTGACGGAGATTAAGACGAGTTCCCTGAAGCATCAGCACGCCTTGGGTCCACAGCAGGAGATTGAATATGGTCACAAAGGCGCTGGCATACAGCAGGCCTTCACTGCCGAAAAGGACGGAAATCAGGGGGAATCCCATATAAGCTGCATTAGAATAAGTGCAGGCAAACCGAAGAATGGGGCGATGTTCCGAAGAAGTGCGGACAGTACAAAAGAAACTGACGGCGCCTCCCACAACCAGCAGAACAATGGAAAGGCCATAGGCCAGGAACAGGTTGTTCAGGGTTTGGGGATCAAAAGGAGTCAGATAGGAATTGATTACCATACAGGGAACAACCACGCCTACCAGCAAATCAGAAAAGGCCTGTTTAGCCTGCTTCTTTACCACTCCGAATCTGGCGCAGACGAAACCTGCGGCAATCATAAAAAATAGGATCACAACTTGTCTTATGGTAATTACTGCCAGCTGCATAAATGGCAGCCTCCTTTCTCACAGCATAGAGAGCTGATCGTAATATATTTCATAGCATATAATATATAACAACATTGGTTTTGTCAATCCCTCTTGCTTCATTTTAGGAAAACTGCTACAATCGAACATAGCATCAGCCATTCAGGGATGAAGAAAGGAAAGATCAATGATTGAATGTACACCGAAAAAAGCCCAGGAATCGGCCCGAGATTATGCGGCTCGAATTCTGGTTGAAAATATTGTGCGCACAAGGCTGGAGCCTGGCCAGCAGTTAGTGGAGCAGGAGCTGTGTCAGATGATGAAGATCAGCCGTACGCCTTTGCGGGAAGCGATGCTGGAGCTGGCCAATCGGCAGCTGGTGGAGATCCGCCCGAAGATCGGAAGTTATGTGGCGAAGATTGATCCGGAGATTGTGGAACAAGTACGCCACTTAAGAAGCGTTCTGGAATCTGAGCTGGCTGCGTTGGCCTGCCGGAAATGTACCCAGGAAGAGATGGACCGTTTGTGGGAAAATACGGCGGTTTGGCGAATGTATATTGAGCGAAAACAGGAAGAGAAAATTTTCTCCCTGGACAAAGAATTTCACCGGATGATTTACGCGCTGTGCGGCAGAATGTACTGGTACGGACTGGTAGAAAGCGCCGCCCCTCATTTTGACCGGACGACGGTGCTTAGTCTTCGCTGCCGTCCTATGGAGCATATTCTGGAAGATCACGAAGCGCTTCTTTTGGCGGTGGAAGCGCGGGATGAGACGGCTGCCCGGGCGGTGGCAGTCCGCCATATGGAGAGGTACCGGGAGAATATAGATACCATCCGTCAGGTTTATCCAGATTATTTTCAGCAGGAAGAAGACGAGATTTCAGCAGGAGGAAGAAAATGAATATAGTACATGATAAAACCTTTGATGAAGAACGGGCGCTTTACGGCAGCCGAGATATTCTGGTGAAGAATTGTTCCTTTGACGGACCTGCCGATGGGGAGAGCGCCTTTAAAGAATGTTCCCAAATTGAAGTTGAACACTGTTTTTTTAATCTTAGATATCCCTTCTGGCATGATCACAGGCTGAAAATCCAGGATTCGGAGATGACTCAGCTTTGCCGGGCGGCTTTGTGGTATTCTGATCATATTGAAATTGACCGGACAAAGCTTTATGGAATTAAAGCCTTGAGAGAATGCAGAGAGGTAAAGCTGAGGGAATGTGATATTGTCTCTCCAGAGTTCGGATGGTCTGTTCAGGGAATTTCCATGGAGAATTGCAGAGCGGAAAGCGAGTATTTTATGATGCGTTCTTCAGGACTGCATTTTCGGAATGTGGAGATGACCGGAAAGTATTCTTTCCAGTACATAGAAGACGCAGTATTTGAGCACTGCCGCTTCGATACCAAGGACGCCTTCTGGCATGCGAAAAATGTGGTGGTGCGGGACTGCGTAGTAAAGGGAGAATACCTGGCCTGGTACTGCCAGAATGTAACCTTTGAGGACTGCCAGATCATCGGTACCCAGCCCCTTTGTTACTGCAAAGGACTGAAACTGGTGAATTGCGAGATGATTGACGCCGATCTGGCTTTTGAGCGTTCTCAGGTAGAGGCGGTAATTACCACGCCGATGATCAGCATTAAGAATCCACTGGAAGGGAAAATTTCAGTTCCTTCGGTGGGAGAGATTATCCGGGATATTCCGGAGGCGGAAGGGGAAGTGGTGATCAGCCGCCGGCCGGAAGAAGGCGAAGCAGAATAATGATAAAGCCCATGCAGGCCCCGCGTTTTCTTCTGTTGATCCGTAAGGGTTGAACGGAAAATACAGAAGAAAAGGACGGGGCCTGCATGTTGAATGTCATTAGTCTGCAGGCTGAGAATCTCTGCGAATGCGATTTGCCAGTTTTACCATTTCGATCTGCACTACAGAGAGAAGAGATAATCCCAGCGCGATTCCCCATTCTGCGCTGCTTAAACCAGTCAGCTGGAAAGCATCCCGCAAAGCAGGAATCAAGAGAATGCAGGCCATTAATAGAGCTGACCCTCCAAACGAAAGGATCAGCCAGGGATTAATTCCTTCTGCCCGAATCCAGATCGGTTCTGTGTTTGAGCGCTGATTGAAGGAACGGAGCATCTGGGAAAATGCCAGAACACAGAATGCCATGGTTTGTCCGGCAGGGCGGCTGTCTGTGGAGGCTCCAATCCAGTAGGCGCAGGTGGTCAGAACGGCAGTGAAAGCACCCTGGGTAATTACCCGAATGATTAAGTCCCGTTCAAATAAGGTACCTGATTTAACCGGAGGATGCTTCATGATATTTTTGCTGGCGGGATCAACCCCCAAAGCCAGAGCCGGAAGGGTAGCGGTCGCCAGGTTTACCCAGAGGATGTGAACGGCCAGCAAAGGAGCATCCCAGTTCAATAAGGTAGCAGTAAATAAGGTGAGAATTTCGGCAATGTTTCCTGCCAGCAAAAATTGGATGACCTTTTGAATATTCCGGTAGACCCGGCGTCCTTCTTTGATGGCATCGGCAATGGTGGTAAAGCTGTCATCGAGAAGGATCATGTCCGCGGCATCTTTTGCCACATCAGTTCCGGTAATTCCCATTGCCACGCCGATGTCCGCTGCTTTTAAGGCGGGGGAGTCGTTTACTCCGTCGCCGGTCATGGCAGCCACTTCACCGGTACGTTTTAAACTTTGGATAATCTGCAGCTTATGGGCAGGAGATACGCGGGCAAACACGGTAGTGGTTTTGACTGCCCGGTCCAATTCGGAATCGGTCATGCGATCCAATTCCTCACCGGAGATGACGGTGTCGCCTTTTCGGTAAATGCCAAGTTCCTCTGCGATGGCCAGGGCTGTGATTTTATGGTCTCCGGTAATCATAATGGTACGGATTCCAGCACGGCGGCAGATGCGAACGGATGCCGCAACTTCTTTTCGAGGCGGGTCAATCATTCCGGTTACCCCAATAAATGTCAGATCAAACTCAACATTTTCATTATCGTCAGACGGAAGGGCAGGCAGGACGCGCATGGCAAATCCCAGCACACGAAGCGCTTCTTTTGACATGGAAAGACAAAGCGCGGCAATCTGTTCTTTGTCCTCGTCTGTAATCGGGCGGACACCCTCTGCAGTTAAAATGCGGGTGCAGAGAGGGAGCAGTTCATCTACAGCACCTTTGGTATAAGCCGTCATCCTGTGGTTGATTTCATGTACCGTGGTCATTCGTTTCCGTTCGGAGTCAAAGGGCTGTTCAAAGAGCCGTGGATGTTTATCCTCCAATTCTTCATGGTCGACGCCGAAAGACTGTGCCAGATAGATCAAGGCACCTTCCGTAGGATCACCGATGATTTCTCCTTTTCGGTCCGGATCCAGACTGGCATCGTTGCAGAGGGCAGCGGCATGAATCAGTTCTTGGTATACTTCAGGATGTTTGTTAGCTCCATCGGCTGCTGGAGATGCTTTCTTATTTTTGAAATCTCCGTTAACTGCGATGTGAGTTACCGTCATTTTATTCAGCGTCAGTGTACCGGTTTTATCAGAACAGATCACCGTGGCGCTTCCCAGCGTTTCAACGGCAGGAAGCTTGCGGATTAAAGCATTCTTTTTTGCCATGCGCTGTACGCCCAGAGCCATCACGATGGTTGCCGTAGCTGGAAGTCCCTCAGGAATAATAGAGATCGCCAGAGAGATTGCAACCAGAAACTGAGGAACAAGGGGACGGTGATACAAGGCGCCAATGGCGAAAATCAAAATGCAGACAATCAAACCTGCTGCGGTAAGGGTTTTCCCTACAGCATTTAATTTTCGTTTCATTGGAGTGTCTGTCTTATCCTGCTCATCCAGCATGCCGGCAATGCCGCCGACTTCCGTGTTCATTCCTGTGGCAACGACAACGCCAACGGCCCGTCCGTAAGTTACAATGGAAGAGGTATAGGCCATATTGCTGCGGTCTCCCAGAGGACAATCATTAGAAAGAACAGTCTCAGCCTCCTTTTCAGAAGGAAGAGATTCGCCGGTTAATGAAGCTTCCTCAATTTTCAGATTGGCAGAATCTATCAGGCGCAGGTCGGCGGGGACCATATCTCCGTCGCTCAGAAGAACAATATCGCCGATTACCAGTTCGCTGGCTGGAATAATACTTTCCTCCCCCTGCCGCATCACTCGGGCGGAAGGCGCACTCATGCTGCGCAGCGCTTCCAGGGATGACTGGGCCTTTTTTTCCTGTACGATGCCGATGATTGCGTTGACAATAACGATGGTGAAAATAACTGCCGCTTCTGTCCATTCCTGCAGAATTGCGGAGAATGCCGCTGCGCCGATGAGAATCAGCACCATGGGATCCATAATTTGAGCGTTCAGCATCTGAAGAATAGATTTTGGCGGTTTTGAGCGCAGCTCATTGCGCCCGTTTCGTTTGAGCCTTTCGGCAGCCTCAGCATCGCTTAATCCTTCCTCGGAGGTGTGAAGAATCTTGAAAACCTCCGTCAGTTTTTGTGCGTGCCAAGGCACCTGCTTGTGATTATCCATATTGGATATACCACTCCTTTCTGAAAAATATATTCTGACCGCTGTTTGCGGGGTCAGTCAAAGCACGACAAAGAGGCATATTCTGCTGTTTAATGCAGCCGCAGAATATGCCTCAGTTTATGAAAATGTTTGATTGATCACAAGAGTTACTGTCGCTATTGTCAGAGTCGCTGCTGTCAGCGTCGTCCATAATACGTAATTCGATTCCTTTCTTCAAAATGAATTTGAGCAATATTATATGGGATGTAGATTTTATTGTCAACTATTTTCGAAAAAAGAATTTTATTTCTTTTCATCCATGGAATGCAGCCCCTGCTGTTCTAAGGTCAGCAGGGCCTTTTTTCTGTGGATTCCTCCGGCGTACCCTGTAAGACTGCCGTTGGCGCCTAGAACCCGATGGCAGGGGATGATGAGGGAAATGGGATTGTGCCCTACGGCGCCGCCTACCGCCTGGGAGGACATGTGATTAAGTCCCCGGGCAGCGGCGAGCTTTCCGGCGATTTCCCCATAAGTGGTGGTCTTCCCGTAGGGAATGGTCAGAAGAATTTCCCATACCTGCTTTTGAAAATCTGTGCCGATGAGATGAAGCGGCACCGGAATCTCTGGTTTGACTCCGGAAAAGTAAAGGTCAAGCCAATGGTTTGTCTGTTCAAAAACCGGAAGATTCTGGATTTTATGTTCTTTATCCAGTCCTATGGCGAAATATTTTTGTCCCTGAAACCACAGGCCGGTTAAGCCAGTTTGGTCTGCCGCCAGAAGAATTTCTCCCAGAGGAGAGAGATAATGGCTGATGTAATGCATATGATTGATGCCTCCTTTGTCTTTCCCATGAACGCGCAGGAAAATATGGATGTTAAATGCATTGTAACATCGGATACCGGGCAGTTCAATAAAAATCTAGTGATAGAACAGGGCTGCCGGAGAAATGGAAATTGTAAGAAAAATGCCATGGTATTTTCCAAAGGGGAACGGTATACTTGTCTATAGAAAAGAAAATACAATGGATTTTACAGACGGAAAAAATGGATTGAAGCTGTCTCAGTAAATCAATCAGAGGAGAAAGGGAGGAAAATAACATGACGTTTTTAACAGACAATGCCCGGTTTAAGGGCACAGGAGAAAGGAATCGAAATGGAGAGAGCCTGGAGGAATTTTTAGCGGGCTACGATCCGAAAAAATACGATAACCCAAGCAACACCACAGACATTGTGGCAGTGTGCTCTCCAGAGAAGCTGAACCACTGGGGACAGCCCCTGAAAGTATTGTTGGTAAAACGCAGCAATCATCCCAGCATTGGGTTCTGGGCTACGCCGGGAGGATTCGTGGAGCTTAAAGAGGATTTATTCGCGGGAGCAGCCAGAGAGCTGGAAGAGGAAACGGGATTGAAGGGCCTTCCCTTAAAACAGATGGATACCTGGGGACAATGGGATCGAGATCCACGATGGCGGGTGATTACCACCTCTTTTTTGGCGCTGATTGAAGGGGAGGCGCCGGTAAAGGCGGGAGATGATGCGGCAGAGGCTGCCTGGATGGATGTGGAGCTTAAGGAGGAGCCAGGTCAGGAAGGATTTTTCCAAGTGTGGAATCTGAAATTAAGCTGCCAGGAGAAGGGCGTTACGGTAGGAGCACGGGTGGGGATTACCAGGTCGGGAAATTCTCTTCTCACCCAGGAAACGTATCATCTGTTAAGCGCTGATGGGCTGGCGGTGGATCATGGATGCATCATTACCCAGGCTTTGTTGTATTTAAAAGAAAGGCTGGAAACAGTAGATTAAGCTGGAAAGAAAAATAAGGGCAAAAGAAGGGAGATGCGTCATGAGTGATTTTCTGACGGAGCTGTTTGCGGGAGCAGCAGAGCTGTTTGTGGATTTTCTGGTGGACCATAAACTGATGAACAACAGAAAAGGTCTGCTGGCTGAGATGGTTCTTCTGGTTTTAGTGTCCTACATTGGGATCCGCTATCTATTATTTGATCTTCATGGAATGAAGCAGTGGCCCTTGGTTTTAGGAATCCTCGCGCTGATTGTTCTGGCAGCCGCTTATTTGGCAAGGGCCGGATGGGTTTTGCTGGGAGCAGGAGCCGGATATCCCTGCGGCTTTTTAATAGGCTGGCTGCTTTGCAGTGAGAGCGTCGATCCTGGCGGCGGAAGAACCAGCAATCTGTGGATTATCTGGACGGCAAGCCTGCTGGCGATTATCGCACTGAGCGGGGCATGGACTCTGGTGAGAAGGTTGTTTCGCTGACGAAGAATTCCAGGATCAGGATTAGAAAGAGATTCAAAAGGGAGAAGGAAAGAAGATGAAGGGGATCAAGTATTTATTATTTGGATTAATGTTTATTTTGCTGGGAGGTTTTATTCTCCTTGACCCGCAAAGCAGTCTGAATGGCTACGGGGAGCTGGCGCTGTTTTTTGCAGGGATCGGATTTGGAGTCAAAGGATTACTTGAAAAAGAGTAGCGGCAGAATTATATTCAGGGCGGCTATGTTTACGTCCCAACTGCACGGGAAAAGCGAAAACCATGAGGAGAAGCATCCGGGTACCGTCAGGAGTTAAAGCGGCGGAACGGTCAAATCACAGAGGAATACTGGAATGGTGCTTCTGTGGATGTTCTGGCTGAAAAATACTGCCTGTCCATCTATTATGCTATCCGAAAAATCATATATCAGAAATAAAGGGCCGGAATTATCGCAGCATGCCGTTCCTGCAGGTCTATGGCCAAGGAGGCGAACCATGTCCTATATCTTGCGTTCATTTTTCTTGTGGGACTGGCTGTCGGAAACGGAAGATTTTTGACCTGCCCGAAGCCTAACGCCCGACCTATCCGACACAGCCCTAAGTGCCGGATAGACGGCATTAGTTGTATGACTCAGGGATGCCAAATGAGCCGCCGGACTTTGAATGAACAGGAGCGGGAGAACAGCGCGGCGGATTCGCAAGTAAAATCAGGCATCTGCCGGTCGGAACATTTATAATAGATGCAGAGCGGCAGAAATGAGGTGAAGGGGAAATGTATGAATGGCAGAAGCAAATCCAGACGGTTGTCAATGAGATTGACTGCTGTCTTAAGGAGTACAGGAGCGAGGCGCTTACCCTTCATGCTTTGGCCCATAAGCTGGGGTATTCCGAATTTTATACAACGAGGAAGTTTAAAGAAATTACCGGGATGCAGCTGCGGGATTATCTGCGAAAAAGAAAGCTGGCATTTGCGCTGAAGGAAGTCCGGGACAGCGGCAGAAGCCTGCTGGATATCGCCCTCGATTACGGATTTTCCTCCGGCGAAGCCTTTGCCAGGGCATTTAAACGAAGCTACGGCGTGACGCCCAGCGAATTTCGGAAAAACCCTGAGCCGGTGGTCCTTCGCACGAAAATAAGCCCTTTCGACCGCTACTTTCTTGGATTAGGAGAGATCGGAATGATTAAATCGACAGATCAGGTAAATGTTTACTTTGTGACAATCCCTGCCCACAAATTTCTTTATGTGAAAAATTACGAAAGCAACGGCTATTGGGACTTCTGGCAGAAGCAAAACCACATACCCGGTCAGGATTACGAAACGGTCTGCGGCCTCCTTGACAGCATTAAGGGGAAACTGGATGATCAAGGCGGCGCGGAGGCAAACTGTGGAAGCGGGCAGATTATGGCGTACATCAACGACCCGGAGGGCAGGCTTTGCGGCTGGGGAATTCCACGGGTTGAGTGCTGGGGGGTAAGGCTTCCCATGGATTATCACGGCGCCGTTCCGCCGCAAATGTCCATGGCCCAGATCCCGGAAGGGGAGTATATCGTTTTCGAGCACGGGGCATTTGACTATGAACAGGAGAACTGCAGCGTAGAAGAAAAAATCGAGCAGGCCATGGCCTCCTTTGATTATGACGGCGCGGGATATGAGATTGATCGCTCCCCCGGCAGGATTATGTATTTTTATTATGATCCGGAAAAGTATTTTAAGTATATCCGGCCGGTAAGGAGAAAATCTTGAGACTGAATTTCGGGGAATGGGAAAATTTTCAGAATCAGGCAGGCGGGAAGCCGTTTCAGGGCTTTCCCGCCTCGATTTTTCATCTGCCGAGCCAGTCAACAGTCATTTAATTCCTGAATTTTTTTGCTATGCAAAGAAAAAATACTTATGGCAAAGCCGCAGACTCCCGTACATAAAAACATAACAGCCATGCCGCTGCCTGCACCATTTCCTACAAGTATTTCTAAAAAAGGCACAATACCTGTGTCAGAACACATAAACGGCTCAAATATATAATCGGCTAAGTATCCTCCTAAAAGAATACCAAAAGGAATCGTGCTGTATTGTACAGCATTTCTTACAGCAAATACCCTTCCCTGTATTTTTTCAGGGATTTTTTTGTAGAGTATTATGTTTTGTTCTGCCATGATAAACGGAATTGGCAAGCTTGCGGCAAAAGCGGCAAATGACCAGAAAAATACATTTCTGCCAACTGCCATTGTCAAATCGCCAAGCAAAAAGGATACTGCGGCAGAAATATAAATCATATTTGCTTTTTTCCTGCTTTCTTTTTTTACAGAAACAAACAGACCGCCAATGATTCCACCGATGCCCATGGAGGCATTTACGATTCCCAGCACAACATTGTTTGCTGAGCTTCTTGATAAAATCATAGGGGATAATATATTTTCATAGGTCAGCCGGGAAAAAAAGTTTATCACGGCCATAGTAAGCATGATATGCAAAATCCCGGTTTCATTTTTCAAAAAATGAAATCCAACCATTATTCCCGCAAATGGAGATGAGAACTTCTCCCTTATGATCTGTTCCGGTATATGGATCAAAAACAGAAGAACACAAAAAGCTGCAGCAAAACTCAGCAAATCAAACAGCAAAATCAGCGGCAGTCCACCTGCGGAGAAAAGCACAGCTGCCAGCATTGGACTAAATACAACAATCAAATTGCTGGAAAAGGAGTTCATTCCGCTTACATTAGTCAGCTTGTTCTTTGGTACAATTTTGGCTATTGCCACAGAAGATGCCGGCTGCTGAAATGCCGTAGTTGTTCCTACGATGGCATTAAAGATATAAATGTGCCCTGCCAAAAGAGTTCCTGTCATTGAAAATGCCAGAATAAACAGTGAAGCCAGTGCAGCAACACTGTCTGCAGCAAGCATAACCGTTTTTTTGCGGTGACGATCAACAAACGAACCGACAAATATACTGATCAAAATATACGGCACATAGTTGCAAAACGACATGATCGAAACCGAAAAGGCCGAACCTGTTTGCTCGTATGTCCATAAAATGAGAGCAAATGCAGTCATGGAACTTCCTAACTGCGAAATACTTTGACTTACCCATAAAACGATGTATCTTTTAAAATTTTCCATTGAATTTTCTCCAATCTGATTCTTAATTTTTCAGAATAGAATTGTACAAAATCCAATGTTCGGCGAAAATTACCTCTGTACAAATATCGCCTTATCATCAGATTTTGTACAGAGTTGATTGCTCATATCGATTATTCTATAACATAAACTTAGCATTTAAACACCTCCTTTATGCTGCGTTTTCTATTGTATAACTATTTTCTTGTTTGCTCAATCATCTTTTTGGCAATTGCCGGAACAGGTTGGCCATTTGATAGCCCATTATTGATAACGTGCTCGCGCTTATGATATAATCGCCGCAGAGCAAACGTATTGTAAGCGTGGGGTACAACCTTACAATATTACGATTTACAACACGGCGCTTTATATGAGATTGAACTGGGACGACGAAAATTATGATGACAGCATACGCATTGAAACACCGGGGACGATCCTGTAGCAGTATGTAAAGGAACAGGGCTTCATATTGATATCCGATTAGCAACTGGACATATCCGCAGTCTCAGCCGAAATTATTGCAGGAGGCAGAAAGACACAGGGTTATATAGAAATGATGGAAAATGAGATTATCCCAAAAATAATTCGCGAGGTAAAAGAATATTTTTCTGAAGATTACAGCGGACATGATGAATGGCATACGTTAAGAGTATACGAATTGGCAACGAAAATTGCCAAGGAGGAAAATGCAGATCTTATGATTGTACAGCTTGCTGCATTGCTCCACGATGTTGACGACATTAAAATTTCTCCTGATACTTATGTTAATAAGACCAAAGCCGTTTCATTAATGAAACAATGTGGTGTGGAAGACCGAATAATCTCTGCAGTCTGTTCAATTATTGATGAAATCTCTTTTGCAGGTGATGATACCGTGGTTCCCAAAACCATTGAGGGAAAGTGTGTTCAAGATGCGGACAGACTGGATGCGATAGGAGCAATAGGAATTGCCAGAGCATTTGCATACGGCGGGAATCATAACAGAGCGTTGTACAAACCGGATTTAAAACCCTGTATTCATATGACAAAAGAGGAATATATAAATCATGATTCAACAACGGTTAATCATTTTTATGAAAAATTGTTTAAGCTTAAGGGACTGATGAATACAGCTTCTGCCAAAAAAATCGCAGAGGAACGGGATAAATTTATGCATGACTTTATTGAAGAATTCCTTATGGAATGGAAGGGGAAACGATAGGAAAAGACCGTACCCGGCCTTCGTCCATTAAAGAGCGTTGAGTTATCTCTATCTGCATGATAAGATAAAGGTATCCATCACAGAAAGAAGGGAAGACAATGAAAAAGCGCAACGAAGCATGGCTCCATGCAAAGCCGGCAGAATGCGACATTTGCATGGAGTAATGACTGTCGCAGAATAGATATGCTGGCTTTGTCGCCTGACGATTATCTCAAGGAGGAAGCCTGCATGAATTATATTAACGCAAATGATCTTCTTCCTCATGGACTGGTTGAGGAGCTGCAGAATTATATTCAGGGCGGCTATGTTTACGTCCCAACTGCACAGGAAAAGCGAAAACCATGGGGAGAAGCATCCGGGTACCGGCAGGAGTTAAAGCGGCGGAACGGTCAAATCACAGAGGAATACCGGAATGGTGCTTCTGTGGACATTCTGGCTGAAAAATACTGCCTGTCTGTATATGCCATTCGAAAAATCATATATCAGAAATAACGGTCAGGGGCTGCAGGAATGCGGCTCCTGTTTTGCAAAGGATACAATTTGATTCGGTATTATCCGGTAAATAGAAAAATGACAGTGCCTGCAGTAAGATAAAAAAGGAAAATCTGTATCAGGAAAGGAAAGAAGATCATGTGTACACGATTTGTTTATCGGGGCAGGGACATGATTACCGGATTTAATTTCGATATTGATCCTGCCCAATGGGACCACCAGGTTATCTGCGAAAAGGACCGGTTTTATCTTGGAATTCTGCGTCCCGACGGGATTCGCCATGCTTACCATGGTGTGAATCGAAACGGCAATGCCGGAACACTGCTTTATGTCCACGGAAATCCAGCCGGAGCATACGAGGACAATCCGGAGGCCATTACCATTGCCGATTTGACCGAACAGTTTATTCAGGCGAAGATCAGCTTTGATGATGCATTGCGCCTTGTACAGACGAAGAAGATCGTCTACGCGCCGGATGCAACCATGCAGGCCATGCTGTCCGACAGGAGCGGAAGAACCTTGATGATTGAGCCTGGACTTGGCTTTCGGGCAGATGCGGGAAGATTTTCTCTGGTGACCAATTATTCTTTGCTGGACCCGGAAAGTACCCGGCCATTTACTCTGCCGGGAGATGACCGGTATGAAAGGGCCTCGCAGCTGCTGATGGAATATGGGGACTGCTTCTCCGTTGACGATGCATTTTCCGTTCTTCGAGCAGTCAGGCAGGAGGGGCTTTGGGCCACCAGAGTTTCCTTTGTTTACTCGGCGGGGGAGCAGGCCGTCTACTATGCGGAGAATAATGATTTTGCCCATATTGAAAAATATGAGTTTTTACCGGGCTGAGGAGGAAGAACCATGAATCCGGAAAAGATCTATCCCCGATCACAGGATCGGGAAACCGTTTATTTAAAGAGCGTTATCACGGATCCGAACATTATCGCAGGCGATTTCACCATCTATAACGATTTTGTGAAGGATCCCCGGGATTTTGAAAGAAACAATGTATTGTATCACTATCCCATAAATCATGACCGGCTGGTGATCGGGAAATTCTGTTCTATTGCCTGCGGAGCAAAATTCTTATTCACCAGCGCCAATCACGCCAAAGGGTCCCTGTCCACCTATCCTTTCCCTATCTTTTTTGAGGAGTGGGATTTGGATATGCAGAAGGTAACCGAAGCCTGGGACAATAAGGGAGATATTGTCATCGGCAATGACGTATGGATCGGCTATGAAGCCGTCATCCTTTCCGGTGTGACCATTGGAGACGGCGCGGTCATTGGCGCCCGTGCCCTGGTGACAAAGGATGTCCCGCCTTATACCATTGCAGGCGGTGTCCCGGCAAAACCAATCCGCAGGCGGTTTTCTGAAGAGCAGATATCTGCATTGCTGAAAATGCAATGGTGGAACTGGCCGGAGGAAAAGATTAAGAACCATCTTTTCCATATTCAATCGGGACAAATGGTATTTTAATGGCAGAGCGTTTGCTGTATAATAAAATTATCAGACAAAAGAAGGAAAGCTAAGGCTGGACGGCATTGATTATGAACATTTCGCAATCTGTGTTTAGCGGTGAGGAAGAAAATGATGAATACGTATATGCAGGATTTTCTATCAAACCCATTCTCCGAATGAGTGTTTTCGGATGGGGCAGGAATTGTACCAGTCGGATAATTTCCAGGTACAGGAAGTGGGCGTATTTCTGGCAGGATATGCGGCCTGTGAAAACGCTGATGCCTTAACATTCCTGAAAACGGAAGCAGCCAGTCATGACAGCTGGAAGGTACAGGAAGTTCTGGCTATGGCGTTTGACCTTTACTGTAAGATGACGGGATACGAATCGGCCCTGCCGGTTATTCAGGAGTGGATGAGCAGCAGCTGTCCTAATGTGCGGCGGGCAGCGTCAGAAGGATTAAGAGTATGGACCAGCCGCCCGTATTTCAGGGACAATCCGCAGGCAGCCCTCAGGCTGCTGGCCTCCCGCAAAGCGGATGAAAGTGAGTATGTAAGAAAGTCGATAGGCAATGCCATAAGAGATATCAGCAAGAAGCACAGCCAGCTGGCTGCCGCAGAATTAAGCACCTGGGATCTGTCATCCAAAGAAGTCCGGCAGGTTTACAAGCTGGCAGGTAAATGGATGGAAAGCCAGCAGGATAAGGAAAGGAGCGGTATTAATGATTAAGCTGTTGAAAAAAGCGTTTTGGGTACCGTATGAGGACAGTACGGTTTTCCCCACAGTCACAAAAGCCCAGGAGGCGATTTCTCAGTATTGCAGAGAAAATGGAGCTTCCTGTTCATTCCCCGGCGATGACGAGGTCATCATTAACGATAAAACCTACGAAATTTACCGGGGATATGAAAACGGAAGCCGGGGAAATTACGGAATCAAGTGCAGGGAAAAATAAAATCATCAGCTTCTTTAAAGCTCACGGCGGAAATAAGCGATCCCTGCAAGGAAAATAAGGGCCATACCGGATCCCATCATGATTCGCTGCAGGGGAATAAGATCGGCTAACGGGCCGAATATCGCCATCCCGACGGGTAAAAAGCCGGCGTACATTGTACTGAGGAGTCCAAATACACGGCCCTGTATCCGGGAATCTGTTTTCTCCTGCAGCATAGTGGTAATGGCGGTCTGCACTACGGTGAGGGCGATGCCGTAAAACAGCATCATGCCCAGATAAAGGGGAAAATGCGCGGCAAATCCCATCCCCACTGCCATGGCGCCGAAGACAAAAAGGCCTGCGGCCAGGGTTTTTCTCCGAGGCCACATTCTTCCCCATATGCTCATCAAAATCCCGCCTGCCGTCATCCCTGTAAATCCCACGACTTCCGCCGCGGTAAGATGCCAGTAGGTGTCCCCGAACACACGCCGGACAAGAAGACCGGAAAGATACCCTGCCGGGACACAGAAAAAGGTGAACAGACCGTAGATGATCAGGAGGGTTCTGATCATCTTGTTAGAAAAAGCATAGCCGATACCGGTTTTCAGGTCAGATAAAAGATGGGATCTTTGGGCAGAAGTGTTCTGCGCAGGAAGGGGCAGGCAGGAGAGCAGTTCGCATCCTATGACGGCGGTGAGAATATCGATCATCAGCGTGGCGTTTAATGTGCTGACGGCAAAGACTGCGCCTGCCGCTGCTGGGGCAGCAAAATTAACGGCGGACTGCATTGCGGCATTGATTCCATTGTACCGCATCAGCTGCTCTTTTGGCACCAGCTGGGGAATCACTCCATTGACTGCGGGAGTCTGTATGCCAGCTCCTGCAGAGCGGATGACTGACATCAGGAGCAGGCCCCCCAGCAAAGCCGGTTCAGAGGAAAGCTTTGGGATGATTAGTACCATGATGAAGGTAGCTGAGGCAATCAGGGTATCTGCGCCGATGATCAGCTTTTTTCGAGGGTATCGATCGGCCCATACGCCGCCTAAAAAGGAAATCAGAAACTGGGGCAGATAAGCGCAGACCGTAAAGGCGGCCACCCAGGCGCCGCTGGATGTCTCCATGGCTGCATACCAGACAAGGGCCATCTGAACAAGGGTGGAGCCGAAGAGGGTGATGCATTGGCTGGTCAAGAACAGGAGTATCCCTTTCTGCCAGCCGGTGTTTTGCGTGTTATCCATGATTTATCTCCTTCTGATTTTTCGGAGAGAGAACCAGCCGCTGAGTAGGATAGCCGAATTCTGTCAGCAGTTCTTTTTCAGCAAAGCCAAGCTGCAGCAGCATGTCCCGGTGTCCCGTATCCGCCTTGTCCTGTTTGCGATAAGTTGTCATGCTGATTTCCTGTCCCGGCAGATAGATTTCCAGCAAAGCGTCTAAGAACAGCTTTTGAACCCCGCAGCAGCGGTACTGAGGGTGGACGCCCAGAAAATCAATGCTGCCCGGCGAAGCCGTAAACGCCATTGCGCCGATAAGAATACGGCCGTCCCGCAGCACAAGGGCCCGTTTTTCGGCAATCCGTTCTTCCAGTCCGGCCAGGTAATCTGCCTCATTCATCGCCGGATACCCATCGATCACCAGCCGCATTAACTCCATCCAATCGGAAATATCCCCTTTTTTGGCCAGGTGAATATCCTGGATCGTCAGTTCCTTCACCCTTTTTCTGTAGGATTTTTCATGAAGCTTCTCATGGAGCGTAAAGGGCAGCTGCAGAGGATAAAAATTTCCTCTGTCACGGTATTCTGCCGGGGGCAGTTTATACATAGCCTTAAATGCAGAGGAAAAGGACTGCTGGCTCTCATATCCGCAGATGAATGCGATTTCGATTACCGGCTTATGGGAAAAGACCAGAAGCTTTGCTCCTTCGGTAAGCTGACGGCGCTGTACGTAATCGTGGATCGTCATTCCTGTGGTTTCGGCAAACAGGCGGTGCAGGTGGTACTTCGAGTAATGAACAGCCTCCGCAATCCTTTCTAATCCCAGTTTGCTGTCAAGATGATTTTCAATATAGTCAAGGACAGCGGTGATGCAGGCAACAGACTGATCAGCCATCGGCGTTCTCTCCTTTCTGCCGGATATTATACCAAAATCAGCGAAAGATCTTTTCATCATTCTTGCGGTCTTTCTTTTCATTTTTGTCATCTGGGACTATGATATCATGTTGTAGGGGCAAATAGAATTTTTTTCTATGATACTGATAATGCAGGCAAATGCAGGCAAATGCAGTTTTCTTGGCAATTCTTTATTCAGTGTTCTTCGCCTTATTAAGTTATGGCCTGATGCGTATGGCAGCAGCGGCATATACAAGCGCAGGCGGTTAAAAGGAGAGAGCTGGAAGAAACGTGAAAGCAGAAAGAGGGCAGAAGAGTATCCGTCTGCTTGTCAGAATCTGAATATAGCGATACAATGGAAATGAACATTTACAGACCGGCAATCAAAATCAGGGAAGGAAATAGAATGATAACCTATAAAAAGATTGAGCATAAAGAGATTGAGAGATTCTGGGATTTTTTAACAGTTTTAGATTCGGAGACGGATTACATGATGTATGAACCGGGAGAACGGAAGAAACGTACAAGTCTGTCTGAGCTGACAGCGGATATTGAAAATAACGTTATTTACGGAGAAGATTACCTGCAGATCGCCCTTTGCCATCACAAAATCATCGGTTACCTACGTGCGGAAAGAGGAAAATTCAACCGCGTCCATCATACGGCCTACATCACGACAGGAATTTTAAGCGGTTACAGAGGAAACGGCATAGGCACGGTCCTTTTTGAAAACCTGGAGAAGTGGGCCAAAGAAAATCATATCTGTCGTCTGGAATTATCCGTTGAATGCCAAAACAAGGCCGCTGAACATCTCTATGAAAAGAGCGGTTTTGTGATTGAGGGATCCAGAAAAAACGCGATGTATGTGGACGGGAAATACAGGGACGAATATTATATGGCAAAAATCCTGCAGGGGAGAGCAGAATGAAAGATTGGTTTACGATAGACAGAGTTGATGAAGATACCTATATTATCAGCGAGTACCGTCATTGGGAGGAGACCCATTGTTACCTTTTAAACGGAACAGAGCGCAGTTTGTTAATCGATACAGGATTGGGCATTTGCAATATTTCTCAGGTCATAAAGGAATTAACCGCTAATCCCGTTATCGCTGTCGCTACGCATATTCACTGGGATCATATTGGCGGACATCAATATTATCCTGATTTTTATGCCCACGAAGCGGAACTGGAGTGGCTTAACGGCAGATTTCCGCAGCCCTTGGAAAAGATCAAAGAGTATGTAGTTGACCGATGTGATTTGCCGGACGGATATGATGTAAATACCTATGAACTCTTTCAGGGGATGCCAACCAAAGTGCTGCATGGAGGCGAGAGCATAGATATCGGGGGAAGAAGCATAGAAGTTCTGCATACTCCGGGACACTCTCCGGGGCATATGTGTTTTTGGGAGAAAGAAAAAGGCTATCTCTATACAGGTGATTTAGTGTATAAGGATACGCTGACTGCATGGTTCCCCTCCACGGATCCCTATGCTTATCTGCAGTCTCTTGAAAAGATTGCAGGCCTGCCGGTAAAAAGAGTGTTCCCTGCGCATCATTCCCTTAACATTCAGCCGGAAATCATCATCCGCATGCGGGACGGATTCAGACAGCTGAAAACAGATGGCCGGCTTCATCATGGCAGCGGAACCTTCTGCTATGGTGACTGGTCGGTATGGCTGTAAATTCATTTCGCAATCCTTCAGGACGGGGGAAAAGAAGGTGCGCGTCTTGAATTCTATTGATTGACATTTTCACTTTCACAGAATGGAGGAATACATACATGAGAAGACCAATGATCGGGCTGGTGCCGCTGACAGACAGAGAAAGAGAGAGTTACTGGATGCTGCCGGGATATATGAAGGGAATTGAAGATGCCGGCGGACTGCCGGTCATGCTTCCGCTGACAGCTGATGATGGGCTGATCAGACAAATCGCGGAGGAGAT
The DNA here is from genome assembly GCA_018713255.1 of Candidatus Cottocaccamicrobium excrementipullorum. GTDB lineage: Bacteria > Bacillota > Clostridia > Lachnospirales > Lachnospiraceae > Caccovicinus > Caccovicinus excrementipullorum. Next base: position 10,234 of record DVFL01000024.1, on the reverse strand, counting down.
GGATGGATTTCTTTTCACCGGGGGACAGGATGTATCGCCGGCACTTTATGGACAGGAGCGATCGGAGCACTGTGGAGAATGCAGTACGGAAAGAGATGAAATGGAGAGAAGACTTTTCGCTCTGGTGTACGAAAAAGATAAGCCGGCGCTGGGAATCTGCCGCGGAATACAGCTGATCAATGTACTCATGGGCGGCACACTGTATCAGGATCTGCCAACAGAGCATATCTCTGATATCAGACATCGCCAGAATCCGCCTTATGACATCCCCTGCCATGCAGTGACGGTTCTGGAAGAAAGTCCTCTTTACAAGCTTTTGAAGAAGGATGTGCTTAAGGTTAACAGCTACCATCATCAGGCTGTCCGTGATTTGGCAGATGGTTTAGAACAGATGGCAGTTTCCGAGGACGGACTAACCGAGGCGGTACGGGTTTGCGGAAAGCGGTTTATCTGGGCGGTACAGTGGCATCCTGAATTTTCTTTCTGTAAAGACGAGGACAGCCGGAAAATCTTTTGGAAATTTGTACGCAGTACAGAATGAGGAATGAAGCTGGATTTTTTACATATGTATCTGATGCTATCAATGTTTAAAAAGGAACAAAACAAGAAAGAAAATCGGATACCATTATCTACTGCGGTGGTTAATTGCCCGCAGATTAGATGACTAGGGGCAGACATTTTCCTAGTCTTTTTGATAAAAGACCAGCGTCATTTTATCGTTAACGGTTTTAGTTTCTCCGGTTTGATGATATCCCATTTTTTCGTATAAATGACAGTTGCCTTTTTCTTGTAATATTGTATCTAATTCCCATCCAGAATTGCCGTGAATTTCCTCAGCTAATTCCATTGCCTTCTGAGCATAGCCTTTATTTCTATATTTCGGCATTATAAAAATGGGAGAGATTCTTTTTGCTTTGCCGGCTTCCTGCTGATCTACAATTCGAATTGCACCGACTTCTTGGCGATCAACTTTTATAAAATAAAAATAGGTAAAGGGCTGTTTTAATCTCATTATCGTTTTATCCACTTTTTCTGCGGCGGGACTGGTTTCTGTATCTTGATATTTTTCATAAATGTTTTGGAAGGCTTCAATTTGCATTTTCCATAATTTTTCGGCTTCATCAATTTTTATTTTTTCTAATTTCATGTCCATAGTATATTCTCCAAAATTTCAATATCATTGTGTCATTAGTTTTTCTAAATGAGTGTAAATGACTCTTCATCAAACTGCCTTACATTGAATACGATAAGCCATTCTACATCATCTAAAGCCGGTTCAAAGTGCAGAGAAGAACATGCGGCGTGAAGTTTTTCCGGATAGTTTCTGCTGTCAATTCTTCCAATCACAAAGCAGGTGCTGCTGGCAGCGGGATGAAAAGAATTTTCCCCCGGCGCAGTTTCCAGCGGCTTGTCTCCCTCAGCACAGTCGAAAAGGGAAATTTCTTCCGTTGGCTCTGGGGAAAGAGTGTAGCTCATGGCGGTATAGCAGGTAGGGTAAATCCAGCGGTCAGAGCCAAATTTGTTTTGGGGTATTGTTTGTTGTTCTATGTTTTGTACAGTCAGGGTATAGATGGTTTTGCTCACAGGATGGAAAAAGGTGAAGGAATCCCCAGGGGCGTGAACTTTAATTCGCGGACCTGGAACCTGTTTTGGCTGCTGCTTCATGGTGAGGGAAAGGGAACGGAGTTCCGGACGGCGGGAGCTTTTCCATGGAAAGGCGTTCCGGTAAATCACCCATCCGCAAGAATCTTCCAACTCATAATGTTCAACGGCTGACTTTGCCTCCAATTCATTGCTGATTCCCTCCGGCACACAAGGATTAAAGCATACGGAGCAGCCATGGGAAGCCTGCAGCGACTTTCCATTTAGTGTCAGGCGGGGAGTAAACTCCAGGCAAAGAGGATTATCCAGTTCAATCTGCATTTGCTGCTCACGGGTAAAGGTTTCACAGGAATCGTTTTCCCAGCTTAGATTCCACTTGCTCATAAAGCAGTCAATCTGGTCTGTGTCCACCTGCATGCAGCAATCGATTACAAGTCCTTTGCTGCAGGAATAAATCGCCGGGATGACCCAATGGTGTCCCGCCCATTCAAATTGGCGATCAATCTGAATTTCTTTTCCGGCACGGTCTTTTCCATGATGTCCCCAGAAGTTACCGCTGAAGTAGACCTTCCATTCTGGAAAAACCGATTTGATTTCTGGATTCATTTGGATAGCGTTAATCTCTCTGGTGTATTTAATCCTGCGCTCATCGAAGGCAGACTGAAGTTCCCGGATATAAGCCATAGGATGTTCTATGGGCGCAAGCTTCATCTTCTCTGAAATATCCCGCAAGGTTTGCTGCTGCTTTTGTGTGGGAGGATTAGCCTGCAGGAAGGCTTCAAACTGGGGGTCATCCCACATCCAGGCCTGTTCCAGGGCTTCCGCATTGTTACAGGCAAGAATAAGCCGCAGAAAATCTTTAAAATCTTTTGCCAGCGGATGAACGTAATTTGAAGGAGCCATGGGATTGACCGAGAAAACCATCCCTCCAAATCCACGAATGAAACAGAAGTGAATTCCGTCTACTCCTGCCCAGCCGAAAATAGACGCGCCTTTTGGAGTGCAAAAATATGGCGTATTGTCTTCGCGGCGCTGGATGCCTACGGAAGTTAAGTCAATACCGCTTTGCAGAAACCTTTGATATCCTTTATCCATAAAATATTCCTCATTAAATTTCCATTTGCTGATGCACTAAGTTTATCATATGGGCAGTTCCTTCTCAACACTTCTGGATGATTTTCATGGACCGGCTTTTTTTCGTTTGGAAAACTTATAAAAAGATTAAGAGGACGGTAAGGAAGAAGATGGAAGCCTTTGCTATAATGGAAATGAAGAAATTGAACGGCGAAACAAGGCTTGGACAGCCAATATTGCAGCGAAAACTATCATGTGCCGGCATCCGACCACAAGATTTCCCATAAAAGTATGACGGCATATTTGGCATTCCTGAATTAATGCCGCCTAATCGGCGGCGGATTTTCAAAATAAAGGGGGAGAGAAATGAGAAAAAGAAAAGGGATATTCGCTGGTTTGACGGCGGCAGCGCTTTTTCTGTCTTCTGGATGTGCTGGAACAGAGCGGTTTCTCATAAATCAAACAGATTCGCCGGAAAATGAATATGAGCTGGCTCAGGCAATTTACCCGGAGATGGCTCCTTATCCGGAGGAAACCAAATTCATAGATGAGAAAACAGGAGAATGGATGGAGGAAGAATATTCTGCAGCTTACGATGCCTGGCGGGGAGAGAAGCGGGACGTAATGGATCTTCCAGAAGCGAATGGGAAGGTTCTGGAAGGCTTTTCTAAAAGGAGCATTCGTCAGTTTCTGTTGGATAGCTCTGGGGAAAATCAAGTGTACTCTCCTGTAAATGTTTATCTTGCTCTTGCCATGATGGCGGAAATTACGGAGGGAGAGAGCAGACAGCAGATTCTTAATCTATTGGAGACGGACAGCATAGAGACTTTGAGGACTCATGGGGAAAATATCTGGAAACTGTGCTACAGCAATGACGGGGCAGTAACCAGCATACTGGCGAATTCCCTGTGGCTTAGAGAGGGCATGAATTATCATCAGGATACCCTTGACTTGCTGGCCCGCTGCTATTATGCCTCTTCTTATCAGGGAGAAATGGGAACGGAAGGGTATGATCAGGCGCTTCAGTCATGGCTGAATGAACAGACCGGAGGTCTGTTAAAGGAGCAGGCCCAGGGGATCAAGCTGTCTCCCGAGTCGGTAATGGCTTTGGCGAGCACCTTATATTACCGGGCCAAGTGGCAAAATGAATTTGCCCAGGAAGATACGGAGGAAGGGATTTTTTATGGACCGGACGGCGAGATTCATTGTCCTTTTATGAACAGCAGCTATTTTTCTCATTATTACTGGGATGAGGAATTTGCCGCAGCGGCGCTGGGATTAAATGAAAGCGGACAGATGTGGCTGATTCTTCCAGATGAAGAAGTGACCGTAGATGAGATCCTGAGGAAAGAAGCGGTTTTTGATTTGATCAATTCATCAGAAACCTGGGAAAATACATCCTATTTGCGGGTGAATCTTTCTTTGCCCAGGTTTGATGCGGCGTCAGAAATCAGTCTGGCGGAAGGGCTTAAGGCTTTGGGCGTTCAGGATATTTTTGATGGAGAGAAGGCGGATTTTTCTCCTCTTGCAGATTCCTCAGATGGGGTTTATCTTTCCCAGGCACAACATGCATCCAGGGTGAAAGTTGATGAAAAAGGGGTAGAGGCGGCGTCCTATACTGTGATGACAGTGTCCGGAGCGGCAATGCCTCCGGAGGAAGAAGTGGATTTTGTGTTGAATCGGCCATTCTTTTTTGTGATTACTTCTAGAACCGGACTTCCTTTATTTGCGGGAATTGTTAACCAGCCGGGAAATGAAGTTTCATAGGAAAATGAATGTCGTGAGTTCACCGGAACAAAGCCGGGAGGAGGAATGAAGATGAAGAAAAGGAATTGGAGAACATATTTAGGAATTGGAATCATGAGTCTGGCTATGCTGTCAGGCTGCGGTCAGCTGACGCACATGGAGGAAGCAGCCCCTTCAGCGGCAGAAACTGAGGAGAATACAGAATCAGCTGTGGAAATGATTCAGACGGAACAGACGGAAGCTCACAGGACAGTGGAAATCAGCACGGAAACTGAGAAAGAAATCAGTACAGAAAGCCAAGAAGCATTAGCAGCTGAATCCCAGGAAGTTCTTGTGGAAAAAGCCGCAGAAAATGGAGAACCTGAGGGAATGGTAGTGTATGCATCTGTTCCATTCTTCTATGGAGAGGAGGAATGGGAACTTCGTCTGTACGCCCCGGAGGAAATGGTAATCGATGGAGAGCTGGCTCTGGATGACCTTTGCCGTTTTCAGATTCGGGGGGTAACGGGAGATGAGGTATACATCCTGTTTGATGATCAGGTGCAGCTTGGGGTTCCGGCGGGAGAGGTATGGACAGATTTAGACAACCGGCTTCATATCGTCATCCGGGATGTGCGGACTGCCCGGTATCAAATTACAGATTATGTCTATGATGAAGAAGCCCATCGGTTTGTGGGAACCCGGATCATGGATCAGGATGGGATTAATTATTGGGGAGCAGTACAATAGCATCGGTATACAAACTCAGATAGGGAGATAAAGGCCAATGAAAAAAATAAGGATGGTTCTGATGGGGATATCAGTATGGACCGTTCTGTTGTCTGGATGCAGCGCGGCCGAGAAGGGGAAAGACAGGACTGTTCTCCGGCATGTGGAACAGGCAGCAGGGCTGGATCTGTCCGGCGGTCAGGTCATTGACAGCCAGGACAGCCACGGCGGCTTCCATGGAGACGGGAATTACCTGGCAGTAATCCAGTTTTCCAATCACCAGGCAGAGCAGCAGATGGAGGACAAGGGGTGGAATTCCCTTCCGCCAGATGAAACGGTGAAGATTCTTTTGTATGGACAGGAAACGAAGGAGAGAAAAGATGGTCCTTATTTTACTGATGAGGAAGGGAACCCGCTGATTCCGGAAGTGGAAAATGGGTACTATTGGCTGAAGGACAGACAGGCCAAAGAGGGAATCGCAGCAGGAGCAGACATTTTGCATCGCAGTTCATTGAACTTTTCCATTGCCGTGTACGATGCTGACGCAATGGTCTTGTACTACGGAGAGATGGATACATAAAGAAGAACATCGAGGAGTAAGAGAGTTGAGAAAGGAGCAGAGGGAGAGACAGGAGCATGATGAAAAAAGCAATTTTAATTGTTGGGATAATGGGACTGATTTTGGCATCGGGAGGATGCGGAATGGAGCCGGTTTCCAGAGAAGAGATTGCAGAAGAGGGGGATGCAGAATCCACCGGGAAAAACGAAACTTTGATTCAGGAAGAGGAATCCGCATCCCAGGAAAGCCCTGAGCTGACCATTGTGACTAAGAAAGCGGAATTTTCCTTTTCCGATCTTAGCACTGTCCAGTTCTGGTTTTCCAGCGGTGCAGGCGCTTGGAGCACGGTGCTGAATATTCGGGATGATGGAAGCTTTTTTGGGGAATACGTGGACAGCGATATGGGGGTCATTGAAGTAGGCTATCCTAACGGAACCCAGTACCAGAGCAATTTCAGCGGTCAGTTTACGGAGCCGGTGCAGGTCAATGATTATACCTGGTCCATGGAAATCGCGCAGCTGAATTATGAACGGGAGCCGGGAACGGAGGAGATCAGAGATGGAGTGCTGTACCGCTACAGTGAAGCTTACGGTTTAGAGGATGCAGAGGAGATTTTGCTTTACTTGCCGGGAGCGCCGCTGGAGGATCTTCCTCAGGAGTTTCGAAGCTGGATAGGATATTCTGATCTTTCCAGGACAGAAGAAACTGTTTTGCCCTTTTATGGATTAAATAATGAAGTGCATCAGGAAGGGTTTACAGGGAATGATCTTAAAGACAGGCTGAAAGAAGTTGAAGCAGAGGTTGACGTTTTAGAACGGGAGCTTCAGGAGGATGGTTCATTGAAGCAGGGGGATCTGAATGAAAAGACCCAGGAAATATATAGTTTGTGGGATTCTTTCCTGAATGAAATTTGGCAGAGGTTAAAGCAGACCCAAGCGGAAGAGCAGATGGAAGCGCTTACTCAGGAGGAGAGAGAATGGATTTCCTGGAAAGAGGAGCAGATCGCCGCAGCTGGAGAAGAGTTCGCAGGAGGATCCATGGAGAGTATGGTCCGGGCGCGGAAAGGCGCAGATCTGACCAAAGAGCGGGTTTATCAATTAATGGATGTTCTGGAGGGAAAATGATTTGCATTTATCCCCAAATGAAATTTTCTTTTTCTGCCCCTACATAGTTCTATACGGGTGAAGATGCTCCTATCATACGATAAAGAAAGCCATGGTCAAGGCGTTCGCAATTCAGAGATATGGCGCCGCAGCTGTTTAAATGCGCAAGGGCGGAAAGGAGAATTGGAAGAATGGAGGGAAGGAAAAAGTGGAGAAAGAGAAGGCGTACAGCGGGAGCCATTCTGCTTTGTCTGTTGTTGTCTGGCTGTTATGGACTGGAGAATGAGGGGATAGAAGTGGAAATCCCAAGCCATGGAGAAATGGAAAGAGAAAGCTTATCAACGGAGCCTGTGGAAGACCATGAGGAAGAGCTTTCTGAACAGGAGGAATTAAATCAGCCTGCAAAAGAACTGGAGGAAGGTACCGGGAAGGAAATCCGGGTGCTGTCGGATCTGAAGATGGACGGGCGCCTTCTGGATGAGCAGTTTTGCATGGCCGGCGATATGGGAAAAACCATGACAGCTTACGTTGTCACTGATGAGGAACGGGATGTGTTTTTGGCAGATCGAATAGCTTTGATCTTCCAGCTGGAAAGGCGGCAGGAAGCTGGGGAGAATGGACCGGGAGAAATAACGGTTTCTGGGATGACTGAGATCGTTGCGGCAAAGGGACAGAAGGAGTACAGCGTTCCGATGAAAATAGAGAAATATTGGAATGGGGAAACGTTAGAAAGCTGGACCGAGGAGGTAAGAATCGCTTTTCAGATGACGGACAGCGGGATTGCTCAGGTTACGGTGGAATCCCAGGAGGGAGCAGGGATGGCGGCGGGAGATTATTTCCCGGCCAGTACATGGGGAGAACTTTTTGACTTATCTTCCCGGTATGTTGCAGAAGGAGAGCTGGCTGATCTGCCTTCGGAGGATCTGCGGCTTCTTCGGAATGGTTTGTATGCCGCCTATGGACGTAAATTTACAGATCCTGTTCTCGCCTCGTATTTTGAACGGCAGATCTGGTATCGGGGATGGGTGGAGCCGGAGGATTTTTCTGATCAGGTATTTTCTTCTGTGCAGAGGGCCAATCTGGAGTTAATTCAGAAATTGGAGCAAATCAGTTGGGATGAACGGAGTCAGGAAGGTTTTTTGGGGCCGGATGAAGAGGAGCCGGCACCTTATCTGGATTATCTAGATCAAAACAGGGAAACAGGACTTCAGGCGGATTTGACCAGAGCCGAGGATCAGGGAACTTACTGGAGCGTTCCGGGGATTCTTTCTCTTCCGGTGGTGATGACCAGAAACCAGTGGGAAGCTGCAGCCAGAGGAGAAGCGGCGGAACTTTGCGTTAATGAGCTGACGGGCGAACTGTGGGTATTGGAATATTATCCAGGTTATGGTTATGCTTTTTATGAAAAGGGAACGGTTCCGGATCTGAAATATCAGGCGTGGGATATTCAAATTCATTATAATTACGCAGAAGGGTATTATGAGCTGGAACAGGCAAGTGACGACACCATTATGAAGCCGGTTTATCAGGGAGAGCTGAGGTTCGCAAAAGGGGCTGTATACGGCGGTCATGTAGGGCTTTTATGGGCTTCTCAGCTTCAGCAGGAGATTCCTTTTTCCCAGCCGGAGAAGCTGAAAGAGCTGAATGGAAATTATCTGGTGCATAATGGGAAAGGGTACTTCCAGGCGGTATATTATCTGGGAGATTAAAAAATTTTTCCTGACAAGAAAGATGGAGCCTGTATAATAAAGGCGCTTGGCCAGAGAAAAAAAGTTTGGGAAAAAGAGATGAAAGCAGTTGCCGTTAAGCAGGAATGCTCTGGCAGCGGTTATCTGATGGCGGCTCACCTGGAAATAAAAACAGGATGAAGCTGCCATTGTTAATTGACAAAAAGAAGGGGAGGTTTACTGACTGAAAAAGAACTGTCTATGGCGTTTCTTTTTGGGATGGGGATTTGTTTTGCCAGTTTGATTTTGTTCAGATGGTGGTATCAGAAAGAGAGGAGAAGGAGATGAGGGATTATGAAAGAACAGATGAAAACAGTTACAATATGTGGAAGTATGAAGTATGAGAAAGAAATGCAGAGAATAGCATTTTTGCTGGAAACGAAAGAACATTTAAATGTTTTACAATGCGTATATAATATAGATAAGTTGGAAATTTCCGCTGCAGAGCGAGAGTTCCTTGAAGATGCACATTTTAGAAAAATTGAGCTTTCAGATGCAGTTTATGTTGTTGATCTTCAAGGCTACATTGGAAATCAGGTGGCAAAAGAAATCGAATTTGCGAAACACAAAGGAAAGGAAATTATTCTTCATTCCCAACATGGGATAGAATGATTATTTTTTATGGTGAGCGTATGAATACTATTATTGATGAGTTTTGGCAGGCGTTGGATTCATTAGCGGCCAGTTCAGAAGTTGTGATAGACCGGCCGAAGGGAACTGCACATCCCAACTATACGGATTTTATTTACAAGGTTGATTATGGATATTTGAAAAACACTTCGTCAATGGATGGAGGAGGAATTGATGTGTGGATCGGTTCTGGAGATAAAAAAATCGATGCCATCATGTGCATCGTTGATTTAACAAAACGAGATTCTGAGATTAAGATTTTGATGGGGTGTACAGAAGAAGAAAAGCAGATTATTGTTCAAACACATAATAGAACACCATATATGAAAGGGATTCTGATAAGACGATAAATACCATTTCTTGAAGCTGGTGTTTATGTTTATAAGTCAAATGTTCGCAAAATAATCAGAATAACGTATAATTAATTTCCCAAAATCAATTTCATAAAAATAGACATGATCTATAGCCGTTTGGTAGAATTAAGTCACCACAACAAAACCCATCAAAGGAGGCTATAGAACCATGTCCGATAAGATTATACAGCTAAATGAGGATTTAATAAAGCACGATTTAAAGGATCTTGTACGCAGCAGTGTGGAAGAAACCTTAAATGCCCTGCTCGATAAGGAAGCTGACGAATTAGTCAACGGGGATATCACTGAGACTTTATGGGGAATGAAAATATCCCCCGGAACCATCAGCAACCTGAATAAAAAGGCTTATGAGCATATCGAAACTTGGCGTACCCGTCCTTTTTCCGAGAATTATCCATATGTCTACGTAGATAGTGTTTACCTGAAACGCAGCTGGGGCGGCGAGATCCAGAACGTTTCTGTTTTTGTTGCTATTGGCGTCAGCCAGGACGGCTGCCGGGAGATTCTTGGCGCTGCGGAAGGCATGAAAGAGGATCGTGAAAGCTGGCGTTCTTTCTTCGTATGGCTGAAAGAGCGTGGGCTTACTGCTGTACGTTTGATTATCGGTGATAAGAACCTCGGCATGCTGGAAACCATTCCGGAAGTCTTTCCAGATGCCAGATATCAGCGCTGTACAGTTCATTTTTACAGAAATATATTTTCTGTTACACC
>DVFL01000023.1 GCA_018713255.1 Candidatus Cottocaccamicrobium excrementipullorum | reverse complement strand
AAGATTCGCTGCCGTAATGCAGGAATTTTGGAAGGTTTTGGCCGCCTCATCAGCGGCGCGAGGATTATAATATCACTCCTGCCGCCAAATGTCAACAGCTTTTTTCAAAAAGTTTGAAGTTTTTTTCTTTTTCTCAGCATCCAGCAGACAGCCCATAAAAAGGCGTGGGAAGAACCTCATTTCGCTGCTGAAAATCGCCGGCAGGAAATTAAAATTCATATCTGCGGATTTCGCAGTTATTAATTCCAAAAGCTGCATACTCCTCATTGGTCATGTCAAAAAAATAGGACTGAACCACTCTGGCCACTCCGTTATGAGCCACCAAAAGATATACCTTTTCTTTCTCCTTTGCCTCTGCCTTAATCTCATCTAAAAGATTGTAAATCCGCTGACTGAACTGAAGCATAGACTCCCCGCCGGAATAATGATCCACAAAATGAGTCTTAGCCCGCCGGAATTCTTCCCCATTTCTAGGCGTGGACTCAAAACGTCCAAAATTCTGTTCCTTTAACCGCATCTCCTCCCGTGTGGGGATGCCGGTTTCTTCTGCAATGTGTCTGGCGGTCTCGGCAGCCCGGATTAAGGGAGAATATAAAATCTCATCAATCTTAATCCCTTCTTCTTTGATCTTTTTCCCCAGCTCCGTTGCCTGCTGATGTCCCAGCTCCGTCAATGGGATATCTGTTGCGCCGCAGATTTTATTTTCTACATTCCATATGGTTTGTCCATGCCGGCAAAAATATACCTTCGCCATGTTTTGTTCTTCCTTTCTTGAAACTTTCGGGTTGATTATAGCAAATTTCATCGTAAATTTAAAGAGCTGAAGGTTTATGGATAACTCCATCAACCACCAGCTCTTTAATGATTCTCTCAAATTAAATGAATGATCCTATTTTATCGTTGCGGCATAAATATCGCTGCGGTATAAACCTTACGATCTGATCTCCAGTGAGAAAATATCTCCTCCTGTTCCGATCTGCAGATATGTACCAGAATGCACCGTCACCGGCTGTCCCTTGGGAAGCCGCCCTCTCTGCATATCAAACGTTCCCGCTTCTGAACAATCGACAACCTGAAATCCCGTTGGATAAAAGCGCACCCGTAAATGAAGAGGAGACACTTCCGGTCCTTGGATCACCAGACTGCACTTAGCAGGATCTGAACCGATTGTCAGCTCATCACCAGAATTAACCGGAATCTGTGCTCCCGCAAATGCTCCCTGGATTCCCTTTAAAAATCCTTTTGCTGCAGGAGGCGGAAGAATATTCTCCCCTCCAGTAACTCCTTCTACTCTTCGGGTAACCGCGTCATCTTCCATCTGATGATTTCCCTCTCCCTGTCCTCTGGGGATCCCCAGTCTTTCCTGACGAAGAGCCAGATACAGTTCCGCTATGGTAGCGGTATGGTAAGGCGCCACAAAGCAAATTCCAATGCAGCAGCAAATAATGCCCAGCAAATACCAGCCAATGAAGGATAAATCCAGCACAAAAGCATTGAACTTATTGCCGTCCATCATCTCTTTGCTCATTTGGAAAATTTCTTTGCGGTTCTTTTCCGGAAACTCTGCTGCAAGATAAGGCACCATCATATATTCGTAACCTTTTACGATCCCGGGCACAATCAGCAGCAGGGTCCATAAGGTCTGAAAAAGGCCTTTAAAAAACATGATTTTCACCACGTTAAGATATCCATCGCCCTTCAGACAGGCAAACATTTCTCCTACGCCTGCGTTTTTCCCCGTTAATGTACTGATAGTATAGTACCGGTATACCCCTACACTGATCACATTCAGCAGAAAAATATTGGCTAAGGGAACTGCAATGGTTGAGATAAAAGGAATGATTCCCAAAATAAGTCCCGCCACTGCAGAAATAGCCGCATAAATGAGCAAAACCAAAAAACCATACCAATAATACTGCTTCAGCCCTGCCTTCGCTTGTGCTTTCAACTCAGCTCTTGTCCACATGTAAAAGCCCCCCATTCTCATATTGGCACGCCGCCGTTCTGTCACGGCGTCTCCATTTAACCTGATTGTATCATAACATTAATTTACAGCCTGTACAATCGAGAAAAGGTCATTTTACAAAATCAGGCAATATTCATGCAGAATCATATTACCCGCGGCTGCAGTCCAAGGTAAACCAGAATCTGACGCCGCCCTCCACATTTTCTACTCCACACTGTTTCTGGTGAGAATCCATAATGGCTTTCACAATCGACAAACCGATTCCGCTTCCTCCATAGGCCCTGGTCCGGGCTTTATCAACTTTATAGAATTTCTGCCACAGGTTAGGAATATCTTCTTCCGGAATTGGATTTCCTGTGTTAAATACAGACACAAAAGCTTCATCGCCTCTTTCCTCTACTGTAATTCGAACCAGGCGCCGTCCTTCCGCATGATTAATGGCATTGTTCAGATAATTAGTAACCACCTCTTCAATTTTAAATTCATCCGCCCACACATAGCAGGGATCAGTTCTGTCAAATTCCGCCGTTACATTCTTCTGATTCAGCAGAATCTGAGCAGAAGATAACACTCCGCGGATCAGCTCCGTCAAATCAAACCGTTCCATTACCGGCGCATCATTTCCCGACTCAAGAGCGCTTAACGTCAAGAGCTGCTTCACCATTTTGTTCATTTTATTGGCCTCATCCATAATGACCTCGCAGTAGTAATCCCTGCTCTCCGGATCCTGGGCCATCCCTTCCGTAAGGCCTTCTGCATAACCCTGAATCAATGCAATGGGCGTCTTCAGCTCATGGGATACATTAGCAATGAATTCCTTCCTCATCTCATCGATCTGGATCTTTTCCTGAATATCCTTCTGCAGCTGCACATTCGCCGTTTTCAGTTCCCCAATGGTCTCCCGCAGACGGTCAGAAAGGGCATTCATGCTGTGTCCTAACACGCCGATTTCATCTGAAGCATCTCCCGTATAGTGAGCGTCAAAATCCAGATTGCTCATCCGCTCTGCCAGCTGAGTCAGAGAAAGAATGGGAAGCGTAATCTTTTTCGTTGTAAAAAAGATAAGCGCACTGCCCAAAGCCAGCACAGCCAGGCCAATATACGCCAAAAACCGATTGGAAAGCGCCGCGCTTTCCCGGATGCTGGCCACAGGCATGGACATAATAAAGGTTGTGCTGTCGTCAGAAAAGAATCCCCAGCATTCCAGGTAATAAGACTTGATCGCCGGATCAAAACTCTGCTGAATCGTATAATGATCATTCTGAGACACAATCTCAAAGGGCTGCTTATTCTTCCCCAGAATATTCCGCAGAAACCGCTCGCTGAGAAAATCTCCCTGTCGTTCATTGGACACCACTACTCCGCTGCTGTCCATGATCACAATGGAAATGTTTGATTTTTCATTTAGGCTGCGGATCAGGCTTCCCATGGGACCTTCTGATACCTGATCCAGCTGTCCCAGTCTCTGAGCCTGCTCAATCCGCTCGAACTCCTGGGCAATGTCCTGTCCAGAAGCATGCTGCGCGGCCAGCAGTTTGTCTACCTGGGTATAAGCCTGCTCCAAATCCTTTACTTTCTCGGACATATAATAGCCTTCCAGCCACCAGCTGTTGGCCACCCACATCAGTATGATGGCCCCGGCCATCAATCCGATGAAAATAAGCGTAAACCTTGTCCGAATGGAATTTTTAATTTCTTTTCTCAATTGTCCACCTCGAATTTATATCCCATGCCCCAGATGGTTTTAATATACTCGCCTTTCTCTCCCAGCTTGCTTCTCAATTTTTTCACATGGGTATCGATGGTTCGTGCATCTCCAAAATAATCGTAATTCCAAACATTGTTCAGAATTTTCTCTCTGGACAGAGCCAGTCCCTGATTCTCCACAAAATAATTCAGCAGTTCAAACTCCTTGTAGCTTAAATCCACCGGTTTCCCGTCTACCGTTACCTGGCGGGCCGCCTTGTCAATGCGGATTCCTCCTACTTCCACACTGTCTGTCCCCATTACGTTAGAGCGGCGAAGAATCGCCTCTACTCTTGCCACCAGAATTTTCGGGCTGAAAGGTTTTGAAATATATTCATCTACGCCAAGATTAAATCCTTGAAGTTCGTCTCTCTCCTCACCCCTGGCCGTCAGCATAATAATCGGTACTTTTGAATATTTCCGAATGGTTTTCACCACTTCCCATCCGTCCATTTTGGGCATCATCACATCCAGAAGAATCAGCGCAATGTCTTTTTGCTTGAAGAAAATGTCCACCGCCTCTTCTCCATCTGCTGCTTCAATCACCTGAAAGCCTTTATTGGTAAGGAAGTCCTTTACCAATTTCCGCATTCTGGCTTCATCATCCACCACCAGAACTTTTAATCCATCCATAAAGAATCCTCCTGATTTCATTATTTTATTCACTCTTCATTTTAGCAGTTTTTTCCCTCCTTTTCCACTAGTTCACATACATTTCACAGTTCAAAAAAAGGCTGCAGAATCCAGATTCTCTCCAGATTCTGCAGCCTTGCCGCAGCGCTGACCGGGAAAAAAATTACTTCAAATCAGTAGTTGCAATATCGTCCATATCATCAAAGGCCTGGTTCTCGCCGCCCATCGCCCAGATGAACGTATAATTGGAGGTTCCGGCTCCGGCGTGAATGCTCCAGGAAGGGCTGATCACTGCTTCCTCGTTCTTCATTACAATGTGGCGAGTCTCCTGTCCTTCACCCATCATATGGAATACTACATTGTTCTCCGGTACTTCAAAATACATGTAGATCTCCATCCGTCTCTCATGAGTATGGCAGGGCATCGTGTTCCATACGCTGCCTGGCTCCAAAGCAGTCATTCCCATGGACAGCTGGCAGGTTGGAAGGACATCGGGATGAATAAACTGGTTGATCGTCCGCTTATTCGCCGTCTCCATAGCGCCTAAAGGTCTCTTCACCGCCTTGTCAATCGGAAGATAGGTGGTTTTGTAAGAGCAATGGGCGGGAGCGCTGACCATGTAAAACTTCGCCGGATTCTTCTCATCATCGCTGGCAAAGGTTACCTTCTTGGTTCCCTTGGTAATGTAAAGGCAGTCCTTATAGTTCATATGGAAGGTTTCATCATCAGCTTTGATCACACCAGTTCCGCCGATATTGAAAATGCCGATCTCTCTTCTCTCCAGGAAATAGCTGGTGCCAAAGTTGGCCCACACATCAATTCCCTTATCGATGGATACCTCCTCGGTGGTCGGCATACATCCCAGGGTAACCATACGGTCAACATGAGAATATACTGCCACAATTTCATTAGCCACATACAGATTCTGAATCAGGAACTCCTTCCGGGTCTCCTCAGTAGTATAACGCTTAAAATCTTTCTGGTTGCAAGAATAACGAATGTCCATTGCAATCACTCCTCCTTCTTGATGTTTTGCTGTTTTCAGCAAATGTATCTGTATACAATTTAACATAGGTTAATCAGAAATACAAGCAATTTAACTTGCTTCCCCAGAAATACAAGGAATCATCCCTTGCGCTATTGACAGCAAACCAGCCCCAACCTATAATCAAAGATATCGCAAATGTTTCGTGTTCAGGGGGAGGACGAAAGATGGAGGAAAAATTTGAAATTACCATTGATTCCTATGAAAATAGCACCTGGCAGGGAAAACTTCGCACTCAGGACGGCCGCGTTTATGACTTTCAGAGCGAGCTCCAGCTTTTCCAGATAATGGCCCGGTATCTTCATTCAGAAGATTCCTCTGGTGATCTTCATTCCATTCACTAAAAGCTTCTCGCTGCCTGACGCCAAATCAATGAATAAAAGAAATGCCGCAAAATCACTTTCTCTTGCAGGATTTTGCGGCATTTTCTTTGTTCTTTGCTGATTAACACCGGTTAAATCAGCGAAAGCTTAATTGTCTTTTTTGGACAGATACTCGTCGATGCCCTTGGCGCCGGCTTTTCCAGCTTCCATCGCCAGAATTACCGTAGCTGCTCCAGTCACAGCATCGCCTCCGGCATAAACGCCTTCTTTAGTGGTCTTTCCTGTCCCTTCTTCTGCAATGATGCACTTCCACTTGTTGGTTTCCAGTCCTTCGGTGGTGGAAGAAATCAATGGATTAGGAGAAGTACCCAGAGACATGATTACCGTATCCACATCAATCGTATAGTCTGAACCAGGAATCTCCACCGGACGTCTTCTTCCAGAAGCATCAGGCTCTCCTAATTCCATTTTCCGAACTACCATTCCTTTAACCCAGTCGTTTTCATCTGTAAGAATTTCCACTGGATTGCGCAGCAGGTCAAAAATCACGCCCTCTTCTTTTGCATGGTGCACTTCCTCCACACGAGCAGGAAGCTCTGCCTCAGAACGGCGGTACACAATATGTACTTCCGCGCCCAGACGAAGAGCTGTTCTGGCTGCATCCATCGCCACGTTTCCTCCGCCTACCACAGCAACCTTTTTGCCTCGCATAATCGGAGTATCATAATCCTCCCGGAATGCTTTCATCAGATTGTTTCTGGTCAGGTACTCATTGGCGGAAAATACACCGTTGGCATTTTCACCAGGAATTCC
The DNA here is from genome assembly GCA_018713255.1 of Candidatus Cottocaccamicrobium excrementipullorum. Lineage (GTDB taxonomy): Bacteria > Bacillota > Clostridia > Lachnospirales > Lachnospiraceae > Caccovicinus > Caccovicinus excrementipullorum. Next base: position 165,719 of record DVFL01000023.1, on the reverse strand, counting down.
CATAAACTTAGGAAGTCCTGCGCCAGAACCAATAAATACCGCCTGGAAGCCTTCTTCCTCCAGAAGCTGATCAATGGTAACTGATTTGCCGATAATTACATTCGTTTCAATCTTAACGCCAAGCTTCTTTACGTTTTCTACTTCATGATGAACTACCGTGCTCTTGGGCAGACGGAACTCGGGAATTCCGTAAATCAACACGCCGCCGGGCTCGTGAAGAGCCTCAAAAATGGTTACCTCGTAACCCATTTTCGCCAAATCGCCGGCACACGTTAAACCAGAAGGACCAGAACCGATCACTGCTACCTTCTTGCCGTTGGTTTTTTCCGGCTTCGGAGGAACGAAACCATTTTCTCTGGACCAATCTGCCACAAAACGCTCCAGCTTGCCAATGGAAATCGGTTCTCCCTTAATTCCGCGGACACACTTTCCTTCGCATTGATTTTCCTGAGGGCATACCCGGCCGCATACTGCTGGAAGAGCAGAGGACTCTGCGATAATCTCAGCCGCTTTCTGGAAATCTCCCTTTTCTACCTGGCTGATAAATCCAGGAATATTGATGGATACAGGACATCCGCCTACACATCTTGCATTGTTCTTGCATTTTAAGCATCGTGAAGCCTCTGCCATTGCCTCTTCTTTGTTATATCCCAGGCATACTTCGTCAAAATTCGTTGCGCGCACTTTGGGATCCTGCTCGCGCACCGGTACTTTCTTTAATACATCCATTAGTTGTCACCTCCGCAATGTCCGCAGCCGCCGTGATGAGTCAGACCTTCCTGAGCCTTCAGCATAGCGCGGCCTTCCTCTGTCTTGTACATCTGCTGACGCTTCATCGCCTCGTCAAAGTTAATCAGATGGCCGTCAAATTCCGGGCCGTCTACACAAGCGAATTTAATCTGTCCCCCCACATTCAGACGACAGGCGCCGCACATTCCCGTTCCATCTACCATAATCGGATTCATGCTGACAATCGTGGGAATATTCAGCTCCTTGGTCAGTTTGCAGACGAATTTCATCATAATCATAGGACCGATAGCAACGCATACATCGTACTTTTTGCCCTGATTCTCCACCAGATCTTTTACTACGTCCGTAACCATTCCCTTCCGCACATAGGAACCATCATCCGTGGTAACATAGAGATTTCCCGCCACTGCCTTCATTTCATCTTCCAACAGCACCAGGTCTTTGTTTTTGGCGCCGATAATCACATCTGCCGCAATGCCGTGCTCATGCATCCATTTTACCTGGGGATACACCGGAGCAGTTCCCACGCCGCCGGCAACAAACAGATACTTTCTCTTCTTTACATCTTCCAGATCATCCTTCACAAACTCGGAAGGCTGTCCCAGAGGGCCTACAAAATCCTGGAATGCGTCCCCTTCCTTCAGCAGAGACATTTTCAAGGTGGAAGCGCCTACGATCTGGAACACGATGGTAACGATTCCCTTTTCTCGATCAAAATCACAGATGGTTAAAGGGATTCTCTCTCCCACCTCGTCAGTTTTTACAATCACAAATTCCCCTGGCTGGCACCGTTTTGCCACCCGCGGCGCTTCTACATCCATCAGGTAGATTTTATCTGCCAGCTTTTCTGCTTTTAAAATTCTGTACATTTTATTCCTCCTAATTTTTGTGAATTTCAATCACATAGCCGGAGACAAATTCCTTTCCGGCTTCAAGGCTTACCTCTCCTTCCCGGTCCTTAAGCTCTCCTTCATATCCCATCTTATCACAGCGGCCAAACCATGGTTCCAGACATACAAAAGGATGGGTATCCTCCACCGTCCACACGCCGGTGTAAGGAATTCCCGGGCAGCGAACCGTTACATAAGGCACCTCTCCCGGCAGAAGGAGACTGACCTCCTTAACCTGTCCCCGGTCAAAGATGTAGGTGAGAACTCGTTTGAAAAATCCCTGGTCGATCTTCACCCTGCCGTCCTGAAGAGAAAGTTCTCCAGAAAGGCTGTCCTCCTGATATCCCTTGCTGCTGGGCGCCTGGTAATGAAGAGGTCCATCTTCGTTCTTTCGATGAAAATCCAGAGTGAAGTCGTGGACAGTTAAACCTTCCGGCGTCTTAAAGGCCGGATGACCGCCCAGCATAAAATACATAGTCTTCTCCCCCAGATTTTTCACCTTCCACATCACATGGATCTGGTTCCCCTCCAAACGGATGCCGGCCTGGAGACAGAAGGAAAAGGGATATTTCTTCAGGGTTTCTTCCGTACTTTCCAGCTGGTACCAGACTTCCTCCTCGGTCTGGGATACTAACGTAAATTCCATATCCCTGGCAAAACCGTGAGAAGTCATCGGATAGGCTTTCCCCTCATAATAATACCGGTCCTCGTAGCATTTTCCCACGAAAGGGAAGAGAATGGGGGCGTGACGGCCCCAGATTTCCGGTTTTCCCTCCCAGAGGACCTCTCTCTGATGCGTCTTATCATAAATCCGGGCAAGCTCGGCGCCGAAACGGTTGATCTCCACAAGCAGATCCCCGTTTTCCAGTACTGTTTTTTCTGCTCCCATCATATAAAACCTCCTTTATCCTCTCCTAACAGCCTTGCATCAGCCTCCCTTAAGAAGCTTCAGGGCCTTTTTCACCGATGTCTTCCTGCAGTACATGCGGAAGGTATAGCACAGATCAAAAGAAGTCTGCTCTTCACTTTCCGCCATCATCACCCATTCCGGATCTTTATCCAGATCAGGAAAATATGTATCGGCTTCATAGGTATAATCAATATAGGTCACATGAGCAATATCGCAGTAAGGCAGAAACTGCTGGTAGATTTCCTGCCCTCCTGCCACGAAAATTTCTTCATCCTTATACTTGGCGCACTCTGCTAAAGCCTCTTTAAGACTTCGGCAGATAACCGCGCCTTTAACCTTGAACTGTGGATCAGCGGAAAGGACAATATTCGTCCTATTCGCCAAAGGCTGTCCTCCAGGAAGACTCTCCAGCGTCCGCCTTCCCATCACCACTACTTTTCCAGTGGTCTCTTCCCTAAACATCCTTCGGTCCGCCGGAATATTTACCAGGGTTTTCCCGTTAAATCCAATTCCCCAGTTTTTATCCGCCGCAACAATCAGATTCACCCTTCTGCCTCCTGCTCAGCTGCAATCAGCTCTTTGCCGTAGGGAAGTTCAAGAATCCAGCGGCACATCTGTCTCCATTCCTCCAGCTTATGATTCTTTCTGGCATGATAAATGTTCACCAGAGTCTCATAATTCATGGTGCAGGTACGCATCTGGTTATAGCTGGAAGGAAGAAGCTGTATCATGTCGTACCAGTCTTCTTTCTTTTTCCCTTCTTCCATAAATTTCAGCCGGATCTGCTCCAGCCGTTCAATTACCAGGTCCATAAATGCCAGGGTTTCCGGTGTCATATGATCAGTGCTGAAATCTTCTCTGGAAAAAGGCCGGCAGTGTATCCGATGCATCGTGCTGGTTGAATTCGCTGTGGTTGCCACTTTGTACGTGTCGTACTCCTTCCACCAGTAAAGGGGCGCCGTAATATCCACCGACACAAATACCTGACGGAGGAATTTCCGGTGATCGCTCCCGGCTTTTCTAAGCCGCAGGGCCAGGTCCAGATCATTAGGACCAAGGATGAACTGTCCATTTTCATCATAGGTGCTGTCCATTCTGGCCCAGCTGTTATGGGCATTTCTGGCCCCCCGCATGGCGTTTTCCAGGTTCATCACACTGGTCCGCTCCAGTTTTATCATGAAATCTCTCCTTTCCCGCCGCCTTCGCGGCTCCTTCCGATAAATCCTGTCCTGTATGATTATACAAGATTCTTCAAAAAATGCAACCGGTTACCAATTGGATACCATGAAAGTTTATCCCTGGCATTTTACGGTCCGGCCGAAGCATCAGCTGTCCTCTTTACCAGCACCGCCTTCTGAAGCCGAAGGGAATAAAGAAAAGCTTCCTTTACCCGACTTCCGGTAATCTGTTCCAGTGCCAGAATATAATAATCCATCTGAACCTGATACCGTTCCCGCAATTCTTCCGCCCGTTCCACATCATCTGTTTTATAATCCACCAAAACCAGTCCGTCTTCCTCCTCTGCATAAGCATCGATCATTCCCTGAATCAACACCAGCTCCTGGGACTGGGCAATTCCAATGGTCTTGGCCGGAACACCGATCATAAACTGTGTTTCCCGGTGGAAATGCCCCTGGTTTTCTGCTTCCAAAAAACGTTTTCCCAAAGGACTTTGGTAGAAATTCCACAGCACCTTGGGATTTACCATACTGCACTCTTCCTTTTTTACTCGTCCCTCACGGCACAGCTCTTCCATTCGGAGACGAATATTCTGTAAAGAAAAGCAGTCCGCCGGCGAAATCAGCTGAAGCATTCTGTGATATGCCGTTCCCCGTCTGGCTCCTCCGCCGGAAAATTCCCGCTGTTTTGAAGTCTCCGGCACACCTTCCTCCGCTTTTTCTAAAGGTTCCTGGGCAAAAAGCGGGAAAGCTCCCTCTTGCTGCTCCTGGCCCTGGCGTTTTAATTCTGAAACGGACATCATTGCATACAAACCAATTTCTTCCTTGTATGGGTACTGATAATTAAACATCTCCTCCAGATGACTGTGGCAGTCGGGATCATACACCTTCCCCGGCTGAATGCCTGCTAATCTTTCCCGGCTCAGACGCTTCTCCAGCTGAAGAACCATTTCCCTGCCGATCAGCGCTCCTGCCGGAACCTGACGGCTAACCAAAAGATCCTGCCTGTCCGGCAGCGCCTGCAGGATCCAGTCCAGATAGGAACCGGCGGAAGATAGAATGGTAAAGGGAAGGGGGCCTTCCTCCATCCATTCCGCTCTTTTCTTCTTTTGCAGACCGCCCTCTTCATCAACCACAATATCCCATCGCTTGTATTTCGTATCCAAATGAGCATCCGCACCAGTCATAATCAGCTTTTCTCTGGCTCTTGTCATGGCCACATAAAGAACGCGAAGCTCCTCTCCCATACTTTCCAGCTCCAGTTTCCGCCTAAGCACCTGCTTTTTCAGCGTGGGAGCCTTCAGCCGATTATCCAAATCCACATAATCCGCGCCAATTCCCAAATCCGGATCAATCAGCAGGCGGCCGTAAGCATCCTGTTTATTAAAGCGCTTTCCCAGACCGGCAAGAATGACAATGGGAAATTCCAGTCCTTTGCTTTTGTGAATGCTCATAATCTGAACCGTTTGCTCTTCTCCTTCTGCCGACACCGCTTCTCCAAAATCTCTGTCCACCTTTTTCAGCCGCTCAATATACCGGATAAAATGAAACAGTCCCTGATAGCTGGTACGCTGATAGGCAGATGCCTTCTCAATCAGCAGATCAAGATTAGCCTGCCTGGTTTCTCCCCCGGCCATGGCCGATACACAGGCATAATAGCCGGTATCCCGATAAATTTTTTCCAGAAGCTGATGGATCGGAAGAATCCCCGACAGCCGGCGGAAATGGGAAACCATTTGATCCAGCTTCTGAAGTTTCTTTCCAATGGCCGAAAACTGCAGCCGTTTCTCCCCGGATTCCTTTTCCCAGGGTCTTTCCTCCAGCCAGAAACGCCATGCTCCGTAAATTCCTCTGTCCTCTCCCTTTTCTGCCGTTCCCTTAAAGCAGGCCATCATCCAGGCCAGCTCCTGGTCGGTCATTCCCAGGAAAGGCGACCGCATCACCGCCGCCAAAGGAATATCTTGAATGGGATTGTCAATCACAGCCAGGAGACTTAAAATCCCTTCAATTTCCATCGTATCAAAATATCCTGTCTGAGACTGGGCGTAAGCAGGGATTCCCTCGTTCATCATGCCGTTGACAAACGCTTCTGCCCAGCCCGATATGCTCCGCAGCAAAATAACCACATCTCCATACCTTGCCCGGCGGCTCTGACCTGTATGTTTATCCCAGATCATCAGCCCCGTTTCTGGATGGGTAAGCCGTCTGATCTGCTGAATCACCAGGCGAACCTCCATCTCCCGAATGGTATATTCTCTGGCCTCCTCATCCAGCGCATTCAGCTCTTCTTTTCCCGTGTCCAGCAAAAACAGTTCCGTCCGGTTGTCCTGTTCCGCAGGCACTTCCCCGAAACTGCCTGCGGGATACAAAGCATTCTCCCGGCTATACGCAATCCCCCCTAAACGGCTGCCCATGAGACGGTAGAAAAATGCATTCACCGTGTCCAATACTTGATGGCGGCTGCGGAAATTTTTCTGAAGCTCAATTTTCTGAAAAGGTCCCTCTTCCAGAGAATAAGTCTGGTATTTCTCTAAAAACAGCTCCGGTCTCGCCTGACGGAAACGGTAAATGCTCTGTTTCATATCGCCTACCATAAACACATCTGGTTTCCCGAACCGTTCTCTGGACAATGCATAGATCAATGTTTCCTGCACCTGATTGCTGTCCTGATATTCATCCACCAGAATTTCTTCATATCCCAGCGCCAACCGGTCGGCCACCGCCGACGGTTTGCCCTCCGTATAAAGAACCTGAATGGCAAAATGCTCCAAGTCTCCGAAATCCACCAAATTTCTCTCCCGCTTGGCCTGCTGATAGCGCTTGATAAATTCTCCGGTCAGCTCCAAAAGCGTCTTGGCCGCCGGGCTGCAGCCCGCCATGGATTCCCGGATTTCCTCCATTGTTTGGGAGGCGTACCGATCTCTGCATTTTATGGCGCCTTTTTTCACTCGGTCCCGAACAGCGGCAACATATTCCTTTTTCTCCGGATCGATTTCCTTTTTTCTGGCTGGGGCCAACCGTCCAAAAGACAGCGCCTGAAGCTTTTTCATCAAAGCCTCAAACTCTCCCGCCGAAGCTGCATCAGCAAGCATCTCCCGCTCCTGGAGCAAAACAGGCAGATAAGAGGCCGGACCGTCGGGCTCCTGGCAGATTGCAATGGCCTGATCCATCTGCTGAAGATATTCTTCCATGATCAGTTTTACATCCCGGATGAGAAACTGCACCCATTCCTTCTCTTGAAACCGCTTCAGTTCTCCCTCCTGGAATTCCTCCTGGCACCGGGACAGCCATTCCATCGGCCAGGGATGACTTACGGAAAACCGATATACCTGGTCCACCGCCTCCTCGATGCCCATATCCGTCCGTCCGCCTCCATAAGTTTCCACAAAACGGACAAACTCTGGACTTCCTTCCTCATACTTGTCCTCAAACAGTTCCATCATCACATCGTTTTTCAGAAGGGTAAGCTCTCCTTCATCCCCCACCCTAAACGCCGGGTCAATGTCCAGGCTGGCGTAATGGCTTCGGATCAAAGACAGGCAAAAACTGTCGATCGTTTGAATCTGGGCATGAGGCACCAGGGCCGCCTGGAGACTGAGCCGCCGGTTTCCCGGCTCTGCAGCCAGTTTTTCTTCAATAGCCTTTCCCACTCTCTCCCGCATTTCTCCCGCTGCCGCGCTGGTAAAGGTCATCACCAAAAGGCGGTCTAAATCCACCGGGTTTTTGGGATCTGTAATCATCCGCACAATCCGCTCCACCAAAACAGCCGTTTTTCCGCTTCCTGCCGCCGCAGAAACCAACAGATTACGCTTCCGGCTCTGGATTACCTTTTCCTGCTGGCTGGTCCACTGCATCTTCTTGTTCCTCCTCTCCAGGCAAAATTTCCTTCCATATTTCTTCCGCCTTGATCGGCGGCAATTTCCGATATCCGCAGCCAGGCAGCTTCCGGTCGAATCCACAGACCGGATGATAAGGACAATAGTCGCAGCCTGTCTTCGTTCCTTCCTGATAAGGAGCCATCTGAATGTTCCCTTCCAGGATTTCCTGTCCCGCCTTTTGGCAGCGCTTCCGCACATAATCCCGCAAAAAACCGAAGCGCTTTCTGCTTGCCACAGAGGACCTGGCTTCCTGGATCATTCCCGACTTCATGGCAACCGGAATCACATCCGATTCCCCTTCAATATCCCGGTCCATCAGGCTGATTACCTCCAAATCACTGTTTACCAATCCGCTCATCCGCAGCTGGCGCTTAATCTCCTCCTGGATCTCCTCGGGAGTCATCTCTCCCTTTTTCTCCACAAGCGGATCTTGAATATGGTAATAAAACAGCCCCCCTGGAACTACATCCTTGTCTGGGCGGCGCCGCTCCTCCATTTCCATGGCCGCATCCATATACACCACCAGCTGCAGCTGAAGTCCATAATACATCGCCGCCAGATTAAAGCTTGTGGACCCGGATTTATAATCAATGATTTTTACATATACATGGGTCTCATCTTCACACAAATCCAAACGGTCGATCCTTCCCTTCAAGTACAGGGCTTCATCCTGAGAAAGAGCAATTTTCATGGCATTCAGATTATCTGCCGCCGAGAAAGACACTTCAAAAGCCGCCGGCTTAAATTCTCCCTTTTTCAGCTGCTGGCCTAATGCCCACACTGTCCGGTCTGTAATCCGCAGAAGGCGCCGGATCAGGTAGGCATTGCGAGAAGAGCTGTGCATAATTGTATTGCCGTAAGTTTCCGCCGCAGAAATCACGCAGTCCTCTACCAAATTCTTTCTCTCTTCCTCTGTCAGATCCACCAGGCTGGCGCCTTTATCTTTTAAAGACTGAAAACACAAGTCCAATGACTGATGAAGAAGATTTCCCATGTCTACGGCGCCAACCTCATATTCCTGGCGCTTCAAAAGCTCAAGACCATACTTTAAAAAGTGGGCGTAAGCGCAAGCCCCATACTGCTCCAGCCGAGTAACGCTGCCTTGAAGAATTGTTCCATAAAGAGCTCTGGCGGCTTCTCGTCCAATGCCTTTCTCTTCATAGACATGGGTGGAGGCTTCTCCCATCCGCCTGACTAACTCCTGGTATTCGGGACGGGACAAGAAACTGGCATAAAGCTCAAAAATCTGGTTTTCTTTCTCCGTCTCTCCTTGCCTCAAGCCTTCCGCCAGAGCAAGAACGGCTTCTCCTGCTGACGCCGGATACTTCTCCTCCTGCTGTTGATCCGCCTCCCCATAAGGGAACATGGTCATCAGTCTTTCCGCCAGAGAAGAAGGCCGAAGCTTTCCTCCGCTTCCGCTTCTTGCCGCCCAGGTAACCTCCAGACGTTTAGAGGGCTTGGTCATCAGCAGGTATAAATAAAACCGCTGAGTCAGCCCGCTTTCTCTGGCCGAAGGTGCAAGCTCTACCTGGTGTGCGGCAAAAAACTCCCGTTCTTCATCTGTGAGAAGACTGCGGTTTTCTTTTCTCTGGGGAATAATTCCTTCATTAACTCCCAGGAAAAACAGCACTCTGATGTCATCCAAACGGGTTCTGGTAATATCTCCCACCACTACCCGGTCCACCGCCGCGGGAAGCAGTCCCACCTGAATTTCTCCAAAGCCTGCATCCAAAATCTGCCCATACTCTGCAAGACTCATGGATTCATCTCCCAACAGTCCCTTCAGCCGCTGAAACATCTCTATGGTCAGGCCATAAACCTGGCTGAACTGACTGGCCGCCTCGCTGTTTCCCGCCTCCATCAGCCGGTCAGACAGGCCTGCAAGCTTCTCCTCCATTTGAAGCTCCTCAAGAAAGGCTTCCAGCCCTTCCGTCATGGTCCGGCCTGTGGCAGGCTTCTGCTCAAGGCTTTCCCTCAGCCTGAATAAAGGTTCTGCCGCCTCCTGCTTAAACTGATTTAAACGTTCCAGGTTAAGATTCTCTCCTCCAGAATACTGCCTTTCCCACACCGATTCCCAGCCCTTCCGGCCTCGAATTCCCAGGGCTTTTACATAGTTTTCCATCCGAAAAAGCTCCTGCTCTGTTTGCTCCTCCGCCCCGGACAGCATCAGGCCTGTTTTCAGACAGCGGAACATGCTTTCATACGGAAAGTCTAAACGTACTGCCTCAATGGCTGAACGGATAAACTCCACCAGCGGGTTAGATAAAATGCTGGTTTTATCATCCAAAAAAAACGGAATATTCTGCTCCTCAAACTGGCGGCGCACCTCCCGTCCATAAGTATCCAAATCGCCGGTAATCACCGCCATATCTTTAAACCGCAGCCCTTCCTTAAGGCCGGCATAAATCCGGCGGCACAAGTGCCGCACCTCCTGATCAGGATTCTTTTTTTCTGCCCAAAAAATCTGACGTCCGCTTTCTCCCGTTTTTTCGTCCCAGGTTCTTCGCCCTCTCAGCTCCCCTTCTAATTTGGCCAGCTGAGGGCTTTGACGAAATCTTTCTGGAGGATTGCCCTTTAAGATCACATCCTCCTGATGAAGAACGCCTGCCCGGGAAGCAACATCAATCAGCCGGCAGATCATCTGCCGGCTCATGTAAAACAGCTCTTCAATCCCTGCTTCTTTATATAATTCTCCCTCTGGGTCCGCCGTCACCGCAGCCCTTACCTTAAGACAGCGTCCCAGCATAATTTCCAAAATCCGGTACTGCACTGGTGTAAATCCGGTGTAGCCGTCCAGAAAAATCTGGCTGCTTCTGAGCTTATCCCACTGCGGAAGAAGACGGCAGCATAAATCAAGTACTTCCTCTGCTGTGGTAAACTTTTCCTGAATGTATTCCTGAAATCCCTGAAAAATCAGCTCCAGATCCCACAGCTTCTCCTTCAGCACCGGCTCCTCCGTATCCTGACGCAGCTGGTCCAGCACCTGAGGCGTTACCCCGTACTGATACATTTCCGAAATCATCGATTTTAACTGATTGACAAAACCCGTCTGGCTGAAATGGCGCTGATAATAGCGAAGTTCCCGGCTTTTTTCCCCGGCGATCTTTCGTAAAATCATAGATTTCCCCATATCGTCCAGCACGGTCAAAAGCTCCGTCCCCAGATCGTCAAATACTCGGTGGGCAAGACGATTAAAACTTAAAACATCCACATTGGTAAGGGCCCGGCGTGGATGAAGCCGGATCAGTTCTTTCTGGGTCTGCATGGTATACTGCTCCGGGACCAAAAAGAAATAATGAAGCTCTGGGTGAGATAAGGATTCCTGAATCACCTGCTCATACAAATATCTGGTTTTGCCTGAACCAGAAGGCCCGATAATAAACTGAAGGGACATCGGTTCTTCCTCCCTTTTCTTAATTTTACGGCCCATCAGGCCGCCGCGCTTTTCATCATAACCAAAAGTATAACACACTTTTCCTGATTTCCAAACCCTCACCTGTTCTAATTGCCTGGCGCAAGCATAAATTATAACAAACTCAATGGCTGCAGCTGCCTTCTTCCTTAAGTCTTTAAGGCCAAAGGCAGCTGCGGTCATCCATGCGGAGGCTTCTCTAATGAGCGCAAAAACCAAAATCGTTGTCCTGCGAATGAAAGAAATCATCTACACCGCAATTTTTGCCGGCCTGGCTCTCCTTTTAATCGCGCTGTTTTTGATTATGTTTGGCCGCGACAAGGCTTCTTCACCCTCCGAAACGCCGTCCCAGGAGGCAAGCTACATTCCTGGCGTCTATTCTTCCTCTATCCGTCTGGCCAACGAGCAGATCAACGTGGAGGTTACCGTAGACGCCAGCCAGATTACCTCCGTGGCCTTAAAGCCCTTAAGCGAATCAGTTGCCGCCATGTACCCATTGGTTGAACCAGCCATGCAGGACTTGGCAGGACAGATTCTGCAAAAACAATCCCTGGAATCCATTACCAGTCCCGAAGATCAAAAATACACCTCAGCCATGCTCCTTGAGGCGGTAGAGCGTGCCCTTGCCAAAGCAGCTCTCCGCCCAGAAACATCTTAACCACAGCTCCGCCTTTGGATAGCTCTGCTTCCCCCATCCTGACATGACAAAAGGAGCCGCTGCCTGCAGGTCAAAATCTCCTGCAGCACAGCGCCTCCTCTTTCAACTTATGAAGGAAAAAACAGATAAAACAGTTCGGCAGGAACATAGGCTTTCACCTCAATTCCCTCCTGACCGTACTCTTCAGAAAGAAGCTGGCCTTTTTCCCGGATAATCTGAATTTTTCCGGCTTCTTTATAAGGAAAACACTTTTCCAGGTATACCGTCCGGCTTCTTAATACATTCTCCATTACTTCCAGCAGTTCTTCCAGCCCCTGCCCGGTTTTCGCCGAAATTCTCACCTGGTAATCTGCAGAAAAATCCCGAAGAATAGCGTCCTCCGCCAGCTGATCCATCTTATTGAATACCGTGATTATGGTCTTATCCTGAATATTTAACTGACGAAGGGTATCATATACCACATACATCTGCATTTCCATCTGAGGACTGGAACTGTCCACCACATGGAGAATGATATCGCTATAGCGCGCCTCCTCCAATGTACTTTTAAACGCCTCAATCAAATGGTGAGGAAGCTTTCGGATAAACCCTACTGTATCCGTAAGAAGCACCTTCTGCCCTCCTGGAAGATTTACCATCCTGGTAGTAGGATCTAGTGTGGCAAAAAGCTTGTCCTCCGCCAGAATTCCCGCGTGGGTAAGCCGGTTCAGCAGCGTAGATTTCCCTGCATTTGTATATCCCACAATCGCTGCCACCGGGACTTGATTCCGGGTGCGGCGGTTTCTGGCCACCTCTCGATGGCGCTTTACTTCCTGAAGCTCTGCCTTCAGCTGGCCGATTCGCTGGTGGATCACTCTCCGATCTGTCTCCAGCTTAGTTTCTCCAGGTCCCCTGGTGCCGATGCCGCCGCCCAGCCGAGACAGAGAATTCCTCATTCCCACCAGACGGGCCGCCCGAAACCGAAGCTGCGCCAGCTCTACCTGAATTTTTCCTTCTCTGGTTCTGGCCCGTGAAGCAAAAATATCCAGAATCACCATCGTCCGATCCATGACCTTAGTATCCAGGGCCTGCTCTAAATTGTTAAGCTGGGCGGGAGAAAGCTCGTCATCACACACTACGCCGGTAGCTTCCGTCTCCCATACCATCCATTTTACTTCCTCAATCTTTCCTTTTCCCAGATAGGTGGCAGGATGAGCCGCCTCCCGGTTTTGAATCACCCTTCCCAACGTCCTGGCACCTGCCGTCTTCACCAGCTCTCCCAGTTCATCCAGAGAAGCTTCTGCTTCACGTTCATCACCGGTGCTGATGCCGATGAGAATCACCTGCTCCTGAATTTCCTTATTTTCAAACAGCTCTGCCATATTCCCTTTCTCCAGATTTTATCTGGTCTCTAAAAAAGTAATCTCCTTCTGCGCCTCTTCATCCGGCCCATAGGTATTCACATAATTCTGAAAAGCCTCCAAAGCCTCATCAAAGCGGCTTAAATATTCCAGGGCGGTTCCCCGGTTAAACGCTGCCTGACGCAGGGCTTCCTGATTTTCCTGGACCTGCTGCCCCTCTGCCGTCTGATCAGTCAGGGACAAGGCCTGATTAAAACATTCCAGCGCTCTTTCATACTGCTCTGTTTCCATAAATCCCATTCCCATCTGATTAAACACCTGAGGCCCTGCACTGCCATCTGCAATGGCTTCATTGTAAATAGACTCTGCCTCAGCAGTCAGACCAGCTTCCATACAGGCCTTCCCCACTGCCGCCACCACATCAGAACGGCCAAGGGACAGAGACTGATGGGAATCTTTCCCCTCCAGGTCCTCCCCCTGTCTATAAGCTTCAAGACTTCCCTGCGCATCCCCTGCAAGCGCAAGAGAAAGAGCCTGGCGGTACCGATACTCCGCCCCGTCTCCCTCCAGCTGAATCAGCAGATCATAGGTATGAGCCGCCGCCCCATAATCTGCCAGGGCATATTCTGCCTCGGCACGATATTTTAATACATCCTCCTCAAACTCCCCTACCCGGCCAGAGGAAGCCAAAATGGCTGCTTCAAAATCAATGATGGCTCCAGCATAATCTCCCTGGTCCATTTTTTCAATTCCAGAAAGGCGGAGGGTATAACGGTCCTCTTCCTCCGCCAGACTTTCTGCCTGGGGGCTGACGTTTTCCGCTTCAATCAGCGCCGGCTTTCCGCCCCCCATGGAGCCGGCAATTCCAAACCCTGCCGCCGCTAAAATCACCAGGCCGCAGCATACAATCACAATTTGCCGGCCTCTTTGATTCCGCCTTCTTCTGCGTCTTCTTCTGGTATTTCTCATTTCCTGCGTCCTTTCCCTCAGCCAGTACTTCCAAATCCGCCGTTGCGGGTTCCCTCTGCATCATCATCTTCCGTGATGCCGTACTCCATAAAGATTCCCTGGGCAAAAGCCATTCCCGCCTTAAGAGAAAGGATTTTTCCCTCCCGGCTGTCGTTTAACATTTTAATGAAGATATGGCCTTCATTGTCAGAGTAAAAATAATCGCTGTCAATAATCCCTACGGTATTATTCATCTGCAGGCGATATTTAAATCCCAGCCCGCTTCTGGGATACAGCTGAAGCACCCAGTCCGGCTCCATTCTCACTCGAATTCCAGTGGGAACCTTAAGCGATTCCCCAGGCTTAAGCTCCACATCCAGGGGGAGAAAAAAATCATATCCGGCGCTTCCCGCCGTAGCACGCCGCGGAAGGCTTACCCCATCATAGATTGCCTCAAGATCCTTATCCCCATCAGCCCCAAAGGTTTCCTTCCAATCTTCCAGGAAACGTTCCCGGCTTACTTTATCAAATTTTGCTATTCGTCTCATCCTTGTTGATTCTCCTCTGTCTCTTCCATTTCTTCCATTTCCAGTTTAAGCTCCTGGGCCACTTCCGACTTAATCTCCTCTTCCTGCTCCGGATTAAGTCCCGGAAGATCTTCTGTGGAGCCAATGCCAAAACGGCGGAGAAATTCCTCCGTTGTGGCAAAAAGCGCCGGACGTCCAGGCGCATCCAGACGTCCCACCTCACATACCAGATTATATTCGATTAACTTGTTTACCGCGTGATCTGACTTTACTCCCCGGATCTTTTCAATCTCCATCTTCGTCACCGGCTGGCGGTAGGCAATAATGGAGAGCGTCTCCAGCACAACCTCCGTCAGCACCTGCCGCTTAGGCACAGACGCCACTCGAATCAGATTTTCATAGTACTGGGCTCTTGTGCACATCTGAAAGGCGTCTTCCAGCTCAATAATCTGGATTCCCTTTTTTTCTTTATCATAGCGATTTTTCAGGCGGAGAACTGCTTTTCTGGCACAGTCCTCACTTTGACCCATTGCTGCTGCCAGCTGCCGTACCTCCACAGAGCGCCCCATGGTAAACAGCACCGCCTCTGCAATCGCCTCTTGTTCCTTCTCGTCCTCCGTAGGCGGGAATTCAAAGGAAAGCTGTTCCATCTCCATCCCGTCCTTTTTCTCTCCTGTCATTTCCCTTACCTCCGGCTTTATTCCATCATCTCATCCAGACCCTCCAGCTCCAGGCTCTCTTCCTGTCCCTCAGGCTCCAGCGTCTCGATCTCCATGTCATCAAAAAGGTGCTCCTGGGTAAGGTGGATTTTGCCGATTTTCATTAATTCTAAAATCGCCAGAAAGGTCACCACCACCTCCAGCTTATCCGCGCCGGTTTCCAGGATCTGCCGAAACCGGAAAGACCGGTGTTTTCTGGCATAATCCATCACCGATGTGATTTTCTCTTCCAGGCTGATTGGTTCTTTTTTGATGGTGCCGAAGGAGCTTCTCACCCGGTCGATCTTATCTTCTTTGCGCTTCATCACCTGTTGAAAAATGGACTGGAGTTTTGCCAGCGTCAGTCCGTCCAGCAGCTTGTCCAAATCCACCGGCGGCTCATAGCGAGCCACCTCCGGCGGAAGCGTAGAAGGCTTATAAAGATGCATTCCCGCAGAATCCTCCATATCAGACAGTTCCTGAGAAATGTACTTGTATTTTTTGTATTCCAGCAGGCGGGCCACCAGCTCTGCTCTGGGGTCCTCCTCCTCTCCCTCCTCCTCTTCCTCTCTTGGAAGGAGCATCCGGGATTTAATATCAATCAGCGTAGCCGCCATTACCAAAAAATCGCTGACCAGATTCAAATCCTCTCTGTCCATCTGACTGACGTAATCCAGATACTGACTGGTAATTTCAGCAATAGGAATGTCATATATGCTGACCTTATTCTTTTCAATCAGGTGGAGAAGCAGATCAAGGGGCCCCTCAAAATGCTCTAACTTATATGAAATTTCCATGTTCTCTCCTATACGCCCCAGCATCAGCGTTCCCCTGAACACGGTTAACATCGGTGTACAGAGGGAACACATGGTTCTGCACTGCTGCTAAGTATAACAGAAAGCAGGGCGGCTGTAAATCCCATCTGTCCCCCTGCCTTCCCCCTTATTTTCTCTTCCCTGCCATTTTCCAGTGCAGTTCTCCCGGCCTAAGCCTTATCACAAGAAGCTGCGGACGATCATTCAGGCGAATGTTAATCGAATGAGTGCCCAACCCCCGGCCCACCGCCATCAGCTTCCCCTCTTCTTCAAACACCCCCGCGCACCAGGGAAGAAAGAATTGATACTGCGGCGTCATCACGCCTCCCAGACCAGGGATCCGAATGGTTCCTCCATGAAAATGACCAGAAAGCGTAAGATCCGCTCCCCACTCTCTGGCAGCTTCGAAATACAGAGGAGAATGCATCAGAAGAATGGTGTAGCGGTTTAAAGAAGCTTCTCCCAGCTTCCGATGCAGATATCCTGGTTCCATCATTTCCGGTTTCTGGAAGAGAAGTTTTTTGTAAAATCGTCTGGGAAGATCTGCTCCCCAAATCTCTGTATCTTCGTCAAAAACCGCTCTGTCATCCAGCAGCATCCTCACGCCAAGCTGATCCGCTTTCTTGAGAAGCCGCT
Organism: Candidatus Cottocaccamicrobium excrementipullorum; assembly: GCA_018713255.1. Lineage (GTDB taxonomy): Bacteria > Bacillota > Clostridia > Lachnospirales > Lachnospiraceae > Caccovicinus > Caccovicinus excrementipullorum. Next base: position 149,079 of record DVFL01000023.1, on the reverse strand, counting down.
GATAAGCTTCCCCGTAAACCTCCTGCTCCTGGCGCAGGCGCATTTCATGATTTCCCAGACTATAATATATCGGAGCCAACGGCGCCAGTCCCTCCAGGAGACGAAAGGAAGCCTCAAGGCTTCCTTCTCCCTTCGCCACCATCAGATCTCCGCCGATCAAAATTCCATCAGGCTGAGAATCGGCAATGGCCTTCAGCAGCTTTTCATTAGCAGGTCCAAACTCTTTATCATGCACATCCGTCAAAAACACCAGGCATTTTTCCCGCTGTATTTTGGGCGAAGCGATTATTAGCTCTTCCGCCGCGAAATGACTTTTTTCATATTCTGAGCGGAGTAAACATCCTGCTCCTGCCGCCAGAATTCCTGCCCCTAAGGCTGCCCACATCACACTTCTCTCCATTCTCTTATTTCTGCCGGAATACCGGGTCAGACGGATATCCTCCTACCAGCTTCTGCATGGTTCTGGGAATGGCGTCCCGGGAATTTTTCCAGTCTGCGTCCTTGTTCCGGTAGTCATACTTATCAATAAACCAATTAATATCTTCCTGAATTCTCTCCAGATTTTCTTCCATCAGCTGGTACAGCACAGGAATCACCCGCTCCTTTTCTGCCTCAGAAAAGCTTTCCTGACATGCCTCAAGAAGATCTGCAAAATGCGGCAGACAAAACCCCTTGGACTGCTGAAGCTGAGCTAAAAACTCCGGCTCCTTCTGAATCAGATAAATAAAAGTGCGGATAATCCTTCCATAAGTTTCCTCAAACCTTCGGCAGACATAACAAGTCTCCTCTGAGGCTTTCATCCAACTGGATTCTCCTCCTCCCTTCCGGCTTGAGGCAGAAGAAGATGCTCCTCCCTTAAATCGAGAAAGCAGAGAAGACATCCCCTTTCGTCCTTCCGCTCCTGAGGAAGGACGGATCTTTCCCTGGGCCTGGGCTTTAAACTGCCCCCGGATATAATCCATTCTGGTTTTCAGAATCCAGGCGTTTCCCAGAGAATTTCCGTAATCATACATCATTTTGGTATGATGGCGGCAAAATCCGGCCCGGTCCGTGGCCGCCCGGATATCATCCTCCATGTAAGACGCTCCTAAAACAAAGCTGATGGTATCCTGCTCCATCTTCCGCTCCAGATTGCAGCAAGGACATTCATCTGCCGCCTTCAGAGCATCCATCACTTCTATTGTATACAGCTTCTCCTTCATTTTATGCCTTCTCCCCTCTTCTCCATGTTCTTTTTTATAACAGCTGTGTTCTTTTCATTATACACAAGATTTCACAGCCTTGCAAAGGGTTTCCGCCAGGCTGCAGCGCCCGCCGACATGGCATCCAGCATTCACGCCCTTTTCTCCTCCTTCCTGATCAACCGATATCCCAGTCTGCGAAGAGTCTGTATCTGAACATCCGCCTGCAGAAATTCCAGCTTTCGGCGCAGAAAGGAAATGTGAATTTCCACATTATTTTCCACTGCCTCCCCTTCGTCTCCCCAGACCTTCTGCAGCATCGTCTCTTTTGAGGTGACCATCTCCCGGCTGGTCAGGAGAATCCGCATAATTTCGTATTCTTTTTTCCCAAGCTGAATCTTATTTTCCGGACCATGAAGAGTATAATCCCCCTGATCAAGAAAAATATTTCCCATGGTCAAATGTTCCGGCAGTATTTCTCCTTTTCTTCTGGTAATGGCGTCCATGACTGCCTCCAGCTCCTGCACAGCAAAGGGCTTGGTCAGATAATAATCTGCTCCGCTCTCCAGGCCGCGAACCCGGCTTTCTACTTCCGATCTGGCGGAAATCATCAGCACAGGAATGCTGCTCCCTCCTTGTCTCAGTTCCCTGACAAGAGTAATGCCGTCCTTTCCCGGAAGCATTACGTCAAGAACCGCCGCCTCGAATCCTCCGTCCTTTAATAAACACGCCCCTGTCTCTCCGTCTGTACAGATATGGCAGCTGTACCGGGGTTTTAAACTATCCCGAATTGCCTTGGCCAACACTTCATCATTCTCTACAATTAAAACCCGCATTCCTCTTCACCTCTGTCCCTAATGTAGTTCATCTAAACCTGCCATGAAAAGTATAGCGTCCTTTTTTGGCACAAAAATAAAATCCATCTGTATTTTCATGCATTTTAAGGGGAAATGCAAGAGAATGCAGATGGATTTCACACTTATTTCATAATCTCCAGGCAGCCGTTTAAGGCAGCTGCAGGTCTTCCATAGAAAAACTGCTTTTTTACCGGCTTCTAATCTCCCGGCGCATAAAGCTGATGTACGACGCGGCAAATGCAATCGCCGTCAATGCAAACAGCCCGGTAAGATGAGGCCACACCAAAAGAAGGCTCTGGCCAAGAGAAAGGTAACCACTCACTGCTCCAGAAAGCTGCTGAGGCAAAATGATATTGGTGGTTCTCACCGAGGGGTTCATAATGGTAGATACTGCCTCGCTGTAAAGATAATAAGGAGACAGACGGTTTAAATTCAGCTGGAGATTGTAAACATCCAGCAAGTCACCTACCGTATTGACCTGGAACATAGGGGTCAGCAGGTTGGTCAGAATGCTGACCACCAGGGACATAAACAACGCAAAGAAAATCCAGAGAGCAATTACCGCCATGGCCGATGTGGCCGCATGACGGCAAACCACGGAAAAAAAGATCGATAAAGCCAGCCAAAAGCAAATATACACCCAGGTGAAAACCAGCAGCACCACCACTCTTCCCACCTCTTCTGCTGAAGGAAGGATTCCTGATACTAACAGTCCCACCGCGCCGATGATCAAACCCATGGCAAATACCATCAGAAAAATAATCGCTGCGCCAGCCAGAAATTTTCCGTTGATCACTGCATCACGGTAGATCGGCTGAGCTACCAGCCGGTTTAAGGTTCCCTCTGACCGTTCACTGTTAATAGCGTCAAAGCCCAGAGTCAGCCCCACAAAAGGACCAAGAAGGGCGATAAAGGAAGTAAAAGAAGGAATGGAATTCCCGCTTAAGGTAAACAGCTTAAGGAAAATATAGTTGGGATCAGATTCCACCGCCTCAGGAAGACTGGTGAGCGCACCGTATATGCTGGCACAGCTGGTAAGCACAATCAATGCCAGGACGATCATGAACCGCTTGCTGCGGATGTGATCCGCCATTTCCTTGCGGTACAGCGCTCCCAGGCCGGTTAAGCTGCCTGCCGGCTTTTCCTCATTCTTTTTTCCGGCGCGGAAGGAATCCTTTGCCTTTTCCAGAATCGATGCCGTCATTTTTCTCATCTCCCTTCTCAAAATATCTGCGGTAGATTTCATCCAGATCATCTCCCCGCTGGCGCAGATGAGCAATGGTATATCCTGCCTCTAAGGCCCGGCGGTTTAACTCCCGGCGTACATCCGTATGAGATTCTACCACAAAATAATCTCCCTTTCTCTCCACCCGGTCCACGTTGGACAAGCTTTCCAGAAGCTTTCCGTATCCGGCGTCGTTGGGAATAGCAGCAGTTTCCAGAACACAGCTTCCTTCCTTGCTGGTCTGGGCTGCCAGCTCCTCGATCCGGCCGCAGGCGATTAACTTCCCCTCTACAAACAACCCTACCCGGTCGCAAATCTGCTGAATCTGATAAAGCTGATGGGAGGAAATCAGAATCGTCCTTCCTTCCTCTGTTGCCAGCTTTCGGATTAACTCCATTAACTCCCGCATGCCTTCCGGGTCGATTCCCAAGGTAGGCTCATCCATAATCACCACATCTGGATCCTTCATCAGCACATCTGCAATTCCCAGCCGCTGACGCATCCCTCGAGAATAGGTTCCGGTACGCTGATCAGCCGCCTTGGCCATGCCCACTTTATTGAGCAGATCCTCCGCCCTGGCTTCAATCACCTCTTTCGGAAGGCCGTTTAGCTGCCCGGTAAAGCGAAGATTTTCTCTTCCGGTCATATCTGCATAAAATCCCACATTGTCCGGCAGATAGCCTACCATTCGCTTTACGGCAATCGGTTCTCTGGTGCAGTCCCGGCCGTTAATCCACGCCCGTCCTTCTGTGGGTTCCGTCAGCCCCAAAAGCATCAGCGTTGTAGTGGTTTTTCCTGCTCCGTTAGGCCCCAGCAGCCCGAAGATTTCGCCTTTCCGGATCTCCAGATTCAGATTATCTACCGCCCGTTTTTCCCCGTACAGCTTTGTCAGCTGTTCCGTCCGGATCATGTATTCTTCCTCTGCCACTTTTTCTTCCTCCTTTCCGGCTTCTCTTCAGACTAACGTCTGCCGTACTTGCGGAACACATAACCTACGCCTCCCACAGTACAAAGGATAATCACAATGGCCACAATACCCCAGACAGTACTGGTTTTTACTGACACCCTAAAGTCTGCAGAAGCGCTGGTCTCCTCACAGGATGCAGTAAAGGAAGCTGCGTAATCTCCGGTAATGGCATCGGCGTCCGGCGTAACATGAACAATCACCTGGGTAGTGCTCCCTGCAGGAATGGATTCAATGGTGTTGTCCTCCAGCTCAAAGGTTGACGTCCATCCAGAAGGAAGAGAAGACGTCAGTGAAACATTGGTCAGATCCACATTTCCAGTATTGGTTACATTCAGCGTCAAATCTGATGTCTGATTAGCATGAGCGTCAAAGCTCAGCCTGCCGTCAGGGGTGCTTACAGTAATGCCGTATGTACCGGTAATCACCACCGTCAGATCCGTACTCAGCGTTTCGTCTGCAGAAACTGCGCTGCAGGAAATAGCATACTCTCCTGCCTCAATTCCTTCCGGCGGCTTTACGTCTACCGTCAGTCCCTGGCTCTGGCTGGGTTCTACCTCAATGCCTGCCACTGTAGTGCTTTCCCCAGATGGAGTAAAACTAACGTTCCAGCCTGCCGGTGCATTAGAAGACAAACTGTAGGACTGATTCTTCAGACCGTTGTTGATCAATGTGGTGCTGAAGCTGAAGCTGGTTCCTGAAGGTCCCTCCTGCTCCGGATACTCAGAGGTAAAGCTGCCCTTGCCTGCATTTACCTGACTCACTTCAAAAGTAATGGGCAGAGTGTCAGAAACGCCTTCCCCTGCCGATGCCTGAACCACTGCCTGGTAAGTTCCCTCAGTCAGTTCTCCCGGCACCGTCACATGAAGGGTAAGATTCGTTCCTTCCCCGCCGCTGTTCACATGTACCCGGCTTACCTCATAGCTTCCGCCCTGAAGATAGGCTTCCCATCCTTCAGGCAGGGAGGTAATGGATACATCTGCATCCAGCCCCGTTCCCGTAGCATTTTCCAAGGTAAGTCCAATGCTCAAAGTATCTCCCGGCTTTACTGAAATGCCAGGATAATCCGTGTTAAGCTCCAGGCCCCCTGCTCCGTATGTTCTTCTTGCTCCCATGAGAAGCATCAAGAGCACTGCCAGAATAAGGGTACAGGCCCATGCGCTGCGGCGGATCTTCTCCGCCCATTCTTTTCTGTTTAATGCAATTACTTTTTCCATAAGCCTCTCCTTTCTGCCTGCCGGCAGATATTTCATCTCACAGCAATATGATAAGGGAGAAAGCTTTACTGAACCTTTAATATCTCTGAAAATATTGTGAAACATCCTGCGGCGCAAGCTGCTTACTGTGACGTTCCTGCCGCCGATGTTCAAATCTCTCCGTTTTGAGCCAGCGCAAATCCATAGTCAAGCATGGCCTTCGTATCGGTGTAATGGGTTCCGCTGGCCTTCATTACCACGGCAATCAGCCGAAGACCGTCCCGTTCCACGCAAGTCACCAATGTATTGCCCGCCTTCGAGGTATAGCCGGTTTTCCCGCCTACAATTCCCTGATAATACCGGGAATCCGTGGGATAAAGCATCTTGTGCCCCATGGTCACCTGACGTGCCCCTGCTTTCTGCGTGGCAGGAATTTCATAAGAAAGGGCGGAGGACACCTGAGCCACCACAGGATTAGCATAAGCTGCCCGGGCGATCAAAGCCATATCATAGGGAGTGGTCACATGGGTGCTGTCATTCAATCCATTAGGATTGGCGAAATGGGTACCTGTACAGCCCAAAGCCGCCGCCCTCTGGTTCATCAGATCAGCAAATCCGGAAACTGAGCCAGAAATGTGCTCTGCCAGACCATTGGCCACCTCATTGGCAGATTTTAAAAGCAAGGCATACAGGCACTGCTCAACCGTAAGCTGATCTCCTGCAGTAAGATTGATGGTAACCGCTCCCGATTCCAGATTGGTGGTAGCAGCCTCAGAAAAAGTAACAACGTCACTTAAACTGCAGTTTTCCGCCGTTAAAAGAGCGGTCATCAGCTTAGTAATGCTGGCAGGATAAAACTGGACGGAAGAATTCTTCTCATAAAGGATCTGACCGGTATTGCAGTTTAACAGCACCGCTCCCTCAGCCTCCACCACAGGCGCTGCAATGGTGGATGATCCAGCAAACACCGTTCCTTCTAAGGACTGCTGGACCTGCTCTGTCTGGGAAGTCTGGCTTTGGGTGTTCTGCAAAAGCTCGGCCCCAGGCCCCTGGCTGATTATCTGGCTGGCACTTGTGTTTTCCGTTGCCGCCGTAAGGGGATTTGGCGGAACAATAATGACAGCCGCCTGGGCTGTATTGGCGCCAAGGAGAACAGCAGCTGCCGCTGCACATAATAGACGATTTATCTTTCTCATTGTATTTCCTCCGTATTTTATGCTTCAAAATAACTTTGATAAAAAGTATACCATAAAATAACGGATTTTTTTTCATCAACTGTTTACAATTTTCTGTCATTCTTTTTACGCGCCGGCGATAACTCCTCCTTCAGCCTTCTTCTCCGGCATAAATCTGCCTGGCGCTCATAAATTAGAAAGAGAACCTTCCCCTCGAGGAATCCTTATGAAAGTATGGCTTGTCTCTTTTCTCTCCCTGATTCTTGTCTTTTCCTCCCCCGGTCTTTCTGCTTTCTCCTTCTCTCTGCCGGTCTACGGAGCCGAAAACTTTTCCTCTCCCGACCTGGCCGGCCAGCCTGGAGAAGCAGTTTTGGCCAACGCTTCTGCTGCAGCCTCTTCCCTTGACGCCCAGATCCAGGCTCCTTCTGCTCTTTTGATGGAAGCTTCCACCGGACAGGTGCTCTACGAAAAAAATGCCGACGAGCCAAGAAGCCCCGCCAGCATTACCAAAATTATGACGCTGATCTTAATTTTCGACGCAATTCACTCCGGTGAAATCCAATTAACCGACCCGGTTACCACCAGCGCCTATGCCAAATCCATGGGCGGTTCCCAGGTCTTTTTGGAAGAAGGAGAGATCCAGACCGTAGAAGCCCTGATTAAATGCATCGTTATTGCCTCAGGAAACGATGCCTCTGTAGCCATGGCAGAATATATCGCCGGCAGCGAGGAAGAATTTGTCCGCAGAATGAACGAGCGGGCAGCGGGCCTTGGAATGAAGAATACTCATTTTGAAGACTGCTGCGGCCTTACCAATTCTTTGACCCATGTGACTACCGCCCGGGACATCGCTCTCATGAGCCGGGAATTAATCAACCAATATCCGGAGATCCAGCAATACTCCACCATTTGGATGGACACCATCACCCACAATACTGCTCAGGGATCGAAAGAATTCGGATTGTCCAACACCAACAAGCTGTTAAAAATGGCCGTAAACTTTACCGTTACCGGCCTGAAAACCGGCTCCACCTCCCTGGCCAAGTATTGTTTTTCCGGCACCGCCGAAAAAGACGGCGTCCGGCTCATTGCCGCAGTCATGGCTGCCCCAGATTATAAAGCCCGGTTTAATGATGCTGTCGTAATGTTAAATTACGGATTCTCCCGCTGCCGTCTCTATCAGGATGAAGAGATGCCGGTTCTTCCTCTGATGCCGGTTCGAAACGGCAAAAAGGATCACGCGCCTTTAGCTTATGAAGGCAGCTTCTCTTACCTTGGCACCCAGGGAGAAGACTTCTCTGGAATTGAAAAAGAGCTGATCCTTCAGGAATATGCCGAAGCTCCCGTTGCCGCCGGCGACCAGGCTGGATGGCTGGTCTACCGGCTGAACGGCGAAGAAATCGGCCGCCTTCCCGTCTGCTTTCAAGAAGAGATCAAAAAGGCGGCTTTTCCTGATTACTGGGAAGACCTGGCACGCCTTTTCCTGATCACAAGCCAGGTTCCTTCCCTTAATTCCACACCACAGGGGTAGGTCTTGCCGGATCAAATACATCCTCTGCCCGGAATAAATCATCCAGCCTGCGAACCCCGCTTCCCCCTTCCTGAGCCGCAGCAATATCCTGCCACATCCGGTACCCGTCCAAATTACGTCTGCCCTGGCGCAGATAATCATCCCCTATCTGCACCCAGTATGGGCTGGAGTCCACGGTACAGAAATACCGGAAGCCCTTCTCCCGCAGGTACTCGTACTTTTCATTATCCTCGGTATAATTATGCCAGTCGGAGATATCATCTCCAAAAGGATACAGGATAATATCGGTGGGGCCGATCAATGACTCTACCTCGGCCTCCCATTTATCCGTATCTGTTTTAAAGCTTTCAATATCCAGCTGCCCCAGATACCGGTGTCCCCAGCTGTGAGACGCCAGCTCCCAGCCGTTATCCCGAAGGCATTGGGCCACCTGGGCCGCCTGCCTGCAGTCTTCTTCGTACGTGGGGCTGTCCTGATAGGAAGAAGCCGTCCGATAGCCTAAAATTCCCTCGTATCCTGTAAAGGCCAGCACCGCCCTGGCCCCTTTATAGGAAAAATCCGGGTGTTCTTCAATGAAACGCTCCAGAATGGGAACCAGGTCATAATCCCCCGTCGCTACTGTCCCATCATCCATTACCATCTCACAGGTTGGCTTTCCATTTTTCCCAATGATTATCCGCCGGGCAAATCCGTCCCCATCCATGTAAGGATAATAACATAAATCATCCTGAGACATTACAAACGCCTTTTTGCCTTCAGGAAGCATAATTTTTCCTTTAACCATACGGGTAACGCCGTCCTCTCCCGTTTCCTCATGAGCAAGATCATGAAGACGGACTAAAACATATCCTTTGCGGTACATTTCATTGAGGATTTTCAGGAATTCATCCTTGGTGGTCATCACCTGATTATACCCTTTAGAATCGCTGTCTCCGTCAAACGCTTTTTCCGGATCAATAATCAATGAATGAAAAAACACATGGGTAATCTGAGTAACATCCTGCTCAACCAAGCCTTCCATCGTGCTTTCATAGCTTTCTGCCGCTGAAACAACCTCTGGATTTTCAGAAAATTCTTCATTTTCCTGGAGCAAAGAAATCGCCCCTTCGTAATCATAGCCCGCCGCCAAATTCTCCGCCCTGGTCAAAAGATCCTCAAGGCGGCCTTCCTCTGTCGACAGGTCTGGCCCCGTTTCTCCCTCTTCCGGTTCTTTCTCCCCGGCGTCTTCAGCACTTTCTCCTTTTTTTGAATCTGCCTCCTCATCCTGCTGAGATTCAAAAAAGGCCAGCGGTCCCTCCAAGATTCCCTTCTCCTCCGGAGCAAGGAGATTTCCAATCCAGGCCAGAATCTTTCCTGGAGTTTTTGCGCTCTCCTCTTTCTGTGGATCCTGTTCACTGCTGCTTTCCTGCTTTTCCTTTCCGGATGTTTCAGAGTTTGACATGCTGTGCCGGCGCCAGAGTCCCGCTCCGGCAATTCCCGCCCCTGCCACAACAATTAAAATCAATCCGTAGATCAGCAATACTTTCTTTCTGCGGCGCTTTTTCTCATCTTTCCAGCGTTCCTGACGACGCTTTAAAATATCTTCATAGTTCTTTTCATCCATTCAATGATTCCTCAATTTCACTCTGTATTCCTTCGTTTTCGCTAAAACATGGTATCCCTCCGGGGGATGCGCACGGTTCGCCAAGGCGTCTGTCTCACTTTGTTCGACGCGAACCGACGCTGGTATAATGCCTGCTTCGCAGTCATTATACCATGTTTTAGCGAAAACATGGTATCCCTCCGGGGGATGCGCACGGTTCGCCAAGGCGTCTGTCTCACTTTGTTCGACGCGAACCGGCGCTGGTATAATGCCTGCTTCGCAGTCATTATACCTTATCATCCCTATAAATACAATGAAAGCTCCTTACAAAATCCTTGCGCAAATATTTCCATTTCCTCAAATTTTTTTAATCTTTTCTCGGATGTGAAAAAAGCAGGGGACTCCGCCGTAAAAAGGAGTTAACCCCTGCTTTCTGCTAGAACTGTACGTATTCTTTAATCTCCTGGGCAGGCTCCACGCTTTCTGCATAGAGCACCGGTCCCTTGTCTCCATAATCTTTCCAATACTCGTAGGCCACCTTTGCTTTCACATGCACCCACTGTCTGGTTTCCAGATTGCGGGCCTCTCTGGCCTTGCAGATATAGCCGATGAAGGTCATATCCGCCTCGCAGCATGTCATCGCCATCCGGCCTGGCACGAAATAGTTTTTGGGGAAATCCGGAGATTTTAACACCATTCCAGTAAATTCTACCGTTTTTCCCACATACCGTTCCGGCACATCCATACAATCAAAATACCAGATTCCAAAATCTTCCGGCTGGATCTGAATCACCTCTGCATTAACATCATAAGGCAGATCTTCCTCCAGCATCTCCTGCTGAATTTCGCCGTCTTTATCCTCCAGCACCAGCTGACCGTTCTGGCACATTGCCCGGATTGTTCTCCGATAACTGGTCAGCATTTCATCCGAAATGCCGTCGCAGCGATTACAAATCACCAGCTCAGAGTTCCGCAGCATGGCCCCTAAAAGAGGCTTCATATTGGCAATATAAAGATTCAGCGTTGAGCCGTCCAGAATCGTGATCTGCTGGTAAATGCTCCAATCCTTCGGCAGCTTAAGCTCATCCTGGTTCCACATGCCGTTCCACTCAATCAGCACCCGCTCCGGATTATTTAAAAGTTCAAGCTCTGTCAAATATTCCGGAGTCAGTTTTTTCAATTCATCGATATAAACCACGCTGGTTTTCGTGCGCTTAAGAAGATCTTCATCATATTCTGTATCGCCTTCCTCGCACACAATCAGCAGCGTCTTTCCCTCTGTCTGAAAGTAGTCCTGAGCCATGGTAAACTGAAGAAACTGAGTCTTTCCCGCCTCCAAAAACCCATTAATCAGAAAGACAGGAATTAAATCATCATTTAAATCATACTCTGCCATTCTCTTATCCTCTGCCAAACGCCTTGTTTAACTCATCTTCCTTAAGACGAGCGCCAATTACGCACACCTTTCCCGTGTAGTCCGGGCTGCCTTCCCGAATCTCGTACTGCTCGGGAACCAGATCAAAATACAGCCACTGGCCAGGAGTTTCTGTGGGAAGCATTCCCTTAGCCCGCAGGACTTCACCGTAATGGGTCGTCTCCGCCAGGCTTTCCAAAATCTTTTCCAGATCCTCCTTCTTAACTGGAGCAGCCGTCTCCAGCCCCCAGCTGGTAAACACCTCGTCTGCGTGATGATGGTGATGATCATGATCATGGCAGCCGCAGGAACAAGAATCGCCGTGGTCGTGATCGTGATGATCGTGATCTTCATGGCAGCACTCCTCATGGCCGTGGCTGTGATCATGATGATGCTCATGATCGTGGTCATGATCTTCATGATGATGGTCATGGCCGCAGCCGCAGTGCTCATCATGATGATGATGGTGATCATGATCGCTGTACTGCTCCTGAACCTCCGCCATCAGATCCTCCATCATGGTGTCCGGCTTTTCAATAATTTCCAAAAGCTGGGCTCCTGTCAGCTGGTCGATTGGGGTGGTAATGATTGATGCCTTATCATTCAGCTCCCGGATCATGGCCACGGCGGCCTCTACCTTATCGTGATCCGCAATGTCGGTACGGCTTAATACAATATTTCCCGCATATTGAATCTGATTATTGAAAAATTCTCCGAAGTTCTTCATGTACATCTTGCACTTCTTAACATCTACCACGGTCACTGAGCTGTTTAAGGTCACGTCCAGATCGGCAGATACATCGCGAACCGCTTTCATCACATCAGAAAGCTTGCCCACTCCTGAAGGCTCAATAATTACCCGCTGAGGCTGATAGCGGGTAATCACTTCCTGAAGTGACTTTCCAAAATCACCTACCAGCGAACAGCAGATACATCCAGAATTCATCTCCCGAATCTCAATGCCTGCATCCTTTAAAAATCCGCCGTCAATGCCGATTTCACCAAATTCATTCTCAATCAGCACCACCTGCTCTCCTGCAATGGCCTCCTCCAGAAGCTTTTTAATAAATGTAGTTTTACCGGCTCCCAAGAAACCAGATATTACGTCAATTTTTGTCATTTTATTTTTCCTTCTTTCTAAACCTAAAAATCCTGCCGGGCCGAAATATCCTTTCATCAATTTCCGCCTGCCAAGCGCATCATGGCTGCTTGTCTGCGCTGCTTTTTATTCTGGCACAAAGAAGCCGGAAAGTCAAGATATGGTCTGCCTGCAGCCTTATCCCCGCAGCCTTCCTGCTGCCTGCCAGGCGCCAAACAAAAGAAAGCAGGCCAAATTGACCACCACCACGCTGGCTCCTGCCGGAGCAGACAAAGTATAAGACAATACCATTCCGATGGCAAAACAGACTACTGACACAATGCCAGAAGAAAGCACTACTCCGAAAAAGCTTTTAAATATCCGCATGGAGGTGAGGGCAGGAAAAATAATCAGGCTGGAAATCAGCATCGCTCCCATCATCCGCATGCCCAGCACGATGGTCACCGCCGTCAAAATGGCGATCAGCACATTATAGCGCCCCACCTTCACCCCTGTGGCTCTGGCAAAGCTTTCGTCAAAGGTCACTGCAAACATCTTATGATAGCAGAAAATAAACAGCCCCAAAACAATCAGGGACAGCACAACTGCAAGGCGCACATCAGAGGGACTCATGGCTAGAATACTGCCGAACATATAACTGCTGATGTCCGTGGTCATTCCTGTGGTCATGGAAGTGACGATAATGCCGATGGCCAGGGCGCTGGCGGAAATCATGGCAATGGCCGCATCGCTTTTCATCCTGCCGTTCTCTGTAATCCGCAGCAGGAAAAACGCCGCCAGCACCACCACCGGAATAGACACCGCCAAAGGCGACCAGCCCACTGCGATGGCCACGGAAAGAGCGCCGAAGGATACATGGGACAGGCCGTCTCCGATCATGGAATACCGCTTCAGCACCAGGCTGACCCCTAACAGAGAGGCACAGAGCGAAACCAGAATTCCTCCCACAAAAGCTCTCACTAAAAAAGGATAAGAGAGCATTTCCATCAACAGACTCATTCCTCATCACCTCCTAAAAATTCCAGCCCTTCCCGGCTTTTGACATAATCCTTCACACTTCCGTAAAACAGCACCCGCTGCTGAAGATGAAGAATCTTATTGGCCTGATGAACCACATTCTGTACGTCATGTGAAACCATCAAAATCGCCACCTTGTCTTCCCGGTTCAATTTCCGAATCAGGGCATACAGCTCCTGAATGGCAGAAGGATCCAGGCCGGTAATGGGTTCGTCTAAAATCAGCAGCTTTTTTGTGGCGCAGAGCGCCCTGGCAATCAGCACTCTCTGCTGCTGTCCCCCGGAAAGCTCCCGGTAGCATTTATTTTTCAGCCCGGTGATGCCGAGACGCTCCATATTTTCCATGGCCAGTTTCTTATCTGCCCGGGAAAAGAAGGGTCTTTTGCCAAGATGGCTCAGGCAGCCGGACCGCACCACTTCATAAACCGTTGCGGGAAAATCTCTCTGGGCCGCGGTCTGCTGGGGCAGGTAGCCGATGCCGGTACGGCGAAGCTCTTCATCTACCTGAAGAATTCCCGCCGTAGGCTTTAACAGCCCTAAAATTCCCTTCATCAGCGTGCTCTTTCCCGAACCGTTCTCTCCCACAACGCACAAATAATCTCCCGGATTGATTTCCATGCTTACATCAATAACCGCATCATGGTTTTCATATCCAAAATCCACATGTTCACACTTGATCAGCGCATTCATTCTTTTTCCTCTTTCTAAAGATCTCAGACAGCATCCAGACTTTTTCATCTCTGTCTGGGGAAGCTTACTCTGCTGCTCCCAGACCGATTCTCAGGTTTTTCACATTCTGTTCCATCAGCTGAAGGTATGTTACTCCTTCATCAAACTCCTGCCGGGTTACGTTATGACAGGAATGAAGAAGAAGAGGCTTGGCCCCTGTTTCTTCGCTGATGATCTCAGCCACCCGGTGACTGGACAGCTCCAGATAATACACTGCCGGCAGTTGTTTTTCCCTCACCTGGTCAATTAAGTAGGCAATGGTTCTGGCGCTTGGCTCCGTATCTCCGCTGCAGCCGGAAAATGCCGCCCGATAATCAATGCCGTAGGTTTCCACCAGATAGCGAAAAGGGAATCGGTCCGCTACCACAATCATCTCTCTGGTTTCCGCTGCTACTGCATCGCGAAACTTTTGATCAAGCTGGGAAAGCTTCTCTTCATAGGCGGCGGTATTGGCCTCATAAACTTCCTGATTACCTGGGTCTTCACGGACAAGAGTCTGACAGATCACCTGGACAAGCTTCATGGCATTCACCGGGGAAGTCCAGATATGTTCGTCATACTCCACTTCAGCCAGCTGTCCTGGCTGAAGTTCTTCTTCATGGTCCTCCTCATCATGGTCATGATCGTGCTCCGCATCTTCCATTCCCTCCACCAGCTCTTCCTCCAGCACATCCACATAATCCATCATTCTTACTGCAGTAATTTCCGATTGATCCAAGGAATCCAGAATTTCTTCTACCCAAGCCTCCATATGGCCGCCATTATAAATGAAAATATCCGACTCCTGAATCTTAATGATATCTGCAGGGGTGGGCTCAAAGGAATGGCTGTCCATCCCCGCCGGCACCACCAACTCCAGCTTCACCCGATCTCCGGCTACCTGCCGAAGGAAATCATAATACGGAAACAGCGTAGTAGATACCACTAAACGTCCATCCCCTGTGCTTTCGTCCGGGGACTCTGCTTTCCTGCTGCATCCCCACAGCCCCGCCCCAAGAATCACTAGCACTGAGACCAGAACTCCTATTCTGATTCCCCTCGCTTTTCCAGTTCCTGTCCCCGGGACTTTTTCCCTCCCATATCTCCATGGAAAAAAAGAACCGATCATGCAAACCTCCTGTTCTTAGCTTGTTTTCGTTCATCCGCAGCAGCTGTATCTGCCGCAGCTCTTCCTATATAAATATCTAACTGCAAAACCGTGGCCCTTAGTATAACACACAACCCGCAGTCTTGTAAATTCTAACGAGAATCAATAACAGGCTGTTTTTCCACATAATTATCCACATTATCAACAATTTTCTGTTGATAACTTTTTATTTTATTATTTTACAAAAATTTTACTCTTTTTACACTAATCGACAAAAAAATCAGGCAGATCTCCTTTTTTCTCCTGTTCCCAGGATTAAACCAGAATATCTGCCTGCTGATTAAAGTGTTTGATATACTTTTCGGATCTGTTCCCCAGTTCCTAACCCATCGGAAAATGCAGTGGCTCCCCCTGCCGCCGTTCCCAGTTTCAGTCCATGCTCATAATTTCCATTTTCCAGGTATCCTGCCAGGAATCCGGCAACCATAGAATCTCCTGCTCCCACAGAATTTCTCACGCAGCCTTCTGCCGCCTGCTGGACATAAATCCTGCCTTCCTGGGTGAGAAGAAGCGCCCCGTCTCCCGCCATGGAAACCAGTACATTTCTGGCCCCCATCTGCTGAAGCCTTCTTCCGCAGCAAAGGATCTCCTCCTGATTCTTAAGAACCTGACCGAACATCTCCCCCAGCTCAATATGGTTCGGCTTGATCAAAAACGGATGGTAGGGCAAAACCCTGAGGAGCAGATCTTTTTCCGCATCTACTGCAATCTGAATCCCCCTGCCGGAAAGTCTGGCCATTATTCTTTCATAGATCCCCTTATCCACTCCGGAGGGAACGCTTCCGGAAAGCACCAGCACATCCCCTTCTCTCAGGCTGTCCAGTTTTTGCAGAAGCAGCTCCACATCCTCCTGGGTAATCTTAGGTCCCATGCCGTTAATCTCGCTTTCCTCATCAGATTTCAGCTTAACATTGATCCGGGACATCCCCTCTTTTACCCAAATAAAATCCGAGGTAAAGCCCAGGGTTTTTACTCCTCGCTGGATTTCCTGTCCGGTAAAGCCTGCCACGAATCCTAAAGCAGTGCTTTCATACCCCAGATTCGCCAGAACCGCTGAAACATTAATGCCTTTCCCGCCGTAGAAAATCTCTTCCTTTACGGTACGGTTTACCTTGCCCGGAGTAAAATGCTCTACCCTGACCACATAGTCCAGAGCAGGGTTCAAGGTTACTGTGTAAATCATCATTCGCCTCCTGTTTTGCAGCATATATTTCATTTTACCTGCTCTGTCCTGCCCTTGTCAATTACGATCCGCTTTTCTCACTCCAGCCTTCATTTCCCGTACATATTCCAGTAACGGTTCCCTTGCCTTATCCTGATTCTTCTCAATCAGCTTAACAATGGCACTTCCCACAATCGCCCCGTCAGCCACCGCCGCCATCTCTTCCGCCTGCTTTGGCGTGCTGATGCCGAACCCAATGGCGGCCGGCGTATCTGTCACTTCTCGTATGGTTTTCACAATAGATTGCAGATCCGTCTGAATCTCCGACCGGACGCCGGTTACTCCCATGGAGGATACTACATAGATAAAGCCTTCCGCCTCTGCCGCAATTTTCTGAATTCTCTGGCAGGAGGTAGGAGCAATCATCGAAATCACATCTACTCCATACGTTTTAGCCAAGGGCGCCAGTTCTCCCTTTTCTTCATAGGGGAGATCCGGAATAATCAGTCCGTCTACTCCAAGGACCTGGCACCGCTCTAAAAATGCCTGGTAGCCGTAATGGAACACCGGATTTAAATAGGTTAGGAACACCAGCGGCACCTGGCTTTTTTCCCGTACCTGTTCCACAATTCTAAACACTCCGTCTACGGTCATGCCGGCCCGGAGAGCCCGAAGATTCGCTTCCTGAATCACTACGCCTTCCGCCGTAGGATCAGAAAAGGGAATTCCAATCTCAATGAGATCTGCTCCTGCTTCCTCCATGGCCAAAATGTAATCCACAGTACACTCTGCCGACGGATCTCCTGCTGTGAGGAATCCGATAAAGGCCTTTCCGTGTGAAAATGCTTGTTTAATCTTACTCATGAATATCCCTCCCTCTGTATCTGGCGATTGCAGCCACATCCTTGTCCCCGCGCCCTGACAGGCAGATGATCACGCTGTCAGAAGGATCCATCTGGGGAATTACCTTCCTGGCATAAGCCACTGCATGGGCGCTTTCAATGGCGCAGATAATTCCTTCCGTCCTGGCCAGGTATTCAAAGGCGTCTACTGCCTCATCGTCTGTCACCGGCACATACTTCGCCCTGCCGATGTCGTGGAGATAGGCGTGCTCTGGTCCGATTCCCGGATAGTCCAGGCCGGCAGAAATCGAGTATACCGGAGCAATCTGCCCATTTTCATCCTGACAGAAATAGGACTTCATGCCATGGAAAATCCCAAGGCTTCCTGTGGCTATGGTAGCCGCCGTCTCCTTTGTATCCACCCCTCTTCCGGCAGCCTCACAGCCGATTAACTCCACCGACTCGTCTGGAATAAAATGATAAAACATTCCCATGGCGTTGCTTCCGCCTCCTACACAGGCAAATACCGCCTTGGGAAGTTTTCCTTCCCTCTCAAGAATCTGCTCTCTGGCTTCCCGGCTGATGATGCTCTGGAAATCCCGCACAATGGTAGGGAAAGGATGGGGGCCCATCACAGAACCCAGCACATAATGGGTGTCCTCCACCCGGCAGCTCCACTCCCGCATCGTCTCATTTACCGCATCCTTCAAGGTCTGGGTCCCGGTGGTCACCGGATGTACCTTTGCGCCTAAAAGCTCCATTCGGTACACATTCAAAGCCTGGCGGTCTGTGTCCTCTTTTCCCATAAAGACTTCACATTCCATTCCCATCAGGGCTGCCGCCGTGGCTGTGGCCACTCCGTGCTGTCCGGCGCCGGTTTCTGCAATCAATCTGGTTTTTCCCATCCGCTTCGCCAAAAGAGCCTGTCCCAGCACATTGTTGATCTTGTGGGCGCCGGTATGATTTAAATCCTCCCGTTTCAGATAAACTCTGGCTCCTCCCAAATCCCTGGTCATATTTTCCGCAAAATATAGAAGGGAAGGCCGATTGGCGTACTCCCGGAATAATTTGTTTAACTCCTGGTTAAACTGGGGATCCTGTTTATAATATTCATAAGCTTCCTCCAGGCGGATCAGCTCGTTCATCAAAGTTTCTGAAATATACTGCCCTCCATGGATGCCGAAACGTCCCTTGCTCATTATTCTTTCCTCCATTGACTTAACATTCTTGGTTTACCTTTTCGTGTTCATTGTTCCTGATCCGTTTTCCCTTGCGTTCTGGATAAACTGCCGGATCTTCTCTTCATCCTTCCGCCCGTCGGTTTCCACTCCGCTGCTTACGTCTGCCCCAAAGGGCCTTAAGGCCTTTACTGCCTGTCTCACATTATCTGGATTCAGCCCTCCTGCAAGGAAAAAAGGCTTCTCCGGGAGATTTTCCTCAATCAGCCGGTAATCGAAAGCCTGACCCGTTCCTCCCGGCCCATTGTCCAGAAGAAGAAAATCTGCGCTGCTGGCAGCCCAGGCTCTGATGGATTCCGGCCCGACAACGGAAACCGCCTTGATCACCGGCGCCTTTCCCCCGGTAAGGATCTTTACCCTGCGGATATCTGCTTCCGACTCCTGTCCATGAAGCTGAATCAGATCGATAACCCCCTCTCGATACAGCCTGGCCTCTTCTTCCGGATCTCCGTTAACAAATACTCCCACTGCCAAAATTCCCGGTCTCAGCATGGCTTTAAGCTTTCCTGCCTCTTCTGGGCTGATCCGGCGGCGGCTTTCTGCAAACACAAATCCCACATAGTCCGGCTTCCACCGGTTCACCACCTGAATATCCTCCATCCGGGTCAGACCGCAGATTTTTACCCGTGTCCGCCTCATCCTCTGCCCTCCCGAAAAGCTGTAAGAAGAGCTTTTTTATCTGACGCGCGCATAAAAGCCTCCCCGATCAGCACTCCATCAGTGCCGTTTTCATAAAGCCGTTTTAAATCCTGAGCACTTCGGATGCCGCTTTCCGAGACAAAGCCTACAGAAGGCGGAACCATGGGACGAAGCCTCAAGGAATTTTCAAGGTCTACTGTAAAATCCTTCAGATTCCGATTATTCACCCCGATTATCCTGGCCCCTGCCTCAAGCCCCATCTCTACTTCCTGGCTGGTATGCGCCTCCACCAGGGCAGAAAGTCCCAGGCCGCGGGCCTTCTCCAAATACTCCTTCAGCTGTCCGGCGCTCAGCAGACTGCAAATCAGCAGCACCGCCGACGCGCCCAGCACCTTTGCCTGATCAATCATGTACTCATCCACCGTAAAATCCTTCCGCAGGACGGGAAGCTTCACCGCTCCGGCAATTTCCTGAAGGTATTCGTCCTTCCCCAGGAAACGGGTAGGTTCCGTGAGCACAGAAAGCGCCGACGCTCCAGCCTCCTCGTACGCCCTGGCGATCTCCAGATAAGGAAAATCTTCTGCAATCACCCCTTTGGACGGGGAAGCTTTTTTTACTTCACAGATGAATGAAAGTCCAGGTCTTTTCACAGCCTCCTCAAAGAGAAATCCTCCGCCGCTCTCCATGGTCTCTGCCATCCGCCGCATGGCGGCGGGAGAAATCTCTTTTTTCTGTTCTTCCACGCGCTGCCGGGCAGCCGCTGCCAGTTCCTCTAAAATCATTCTGCCGCTCCTTTCTCCACTGCCTTCCGGCTGTTTCGCTCTTATTTTTCTTCCACGCCCGGCCTCAGGCTCTTTTTTCATCATCTTCCTGGCTCAAGGCAATGAACCGGTCCAGCTGTCTGGCCGCCGCTCCCTCTTCGATCATTCTTTCCGCCAAAGCGATGCCCTCCTGAATCGTAGACGCCTTTCCGGCAATATACAGAGCTGCCCCGGAATTCAGCAGAACGGCATCAGTCTTTGGTCCCTTCTCACCGCCAAGAATTTTTCGGGTGATTGCTGCATTTTCCTGGGGAGAGCCGCCTGCCAGATCCTCCTTCCTGCAGCGGGTGAAGCCGAACTGCTCTGGAGTAATCTCGTAGGAAGAAAACTTTCCGTCCCGCACCTCGCAGATTTTCGTGGACTCGCTCATGGAAATTTCATCCAGACAGTCCCGGCCGTAAACCACCAGAGCTCTGGCCACGCCAAGATTATTTAAAACCCTTGCCAGAGGTTCCACCAGGGCCTCATTGTAAACTCCCATTACCTGCATATTCGCGCCTGCAGGATTAGTCAGGGGGCCCAGAATATTAAACACGGTCCGGATTCCCAGCTCGCGGCGAACCGGCGCCACATATTTCATGGCAATATGGTAATTCTGAGCGAACAAAAAGCAAATGCCGATTTCCTTTAAGATCTGAGCGCTGCGCTGCGGACTTACCGCAATATCCACTCCCAAAGCCTCCAGCACATCTGCCGCGCCGCACCGGCTGGATGCCGCCCGGTTTCCGTGCTTTGCCACCGGAACTCCTGCCGCCGAAATCACCAGAGAAGATGTGGTGGAAATGTTAAAGGAATTAGAACCGTCTCCCCCAGTGCCCACAATTTCCAGCACATCCATATCGTGAAGAAGCCGGATACAGTGTTTCCGCATTCCGGCTGCTGAGGCTGTCACCTCGTCAATGGTCTCCCCTTTCAGGCTTAAAGCAGTCAGATAAGCGCTCATCTGCACCGGGCTGGCCTCGCCGCTCATAATCTCGTTCATCACGGTCTCCGCCTCTTCGTACGTTAAATTTTCCTTTGCCGCTAATTTTGTAATTGCTTCCCGAATCATATCCTTTACTCCTTTTGATGAAATGAACTGTTTTCGTTTTCGAATCTTAATCAGAAACCTTTTCTTCCTGACAGCATTAAGTACAGGAAGAATTTCTTATCTTCTCAGACCTTCCAGAAGATTTTCCACCATCCGCCGCCCCTGAGGCGTCAAAATGGATTCTGGGTGAAACTGCACCCCGTACACCGGATATTTCTTGTGTTCCACTGCCATAATCTCCCCGTCAGCCGTCCTGGCCGTTACCGCCAGACAGTCCGGCATAGTTTCTGGATCCACCGCCAGGGAATGATAACGTCCCACGGTAATTTCCGGCCCTAATCCCTGAAACAGCAATGCTCCAGGGTCAACCTGCACCTGAGAAGTTTTCCCATGCATCAGCTCCCGTGCATAAGTAACCGCCCCGCCATAAGCCCGGCAGATGGCCTGATGCCCCAGGCAGACGCCGAGAACAGGAATTTCTCCTCCCAGCTTCTTTACCGCTTCAATGCAGATTCCCGCCTGCTCCGGCCTTCCTGGACCAGGAGAAAGAACCATCAGCTCCGGCTTCATTTCTCGGATCTCGTCTACTCCCACGGCGTCATTTCTCACCACCTGGATATCCGGATTAATCGATCCCAGCAGCTGGTACAGGTTATAGGAAAAACTGTCGTAATTATCTATCAGCAGAATCATAAGTCTTCTCCTTTCCCCGCCGTATCAATGGCATTCAACACGGCCCTTGCTTTATTTAAACATTCCTCATATTCCTTTTCCGGAACGCTGTCTGCCACAATCCCCGCTCCGCTTCGGACGGTTACCTTTCCCTTTCTTGCGTAGGCCAGCCGGATAGCAATGCACACATCCATATTCCCGGAGAAATCCAAATATCCCACAGCCCCGCCGTAAAGCCCCCGGCGTCCTCCTTCCAGCTGGTCAATAATCTGGCAGGCCCGGATCTTCGGAGCTCCGGAAAGGGTTCCCGCCGGAAGAATAGCGTCCAGGGCATCTAAGGCATCCTTATCCGCTCTAAGCTTTCCGGTAACGGTGAAGCCAATATGCATTACATGAGAATAGCGCTCAATGCCCAAATATTTTTCTACCTTCACCGATCCAATCTGGCTTACCCGGCCAATATCGTTCCGTCCCAGATCCACCAGCATATTATGCTCCGCCAGTTCCTTTTCATCTGACAGCAGCTCCTTTTCCAGCATCCGGTCTTCCGTCTCCGTCTTTCCTCTTGGCCTTGTTCCTGCCAACGGAAAGGTTGAAATCCTTCCGTCGGTAACCTTCGCCAGTGTTTCCGGGGAAGCTCCGGCGATTTCCACATTTCCGGAAAAATAAAACATATAGGGGGATGGATTGGTGGTTCTCAACACCCGATAAGCATTAAGGAGACTTCCCTCCATCTCTGCTTCCAGGCGATTGGAAAGCACCACTTGAAAAATATCTCCTTCCAGAATGTACTTTTTCCCTTTTTCCACCATGGCGCAATACTCATCTTTCGTAAGAACCGGCCGGAACTCACGTTTCAGCCGAAGTCCTTCTTCCGGCGCTTCCTGCCCCTGACGGATCAGCCTCTCCATCTCTTTCAAAGACGCTTCCGCTCTCTTATAATCCGACTCCAGATCATCCAGACGCACATTATCAATGAGCAGAATTTTCTGGCGGAACTGGTCAAAGGCGATAACCTTGTCAAACAGCATCAAATCCACATCAGGGAAGGGTTCATCCTCCGAAAGCCTTTCTGTCTCTTCGCCTCTTTCCAGAAAATCATTTCCCTGCAGCACCGGTTCTCCGTATTTCACATAGTCGTAAGAAAAATATCCTACCAAACCTCCGGTAAACGTGGGCATTCCCTCTACCTTTGGACTTTTATATTCTCGAAGAATCTTCCGAATTACCTCTCCAGGATGATTTATTTTTTCTTCTCTCACCCCGTCCGGTCCGGTAATCACCGCCTTTTTCCCCCGGCAGACAATCTCCATAGCCGGCTCATAGCCTAAAAACGTATACCGCCCCCATTGTCTGGAATCCTCCACGCTCTCCAAAAGATAACAATGGCTGCTCACCGCCTTTAACCTTCTCAGCACCTGAAGGGGAGTGTACTGGTCTGAATACAGCTCCCGGCATACAGGAACCCGCCGGTATCCGTATCCTCCTCCCGCTCCTGTTTTTCTTACTTCTTCCAGTGTCATCATCCTTTTGTCCTCCTTATCCTGAATCGCGCTTTTCTTCTGCCTGTGGAGTTTTACCGGAACAAAAAAACCCCCGTCCTGACATGGATATCATCTATCCAGTCAAGGACGGGGGGTCCGATCAGATAAGAATCCTTCTCCCCTGAGAGTCCGGATTCTTCTTTTCACGATAGGAAAATAAGGCCCGCGGTGCCACCTTGATTCACGAAATACTTCGTGCACTTAGCAGAATACTAACATATTCCCGTCATCTGACGCGTGACTCACGTCGCTGAATACTCAGCCGGAAACCGGCCTTTGACAGCGCCCTCGGTGGTCCATTTAACAGTCTGCGTTCTGCCTGCTCTCAGCCTGACAGGCTCTCTGTAAGTGCACGGTCTGTTTTTATCTCCACTTCATCGGTTTAGTTCGCTGATTCAATTTTAAAGACAATTTACTACATTCTCTTTTTGTTGTCAACCTTTTTTTCATTTTCTTAGATTTTAATTTTTCTTTCCAAACACAGCTTCCGCATAATTCACCGAAGCCATAGCATCAGAACAGTATTGATCAGCGCCGATGGAATCAGCGTATTCCTGAGTTAACACTGCGCCGCCTACCATCACCTTCACCCACGGCGCATCCTGACGGAGCTGGCGAATGGTCTCCGCCATGCTTGGCACTGTGGTGGTCATCAACGCGCTTAATCCCACCAGGGGCACATGTAAACGGACCGCCGTCTCTGTCACCGTCTCCGGAGGCACATCCTTCCCCAGATCCACTACCTGATAACTGTAATTTTCCAGCAGCACCTTCACAATATTCTTTCCGATATCGTGAATGTCTCCTTTCACCGTAGCCAGAACAATGGTTCCTTTCGGCTCCTGCTGCTGACCAGAACGGCTCATCTGCTCTTTAATCACCTCAAAGGCCGCTTTCGCTGCCTCAGCGCTCATTAGAAGCTGGGGAAGGAATACGGTTCCCTTCTCAAATCCTTTTCCCACCACATCCAGAGCGGGAATGATTTCCTGATTAATGACATCCAAGGGATCATGATCCGCCAAAAGGCTCTTAGCCCCGGCAAAGGAGGCTTCCTTTAATCCCTTGATAATGGCGTCTGCTAACGAAAGCTCTCCTCCCGGTCCTGCGCTTCCTCCTGAAAGGCTTCCGCCTTTCTCCGGCTGGCCGGATGCTTCCTTAAATCCCCGGCGTCCCAAAGTAGACCCCAGACTTACTGCCGGCTGGCTGCCGTAAATAGAAATATATTCCCCGCACTGAGGATCCAGACCAGCCAAAGCCAAATAGCTGTAATAAGCCCGCATCATCGCTTCACTGTTGGGGTTAATAATCGCCGCGCTTAATCCGTCATGAAGAGCCATAGTAAAGAAGGCCGAGTTGATGATCTCCCGCTGAGGCAGTCCAAAAGAAATATTGGAAACGCCCAGGATAGTTTTTCCCCCAAGTTCATCCCGCACTCTCCGCAGCGTCTCCAAAGTGGTCACCGCGCCCTGGCTGTCTGAGCTGATGGTCATGCACAAACCGTCAATGATAATATCCTCCGCCCCGATGCCATACTCTGCCGCCCGGGCATAAATCTTTTCTGCCACCTTAATCCGCCCCTGAGCCGTCTCAGGAATTCCCTCTTCGTCCAGGGCAAGTCCAATCACTACGCCGCCGTACTTGGCCACCAGAGGGAAGATGGCATCCATCACTTCTTCTTTCCCATTTACAGAATTTACCAGAGCTTTTCCATTGTAGCAGCGAAGAGCCCGCTCCATGGCCTCCACATTGGAGGTATCAATCTGCAGAGGCAGATCAATCACCGCCTGAAGCTCCTTCACCGCCTCCTCCATCATGGCAGGTTCGTCAATTTCCGGAAGGCCCACGTTAACATCCAGCACATGAGCGCCATTCTCCTGCTGTGCCACGCCCTCTTTCAGAATATACTCCATGTCATGATCCCGAAGAGCCTGCTTGAATTTTTTCTTTCCCGTAGGATTAATCCGTTCTCCGATTATCACCGGCTTTCCGCCGAATTCTACGGTGGTGGCATAAGAACAGATCACCGTCCGTCCCTTTTTCTTCGGCAGGCACACCGGCAGATCATCACAGGCCGCCTTAAGCTTCCTGATGTGCTCCGGAGTGGTGCCGCAGCAGCCTCCCATCATAAACACGCCCATCTGGGCGATTTCCCGCATCTTCTGGGCAAACTGATCGGCATTAATATCATATACCGTCCGAAATCCCTCGCTTCGGGGCAGACCTGCATTAGGATTTACAATCACCGGCGTTGAACTGACCTCCACAAGCCGCTGAGCAATGGGCGCCATCTGCTCCGGCCCCAGACCGCAGTTTAAGCCTAATGCATCGACCCGCAGTCCTTCCAAAAGAGCAGTAATCGATTCCACATCTCCTCCGGTAAGAAGCTTTCCCTTTTCATCAAAGGCCATGGTGGCAAATACCGGCAGGCTGCAGTTTTCCTTGGCCGCCAAAACCGCCGCCTTCACCTCCAGGCTGTCGCTCATGGTTTCAATCAGAATCAGCTCCGCGCCTGCCTTCACGCCGGTCTTGATGACTTCCTGGTAAAGGGTCACCGCATCTTCAAACTCCAGATCGCCATAGGGTTTCAACAGCTTTCCCGTAGGCCCCAGATCCAGGGCGATAAAAGAAGGCTGACATTCCCGACCGTCCTTTTTGCAGGCCTCCTCGTAACCACGTCTGGCTTCAGCCGCATTCTCCACTCCGGCCTGCACCAGTTCTTCAAGCTTCCACTCTCCGCCCTCCGGATACTTTAAGCGGTTAGCCCCAAAGGTATTCGTAGTCATGATATTTGCCCCGGCCTCCAGGTAACTGCGGTGGATATCCACCAACACCTCAGGGTGAAGAAGATTCCAGGTCTCCGGCAGTTCTCCGGCAGCCAGCCCCTGTTCCTGAAGCAGGCTTCCCATGCCGCCGTCAAAATATACCCGATGATGTTTCATCCAATCTACCAAACGTTCCATATGCTTCTGCCTTTCTGTCTTCAAGTTTACCGCCGATAAGGGCAGTCTTTTTTGCCGCAGGCCTCGCAGCCTTCCACCACGCAGCGGTAAGGCGTTTTCCCCACGCCCATCACCGCAGTCACCGATTTCGAGGGCATCATCAGGAAACTGTCCGTAAGGCGGATACCCAGCCGCTTCCCTGCCTGAATTCCTTCTAAAAGAGCCGGCTGACAGTCCAGGGGAAAATCGCCATATCCCGGACTGAATCTCGGCCTGAGATAAAGCCCCCGCTCTTCATATTCTTTTCGCAGTCCTGTGCATATTTGATTGCAGTAATCCTCAATCATCGCTGCAGCCCCGGCCTGCATCACCACTGCTCTGCTCATCTCCAGCCGGCTGTACTTCTGCAGCAGGTGATCCACTCCCAGCCCTAAGGTAGCGGCAAACACCACCACCGAAGTACAGTCCTTAAGATTCTTGGCCAGATTCCGGCTTTTGGCCTGAAAACACCCTCCATCGATCATATGATCAGGAAGGAGCTTAAGAGGAAATTCCCGATAAGCGGATCTGGGATCCGCCGCCGCAGAAAGCTGGTCTACACAGCTTTCAATCAAAGCCTTTACCTGCTCTTCGGCTTCCTGCCCCCGATATCCAAGATATCGCAGGATTTCTTTTCTGTCTGCATCCATGGCTGTCCCTTCTTTCTCTGGCGTTGCTGAACTTCATTCCTTCCGCCTGACGGCAGTTTTCACATCAGACCTTCTCAGGCCTTTGGCCCGATAATTTCTGACAGACTTTCCTTAATTTTGGCTGCCACATCAGGCTTGTTCATGGAATAAACATGAATTCCGTTTACTCCATTAGCCACCAGATCAATAATCTGCTCAGTGGCATAGGCGATTCCCGCCTGCTTCATCGCCGCCGGATTATCTCCGAACCGGTCTACAATAGCCTTAAACCGGGCAGGAAGATACGTTCCTGACATTCCGCAAATCCGTTTCACCTGGGAAGCATGGGTAACCGGCATAATTCCGGCAATCACCGGCACCGTAATCCCTTTTTCCCGGATGCGGTACAGATAATTGTATAAAATATTGTTGTCAAAAAACATCTGGGTAGTCACAAAATCACAGCCGGCATCAACCTTTTCCTTCAGATGAAGGATATCCTCCGTCTTATTGACAGATTCCACATGACCCTCAGGATAGCAGGCCGCTCCGATACAAAAATCCCCTGCCTGCTTAATCTCATTAATCAGCTGGGAAGCATACTGATAATCTTTCTCCACCTTCCCATCTGCCGGAATATCCCCCCGCAGAGCCAGGATATTTTCAATCCCCTTTTCTTTCAGCTCTTCCAAGACCTGATGAACCTTCTCTCTGGTGGAAGAAACACAGGTAAGATGAGCCAGAGAGGGAACGCCGTAACGCTCCTTAATATCTGCCGCAATCTGCACCGTATACTGACTGGTCCCCCCTCCTGCGCCGTAGGTTACACTCATAAAATCCGGCTTCAGCGCGGCAATGGCAAAGGCCGCCTTCTCCACACTTTCATATTTGTCCTGAGTCTTTGGCGGAAATACTTCAAAGGAAAGAGTTGGTCTTCCTTCCGCCAGAATATCTCTGATTTTCATTTGTACATCCTCGCTTTCTTTCTCTGCCTTAAGGTTTCATGGCTTGGAAATCACCGCTTTTTCTCACATGTGTTTTATGATAACACAGCTGGTTTTATTTGTGAACAAAAAATTTTTCAAGCAAAAAGCCGGAAATCCGATTCTCTCAGATTCCGGCTTTTTGTTTTCCCTTATTCCTTTTTTCAACAGACTTTATGCCTTGGTCCATCCCTCCGGCAGGTACTTCTTTGTTCCCTCGATCATCTCGTCAATCAGCAGACGCACATCCTCCTCTTTTGCCTTCTTCCCCTTAACTAAAGGATCATGCATAAAGGCCTGGACCACCAGCTCCTTGTCACAGGTCAGCGCTGCCTTTAAAATCCGCTCGTGATTTTCCACATGGGGCATGATCAGCTCCCGTACAGTTTCTGGCAGTGTTCCCGCCAGCACAGGACGAATCGCGTCCCGCTCAAACAGGGCGTTGGTTTCTACTACTGCCTCTCTTGGAAGATTTGCAATCTGCCCGCCGGAATTGGGAATATTCACATTGCTGACTACCCGGCACAAACCGCACAGAGCCTTGATCAGCAGAATTCCCTCTTCTCCCGTAGGCTTAAGCTCCACCTCTTCCTCTCCAGTTAAAAGGCGGCGGCTCTTGGCCAGACGCTCCTTAAGATCATTCTTTCTCCAGTCCACTGTAGTCAAGCCAAATTTCCAGCCGGCCACCGTTTCTGGATCCTTCAAATATTCATCTCCCGGCATAAACTCCGCCAGATGCCGGTCCCCTGCCGCCGCAATTAAACCGTACCGGTTAAACAAATCAAATTTTACCCGATGGGCGCAGTCGAAGGTATTTTTCTTCCAGTCTCTTCCCTCTTCCTGATACCCTTCTTCAAAATGCTCCTGAATATACTTCCGGTACACCGGGAACAAATCAATGCCTTCATAGGAAGCATAATCAAACCAGGTAAAATGATTAATCCCCAGCACATTGACATGAATATCCCTCCGGTCTATTCCAGATAAGCCCATGGTTTTTTCCAGAATACCCTTTAACACCTTCTGGGTTCCAAACACCTCATGGCAGCAGCCGAAAGCCTTGATGTTGGGGAAAACATGGTACAAAGTCTTTACGCAGAGGGACATGGGGTTCGTATAGTTGATCACCCACGCCTCAGGCGCATACGCCTTAATGGCCTGGGCGATTTCCACAAACATGGGAATCGTCCGAAGGGCCCGCATCATCCCCCCTGGACCAGCTGTGTCTCCAACAGACTGGTAAATCCCCAGCCGCTCCGGAAGATGCACGTCCACCGCCATCTCATCAAAAGTTCCCGGTAAAATGGAAATAACCACAAAATCCGTGCCGGTCAAAGCCTCTTTCAGGCTTCCGCAGGTTTCATAATGCCATTTGCCCACGGCCTCCGGTCTCTGAGATACCCGGTTTCCGATTACCTCATTAGCCTTCGCCGCCTCCTCATCAATGTCATACAGACGGATGGTTCCGCTCATGGCCGGCTCCAGGGCCAAATCCGTCATAAACTTCCAGGCCCAGCCTCTAGATCCCCCTCCAATATACGCTATGGTCACCTGATCTGCACGATTATTTATGCACTTCATCGCCTTCTCCTCCTTTTGGACGCCTTCTTCTGCGTTCCTTTTCTCTTGCTTTGTGTCTCTCATTATACTATAATAATCAGACAATAATCTTACAGAATTTCGATTTATTCTGGTATTTTTCGTACAATATGTACTGAAATAAGGAGAATCTTATGAGGGAAACCATTCTCTATAATGAATCCATGGAAGGAATCTCCATCAGCCGGATCCGGCGGGATCCCGGCTTTACCATGGAACACACTCATCTTCACGAAGAATATGAAATCTACTACTTAACTCAGGGAGAGCGATACTATTTTATTGATCAGAAAACCTACCACATTCAGGCAGGCTGTCTGGTGCTCATTGACCGGAGCCAGATTCACCTGACCAGCCAGGCAGGCCAGGGAAGCCATGAACGGATTCTGTTAAGTCTGGAGGAAGAAGCATTGGCCCAATTCTTTGCCTTTACAGGAGAAGTTTCCCTCTCCGCCTTCTTTCAGCAGTGCCGCGGCGTAATCTCCTTTCCCCCAGAGGACGCCCGGCTGGCGGAAGCTTTATTCTCCCGAATCGCCAAGGAACTGGCAGAAAAGGACGCCGGATACCGGCAGGTAGTATTCTCCTGCTTATCCTGCCTGTTTATCCAAGTGCTCCGCCGTTCAGCTTCCATCCCCCCTTCCCCCTTTCTCGCCGCCACCAAAAGACATCAGACCGCCGATCAGGTAGCCGCTTACATCAGCGCCAACCACACGCAGCCTATGTCGTTAGAGACCATCGCCAGGCACTTTTTCATGAACAAATCTTATCTGGGACGGATTTTTCGAGAGGCTACCGGGTTTACCATCAATGAATACATCAATCTTTGCCGGATCCAGAAGGCCAGGCGTCTGCTCCTTTCAACTGCTGACAGCATTACTGAAATCGCCGAGCTTTCCGGATATGATTCCATTACCTACTTTGAGCGGATATTCCGCAAATATGCCGGAATGTCCCCCTTAAAATACCGGAAGCAGTACCAGCCGAAAACCACGCCTGTACAATAACCCTGCTTCCAGAATCCTTTTCCAGAATTGACAAGATGGAAAATCCCTGGTATACTCATTGAACAATATGATACATCCGCTGATCCTTTATCACCGGGTAAGGTCGATCGTAAAGGCATTCAGCCATTAACTGCAGGTACGGCACATTTGTGCTATAAGGTTAATGGATGAATGCCTTTTTGTCTGCCTGCAAAGATCAAACAATAAACCATCCAGAAAGGAGCATTCTTATGACCGGATCCAACACCAGATTCTCCCGTCATCCCCTTCGCCGTCCATCCTCCGGCGGCGTTTCCTCCCGCGCCTCCCAGAAAAACATTGTCCTGGCCCTGGCAAAATTCAGCCTGCCTCTCATTTTAAGCGGCATTTTGCAGCAGCTCTACAACTGGGCCGATGCTTTTGTGGTGGGCAACGTAAACGGCGAGCTGGCTCTTGCTGCCGTGGGAGCCACCAGCACCGCCATTAATTTCTATCTTACAGCCATCACCGGCTTTACCTTGGGCCTGTCCATTCTCTTTGCCCAAAAATACGGAAGCCAAAAGACCCATGAACTTTCCAGCATCCTGGCTGCCTTTTCCCTGCTCCTTGGCGGAATTTTCCTGGTGCTTTCCCTCGCAGGCTTCTTTCTGACTCCGGTTATTCTGCGCCTGTTAAACACCACTCCCGATACCATCGCCATGGCGGAGGACTACTTAAAGATCATTTTCGCCGGAGTACCGTTTATGGCGGTATATAATGTTTATGCCGCCGCTTTAAGAGGAATCGGAAACAGCCGGGCCCCCTTTTTCGCCGTACTGGTTTCCTCTCTGGTCAATGTAGGACTTGACCTTCTTCTGGTCGCCGTCCTTCATTGGGGCGTTGCAGGAGCCGCAGCTGCCACCGTCCTCTCCCAAGCTGCCATGACCATATTTCTGGTGGTCTACAGCGTGAAAAAGCACCCAATTCTTCGCTTCTCCTTAAGGGAAATGAGCCTGAACCGCTCTGTCCTGGTTCAAGGAATACGGCTGGGAATTCCTCCTATGATTCAGTCCAATGTGAATGCCTCCGGCAATCTGGTGCTGCAAAACTTTATGAACGGCTTCGGCAGTCAGACAGTAGCTGCCATCACCACTGCATACCGGGTAGACTCCATCGCCATCCTTCCCATGATCAACCTGGGCTCCGGCATTTCCACCATGGTCGCCCAAAGTCACGGCGCCGGGGACGAAAAAAAGGCCCGCAAAATTTTATTTGCCGGCACTTCTTTAATGGTGATCGTATCCGTTGTCCTGACTCTTCTGGTCATCCCCTCCGGAGGACATCTGATCTCCTTGTTCGGCGTCAGCCCACAATCCGCCAAGATTGGCAGCGACTTTTTCCGGAGCCTGGCAGGATTTTATCTGCTCTACGGCCTTTCCGCCGCCTTCCGCGGATATTTGGAGGGAAAAGGAGATGTCATCTTTTCCAGCACCGCCGGAATTCTGGCCCTGCTTTGCCGAATCGTTCTTTCTTATTCCCTGGATTCCTTTTTGGGGAATATGGTGATCGCCTACGCCGAAGGAATTTCCTGGGGATTCCTGTTTCTGATGTATTTTCTTCGGGCAATCTGGAAAATGCGCCCCGAAAGAAGCCGCTTGCAGCAGACTGCTTTCTGAGGCGCACTGCACTTAATTCGTCAAAAAGCCTTTTCCAATGATCTCGCTGGAATTGGTAATCATCATAAAGGCGCTTGGTTCCACCGTCCGCACATAATTGCGGAGCCGAAGCGCTTCCGTTCGGGACAAAGTGGTCATCACCACCGCCTTTTTATGATGGGTAAAGGCCCCCTGGGCCTGATAAATGGTAGCGCTTCGCTGCAGCTTATGAATAATAAAGCTGCAGATGGGATCCGGATCATCGCAAACAATGTTGAAACATTTGCACTGATTAATATTCTCCACCACCCCATCGATCACCAGGGATTTGGCCATCAGGCCAAGAGTGGAGTAAAGTCCGGTAGAAACGTCGAATATGAAAAACGCAAGGATTACCGAAGCTGCATCCACCAAAAAAAGCATGGTTCCAATGTTAAAACTAGTATGCTTTTTTAAAATCATCGCCAGAATATCCGTTCCTCCGCTGGAAGCGCCGATATTAAACAGTACGGCGGATCCCACTGCCGGAAGAAATACGGCAAACACTAATTCCAGCAAAGGCTCATCCGTCAACGGATGGCTCATGGGATAAATCCTTTCCATCAAAGACAACAGCACCGACATCAGCATACTGGCGTATACTGTCTTGATGCCGAAAGCTCTTCCCAAAAACAAGAATCCCACCACCAAAAGAGCGGTATTCACCAGGAAAGTAAAATCTCCTGCACTGATGGGAAAAAGACGGCTTACAATAGTCGAAAAACCAGTTACTCCCCCAAACGCAAAATTATTGGGAAACTTGAAAAAATAAATGCCCACAACCAGAATCAAAATACTCACCGTAATGATTCCGTACTCCCACAATGTCCTCTGCCACGGATGTTTCCACGTCTTTGTGAACAACATATCAGTCCTCTTCATTTTCACCTGTTTCCAGGCCTTATTTGATGTAAGTATTAAACTGTAAATATTTCAGTCACTGCACGCTGTCTATGTAAGCGTGTCCCCTAAAGAGCAGAAAATCCCACCTTGGAAAGGAACCGCTCAAAAGCCTTGCGCCCCTCCTCTGTACATTTATACACGCCTGCATCTTCCAGCACCCTGGCAAATACCTGTCCTACCTCTTCCCGAAGGATCTCGTCCACATTCTCCGCCGTAATAGAATCATACTTGGGGCGGAATTCCTCCACCCAGTCTGCATGTTTGGAAAGTTCTTCATCTCCTCGGATGTCCCTTCCTTCCACAATAGCCTGTCCTAAATCCGCCAGCTCCTGTTTCAGACGGGAAGGCAGCACCGCAAGCCCCATTACCTCAATCAGTCCGATATTCTCTTTCTTAATATGATGAAGCTCCTGATGGGGATGATAAACGCCAAGAGGGAATTCCTCTGTGGTAATATTATTCCGCAGCACCAGATCCAGCTCAAACATATCCCCATTCTTTCGGGCAATGGGGGTAATGGTGTTGTGGGGTTCTCCCTCTGTTTCTGCGAAAATAAAGGCATCCTCATCTGTATATCCCCTCCAGGCCTGAAGCACCAGGTCTCCCAGCTCTACCAGACGGCTGCTGTCCTTTCCTCTCAGACGCAGCACAGACATGGGCCAGAATACAATTCCCGCTTCCACATCCTCAAACCCCTTCATCTGGAAATGCTTTTCAATGGGCGCCTTAGCCATGGCAAAGGTATAATGACCTCCCTGGAAATGATCATGACTTAAAATCGAACCGCCCACAATGGGAAGATCGGCATTAGAACCCAGGAAATAATGGGGGAACAGCTTCACAAAGTCAAAAAGCTTAATAAACGTGGCCTTCTCAATCTTCATGGGCACATGCTGTCCATTAAACACAATGCAGTGTTCATTGTAATACACATAAGGCGAGTACTGAAATCCCCACTGACTGTCATTAATGGTAATGGGAATAATCCGGTGATTATTTCTGGCTGGATGGTTAATCCTTCCCGCATACCCCACATTCTCCTTGCACAGAAGACATTTCGGATAGCCGCTCTGCTTCGCCAGCTTCGCGGCGGCAATGGCTTTCGGATCCTTCTCC
The DNA here is from genome assembly GCA_018713255.1 of Candidatus Cottocaccamicrobium excrementipullorum. Classification (GTDB taxonomy): domain Bacteria; phylum Bacillota; class Clostridia; order Lachnospirales; family Lachnospiraceae; genus Caccovicinus; species Caccovicinus excrementipullorum. The sequence goes on along the minus strand of DVFL01000023.1, from coordinate 115,151 downwards.
GGCTTGGACAAATTCACCGTAATATCCAGATCCCCGTACCGGGTGGAAGTCTTCCACTTTAAATCCTTACAGACACGATAACGCCGGATATAATCTGAATTCTGGCTCAGCTCATAAAAATAATCCGTAGCCTCCTTAGGCGACTTTTCATATCGTTTCCAGAATTCCGCCGTCACCTCGCTGGGCCTGGGCATCAGGCAGTTCATCAGACGAGTATCAAAAAGATCCCGGTAAACGACTCCGTTCTCCTTCAGCACCCCAGTCTCATAAGCATAATCCAAAAGCTCCTTCAAGATCTTCTCCAGATCCTCGCTTTCCACCGGTCCTTCCGGCTCCTCATACTCATCCAGCTTCAGTGCATCCAGAATCTGATTTCTTGCATAAATCTCATCGTCCTCTTTCAGAAGACCCTTCTTCCGCCCGTATTCCACCAGGCCTTTGACTGCACCATAAATCATCTTCCAAACCCTCCTGCTCATATGGTTTTGCTCTCGCTTATAGTATACTCCAGATCACAGAAAATTGAAATGTCAAAAAGTTATCATTCCCATTTTTTGCGATTTTCACTCTATCATTCTGAAGTTCTTCTTGTCATCATCCAGAATTTCTCCCGGTTATCATCTTCCCGATCCTTGTCACCACCATTCCCCCAAGAATGCCGATCACCGTCCCCGCGATGGTTCCTGCAATCAGCAGCAAAGGAAGGTAAGAAAACACCGCCGCGTTTTCCACCACAGCAGCCGCCACAGCCAGCTGTCCCACATTATGACCTACGCCGCCTACAATGCTGACTCCCACCGGACTAAACCACTCCTTTTTTTTGCACAGTACCATCAAAAGGAGACTAAGAGCCGCCCCCGCCATGCTGTAAACCATGCTGAACAGATTTCCAAAGGTCAATCCCACCAAAATCACCCGAACCAGATTCACCGCCGCCGCTCCTGCCGCTCCAATGGTGTAAAGCCCCGTTACTGTAACCAGATTCGCCAGTCCCAGCTTCACCCCCGGTACGCCAAGATTAATCGGAATCAGGTTCTCGATGTAGCTGAATATAAATCCAAGAGCAATCAGCATCCCATACAAAGCCGCCCGCTCCGCGCTTTTGCTCCCTTCGTTTCTTTCACTCCCTTCATTCACTTTTCTCTTCGCTTTTTGGCTTTCCACTGATCTTTTTCTTCCTCTCTTTTTCTCTTGCTCGATTTTCCTCGTTCTCTCATTTCTCTCATTATACTCTATGCCTGAATCTGCAAGCAAGAAAAATCTGACCACAGCGCTCTCTGCCGGGCCAGATCTGCCCTTCTTTATGATTTATTTTCCATATTTCCTGATTCATGGTTTCCAAACATTTCTCCTTGCATCAGTTCCTCTACGTTCCCCAGACGTTTATCTCGGAACCATCTGGCTGCAATCTGAAAACGGGTTGAACCATCGAACAATTTCAGCACATAATCGCCTTTATCTTCCCTCCAGCGAACTTCCCTCCAAGCAGGATTTCTCGCTTTCTTCAATCAGATCTTCTTCCTTTAAATCCAGCATGAACATCGCCTGCTCGCGGGAAAAGCCATGGCGAACCAGTGCGGCTACAGAACGGCTTAACCCTTTTTCCAGCCCTATTTCTATTCCTTCTTCCCTTCCCTGTCCAATCAACATATCCACTAAATTACACATCGTAATCTTCTCTCCTTTCTCAGACTGCTCAAGCAAAATATCCTTTATCTCATCATACCATTCGTCCTCCGCAAATACATGGAAAAACTCCAGCAGTTCTTCCACATGCACCACTTCTTTCTTTACTCCTCTCAATTCCTCTACATCCCCCAGCCGTTTAGCACGAAACCATCTGGCCACAATCTGAAAATCACTGGTAAACTTCTCTATCGTCTCCAACGGCAGATTCGCTACCTGGATTACGTTTATTGCGTAAACCTTCATGCGCCGGCTGCCGATGCTCCAGCCATCCCGCGAAAGTCTGGCGGCGCACTTGGCATCCCTGAATGCATGCCGCCTATTCGGCGGCGGACTTATAGAGTAATCCGGCATAAATAAGTCAAGAGCATCAGGAATACTCAGCACATCACGAAGAGACCTTGGACCTATCCAGGGCTTCATCCCGAAATACAGCACCAGGGTAAGCACCGGCATCAGCTTCTGCTCCTGATGCAATTCCATGGCGTAATCCGCTTCCCGGCCTGCAGACCGGTTTTCTCCTTTCAGACGGCTGATCTCACGGTCATAGGAAGCAAAATCATATCCCATCACTCTAACCGGCATCACCTGATTAATCTTCATCTGATTCTCCAGGCCGTAGAGAACATAGGCCTGCTCTCCTCCTGAATCAACCATAAGCACGTCCCGCTCTTTCTGTCGGATCCTTTGCTCCTCCGACTGGTAAACATAAACTCCTGACCGGTCAATCAGCTTCTCTTCTCTTACTACGGGTTCCCCCTGATAGACCAGCACATTAATAATATCCGCGAACACATCCGGGAATAACTCCAGCATCTTATGGGCCGTATCCGGACGGCTCCTCCTCTTCTTCCCCTTATCCAGTATGTCGCAACCTCCCTTATCTTTCCTGCAGCAAGCTCTCCTCCAGCAGCCCTTTCTCCAGGCAGAATTTCTCGCTTTTCTTCAGATCATCTTCGTTGATATCCAGCAAGAATAGTGCCTGCTCTATCAAAAGCTCTGCTAAATTACACACGGCATATCTCTCCCTTCTATGCCTCTGAATAAATAATAGATAACGTATAATTAATTTCGCAAAATCAATTTCATAAAAATAGACATGGTCTATAGCCGTTTGGTAAAATTAAGTCACCACAACCAAATTTATCAAAGGAGGCTATAGAACCATGTCTGATAAGATTATACAGCTAAATGAAGACTTAATAAAGCATGATTTAAAGGATCTTGTCCGCAACAGTGTCGAAGAAACATTAAACGCCCTGCTCGATAAGGAAGCCGACGAATTAGTCAACGCTGAAAAGTATGAACGCTCCTCTAACCGCCAGGGATATCGTTCCGGCCATTATAAGCGAAATCTCCACACTACCGCAGGGGAGGTCGAACTGAAGGTTCCTAAACTGAAAGGGGTTCCTTTCGAGACTGCCATTATCGAAAGATACCGTCGCAGAGAATCTTCCGTGGAAGAAGCTCTTATTGAGATGTATCTGGCTGGTGTTTCTGTCCGACGCGTGGAGGATATCACCGAAGCCTTATGGGGAACGAAAGTATCCCCTGGAACCATCAGCAACCTGAATAAAAAGGCTTATGAGCATATTGAAACCTGGCGTACCCGTCCGCTTTCCGGAGACTATCCCTATGTTTACGTAGATGGTGTTTACCTGAAACGTAGTTGGGGCGGCGAGATCCAGAACGTTTCTGTTCTCGTTGCCATTGGCGTTAGTCAAGATGGCTGCCGGGAAATCCTTGGCGCTGCGGAAGGGATGAAAGAGGATCGTGAAAGCTGGCGTTCTTTCTTCGTATGGTTGAAAGAACGCGGGCTTACTGGTGTACGTTTGATCATCGGCGATAAGAATCTCGGTATGCTTGAAACCATTCCGGAAGTCTTTCCGGATGCCAGATATCAGCGCTGTACGGTTCATTTTTACAGAAATATATTTTCTGTTACCCCCCGTAACAAGATGAAAACGGTAGCGCTTATGCTCAAGGCGATCCATGCGCAGGAAAGCAAGGAAGCCGCCCGTGAAAAAGCAATCCAGGTAGCGGAGAAACTCCGGGCCATGAAGCTTGCTAAAGCTGCCAAGAAGGTAGAGGACGGAATCGAAGAAACCTTGACCTATATGGATTTTCCTATGCAGCATTGGACCCGGATTCGGACCAATAACGCGATTGAGCGCCTTAACCGTGAGATTAAACGCCGTACAAAAGCGATCAGTGCTTTTCCTGACGGGCAGAGCGCCCTAATGCTCGTATGTGCCAGACTACACCATGTAGCAGCAACTAGCTAGAGAGCCAGACGCTACACGAATATGGATCAGCTTTTCAAACCAGAAGAGAACCAGCTGTCTGATATTATAGCCGGCTGACTACCGGCTGGCAAATGGCAGGATTTTAATTTTGCGAAAAACTATTGACACTATCATCTGATGCTTACCCTAAAAAGCCTGAATTCCGCGGAAATATCTCTTCCCCATATGTCAGGGAGCTAAAAATCGGTATTAACCGCCAGCCCCATAAAAGCCAAAATTTCTCTCCGGCCCGCCGGGTCTCTATGAGCCATAGATTGTCTGCCCGACAGGCACATGATGCGGTGGTTATTGCTGCAATACTCTTTTTTCCAGGATCTCCTCCTCTTTCACGGGCGGCTGTCCAATCCACGAGAATGCTTCATCTATATCCAGTGTTTTCCGCCCATCCTCGTTTACAAAGAGGGGAATACCAATTCCGCCGCTCTCTCTCACCGAAGCAAGCACTGGATCATGATCTCTTATTTGGGGAAACTCCTTCAGTTTTCCCGTATCTTCTGTTATTTCAATATAATCCGCCTCAAATCCGCGGTTTTTCTGAATAGCCTTATAATTTCTACAGTCAATGCAAATTTGTGCTCCATACACTTTCATTAGTAAATCAACTCCTTTATTGTTATAGTCTCCCGCTCTCCAGCATCTCATTTAAAAATGCCTTCTCCATTTCATCCGCAGCAGCAATACAGCCCGCTCATTAAAACACTTAAAGCTTAATTTCATCTCTGTTTTTCAGTTCCCTGAATGTGGCTGCGTACTCCTGGGTCTTTTCCGGCATAGGATTATCCGCGATCATCAATGGCACATCCTTCTTTACGGCATCCACATTCACACCAATATAATCAAAAATCTCATCATAAGATCCAGAACTGGTCCAATAACTTCCCAGCTGATTAAATGTTAATGCACCTACAACAGAAGAACACTCCCTGGGCATTTCATTTAATGCAATGCGGATTACATTGTGTTGGTTCAGATATTTTTCCTCAGTTCAATTAATGGCACCAAATCGCTTAGAATTTCTGTTTGTCCACATAATAGGTGAGTGAAAAGTTCTATCTTCTCTAATCAGAATCTTCTCTCTTCATTACTACCAACAGACTTCTCGCCCTTGAGCAGGCAGTATACACAAGCTTGGAATACAACGCTGCAGGAATTTTATCCAGATCCAGAAGAACTGCCACCTTAGAATCCAGTCCCTTAAACCCTTGTATAGTAGAATATACAGGCTCCTCTCTCTTCTTCTGGTATCCGTCCCCAAGCTCGTTAAGTTTGAACTTACCCAGATCCGTCTGGGAAATACTGGAGTTTTTCAGTCTCTTGGGAGATAGAAATACCACTTGCTCCAATGAAACTCCTTCTTCCCGCAGCCGCTTTAATAATTCCAAGATCTTATCTTGGAATTCTCCAGCATCTTTATAGGGAATAACCTGCACCTCCTCCCCATTTTCTTTTAAATATTCTTCCAGCTCTGTATGGCTCATTTCAGCATTAAATCTCCCGATCTGAGCCGTATTTCTGCAGTTAATATAAAGCTTGAAACTGGTGTGAGAATAAGAGCACAGGAATTGAAAGCCCTCCTCAAATTCCGGGTTGTAAAGGTTCTGTTTTTCATCATAAAATACCGCCCATCTGCCCTGTTCCAGACCGCCGCGAAGCAGCAAATCCATTACCAGAAGATATTCCGGCTTCAGAATATCCTGTCCTTCGTCTAAAATCAGATCATCATACTGCAGTGCCTGCAATTCATCCGCCGACAGCCCTTCCAGATAAGAAAGCGTATCCTCTGGAAGATCCTGAGTGAAATATTGATTGGGATCTTGCTTCATCGCCTCTAAATCCACCGGAACATATTCTCCGAATAATGCATGTAGGTTTATAATCTTAATTTCCCCACTGCATCCTTTCCCCATCCGGGTTATAATATTACGGGCCAGATTTTTATTGTATGTAAGGTAAAGAACTTTTCTTCCTCTTTCACATTCCCCTTTCGCATATTCCATAGCAAGTATCGTTTTTCCCGTTCCCGCCCCGCCTTCAATGATCAGATGGTCATTCATCGATAATGCATTAAGAAGCAGCGCCTGCTCCCTGGTCAGCCGCATAAGCCTTTGATCTACTTCATCCAGCCGCTCACCCAAAGAAGAGACAATTGTAAAGAGAATTTATTCATGGGAATACGCGCTGTCGGCTTCTTCTGCTCTGTTTTTCTGCAAATTACTGCCGCTTTTTCTCAGCCGTTACCTCTTCATCTTCATATATCCCCTTCCCAAATTCATATGCCTCCCTCAAATGATCCGTTTTATCGATACAGGGCTTTCCGTTAGTATCGCCGCATCCTCCCGCCAGAAGCATTCCCTTATTGCGGAAGCCAATATAATTTACCATCGTAAACTGATAATAAGACACAGCCTGTTCAAAGGTCCAGAAAAAGTCGTCGGCAGACGTCATTAGCAACGCGCAGTCGTGAACCGGATACTTTTCATACCTTCCAAAAGGCAGATTATCGTCCTCTTGGGCAATACAGTAAAATCGCTCAATAAATGCTTTAATCTTCGATGATATGGTCCAAAAATATAAGGGTGACGCCAGTACTAGCAGATCTGCCTCTAAGATCTTTGGAACCAGGGAATTAAAATCATCCTTCTGCACACAAGGCTTCCCATAACGGCAGGCATTACAGCCGATGCATCCGTTCACCTGCAGCTGATTTAAGGAAATCAGTTCCGTCTTATGCCCCGCTTCCATGGCGCCCTTCATAAACGCATCGGCTAATTGGGCTGTATTTCCCTTCTTACGTCCGCCGCCTAAAATAATCAAGATCTTTTTCATCAAAACCTGCACCTCTCCTGTTTTCTGAAATTCTAACGCATTATTCTCAGTGCTGGAGCTGAGTCAAGAGGAAGGCCTCGCTAACCTTCTGCCTGAATTAACGCCGCCTGCAATTCCGGATCGCAGGCGTAAACGAAAAGGCCTTCAACACCTCTCGTCATAAGAACCCGGACTTCGTGCTGGATAAACTCTTCTCCGAATTTCTGTCTGCTTCCATCGGATAAAGTCCGGTTCTGCACGGCCTTTTTATTGCAGCTTTCTGCCGGATCAAAAATGATTTTCCCTTCTCTGTACTTAACAGAGGGACCTAAAATCACGCCGGCATAGTTTAAATCAAATCCCTGGATGGTAAAGGTTGAGCCAATCTCGTCAATGGTCTGGGGCTGTTCGGCCCAGGCCAGCGTTTTATTTCTCTTTTTCGCTTTCCCGTCCAGTTCTTTCTCCAGCTCATAATTCCAGGGTTTATGCCAGTCTCCGATCTTTACCTCCCAATACTTAAGCAAATGGGGCTTCGATGCCTTTTTCGAATGATACTCCCAGTCATAAGTGGCGATCATCCGGGATAATTGATGATTTTCATCCTTGGCTTTTTCTTTGATCGCCTTTTCCATTTCATAAGGATCGCGAAATATCCTGATTTCATATCCGCCCTTATCCCGGGGAATGGGACAAATCTCCCTGTTTTTCGTAAAGCGGTTGATCCATTCAATCATGGATTCTGATGCTTTGATCCGAAGCTGCTTTTCCAGCACAAAGTAATTTTCCTGTCTTTCAGCCAGCTTTCGATAATGCTCCAAATCCTGATATTCCCAATACTGCTCTGTGGTTAACACCTGATTGGCATCAAACATAACCACCGTCACTTTCGCCCGGTCAATAATATCCTGCAGCTGGTTTTTTCCTGTATATGATTGTTTTCCCTGGGTTAACAGCAAATGGCCTTCGTCAATAAAGGCAATATCAACAGGTTCTTCTTTACTATGATGATTAATAAAACTGGTAGGCTTAAGGACAATTTCCTCATTCTCACCCTTTAATCCTAATTTCAGTGCGATCTGTTCATAAACCCTGATCTGCTCATCGTGATTAACCATCATATAACAGCTTATTTTTTTCCCATTTTCCTCTGCATAAGAATAAATGTCATAAAACGTACTGCTGTTTAAAACCGTTTTCCCTGTCCCTGCCTCTCCTTCCACGAAAATCAGCTGATGGGCCTCACTTATCCCCAGAGAATAAAACACTCGCTCAATAATCTTTTCTTTAATCTGCTCCTGCTCTATGGTCAATTTATGAAGGGGTGAGGCTTTAAAAAGAGCAGAATCCCTGACGGCGCTTTCTTTGGGAAATAACTCTCCATTATCCTTTCTCAGCGTTTTCCAAATCTGCCGAAAAATATTGTCCATTTCCTGATCAGGATAATATTTTCTCTGGGGATTTCCCCGCAGATTATGGATTTTTCGAACATGATCCGCGCTCATGAGATACAGCATCAGGCGATTTTCGATATCCAGGGTTAATGATTTATTAAAATGCTCATGCCCGATAATATAAAGGCTGGCGTTAGACCGGGACAATTGAGACGGCCATTCTCCCTCAGCTTTTCCCTTCTCAAAATGCTGCTTCGTCCGCCGAATAATATGATTGGTTTCTCCAATATAAACCTCATAATTCCCCGTATTTTTCCAGTTGTGAATGTAAACCGTAGGAAATTCCAGCAAGACTTCTCTGTCCTTCTGCCGGCTTTTGTCCCTCAGTTTTCTTTCCAGCTCCTCCAGTCCAGCCAGATTATCCTGGATTTTTTCTACAATTGGATAATTCATCGCCATTCCCGGCCCTTCCCTCCTTATATATCTTTCAGCTTCGTATACTTTTCTTTGCTTCCGTAGGCTTTCTCCACCGGATATTTTTCCGCGTTTTTCTTCACTTTTTCCAATATAATTTCATCCAGATCAAAGCCGCAGGTGTCCGCCATCAGAATGCAGTAATTTAGGACATCCGCCAGTTCTTCCCGCATTTTATCCTTTTTCCCTTCACAACGTACATCCTCGGCGCTCCACTGAAAGATTTCCAGCAGTTCTGCCGCTTCCAGAGATATGGAAATTGCCAGGTCCTTAGGATTATGAAATTGCTTCCAATTACGCTCATCTCTGAATTTTAATACCTGATCAATGGTTTCCTGCCTCATGATCCTTTTCCCTTTCTTTTTTCCTTTATTCGTAACCGTTCAGGACGGTTATCTGTTTTCTGTATGATCTTTTCCATTAATTATACTATGCTCAGGAATTTCTGTCCATCTGCAGCCTGCTCAATGGCTATAATGGTCTTATAAATTAAGCCACTTTTTCGGACAATTTTTCATGAATCCGATATACTAAAATCAATACGAAAGCATTTTTCTTCCGTTTAACATCGGCATGCAGCGGGAACACGCCCATGCTACCCTTGCGGGAAAAAGTGCAACAAAAACTCCGGGGAATTGGAACTATGCAAAAGGATAGTCCAGGGCAGCACCGTGACCTGGTCACTGAATCTTCCTGTTATTTCTGCTATACTGTCTCCAGAAATAACAGGAGGTTGCAGCATGGAAAAAAATGAAAGCAAAACAAAGCCAAAGAAAACGCGAAAAGCTCTGGTGGACAGCAAGACTTGTGTGGCCTGCGGCTGCTGTGTGAAGGTCTGTCCCAGAGATGCCATTAAAATATGGAAGGGGATCACCGCCAGAATATCCCTGGAAAAATGCGTGGGATGCGGCAGATGTGCCAAAGAATGTCCCGCCTCTGTAATTACGATTCAGGAGGTGCTGTGATGAAAAAGCGATGGTATGATTATCTGTGGATTCTGTCCCTGACTTATCTGGTTCTTGGATTTTTGAATATCCTTTTTGCCTGGCTGGGCCTTCTGTGCTTTTTTATTCCTCTGCTGATTTCCATTATTCGAGGGACAAAGGGCTACTGCAACCGCTACTGCGGACGAGGGCAGCTGTTCGGACTTCTGGGCGGACGCTTTGGGCTTTCCCGAAAAAAAGATATTCCCAGATGGATGAAAAGCAAGATTTTTCGCTATGGTTTTCTGCTTTTCTTTCTGGTGATGTTTATGCAGATGCTCTGGAATACTTACCTTGTGTTTGCCGGAGCCGCTGATCTTAAGCAGACTGTTACGCTGCTCTGGACCTTTAAGCTGCCCTGGCACTGGGCCTATCATGGAACCCTGTTCCACCCTGGCGCCGCGCAGTTTGCTTTCGGTTTTTACAGCGTAATGCTGACTTCCACCGTTCTGGGCCTGATCACTATGGCGCTGTTTAAGCCGCGGAGCTGGTGTGTTTACTGCCCGATGGGAACCATGACCCAGCTGATCTGCAAAAGAAAAGAACAGGCACATGAAGCAAAATAACTCCTTCTTGTACCTATTCTTTCTCTTCATCAGCCCGCGTTTTCCTGCGCGAAATTTTATTCTTCAGAAACAGGCGGCTCTTCTTTGGCGGGAAGAGTTAAAATGATGGTTTCGATTCGATTCTTATCCACATGCTCCACCGTCATTTGAAGGCCGTCTTCTTCTACTTTCTCACCCTCTTCAGGCAGATGATCCAACAGTCCAATCACCAAGCCGCCAAGAGAATCGTACTCCTCTGACTGCAGATGAAGCTCCAGCCGATCATTTAGGTCGTCTAATTTCATGGATGCGTTCACCCGGTATACTCCAGGCTTAATCTCCACCAGACTTTCCTCTTCGTCACTGTCGTATTCATCTCGAATATCCCCAACAATCTCTTCCAGCATATCCTCCAAAGTAATCAGGCCTGCCGTCGCCCCGTATTCATCCAGAACAATAACAATGTTGTTTAAACTTTTCCGCATTTCCAGCATTAATTCGGAGGCTTTCTTATACTCGTATGTATACAACGGCTGCCGGAGATAATCTCTGATATGAAAATCTTCTTTGCTGTCCAGCAGCAGCAAATCCTTCACATTAATAATGCCGATTACATTATCTGTAGAATCTTCATAAACAGGAATTCGGGTATACCGCTCCTTACGGTAAATTTCCAGAAGCTGGTCATATGTGTCATCCACCTGGGCAAACGTCATATCTACTCTTGGCACCATAATATCTTTCGCCAGACTTTCCCCAAAATCAAACACATTGGTAATCATCTTCTTTTCTTCTGTTTCCAGAACGCCCTCTTCGTGGCTTACTTCAACGATGGTGCGAAGCTCATCCTCGGTAATGGATTCTCGCTTTTCCTCGGTATTAACGCCGCAGAGCTTCAGCACAACGCCCGAAAGAAGATTAACCAAAAAAATCACCGGCGTCAGCACAGTCATCAGAAAATAAATATATCTAGCCACTTTTAAAGAAATTTTTTCAGCAGAATAAGTAGCCATTGTTTTCGGGGTAATTTCACCAAACACAAGAATCAGCAGCGTTAAAATTCCGGTTGCGATACCTACCGCCTTATTTCCGAAAAGACTGGAGGCCATCACGGTAGCTAACGAAGAAGCAGACAAATTCACCACATTATTCCCAATCAATATGGCGCTGAGCATTTTGCCCTGATTCTCTACGGTCTTAATTACCGTTTCTGCCTGTTTGTTCCCACCTTCAGCCATGTTTCGCATGCGGATTTTATTCACCGTTACAAGCGCTGTCTCAGAAGAAGAAAAGAATGCAGATAGAGCCAAAAGAATAAGTAAAATAAACAACTGTATGACCGCGTCACCAGACGGATCCATAATCAAACCACTCCTTTAACAAATTTTTAATTTGATGTTACTACGAAAAACAATCCTTGTCAATTATTTTTCTCAATTCGCGCCGTATATGGGAAAGCAGGCAGAATCAGCTTTCCTGCCGTTTGCCAAATACATTTCCTGATTTATGGACGGTCATCCCATATTCCTTTCCAACCAAAAAATACTCTCTGATGAAGTGCTTCAATGCCAGTTTTCATTCCTGGCATCACGCTAACCATCAGAGAGTATTTGAACATACGGCATTTACCAGATCTTAACCTCCCGGCCTGCCAGCTTTAACAAAGCTTCAATAAAATAATAATCTGCGTAGACGAAATTGATTTCCCGGTCCCAGGTTCCATGATAAGAACCGGTGCAGCGGGAGAGAATTCCATCGGTCTCCGGGCAAAAATCACAGCGGTCTGCCGCCAAGGTTTTCAGCAGGCGGATTCCGGCGTTTCTGTAAGCCTCTTCTCTTTCGGGAATTAACTGGGACAGCTCCAGAAATCCTCCTGCTGCCACTGCCGCCGCGGTGGAATCCTCATAATGAGGCGAGGCCGGCTGATCAAAGTCCACCGGAATATGCCAGTCCTCGGGAATCCGGGAGAGAAACCGGTCCGCCGCCTTCCTGGCCGCCTTAAGGTACTCCTCTTTTTTCGTGTGGAGATAGCTGACGGCAAAGCCGTAGATAGCCCAGGTCTGGCCTCTGGTCCAGGAACTTCCTTCTGCGTATCCCTGACCTCCCAGCTCTCTTACCATCTCTCCGGTAAAAGGATCAAATTCTACAATATGACGTACCGAGCCGTCCTCCCGGATAAAATACCGGGCAGCCGTATCCGCGTGAAGCATGGCAATTTCTTTAAACCGGGGATCCTCCATTTCTTCGGAAGCCCAGTAAAGCAGAGGAATATTAAACAGGCAGTCGATAATGGCCCAGCCCCGATTGCTCTCCTTCTGCCCCGGCACATTGTCATTCCAGGCCCGGATAAATTTCCCCGCCGAGTTGAATCGTCCGGCCAGCAGCTGGGCCGCCAGCAGCCCTCGTTTTCTAGACTCCTTATTGCCCGTAAGACGGTAATCCGCCACCGCCGTGGGAAGCCACATAAAGCCTACGTCATGATGAAGTCCGTAATACAGAGAAAAGCACTTGTCCATTTTTTCCTCGGATATCCTGGCGGTCTCCATGTACCGGCTGTCTCCCGTATAATGGTATAGCTGCCACATGATTCCTCCCCAGAACCCATTGGTCCACCAGTTAATTCCATTATCCATATCCCATTTCACAGAACTGTCCGAACGATCATCATAAGTCCCGTTAATGGCCACCGCCGGAATCTTCTCCCCCGTGCGCTGCCGCACCGCTTCCATTTTCTCAATCACACGATCCAGGGTGTCTTTCACCCAGGACTGATCTTCTTGGCTAATATTAATCATTGCTTCTCCTTTCCTGAAGACTGATTTTTTCTCAGCCTTTCCAACATTCTTTCGTGAATCTCTGTTTAAGATTTTATCCTTTTGACATCTTTCCCACAATGGATTAAACTGTTTTTAACTGACGGATTTTGCTGAACTGATGCCAATATCAGCGTTCAGGAGGAACGTCGTCGCTGCCTTTGCAGCAAAACAATCACAGAAAGGAATTTATCCGCCATGATCTTCATTCTCCGCTGCGGCCATGACTCTCACCATTTGCGGCCGGTAGAAATGGAACACCGCCACGGCCTGGATCATTATCTGCTTCTGCTGATGAAAACCGAAGGGTATGTGGCAAGGGAGGGACGGTTAGTGCCTGCCCTCCCGGAATCTGCAGTCCTTTTTCAGAAACATACCCCCATCCGCTACGGCTGCCAGCTGGACCATTACAACGACGACTGGATTCACTTTTCTCTGTCTTCCCATGAACAGATCCTGGAACAGACAAACATTCCCTTCGGAATCCCATTTCTTCCCCAGGACTTTTCCATGCTGACCCAGTGCGTCCGGCTCCTGGTAAAAGAAAGCCGAAGAAAGTCCCCCTCCTCATCCTCCATTCAGGACGCTCTGATGAGGGCAGTCCTCTGGAAGCTTTCTGAAGGCCCCAGAGCCGAACCGGAAATCAAAAATCCGCTTTACCCTGTCTTTTTCCGCCTTCGGCAGGAAATCCTGAACGCCCCCGCCAGAAATTGGGATACCGATACCCTGGCCCGTTCCTTAAATTTAAGCGCCTCCCGGTTTCAGCATTTATATAAGGATTTTTTTGGTCTTCCGCCCCATCGAGATCTGATCAAGGCCCGCCTGGAAAACAGCTGCTTTTATCTGATGGAAACAGACATGGACATCAGCTCTGTATCTGCTTTCTGCGGATATGAAAATCCGCTGCATTACATGCGGCAATTCAAAAAATATATGGGTCTCACCCCATCCCAGTACCGTGCTCAGACAAGGGAGGAAAAACTTCACCGAAGTTCCCCTCCTCCTGCAGAAAGTTAAGACAAGGCTCCTGGGAAAATTTAAGGCGAATCTTAAAAATCCGCACTTTTATCTTTAAAACTCCGGTGCCCTCTGTCCGGAGTTTTTGCTATGATATAACCATCAAAGGGAAGCAAAAACAACATAAGAAAGGGAGGACATTATGAGAAAGAAACTTAACGTATTTGTATCCGCAGCCTTAGCCGCAGCCATGACCGTATCCTTAGCAGCATGCGGTGATCAAAGCACTACCGCTACCACAGCTGCTGAAGCCACTGAAGCCGCCTCAGATGCAGGAAGCGCAGAGGACACAGAAGCCGCCGATTCCTCTTCCCAGGCAGCCGCCGATTCCATTGTAACGGAACAGACGGATCTGACCTTCATTTTCGCCGACGGCGATGAAGGCGCGAAGAAATCTATGAACGAGATTGTGAACCGGTTCAATGACACCTATGACATGATTAACATCACCATTGAACCTGGAACCGGCGGAAACTACTCAGAGCTGTTAAAGACCAAGGACAGCGTAGGCGAGTTCCCGGAGGTAATGGAAATGCGCGACACCGCCATGTACGTGCGGGCAGGAAAGCTGGCGCCTCTCCCCGATGATATCGTCTCCATGTTCAAAGCTCCCATGGAGTTTAACGGCGAAGTATACACCGCAGCTCTTGGCGGCGAAAACACCAATGGAATTATCTACAATAAAGCCTATTTCGATGAAAACGGCCTCACTGAACCCACCACCTATGATGAGTTTATCGAACTGTGCCAGACCATCAAGGATCTGGGGGATATGGCCCCTCTGGTAGTCGGCGGACAAGATCTGTGGCACATGGGCTTCTGGTTCAATAAAGCATACGATGATCAGGTAATGAGCGTAGATCCCGATTTCATTGAGCACTGCTACGATGGCTCCAAGGATTTCTCTGATCCCACCATCAAAGCCACCTTTGAAGAAATGATCGAAATTATGCAGTACGCCCAGGACGGCTGGGTATCCACTCCTGACGCCCAGATTACCACCTTCCTGGTAAATGACATGGCGGCAATGATGTTCTCTGGAACTCATATGTTCAGCCAGATCCAGCAGGCTGATCCGGACTTTGAAATCGGATGGTTCCCGGTTCCCAGCCCCGATGGCAAGCTTCGCCTGGTGGGCGGCTCTGGAATCGGCGGTCTGGCAATTTCCGCAGAAGCGGCAAAAGACCCCAACAAGAAAGCTGCTGCAGAAGAATTCATCAAATTCTTCTTCGCACCGGAAAATTACAAGGTTTACTGTGAGAACTTAAACTCCATTCCATCTACGGTAGAGACCCCGGATCTGGATGTTCCTGATGTAATGAACGAAGTGATCCAGGCCACCAATGAAGCTGATACCCTCACCCCAATGTGGAACGGCAAATCCGGAAACAACGAACTGCCGCCTGACTTTAGAAATTTCACCTATAAAACCCTCATCGAGGTTCTTCAGGGAACCCGCGATATTGACTCTGCATGTGAAGAGATGAATAAAACATGGCAGGTTGCAGCTGAAAGCTTTAATCCGGTAACCGGAGTAGGCATCGAATAACCGCTAAAGGCTCATGCAACAAGGCATGAGCCTTTTTTCACCCATTTTTCAGCTATTTTCCCTGCAGTTTATCGTAGGAAAGGAGATTTTTATGGTTCAGCACAAAAAACGCGGCATTGACAGAACCGCCTTGGCTTTCATCGCTCCGGCGCTTATCCTGTATGTTCTGTTTATTATCGTTCCCACAGTAAGCAGCGTTTACTACAGTTTTACCTCCTGGGACGGCATCAGTCCTGATGTCAAATTCATCGGCTTGGCCAACTACAAAGAAATTTTCACCAGCGCCCGATTTGGAAACGCCCTGAAAAATACCATTATCCTCACCATCTTTATTTCTATCCTGGAAAATGCCTTCGCCTTAGGCCTGGCAGTTTTAGTGGATAATGTCCGGTGGGGAAAGAATTTCTTCCGAAGCGCCTTTTATATTCCCGTTTTAATTTCCGGCATTGTATCTGGCTTCATCTGGAAGATCATGTACAATTACAACTTCGGCGCCATCAACAGCATTCTGACTCAGATCGGCCTGGGAAATTTCAAACAGGACTGGCTTGGCAATACCAGCTTAACCCTGATTATGATCGGCGTAGTTCTGGTATGGAAGGGCGCCGGCTACTACATGATTATTTATCTGGCCTCCCTTCAGAGCGTATCCACCGACGTAATTGAAGCGGCGGAGATTGACGGCGCTTCTCCCTGGCAGCGGTTCAGAATGATCACCATTCCTCTGATTTCCGGTGCTTTTACCATTAATTTTACCCTTTCTCTGATCAACGGCTTAAAGGTCTTCGACCAGATCAACGTAATGACTGACGGCGGACCCGGATTCACTTCTGAAACCTTGGTTTACCTGCTTTATAAGGTAGGATTTACCGAAGGGCGCCAGGGCTTTGGAACCGCAGTCGGCATTATGCTTCTGTTTATCATCATCATACTGAATACAATCCAGCAGAAATTCCTGCGGAGCCGGGAGGTGCAGTTATAATGAGAGCATTGAAAAAACCAAAAGCAGCCGATTATCTCCTTTTGCTTCTGGCCGTTGTTCTGGCCGTAATCTTCCTATATCCAGTACTGTTCGCCTTGATGTCTGCTTTTAAAAGCAATGGAGACATTCTGAAGAATCCGGTGGCCTTTCCCACCTCTCTTTACACCCAGAATTTTGTGGATCTATTTCAGATGTCCGACTTTTCTACCGCTATTGTCAATACGATCATCCTCACAGTAGTCTCTGAGCTGCTGATTGTATGCATCGTCCCCATGGCGGCCTACGCCATCGAAAGAAGGAAAAGCCGTTTCACCAGCTTTATCTATACGTTCTTTCTGGCCGGCATGATGATCCCATTCCACTTATACATGTTTCCGCTGTTCAAGGAAATGAAAATGTTCGGCCTCTTCGGAAATATGCTGGGTCCCATCGTCTGCTATATTTCCGGTTCCGTAGCCTTCGGAACCCTTCTCTACTGCAGCTTTTTAAACGGAATTCCTCTGGATATCGAGGAAGCAGCTATGATTGACGGATGCTCCCCCTTCCAGACCTTCTGGAAAGTAACCTTTCCTCTCCTTGGTCCATGTACCGGTTCCATGGTGATCTTAAACGGCTTAAATATTTGGAATGACTTCCTGATGCCCTACCTGGTACTGCCCAGCGGCCGTGCAAAAACCATCACCGTAGAAATCGCCAGCTTCGTAGGACAGTTCACCGCCAGATGGGATATCGTATTTGCAGGAACCATCATTTCCATCGTACCGGCACTGATTATCTTCTGCATGTTCCAGAAATACTTCGTAAAAGGCATCACTGCCGGCGCTGCAAAGGGCTGACCTTTATTTTTCCCCTTGCCGTTTTCTAAGCGGCACAGCTTAAGACACTGAAAAGACGCTGCTTCACGTCCTGGAATTTTATGGGGAATGAAGGGGCGTCTTATGCTATAATCAATCAGAGGCAATTCATTCTCAAAAAACAGGGAGGCTGTGCCAATGGAAAGGACCAAAAAAAGAATCCACCTTGGAATGTTTCATAAATTTGCTCTGGTAATCATCTTATGCGGACTGGCGCCGATGATCATTCTGGTTACGGTGCTGTTCCGCAGCATGCTGTCCCAGTACCGGCAGGTAATCACGGCCAATTACCAGCAGGCGGCAATTTCCGTGGGAAGCCGGATTGACAATATGCTCTCCGCCTACAATACTATCACTAAAATGCCTTACTACTACAATTTCAGCGGCAACGGTGCATCGGCAAGCTATCTTACTTTTGACCGCTTCCGCCAGATCGTCTACGGCATCGGCTATGATCCGGAAACCATGGAAAAGGAGCGGAAAAACGACATGGAAATCTTTCTCCGCAACTTGATGAGCACAGACACTTATATTATGGCGGCTCATTTTATCGGAGAAGATCTTAATGGAAATGAGATTTCCTTCCATGTAAATATATGGGGAAACTATTTTCAGAATATGGATCCTTTTTATCAGGCTATTGATCGGGAAAACCTGGACAAGACTTCTAAAAAAATGATGCTTTACCCCATTCACGAAGATCAGTATTTAACTGGAGGGATGATTAACCAGGTGTTCACCGTGGCCAGAAATTACTTTGATCTGCGAGGAAGTATTCAGAATATGAACTATGTGGGAACCTTGTATCTGGACATTGACGCCCGCAAAATCAGCTCTCTGGTGGATTCTGTGAATTTTGTGGAAGAAGAAAAGCTTTACGTTCTTCAGGATAATTCTCTCTGTTTTTACAGCAACCAGCCAAATACCACGGGAACCCTCCTGGATATGAAAACCCTGGAGAATCAAAAAACCGGTATGCTTCTGGAGGCTCCCAGCAGCGAATACGGCGTATCCACCGTATTGGAAATCGATACCAGAAAGGCCTTCGCCGCCATCCAGAACCTGTACCAGATCATGTATCTGCTGATCGGTCTGTCCATTGCCGCCCTGGTGGCCGGTTCCATCTTCTTTTCCCGAAAGCTTACCGGACCGCTCACCGAAATGATGACTCAAATGAAGCGGGTGGAGCAAGGGGATTTCGACATTTCCCTTCCCTCTTCCCGCAGCGATGAAATCGGCGTCCTGTCCAGCCGTTTTAATCAGATGTCCGCCGCCTTAAAGACCTACATCAACAAATCCTATGTAGCCCAGATTAAACAGAACGAGGCAGAGCTTACTGCTCTAAAATCCCAGATTTATCCCCATTTTCTCTACAACACCCTGGAGATTATCCGCATGACGGCGCTGGAAAATGAGGACACTCAGGTTTCCTCCATGATCGAGGCTCTTTCGGAACAGATCCACTATCTGATCGGGCCAGTTAAGGATCTGGTTCCTCTCCGCAAGGAGGTGGAGATCGTAGGCAAATACGTCTTTTTGTTAAACTGCAGAATTCAGGGAAATATCCAATTTGAAGTTCTGGGAAACCACCTGGATACATTAATGGTCCCCAAGCTGATTCTCCAGCCGATTGTAGAGAACGCCTACATTCATGGAATTAAACCTAAAGGCGGAAAGGGCCGAATCTTTATGGAAACCAGCCGGACAGACAGCCGCTTGGAGA
Source organism: Candidatus Cottocaccamicrobium excrementipullorum (assembly GCA_018713255.1). GTDB lineage: Bacteria > Bacillota > Clostridia > Lachnospirales > Lachnospiraceae > Caccovicinus > Caccovicinus excrementipullorum. The sequence continues at coordinate 96,023 of DVFL01000023.1, read as the reverse complement.
TCAGTATTATGGACGATGGCGTTGGGATGGATGAAGAGCAGTTAGCTAAGATGGAGCAGCTGCTGAACGGGGACGCCATCGGCATTAAAGATGAATATAATTGGAAAAGCATTGGACTGAAGAATGTCCACGACCGGATACGGTATCTATATGGGGAAGAGTACGGCGTAAAGGTAACCAGCTCTCCAGGCTTTGGAACCATCGTCCGTCTTCTGCTTCCTCTTATGGAAGGAGAAATTACTTATGATCAAAATGATTATCGCAGATGATGAATCCGTGATCATCCGCGGCATTCAAAAGCTCCTGGATTGGGAATCCATGGGCATCCAAATCGTAGGCGAGTACACCGACGGCAGGCAGGCCCTGGACGGCATTCTGGCTCTCCAGCCGGATATTGCACTTTTAGATATTTCCATGCCTGGTCTCACCGGCATCGATGTGCTGCGCGAACTGGGAAATCACAACGCAAAAACCAGCGTGATTTTTATCAGCGGCTTTCAGGATTTCGAATATGCTAAATCCGCCGTTCGTTTCGGGGCAAAGGATTACCTGTTAAAGCCGATTATCCGAAGTGAACTTTTGGCGGCCCTGGAACGCTGCGTGCCCATTCGCAGCGAAAAAGAACCGCTCTTTTCCACCGAAAAGGATTATTCCGCCCTTTTGGGAATGGAGGAAAACCATTATGTAACCGTAACCGCCAATCCCCTTTTCGGAGATACGGATACGCATCTGAAAAAATTAAAACAGTTTTCCCTGATGGGAACCCTGGAACAATCTCTAAAAACAGATAACGCCGGAATTCTCTTTGAAAAAGACGGCCACACCGTCATCGTGCTGAAAGGAATGGACAGAGAATCTGCCCTCTCTTATCTCTCCGCCTTGGAACACCGTCTGGCGGCCGCCACAGGTATTCATATCTGCTTTCTGGCAGCAGGCCTTACCGATGCGCTTTCCCAGATAAGAAGTCAGTATGAACTTTGTCTCGCCCATGGAGATATTCCTTTTTTTTCCGAATATTTGAAGGAATACTGTTTTGATCTTCTTTCTCCCCTTCAAAATGAGGAAAAAAGCCAAGAAGAGAAAGAAAAGCTCTGCCATCAAATGGAAGAACTTCTTATTTCCCAAAAACAGGAAGATTATGAGAAAACCTATCTTAAATTATGCCGAAGTATTTGCCGCAGCTGTTCTTATTCCAGAGAAAATGCCTGCTACCAATTCTTAAGCACGCTCCGCCAGTTTGCCCACCGTTTGGCTCAGTCAAGGATTTCCTCTCCCATGCTGGAAGAAGGCAGACTGATGGAACAATCAAAGGAGCTGTCTGATTACGGACAAATGATCCAGCTGTTTTGGCCTGCCTTTCTGGACCTGTTCCAGGCAGTCAAAAAACAGGCCCTCACCAGCGGCCGCCGGGAAATCGATGTGGCGGCGGAATATATTGAAGAACATTACGCCCAGCCTCTCACTCTGGAAATTCTAGCAGGAGTGGTCCATATGAACCCTTATTACTTCAGCAGTTATTTTAAGAAAAACACAGGCATTAATTTCAAAGATTATCTTGGCGCCGTACGGCTCCGCCACGCTGTGACCCTTTTAGTCAGCACGGATCGGACGACTTACGATATTGCCGCCGCCTGCGGTTTTCCCGATTCCAGAGCATTTTCAGACTTGTTTCAGAAAACCTACGGAGAAAAGCCAAGCAAATACCGGAAACGACTTCGAGAAAACCAATCTGTTCACAAGGAGGATTCTGAACCATGATTATTGATCAAAAGACCGAACAGGCATTCTCAAGCCTTTGGTTCGGCAATTTTTATCGTCCCGCTTATGATGATCAGAACTTTGTCCGCCAGGCAATAAGCCTGATTAAAGAACTTGGATTTAACACGATTCTTCTGGATTCCAAAGCATGGGAAGATTTCCAGGAAAGATTTCAGGGAAAAGAAGCCAGCCCTTATGTGGCCATGCAGGAATTTATGATGGATGAAGCAAACCGTCAGGGGCTTTCTTACGCCTTTTTGGCCCTCTACTTAAACGGCGACAACCTTTACCCCCACATCCGGTTCAGCCCTCCCGTATATGGAGAATCTGTGGTCAATCCAGACGGTTCCCATGGAAAATGGTACCGGTACTGGTCAAAAAAGGCCAAAGATTCCATGACCCGCCATCTGCAGGGACTGATGAAGCGCTACGGCAGTCTCCAGTCCAGAATTCTGGTGGATGGGAAAGAGCGGCTGCCTGTCTGCAGCATGTGGGACCCCATTGTTGCTCCCAGCTTTGATGATGAAGGAAAAGCACGTTATATTAACTGGCTGAAAAAGCGATATCAAGATTCTGTGGACGCCCTGAATAAAGCTTACGATCTCTGTCTCTCCTCCTTTTCCCAGCTTAAGCCGGAGGATTATTGGTTTTCTCTGCGCTGGCCAGAAAGAGCTTCCTTTACAGAAGAAGAAGTCTCCGCTGCCGCCCCGCCTTTCCAGGTACTTTCTGACAACCGAATGTGGCAGCGAGATGAACTGGTATCCTATTTCCAGGAGATGAACGATCGCCTTCACAACTTGGACTCCCGTCTTTGGCTCTGCCCCGATCTTGCCCAGTGGGGATATTTTCTCAATGTAGACGGCGCCATGCTCTCAGGAGTTGGCATGGCAGACCTGTGGGATACCGCCGTGCGCGGCATTGATTTGTATCGTCTATCCAGCGCCGTGGACTGTGCCAACTTTCTCTCTGTTCCCGTAACGCCCTCAGGTGATCCAGATATTTACGTCACCGCCTGCCACCACAGCATGATGCGGGCCATGAATCGTGGACGAGAATTTTTAGGCGGGATTTACTGGGGCCGTTTCCTCTACAACCATCTATATGAAGTCATTACCCCCTGCGAGACCGTGGCTGCCATCGCTGCCAGCGGCGCCAAAGGCTGCAGCGCCTACGGCATGTGCGGTCTGGACGACGGCGGCGTACTTCACCGGATGGAATCCTATTTTAATGAATCTCTGAAGCGGGCAAATGAATGGTTCCAGGAAATTCTTCCCCTGACCGGGTCCCTGATCCCCCCGAAAGTTGCCATTCTCTTTCCCTCAGCCATGGCTCTCTGCGAGAACATGCAGACACCAGGAAACAAGGAACGCCGCCTGGATCTTTTAGGCTGGTACCACGGCTGTCTGGATCTGGGACTGGAAGCCGATGTGACGGACGGAAAGGATCTGTGCCAGCCAGGGGTCATCAACCAGTATCAGGTGATCATTCTCCCAGAAGACGACTGCTATCTGGCTGATCCGGATTTGGAACTTGAGCAGCTCCTCCTTGCCTTCGTCAGCAAAGGGGGAACCCTCATCCACAGTCCCGGGAACCAGCTGGCTCGCCGCCTCTTTGCCCCAGATGCTCTGCCCCATAATCCTTCACCTGTTGATTTAGGGGAAAAATGCATGGTGCAGAGTACCTGCTTTCTCACCTATCCCCAGAAGGGAGACGGCCTTCAGGTTCTTTCCACCTATTTATCCGACGGCGCTCCTGCAGTTGTCCGGCGGCAGACAGGCAACGGCGCTGTTTATTCCCTGGGCTTTGATTACGGATTCAGTCTGGCTGCCAAAATCTCTCCTCATGTGCCAAGGGAACAGAAAAATAATGAGCTTTATCCGCTGCCTATGCTTAAGCGGAACCTTCTTCAGGAGATCCTGGAAACAGCGCTGAATACTTCTCTTGTTTTCCAGAAAAATATTCAGCGAGCAGAATTTACAGGAGGAATTTTGGTAATTAACCATACCTCTTATCCCTTCCATATCCAGGAAGAAGGGAAAAAGCATTTCCAATATCCAGTGAATGAAACCCTTCTTCTTCCCCGGAGCGGGGTATTGATTGAACAATAGACTTTCGTTCCCCGGGGAAGCTTTTGATGCTCTGACAGAAAATTATCCCGTGATTTCCCAGCTTTTCAGCTTCGGATTATCACGGGATACTCTAATTAGACGGCATGCTTTCTTCTCTTAAACAAGTTTACCTCCCATCAATCCTCCAGACGGTCAAATCCTCCTTCACCATATTCATAAAGTCCATCTCTACCTTGCTTAAATACGTCCCCTTCCGATAAGCGATGGACCGGTTCCAAGAAAGGTGTTTGCCGATGGAAAAGTACACCAAAGGAGCTTCGGGATCTACGTAAGACTGGGGAAAGAAGGCCGGGCCGATCTGGCTCTTGGCCATATTCACGGCAGTATAAGTGGTGGTTGCCTCAAACAGCACCTTAGGCTTGTATCCGGCTTCCATAAATTGCTTATCCAGCATTCTGCGGAACATGGTTTCCCTGCTTAAAAGAACGAATTCATCTTCCCGCAGCAGTTTAAGGTCCATAAAAGGAAAGGTTTCCCAGCTCCGCTCTCCTGCCATATAAGCCAGGGGATGGGTCCGCGGAAGCGCCAGCACCAAAAGCTCTCTGTCGATTGGAAAATAGTCGAACTGAGGATTTCTGCTTTCATCGGAATGGGCCGTCAGCGCCAGACTGATGCTTCCCTGCTCCAGAAGCTGAGTCATTTTCACCGCCCTGGCTTCAATAACCCGAAAACTGATATCCGGATATTTTTTATGAAACTTAGGATACACCCGGGCAAACATTTCTGATCCCCGTTCCGGCGTATAAGAAATAGAGATCTCTCCCCGCTTCATATCTGCAATGTCGCTGAGCATTTTATACGTTTCTTCTTTAATCCCCATAATCTTTCTTGCCGCATCCAGGTAAACATTGCCAGCATAAGTGGGCACCATGGTATGACGGATTCGATGAAACAGTTTCACCCCCAGCTCCCGCTCCAGGCGAAGAAGCTGCTGATTCAAAGCTGACTGAGTTACATAAAGTTTCTCCGCCGCCTTGGAAATGCTCTGCTCCTCTGCAATGGCAATAATATATTCCAGCTGCTTTAAGTCCATGTCCTTATCCTCCCAATCCCAAAAAACCTCTTCCCTTTTTTGCCGCCGACTAATCCAGTTCAATCAGCTCATGATAAAGAGCCGCATACCTGCCGTTTAACGCCAGGAGCTCTTCATGGGTTCCTCTCTCGATAATCTCTCCCCCTTCCAGTACCATAATAGCGTCTGCCGTCCGCACCGTAGACAGCCGGTGAGCGATCACAAAGGTGGTCCTGTTTTTCATAATGGCATCCATTCCCCGGTCAATATGCCGTTCTGTCCGGGTATCCACTGAGCTGGTAGCCTCATCCAGAATCAGAATCGGCGCTCTGGACAATGCGGCCCTGGCAATGTTTAACAGCTGCCGCTGCCCCTGAGAAAGATTTGCCGCATCCTGTTCCAAAACGGTATCATACCCCTTTTCCAGGTGAGTGATAAAGGAATGAGCGGAAGCGATTTTTGCTGCCTCCTCCACTTCTTCATCTGTTGCATCCAACCTTCCATACCGGATATTCTCCCGCACCGTTCCCGTAAACAAGTGAGTGTCCTGAAGCACCATGGCAATGCTGCTTCGAAGTTTGGCTCTTGGAATCTTATCAATGGGAAGATTATCTACAGTAATTCTTCCCTGCTGAATATCGTAAAACCGGGTAAGAAGATTCGTGATCGTGGTTTTTCCTGCTCCGGTAGAACCTACAAAGGCAATTTTCTGCCCTGGTTTCGCCTTCAGGCTGATATCCTTCAGCACCGTTTTATCCGGCCCATAGCCAAAATACACATGGTCCATCTCCACATAGCCCTGAATTTTTTGGGGAGAAACCACATCCGCTGCATCCTGCTCCGGCTCCTGGTCCAGCACCTCAAACACTCTCTCCGCTCCTGCCAGAGCAGAGAATACATTATTCATCTGCATGGAGATCTCATTAATGGGACGGTTGAACTGCCGGGTATAATTTACTGATACCGTCAGTCCTCCCAGATCAAATCCTTTCAGCACCACCAGCACCGCTCCCACACAAGCCGTCAGCGCATAGCACATGTTGCACAGCTGATGGGTAACCGGCCCCATAATGCTGGAGCGGAACTGGGCTTTGATCTGAGTTTCCATCAATTCTCGATTCAGAAAAGAAAATTCATCCATGGCTACTTCTTCATGGTTAAACAGCTTCACCACTTTCTGCCCGGTAATGGTTTCCTGGGCAAATCCATTAAGGATTCCTAAATTCTTCTGCTGCAGAGCATACGCCTTCCGCCCTTTTTGGATGATAAATTTGCTGACCAGGGTAAGGGCCGGGGCCAGAAGCAGAGTAAGTCCGCCTAAAATCACATTGGTATAAAGCATCAGGATGATGGTTCCCACCAGCGTAATGCTTCCGGAAACAATCTGGATAAAAGTAGTGTTCAGCATTTCTCCCACCGCATCCACATCATTGGTAAACCGGCTCATCACATCTCCTGCGGGATGATTGTCAAAATATGCAATGGGCAGCGTCTGAAGCTTGTCAAACAGTTCCTTGCGCAGCCGCCGCAGCGACCGCTGGGATACCGTCAGCATAATCCGCTGCTGCAGCCATTGACTGATAACGGAGACGGCGTAAACAGCCGCCAGTCCCCCCAAGGCAGCGGCAAAGGAGAATATTCGTTTCCCCAGATCCGTTTCCTGAGGATCATAATAAATAAACTGATTAATAATAGGCCGAAGAAGGTAAGACCCAGTCAGTGAGGAAAGGGCAAATACCACCGTTAAGCTCATCGCTGCGGCAATCCGTCCCCTTTCATTGCCCAGATACTGAAGAAGCCTGATGACAGTTCCCTTTGTATTCTTGGGTTTTCCGTGGGCGCTCATCGCCCGCCCTCTTCCTCCGCCCCGGCCGATATTTAATTCCTTTTTCTGCTGGCCAGATGAAAGGGCGGCCCGGCTGTATTTTTTCTGCAGACGCGCAGCACGTTCCTGATTCATTCTACTCCTCCTTCTGGGAATAATAAATTTCCTGATAAGGAACGCATCTTCCCATCAGTTCATGGTGTTTTCCCACATCTACAATCCGTCCGGCATCCATCACCACAATCCGATCCGCGTCCATCACTGAACTGATGCGCTGGGCGATAATCAGCTTGGTCACCCCTCTTAAATCCCGGCGCAGCGCCTGACGGATTCTGGCGTCTGTGGCCGTATCCACCGCGCTGGTGGAATCATCCAGAATCAAAATTTTAGGATGCTTTAACAGCGCTCTGGCAATACATAATCTCTGCCGCTGACCTCCAGACAAATTGGCCCCTCCCTGTTCAATTTCCGTATTGTATTCCTCTGGAAAAGAATGAATAAATTCATCTGCCCCGGCAATGCGGCAGGCCCACTCCATTTCCTCTCGATCCGCTTCTTCATTTCCCCATTGCAGATTTTCTTCAATGGTGCCGGAAAACAGCGTATTTTTCTGAAGAACCGCCGCCGCGCCTTCCCGAAGATGATAAAGAGAATAATCCCGCACATCCACGCCGTCCACCAGCACCTTGCCTTCATCCACATCATACAGCCGCGGAATCAGGGAAACCAACGTGGTTTTTCCGCTTCCGGTAGATCCTACGATTCCCACCAATTCCCCTGGTGAAATATGAAGCTGAATATCTTTCAGCTCCCGTTCTTCGTTGTGCTTGAAATAGCGGAAAGAAACATTGCAGAATTCAATCTCCCCATGCTCCACCAATTTTTCCGGGAAGGCCGCCTGATCATCTGTCAGATCCAGCTTGGCCTCCAGGATTTCCGTAATTCTTCGGTTGGAAGCTGCAGCTCTGGTTCCCTGAAGGATGATATTGGCCAGAAAATTCAGAGAAGTAAGGATCTGAGACAGGTACGTAATAAAAGCCGTCAGAGTCCCGATTTCCATGCCCCCTATCATAATCTGTCTTCCAGCAATCCACACCACCGACAAGGTGGCCACATTGATGGCAAGAGCAGATACCGGCTGAAGAAGAATCATCATCTTCAAGGCATTAATGCTCTTTTCCATCAGCACATCATTTACCTTGGAGAAACGATCCTTCTCAAATTCCTCCCGAACAAAGGATTTGATTACCCGCTCATTGGTAATGGTTTCATCAATCCGGTTATTCAGCCTATCCAGCTGAGCCTGCATCTGAGTGTACCTGGGGGACGCCCTGCAAATAATCAGGGCAATCACCAGGGCCAGAAAAGGAATCACCGCGCAGACCGCCGCAGCCAGCTTGGGGCTTAAGGTAAAAGACATGGCAACCGCCCCTACCAGCATAATAGGGCTTCGGAAGCATCCTCTTAACAAGGTCTGGACGAAATTCTGAATCTGGGTCACGTCATTGGTGATCCGGGTAATTAAGGAACCGGTGGAAAAAGCGTCAATGTTCGCAAAGGAAAATTTCTGAATCTGGGCGAAGGCTTTTTCCCTCACATCCGCCGCCAAATGAGAAGATCCCCTGATGCCAAAGTAAGCGCCCAGCACGCCGCCGGCCAGCATTACCGCAGCCACCAAAAGCATATATAAGCCGTTCTCCAAAATATAGCCCACATCCCCTTTTGCCGCCCCCTGGTCAATAATATTCGCGTTCAGATAAGGCAGAATAAATTCCCCGCAGGCCTCCACAATCATAAACAACGGTCCTAAAATAAAACACCAGATATTTTCTTTTATGCTCTCTTGATATTTTTCCATTGGCCAACTCCTTTTCGCCAGTTCCCTTAAAAGGGAATACAGGCTTTATACTGCAGAAGCTCCTCTGCGTGTTTGATGTACTGGGAAAGCACATGGACCACTTCCTTGTCCCGATAAGGAAGGTTTTTCCGGTCCGGAAGCTTTTCCGCAGAAATAATGGGATACAGTTCCTCCTGAATCGCTCCAATGAGCCTGAGCAGAGACTGCTTTTCCAGCGGTCCCACCCGGTTGGTCCGTACCAGATAATGCATTTGTTCCAGCTCAGAAAACATATGCCACAAGGTAAGCAGCACCGTTTTCAGCTCATTCCCATTAGGAACAGATTTATTTTTATTCAAATATCCCGCGCATTCTTCATATAAGGTATGGAAATAGGTCAGAAGCTCACAGGAAATGGACAGATCCGTAGTCTGGTAAAGACCAAGACGAATAATATCCCAATAGCTGTTGTTCAGACGGAACAGCCCTTTAAGGTTATATTTAAACTGACTCTCCTTACCCATGGGAAAGAAAAAGCGGTTAATCAAAAATACCACCGCCACCGCAGCTCCAAGATAAACAATCCTCAGGGTAATGGCCGTATTCCGATCAAGGGTCATGGACGTCAGCGTCAGGGCGTAGCAAGTAGAAAAAATCGGCTGATACCATGTTCCCGGCGCGGCACAATACATCAAAGAGATCATTACCAGGGCAAAGATCAGCTGACTCCCCACCCCTGGAAGCAGCGGATGAATCAAAAACTCAATGCAGCAGCCGATCATCGTTCCGATGGGGCGGGTTTTCATCCGGTAGCTGCTGTCTTCTCCGCTGGGCTGGAGAAGCAGGAAGGCGTTTAAAGGGATCCAATACGCATGTGTAACGGGAAGCAGACGGCTGATGGCACAGGTTACTGTCATGACCATTGACAGCCGCATGGCGAACCGTATTTCAAACGATTCAGAAGAAAGACGAAGCCGAATATGAGAAAGGGTCTCCCGGATACTTCTTCTTCCCACCACTCTGGCAGACTGGGGCACCGGGCTGAGATTTTTAATCATCAGCTCCGTCATATGAAGAATGCTGCGGCAAAATACCCGCACCCTTCCCTCTGGAAGAGACATTCTTCGAAGAAGCCGGCGGACTTCATTTAACTGCTCCGTAAGGGAAAGACCGGCTTCCATGTTCTCCGCTGTCTTCTGCAGGCAGGAAGATACCTGCTTCAGGCAATGGATATGCTTTCTATCCAGTTCCTCCTGCCATTCATGATCTGTGATCAGGTAAGAGAAACGCTGAATTATGGTAGAGGCCATATCATAAAGCTGTTTCTCTCTGGTCTGCACGGCAAAAAAGTTCTGATGATAGGACATCCTGTGAAATTCTCTTAACAGTCCTCCAAACCGTTCTTCCAGTTCCTCCTTCCTGCCTGGATCCGGCAGAAGAAGAATCAATTCCGACAGCTCTCCCAGGACTCTGGGAAGGAAAAATGCCCTTCCTGCCGTTCCTGCAAAGAGCCTTCCATAAATCCAGATGGCCGCCGCCATCAGACACACACAGAAAGCAAAGGCCGCCAGCTCTGTATTCAATTCTCTCAATGTTTCCGGAGGCATTAACTCCATAAACACAAAAATCATGGCATAGGAAAAATATCCCTTGGGATTAAACTGAGAGCTCTGGGTAAACACTAAAATAAAGGGGATAGTTAGATTCAGCAAAATGCACAGCCAAAGATTTCTGCTGGCCAGGTAAGCAAATCCGATCAGGAGGCTTCCTACCACCAGAAGACGAATATAATAAAAGATCTGCTGATTTCCCTTTTTATAGCGTCCCCGGAAAAAAACTGTGATCACCGACACCACAATGGCATAATGAAGTCCAAAGACAGCATAAACCAGTCCAAAGGAAATCATAAAAAACACAATGACAGGAAAAGCGCCTTTAAAGGCGCCTAAAAATTCATCAAGATATGTACTGAAACGTTTAACCATAATCCATTGGCCCCCAGGCAAAGAAATGCCGAAATTTCCAGTCAGAATTTCACCAGGCGTAAAATATTCTTAATATTTATAGTATAAGAATTTTTTTTCCTTCAGGCAACTGAATTTTTAACTATTGGCGAAAAAATACTGCCGCCAAAAAGGCGGCAGGCAGTCTTAAAAGAAAATTCTCCCAATAAAACGTATATTTATCTCTCATACAGCATATATCATTATCAGTCTACCTTTGTCCTTTCCTCAACCCACTTCTTGAAGGAAAGGAACTCAGGTTTAATGGAGGTAAATGTTGTGAAGAAAAACAGAAAACTTTTACTATTCTGCATTGTTCTTCCCCTGGCTGTGGGGGGAATCTCCGCTCTTTTCACCAGCGGCAGCATGGATATTTTTTCTCAGCTGAACCAACCGCCTTTAACGCCCCCGGCCTTTGTCTTTCCCTTAGTCTGGACCATTTTGTACCTTCTTATGGGCATCGCCTCTTATCTGGTGATCTCCTCCCAGGCGCCTGCGGATCAAATCCGTCAGGCTGCCCTTCTCTACCTTCTGCAGCTGGCTGTAAACTTTTTCTGGCCTCTGTTTTTTTTCAGTCTGGGCTGGTATTTGTTTTCCTTTATCTGGCTTTTGCTGCTGTGGCTGCTGATTCTGGCAGTGATCAATCAGTTCTCCTCCATCGATTCCCGTGCTGCCTGGCTGATGGTGCCTTATCTGCTCTGGACCACCTTCGCCGGCTACCTGAATCTGGCGGTTTATCTGCTGAACTAAATTCCGGATTCTCTAGCCCAAACCGCCTTCCCCGCTGTCAGCCAAAGCCTTTGACAGGATTCCCAGATCAAAGCCGAAGCGTTTATATCCCTCTTCGCATGTGGCATAATAAGAAGCCGTAGGACAGCCCAGAGAAAAAGATGGGTACATGGTATAAATCAATCCTTCGATTTCACCGGCAGAGCTGCCGTCCAGGAGAGAACGAAGGGAAACCGAAATTCTTTTCTTTTCATATAATTCCGGGTAATCCTCATATTCATCCAGATATTTCTCATCCTGACTGCTGATCTTCCAAACCAGAAGAGGGATCCGGCTTCCTGCCTTCGGCTCTGCGGTGAGATAATATCCTCTCTGATTTCCCCGAAAAAGCAGCTGGTAATTCTCCAGCCATGCCGTTCCCACATAATACGCATCAGGGCAGCGCTGGGCCATCTGGGCCATAGACAAATTACTGCCGTAAGCAAGATAGTATTGGGTTTCCTCTGTCATAACCTCTTCTCCTTTTTTGTTTTTTCTTTAGCGCCAGCGGGCGGCAGCGGTTTCTTTTCTATAAATACAGCTTTAAAATTCCCAGAATCACCGATGCCGCCGTCAGGCCATAGGCTGCAAACCGCATGCTGTCCCTTCTGGCCCGAAAATGAATCAGAAGACCTGCAGCACTTAACAATCCGATGCAAAGCACCACGCAGCGCTGGGCGATATAGTTGGAAGGAAGGCTGGAAGCGGAAAAAACTCCAATAAACATTCCCCACACCGAGAGTACATAAAATATTCTTCTTTTTGCCGTTCCGTTTTTCACCAAAACTAAAAGGGACAATCCCAGAATACTTACTGTACTCATTGCCACAAACATCATTAATAAAATTCCTAACGCCATCTTGATTTCCTCGCTTTCTTTTCTTTGATGCCATTACTTTATCACGGCTTTCTGAAAAAAATCCTCAGAAGTTTCTGAAGAATTCTGAAGATCAGTCTTCAGATTTAAAGAAATCTCAATGGAAAACCATTGGGCAGTTTCCCTTACGTCCACCTTTCCCCCATAAGCTGCTGCAATCTGAGCTATGCTTTTCATGCCGATCCCCTGACTTTCGGCCCCTGCGCCTCCGTCTTTCCGTTTTCTGTTCTCCTGAATCAGCACCGTCATCTCCCCCCGGCTTTCCCCAGTCAGGGTCACCGGATAATCCGGATCTGCGTACTTCTCCACATTAGAAGCCAGATTATCAAAAATCCTCCGCAGCGCATATAAATCTGCTGCCCCTGCCTCCTCCCGGCACATTTCCGTGTGAATCCGGCATTCAAATCGATCCTCCAGGATTTCCTCCCATTCCATGGCCAGCTGGCTGATGAGAAGACGCAAATCCTCTATTTCTTCCTTCTTTCCAGCTGCACCGCCCATGAGCTGATCAGTCAGTACCTTGATCTGCTGGGCTTTCGCCTGAACTAATGCCAGATACTCCTGGATTTCCCCAGGGCTGATGGCATTTTTCTGTTCTTGAAGAAAAGAGGTAGAAGCCAGAATTGAGGTAAGGGGCGTTCGAATATCATGGGACAACGTGCGGATCCATTCTTCCCGCTCTTTTTTCAATTCCTGTTCCTTTTTCTGCAGCTCCTGCTGAGACTGGGCGAGAAAATTGATGCTTTCCGCCAGCTCTGCCAGTTCATCCTCTCCTTCTACGGGAAGAATAAACTCCAGCTTTCTCCCACGCAGCTCCTCCACGCCGTCAATAATCGTGATTAAGTAAGAAAGCCTCTGCCCCAGCAAAAATAAAAATAAGAACAAGGTGATCATCATCGCGGCAAAGCCGCAGATATTCCTTAACCACAAATGAAATAATTCTGTCATCTGTTCCCCAGCTGTAATCTCCCGTTCTGTTAAATAAACCTCCGCAATAGAATCTGCAGTAAGATAAAAAAAGAAAAAAGCAAATACGCCAATGCAGCAGGCCAGCAGCAGATACTCCAGAATCTCCCGGGAAAGCTTCCGTCCCTTTTTCTTAATCCACATAATATCCTTTCCCCCAGGCGGTCTTAATATATCTAGGATTCCTGGGACTGTCTCCCAGCTTTTTTCGGATATTTTTAATATGAGCCATAATCGTCCCGTCTCCTACTGCCTCTTCTTCCCAGATACTTTGATAAATATTCTCCAGAGAAAAGATTTTTCCAGGATGAGACAAAAACAGCTCCAGAATTCGGAACTCTGTGTGAGTAAGTGCAACCGACCGATCTCCCAGTATCGCCTGCTGTGCATCCAGATCCAGAATCAGGTCCTGACAGCAAAGTCTGGAAGATTTCTCCTGCTTCTTCCCAGCCTCCTGTCCGTACTGCCGCACCCGGCGGAGAAGAGATTTTATCCGAAGAAGGAGCTCCTGATTGGAAAATGGCTTAACCACATAATCATCAGCCCCTGCCAGAAATCCCATCTGCCGGTCTCCGTCGCCAGAATAGGCCGTCAGAAAAATAATGGGAGCCAAAAAGCGCTCCCGAATTCTGGCAGCGGCGGCGAATCCTGAAACAATAGGCATATTCACATCCAAAATATACAAATCAATTTCCTCCGACGCCAGTTCTGCAGCCTCCTGGCCATTAACCGCCGTGGTTACCTGATATCCCTGGCTCTCCAAAAGCCGGACCAGAATCTTAAGAATTTCCGGATCATCATCTGCTGCCAGTATACGAATTTGTTCACCTTCCATACCTTCCTCCTTACCATTTCATCCAGGGCCCTCTTTTCCCTCAGCACTGCAGCTCTTATGCCGTATGGCCCATGATTTAATCCTATCATATCACAGGAAGAAAACCCCCGCCAGTGCATCTCTGATCAATCATGCTTAATGGCTTCCAGCGCAGGAACTTCCACTGCCTTTTTTGCCGGATAATACCCGGCTGCCAGCCCTGTTAAAACAGAAAAAAGCACAGCTGCGGCAGAAAGCCACCAGGGAATCACCGAAACCGCCGCGGCGCCTGCGGCTTCCCCCAGAAATTCCAGCTCCTCTCCCCCCATAAGCCCTCCTGTCAAACCGGCTGAAGCCGCTATATTCATTGCCGCCGACAGCCCGTAGCTGACCAGCATGCCTAAAACGCCTCCAATGAAGCCAATGGTCCCTGCTTCCAGCAAAAACAGCGTGCGCACATCTCTTACCTGGCAGCCTAAGGCCTTCATCACCCCAATCTCCTTTGTTCGCTCAGAAATGGACATAATCATGGTATTGGTAATTCCCAGCGCCGCCACAAACAAAGAAACCGCCCCCAAACAGCCAAACATCATCTGTTTTTGCCTGGCCTCCTGCTCCATGGGCTTTCGGATGGACTCCATTGAACTGGTGGAAAGCCCCAGTTTTCTAATCGCCTCTTCGATTTTTGCCACCTGCTGAATACTCTCCGCCTTCACCAGAGCCATTTCCCACTCTTTTTTCTGCTTCACCGCCTTTCCCTGGGCCCGCTGGTACTCGTCGATCATTCGCTGCAGATCCTCAATGCGAAACAGCAGTCCTTCTGATGTTTCCATTCCTTTGCTGAAATCTTCCTTCATCCGGCCTGATACCTTAACTTCCCAGACCATCTTTTTTCCTTCTTCTCCCGCTTCCAGAATCAGCGGCGTCTTTAACAGATCAAAATACGGTTCTGTTCCCATTTCCCGCATATTTCTTCCAGAAGGGCGCTTCTGATCTTCAAACAAAAAGGCCAGCTGTTCTCCTGCCAGCACTTTGTTTTGTCCTGATGTGTTCCACTCCCCATCGATCAAGCGATACCCCATTTGTTCCGCCGCATCGGCCTTGATTCCTGCGGCAGACCAATAGACGCAGCGGTAACGGCGATCCTTCCCGCCGTACACCGTAATCGGGATCTGTTCTGCAGAAAGTCTCGGCGTTGCTGCGAGCACTCCGGGAATCCCCTTTATCGCATCCATGGTTTTGGGCGTGATTTTTTTGGAGCGATTTCCCTTTCCAGCGGCAAACACCTGTATTACCGTAAGATCCCCCATCATTGACAGCATCTGCTCCTGGGCAAGCTTCATGCCGATTCCCATGGAAATCATAATCATCACAGAACAGCACCCCAGCACCACTCCCATCACCGTAAGAAAAGTCCTTGTTTTGCGGCGGAAAAGATTCTGCAGGCATACCCTGAACAGATCATGGCTTTTCATCGCCAGCCTCCTCCTTTCCTTCATGGTCATCCCAGCTTTCCCATAAATCATCGATTTCAAAATTCTTCTCTTCCGGCTCTGTTTTCCTTCGTCTTTGACCGAGGAAAAAGGCAGCGCATCCTCCTGAAACCATCAGGATTCCCGCCGGAAGAAGGAACCTCCGAGCAATTCCTTTTCTCTCCCCTTCTTCTTCCAGCGGCGGAAGCGGAATCTCTTCACCAGCCCCTTCCTCTACCTGAAACGCCAGAGGAACCACCATCTCCTTCTGATTCATGGCTTCATCTTCGTAAAGGATTCTTACCTGCCCCTGAAATTCTCCTGCCGTCTCTGGCGTGACAATGAAATCAATGGTCCCTCCCTTCCCCGGATCTAAATTCCCCAGAGTAACCTGCCGCTCCAACACCGGAATCTCTCCTTCTAAAACAGCCTCTAAATTAAAGAGCTGCCCTCGTCCTTTATTCAGATATGGAAGAGAGACTGCACACTCCTCCTGTACCCGCACCCCATCAGGGAAAGAAGGAGAACGAATCTCCAGCCGGTCCGGCTGATATACAGGAATGGCTATGGTCTCCGACACGCTGTTCTGTTTTCGCTCCTTATTGTCCAGATATTCGTATTTAAACGTAATCTCTACCTTAGGAGACTGCAGCTTGGACTGAAACAAAGCCTGAATCTTCACTGTGCGCCCTACAGAAGCTCCAGGACCAAGCGACGGAATATAAAATGTATTCGAAGCGTCATTAATCGATAAACCCTCTCCCGTATTCAGAGACATCAAAATATTTTCTGCCGCAATTTCTTGACTGGTATTGGCAATCTCCATTTCCAGTTCAAACACTTGTCCCGCCTGGGCGCTGCCTCCGTAGGAGTAATTCTTCACAATCAGATTTGGAGTTAATGCAGAGAATCTGCTTTTTCCTCCCTCGGCAGGAATTACCAGTTTTTCTGAAAAACTTCCCTGGCTTACTCCTTTTCCCATATCATAATCAAACTTTACCGTGGCCCCCAGCATCTGAGACGGCAGAGAAGAAAGCTCCGGAGCTGCCTTAAGCTGCACCGTTATTTCCGTCCACTGTCCCGGCTCCAAACTTCCTGCCAGGTATGTGTCGGAAGAATCTAGAAGAACAATCTGGTCATTAGGCTCCAGAGTTAAAATCACATTTCCCACCTTGGTCTCACTCATATTTTCCAGCCTGAGAACCCGCTGAAAGGCCTGTCCAGGCTTCACCGGCGTTCTTTGGCCCACCTGAGTAATGCGGATTAAGGGCTGGCCTGCCAGCTGGCCTTTTGCCACAGGAATCATCATCTTCTGAGAAAGCGTCCCCTGAACAGGCTGCTCTTCATTCTCATAAGAATAGCGAAGCTCCACATCCATCATCTGGGAAAGGCCGGAAAGATCCATTCCCGCCTGAAGCACAACGGAAACCTCCTGAGACTGCCCTGCTTTCAGCTTTCCCAGTACCGTTACATTAGTATCCTGCGCCAGATAAAGGGGAGGACTGGGCGATACGGCCATGGTAAGATCCTCCACATCTGTATGGCGGCTGGTATTGGATATTCTCATGGAAAAAACCGCAGTCTTGCCAGGTTCCAGCGGGGTAAAATTTCCGCTTCGCTGAATTTGAATCAGCGGCTGAGAGGAATCCCCCTTTCCCCCCTTTTCTTTTCCTGCGGAAGACTCCGGCGCCCATTCTGTCTCGGCAATTTTCACGCCCAGAGAAACCGGCTTTTCTCCTTTCCCCTTTCTCCTCACCTGAAAATGAAACTCTGAATCTCCCCCTGTATAAGTGATTTTAGGAAAGGTTACCTGAAACTCCACCGGTTCATTCTTTCCAGAAAGCATTTTAATCACCGGCGCGCTGTCGGTGCGGTAACCGTCCCGGATTCGCCCGATGGACAGATCTCCCTTTTTTAACTCCTCTTCTGGAAAAACACTGCCGGCAACGGTAATGGTAAGCCTGGCTGTTTCATTTTTCTTCAGCGTATCCAGCCGGTCTTTCGGTTTCCCGATGGGACTGAGCCAGTAATCTTCCACAAATAAAGAAAGAGAGGGTTCTCGATTTTTCCCTGGCTCCTTCGCGGTCCCCTCCCCTGCCGGAATCTGAGAAGGCGTGGCCGTAAAAAGAGCTGCCGCGCAGGCTTGTCCCGGCCAAATTCCGCCCCATGCAATCCAGATTGCAGCCCCAAGAGCAAACAGCTTCATCATATTTTCTTTCATGTCTCCTCCTTTTTTCCCTGAAAGCGTCTCTCATTGCCCACGATCACTCCGTCCACCAGGCGGATTACCCGATGGGCATACTGCTCCATTTCCGGATCATGAGTCACCATCACAATGGTCTGATGGTATCCTCTGGCAAACCCGGTGATCATCTCCATAATTTCCTTTGTGGTTTTCGAATCCAGATTTCCTGTGGGTTCATCGGCAAAAATCACTTCTGGCCTGGAAGCAAAAGCCCGGGCAATTCCTGCGCGCTGCTGCTGTCCTCCAGACATCTGCCAAGGATAATGCATAAGCCGATGGGAAAGTCCCACTTTCTTCAGCATCTGAACAGCAATCTCCTCCCGTTTTTTCCTGGGCACTCCCTGAAACATTAAAGGCATCGCCGTATTTTCCACCGCCGTCATAAACGGGAAAAGATGATAGGACTGAAAAATAAATCCAATATATTTTTGCCGGAAGACTGCCAGCTCTTCTTCATTCATCTGGCTGATTCTCCTTCCCCGAATCCACACTTCGCCGGAGGTAGGCCGTTCCATTCCCGCCAAAAGATTTAAAAGAGTACTTTTTCCAGAGCCAGAAGTTCCGAAAATACAGCAGATCTCCCCCTGAAAAATGTCCAGACTGATTCCCTTTAAAGCTTCCGCCTTTTCTTCTCCAACCACATACGTCTTGCTTAAATTGCGCACCCGAATCATGGGCCTTATTTTGTGATTCATCGTGATCTCTCCTTTTCCTTCTCTTTTCATCCTAACCTGCGAAGCTAAACAGAACGAAAAAATAAGCTTAAGAAATCTAAAGGGAACTCTGCATTCATACCGCCTGTTTCACGCAGCGAAAGACCAGAGACGGAGCAGAAAGAAATTCAATGGGAAGATTAAACAGAAAATAGAAGCTAGAAAAAAGATTGTATGACGGCGAAAAAAACTGGCCACGAAGATCCCCTTCGCGGCCAGGTGTACCAGTGCTTGATTCACCGCAGTATTATGTTATGCACTTGATCATGGCTGTGCCAACCATCGGTGTACAGAAGTTAGCTTAAGCATTTTTTCATAAACCGGTCTGCCACAGCGCAGACCTCTTCCGTCCAGAAAGCAGCGCCTCCATGGTCTGCTCCCTGGATCAGATAAAGCTCTGCCTCCTTCCCCAGCTCCTTAAGTTTCTGGTACAAAATCACACTTTGCCGGGTGCTCACCGTCCGGTCCTTCGTCCCATGAAAGATCAGCACGGGTGGAAGGGGCGTTTCTTCATGAATATTCTCCTCCACAGACAGCTTCCGGCAGAGATCAGGCCTCTCCCGCAGGTTCACCCCGCCCATTTCCATCCCCTCTGGACTGTCCGGCATGTGATGGTTCACGGTGCTGGGGAACCCATCCTCCAGCATGGCGGTTACAGAGCCGTAATAATCAATGATCCCCTTTACCTTGGCGGAAACGCCGGGATAAAGATTCGTTTCCTCTTGATCATCCTCCAGAATGGCGGCAAACATAGCTGTATGTCCCCCGGAAGAATCTCCTGCTGCGATGATCTTCTCCGGATCAGCGCTGTAGCGCAGACCGTTTTTCCGCATAAATCGAATGGCATTCCTGGCGTCCTGGGCCTGTGCCGGGAAGGAAGCCTGACCAGAATGCCGGTACTGCACCACCGCAATCACATACCCCTTCCCTGCTAATCTGGCCAGCATAGGAATCTTTTTGTACACATCCTGCCTGCCCCAGGCAGAACCCTGAACAAACACCATACAAGGCCAGAGTTTCTCCGGCTGATTTCTGGTAAATGGCCTTAAAATCTGCAGATAAAGGCTGATTCCCTGAACCCTGGCATATTCCACATCATGCAGGTACTCTATTCCAATCTCATCTCCTGTGGTGGGAATGACTTCCGCCCCCTCTATTTCATCAGTAAATTCCGGAAAATCTTCATACGACCAATTTTTAATCTCCATTTTTACACTCTCCTCCTTGCTTTTTACCCTTCCCGTAAAGACTGCTGAAGCTGCAATTTTCTGAACTCCCGGGGCGGCATCTTTTTCCCGGCCAGAAAAGCCCGGTTAAAAGTCCGGACCAAGGAAAAGCCGGAAGCATAGGCGATTTCCGTTATGTTCTCTCCCTTCTCCAAAAGGCTGCAGGCATGTTCTACCCGGAGATGCTGAATAAATTCCTTATAGCTCATCTTCATCCGCTCCCGAAAAATATGAGAAATATAGAATTGATTTAAATTCAGCTCTCTGGACAGAATACTTAAGGAAAGGGGCCTGGTATAATTTTCCATGCAATATTTCAGGATCTGTTTAATAGTATCCTGGTCTGCCGGGTTATCTGTCAGATCCATCAGGGGAAGAATTTCTCCCAATATCATCAACAGCCATCCCTTAGCCGCTATCTTGGAAGCCCCTGGCAGACTTCCTGTCCTCCCCTCTGCCATCTCCCCAGACCGGAGCGGATTCAGTTTTCTGCAGATTGCCTCCAGAGGGTCCGTTATTTCCATAGGAAGCTGTTCTTGATGTAAAATGGGGAAAACCGGGATTTTTGTCTGAAAGATTTCCTTCAGCTCCCCAAACAGAACGGGAGAAAAAATCAACATGTATCCCTCCACCGGTTCCACTACTTGATAAAAATGGATCTGATTGGGAAAGGCTAAAAACAAATCACCCTCCTTCAAAAGATAAGTATTTCGATCCAGAACTGCCCTGCTTGACCCTTTTTTTACGTAAATCAGCTCCAGATGGGAATGAAGATGGGGCGCAGGAAGCAGCTGATGGATCCGCGCAGCAGTAAAATCCAGCTTTCGGTTTTCGATCTCATAAGCCATGCCAAGTCTCCTTCCATTCACTTCTCAAGACCGCAAATATTGACTGAAACTTTATTGGTTCCGACTTGTATTATAATTTTCTCCCGCTAAAATGTAAAGTAAGCAGATATCTTCAAGGAGGAACCACTATGAAAAAATGGATAAGACCAAATTTTACCCCCTGTCTTCCCCTGGGGGATCACCAGTCCCGGATCACTGAATCTCAGAAGCACCGGGCCCTGTCCCGGACCGCCGCCGGCGAGGGAATCGTTCTGCTGAAAAATAACCATAAACTTCTTCCCTTGCCCAAAGGCGCAAAAGTGGCCATGTTTGGAAAAAGCCAGATCGACTATGTAAAAGGCGGCGGAGGTTCTGGCGATGTAACCGTCTCTTACGTCCGCAATCTGTATCAGGGCCTGAAGGAAAAATCACCCTTCCTGGAAGTCTTTGACCCCCTGTCTCTGTATTATCAAGAATATACCCAGTCTCAATACAAAGAAGGCGCTCAGCCGGGCCTGGTAAAAGAAGCGCCCCTTCCTTCTGTCCTTCTCTCCCAGGCAAGAGAATTCACCGATACCGCCCTCATCGTTATCGGCCGCTACTCCGGCGAGGGCTGGGACCGGAAAAATGACGGAACAGACGACTATTTTAATTTATCAACAGAAGAAATGGCCATGGTAAAGGCAGTCACGGAAACCTTCCCCCAAGTGGCCGTCCTTCTCAACGTAGGCGCTATGATCGACACCTCATGGTTTGCCGCCAATGACCGGATTTCTGCCGCCGCCATTATCTGGCAGGGCGGAATGGAAGGCGGCCTGGCTGCAGCAGATATGCTGACAGGCGAAATCAATCCTTCCGGCCATCTGGCTGATACCTGCGCCGCTTCTTTTGATGACTACCCCTCTTCCAGAGGGTTTCACGAATCAGAAGACTGTGTAAAGTATGAGGAGGATATTTTCGTGGGATACCGGTTTTTTGAAACCATTCCCGGAAAAAAGGAGGCTGTAATCTACCCCTTTGGATATGGACTTTCCTACACAACCTTTCAGCTTGCTGATCTTCGGGGCTGCGATGACGGCAAAACCGTTTTCCTTAGTATGACCGTAACGAATACCGGCACAAGGGCTGGAAAAGAGGTAGTTCAAGTATACTGCTGTCCGCCGGAAGGAAAGCTGTCCAAGCCCAGCCGCGTTCTCTGCGGATTTGAAAAAACCAAACTCCTTCTTCCCGGAGAATCCCAGGAGCTCACCATTTCCTTCCCCATTCAGGCCATGGCCTCCTTCGACGATACAGGAGTCCTTTCTCTCTCTTCCTTTGTGCTGGAGAAGGGAAAGTACACCTTGTATGTAGGCGAAAATGTGCGGGAAGCCAAAGAAATTTCCTACGCCTTCTCCTTAAAAGAGGAAATGGTCATCGAAAAACTTCATTCTTTCTGTTCTCCCAGAAAACTGGATCGGCGGCTGCAGGCTGACGGAAGCTTCGAACTCCTCTCCCTGAACAAGGACTCCTCTCGTTATGCTTCTTTTTCGAATTCCATGACTTACGCTTCTTCCTGTGAGAGATTAAATCCTTCAGAAAAGGAATGCCCCGGCTCCCAGCAGCAAGCATCCCTCTTTCAGCCAGACGGCGAATATTCCTTGATGGATGTGGCAGAAGGAAAAATCAGTCTGGAAGCCTTTCTGGAGCAGCTTACCGATGAAGAGTTATGCCGCCTTACTGCCGGATGCCCCAGCCGAGGAGTAGCCAATACAGGAGGCATCGGCGGAGTAAGCCGCCTGAGAATTCCTGCTGTTATGACTGCAGACGGCCCCGCAGGCGTGCGGATCCGCAGGGAGTGCGGGGTAAATACTACCGCCTTTCCCATCGCCACCGCTTTGGCAGCCACCTGGAATTTGTCCCTTGTGGAAGAAGTAGGGCGGGCCGGTGCTCTAGAAGCAAAGGAAAATAATTTAAGCATCTGGCTGACTCCGGCGCTAAACATCCACAGAAGCCCTCTCTGCGGCCGGAATTTTGAATACTATTCCGAAGATCCGTTTTTAGCCGGGAAAATGGCTGCCGCCATGGTCAAGGGAATCCAGTCAGAGAATATTGCCGCTGTGCCCAAGCATTTTGCCTGCAACAATAAAGAAACGAATCGAAAAGAATCCGATTCCATTGTATCAGAACGTGCCTTACGAGAAATTTATCTCAAAGGTTTTGAGATCTGTGTAAAAGAGGCCAAGCCCAGGTTAATCATGACCTCTTATAACCTGGTTAATGGAGTAAGAACTTCTGAAAACAAAGAACTGATTACCGGAATTCTCCGTGAAGAATGGGGATTTGACGGGCTGGTCATCAGCGACTGGGGAAATCACGGGGATCATGAGCAAGAACTGAAAGCGGGAAATGATGTTAAAATGCCTAAAGGCACCCCGGAAAAACTGATGGACGCCCTGAAAGCAGGAACGCTGAGCCGCAGCGAGCTCAGCGTATCCGCAAAACGTGTTCTGGAAATGATTTTGTGGCTGGAATAGGGCCGGCACAAAGAGACCGCACAGGGTTCTGTGCTATACCACATAATTAAAGAAACGATCTGTACTTTTTCAGGTAAGCCCCTTTTACCACTGTAACCAGAACCATGTATCCGCAGATAATTCCCACAAGCCAGAAGAAATATCCCAATGGCAGAGGCGCCAGTCCCAGCACAGCCCCAGCCGGCGTAAAAGGAATCACTGCAGCAGCCAAAATACCAATGACCGTAAGTACAGATACCTGCCAGGAAGCCCGGCTCTGGATAAAGGGAAGCTTCGGGGTGCGAAGCATATGAATTACCAGAGCCTGGCTTACCATGGACTCAACAAACCATCCTGCCTGGAAAACTGCAATATAAGTTTCTCTCGCCTCTTCAGCAGAAAGATGATGATACAGCTGCCCTCCTGCAAATGTGGGACAAATGACAAAGTACATCAGCAGAAATGTGGCAATATCAAAAAGAGAGCTTACCGGCCCCAGCCACAGCATGAACCGGCTGATGCCTGATGCGTCCCATTTTCTGGGGCTCTTTACGAATTCCGCATCCACGCTGTCCCAGGAAAGGGCGGTACAGGAAAGGTCATAAATCAAGTTCAGCAGAAGAAGCTGAATGGCTTCCATGGGCAGAAAAGGAAGAAACGCACTGGCCGCCAGCACCGAAAGCATATTTCCGAAGTTGGAGGAAGCCGTCATCTTAATGTACTTCATCATGTTGGCATAGGTTTTTCTCCCCTGGATGACTCCCTGCTCCAAAACCATCAGGTCTTTTTCCAGCAGCACCACAGAAGCCGACTCTCTGGCAATGTCCACCGCAGTGTCCACAGATATTCCCACATCAGAAGCTTTCATGGCTGCCGCGTCATTGATGCCGTCGCCCATATAGCCTACGCTGTGCCCCTCATCCCGAAGTATCCGAATAATCCGTGCTTTCTGCTCAGGAGTAAGCTTAGCGAATACCTGGATTCTTTCCGCCTCTCTTCCCAGAGTCTCATCATCCATAGATTCCAGCGCTTCTCCCAGAAGAATATGATCCGCCTCAAGGCCTACCTGCCGGCAGATGGCAGCCGTCACCTTATCGTTATCACCGGTAAGCACCTTCACCGCTACACCGTACTCTTTCAGCGCACTGATGGCCGCTCTGGAAGTTTCCTTCGGAGGATCCAGAAAAGCCAGGAAGCCGATCAATACCATATCTCTTTCATCTGCCACAGAAAACTGTCCTTCTGGAGCAGGATTTGTCTTCTGGGCTACACCGATAACCCGCATGCCTTTCTCATTCAGCTGGTAAGCTTTTTCCATGACAAAACGGCGCAGCTCAGGGGTCAATGGACATACTTGTCCGCCGCGCTCAGCGTATGCGCAGCATAAAAGCATCTCCTCCACTGCTCCCTTTGTCACCAACTGGGTCTTGCCTTCCTGGTCTTTCACCACCACGCTCATTCTGCGCCGCTCAAAATCAAAGGGAATCTCATCGATTTTTGTATATCTGCGGATCAGTTCCTCCGCCCCCAGTTCTTCCTGGCGAGAAATCACCGCCAGGTCGATTAAGTTCTTTAATCCCGTCTGAAAATAGCTGTTTAAAAATCCATGGCGGAGAACCCGGTCATCCTCATCTCCATCTACCGTTAAATGATATTCCAGCACAACCTTGTCCATGGTCAGCGTTCCCGTCTTATCTGTACAGAGAATATCCATGGAACCCAGATTCTGAATAGCATTCAGGTTCTTAATCACCACCTTTTGGCGGCTCATAACTCCGGCTCCCTTAGTCAGGGCAGAGGTCACAATCATGGGAAGCATTTCCGGCGTCAGGCCCACCGCCACAGAAATGGCGAACAACAATGCCTGCATCCAGTTTCCCTTGGTCAGACCATTAATGAGAAAAACAGCGGGAACCATCATGAGCATAAAACGAATAAGCACCCAGGAAACCTCGTTAATACCCTTTTCAAAAGTGGTCTTCGGCGGCTTTTCTTCCAGGCTTTTGGCCATCGTTCCCAGCATAGTATCATTTCCCACAGCGATCACCAGAGCTTTTGCACTGCCGCTGATCACATTGCTGCCCATAAACGCCAGATTTTCCATCTCCATCAGCGTTTTTCTCTGAAAAACCGGCCGGGCCCATTTTTCCACAGGCTCACTTTCTCCCGTAAGAGCAGACTGGCTGACAAACAAATCTCTGGCCTCCAGAATTCTTACATCCGCAGGAATCATATCCCCGGCAGACAAATATACCAAATCACCTGCTGCGATTTCCTCCATGGGAATTTCCTGTTTCACGCCTTGACGCATCACGCAGGCGGTAGTGTGAATCATCCCAGTCAGTTTATCTGTCACATTCTGGCTTTTTGTCTCCTGAACAAACCGGAGAATTCCAGAAAACATTACCATCACAGCGATTATGATCACCGACCAGTAATTTTTTTCTCCTGGTGCTGCCAAAAGAATATCCGTAACCACAGAAATCCCTGCCAAGGCCGCCAGCACCAGAGTAAACGGATTAATAAAGGCCTCTGCCAGCCCTTTTGCCACGGTATGCCGGCGGCCGCTGGTAAGAATATTTTCTCCATAGGTTTCCCTGGACTCCTCTGCTCTTTCTTCTGTCAATCCATCCCATGTTGTCTTATATTTAGACAGGAGGATGTCCTCATCATGAGCAGCGGCCCAGTACAGCCTTTCTCTGATTTCATGGTTTCTTTCCAGTTCTGTCCGGCGGTTTGCGGTTATCGTCATGTTCTGATTCATCTTCTTCATTGTTCTGTACCTCCTGAATTCACGAATTTGCGGGACTTAAGCCCCGGCTTCAGCTGAATGGGAAGGATACAGTGTGCATTCACCTGTCTGGCGGGTCTGCACCGCTGTTTCCCGTATCCATTCTTTTCACCTCTCTTTCCCTTCATCCACAATGCTATTTCTTCAAAAACAACGCAAAAAAGCCATCGTTTTTTCATATCCTAGTTTTTACACCAAGTTATTCCGCAAAACGATGGCAATTTCTCTTTTTTCTGACAATACTTTTTCTAAAAAGCTGTTCAGATCCTTATCCGGAAAACGGCACTTCTTCCCCGGATATCCATGTTCCATCGCTCTGCAGCTGTCTGCTTCTGACTGTGACCAGGCATATGCCGTCCTCCTTTCTTATCCTGTAAGCTCATTTTTAATCATCCATCCGGCAGCAATCCGCTCCTGCAAGCATGGAAACCTCCTGCCAGATAGATTGCGCAAAATAAAAACCCGTATGTTCGGAGAACATACGGGCAATCAGCACAATGCGCATATTCGTACGAGCTTTAGCTTTGCAGGGCGGTGAAACTGTATTATGATACACCTTAAGGCGATGTATCCTGTTCAAACCCTCTCATAGTGTCTCCACCATTTCGCGGCAACAGTCCATATCCCTGCAGTAGCCTTACCTACCGAACAATTTTACCTTAACATAATTTTAGCAGCCTGTCAACCTGCTTTTCCGTCCCAGGCCCTTTTCTTTCGGAATCTGCAGAAAGAACTTTCTGCACCACCAGTTCCATGGGCTGACCAAGACTCATCACCTCTTCTCCGTTCTATGCTCTTCATGCCGCCTGTCCGCCATTTCCGTCAGCATTTCAATAAACCGTTCCATCTGAGGCGTCAGCCACTTATTTCGGTGGTAAACCAGCTGGCTCCACATTTCAATTTCCAGGCAGTCCACATCCAACACCGCCAGCTGATCTGCTTCAATCCATTTTTCTACCACAAACTGGGGGAGAAAAGAAATTCCCCTGTTTTTTAACAGCATTTGGGTAATAATGTCTGTATTTCCCGTTTCCAGGAAAGGATGAATCTCCAGTCCCCGGGCCGCCAGCATCTGTTCCATGGCGTACCGGTAACTAACCCCTTTTTCTGTCAAAAGAAAGGGTTCCTGAAGAAGCCGTTCCAGCGGAATCTTCCTCTCCTTCGCCAGAGGATGGTCCGCGTTGGTGACAAACACCACCGGTTCTCTCCATTCCCCCGCCTTGATCCACTCGGAAAAATCCGTTTTCCGGTCCAAAAAATACAAAAGATCAAGTTCATTCTGCCGCAGCATTTGAAAAAGATCTTCTACTAGCGCCGTCCGCGTGCCAAGCTCCACCTGGGGAAAGCGATGGCAAAATTCCATCATCACCGGCGGAAGCACACTGATCAGCAAAGACTCTGCCGTTCCCAGACAAAGTCTGCCCAAAATCTCCTCTGGAGCTTTAATTGATTCTTCGGCGGCCCGCAGAGCATCCAGCACATCCACCGCCCTGGGAAGAAACCGCTCTCCCGCTTCCGTCACTTTTACCTGCTTTCCAATCCGTTCAAGAAGGGGCTGTCCCAGTTCTTCCTCCAGCTGACGGATCTGCACCGTCACCGCCGACTGGGAATAGCCCAGATACTCTGCAGCCCGGGAAAAACTTCTAAGCTCCGCCACTTTTACAAACGCCTGAAGATTCCGAATTTCCATGCCTTCCGCCTTTCTGATGATTTTCTCTTCCCCATTGTCACCCTTCTCTTCACCGTTAGCACCAGTATACAGGAAAATACCGATGCCCAAAATAAACGATGAAAATTTTTCAACTATATTATAAAAACCATGAATTTAACAAATGAATATTCTCATGGTACAGTATACTCCAGAATCTGTCAAGAAGATGAAAACAGGAGGAACTCAGCAATGGATGAAAAAGAAAATCAAGATCAAGCTGCTCAATGGATGAAGCATTTCATTGACTCCGCAGTAAAATTTTACCAGGAGATAAAACAAGAACCCGCCTTTACCGAACCAAACCCGGAAACCCTCCTCAAACTGCAGAACATGAAGATTCCAGAACATGGCAGGCCGGCAGCAGAGGTTCTTGAGGAAATGGCCACGGAAATTTATCAGAAGGCGGGAGGAACCAGAGTGCAGCATCCACGCTGCTTTTCCTGTATTCCCAGTCCCGTATCCGTCTATTCCTGGATGGGGGATCTGTTAACCAGCGTCTACGATCCTCATGCCGGATGCTGGATGAACGCGCCGGGAGCTGCATGCATTGAAGAAAAACTGATCCGCTGGATGTGCGGCCTGGCCGGATATCCCGAAAAAGCCGGAGGAATCTTCCTCTCAGGAGGCTCCATGGCAAATCTTACCGCCCTCACCGCCGCCAGAGATAATCGTCTGACTCCGGAAAACCGGTCTCTGGGAATCGCTTACGTCTCCCGGCAGACCCACTCCTCCGTGGCCAAGGCCCTCCACATCATCGGCTTTGCCCCGGAGCAGATCCGCTCTATTGAAACTGACGATCAGTTCCGAATGGATCTTCAGGCCTTAACCCGGGCTATCCAGGAGGACCGCCAGTGGGGAAGGATTCCCTTCGCCGTCATCGCTACCGCCGGCACCACCAATACAGGAAGCATTGATCCCCTGGAAGAAATCGGCGAGATCTGCCGTAAAAACCGGCTCTGGATGCATGTGGACGGAGCTTTCGGCGCTTCTCTCCTTCTTTCCCCGACTCAGCGCTCTCTGCTTAAGGGAATTGAACTTTCCCACAGCATCAGCTGGGACGCTCATAAATGGATGCGCCAGACCTACGGATGCAGCATGGTTCTTGTCCGGGATGCCAGCTTCCTCTCCCGCGCCTTCTCGGCTCATCCAGAATACTTAAAAGACGCGGAAGTTCACAATCCGGCAGAAAATTACTGGGATTTAGGACCTGAACTTACCCGTCCCGCCAGGGCCCTCAAGCTCTGGCTGACCCTGCAGATCACCGGGACAAAAGCCATGGGAGAAATGATCGACCACGGCTGCGCCATGGCCAGATTCGCTGAATCCCTGCTGCAGAAAAATCCCCAGTGGGAGATCGTTTCTCCCGCCCGCCAGGGAATTTTAAACTTCCGTCTGGCGCCGGCAGGCTATCCGGAATCCTGCCTTGATCAGCTAAACCAGCAGCTTGCCCAGGCCATCAACGCCTCTGGATACGCCCAGATTCTGACCACCACCCTTCAGGGAAAAAATGTTCTGCGCATGTGCATCCTGCACCCGGAAACCAGCCCCCAGGATATCCAGTCCGTGGTCAGCTTCCTGGAAAAAGCAGGAGAAGCTCTATGCCGAAAAACAGATGCCAGGCGCAAAGCTTCATAATCTGAATTTCATCGATTTCAGCAACACAGCTTGAACAGGCGGGATACTATGTTTTTGGGAAAAATATGGTATAATAAAGACATCTTATGAAAAGCGAGGTGCTATCCATGGAAAAATCTGTATTAGACTTTGTAACTGAGAAGACCAAGGCCCTGATTGAGGCCCCTACCTGCAGCAGCGAAGCAAAAGCCGCTGCCAAAGCCTGGCTTGAAGCCGCAGGGACAGACCGTGAAGCAGAAGAAACTAAAGCCTACCTTAAGGAACTGGAAGAAGACATTATGCCCATAGACCAGCTGATCGCCTTCGCCAGCTCCGATCAGGGACGCCAGTACTTTGGAGCAGAAAAGGCAGAGGAAATCGCCGCCCACGGAAAGGAAATTAAAGCTTCCGGCGGCAAATACTGCGATTGTCCGGCCTGCGCCATTGTGGCGGAAATTTTGGAAAAGAAAGAGCAGATGCAGTAACTGTCATGTATTAAAAAAGGAAGGATTTCCCAGAAGAAGTCCTTCCTTTTTTATTGTTTTTAAGTAGGAAGATTTACCTTTCCTCGCCTGCATTTTTTGCCTTCTCTTCCATTCCTTCGCCGCCATAAATCTTTTCTCCGCCGTCCATACTATCACCGGAACCAATTTCAATCCTATTTCTCCATGAAACAATTTCTTAAGTTTGGAGATCAAAGAAAGGAGCGCAGTTTATGAACCTTTGCAAAACGGCCTCCGGCTCAATCCCGGAAGCTTCTTCTCCTCCGTGCAGCTGTGGTCCAGCTCCTCAGCGGGGATTTCCCCTGGCGATTGCTTCCGTTCCCACACAGCCCTGGGAGACTCCCTATGAGAAAAGCCATGCCCTTAAGCAAGGCACCATTTTCCCTTGTCTGGATCTTCCCTTTTATCTGACGGAAGGAGGAAGCCCCCATGTCTGACCGCAATACTATGCTTCAGGAAATCAGCGAAGTCAGTTTTATGGTCAACGATCTGGCCCTGTATCTGGATACCCATCCTCTTGATCCTCAAGGACTGGAAGCTTTTTCCCAGGCTGCAGCAAAACGAAAACAGCTTCTTGAAGATTATGCCAGAAAATTCGAGCCCCTGACCATGAACTGTGTATGCCCCGACACAAACAATCAGAGCAGCACATTTACCCGTTATCCCAGCCAAAAACATTTTACTTGGAGCGATGGGCCACTTCCCTGGGATAATCCGCCTCAGGGATAAGCAAGGAGGTGTTTAACCATGTGGCTTTACGAAAAACGTCTGCAGTTTCCCATTAATATCCGAAAAACCTGTCCCAAAACCGCCTCTCTGATCATCAGTCAGTTCGGCGGCCCCGACGGCGAGCTGGCCGCCTCCATGCGTTATCTTTCCCAGCGCTACACCATGCCATGCAAGGAAGTCGGCGGTCTTTTAACTGACATCGGCACGGAAGAACTGGGGCATCTGGAAATGATCTGCGCCATGGTCTATCAGCTGACGAAAAACCTGACCCCAGAACAGGCAAAGACCGCAGGCTTCGACGCCTATTATATCGACCACACCGCAGGCATTTGGCCTGCCGCCGCAGCGGGCATTCCCTTTAATGCCTGCGAATTCCAGTCCAAAGGCGACGCCATCACCGACCTTCATGAAAACCTTTCTGCCGAACAGAAAGCCAGAAGCACTTATGATAATCTGATCCGCATCATCGACGATCCCGATGTGCGGGAACCGCTGAAATTCTTAAGAGCAAGAGAAATCGTCCATTTCCAGAGATTTGGGGAGGCTCTGGAAAAAATCAAGAGCACACTGGATGAACGAAACTTTTACTACTTCAATCCGGAATTTGATAAACAGATGATCCCTCTGGCAAAGCAGGCAAATTAACCATGCCCCAGGACAGCCGGTAAACAGCCAAAAGAAACTCCGGGAAAACGCACCGAGGCGTGCTTTCCCGGAGTTTTTATCTTTCTGCTATGCTTTTCCCGCCGGCCTTGCTCCGGTTTTCTGCCTTACTTCTCCCAGTCAGCCAGGCAGCCTGCCGCCGCCAGCTTTCCAGAAGTGCGGTCATACAGAAGCATCCCATTTCCCTTAAATCCCATGCGCACCTGCTGGCCGATGGGATAAGTGGCTGAGCCGAATACCACACTGGTAAGGAGATAATCGCCTGCACGCAGCTTCAGCGTTGACTCCATTCCGGTAGGCATGGCGCCGTACACCGTTGCTGAAATCTCGCCGGTTTCACTGAGCCGAATGAATTCCGGCCGGATAGCCAGGATAAAATCCTCATCCGTAATCACCGGCTCTTCCTCCACACTGTAGTCATCCTCATTCACCCGGGGAATATGGCAGTTAAACGGTTCGTCCTTATTGCTCTTTTCCACATTGCGCTTATCCCGCAGGAATTCCTGGCGTTTTCTCTCTTCCTCCTGATTTCTCCGGTCCCGCTCCGCTCTCCAGGCTTCCAGATCCAACGGCTGTTCCGGATAAAACCGCACCTTTCTTCCGCCTAAAATCGTCAGTTCCACCGTGCCGTCAGGCCCCTGAGCGCCTTTCGCCTCAACGAAATTAATGGAAGGATTCCCGACAAAATCCGCCACAAACAGATTTTCCGGCCGATTATATACATCCAGAGGCGCATCATACTGCTGGAGAACACCATTATTGATCAGGCAAATTTTCGTAGCAAGGGTCATGGCTTCCATCTGGTCGTGGGTCACATATACAAACGTGCTTCCCGTTTCCACATGGAGGCGCTGAAGTTCATACCGCATTTCCAGCCTGAGCTTCGCATCCAGGTTAGACAGCGGCTCGTCCATAAACAGTACATCCGGCTCCGGCGCCAGTGTTCTGGCAATGGCCACCCTCTGCTGCTGTCCGCCGGATAATTCCGCCGGATACCGGTTCATAAACATGCCGATCTTGACGATCCGGGATACCCGCCTGACCGACAGATCGATCTCTTCCTTCGTCAGCTTGCGCTCCTGCTTACATACTTTCCCATTTTTCACTACTGCAAAATCTTCATCTAATTCTTCGCCTTTCGCCCGGTGCCCTTCTCTCAGTGAGGCCAGCTTCTCCTCCAGCTGTTTTTTCTTCGCTCCGGCAGCCGCCTCCGGGTCAGATGCCTGATGAATTCCGTATCCAAACAAAGTTTTTGCCGTATAGATGGACATGGTGTAGGCGTCAATATACTTCAGATACACCTTATCCATATCCAGCTTTCCCTTCTTGTCTCTGCACTCAAGGGTCATCTCCTGAAGCCGCCGGGGATTTTGAAGCGCTCTGATTAAGGCCTGTGTGGTTCTGGCCTCAAAATCATACACCGGCAGGTCTTCTTTCACGTTTCCCAAACCAAAGGAAATATTCTGATAAACCGTCATATTCGGCCACAGCGCGTAATTCTGGAACAGAAATCCCACCTTGCGCTTGTTTGCCGGCACATTGATCCCGGCTTCGCTGTCAAATACCACGCGGTCGCCAATGGTAATCCTGCCGCTGGTCGGCGTCTCCAGACCGGCGATCATCCGCAGAATCGTTGTTTTTCCGCATCCGGAGGGGCCCAGAAGCGTAATAAAAGAATTGTCTTCTATAGTCAGATCCAGCTGGTCCACGCCATAGAAGCGGCCCCAGCGTTTCGTCACCTTTTCTAATCTAATCTCCGGCATGCCTAGTTCCCTCCTATTCCGCTGTCCAGACTGGCTCCGGTCAGCTTATTTACCACGGTATTAAAAAACAGAATCGTCACAATCAAAATCAGATTAATGGCGCTGGAAAACGCATACAGGCCCATTTCATCAAAGTAATCCAGCGTTGTGGAAAGAATAAAGCCCTGGGTACACAAAAGAAGGAACAGGGACAGCTCTCTTAAACAGGTCATAAAGGGAAGCATGTACCCGCTGATGATGGCGGATTTCTGAATAGGGATAATAATTCGGAACATCCGTTTATACCAGGGCAGATTCTGAATAATCGCCGCCTCCTCGATTTCTCCGCTGATCTGCAGCATGGAATTTAAAGCACTCCGGCTGGCAAAGGGGATATATTTGATGGTTCCCGCGATAATCAGCAGCGTGTATGTATTAAACAGATTAATCTTGTCATTGGAAAACAGAATAAAAAACGCCGCGCCTACCGCAATCGAAGGCATCAGGTATGGGAGAAAAGCCATGCTGTTGACATAGCCCGCCCAGCGGCTTCTCCTGTTTTTCGACACTGCATAGCCGATAAGGGTGCCGATGGTTCCGGCAATCAGTGAACAGCTCACCGCCACCAGAAGCGTCCCCTTAAAGGCGGACCAGATTGTGGAGTTGTACAGAATTCCCATCTGGCCGTACAGTCCATTTTCCGTAATATTCTCACTGGTCAGCCACCATTTGGCAGTCAGATTGCTCATATCTCCCGTATACAGGAAGCTGTAATCACCGGGATTCGGCAGGAAGGTTTCCAGTGCGAACAAAAGGATCGGGAAAATGCTGGTAAAAAACGTTAAAACAATAAAAATCACTCCTGCCCCATACTTTCCCACACGGCCCAGGTTGATCTTCGACAGCTGGCCTGATTTTCCGGTAACCGTCGTATAATTTTTCCGGCTCTTTAAGCTGGCCTGATTCAGGCCAAGAATAGCCACGCCAAAAATCATCATGATGATGGCCAGGATGCTGGCTTCGCCGGTGTACTTGGAATTCAGAGAAATATATTTTGTGGAAAGGGTGGTCAAACCCAAGTAGTGAGGCACAGGATAACTGCCCATGGCGCTTCCAAATACCAGAAGGATGGTAGACAGAATCGCCGGCTTAATCATCGGCAGTGTGATGCAGAGCATGGTTTTCCATCTTGGCGTATCCAGAATCGTTGCCGCCTCCTCCAGATTTGCGTCCATATTCCGAAAGATTCCGCCAATCAGAATATAGGCAAAGGGGGCGTAATGGAGTCCCAGAACCATGGCGCTGGGGAACAGGCCCTGGCACCACCACTGGGGCGCGCAGAATCCGAAAAGGGCCGCCAGAAGGCCGTTGGCCGTGCCGGTCACCTGATTGCTGTTGAACAAATTCTGCCAGACTACCGCCAGCGTCCACTGGGGCATAATGTAGGGGAAAATAAAAATAGAGCTTAAATATTTTTTAAATTTCAAATTCGTCCGGGTAACCAGAAACGCAAAAAAACCCCCGTACAGAATTGAAATCACACAGGAAAGCCCGGAAAGCAGCAATGTGTTTAACAGCGGCTTCCAGAGATTCGTCCTGGCCAGCCTGCTGGTAAACAGGTCAATGTAATTCACACAGGTATATCCCGAGGCCTTTCCGGTAAGGTGGGCGTCAATCGTTCCCGGATGTATGGTAAACGTGTCCTTTACGATCGCCACAATCGGCGCCACTGTAGTAAACGTCAGCACAATGCCGAACAACAGAAGAATCACGTTCTGCGGCTTGGAAAGATAAGTCCTCACCGAATTCAGGAACAGTACCCTGCGGCGATTGGTTTTTTCCATATCTTCAACTCCTTATGTGCCCAGGGCAGCCCAAACCGCCCCGTAAAACATGTTTCGTTCCCGGAAGGAGAAGTGCCGCAGGCTTTCCGCAGCACTTTTCCCCGTCAGCTCTTACTGAGCCGAATCAGCATATTTCGTCAGCATTTCAATCCAGCTTCCTACAGTAAAGGAAACATCTGCACAGTATTCCGGATCTTCAAGAACCAGCTTTCCTTCCGTGGTCCACCAGTCATATCCTCTGTCATTTTCACAGTCAAACTCATTTTCGCCAGCTTCATTGTATCCACCTCTGCTGTGCTGGTAGGTGGCTTCTGTGGCCTCCATCACTTCCGGATTAGAGGAATATCCGCCCATATCCTTGCCCCAGGCGCTGAAGCCCTCTTCGGTGCAGGTCATATAAGAGATGAAAGCGCAGGCCGTCCACGGCAGGGGGCTGTTGTCCGTCAGGAACAGGTAGTGGCAGTATCCATAGCCGCCGATTCCCTCATAGCCGTCCTGGTATGCAGCTACAGTAATGTTATTCTTAGACACATCTGCAGATTCCTCTACCGAACGGAGTTTGGAGTACACCAGCAGTCCGGACTGATCCGTTGCAGAACTGGTTACCAGGGTATTGCAGATCGGGCCGTCATCTGTCTGGGCGTTATAATTTTCCACCCACAGCTTAATCCAGGCCAAAGCATACTTTCCGTTCTCTCCCAGTCCCAGATCTTCGGCATCCGCAGAGACTTCTTCAATGACCGGTGCAAAGTACGCCTGCTTGTCTGCATCCAGAGCATCATATGCTTCCTTCAGCCATCCGGCGTACTGATCTTCCGTCAGCATGTACAGGAAATTCTTTCCTACGATCTCCGAATCAATATCCATAAACAGCGGATGGCTTCCTTCCTCGATAAAGTCCCAGCAATTCATGTAGACCGCGCTTCCCGTATTATTGAACATAAACACCTTGTTCAAAGTCTGCAGCGGAAGGTAGCCTTCATATTCCTCAGCCGTCGTTCCATTTGCCTCAGCCCATTCCTTTGGAATGAAGGTCTTTAAAATACCGGTCTGAACCATTTTCGACTCAATCTGATTGCCGTCCTGGATTAAGGTCATGGCGAAGGTTCCCTGCGGTTTTAAGGAATCTGCTGACAGCTGTTCGAAAATCTTATTGTTTTTCGGCTGCTGCCATTCATATTCCATGGTATAAGAGGGATCGATCGACTGGAGATACTCAATAAACAGCGGAAGGGCACTCTTGCCCCGGCTGGAATTTCCCACGCCATAAAAAGTCTTTCCGTTGGACTCCTCAATGGCCTTTTTCGCCAGCTCTTCCATGGTCATCCCCTGGGCTTCCTGGATAATCTTGTCTGTCTCCGACAGATCTGCCGAATCCGCCTGAGCTTTCTGGGATTCTCCTCCTGTTTCCCCGCCGCCTTCTGCCTGGGTCTCCTGGGCGCCCGCCGGAGCAGTCGTTGCCTGTGTGCTTCCCGAACCGCCGCAGCCTACCAGAGAGCCTGCGGTAATCACACATGCCAGAACCAGTGACAACACGTTTTTCTTCATAACATCACGTCCTCCTTTTCTTTATTTGCTGTCTTTATTATACGTCTTTCCCTCTTCAGCGAACACTGGACGATCCTGCTATAGTTTGTCTTTTTCTGACACGTTGTATAGTTTTATTGTGGTTTTCTTATTATTTTTTATTCTTATTGTATATTTATTCTTCGTTTTCCCGTTTATATTTCCGTTATTTTTAATAGTTTTTATAGAGTTTGAGCACTGCCTTTGCACACCATCCCCTGCTATTGCCGGCATCTCTCCTGATATTCCGAAGGCGTGATCCCAGTAATCTTTTTAAATGTACTGGAAAAATAAGTAATATCCTTATATCCTACCTGATCCGCCGCCTCATAAACCTTAACCCGGCAGTCAGACAAAAGCTTCATTGCCTGGCTGATCCGGCGCCGGGTAATATAGGCTCCCACAGTACAGTCTGTCTCTTTCCGAAACAAACGGCTTAAATATCCTTCGCTTAATCCTAAGGAATCCGCAATCGTCCCCACGCTGAGATCGCTGTCCGCAAAATGCCGGTCAATATAGTCCATCGCCTCAATCACATACCGGCTCTTGTCCCCTGCCTTCACTGCAGGCAGAATCTCCTTTCGCACCTTCTCCGGCTCTGGATTGCTCTTAAGAATCTCCTTTACCGCACGGTTCACTGCCTCCTCCAGTTCGCCGTCTTCAAACGGTTTCAGCAGGTAATCGGAAACCAGAAGTTTAATCGCGCTCCTGGCGTATTCAAACTCGCTGTAGGCGGTGAGGAAAATCACTTTGGCCTGATTTCCTTCTTCCCGAAGCGCCCTGACCATTCCGATTCCATCCATCTTCGGCATACGGATATCGGTAACAATCAGATCCGGCTGGTATTTTCTGGCGGCCTGAAGCCCCTCTTCTCCATTTTCCGCTTCTGCCACAACCACACAGCCCAGGGCTTTCCAATCCGTTTCCAGCACAATCCCCCGCCGGACCAGCATCTCATCATCTACTACCAGCACTTTAATTGTCATGCCCCACCTTCTCTCCCCTGTTTAATGGCAGTTTAATCGCTGCCTTTGTACCGCCTTCCTGCCGCCGGCTGACTTTCAGTCCATAATGATCACCGTAATAAAGCCGGATTATCGTATCCACATTATATAATCCCAGACGGCCCGGCAGCCGCTTTTGCTTCCGGCAGTTTAACGCCTCCATCACCTCCGGACTGATGCCGCATCCATCATCTTCTACCTGAATCAGCACATCCTGATCTTTTTGTGCAACAGTTACCCAGATATTTCCCTGATCGCAGTCTGCCAGTCCGTGGATAAACGCATTCTCTACCACAGGCTGCACAATCAGCTTCGGCACCATGCATCCCTCCAGTTCAGGAGGAATCTGATACGAAAAGGAAAACCGGTTCTGAAAACGAATAGCCTGAATCTGCGCATAACTGTCCGCCAGTTCCAGCTCCTGCTTCAGCGTAATAAACTGATCGCTGGAAATGCTGGTTCGCAGAATCTTCGCCAGCCTGGAGGCCATCACTGCAATTTCCGGAATATGATTAGCCTTTGCCATCCATTTCATGGTATCCAGCGTGTTATACAGAAAATGAGGATTCAGCTGAGCCTGCATCATGGCAATGCTGACTTCATTCAGCTTCTTCTGCTGACTTACCTGCTGTTCCATGTAATCTTTTAACTCTCCGGTCATTACATTAAAGCTGGCAGCCAGCTGCCCCAGCTCGTCCTGGCGGTTTACTGCCACCCGGGTCTCCAAATCCCCTTTTTTTACCTGATCCATCGCCTGATTAAGGTTGGTTAAGGGAAGG
The DNA here is from genome assembly GCA_018713255.1 of Candidatus Cottocaccamicrobium excrementipullorum. Taxonomy (GTDB): domain Bacteria; phylum Bacillota; class Clostridia; order Lachnospirales; family Lachnospiraceae; genus Caccovicinus; species Caccovicinus excrementipullorum. The sequence continues at coordinate 58,113 of DVFL01000023.1, read as the reverse complement.
GACAAGCTGCTGCTCATCCTTGCAGAGACCCACAAGCAGAAAATCAAGGCAGCGGCGCCCATTACTGCTGCCAGCCGGTACATGCTCTCGTGTATCTCCTCTGTAATCAGCTGAGGGCGAAACAGGACACACAAAAATCCCCAGTCCTTCAGCTCTTCCAGGTAAAGACTGTTGCCATCTAAAGAAGAGAGTATCTGTTCCCCCGTTAAAACTCTCTGCCGAAGCACCCATGCCAGCCCGCCTTGAGCGGCGGTGCCTGCCGTATACACCGGCTCCCAGAATCCGTTCAGCAAAGCAACTCCATCCTGGCTGCCGCAGATTCCGCTGAAGATCGGCTGAATCTCTTCCGGTCCCATGGACGCCACCACAAAGCCTGCACATTCTCCCTCTTCATCCAGAACCGCCCGCGCCGCCCGAAGAAGCATGGCTCCGCTTCCCTCATATTCTTTTTCATCTCGGATAATGGTTTCGTCCGGATGTGTCCGGGCCACCTTAAGGATCCCCCAGTAATCCGGCATTTTCTTCTGCCCTGTTCCATATCCGGTGGAAAGGCGGCAGTCTCCCTCTGCCGAATAAATGTCCATCTGCACAGTCCCTGTCAGCCGGTCTGCAGCGCCGTAGAGCCGCTCATAAGCCCCGCTGACCGCCTTCTGATCCTGGCTCGTCAGCGCTTTTAAAATGTTTCCATCTTCCGCCAGTCCCTCCAGGGCCTCATCCATTTCATGGAAGAATTTATCAATGGCCTGTGCCGCCATCTCTGCCTGCTCCTGGTTCTTTTGCTCGTATTCTCCCGCCACGCGCAGCCGAAACATCTGGGTCATCATCATTACTCCCACAGCAAAAGGCAGAATAGATACCGCCAAAAAACACACCAGAAGTTTTCGTTTAAAGGATTTGCGAATAAACTGAATCATTGTTCCCTCTCCATGATTTCCTGCCAAAGCGAAAGAATTCTGTCCTGATGCATCCCTGCCCAGTCAAGGTCAAAGGGAAGGAGCTTTACTGCCTTCACCTCTTCATCCTGCCGGATTCCCTGGCGCACCGGTCTGCGCAGAAACTGGTCCACCAAAAGCTGCTGTACGTCTTCACTCACCGTAAAATCAATAAACAGCCGGGCATTATCCGGATGGGGCGCTCCCTTCACCAGCGCAGTCCCATCTGGCACCGCGCTGGTTCCCTCTTTCGGATAAGCCATGGAAATATCTGCTCCCTGACGAATTTTCTTCCTGGCCGTCTCCTCCAGAGTGATCCCCACCAGACGCTTTCCTGAACTGACCTCACTAACCACCTCGCCTGAGCCGGCGGAAATATTTCCGTCCAGAGCAGCTGCAAATGCTTCCAGCACCTGCTCCTCATCCGCTCCCAGAGCCTGAATCATCGTAGCCAGGATCGTATAGCTGGTGCCTGATTTTCTGGTATCCGCAAAGGCAATCTGCCCTTTCCATTTATCCGTAATCAGCTCCGCCCAGCTCTCCGGCGCATTCTCCGGAAGCACCAGCTTATGATTATAGATGAATACAATCGGCAGCTCAGAGAAGGCCGTCCAGTCATCTTCCGGAGAAACAAATTCCTGATCCATCAGCTCTTTTTGTCTGCACCGGTAAGGTTCGAAACATTCCCGGTAAGCCTCCAGGCTTTCCACGCCGCCGCCAAACATCACATCGCAGACCCCCTCTCCGCCTTCTCTGATGGCATTTAACAATTCTGTAGTGCCGCCGGCCCGGACATCTACCCAGATTCCGGTCCTCTCTTCAAATTCTCTGATGATCGGTCCATATACCTCTTCCTTATGGGATGTATACACGACCAGCCGTTTGTCCTCCGACACCTGGCTCTCTTCACTTTTGCTGCTGCGGCACCCCACCCCCAGACAGACTAACAGGGCAGCCGCAGCAATCATCCATCTCTTTTTCTTCATAAACTTTTCTTCTCCTGATCAGCCAGTTACCTTCCTGCTATAACAGGAAACGCCCCATTCTCTTTGTTCCATTTAATTCGATTATAAAAAGACTTTCCCCCTTAATCAATCAGTTTTTTCCAAATTCCGGCACTCTGCGCCGGCATATCCTTGAAAAAAGCAGCGCCCTTCCGAAATCCCCTTTACGTCAAAAGATGCCGCGTCCGGGATTTCTTAATCCCTTCCGCGGCATCTCTTTTCTCATTTGTCAGGAAAACACATACCAGCTGTCTGCCTTTCCCTCCACGAAAGGCTTCATGTCATACACCACACTGCTCAGCACGTACTCTCCTTCATTGACGAAAATTTCAATCAGATTTGGTTCCACGAAAATATCCAGGCGGCATTCGCCTTCCACCTGCGGCGTGGAAAAACAGGTCCGGTATCCGGAAATTCCCTGAAACACCTGGCTTCGGTCGGTCTTTATCGCTCCATCCTCCCGCCAGATCCGGTATCCGCCGATGTTCAGCCCTTCACCCTCCGGCAGTTTCGTTTTTATTCGGAAGATTCCCATGCCTCTGCCCTGCTCTTTCCATCCTTCCATCAGGACGGTCATTTCTGCTGCAGCAGCCGGCGCAAAATGCTTCTCCACCTCAGGATGGACCCGGAAGTAAATATGGCCGTCCTTCACCTCCACCACCCTGGGCAGGCACATCATGCCGTTCCAGGGAAGCCCATCCTCAGAATTTTCCGGCTCCGCAGCCTTCGGCATCCGCATCCAGGCAATCATTACCCGGCGGCCGTCACGATCCAACGTGGTCTGCGGAGCATAAAGATCCATCCCGCAATCCACCAGCTGGCCTTCTCCTAAAAGCTCAAGCTTCCCCGTCTCCGGCTGAAATTCTGCTCTCCAGCCCATGGCATTGGAGGGATACTCCAGCCCGTCTTTCATCACTCCCATAGGAGAGCCCAGAAGAATCCGTTGGTCACCCAGACGGAAAAGATCAGGGCATTCCAGAGTATGTCCGAAAGCTTCCTTAGGCTGTCTGGAAAGGAATTCCCAGTGTTCTCCATCCTCGCTGATAAAAAACACGGCCTGTCCCTGCTTCTTTTCCCAGGTGCTTCCCAGCACCATATAATACCGGCCCATTTCCCGCCATACCTTGGGATCCCGGGTATCTGCCGGATCAGCCATCTCCCGGTTATGGATCACCGGAATAATCTGCCGCTTATCCTTCCAATTTTCAAAATGAAATCCATCAGAAGAGGTAATCATCGCCTGACTGGTTTCAAATCCTCCCTCCGGCGCACAATGAATATTTTCTGGATTTTCCTTAAGATAGCGCACTGCAGAGTAATACAGACAAAGCTCCCCGCCGCGCTCAATGGCGCTGCCGGAAAACACCCCGTTGCGGTCATAGGATTTGGTGGGGAACACCGCAATTCCCAGGTGTTTCCAATGTACCAGATCCCTGCTCACTGCATGACCCCAATGCATCGTGCCCCACACCGGAGCATAAGGAAAATGCTGAAAAAACAAATGATACCAGCCATCATAATAAATGAAGCCATTGGGATCATTGATCCAGTTCCCCGGAGCCTTCAAATGCAGTACGTTTTCTCTCATAATCATTCCATCCTTTTTTCTATGAAATTCTGCCGCCAAACAGGCGGCCTGGCAATTATTTCACAGCCCCTGACACCACGCCGTTGATGATCTGCTTCTGCAGCACCATGTATAAAATCAGAATAGGAATCACGCACAGCAGCAGCCCTGCCATAATGGTTCCGTAATCTGCAGAATAGGTTCCATAAAAGCTGTAAGTAGAAAGGGGCAGCGTCAAAAGCTTTTTATCAGTAAGCACCAGAGAAGGAAGAAGGTAATCATTCCAGAACGCCAGAGCGTTTAAAATCACCATTGTGGAAATAATCGGTTTTAACAGAGGAAAGACCACCTGGAAAAACGTCTGGGCATGGGTAGCTCCGTCAATATAAGCTGCCTCCTCCAGCGCCATGGGAATATTTCCCTTAATAAATCCATGAAACATAAACACAGACATGGCCATGGAAAATCCGGTATGCATAAAAATCAATGTAATCCGATGATTTAAAATATTCAGTCCGCTTCCATAAATGCTCACCAGAGGAATCATAATCGCCTGGAAGGGAATGATCATGGAAGCAACCATCAAGGCAAACGTTACTCTAGAAATCCAGTTGTTCCGCCGCACAATATAATAGGCCAGCATGGAAGCCAAAAACGTTACCAGCACAGTAGCTGACACAGTTACAATCAAGGAGTTTTTAAACGCATTCAAAAAATCCATCTGTACAAAGGCCTTCACAAAGTTGTCAAAGGACAACCCCTTAATGGTAAACAGCCAGGAGAAAGGACTTTTAATAATATCCCGCTTCTGCTTCAGAGAATTGATGATTACCATTAAAAACGGGAACATGTAAGCGATAAACACCACAACCAGAATGGCCATGGCCAAACTATTCATTATCCTGCGCCGGCTGCCGCCTACCGTGGTCTTATTCATTACGCTTCTACCTCCCTCTTCTTTGTCAGATACACCTGTGCTCCGCTGATGCAGGCTACAATAATAAACAGAATAATGGCTTCCGCCTGCCCCACTCCGTACTGTCTGGAAGTAAAGGCTTTTTCGTACACGTGCATGGCGGCCATCTCTGTGGTGCCATAAGGCGCTCCCGCCGTCAAGGACAGGTTCACATCGTAAACCATAAACGCTCTGGAAAGAGTAAGGAACAGGCAGATGGTGATGGAAGACATCATCAGCGGAAGAATAATGTTTTTCATCTTCACCCAGCCAGATGCGCCGTCAATGCTGGCTGCCTCCAGCACATCCTCGCTCAGTCCCATAAAACCTGCCACGTAAATCAAAATCATATATCCAGAAAGCTGCCATACCGTCACTAACACCAAAGCCGCGAAGGCCTTGGCAGGATCAGACAGCCAGGAAGCCTCAAACAAAGACCAGCCTGTGGCCTCGCCGATATTGACAAACACCCGCGAAAATACGAACTGCCAGATATATCCCAAGACGATTCCGCCGATTAAGTTCGGAGTAAAAAATCCTGCTCTGAAAAAGCTCTGGCCCTTAAAGCCTCTGGTTAACAGCCAAGCCAGCAAAAAGGCGATTACATTCACCAAAATTACCACAGCCACTACGTATTTAAAGGTTAGTCCCAAGGATGTCCAGAAGGCCGTATCCTTAAATACTCCGGCAAAATTGGTCAGTCCCACAAAATTCTTCACCTCAGACACGCCGTTCCAGTCTGTCATGGTCAGATAAATACCGTAGAGAAACGGTACAATCACCACCGCCAGAAAGCAGAAAAGTCCCGGCAGCGCGAACATACAGAAATCTTTTCCATTTGACTTTGCTTTCATGTTTTTTCCCTTCCTTCCTATTGCTGCAGCCAGTAATCCTGAATAGAGGCAATCAGTTCCGCCCTGTCGCTTCGTCCTACCAGATATTTCTGCATGGCGGCGCCAAGAATGGACCAGTGATCATTAGGCACAATAGCCGATGCATTAAACGCATCTCCGCTCTGCACCCGCTCATAAATGGCCCGGCTTAATGGATCAGAAGGCTCATAAGGATTATTGGAAAACGGCGGAACCACCGCGCAGGTCTTGACTAACATCTGCTGACCAATCTCCGAGTAAACGATCCAGTTCAAAAACTCCTTGGCCGCTGCCTGTTCCTTTTCGGTGGCCATCTGGCCGTCCACCATCACCTGCTTAGAAGGCGATGCTTGAATCTGCCGGTTAACAAAGTCCTCTGGATCATCATTCATGAAGTAAGGAAGGAAGCCGTATTCATCATTTTTATCTGCACCGGCCTCTTCTAGATTGGGCCACGCCCAGTTTCCATTAAACCAGAAGGCGGTTTTGCCGTCAACCAGATCAATGGCCATCTCATCGTAATCCGCTCCCAAGGGATCTGCCTTGGCCACATTGTATTCCATCAGTACATCAAAAGCATCTAAAAACTGACTCATCCGATCGTACTTCGTCAAATCCAGCTGTCCTGCCTTTAACTCTTCAATGACCTCAGCCGCGCCTTCAGAAGTTCCGTCATAGGTTTCATAAATATACTGAAGATGATGAGCGCCTAAGGACCAGTCTTCTTTCGCCAGGGAAATCGGCTTCTCCATCCCCGCAGCCCTCAGCTCTTCCAAAAGAGCTTTAAATTCACTTAACGTAGTGATGGACTGTGGATCGAATTCTCTTCCCAGCACCTCATCCAGCACCTCCTTGCGATAGATAATCCCCCTTCCCTCAATGCACAAAGGAAAGCTGTAAACCTTTCCGTCCACATAAGTCAGATAATCTTTTCCCTCCTTCGTCCAGGGTTCCTGGCTCAAATCCAGAGCCTTCTCCCTGGCCAGAGCAATGACATCGGTAGTATCCAGTATGGCCATCGTAGGGGCATCGCCAGAGTTATATAAGCTTACCACCTTCGTATAAGGAGAATCGCCGTCCGTTACCGGCATCACCTCCACATGAACTCCCGACTTTTCTTCAAAGGCCCTTCCCATTTCTTCCAAAGCTGTCTGGATTTCCGCCTTAGAATTTAATAAAGTAATTTCCGTTCCTGCCAAGCTGTCATCGTAGGCAAAGGTATCTACAGATGTATCAATCGGCTCTGTTTCCTTCACCTCATTAGGATCGTCCGGATCACTGGCAAAGCCGAACCGGCAGCCGCTTAAGGCAGACGCGGCAACCACAGCGGCAAGAGCAGCTGCGGCTATCCGCTTCATGTGATTTCGTGTTCTCATTCCCATTCCTCCTCCTTTTCTCCTTCAGAGATATCCGCTTCCTTTTCGTAACCGGTAAAGTAACCGGTTACTTTTGTGATTTCATCCTATCACGATTAACCGGTTACGTCAAGCATTATGGCGACTTTTTTGTTGATTTTCCTTAAATTTTTTCTTTTTCGCTGCGTTTTTACATAACCGGTTACTTAACTTGCGTTTTCTCATTGAACCCCTCATTTTTTTCTGCTATACTTACTTTAAAATCTGCCGCCCCAGTCCATGGAAGCTGCCTTAACATCCGCTGTGGGACAGGCGGCACGAGGATTTTATCCTCATTGAGAAAGAATATTGCGGCAGGAATGTTTAATCTCCCCTGCCGCCAGGAGGCGCTATGGCAAAGAAACAGAACGTTACCTTCAGTGACATTGCAAAATATACTAATTTTTCCAAAACTACTATTTCCCGCTACTTCAATCATCCAGATTCTCTTACCCTGGAAAACCAGCAGATCATCTCCGATGCATTAGAAAAGCTGGGCTATCAGGAAAATAAGGTGGCCCGAATCCTGGCCAACGGCAAAACGGAATTTGTGGGCATTATTATTCCGAATCTCTATTTTCATTATTATTCCGAAGTACTAAACCAGATCCTGAACTCCTATGAGGAATTCGGCTATAAATTTCTGGTTTTCATCGGAAATGAAAATGAAGAAACAGAACGGCAGTATATTCGGGAGCTGATGGCTTACAAAATCGAGGGCCTGATTATTTTGAGCCACACAATCCCCTCCCTTGAACTGGCTCAGTTAAACATCCCGATTGTCACCATTGAGCGGGAGGATCGGTATGTATGCAGCGTAAACACAGACAACTATATGGGCGGCATGCAGGCCGCCAGCCTGCTGGCCAAACATCACTGCGATGTGCTGATTCATATTAATACGCCCACTGCCCAAGTTGTTCCGGCCTATGGGCGGATCCAGGGATTCCTGGATATCTGCCGAGAACGTAATATTCCTCATGAAGTATTTCTTCAGGATCTGGGAAATCATTATGAAGAAACCCGCCAAAAGCTCCAGGAAATTCTGGGAATTATCGAAGAGAAATACAGTGGCAAGCGAAAGGGCATCTTTGTGTCCAACGACACCCATGCCAATATTCTTTTGAACCTGCTCTTCGGCCGTTATGGCAAACTGCCTTCCGACTACTATCTGATGGGGTTTGATAATTCTCCGATCTCCCGGGAGGCAATCCTTCCCATCAGCACCATCGGACAGCAGATTGACAAGCTGTCTCATGAAGCGGTAAAGCTTTTAGTCGATCTGATGAACGAACAGAAAAAAAGAAAACCGGCCCCTCTTAAGGAGCCGGTTCACAAAATCATTACGCCGGTGCTGATCCGGCGGGCTACTACAGAAAAAGATCTGACAGACTGATGAGCCTTCCCTCGCCGGCCAGTTCCTGATTTTTTTCATTCATGGGACCAAACTGAGACAGGCAGCAGATGACCTTCTGACATGTTTTCACCAGAGCTGCTGCCTGACAGAATGTCTCTTCCTGGATGGGCCAGAAAGCTTTTTCACTGATCACCTGTACTGCCAGGGCTCTGGCCACAGGATATTCCCGGTCATTTTCATGGAGAATCCCTGCCGCAAAGGGAATTCCCTCCCGCCAAAGGCGCCGATATACGGGGATTCCTCTTCCATTTCCGCCGATTACAAATACCTGAGGTTCTCCCTTTACCGGCTCCATTTCTGCGCTTCCCGTTTCTGGATCGTAGCTTCCTTCTTGAATTCCATAAAGAGTTTTTATGTATTCCCAGGTAAAAATTTCCTCCGGGCGCCCCATGCGCTCAATCCCTTTCTCCCCCACGCAGACAACGTAGTCAGATATCCTCTGGGCTAAGTCCAGCTCATGAAGAGACATGAATACTCCCATCTTTTTTTCTCTGGCAAGCCGCTTCAAAATAGAGAGAAATTCCAGCTTATAACGAATATCCAGATAAGAAGTGGGCTCATCCAGCACCATCACCTGCGGCTCCTGGCAGACAGCTCTGGCCAGCATAATCCTCTGGCGCTGTCCATCGCTGAGCGCAGAAAAAAGCTGCTGGGAAAACTGCTCAGCACCGGTAAGCTTAAGGGCCTCATCTACTTTCTTCCAGTCTTCCGAGGAAAGAAACCCCATAGGTCCAGTGTGGGGATACCGCCCATAAGCCGCCACCTCTCTGCCGGTCATGAGTTCTGGCCGAATCCGGTCTGTCATGAGCACAGCCATACGTCTGGCTCTCTCCCCAGAAGACATTTTTTGCAGGTCTTCCTCCCCCAGCCAAACTTTCCCGCCCATCAGCTTAAGCTGTCTGATCACACTTTTTAAAATGGTGGACTTCCCGCTCCCATTGGGACCAATCAACGTGAGAATTTTCCCCGGCTTCACCTGAAGGCTGATATCTTGAATCAAAGGCTCTTTCCCATATCCTACCGTCATGTTTTCCGTATACAGACAATCTTCCCTCATTCCATCCTCCTTTTTTCCCGCAGCATCATCCAGATCACCACCGGCGCGCCAAATACTGCAGTGACAGAGCTGATGGATACCTCCACTGGCGAGAACAGGCTTCTGGCTGCCAGATCGCAAAACAAGCAGAACACGCCTCCTCCCAGAAAACAGCCGGGAATCATCATCACAGGCCTTGCCGTTCCCAGCATTCCTTTTACCAGCCGAGGCACGGCGATGCCCACAAAAGAAATCGGGCCGGCAAAAGCAGTGACACAGGCTGAAAGAATACTGGAAAGAAGAATCAGTTCTCCTCTGAATCGTTTGATTTCCACGCCTACTGACCGGGCGTAGGTCTCCCCCAGCTGATAAGCCCCAATGGGCTTTGCCAAAAGCAGCGTCAGGACCAGGCAGAAAAAGACTACGGCCGAAAAGATTTTTACATTTTCCCAGCTCATTCCAGAAAAGCTTCCCATTGACCAATTATGAAGATCTACAATATTGGCATCATCCGCAAAGGTAATTACAAAATCCGTGACAGCAGAACAGATATAGCCTAACATGATGCCGCAGACTACCAGAACCGACATGCTGTTTACCCGAGACGAAGCCAGCAGCACAAACCCCATGGAAATCATGGAGCCCAGGAAGGCGCCTCCGATCATCACCGCCCAGGTAACAGGGATTCCCTGCCCCAGAAAGAAAATCAACATCAACGCCACCACCAGTTTTGCTCCTGAAGAAATTCCCAGCACATAAGGGCCTGCAATCGGATTAGCAAAAAAGGTTTGAAGGAGAAATCCAGAGACAGACAGTCCGCCGCCTAAAACCGCCGCCGCTAAAATTCTGGGGATACGAATATCCCAGAGAATTCTCCTGGCAGTCTCTTCTCCCTCCCCTTTCAGCAAAAGGGAAAAAACCTGATTCCAGGTAAGGTCCACGCTTCCAGAAAGAAGATTGACGAAGAACAATATCCCCATTCCCCCTGCCAGCAGGGTGAATGTCAAAAAATACCTTCCTCTCTTATTCCAGGCGGAACAAAAAGGCCATGTCTTCATCATCCGCCCCCTCCTTTGTCAACATTCGGTGAATATCCTGAATCATCTCCCCAAAACTCATGGTTTCCTGAAACATATTCTGTTTGGCGCACCAAACATTCCCTTCCTTCACTGCCTTAAAATCTCCAAAAAGACTGCTCTTTTCCAGAAGCTGCCCGAGAGAGGAAAGCTCCCCGTCAATGGTGCTGTTATAGATCAGATAATCTGCGTCCTTCGCCGCCTCATAGAACGCTTCCATTTCCATATTCATGGTAGACAGCTGATTGTCATTTCCCAGCCCTTCCGGCACATACTTTCCCCCTGCCAGCTCAATCATTTTTGCCACATAATCTCCGGATTTGCGCACTGTGGCATACCCCTTGGAATGAATCGAGAAAAATGCCACGGTTTTTCCCGTGTTTTCCTGGTCAAATATTTCCTCCAGCTGCTGGAGCTGCGCCTGAAAACAGGCGTCTGCCAGCTCCTCTTTTCCCGTCAGCACACCATAAACCTTGATCCATTCCATGCGGCCCAGGGGATGACTCTCATAACTTGACCGTTCCACAAACACAGGAATGCCTAAGCGGGTTAACTGCTCCTTTACCTGCGGGGAGTGGTTGATCATGGTGGATTCAATGGCCAGATCACAGCCGGCCGCAAGAATCTTCTCGTAATCCGGCCCGCTGTATTTTCCTGCATAAACCATGCGTCCCTCTTCCATAGCCTGCCTGGCCTCTTCAATGTACCAGCCGGAGGCTTCTGTTCCTGATAAGGTAATCTGATCTAAACTATCCAGATGATTAAACAAATCCATCGCTGAGGTTGCCGCCAGATAGATATTGTCCAACGGAAGGGATATCACCGTCACCTCCTGAGAAAGCTCTTCAGGGATTTTCCCGCCTTCAGGAACTACCAGATACTCTCCCCCGTCCGCCACATGGATGGCTGTATTGCCATCAGAAAAACGCTCCATGGAAAACTGGCTGGCATAAAGAAGAGGAATCGTCTCCCCGTTTTCCTGATTTTTTTCTCCAGTTTCCTCTTGCCCGGCCCTATTGATGGAAGCAGAATCAAAGGTCAGGGTATACTCAATTTCATAAGGCTGACTCATGGCAATGGTATCGGCAGTTACCTGGATGCTCCGGTCAAAATATTCTACCGGAATCGTAAAAGAAGAATACTCTCCCTGACCTGACCACCGGTAAATCTCTCCTCCTACCCGCATGTAGTCATAGTTGGCGCTGCTCCACACAATAGTTGCCCAGGCTTTTCCCTCATCAATCTGAAGCGCTGCCGGAGACTGGATGGAGGCTCTTCCAGAACCGCCTCCCAGCTGAACCTCCACAGTATAATCTCCATCTGCCAGTCCCAGGCTTTCTGGAGTTTGCAGCGTTCCTTCCTTCCACGCCTCTTGAGGAAGGGAATCCGCCCGAAAGACCAAAACACGTTGATACCACTTTTCTTTTCTCCGGCTGAAAGCACTGCAGTCAATTTCCATATTCAGTCCTTCCACCGGTATAGTAAACTGACAAACGCCCTCGTCTGTCACCTGTGCGTCAATGAATCCCTCATCTGCCGACGCCGCCTCCTCCCCGCTTCCCAGAAAAAGCTTTGTATAACCATCTCCGCTCATGGTCATCACTGCAGTAAGTTTTCCCTCCTGGGCGTGGAGGGTACATTCTGTAATGTTAAACATGCTGGAGCTGGAATCCACTTTGATGGAATAAGTACCGTCTACGATCTGGTCCCCATAAACCGGCTCCATCCCCTCTTCCAGCACCGGCACTGCAGCCACAGTCTCCTCACCAGAGGCAACTTTATCCTTAAGCGCCGATTGATTCTCCGAAGCAGCCGTATTCTCCGAAACAGCGGCATTCTGCTGGCTGCGGCAGCCTGCGAGAAGACACAAGAGCGCCAGAAGACAAAGGCCAGTTTTTATTTTCTTGTTCATCCTATTCCCCCGCACTGTCCATCGCTGCCTGAGCATGATCCACAAAAATCTGCTGTATCTCCTCCAGTTCTCCCAAACCTTTCAGCACACAAGTTACCTGATACCCCTCATCTTCAAACGCTCTTTTCCAGGACCCTTCTTCCTCTCCTGCCATATCGTTGTTGGCGTGGTCCCCCGCCACGATCATCAGCGGCTGAAGAACTGCCTTTTCATACTCTCCTTCCTTTACCGCCTCCAGCACATCCTCCAAGGAAGGACTGGCTTCCACAGTTCCCACAAAATAGTTGCTGTACCCTTCCTGAGAAAGCATATCCTGCATTTTTTCATAAACCTGATTCGATTCTGCTTCCGTTCCGTGCCCCATAAAACAAATGGCCGTCTTCCCATCGTCATATTCTGCAGTACTCTGGGTAATCGCCTGAATTACCCGCCTGAAATCATCCTCGGAAGACAGCAGCGGTTCTCCTACCACAATCTGAGAAAAAGCATCTGCATATCTGGCCGCTTCTTCCACCAAATCATGATATTCCAGACCGTCCATAAGATGGGTCGGCTGGATTATCAGAGTTTCTACCCCGTTGTCCGCCGCCCGGTCAAGGGCCTGCTCTACGTTATCAATTTCCATTTGATCCCGGGATTTTATCAGATCGATAATGATCTGGCTGGTAAACCCTCTCCGCACTGAATACTCTGGGAAAGCCTCCTCCAATGCATCTTCAATGGCTCCGATCGTAACTTTCCGGCTGTCCTCATAGCTGGTGCCAAAACTCACCGCCAGAAGCTCCTTCTTTCCAATTCCATCCTGATTTCTGAGATTTTCCAATTCTTCGTCCTCTCTTTTCCTAACTTCTCCTTGATTTGTCACATTTTCTGTTCCTGGTTTGTCACTCTCTCTCCCGTCTTTTATCATCTCACCGCCGGAGCATCCGGCAAGTAGAGACAAAGAAAGAACCGCCGTAAAGAGAGACGCTGCCTTTCCTTTCATTCTCCTGTCCTCCTTTTCGCTTTCATCAAGCAGCAGGGGGTAAGGAGCATTCCGGCATTCTCTCTTCAAGGCGGTTTTGGATTTCCATATTTTCCCATTCAAAGCAGAGATCTCATCCATTATCCTGCAGCCTCTTCCCTGCCATCAAGGCAGTGCTTTCCCGAAGCTGCATCCCGTCCTGAGTCAGAAATTCCCGGCATCATGCCGCAAATCGGTACGACCAATCCCTCGTGGTCCGGAATTCTCCTGTACCCACAGCTGGCAGGTTTCCTGACTTGTCCCTCATCGCCCCCAACCGCCTTCCCACTTCAAAAAGAAGCAGTGACTGTATAAAAACATGGTCAGGACTCCGGACTTACAGTGACGAGATCGCACAGGATTTTCACCTGTTTCCCTTTTACCCTTTACTGGCACCAGCCATTCTTAACTCGATATATCTTTATCCTATCATCGAATGGGGGAAAAAGCAACGAAAATCATCAATAGGAGTTCTCTTGAAGATCAGGAAAAATATGCTAAAATAAAATCAACGGACACTGCAAAGAAAGGTGAATCAAGCCCATGAAAAGCCTGACCAAAAATAAACAGAGCAGAGAAATTCTGCAGAAACTAACAGAAAAATATTTCGCCCCCGCATCCATGGTAAGCTTTCGAGAGCTGACCGAAGGGTATTTTAATATGGCCTACGAAATCCAGCTGAGCAGCAGGCGCCAGGTTGTCCTAAAAATTGCTCCCCAAAAGGGAACCCGGATAATGACCTATGAGAAAAATATTATGTCAGCCGAGGTAAGCGCCATGAACATGGCCAAAACTGCCGGCTGCATTCCGGTACCGGAGGTTATTGCCTACGATGACAGCTGTTCCATTTGCCCGTCTCCCTGTTTATTCATGGAAAAACTGGAAGGTGACAGTCTGAACTCCATAAAATCCCAGATGACCGACGAGCAGATCGACCGCATCAACCTTGAAGCAGGAAAAATCTGCCGGCAGATCAACGCGATCTCCTGCCCCGCCTTCGGCTATCCTGGTCAGCCAGAATTTCAAGGCCCGGACTGGTTTTCCGTATTTCAGAAAATGCTGGATGCAGGCATCCAGGATGCCGCCCTGGGCCATGTGGATTTAATCATCCCCATTCATCACCTGCACCAGTATCTGCAGCGGGACAGGCCCTTTTTCGCGGAGGTAACTGAACCAAAACTGGTCCACTGGGACTGCTGGGCGGGAAATATTTTTGTGAAAAACGGATCCGTCAGCGGAGTGATTGACTGGGAACGAAGCATCTGGGGGGATCCTCTGATGGAGGTGGGATTCCGCACCTATTCAAACAATGCCGCCTTCCGAAAGGGCTATGGTCTGGAAGTCTTCACCGAAAGCCAGGCCCGACGAGCCTTATGGTACGATATTTATCTGCTTATCCTAGTATCCTTAGAATGTGAATACCGAAAATATGAGACAAAGGACGTATATGAGCAGTCCACCCAGCGGCTGGTTCAGCAATTCCAAAAACTGCAGAATTTTTAGCGCAGCAGAAAAATCCGGCTTCTCCTTCCCTTTGCCCAGAGGCAAAGGCAGAAAAAGAAACCGGATTTTCCATTAACCTGTTATTAATCCATACTCTGACCGCTTCTCCCGTAAAAGGTAAACAGGTAAAGCCCGCACAGCCCTACCAAGGCATATATCACCCGAGCCAGCCAGCTGGTACCGAACAGAAATGCTACCAGATTAAACCCAAAGAATCCAATCAGGCCCCAGTTCACCGCACCAATAATGCTGATGGTCAGAGCCGTGGCGTCCAACGCTTTGTTCATCAGGGAAACCTCCTTCTTGATGTTGTGCTTCATCATGAATAAAGTTTTCCCCAATCCGAAAAAATTTATGCGGCCTTATCCACAAAAGATCCTTCACCGTCCTGCTTAATTATGGTTTTCTGGCCATAAGCTGGATAAAATATCTTTTTCTTCCTCGTCAAATAAAAGCCGTTTATTGTATTCATAATACCGTTCACAGTCATATTCCTTTAAAAAACCTGCGCAGAAGGCATTTCCATTTAATTCTGTCAGGAAAATCACCATCTCCTGGCCATCGCCGAAGGCCGCTTCCATAAAGTCAAATCCATACTCCAGCATTTGGGCGCTCTTTTGAAACAACGCTTCAAACTTATCGCTGTCCTGGGCAAAAATCTCTCTTAACGCCTCCCAGCCAGCCTGAACATCCTGACCTGAACCTTCCTCATGCTCCCACCGGCTCATCTGCGTTTCACAGTCAACCAGAAGCTTCGCCGTCCTGCGGTAAACAACAGCCTCCCGCCGGGTCAACAATTCCTGACGCTTAAGCTCATGTTCTTCCTCCTCCAGCTGCTTTGCCAGCTCACTTAACCGAAAGGCCAGAGAAACCTGCTGTTTTTCCCCTTCATCCTCCGCCGGCTGAAGGCCTTTTAACAGCCCCGTAAGCTTTTCCATAGCCTTTTCTTCTAGAAGCACCTGACTGAACTGGCTGCTGAGACGAGACAACAGCAATCCCACCATACTAAGCCGTTCATCAAAAGGCGCCCTGGCCGCTTTGTCACAAAGCTCCTCCCGAATCACGCCGGAAAGTATCTCATCCACCTGATAATCATTCTTATACTTATCATAAAGCTCAAGATAATTGGCAAAATCCTTGGAAATCTTAGGATGCTGAATATACTCTCCGATTACCTCTCGGTCCGCCTTCTTCCCCAGCTTTTCGTACACCTGAATCAGCCGTGACAAATCCTCCCAGCCTCTCGGCGTGGCAAAAAGCTTTCCATCCACTGTTGTCTCAATCTGGCATAAATACTGTTTTTTAATGTTCAGATAAGAAATTACTGCCGGGTGAATCTCTTCCCGGTAAGCATACTCCTTCCACACCTCAAAATCCGGCTCCACCTGAATCAACTTAATCCGGTCTAAAGTCACCACATCAAATTCCCGGACAGATTTATTGTACTCTGGTGGATTTCCCGCAGCCACGATAATCCACCCTTCCGGAATCTGGTGGGTGCCGAAGGTTTTGCACTGAAGGAACTGAAGCATCGCCGGAGCTAAGGTCTCAGAAACGCAGTTGATCTCATCAATAAACAGAATTCCTTCCTTCAATCCGGTTTCTTCTATTTTGTTGTAAATGGAGGCCACGATTTCGCTCATGGTATACTCCGTCACGGAATACTCCTTTCCTCCATAACATTTTTTCTCAATAAACGGCAGTCCAATGGCGCTCTGTCTCGTATGATGAGTTATGGTATACGCCACCAATCCAATCCGGCATTCTCTGGCTACCTGCTCCATAATCTGAGTTTTTCCTACACCAGGAGGCCCAATCAACAGCACCGGCCGCTGACGAACAGTGGGAATCATATATTCGCCTGCCTCATCCTGACATAAATACGCCTCTATGGTGTCCTTAATTTCTTCCTTCGCCCGTTTAATGTTCATGCTGTTTTCCCTCCTTTTTACCACTGCATTCCATCCTTTGGGATTTCTTCCTGGAAGAAGAAATCTCCCTCCGCCGTCCGGTTTTGTTCTTTATTCTCCATTCTCATTCCCGGCCCCCGGCTCACCTCTACTTCTCCTCCCTCCAGATCCTCAGAAGAAAGAATTACCTTCATGGCCCATCCCGGAACGAAAATGTCCGTATAATTATCCTCCAAAAATACAAAGACCGTGTCATAAGGCGGCTTCTTTACCGGATAAATCCCTTTTCCGTCGGTAAAATAAATCAGCCCCTTCAGACGAGAAAATTCTCCCTTGGCCCGAAGTTCTTCCACATACTGAAAAGCCGGCCTGAAATCCGTTCCGCCAAAGCCTGACAGGGAAAATTTCTCCATATAGGCCTTCATTTCTTCCTGGCTATGGATAGCCACATCAGACTGAACCTTCTCGTCACACTGAATAATATGAATATTCACTTTCCGAAAATAGCTCTCTGAGGCAGAGAGCACAGAGTAAGTCTCCTCCAGAAATTTCCGGATCAGACTGCCGGAACAGGACATGGAGGTATCCAAAACCACCGCAAAATCCTCCACCCGGCGAACCTCCTTAGTCTCCAAAGGCTCAATCAGCGGAAGATTCCCATACATCTCCAGCCCGAGAGTATAAAAAATGGGATCAAAGGAATCCGGATCCACCTGCATCTCCTCCCGAACCACGGCAAACTTTTTCAGGAATTCCCGATAATCATACCGCTGCCGGTTCTCTACCTGGATCTGGGAAAGAAGCTCCCGGTCTTCTTTTGAAGCATCCTTCGCCCCCATGGTTTCCAGCTCCGTTTGAAGCCGCTCCCGGTTATCCTTCCACTGGTTCTGCCGCTGCATTACAGACCGTTTCGGCATTTCCTGCTCCCACAGATCATGGTCGTCCACATGAAACTCCTCTGCCAGACGCTGAAGCTTCCGCTCATTCAGGTTCATCTCCTTTAGCTTGCGGCAGATCCCCTCTGCAGTAAACACCGTAAGGCCCTGGTTTTTCAGCCGCAGGTAAGTTTCTCTGCGCATCATAGACGGCGGCACCCGAAGGCACTTTTGATAAAGACCATCGATCACCGATTCCATGGCAATATCACAGGCCAAATCCCACAGCGTTTTATCCCGATTTCCCCTGCCGTCCAGATGACCGAAAAGGCAGTGAAAGACCATGTGAAGATACAGGCGGTTAACGAGAACCCGGCTCTTCTGATACCGCTCCAGCAAAAAATCCGGGCCGTAATAAATCAAAAAACCATCGCAGGCCGCTCCTTTTCGGCCCCAATCCGCCTGAAATCCCAGGCTGCTTAAGGCGATATCCAGATAATGCATATTCAGATACAATTCATTCCTGGCGCTGCCCAGGATTCTGGTACAAAGCTCCACCTGATTAAGCTCTGACAGCTGCTGATGTCTGATGGGATCAATCATGATTTCCTCCCGGCCTCCTCGCCGGCCTGATGCATCCGCTGATGCTCTTCGTAAAGTTCCTCATAAAGATGATAAAAACTCCAATCCGCATTGTTCGGGGTAAGCACCGCCTTCAGCCGGATAGGAGCGGCGCCGCTTTTTCTTAACTGCTGCAGCAGATAATCCAGCCTTCCGCTGGTAAAGTTTCGAAGCACCAGCACACTTTCCGGGATTTCCCGGGGAGTTTCTTCCCTCCCCGCTGCGGCAGTCTCTTCCAAAATCTGGTTTCTTTCCTTCTTCTCCCCTTCCGCCGCCGGTCCATAACCTGGCAATCCGGCCAGACAGCCCACCTTTTCCATTACCTGGTCCGGCTCCACCCTCCGGATCCGGATTCCCAGGCGAACGAATACACTGCTGATGATTCTGGCGCTTTTGGCGTCTCCTTTATGATAATATAAAACTGATTCCTGCACTTTCTGCATCTTGTTCTCCTTATAAATTCTTGCAGCCCACTCCTGTTTTTTCTCCGCTTCGCTCTTCTCCCGTCATGCCAGCCCCTTCGATGCCAGGCTCCCACAGCAGGTAAACATTATCCTAACGGACAAAAAACAGGATCAGCAAGGTTAATGACACTCTCCGGTCATTATACCTTGCCGGTCCTGGCAAATCAAGCCTGGGAATTTAATGTCGTTGTCCCCCTTCTTCTATAGATGCAAAACTGTCTTGCCGCTCTTAACCGCTTAATCACCTCATGATACCAAAGGCCCTATGGTTTCACAATTAAACTTCCATAGACATTTCTTTCCATCTTTTGTATAATAATTTTACCCGTACATCTATTTTTAAGTCCCAATGGAGTGTTCATTCCTGATCAAGGTCCGACGGCCTTAAACTGATTTCCCCATTCCGCACAGATCCAAGCCATTCGCATTCCCTAGAGAATGGAAGATACGCTGAACTTTATCAAAAACCATTTAAAGATGGGTTAGGAGAAATTCATGATATTTGAAAACCGCTTTTATACCACCAAAGAAATGTATACGGAATACGTCCATCACGTCCTGTGCCGCCGAATCTACCGTCTAGGAATTCCATTAACCATCCTGGCCTTTTTGGGATGTGCCCTAAGTTTCCATCATGCGCAAATCATTTCGGCAATAGAAGCGGTCTGCGGCATCATCATTCTGGCCGTACTTTTTGCTTCCCCTGCCATGATGGTGCGTCAGCTCATGGAAACGGACCTCTCTCTCCACCAAGGGGAGCAGCCGGAATGTGCAGTCACCTTTGATGAGACTTCCATCCATATGGCGGAAGGCAGCCAATCCCTTACCCTGGAATACTCCCAGATCAAAGAGGTTTTTCATCTCAAGCACTGCACTGCTTTAATGTTCACCCGGCAGAACGGCATTCTTTGCTCAAAAGACGGATTTACCGTGGGAAATAAAGAGGCCTTTGATCAGTTTATCCATAATAAGTGTCCTAACGCCCGCTTTCACTAACCTTTCATCTGCACAGAGGAGGCAGCCCTATGGCAAAAGAAGTTATCCACATTTACGGAGCTTCCGGCTCCGGAACATCCACACTAGGAAGGTATATCGGGGATAACCTTGGACGGAAGCCGGTCCTTGGCAGAAAACCTGGAGATACTCAAGTCAGCCTGCAAGGAAATCCATAAAGGAGGTCTATAAGAATGAATCTGAATGAACTGTTTGCCCGTTATCATCTAGCTTACCAGGCAGAACTTTTATTTCGAATTCTTCTATCCGCTTTTATCGGATATCTGATCGGTTACGAACGGAAAAATCGAGAAAAAAGCGCCGGTATGCGGACTCACTCCATCGTCTGTATGGGGTCAGCGCTGATGATGGTAGTATCAAAATATGGATTCAGCGATATTCCGGATTATGACGCTTCCCGTGTGGCTGCACAGATTGTATCTGGAATCGGCTTTTTAGGAGCCGGCATTATCTTTGTCCGCAACCACTCAGTCAGCGGCCTTACCACAGCAGCCGGAATCTGGACCACGGCAGGAGTCGGCATGGCCATCGGCGGCGGCTTATATCTGATTGGAACCTGCGCCGGAATTATGGTTGTCGTAATCCAGATTATTCTTCACCGTACATCTGTTTTAACTTCCGAGCCATACCGGGTTTGTCTGAAACTAACGGTGTCTGATTATGATGAAACGCTCACCTGGCTTAAAGATCTGTTTCATGAGAAAAAAATCCGGGAGCTGAATTTAAAAGTTACCAAAAACAAATTAAACGGTGATATGAAATTAGAATATGATCTGCTGTTTCCTGCAGATTATGATAAAAATCAGCTGATTTATCTGCTGACAAAAGACAAGCGGGTTTCTGCCGTTTCTGGATAACCTGTCTAGACAAAGGATAACGTTTAAAAAACAAGGCGGTTATAGCACAAACCGCCTTGTTCTCTTTCCCCCTGACTCCCCCAGGCTCTTTTCTTTTCCTGAATTTTCTTTTTTCTCTTCCTCTATCTTTTTCCGATGTCTTGCTTCCATCAAGATTCCATTAAACTGGGCCATTCCCAGCCCTTCTGCCTCAGAAAGCATATCCTCCAAACACTGATTCGTACACCAGGATGCTCCGGCAGCAAAGGTCAGCAGCTCCCCGTCCTGCTCTTTCACTGCCGCCTGAAAAATTTCCCTTCCGTGGCTGGCAAGGTATGCTTCATAAGTTTTCTTTGCCTCATTTCCCAGCTGCAGCGGATAGCGAAGGCGGTTCAGGGCAAGAAGGGTCCCCAGTAAGGGCTTTTCTTCCACTTGAACGTGGAAAAACAGCCGGTCATACACCATAAACTGAAACTCTCCCCCTACAAAGGCATTTCGATACATATGACCGCAGCCATGCATTTCCCGCATCAGGATTCTGGCCGGGGTGTTTTCCACCGATTCCTCAAAAAACTCTGGGAAAATCAATCTGGCCAAAAGTTCGCCTTTTTGATTCCGGTAATCCAAAGTCAAGGTCTGGCGCAGCTCGGAAAGCATCTCCTTAAGGCAGGACCGTTCCCCCGGCACCATGGAAATATCCAACTTCTTAATTCCGTAGCAGCCAGTAAACAGGCCCGCCCCCAGATCTGCCGTCAAGCTGAAGGCCTTCACCCTTTCCAGATTTTCACAGCCATAAAATGCATACGCCCCGATTTTTTTCAGGGAAGAAGGAAGGCTGATGGACTGAAGCTTATTTCCGCAGATGGGAGGAAGTTCATCGTCCTCATCCTCAAACTCCCCGGTAACCCAGTCAAAAATCTCCCCTGGCTCCTTTCGCCTTACCTCCTGGGCAAAAGCATATGGCCCGATTTCGTTTACCAATAGACCATCTATTGTTTCTGGAATTTCCACTTCTCCGTCCAGTCCACAGCACCGAATTACCCGAATGCCTTCTTTCACCTTTTGATAACTGATTTTCATTTCTCCTCCAGCTTAATGCCGGCCAGAGCCTGGGCAAACGCATTGTTTAATGGCTCCGCGGCCTCTTTTTTCTGCTGATTCATGTATCTGGCCACATCCCGCTTCGTCACTCCGGCCCCTTCCCTTTTCCTTCTCTCCTGAAAAGCAGAAAGTTTTTCCTTATGGCCGCAGCTGCACACAAAAATCTGTCCCTCGCCCTTTCCCCGAAGCTCCATGCGCTTATGGCACACAGGACATCTGGCGTTGGAGGTGCGGGAGATGGTTTCCCGATATCCGCATTCCCGGTCCTGGCAGACCAACATCTGGCTGTTCTTTCCTTTTACCAGAAGCATCCGCTTCCCGCATCTGGGACACTTGGTATTCGTTAAATTGTCATGGCGGAAAGTGCCGTCCCCCGCCTTGATCTGGCTGATTAATTCCTGAGAATATCCCCGGATATCTTTCATAAAGGTTTTTCTGGCCAGGCTGCCTGCGGCAATTTTCCCCAGCTTCATCTCCCAGTCCGCTGTCAGCTCAGGCTTTTTTAACTCCTCCGGCACCAGGTTAAGAAGCTGCCGTCCTTTGGAGGTAAGAAAAATCTCTTTTCCCCGTTTTTCCACCAGGAAGCTGGAAAAAAGCTTTTCAATAATATCCGCCCGCGTTGCCACCGTTCCCAGTCCGCCGGTCTCTCCCAATGTTTTCGCCGCCTTTTTATCTCCCGATTCCAGGAAAGCCACAGGGTTTTCCATGGCGGATAAAAGGGTGGCCTCATTAAAGGGAGCCGGAGGTTTAGTTTTTCCTTCTGTCATGGTAAACGCCAGACGCTCCAGACAATCTCCTTCTTTCAAATCAGGAATGGTCTGGACTTTAAGCCTTTCCTCCCCGGCCCCTTCCTCCCGGTTCTCCTCCAAATCTTCCTGGTCATACTCCAGATTGTTCTCTGTATATACCGCCTTCCAGCCCAGATTTTCTACCACCGTTCCTCTGGCCAGAAACTGCTCCTCTCCTACTTTTACGGTAAGACTCAGCTGACGACTCTCGTAGGGCGGATACAAAACCGCCAAAAACCGGCGCACTACCAGATCATAGATCCGCCGTTCGTCTACCGTCATATGGTCCAGCTGGACAAACTGTTCCGTGGGAATAATCGCGTGGTGATCAGACACCTTGCTGTTGTCCACAAAAAAGGGCTTCTGAGGCAGCGGCTTATTGATCAGCTGACCTGCCAGTTTTTTATAAGGCCCAGTCCCGCAGGCCATAAGCCGTTCCCGGATGGTAGGCAGAATATCACTGGTCAAATACCGTGAATCCGTTCGGGGATAAGTGAGCACCTTGTGATTTTCATACAGGCGCTGCATAATATTCAACGTCTCCTTGGCGGAATAATTAAATCTCCGGTTGGCCTCCCGCTGGAGCTCCGTCAGATCGTAGAGAAGCGGCGCGTGAGCTTTCTTCGGTGTCCGTTTTACTTGGGTAACCAGACCTTTTTGCCCCGTAAGTTCCTTTAACAGTCCCTGGATCCTTGCTTGATCAAAGGACCGGAAACTTTTGGATTTTCCATCCTGCCAGGTAAGAGTAAGGGCCGGAGAAAGAGATTTTGCCCCGATGCCGTAATAAGCTTTCGGTACAAACTCCTTGATCTCCTTCTCTCTGGCGGCAATCATGGCCAGAGTAGGCGTCTGAACCCGGCCGCAGGAAAGCTGGGCATTGTATTTACAAGTCAGTGCCCTGGTGGCGTTAATTCCTACCAGCCAGTCCGCCTCTGCCCGGCTCATGGCAGCGTCATACAAATGATCATACTCTCTGCCGCCCTTTAAATGGGCAAATCCTTCACGGATGGCCTTGTCCGTAACGGAAGAAATCCATAATCTTCGAATCGGCTTTCTGCATTCTGCCTTTTTTAAGATCAGTCTGGCCACCAGCTCTCCTTCCCGTCCTGCATCGGTGGCAATAATCACATCTCCTACATCCTTCCTGAACAGCTGGGCTTTCACCGCCTTGTACTGTCCCGCTGTCTGCCGAATCACCTCCAGCCGGAAGGTTTCCGGCATCATCGGCAGATCCTCCATCTTCCATTCTTTATATTTCGGATCATAATCCTCAGGATCCGCAAGGGTTACCAGATGGCCAAGTCCCCAGGTTACCACATAACGGTCCCCTTCCAGGGCCCCGTTAATCTTTTTTCCGCACTTTAACACCCGTGCAATATCTCTTGCCACGGAAGGCTTCTCTGCTAAAACTAATGATTTCATCCTTTCCTCCCAGCTTTGTTCTGTCTGCAAATTCTGCCGCTATCTTACCACAGGATATGGAAAAAAGAAAGGACCTTCCTTACTCCCCGCCAGCTCCATAACTGTGAAGGCCGATCAGAAGCCAAATGCGATGCCGAACGTTATCCAACAAAGGCAGGCCATCGGAACTTCCGCAAATCATTCCTAAGCCTGCCTTCTTCTTGAATGTTATTCTCTTTTATGGTCTTGCTGCAATCATCGTCTTGCTGTATTAATCCGCCGCCCTTTGGCCGGCATGAGGGTTACTGCCGCACCTTAATATGCACCTCTCTCAGCTGCTGCTCAGTCACCTCTCCAGGCGCCCCGCACATGAGATCCTGAGCGTTTCCGTTCATCGGGAAAGGAATAATCTCCCGGATATTCTCCTCATTCCGCAGAAGCATGATCATTCGGTCCACGCCCGGCGCCATTCCTGCATGAGGCGGCGCGCCGAACTGGAATGCATTATAGAGAGCGCCGAATTTTACCTTCAGCTCCTCTTCAGAATATCCCGCAATCTCAAAGGCTTTCACCATAATATCCATATCATGATTTCTCACCGCCCCGGAAGAAAGCTCCACGCCGTTGCACACAATATCATACTGGTACGCTAAAATCTCCAAAGGATCCTTGGAAGTTAAGGCCTCCAGCCCGCCCTGAGGCATCGAAAATGGATTGTGGGTAAAGACGATTTTCTTTTCCTCCGGATCATACTCGTACATAGGGAAATCATTGACAAAGCAGAACCGGTAAGCGTTTTTCTCGCACAAATCCAGGCGCTTCCCCAGCTCAGTACGGATCTGTCCCGCCAGCAGAGCCGCTCTCTCTTCTTTATCTGCAATGAAGAAAATCGTATCCCCCGGCTCCAGTCCGGCAATCTGCGCCATTTCTCCTTTAAGTTCCTGAGGAATAAACTTGTCAATGGGGCCCTTATAGCTCATATCTTCTCCCACTTCCAAGTAACCTAAACCTCCCATGCCGATGGATACTGCATACTTAAGAAGCTTTTCATGGAAGCCTTTGGACATTTCTGCATGAACCCGAATGGCCCGAACGGTCCGCTTGTGGAAGGGCTTAAAGGTACATTTCTGGAAGAAGTCGGTCACGTCCACAATTCTCAATGGATTGCGCAGATCCGGCTTATCCGTGCCGAACTCCAGCATGGCCTGCTTGTAACTGATCACCGGATAAGGCCCTTCCGTCACAGCATATCCTTCCGGAGCAAATTTCTTAAAAGCCGCCGTCAGCACTTCCTCCCCTGTTCGGAACACATCCTCCTGGGTGGCAAAGCTCATCTCAAAATCCAGCTGGTAAAACTCTCCAGGAGACCGATCCGCTCTGGCATCCTCATCCCGGAAGCACGGCGCAATCTGAAAATACTTGTCAAATCCAGACACCATCAAAAGCTGTTTATACTGCTGAGGCGCCTGGGGAAGGGCGTAAAACTTTCCTTTGTGCTTTCTGGAAGGAACAATATAATCCCTGGCTCCCTCCGGCGAAGAAGCGCAGAGAATAGGAGTTTGAATCTCCAGAAATCCCATTTCTGTCATTTTCTGACGAAGAAAACTGATAACCTGTGAACGGAAAATCATGTTGTCCTTCACCTTTTTATTCCGCAGATCCAGGTAACGGTATTTTAACCGCAGATCCTCCCGGTTCTCTTTCGAGGTAATAATCTCAAAGGGCAAAGTCTGACGCACCCGTCCCAGAACCGTCACCTGGTGGGCCTCCATCTCAATGGTACCGGTGGGAATTTTCGGATTATAAGTCTCCTCGTCCCGATGCTCCATCAAGCCCTGGACACTGATGCAGTCCTCCTTAACCAGGCCCTTCAACAGGCTGGTATCCCGCATAACTACCTGCAGCACGCCGTACATATCCCGAAGATCGATAAAGGAAACGCCGCCGTGGTCCCGGATATTCTCAATCCATCCTGCTACCCGCAGCGTTTTTCCTACGTCCTCTTCTCCTAACTGGTCAATGGTTCGGTCACGGTAAATGTTTGATGTGTTCATAAGCTTCTCCTTTCCAGTCTACGCTGTTCAGGAAGGAATAAAAAAACTGCCCGTCCTGAACAAACCCTCAGGACGAACAGTTAATGTCCGCGGTACCACCTGAATTACTGTCTTGCAGTCTCTCACTGGTTGAAAAACCTTGCTGTATATCGCACAGCGCTCGGCTCCCTTACTGCCCGCTTAAACTGCCTTCCGGCCCGCAAAGCAGGGTTCTGTTCGCAGCTGTTAGAGTGTTATTCACGCAAATTCACTTTACGAAGTTCTCACTATCCTCCGCTCACTGGGAACGATAAAATGCGCTACTTCTCTCCGTCATCGCCATTGTTCAAATTATAGCCTGAAGTTTTTTTATTTGTCAATGGCAGAAATAACAAAAATGAATAAAAATTCATCTTAACTCCCGTAAAAATCCCCCTCTGCTGACCGCACAAAAGAAAAAACCTGGCAGTATACCAGGTTTCTCTTCATAAATGGACCCGATGGGATTCGAACCCACGGTCTCTGCGTTGCGAACGCAGCGCTTTCCCAGCTAAGCTACGAGCCCGTCCTGCATATTATACCTCGATTCTCTTCAGGTTACAAGTTTTTTTCTTTCTTTTTCCCCAAATTTTCTTTCTCCTCACGTTATCCGCCTGGATGTCAATCTGCTCCATCGCCCCTCCATTGACATTTTCGCCAAACCATGCTACCCTGACGTTACGATCAATCCCTGAAACAACCCTTGTTCAATACTTACTTTGAAAGCCCGCCGCCGAACAGGCGGCATTAATTCAGGGATGCCAAATGCGCCGCCAGACTTTCGCGGGATGACCGGAGACTCAACCGCCGGCGCATGATGGCTTACTTTAGAAAGAAGGAATCAACTTATGGAACTGCTTCAGCTGCGCTACTTTCTCACCGCCGCTCACTATCAACACATGACCAAGGCGGCAGAACATTTAAAGATCGCCCAACCAGCCTTGTCCCAGGCCATTCACCGGCTGGAAACTGAGCTGGGGGTATCTCTTTTTGAGCGGAAAAACCGCAGCATCACCTTGAATGAATCAGGAAAACTCCTCCAAAAGCGGCTGATTCCCATTATGGATGCTCTGGATCGGATTCCTCAGGAACTTCTGGAAAATCAGGCTCATGCAGCCCACACCATCCATCTGCGGATTCTGGCCGCCTCAGCCCTGATTACCAACCGGATCATTGCCTACCGAGCGCTCCACCCTGATGTAAATTTTCAGCTTTATCAGGCGGACACCCACTCTGCCTTTGACCTGTGCGTCTCTGCGGTCCGGGCGGACCGTCCGGACCTTGACTCCGGTGAAGACAACATGATAATGCTGGAAGAAGATCTTTACCTCGCCGTTCCCGCCAATTCCTCCTACGGGCGCAAAAACTCCATCCGCCTGTCAGAAACAAAAAATGCAGGATACATCTGTCTGGCCGGTTCACGCCCCATCCGCCAGATCAGCAACAGTTACTTTGCCGAAGCAGGAATCTCTCCCCGGATCATTTTTGAAAGCGACACCACAGAATCTGTGCGAAACTTAATCGCTGCCGGCTTAGGCATCGGCTTCTGGCCTCAGTATTCCTGGGGCCCCCTGGAAGGTTCGGCAGGTCCTCTGGCTCCTAATTCCTCAGTAAAGCTCCTGCCCATTACCGGCCAGACCTGCCGGCGGCAGATTATTTTGATCTGCTCTCCAGAAGGCCGGGAAAACCCTGTGGTCATGGACTTCTGCCACTTTCTGGTGGAAAACTCCCGCTGGATCTAAGGCTTTCTCCTTTTGTCCTAGCTCCAGTTCCAGCGGCCATAGCGCAGAGTCATTCCCTTGATCCTTTCCAGAAGCTCTTCGCTTACCTGGCCAGGAACCAGGCGCCATTTCCAGTTTTCTCCTACCGTGGAAGGCACATTGATACGGCTCCGATTATCAAGCCCCAAGTAATCCTGAAGGGGAATGACGCACATTCTGGCCCGGCTTCTCATAGCCAGACTGACAAAGGACAGATAAAGCTCCTTCTCCGGCGTATAAAAATCCCACAAATACTCTCTGGCCATTTTCTGTTCCTCCGGGCGAATAGAAGAAAACCAGCCCTGAATCGTTTCATTATCATGGGTTCCTGTATAAACCACTGCATTCTCCGTATAATTGTGAGGAAGGTAATCGCTGGCACATCCAGAATCTCTAGAATCGAAGGCAAACTCTAACACCTTCATTCCCGGATACCCGCTGTCATTTACCAGCTGTCTCACTGAATCAGTCACATATCCCAGATCTTCTGCAATAATGTCCTTTTCTCCCAAGGCCCGGGAAACCGCCTGAAACAGCTCAATTCCCGGCCCCTTTTCCCAATGGCCTCCCTCTGCTGTCTTGGCGTCCGCAGGGATTGAAAAATACTCATCAAATCCCCGGAAATGATCAATGCGCACCACATCATAAAGCTTATAGCAGTAGGCAAGACGCCGAATCCACCAGGAATATCCCTGCTGCCGATGAACCTCCCACTGGTAAAGCGGATTCCCCCACAGCTGCCCTGTGGCAGAAAATCCATCAGGGGGACAGCCCGCCACCGCCAGAGGCTTATTGTCCTGGTCTAACTGAAACAACTTCGGATTCGCCCAGGTATCAGCACTGTCCATGGCCACATAAATAGGAATATCTCCGATAATCCGGATTCCCCGGCGGTTGGCATACCCCTTCAGTTTCTCCCACTGCCGGATGAATACATACTGGAGATACTCCTGAAATTCAATATCATAATACAGCTCCCGCCGATAATAATCCATCGCGTTGTTCCAGCGGAGACGAATATCCTCCGCCCATTCCGTCCAGGCCTTTCCCCCGAACCGCTCCTTTACCGCCATAAACAGAGCATAATCCTGAAGCCACCACTGGTTTTCCTCCTTAAACCGTGAAAAATCCTGATTTTCCCACACCCGGCTCCGTTCATAAGCCTTCCTCAAAAGAGGATAACGTCTCTGATATAGCTTTGCGTAGTCGATGGAGCTTTGGTCTTCCCCAACGTCCGCCTGATCACACTCCTCCTGAGTCAAAACGCCTTCCTGGATTAACTCCTCTAAGCTGATAAAATACGGATTTCCGGCAAAGGTGGAAAAAGACTGGTAGGGGGAATCACCGTAACTTGTGGGGCCCAAAGGCAGAATCTGCCAATAGGACTGGCCCGCCGCCTTCAGCTGATCCACAAATTCATATGCCTCTTTGGAAAAACACCCGATTCCATAAGGCGATGGCAGGCTGAAAACCGGGAGCAGAATGCCGCTTTCTCGTTTCATTAATTGGATCCTCCTGTTCTGCAATGCAATTTTTCGCGTTTGTTACGCAACCGATTGCATTAACTATACTGCTCATTCCCTTTAAAAACAAGGTAATTTTATGATTTTTCCTGTCTTCTCTCTTTTCTACAAAAAATCCGTGGTATATTTGTGCAAATTGGCTTATATATTGCGCAACCGTTTTATTTCTTTTTCGCCATCCCATTGACAAATCTGTTGAGAAAAGATACACTGTTTAAAAACCATTCAGGCTCCCTTAACCCCTGAATTGATGCTGCCAAACACCAGGCAGATTTTTATTGCACCTAGAATCAAGGAGGCAGAATAAATGGCTGTAACCATAAAAGACGTGGCGAAACTGGCCGGAGTTTCCCCTTCCACCGTCTCCAGAACCTGTCAGGACCATCCTTCCATCAGCCGGCAGACAAAAGAAAAGGTTCGCCAGGCCATGAAACAGCTGGGATATGAACCTAATTTTCAGGCCAGCAGTCTGGCTTCCCAGGCTTCCCGGATCATCGGCATTATTCTTCCTCCGTCAGAAAAAGAGGTTTATGAAAATTCCTTTTATCTGGAAGTTATCCGCGGAATCAGCCAGTACTGCAATTCTCACCACTATATTAATACAGTAATTACCGGAAAAGATGAGGAAGAGATTCTTCAGGCAGTCCGCTCCATGATGAAAAAGGGCCAGGCTGACGGCTTCATTCTCCTGTATTCCCGGCAGGATGATCCTGTCACTGCTTTTCTTTCCCAGGAAAAACAGCTCTATGTGCTGGTGGGAAAAGCCTGCCAAAACGCCAATCAAACGATTTATGTGGACAATGACAACATTCTGGCAGGAAAGGACGCCGCCCAATACCTGATGGATCTGGGACACCGAAAAATCGGCTGCATTCTTCCCTCTGGGAATCCTCTGTTCGCCGCCGACCGGAAGTCTGGATACCTTCTGGCTCTTGCGGAGAAGGGTCTTCCCCTCCGGCCGGATTACTGCGTGGAACTGCAGCCTTATGCCAGCGGCTGGGAAGCTCCCTTAACCGCCCTTCTTAACCAGAAGGATCCCCCCACCGCCCTGGTAGTCTGCGACGACATTTTGGCCATGGCCCTTGTTACCGTGTGTGCAGCTTCCCGCATCTCGATTCCAGAGGACCTGTCTGTTATTTCATTTAACAACTCCATTTTGGCCAGACTGTCCTCTCCTCATTTGACTTCCATTGATATTAATTCCTTCCAGCTTGGCATTGCCGCTGCGGCTCAGATGCTGCGCCATCTTGAAAGTCCCGGCCTTCTGGCAACAAAAATCATCATTCCCCATCACATTGTAGAACGAGAAAGCTGCCGGGCGAATCATGAAGCAAACTAGCGCCGGCAGGCAGAAAAACTTTAGGGAGCCCCTGTGATTGCACTGAATCACAGAGACTCCCTATCTTAATTATATATTCTTATATTCGCTGGCCTGCTTGCCCTTCAGACGAGCAATGGCCCTTACCATGGACGCCTGGGACATTCTGAACTCCCGCACGCTCTGCTTCTGGCGCATCTGCTCCTGGGCACGCTCCAGTGCCTGCTTTGCACGGATTGCGTCAATGTCTTCCGGGCGCTCCGCCGTATCTACAATCACCGTCACCCGGTTATTGGCTACCTGAACGATTCCCAAGCCTACCACAGCCCTCCGCCACTGACCGTCGCCAGGGGCTTTAAATCTAAGCTCCCCCTCCTGAGTGGCCAGAATCATGGCTTCCCGGTGGGGCAGTATCCCCACCTCTCCGTCATGGGCAGGGACTACCAGCGACTCACAGTTTCCGTTATAAAACACATGATCACTGGCAACGATCTTCAGCCAAAATGTTGACATATTCTTAACTTTCCTTTCTCTCCATGGACTTAGCTTTTTCCACTACCTCGTCAATGGTTCCCACATTAAAGAAGGCCGCTTCCGGATACTCGTCCATATCGCCGTCAATAATTGCCTTGAATCCGCGGATAGTTTCTTTAACCGGCACATACTTTCCAGGAACACCGGTAAAATTCTCTGCCACATGGAAGGGCTGGGACAGGAAACGCTGTATCTTTCTGGCCCGGCTTACGGTAAGCTTATCCTCCTCAGAAAGCTCTTCCATTCCCAGAATCGCAATAATATCCTGAAGCTCTTTATACTTCTGCAGCATCTGCTGCACCTGATTGGCCACCTGGTAATGCTCCTTGCCTACCACATCCTCTTCCAGAATACGAGAGGTGGACTCCAGCGGATCTACCGCCGGATAAATACCCTGCTCTACGATCTTACGGGAAAGAACGGTGGTTGCATCCAAATGAGCAAACGTTGTCGCCGGCGCCGGGTCTGTTAAGTCATCTGCCGGTACGTAAACTGCCTGAACAGAAGTTACAGAGCCCTCTTTGGTGGAAGCGATCCGCTCCTGAAGCTCGCCCACATCCGTTGCCAGAGTCGGCTGATAACCTACGGCAGAAGGCATTCTTCCCAACAAGGAAGAAACTTCCGAACCCGCCTGAACGAAACGGAAAATATTGTCAATAAACAGCAGCACATTCTGCTTCTTCACATCACGGAAGTACTCGGCCATGGTAAGACCGGTTTCCGCCACCCGCATACGCGCTCCCGGCGGCTCGTTCATCTGACCGAATACCAGCGCAGTCTTATTTAATACGCCGGACTCTCTCATCTCTGTCCACAAATCGTTTCCTTCACGAGAACGCTCACCTACACCGGTAAAGATAGAGTAACCGCCGTGCTCCGTTGCAATATTCGTAATTAATTCCTGAATTAACACCGTCTTTCCTACGCCGGCGCCGCCGAACAGACCAATCTTTCCGCCCTTGGCATAAGGCGCCAGAAGGTCGATAACTTTAATGCCGGTTTCCAGCATTTCCACAACAGGGCTCTGATCCTCGAAAGACGGGGGATCCCGATGGATTACCCACTTTTCTTCCCCTTCCAGGCTTTCACCGCCGTCAATGGTCTCACCCAGAACATTAAACAGCCGTCCCAGGGTTTTTTCACCTACCGGCACCTTAATGCCTGCTCCAGTCGGCTCCACCTCCATATCCCGGCAAAGCCCTTCGCTGGAAGCCAGCATAATGCAGCGCACTACGCCGCCGCCAATATGCTGGGCTACCTCCATTACGGACCGCTTGCCGTTATTGTCCACCACCAGGGCGTCTTTGATATGAGGCAGGTGTTTATCTTCAAAAGCTACGTCTACCACAGGTCCCATAACCTGCACGATTCTTCCTTTGCTCATGATTGCCTCCTAACTAGACTTCTTTCTCTGTGCCTTGGCTCCGCCCACTACCTCGGTAATTTCCTGGGTAATGGCCGCCTGACGTACTCGGTTGTACTCAACAGACAGCTGGCTTAGAAGCTGACTTGCATTGTCGCTGGCGGACTGCATCGCCATCATTCTGGCATTCTGCTCGCTGCAGAAGGACTCCACCAAAGCGCCGTAAATAAAACCAGTAACGTAATTCGGCACCACATGATTCATAACTTCCTCCGGAGAGGGCACCATTTTAATTTCTTCCTGATAAATGTTAGCCGGCATGGTGATCTTGCTGAAATCCTCCCGCTTTAAGGGCAGAAGCTGTACCAGCTGGGCCTCCATTTTCATACTGTTAATCATTTGTGTATACAAAATCCAGACTTCGTCCAGACGTCCTTCTTCATAATCCTCCAAAACAGTGGAAGAAATCAGCCTGGCCCGGTGCATGGTTGGATTCTGTACGGTATAATGGAACTGTTCTTCCACCGGCATATGTTTGGATTCGAAATACTGCCGGCCCAGTTCTCCTACCACATAAAGATGATTATTCTTTCCAGATTCCATCCACTCGTGGGCGATTTTCAGCACATTGTGATTATAGGCGCCTGCCAGGCCCTTATCTCCAGTAATCACAATCAGGCCCCGGCTCCTGTCCTCCGGCTTAATGCTGCTTCGCGTATCAAAATAGAAATGCTTAACATCCGGCATATGCCGCAGAATACGCTGAATCAAACTCTGAAGAGTGTAAAAGTAGGGCTCCGTCTCTTCCAGAGCCTTTTTGCTCTTTTTTAACTTGGTGGAAGCAATCAGATACATGGCATTAGTGATTTTCCGGGTATCCTGGACGCTGTGCATCCGGTTTAAGATTTCTCTTGCATTTGCCATACTGTTTTCACTCCCTGTCAGAACTGTGTCTTAAACTCGTTGGCATACTCTACGATCTTTTCAATCAGCTCATCCGTCAACACTTTTTTCTCTTCAATCTCCTGTCCGATTTCCGGATGCCGGTCATCGAACCACTGCAGCATCTGCATCTGGAACTCTTTAATCCGCTTTACTTCTACTGAAAGCATTACCCGATGGGTAGCTGCACATAAGGTAATCACCTGTTCGTGAAGAGAAAGGGGATGCTCCAAAGGCTGCTTCAACAATTCCATCAGCCGCTTGCCATAAGCCAACTGCTCCTTCGTCGTTTCATCAAGATCTGAGCTGAACTGGGTGAATACTTCCATCTCCCGGTACTGTGCCAGATCAATTCGAATGCTTCCGCTGGCCTTCTTCATCGCCTTAGTCTGGGCCGCTCCGCCTACACGAGATACGGAAAGACCTACGTTTACTGCCGGCCGCATTCCAGAGAAAAACAGATCGCTTTCCAGAAAAATCTGTCCGTCTGTAATGGAAATTACGTTGGTGGGAATGTAGGCCGACACATCTCCCGCCTGGGTTTCGATAATAGGAAGAGCAGTAATGGACCCTCCTCCCAGCTCATCCGTCAGCCGGCTGGAACGCTCCAGCAGACGGGAATGAAGATAAAAGACATCACCAGGATACGCTTCTCGTCCTGGAGAACGCTCCAGCAGCAGAGAAAGTGCACGGTATGCCACCGCATGCTTGCTTAAATCATCGTAAACAATCAGCACATCCTTGCCCTGATGCATGAAAAATTCCGCCATGGCGGTTCCTGCATAAGGAGCAATATACTGCAAAGGCGCCGGCTCGCTGGCGGTAGATGACATTACAATGGTATAACTCATGGCATCATTCTTTTTCAGGGTATTTACCAGCTTGGCCACAGTGGAAGCCTTCTGGCCGATGGCCACATAAATGCAGATTACATCTTTGCCCTTCTGATTCAGAATGGTATCCATGGCAATGGACGTTTTTCCTGTCTGGCGGTCGCCGATGATCAGTTCACGCTGTCCCCGTCCAATCGGGAACATAGAATCAATGGCCAGAATTCCCGTTTCCATAGGAACTCCAACTGACTTGCGGTCCACGATTCCCGGCGCTTCCTCCTCAACCGGCCGGTATCCTTCTTCCTTTACCGGCCCCAGCCCGTCAATAGGCTCGCCCAGGGCGTTAACTACCCGGCCTAAAAATCCGGATCCTACGGGAACGCCCGCCCGCTTCTTCGTTCTGGCAACCTTGGTCCCTTCCATGATTCCGGTATCCTTTCCAAACAGGATACAGCCGATTTCATGCTTCCGGATATCCTGGACCATTCCCTTGACGCCATTTTCAAATACTACAATCTCTCCATACATGGCATGGTCAATGCCATAGCAAATGGCAATCCCATCGCCAACCCAGATCACAGAACCCGTTTCCTGCTCTGCGCCTGGCTGCACATCAAAATTTTCAATTTCACTTTTAATGATGGAGATGATTTCCTGGGAACTGATTGTACTCATATCAAGACTCCTTATCCTGCTACAGCCCTGGCAAGCCGGGTCAGCTGCCCTTTAAGACTGTAATCATATTCCATATCCTTCGCCTTAAGAACGAATCCGCCCATGAGCTCAGGCGCATTTACTATGGTAAGCTGAACCTCCTTTGCCCCGAATTTCCGGCTAAGGAAGGCTCTCATTCCCTCCCGTTCCTTTTCATCCGGCAGGGTTACACAGTAAAGACTGGCGGAAAGAATCCCCGCCGCCTCCATGGTTTTTTCTTTCCAGACCTGGAAAATCTCCTCCATCTGGTCCATGCAGCTGTTCTCGCAGACCTTTTCCAAAAATCTTGTCATCAGCGGAGAAAACTCCGGTTCCCGAAATACCTTCTGAATGACAGCCAGCTTGCTGCCCAGAAGAATCTCCGGGCTGATCAGACACTTGATTAGTACCGGGTTATCTGAAAGGACGCCGAAGGCCTTCTCAATCATTTCCCCGGGAAGATCCAGCTCAAATAATACGGTTCCGTAAGTTCTTGCCTGCTCAGTCATGTGCTTCACCTGATTCTGCTAAAAATGCCTGGTAACGCTTCTTGTCCTCGCCGGCGTTATTCTGCTCTGTCATCAGTCTGGCCGCCGCTGTCATAGCAAGCTCAGCCACAGAAAGCTTCAAATCGCCAAGGGCTTTTTCCCGTTCCAGTTCGATGGTTTTCTCTGCATTTTCCAGCTTTTTATCTGCGTCTTTTCCGGCCTGGGCTAAAATCCGGTCATATTCCGCCTGTGCCTTTGCCCGGGCATCCTTGATGATTTCCTGGGCCTTTTCATCCGCACCTGCCGCTGCCGCCTGGCACTGAGCCTTTGCCTCTTCTGCCTCTTTCCTGGCTGACGCCGCCTGATCCAGATCCTTTTCTACCATACTCTGTCTCTGTTCAACGATCTTCATTACAGGCCCTACCAGGAAATGCTTCATAAATAAATAAAGCACCAAAAGGTTGATAATTATAAAGGCGATATTCCAAAAATCGATTCGTAACATGTTAAACGCCTCTTTCCGTGTACTCTAAAATTCCTGCCGCCTTCACAGGCGGCATGTCTTCAGGGTTTCCAAATCTCCACGCCAGAGGTTCATGGGCCTGAAAGCCCATTCTTAACCGGGCGCAGGCCAAGTTAACCTAAGAACAGAATAATTAACAGACCAATTACGAAACCGTAAATTGCAGTTGCCTCAGCCAAAGCACATCCCAGCAGCAAAGCCTTAGTAATTTTTCCATCTGCTTCCGGCTGTCTGGCAATAGCATCTACTGCCTTTGAGGTAGCCATTCCGATTCCTACGCCGGCTCCAACACCTGTAATTACTGCAACAGCAGCTCCAATCGCGATTAATCCACTCATGACAATTTTCTCCTTTTCTCTTTGTGTTTTTGCAGATTCTTCATTGTTCGTAACAACTCAGGACAGCCAAGAAGATTCCTGTCCTCAACTGTTACCATTATTCAATGGCTTCTTTTATATATAGTGACGTAAGGAATACAAACACATAGGCCTGAATCACTCCGTCAAATATATCAAAATAGAAGCTGAAGGGCAGGGGCACGATCACAGGAATCAGATACTTGATCAGCGCCATTACCACCACCGCCCCCAGCACATTGCCAAAAAGCCGCATGCACAACGACAGCGGGCGGATAAACAGCTCCAGCACATTAATGGGCGCCACGATAGGAATCGGCTCCGCAAAGCTTTTCAGCCAGTTCTTTACGCCCTTTTTTCGGATGCCGGCAATTTCCACCAGCACAATACTCATCACAGCTAGAGACGCTGTAACATTTAAATCCTTCGTAGGCGATTTCATTCCAAACAGTCCGATCATATTGGCAATTCCAATATAAATCACCACGGTAATCAGATAAGGAATGTACGCCCGTCCGTCTTTCCCCAGAAGATCATCGAAAAAGTCGTATAAAAAGCATATTCCGCTTTCCAACGCAGCCTGCTTATGGTTAATCTGTCTTACCTTCAGTCCATGAACCAAAATCAACGTTGCAATCATAATGACTGCTGTGATAATCCAGGTAACCACCACCGATTCCAGCACGTCAATACCGCCGAAAACGGGAATGGTAAACACCACATTACAGTTCAGCTCTTCCATCAGGGAATCTACAAGACCGTCCATTCTGTCACCCCTTCCTTATTTTTTCTCGCGCCTTATTATAGACACGGAAAATTATTTTTTCAAATATTGTTTTTTGATTAGATCATAACATTTGTGTTATCAAACACAAAAATTGCATCAATTTTATCTATTCTTTTTTTGAAATTTGTCATAATTTATCCTGAAGAAAAATATTTTTTACATATACGTGTATTACTTGTTCCATTTTTGTCATTTTTAATACAATTTAACCAAATTTCTTCTTCTCCATCTGTGAAAAAAAAAGGCCGCGGCCTGACACATTTGCCAGAACCGCGGACTCTTGCTGTTGCTGATTTCTTTTATTTCCCGAATACAGCCTCATAATCCTTCTTAAACTTCTCGATGCCCTGATCCGTCAGCGGATGTTTGATCATCTGCATCAAAACCTTATAGGGAACAGTAGCAATATCTGCTCCAGCCCGGGCGCAGTCGATTACATGGATCGGATTGCGAATGCTGGCCGCAATAATCTGAGTGCTGATATCATGCATTCCAAAAATCTCAGTGATCTCATCAATCAGATCAATGCCAGGCATGGAAATATCATCCAGACGGCCCAGGAAAGGAGAAACGTAGGTTGCTCCTGCGCGGGCCGCCAAAAGAGCTTGCGCTGCGGAAAATACCAGAGTTACATTGGTCTTAATTCCTTCCTGATTCAGTACCTTTACCGCCTTTAAGCCTTCTGCCGTCATAGGAATCTTCACCACCATATTGGGATGAATAGCCGCAATCTCCCGGCCTTCCTGAATCATGCCTTCCGCATCGGTGGTAGTAGCTTTAACCTCACCGCTGATCGGTCCGTCTACAATAGAAGCGATCTCTGCAATCACCTGCTTAAAATCACGGCCTTCTTTGGCAATAAGAGAAGGATTGGTGGTAACGCCGCAGATAATCCCCATATCATTGGCAGCCTTAATCTCTTCAACATTGGCAGTATCAATAAAAAATCTCATAACTTCTCCTCCTGGCATCATCGCCTGATGAAATCACGAACAACCATTCAGGGCGGCGTGCAAACCGGGAGAAAACCGCGCAGCATTCACCTGTCGGCAGATTTTCATCTCTGTTTGCACATTATATCCTGAACAGCCCATTAATCCTTACTTAACTCTGCTGCTGCAGGGCTAATTCAGCCCTCTTACCACCTCAGCCACATGCTCAGGGGTAAATCCAAAGTACTCAAATAACTGGGCAGCCGGTCCGCTGGCGCCAAAGCCCTTCATGGTTACATAGCCGCCGTCCAGTCCTACATAACGGCCCCAGCCGAAATCACTCAAAGCTTCTACTGCCACCCGCTTTCTTACTGCCTTGGGAAGAACAGATTCCTTATACTCCTCACTCTGCTCCTCGAAAATATCCATACAGGGCATAGATACCACCCGGATCTTTCTGCCCTCGCTCTCCAAAATGGCCTTGGCCTTCACTGCAAGCTCCACCTCTGAACCGCTGGCAATGATGATGGCATCAGGAGTTCCCTGACAGTCGTCAATTACATAGCCGCCTTTTAAGGCATTCTTGCTGCTTCCTGCCATAGGCGCCAGATTCTGTCTGGTAAGAACCAGCGCCGTAGGTGTTCTCCTGGAAGTCAGGGCGCTGTACCATGCCGCCGCCGTTTCCACTGCATCGCAGGGGCGGAAGACATGGAAGTTCGGAAGAGCTCTTAACATGGCCAGCTGCTCCACCGGCTCATGGGTGGGTCCATCTTCTCCTACACCGATGCTGTCATGAGTCAGAACAAAGGTTAAAGGCACCTGCATAATAGAAGAAAGTCTGGCCATAGGTTTTACATAATCGCTGAACACAAAGAAGGTTGCCACATAGGCCCGCAGTCCTCCATGAAGCATAATTCCGTTTCCGATGGCTGTCATGGCCAGCTCCCGGACGCCAAAATGCAGGTTCCGTCCTTCTGGTGTAGTGCGGGAGAAATCCCCCACATCATTCATATGGGTTTTGTTGGAAGGCGCCAGGTCTGCTGAACCGCCGATAAGATTCGGCAGCCTGTCCTTCACCAGATTAATCACTTTTCCAGAAAGATTTCTGGTTGCCTCAGGCTTTTCTGATTGTTTCCAGAATTCCTCATCATCCAGCAGAGAATCTGCCAGTCCTTCGTCATGATACTGATCCCAAAGAGCTTTCATCTCCGGATAAGCGCTGCAGTACTGGGCAAACATCTCATTCCAGTCCGCTTCCGCTTTGCTCTTTTCCGCCGCCAGCTGATGATAATGCTGATATACTTCCTCCGGCACATAGAAAGGTTCCTGGGACGGCCACTCCAAAAATTCCTTTAAGGCTTTTACGTTCTCTTCTCCTAACGGTTCTCCGTGAGCGCTGGCCTTTCCCTGCTTAGCCGGGCAGCCGTATCCAATCTGGGTTTTAATGGTAATAAAAGATGGTCTGGTCTTATCCGCTTTAGCCTCCTCAATGGCCGCACCGATGGCTGCCAGATCATTTCCATCCTCTACAGTGATGGTCTGGAAGCCGAAAGCCTCCATCCGCATCTGCACATTCTCTGTAAAAGCAATGTCCGTGCTTCCTTCTATGGAA
The DNA here is from genome assembly GCA_018713255.1 of Candidatus Cottocaccamicrobium excrementipullorum. Taxonomy (GTDB): domain Bacteria; phylum Bacillota; class Clostridia; order Lachnospirales; family Lachnospiraceae; genus Caccovicinus; species Caccovicinus excrementipullorum. The sequence goes on along the minus strand of DVFL01000023.1, from coordinate 18,696 downwards.
ATCTGGTTGGAATCATACAGAACAATAAGCTTTCCCAGTCCAAGGGTACCTGCCAGGGAAAAGCTCTCAGAGGAGATTCCCTCCATCATGCAGCCGTCTCCGCCCAGCACATAGGTATAATGATCCACCACAGGGTAGCCTTCTCGGTTAAAGACTGCCGCCAGGTGTGCCTCCGCCATGGCCATGCCTACCGCCATGCCCATGCCGGCTCCTAATGGTCCGGTGGTGGCCTCCACCCCTACTGTATGCCGGTATTCCGGATGTCCGGGGGTGAGAGAGCCCAGCTGCCGGAAATTCATCAAATCCTCTTTTGACAGATTTCCATATCCGAATAAATGCAGCAAAGAATACAGCAGCATGGAACCATGTCCGCCAGACAGAATAAAACGATCTCTGTCCGGCCACTGGGGATCTGCCGGATTATGCTTCATATGATTGGCCCACAGCTCGTAAGCAGCCGAAGCCGCTCCCAGGGGAAGTCCGGGATGACCGGACTTAGCCTTCTGAATCGCATCCGCAGAAAGGACACGGATGGCATTTACCGCATTTTCTTGCAATGTTTTCATATTTTCGCTCCTTACGTTTAGTTTCGCCTCTCTATCATAACCTCTTCACCGAATTATTTCCACCAGAATTTTCCGTCTTTCCTTTATGCAAAAGGATTTTCCGTAGGATAGCGCATTTCCTTAGGCTGATTATATCCCAGATCCTCTACCTCCAGCAGCTTAAAGATCTCGAAAAGCGCCTTTCCATAATGACCGAAGGCTACTGCTCCATGATGCGGGAAGTTCTTCTCAATAAGAACATGACGATAGAACCGTCCCATTTCCGGAATCGCAAAAATACCGATGGAACCAAAGGAGCGGGTCGCTACCGGAAGAACTTCGCCTTCTGCCACATAAGCTCTTAACTTGTTGTCTGCCGTGCTCTGAAGACGGAAGAAAGTGATTTCTCCTGGAGCAATGTCGCCCTCAAGGGTTCCCTGAGTCACCTCTTCAGGAAGAGTTCTTGCCATAATCATCTGATATTTCATGGTGCAGGAAGTCAGCTTGCCAGAGCAGGTATTGCCGCAGTGGAAGCCCATAAAGGTATCCCGATGGGTATAATTAAACTTGCCCTTAATATCCTGATCATACATATCCTGAGGCACCGTATTGTTAATATCCAGCAGAGTAACTGCATCCTGGCTGACGCAGGTTCCAATAAACTCGCTTAATGCGCCGTAGATATCCACCTCGCAGGATACCGGAATTCCTCTTCCCGTGAGACGGCTGTTTACATAACAAGGCACAAAACCAAACTGTGTCTGGAAAGCAGGCCAGCACTTTCCGGCAATCGCCACATATTTCCGATATCCTTTATGAGCCTCGATCCAGTCTAACAAGGTCAGCTCATACTGGGCAAGCTTAGGAAGGACTTCCGGCTTCATGTTTCCGGCTCCCAGCTCATTTTCCATATCCTTTACCACTTCAGGGATTCTAGGATCATCAGCATGCTTATTGAAGGCCTCGAACAGATCCAGCTCGGAATTCTCCTCAATCTCAACTCCCATATTGTACAGCTGCTTAATGGGCGCGTTGCAGGCAAGGAAATTTAAAGGTCTGGGGCCAAAGCTGATAATTTTTAACTGAGACAGTCCGATCATGGTTCTGGCGATGGGAAGGAATTCCTGAATCATATCTGCACACTCTTCAGCCGTTCCCACAGGATACTCCGGAATATAGGCCTTAATGTTGCGCAGCTTCAGGTTATAGCTGGCGTTGAGCATACCGCAGAACGCATCGCCCCGGCCCTGAATCAGGCTGTCTCCGCTTTCCTCTGCCGCTGCAATAAACATGGTGGGGCCGTCGAAATGCTTGGCCAGCAAAGTCTCAGAAATCTCCGGTCCGAAGTTTCCAAGATATACTGCCAGAGCGTTGCAGCCTGCCGCCTTAACGTCTTCCAGAGCCTGCACCATGTGGATCTCGCTCTCCACAATGCAGATAGGACATTCATAAATGTCTGCTTCATTATACTTATTCTTGTAAGCCTCTACCAAGGCTTTTCTCCGGTTTACCGAAAGAGATTCCGGGAAACAATCTCTGCTTACTGCTACGATTCCCACTTTTACTACAGGTAAATTGTTCATTTTACTTCCTCCTTAAACAATGTGGTCTATGTTGTTAACCGGCAGCATTGCCGGCATCACTTACTTTTGCCGAAAGATTTCTACAAACTTAAATTCTTTCCCTTTAATCCAATGAAGGCCTGGGGATCCAGCCCGCCCTCTTCATGGCCAATGAGCCATTTGTTTTTGGCAAACAGCAGCCTGTCTTCTGGAAAGATCTGCTCAATAGGATCCAGATCCGTATTGGTGTCCTTAGGAAGAATCACCACGCAGCGGAATCCTCCCTCGTTAACGTGACAAGGTGCATAGTGAAGAGTAGTAGCGTACACCTCAATCGCCGTACCAGCCGGAACAAGGAAAGCTTCCACTAAACTGGTGTCATATGTATAATCTTCCTGAATATCCTGCTGCTTTCCCAGCATCAGCACCAGATCCGTAACCGCCACGTTAATTTCCGATGTACGGTGATATTCCAGCGCATTTAATTTCTGATTATGCCCATTGCAGTATCCCACCTGAACGGGAAGCTGTCCGTACAGATTCTTTTCCATCTGCCGGCACACAAAAAGAGATTCAAGCTGAGGGTCTGAAGGCACGTAGATCGTATCCTCAGGAAGAGGAGTCTTCTCCATTGCCTGCAGCAGCTGGCTTAAATCATAACCGGAAACCACTTTTCCATAAGCTTTAAATGCCGGGTCTGTAACTTTCTTAATCTCCATCTCTATTAAACCTCCTGTATGTTGTCAAAGCGCCGCCAGTTCCTTGTACCGTTCCTTTAAATCACCGTACAGTTTCTGATAAACCTCATGATACTGACGGTAGGTTTTCGCTTCTTCCTCAATAGGATCCGTAGATTTATCCGGCACAATAATCGCCTGACAAGCCTCCTCCACACTGTTGTAAATTCCGCAGCCCACTCCTGCTAAAATTGCCACGCCCAGAGCCGGTCCCTCAGACTGAGATACTGTCTTTACCGGACATCCGTAAAGATCTGCCAGCATCTGACGCCAAATAGGGCTTCTGCCGCCGCCGCCGCAGGCCATCATCTGGTTTACTTTAACTCCCATTTCCTTTAAAATGTCATTGCAGTCCGCCAGAGAGTAGGACACGCCTTCCATCACTGCCCGAAGAAGATGGGCTCTGGTATGCATGGCAGATAATCCGAAAAATACGCCTCGGCAGTCCGGGTCCAAATGAGGAGTCCGTTCTCCCATCAGGTAAGGCAGATAGATCAGCCGCTCGCTTCCCGCAGGGATTCCTTCCACATCCCGGTTAATCAGATCATAAGAATCTATGCCCTGCTCTTTAGCTTCTTTTATGTAATCCTGGCAGAACTGGTCTCTGAACCATTTAAGAGAAAGACCTGCCCCCTGGGTAACTCCCATGACATGCCAGGCTCCCGGCACGGCGCAGCAGCAGGTATGAACTCTGCCCTTAGGATCAATGGTCACCTGGCTGCTGTGGGCAAATACCACTCCCGAGGTGCCGATGGTAGTAAAAGCAGTTCCATCCTTTACTACTCCCGTTCCCACTGCAGCAGCCGCATTATCTCCGGCTCCGCCTACTACCTTGGTGCTCGGAGAAAGGCCTGTGGCCTCTGCAATCTCTGGAAGAAGGGTACCGGTAACCTCGCAGGACTCATAAACCTTTCCCAGCCACTCCTTGGGAATTTCAAGTTTCTCCAGCACTTCGTCCGACCAGCATCTTCCCGGCACATCCAACAGCTGCATGCCGCTGGCATCCGATACTTCTGTGGCAAATTCTCCTGTAAGCACATAGCGGATATAGTCTTTTGGCAGCAAGATATGACGGCATCTGGCGTAATTTTCCGGCTCATTCTTGCGCACCCACAGAATCTTTGCCGCCGTCCAACCAGTTAAAGGCGGATTGGCCGTAATCTGAATCCACCGTTCTCTTGGCATCAGTTTCAGCATATCCTCAACTTCTGCCCCCGTGCGCTGATCACACCAGATAATAGAAGGACGAATCACCTGGCCGTTTTCATCCAGCATCACCAGACCATGCATCTGTCCAGAAATGCCGATTCCCTTAATGTCTTTGCTGTCCGCTCCAGAAAGTTCCTTTACTTTAGCCAACGTCTCCAGCACTGCATCCCGCCAGTCCTCCGGCCGCTGCTGAGCCCAGCCGTTATGGGGCTGCTCCATCGGGTATTCCCGGGATGCAGAGGCAATCACCTGGCCATTCTCATCAAAAAGAACTGTTTTCGTTGCAGATGTCCCCACATCAATCCCAATTAAGTAGTTCATTTGCTCCCTCCTGCTTCTCGTAAACTTCGTGCCGCAGCACAAGCTTCCAGTATTTTCATTATAGCATGACCTTTGGTCTCAGAAAAGAGGCCAAAGGCTTTGAATCCTGATTTGCCGGAGATTTCTGATCTCCCATGACCTGTTAAATTTATTAAATAATGAGGTTGGGGTCAAAAGGTCTTTTGACTCTGGTATCATTATAATACATACTGGAAAAAAAAGCGTGCGGTTAATTATCCGATTAACAGCACTTTCTTGCACTTTTGCCATAACCGCTGCCGCCTGAGCCAAGGCGCGGATACCGGAATTCCAGCTGCGCCGCCCCAAGGAGATTTCCGCTTCTCCTCATTCTTGAGAAAGCTGCAGATTCTTTCGGTAAACGCTGGGCAGACATCCGTACCTTTTCTTAAATGCCTTGGCAAAAGATCTCCCGTCCGGGAACCCATGATCCATGGCGATGTCTCCCATATCACGGTCAGAATTTGCCATTTCCCGCACCGCATACTGCACCCGCAGATCCAGCAGATAAGTGCGGTAATTAACATGCGCGTATTTCTGAAACATCCGAGATAAATATGTAGGAGAAAACCCAAACCGGCCGGCCACCTCTTCCAGCCGGATATCCTCCTGATAATGAGCTTCCATATAAGCTGTCACCTGGGAAAGCCTGTCCAGCTGCCGCTTCTGCCGGATGCTTTCTTCATCCAGCTTTTCTTCTTTAAACTCCGTGACCAAAAGATAAAGCAGCTGATAAAATAAACCTTTTACCTTAAACAGATAGCCATATTCCTTCTCTTCATAAGTCTTGTACATTTCCTGCATCAGCTTTGCCAGACTCCTTCTGGCCGGCTCCTTCCCCCGGCCGAAGGAAATATAGGGGGCGTTCTGCTGATAATCAGCAAAGGCCTCTGCAGGAATCTGCAGCACAATGGTTTCATTGGGATCCGGGCTGTCAATAGAATGAATCTCATTGGAGTTCACAATAATGAATTCCTGTTCCCCCAGAGGAAAATACCGAGAATTAATATAAAATCCAATGGCACCTTTCAGCACCAGAAACAATTCCACAGACTGATGCCAGTGCTTGGTCACCTTATAATTTCCCTCCCGCCCTTCAAAGATAAACAGGCGGAAAGGAAGGCCCTCATTGGGCATTACCAGTTCATACCGAAAATCCATCTCCATCCTCCTTTTGTACGCCAGGATCCTCATCTTCATTTCCCTGTTCTTCAGGATGTTTTTCTGTCCACCGGGCACTTCCCGTTAAAATTCTTATCTTGTCCGGCAAAATCTCTGCAAATCCTGGTCCAATGCTGACCGCTTTCTTTCTGCCCTGCTCATAAATCATTAACTCCCCCGGCACAAGGAGGGCGGCTGCCGGTTCATGACCTCCATAAATCCCCATTTTTCCGCCGGATACCGGAATTTCTGCCATCTCCGCTTTCTTCTCCCAAAAAATTCCTTCCGGCGTGGTCACCTGGAGCATAAATTCCTTCATCGCGTTGCCGCCCTTTCCTTCGCCCGTCTGACCACCTGGTCAATTCCGCCTGCATTGAAAAACAATGTCTCCGGCAGATGGTCATACTTTCCTTCCAAAATTTCCCTGAATCCTCTTACTGTCTCAGCCCTTGAAACATACTGTCCGCTGATTCCCGTAAACTGTTCCGCCACAAAAAAGGGCTGAGAGAAAAAACGCTGAATCCGCCTGGCTCTGGCCACCGTCACCCGGTCTTCCTCGGAAAGCTCATCCATCCCCAGCATTGCAATCATGTCCTGAAGCTCCCGATACGTCTCCAAAACCTTAAGAACGCCTCTTGCCGTCTCATAATGTTCCCAGCCTACGACTCTCGGGTCCAATATTCTTGAAGTGGATTCCAACGGATCCACCGCCGGGTAAATCCCCATCTCCACAATGGAACGCGAAAGAACTGTCGTGGCATCCAAATGGGCAAAGGTATTCGCCGGCGCCGGATCAGTCAAATCGTCTGCCGGCACATACACCGCCTGCACCGAAGTAATCGAACCTTGTTTTGTGGATGTTATCCGCTCCTGGAGAGCCCCCATCTCTGCCTCCAGGGTAGGCTGATATCCAGCCGCCGACGGCATCCGGCCAAGGAGAGCGGACACCTCTGCTCCAGCCTGGGTAAAACGGAATATATTGTCAATAAACAGCAATACGTCCTTTCCCCCATGATCCCGAAAATACTCAGCCATGGTAAGGCCAGAAAGACCAGCCCGCATTCTGGCACCTGGAGGCTCATTCATCTGCCCGAAAACCATGGCGGTTTTGTCCAGCACGCCGGAAGCCTTCATCTCCAGATACAGGTCATTCCCTTCTCTGGACCGTTCCCCTACACCGGTAAACACAGAATATCCCCCATGTTCCGCAGCAATATTGCGGATCAGTTCCTGAATCAGCACGGTTTTCCCTACTCCTGCACCCCCAAAAAGCCCGATTTTCCCTCCTTTTTGATAGGGACACAAAAGATCTACCACTTTGATTCCTGTTTCCAGAATTTCTGTCTCTGTAGACTGCTGCCTAAAATCCGGCGGTTTCCGATGGATTGGAAGACGGTCTGCTCCATCCAGCTTTGGTCCGCCGTCAATGGGCCTTCCCAGTACATTAAACATTCGTCCCAGAACCCTTTCCCCCACAGGAACCGTAATCGCATCGTTTGTGCTCCGGCAGTCCATTCCCCGCCTCAGTCCTTCTGTGGGCCCCATGGCAATACAGCGGACTTTGTTGTCTCCCAGATGCTGAGCTGTCTCCGCCACCAGAATATTCCCATCCTCCAGCGGGATTTCCACCGCCTCGTTGATTGCCGGAAGCTCTCCAGGTTCAAATCGGATATCCAGAACTGCTCCGATGATCTGGATCAGCACCCCTCGCCTTGCTCCTTCCATGTTTCCCTCCTTCAGAAAATTCCGCCAGATCCAGCCATAATCTCTGTCAGTTCACGGGTAATGGCTCCCTGGCGCAGCCGGTTATAAGCAAGATTCATCTCCTTAAGCATTTCCTCTGCATGCTCCTTAGCTCCCTCCATCGCCGTCATTCTGGCTCCGTTTTCGCTGGCCTCCGCCTCCAAAAAAGCCGTCCAGATCATTGCGGCAGCATAACCGGCCTTCAACGCCCTCAGCAATTCCTCTTCCTCCGGCTCCAAGGTAATCTCCATGACCCCGGCGCCCTGATCCTCCCATTGCTTTTCCTCAGAATCCAGGGCAAAAAGCCGCAGCAGCCTGGGAACCTGTCTTACCGGATTCACAAACACCGTATAAGCCAGGTAAAACTCATCTCCGCTCTCCCAAGAAAACTCCTCCATAAGAACCTGAGCGATCTCCTCCGCCCGCTTCTGCGCTCCGGCGCTGTCTTTCCAAGAAAAATCCCCTTTAATCGGATATCCCTTTTTTTCCAGACTTTCCCTTCCTTTTCGGCCTGCAGTATAGACAACCGTGTTTTCCGGCGTTAATCCGCTTTCTGCAATCAGCCTTACCACATTCTGGCTGTACCCGCCTGCCAGCCCCCGATCGGATGTAACAGCTAAAACCACTCGTTTCCCTGAAGACGGCCTGGGCTGCAAATTCATTCCTCCTGCCTCAGCTCCACGAAAAACAAATGCAAAGAGTTCTTCCATTTGGCCGGCAAAGGGGCGAAAAGCTTCCGCCCGTTCTCTGGCTCCCTTCAGCCTTGCTGTTGCTGCAAGCTTCATGGCCCGGGCAATTTCTTCTGTGTTCTGAATGCCTTCTCGTCTTTTTCGGATTGCTCTCATCGATGTCATCTAGTTCCACCTGCCTTTTTTGCCTGCTCTTGAGAAAAAATTATCCGGCACCGGTTAATGGCCTGCTGAAGGCTTTCCTCGATCTCCGGTTCCAACTCTTTTTTTTGACGGAGAGACTGTAAAATCTCCGGATATTCCTCCTCCACCAGCTTAAACAATTCTTCTTCAAACGAAGAAATCTTTTCCGGTTCAATCTCCAAAAGATACTTTCCTGCCGCTGCATACAGAATAATCGTCTCATATTCTGCGGGAAGAGGCCTGTATTGAGGCTGCTTAAACACCTCCTGAATTCGTCTTCCCTGAGCCAGCCGCTCCCTGGCTTCCGCCTCCAGCTCTGAGCCAAACTGAGAAAACGCAGACAATTCACGATACTGGGCCAGTTCTGTCCGCAGCGGAGCGGCAATTTTCTTCATCGCCCTGGTCTGCGCGGCTCCGCCTACTCTGGATACGGAAAGTCCTGGATTAATAGCCGGGCGAATACCTGCATGAAACATTTCCGCCTCCAGATAAATCTGGCCGTCGGTGATTGAGATTACATTGGTAGGGATATAAGCAGAAACATCTCCTGCCTGAGTTTCCACAATGGGCAGCGCAGTCAATGAGCCGCCTCCCAGTTTTTGAGACAGCCTGGCCGCCCGTTCCAGAAGCCGGGAATGAAGGTAAAATACATCTCCAGGATAAGCTTCCCTTCCCGGAGGACGTTTAAGAAGGAGAGACAAGGTACGGTAAGCCGCTGCATGGCGGCTTAAATCATCATACACCACCAAGGCATCTTCCCCTGCCTCCATCCATTCCTCTCCCATTGCACAGCCTGCATAAGGCGCCAGATACTGAAGTGCCGGCGGGTCGGCAGCAGTAGAAACAATAACTGTAGTATAATCCATAGCGCCAGATTCTTCCAGCGTTTTTACGATCCCGGCAGCAGTGGAAGCCTTCTGTCCAATCGCCACGTAAATACAGTGAACCTGCTGTCCTTTCTGGTTTATAATGGTATCCAGAGCAATGGCCGTTTTTCCAGTCTGCCGGTCGCCGATAATCAGCTCCCGCTGGCCCCGCCCCACGGGAATCATGGCATCAACGGCCTTAATCCCCGTCTGCAGCGGTGTATTGACCGGACTCCTCTCCATCACCCCCCGCGCCGCCTGTTCCGCCTTTCGAAAGGTTTTTGCCAAAATCGGTCCCTTGTCGTCAATGGGCCGGCCTAATGCATCCACCACTCTCCCGGTAAGCGCCGGCCCTACAGGCACCTCCACCACCCGGCCGGTACTTTTAGCCAGGTCTCCTTCTTTTATCCTGGTGCTGTCTCCCAGCAGCACCGCCCCCACATTATCCTCCTCCAGATTCTGCACCATCCCGTAAATTCCTCCGGCAAACTCCAACAGCTCGCCTTCCATCGCCTCCTTTAACCCGTGAATCCGCACAATTCCATCTGCCGCCCAGACCACCCTGCCTACATGATCCAGTTTAGGTTTGACAGAATAACCTTCAATCTGCTGTTTGATTACCGCACTGATCTCTTCTGGCCTTAACCGCTGCACAGTTTCACCTTCCCTTCCGCTTTCCTCATTGCTCCGCTCTCTCCCTGGCCAGCAAATATTTTTCCATCCCCATCAGCTGCCCTCTTATTGTTAAATCCACCGCCCAATCTCCGGACCGAACCATTATTCCTCCAATAAGCGACGCATCTTCCTTATATTCAGCTGTCACCGCTCTGCATCCCATGGCAGAAAGCAAGCTAAATTCCAATTCTTTTTTTTGCTCTGGAGATAAGGGAAGGGCGCTTGAAACCTGCACTTTTCTTATTCCTTTATGCTCCATCACCATCTCCCCGAACTGCTCCAGAACAGGGATCAGCAGTTCCTCCCGCCCCTTCTCCACCATCAAAGCCATCAAATTCTGCATCTCCGCAGAAACCCAAGGGAAAACGACCTGCTCCAAGACTTCTTTTTTTTCTCTTTTCTCGATTCCCTGCATTTTCAGGAATAGGGAAAGCTCCGGGTTTTCCTCCCATCTCTCCATCACCTTGCGGGCCTCCCGATCCAGCTCATCCAGCCGATTTCTTTCCAGGGCAGCTTCTAATAGTGCCTCTGCATATATCTGCTTTGCCCCCATACTGTCTCCTCTCCTATTTCCTTCAGCGCATTTTCAATCAGCCGGTTCTGAAGCTCCGGAGTTAAAGCATCCCTCACTGCCTTTCCAGCCAGCAGCACAGCCAGAGAAACCATCTCATCTTTTTCCTCCTCTTCTGCTTTCTGCTGCTCCTGACGAAGCTGAAGAATGCCTCGCTCCAGAATTCTTCCCGCCTCGCTTCTGGCATCCGACAGGATCTGATCCTGAAAGCGTCCTGCCTGCTGTTTTGCCTCTGCCAAGATTTCCTCTTTTCGGCTGCGGATTTCCTTCAGCTGCTCTTCATATTCCTGCTTAAGCGTCTCCGCCTCTTGTTGATGATCTGCCGCCGCCTTAAGCTGGCCTGCAATCTTTTGCTGACGACGGGCCAGAAAGTCCCGCACCGGATCAAACAAAAAATAGGACAGAAAAAAGAATAACATCAACACGTTTAATCCTGTCAGCACTGCGTCATGAACCAGCTGCCAGTCAAACCCCACCAATCTTAACCATTGGTCCAATTCATTCATCATCTCCTCAGTCCACAGCACATCCCAGCGCTTATCCAAACGGCTTTACAAACATAAGAATGATCGCCACCACCAGACCATAAAGTCCCGTAGTTTCTGCCACCGCCTGTCCCAGCAGCATAGTAGAGGTAATATCCCCTTTCGCCCCCGGATTTCTCCCCACTGCAGAGGCGCCATGGCCTGCCGCAATTCCCTGTCCAATTCCTGGTCCGATTCCGGCAATCATGGCCAAACCTGCGCCAATGGCAGAACATCCGTAAATAAATTCCTGTCCAGAAATATTCATTTCTGCTCCTCCTTCATTTTCATTTTAAGAATATTTTCTGTCGTTTTTCCCGTTTTATTCCATCTTGTCCTGAAGATAAACCATCGTCAGCATACAAAATACATAAGCCTGAATACAGCCGGAAAACAGATCGCAATATCCATGGAGAACTGCAGGAATACCTATATTGGCCCACAAAGGCATTATCCCGTACCACAGGCCCATAATAATGACTCCCGATAAAAGATTGGCAAACAGCCTCAGAGAAAGAGAAATGGGTGCAGTCAGCTCTCCAATAAGATTAATCGGAAACAGCAGAGGAATCGGCTGAAACAAACTGGAAAAATGCCTCACTCCTCTGTTTTTGATACCCTGATACTGCACCAGCCCAAAGGTGGCTATACCGAAAAACAGAGCCGTTCCAAAATCCGCCGTGGGAGGCCTGAGTCCTGCCAAACCGCTTAAATTGCAGAACAGAAGAATGAGAAAAACGGAGCCGACATAATTAAAAAAACACCTCCCCCGGCCTCCCATTATTCCCGTTCCCATCTTTTCCAGCATTTCCACTCCTGCCTCCAGAAGATTTTGAAATCCTGCCGGCACCTCAGAAGCCTTTTTCATGGTTTTTTTCGCCGCCAATCCCAGTACAATCAGGCTCAGGGAAATGATGGCCATGCTGATGACAGTATCCGTCAGCCACAATTCTTGTCCGCCTAAGGTGTACTTCACGATCCCGTGAATCATAAAGTCCGGTTCTTTACCCATGTTTTCTCCCTTCATTGTTCTTATTTTTTTTGCCGAAAAGCAGAGGCTGCAGATAAGCTCCTGCTTTAAGTCCTAAAATCCCCAGAATTACCGCCAAAATATTAACCTGCGGAACCTTCCAGGCAATTACCGCCAGCAAGCCGAAAACAATCAGCCTCCGGGCAAAAATTTGTGCCGCCGCCCGTTTCCTTGCTTCCTCTGGATGGCTGACTTTTCCCGCCAGCTCAGCCACCGCCGCCATATGAACCAGCATCAGCTCAGCCAGCCCAAGGCCCAGCAGAATTCCTCCCAGCACAGACACAGGATTTGCTCCCATAACTGGCGCCAGAAAAAAGCCGGCGGTTCCAAAGACAATTCCCCATAATCCCATTCCTGCGGTAATCTGCCATACCAGCCGTTTGGTGTCTCTGGTCATGTTTTCCCTCCTTGCCCTCTGTTTTCCTGTTCTCATCCTTACATTATCTGCCTGAACCTTTTTTGTTATACATAAAAAACAGGAGGAATCATCTGCCGCCTGCAAGGATGATTCCTCCTGTTTTTTCTTTTTTGCTTTTCTTTTTCCGGCTATTCCTGAAGTTTCTTCGCCACTACAATCAGACGCCCGTCCTGATGAGTATATTCGCAGGTAATCAGGCTTAGCAGCTGGTCTCCCCATTCTGCCTCTACTCCTGTATCATAAACCGATTGGCTCTTTACATAAGACACATAGTTTTCAAACGCCTCCTGGGTCCCTGCCGAAATCCAGGTATAAAGGGGACTATTCTGGTCCACCGCGCTCATGGAAAACACGGCCATTACCTGATAATCTCCATATTCCTCCAAAGTATCAAACTGCACAATGGGATGCTCCTCATAAAAATCTTTGTCCAAATATCCATCCAGAGCAGCAAACATACTTCCGTTCTTCATATGATGGCCATACACCAAAATATTGGGGCACTCCTGGCTCAGATCACATTCCTCCGCCACATAAGGCGCTCCATAGGCGCTGTTTTTCTGATCAAAATCATGGGTCAAGTAAAAATTCGGACGATCCGGGCTCTGAAGAACGGGATAATCAATTTTAGTTCCCTCAATTCTCACCCAGCCCACCATATCAGGATTCAGCTCCTTCACCTTCTGATAGGCCTCCAGCCTGGCCAGTCTGGCTTCACGGATTTCCTGTGGAGAAGGCTCTAAGTCCTGCTCCTGCCTTTCTTCCGCTTCCGCTCTTTCTTCCTGAGGAAGATCTTCGGCAGCTACCTGCTCCGTTACCATACTGGACAAGTCCTGGAGGCGCCCGTCGTTCTGCTTCTGGGCCACTATTTTTTGAATCAGCATGCCTCCGCTTCCCAGGAAAACGAGAATGCATAACACAAGCAGCACATCATACACTCTTTTTCTCCCTTTTTTCATCATCAAAATCTCCTCTCACGGTTCTGCCCTGGTCTTTCTATGAACTTTTCGGTCTTACGGACTCTGAAGAAGAAATTCTCCCTTTTCCAGGCTTCGTCCTCCTATCGTCCGAAAGACTACTTCTCCATCGTACTGCACCTGTACCTGGATAGGGCCAGAAACCTGCAGTTCTGTTTCCTGGTTTGCCTGGACCTGAAGAATATAAATTCCTACAGGGACCTGTTGGAACTCTCCCGTTTGTCCGGCCGGGCAAGTGATCTCCTGGACATAATCCTGGGCGCCGGCTCCGCCGCTTAACGCTGTTCCCTCAAGCCTTACCGTCAGACTCTCCTCCACAGGTTCTTCCTGCCCAGTTTTGCTGTTTATTTCCGGGGAATCCTCTCCATGGCTTTGCTTATCCCACACTGTCTGGAACGAAACCCTTCGGCGGATAATCTCATTGGCAAAAGGCTTTTCTCTGCCCTCGCCGTCTGTAAGCTGTTGATTCCCAATGATTTCCACGCCTTCTCCCACCTGGAAATACCACACTCCGTCGCCCTGATCTTCAAACCCTTCGGCGGCCTCCACTTCCCATACCGCATATGTTCCAGGAAGAATAGCCCAGCTGTCGCCTGCAGGCTTAAGATAAGCATAACCCCGGTCGTTTTCCTCCCAGGCATCCTCCAAAGAAGAAGGCGCCAGATGATACGTTCCTGGTTCATCTCCCTCCTTCAATTCTGCAACCAAACGGTCGCTCCAAGTCTCATAAACCAGGAACCGGCTTCCCTGTATTGCTCCGCCGTCACCATCTGCCACAGTCAGCACAAATTCAGCTTCCGCCGGAGGTATGTACTCTTCCATGTACCAGCCATCTTTCTCATCTGCTTCATAGACCCCCTTCTCATTGGCCTCCAGCTCTAATCTGACGGCTTTCCGCTCTTCCGATTCGCTTTCTGCCTCTACCGGCTCCAGCCATCCTTCAACTCCTTCATCGTCAATGATCAACGTAAGAATAGCCCTTCCGCCAAATATCCTGTATGTTCCATAAGGAAGATCTGCAAGCCGAAGATATCCGGTCCCATCTTCAGAAACTTTAGGCTGAGAATCATAAGATACGTATCGGCTGACGAGACGCTCCTCTTTCCCAGTATCTTTCTCCTCCTCCTCAACTTCCTCCAGGCGCTCCACCTGCAGTTCCAGACCGCAGCCCGCCATAAGATTCCCATTCTGATCTGTCACAGGAATCTGGATACTAGCCACCGCAGGCAGACAGGTTACAACAATTCCTTTGTCCTGTTCTCTCGCAGCCGTCCCCTTAACCTCCGTCAAAAAGCTGCCGTCGTCCTGCACGATAACAGAGGCAGAAAATTCTGCAGGATCTTCCATCCCATAAGGAGCCGTTACATGAATTTCGTAGCCTTCCTCTCCTTCCCTCACCGGATCCAGGCCTTCAAATCTTACCAGTCCATCCTCTCCGCTTTCCGCCTGCTTTGATTTCAGCCGTCCGGCAGAAGATTTTGAAGCCGTATAGTTTACATAAGTCAAGCTGCAGTGCAGTCCGGCCAGAGGTTCTCCCTCCTGATCTTCTACATAAAATTCCAGCAGACCTCCCGTTTCTGCATTGCTCTGGATCCTGCTGCGGCTCAGTTCCATTGTCTCTTCCATAAGGATCTGGTTTTCTCCGGTAAACAGAGGATGATCTTCATCCTCCTGGGGGAAATCCTTTTCCGTTTTATCCCGGAGAAGCACCAGATATCGCGGCGTATCCCATGCATCATAGCCAGGAACGCTTTCCGTCTCCTCGATCTTATATAAGATATCCTCTTCCAAGAACAAGAACAGTGCCTGTCCATTCACTGCAGATACGATGACCGATGCCTCGTCCTCTCCTTTTCCGCTGCCTTCTTCTTTGTAAGACTTCCACTCTGTCTCTTCTCCCTCTGCCTTCATTTTAGTCAAACGGAAAGAAGCTCCAGACAGCCTGTAGGGCTCTTTTTCTGCCGAATTTTCGCTGGCAAGCAGAACTGCCGCTGATGGAATCTGATTCTTTCTGGCAGCTTCCAAAATAGAAACCTGGCGGCCTCCGGCAACCGAAAGCTCTCCTTCTTCAAAAAGTTCTCCCTTTCGTTCCAGACGATAGCTTCCAGAAAATTCATTCTCTGTCATATCAGCCTCTGCAAACGCAGTAATTTCCAAACAAATGGTCTGCTCCCCCGCCTCTTCCGGCAGTTCAATCTCCACACCCTGAGGCGTTATTTGGATCTGATCTTCCTGGAAAGGCGTTTCTTCTTCCTTCCCTTCCTCATCAGCTGCTGCCGGCCAAAGCTGAAGCCTCTCTTCTCCCAGACTTCCATCTTTCTTAAGTTCTGTCTGAACAATGCGCAGAGACTCCGGATCTGCTGCCAGCTTATCCGGCCACTCCATGGCAAACACCGCTCCCGTCAAATCAGCCTGATGACGGTTAATCACAACCTTCCAGTCTACCCGAGGCATTCTGGTGCCCTTCCACCGGGAATTTTCCTGGCTGTAACGGCTTTCTAAATAAGTTCCCTCTCCAGCTGCCGCCGCAGAATTCCACTCAATAGAAACTTCACTCTCCGCCCCGGTAATCTCTCTCCCCTTTTGTCCTTCTCCTGTCAGCCCCGTCAGAGAAGCTGCAGCAAACAAGGTTTCTTCCTGGCTGGTAAAGAAACTCTCATCCCGAACTGCCTGGGACATCCGGCAGCGGAAACGGATTTTATACTGGGCTTGTTGAGAAATATTCTCCTCCTCAAGGGCCTGGCTGTTCCACTTAAAGCTCACTTGACGCTCTCCAGTCTGCTCATCCGGCTCCGTTTCCTCAACCGCAATCCAGTCAAGATCTGTAATCTCTTCCCATGTTTTTCCGTCTTCCTTGATCTGGGCCTCCTCAATCACTGCCTGCTCAAGTCCATCTGTCAGTGTTACGGTAACCTCCTGATCCCTTAAGCTCCGTTCCTGAGGATTTACCATCATTTCCAGCAAGATAGAATGATCTTCATAATCATACTCCTCCGCCGCTTCCAGGGTAATCCATTGATTTTCTGCCGGAATATCTGCAGGACAGCTTCCCTGAGTCTGAACAATTTCCCCGCCTTCCTGGCGAAGCACCGCCGTGTATTCCGTATCCCCTGAGGGCAGAACAAACTCCTGGCTGCCGGCCGCAAATGCTTCATCCTTCACCTGAGTTTCCAGGGAAATTTTACAGGCTTCCCGCCCCAGCTGGAACAGATGAAGCTCCAGTGTTTCCGGCTCCTGTTCCTGATTCAGCACATAATAGCCATAAAACCCTTCCGGCTCCTCTTCAGAACCCTCTTCCCACTCTGCATAAGCCGGAAGCTCCTTTCGATCTCCCTGGGTGAACTCTTTGCCTTCAGCATAAAGCTGTATCTCAATGGGTTTTCCTTGGGCAGCAGCACCGCCAAAGGTCTGTTCTCCTTCTGGAAGACTTCTGGTGATCACCGCCTCTAACAGATCTTCACCGTTTTGGTTAATCAACAGATCCCAATCCGCTCGATTTTCGTTCCGATCATATCCATTCTCCTGACCGGACTGGCTCACCAGACTGCACCTGGCCTCCTGCTTTAACCAGACTGCCTTTGCCGAATACTGAAGTTTCGGCTGTGTCCCATCCTTCTCCTCAGAAATCCTCCTGGCTAAAAGCTCCCACTGAGGATGAACCAGCTCGTCTTCGCCTTCTGGCGCCGAAAGCTCTGTTCTCTCCTCTCCAGCGGCTGCTTTTTCTGTCTCCTCGTCCTTTGCTTCTGCGCTCAGCCCCCTTGAGATTGCCGGCTCCCACAAAAACTTGCTTCCGCACTGAAGTTCTACATCCCACTGATAAGTTTCCGGCTGTTCAGGCAAAGAAACATTTGTCACATAAGAAATTCCGGTGAGTTCATCTCTCTCGTCTACCGAAATCAGAAGAATTCCGTCTTCTTGTCCTTCATCGTCAGTATACGTATAAAACCCGGCCTCTGTCTCTTCACCCAGAAGAGCTCTGGCATCCTCCGCGGTAAAAATTTCCCCAAAAACACCTGATTTTTGAGGAGTAACCTGAACAACCTCTTTCGTCTCTATTTCCTGGCCCTCTTCGTCCAGCAAAATTACCTGACTGTCTTCAGCATCAAAATAATGGCTCTTCTCAAGATCTTCAATTACCACCGCCAGATATCCGCCGCCAGGATTAACTGCCAGATTTACCCAATCTGTCCAGACAAAGGTTCTTTGAGCCCTGTCCTCAGGTTCTGCCTCCTTTTTCAGAAACGGCTCAAGGGTAAAGCGCTGGTCTCTGCCTTTCGTCTGAAAGAGCACCTGCCCCTCCGAATCCAAAATCCTGGCCTCCGGCGAATAGGAAATTTCCGCCCCTTCCCCGCTTTCCATGTAAGATTTCATCTGGTCCTCATCCAGAGTCCAGCGAATCCTCAATTCAGCTTCTTTTGCGGAAGTATCATCCAAAACACATTCCAGCACCCCGTCCTCTTCTGTCCAATCCACATTCACAGGATCATTCCGTCCTGACGTCTCCTCTTCCCCCACTTCGATACCTGCAGCTTTCATCCCTTCAGGAACCGGTATCTGCAGCCGGGTCCCCTGTTCTCCCAAGGTCAGCTGAATCACATACTGTACCTGTCCTCTCGAAGGATCTGCCTCTGCCTGGATCTTTGCCTCCGTTTCAGCGCTTACCGTCTCTTCTTCCTCTTTGTTGGTCCCTTCTTCTGCTTCTGTACTTCTCTCTCTCGTTTTTTCTTTCTGGCTGCCCCCTTCCTCTTCTTCCTCTGCAGAACTGCGTTCTTCCTGGCGGCGCGCCTGAGCCTCGGCACTTCTCCGGGCATTCCCCTTCTCTGTGGTCTCCGGCTCTGTGGTCTCTGCTTCTGTAGATTTTTTCACGCCCGGCTCTTCCTCATCCTGCATTTCCAATTTCGTCTGTGCTTCTTCTGCCGGCTGCAGCGTTTCCTCTGCCTCCCTTTTCTTTTCCGTCTCTGTCTCTTCCCGGCTCTGATCATTCTCTTTTTCTTCCCCTTCAAGAGACACTTCCGCCTGGCTCTTCCTTCCAGTTTCCGCCCAGGCCATTTCTGCCGGAACACAGGTCTGCGCCAGCATCAGGATGCAAAGACCTGCCGCCGCTTTTCTTTTCATCCTCATCTGTTCACCCTCCGTTTCTGCAGCAGCCGTCCGGCAGACAGCTGCTTCCCCTTTTCTTTTTGTTTCTCGCCCATTTTTCGCCCTTTGATGAATAGGGGCTTTTATACTTTCAGTATACAATGTTTTCCAGTTGATTACAACTATTCCCGCCGCTTACCCAAAAACTTCCAGCAGCGTTAATTCAAGCCTCTTCTTTCTGCTGATGCTCCAGGTCAAATCGGAAATTTTTAGGAAAAAATATTTTTTAAATTTTTTTGAAAAACCTATTGACATTTCTCCGTTTATTTAGTAGAATATCACCGTTGCTTCTGAAATGCAGCAGATGCCCAGATAGCTCAGTTGGTAG
>DVFL01000022.1 GCA_018713255.1 Candidatus Cottocaccamicrobium excrementipullorum | reverse complement strand
ATTTCGTTAAAAATCTCTTTTTTTCGTCCTATTTCCGAAGTCTTATTGAACTTGAAAACCCTCGAAAAGTGCGTAAATTCAAGGATTTCTACGAATTCACCCTTTGTAGACATGTGACGACTTCCACATGCCCACTCCACCCAAACTGATCCACGCCTCTAACTCTCGTCACTTCATACCCTCTCTCCTCCAGATACTTCACATCCCTGGCCAGGGTAGCGGAATCGCAGCTTACATACACCACCTTCTCCGGCCCCATCTTCACAATCGTATCCAGGCATACCTTATCGCATCCCTTCCTGGGCGGGTCCACCACGATCACGTCCGCATACACCTGGTTCTTCTCATACTGCTCCGGCAGCACTTCCTCTGCCTTCCCTACAAAAAACTCCGCATTTTCGATCCCGTTTAACGCCGCATTCGTTCTGGCGTCCTCGATGGCGGCGGGAACGATCTCCACGCCGTAAACCTTCTTGGCCTGCCGGGCTAAAAATAAGGAGATGGTTCCGATTCCGCAATACAGATCCCACACCGTTTCCTTCCCCGTCAATCCGGCGTACTCTAAAGCGGTCTCATAAAGCCTTTTGGTCTGAACCGGATTCACCTGGTAGAAGGACTGGGGGGAAATCTGATATTTTACTTCCCCAATGTAATCCGTAATATAGCCGGGACCATACAGATTTACCACCCTGCTGCCCAAAATCACATTGGTTTTCTCCTGATTAATATTATAAGAAATAGAAGTCATTCCCGGGATTTCCTTAAGATAATGAACCAATGTCTGGCTTTTGGGCAGAGACTCCCCGTTAATCACCAGGCACACCATCAGTTCCCCGGTAGAAAATCCCTTCCGGATCAGGGCATGGCGCACCAGACCGGTATGGGTGTTCTCATCATAGGGAGAAATGCCCTCTTTTTCCATATATTCACGAATTTTCTTAAGAATAATCTGGTTTTCTTCTACTCCCAGAAGGCAGTCCTGAGTTTCAATAATGGAGTGAGTCCGTCCGGCATAAAATCCGTAAATGATCCTTCCGTTTTTATCCCGTCCGAAGGGAAACTGGGCCTTGTTCCGGTAACGCCAGGGGTTTTCCATGCCAATGATGGGCTCCATCTCAATTATCCTTTGGCCGGATTTCTCCCCTGATATTTCCCGGCTTTTCTCTCCCGTCATTTCCTGGGTTTTCTCCCCGGTGCTTTGGATTCCCTCTCCTGGAAGTCTTAGGTTTTCCAGCCCGCCGATCCGTCTTAAATTATTATAGATCTTTCGCTCTTTAAACCGCAGCTGCTGATCGTAGGACATGGCCTGAAACTGGCAGCCGCCGCAGGCCCTTGCCACAGGGCAGCGGGGGGTGATCCGGTAAGGCGATGGTTCAATCACCTTAACCAGCCGGGCGAAGCCGTAATTTTTCTTCTGCTTCATCACTCCCGCTTCAACCAGATCTCCCATTACTGTATCTTTAATAAACCAAGTGTAGCCGTCAGTTTTTCCAATTCCGGCTCCTTCATCGCTCATATCTTCGATCCGTACCGTAAAACGGTCATTTTTCTTAAGCTCCATTAAGCCCCTCCTTCTTCCTTGACGCTCACGTTAAATGATGATGTTGATGCTCAGGTTGTTCTTGTTTTCATTCCTGTAAGGAAGCCTGCATAGGATATTTGCCTTTCATTCTGGCGGCGGCGGTGTGCAGGCAAAACGCCATGCTGTCCTCAAATTAAACAGAAATCCGAAAGTTTTTCGTAATCATTTTTATGTTTCTTTCATATTTTTTCCATACTTTATCCATAATTTCCCTCTATACTAATAACCATAAAAGCTTTACCGAAGCACATCAACAATCCGAACAGTTTCGGTACAGTGGATAAAATGGGGGCCGCGGTCAGAAACGCGCGCATCTGATTTCGGCTCTCGACTAAAAGCAAAAGCGTTCCAACTCACAGTTCCCTGTGAAAGTAGAACGCTTATTTTTATTTCCGCGGGATTTTTGACTCTTACCCTTCTGTCCTTCGGATATTGCTTTCTAAAAGCCGGTTAAAGCCCAGCCAGCCGGAATTTTCTCCGCCTGCACTTAAGGCCTCCATCATGGTCTCCATCTTGGCATCGGTATTGTCCGCCAGGTTAAGGGCCAGAGCTTCCAGCAGAGCTGGTTTTTTGGGAGAGCCATATTCCAGCTCCCCGTGGTGAGCCAGAATGCAGTGCTTTAACTCTGCCGCCAGCTTAGGCGGAAAGCCGGGGATGGTTTTCATCCGGTCGCTGACCATCTCTGTGCCAATGACAATATGGCCCAGAAGCTGGCCGTCGTCCGTGTAATCATTTTCTGGGAAAACCGACAGCTCCTTTAATTTTCCTATATCATGGAACATGGCCGCCGTCAGCAGCAGATCTCGGTTCAGCATGGGATAAGAGGAAGCGTAATAATCGCAGAGACGGGTTACGCTTAAGGTATGCTCCAGCAGACCGCCCACGAAACCGTGATGAACGGTTTTCGCCGCAGAATGGAAGCGAAAGGCCTTGGCAAAGGTTTCATCGCCGAAAAAGCTCATGGCCAGCTGGCTTAAATAAGGATTCTTAATCGAAGAAACGAATTTCATCAGCTCCTGGTACATCTTCCCGATATCCTTTTTAGATACCGGCAGGTAATCTGCCTCTTCATACTCTCCTTCTCTTGCCTTTCTCACCCGCTTAATATTCAGCTGGTAAGCTCCCTGGAATATGGTAACATCTGCCTCGATCTGAATATAGTCCATGGCCTCAAAGCTTCCTACTCCAGGAGAATTTAAATCCCAGATCTTTCCGTCCACCGTTCCTGTTTTATCCTGCAGAAGAAGATTGCCGTACTCTTTCCCGCTTTTGGTCAAGGCAATCTGTTTCGTCTTACATAAGTAAACATCTGAAGTGTGCATTCCTTCCCGGAATGTTTCAATATATTTCATGATTTTTCCTTTCTCTCCTGATAACATCGGTGTATAGGGGACACCTCTGCTGAACTTCTTGATAAACTCCGTTAATCGTATTTGCTGATTTCCTGAGACCGCGGCGTTTCTCTGCTGCCCATCAGTTATTCTGGCGAACATTTTCTCTGGCACCTCACCGCGCCGGTTATTCAGCAACAGAGCCAGGAATCACCTGGCTCCGATTGTCACTCTGTATTCGATTGGGGAATAATTTTCCCGTCCGTAACGCTGGATTTCCACCTCAACCGCCTCGCCGGCAGTCAGTTCATCCAGACAGTTTTGAAAATCCTTCATGGTGACAATCTCTTTTTCACCAATCCGGGTAATGACATCCCCATTTTGAATCCCGGCATTGTATGCCGGTCCATTTACCTGGGTCTGACTTACGTACACTCCTGGAGGAAGTCCGTTCTGCCGCATGGCCTCCGGAACCTCCTGGCCTGTAATTCCAAAATAAGGAGCCTGAATGCCGTTAGTCATCTTTTCCAGCATAGCCTTATAATCTGACAGGGAGTACATTACGGTCATGGCGTCTCCCTCAACGGGATAATCGCTGGTCGCCCAGCCGATCAGCTGCCCTTTTGTATTAAACAAAAATGTTCCCTGAGAAACAGCAGCGTTAACGGTAGTATAAAACAGACGGCTGGCCCCGTCAACCACAGGAATATTCTTGGCCACATAAGAAACCTGTCCAGAGCTGACAGAATGGATCACCCCTGCCGGACTTCCGCAGGCAAAGACCATATCTCCTTGGCTCACAGTGTAAGAATTGCCCAGCTCAAGAATCTTGATCTGGTCTGCAGTCTTCTCATCCAGAGACTCTGCGGCCACGGAAATCACCGCCAGTCCTGTTACTGAATCCGTTCCTTTGATCTGTCCCATTACCTGAGTGCCGTCATATAAGGTAATCTCCAGGGAATCTGCGCTTTCCACCGCCTGCTCTACAGTAAGGATCAAATATTCCTCAGGGCTGGCGGCAATGATCGCTCCTGCATAAAGACCTGAGGTCTCCACAGGATTATTAAACCAATCCATTTCCGTTTTCAGAGAATGGACCGTAACGATCCCCTTATCCGCTTCCTTGGCCAGCTGACTTAAATTGGCATACATAGCTTCCAGATCTTCAATAGAAAACTGGTATTTCTCTACCTCGCTGCGCACCACTTCCTCAAGGGGTTCCGTAACCTCCTGCGTTGTCGTCTCTTCTGTCTCCGCCATAGTACTGCTTTCCGGCTCATCAGTGGGGATGGAGATGGATGAGCTTTCCCCTTGATTCTCTTCAGTGAAATATTTCCGGACAACCGGTTCTGATACGGCAAAGGTAACTGCAGCCAGAATCCCGAAGAGCACCGCTCCCAAACATAAGAGAAGGAAGCGCCCAAACACCTGGCCTCTGCTGCGCTTCGGCCTTACAATTTTCTCATTGATAAACCGGCGTTTTTCTGCGTCATTTTCCAGGTTGTTTTTATCCGGCAAAACTTCACACCTCCTTATCCCGTCTCCCCCCGCTGCGGCCGTGAAAAAAAGCGTTCCTTCCGGCGGCCGCGCCTGCTTTTATTATACGAGGGATAGCCATATTATGCAAGCGGAACCTGCTTTTCCGCACCACAGTTGGGGCTTTCATGAACCCACGGTTTATGATATACTTAGGGCTGTGGAGGCCGGCATTTCGGCTTCCTTTTCACCCCAACCCATTACTAAAGGAATTAAAGGAAATAAAAGAGGAATATTCATGAACCAGAAAGTCTTAAAAACCCTGGAATACGATAAAATCATCCGGCAGCTGGAAGAATACGCTGCCTCTCAGCCGGGAAAGGAACTGTGCCGCAGTCTTCTCCCCTCCTCTAATCTGGAGGAAATCCGCCAGGCCCAGCAGGAAACGGCAGACGCCGTAAGCCGGGTGCGGATGAAAGGCAGCATTTCTTTTGCCGGCCTTAAAGAGGTTACCGCCTCCCTCAAGCGGCTGGAAATCGGCAGTTCCTTAAGCCTTCAGGAACTTCTGGCCGTCAGCGCCGTTCTCACAGTGGCTGCCAGAGCCAAGGCCTACGGACGGCATGAGGACAGCGAGCTTCCCGATGATTCTCTGGAAGAGTTTTTCCGGGGGCTGGAGCCTTTGACTCCGGTAAATAATGAAATTAAACGGTGCATTCTCTCTGAGGATGAAGTAAGCGATGATGCCAGTCCAGGACTGAAAAAAGTCCGCCGGGCTATGAAGAACGCCGCGGAGAAACTCCACTCTCAGCTGAACACCATTTTAAATGCCAACCGCTCCTATCTGCAGGATGCAGTGATCACCATGCGGAACGGCCGCTATTGCCTGCCGGTGAAATCCGAATATAAAAATCAGGTAGCCGGCATGGTTCACGACCAGTCTTCCACCGGCTCTACTTTATTTATTGAGCCTATGGCTGTGATCCGTTTAAACAATGAAATGCGGGAGCTGGAGATTGCAGAGCAGAAGGAAATCGAGGCGGTATTGGCTCAGTTAAGCAGCCAGCTGACTCCTTATCTTGAGGAAATCCGCACGGATCAGCAGCTTCTTGCCCGGCTGGATTTTATTTTCGCCCGGGCAGGTCTCGCCAGACATTACAAGGCCACCATGCCAGAGTTTAACGATAAGGGAATCATCTCCTTAAAAGATGCCCGCCATCCTCTTTTGGATCCGGCCAAAGTGGTTCCTATCACCCTCACTCTGGGAAAGGATTTTGATCTTTTGATTGTTACCGGCCCTAATACCGGCGGTAAAACCGTATCCTTAAAAACTGTAGGATTATTCACCCTCATGGGGCAGGCAGGCCTTCACATTCCAGCCTTTGACGGCTCTCAGCTGGCGGTGTTTGACGAGGTCTTTGCAGACATTGGAGACGAGCAGAGCATCGAACAAAGCTTAAGTACCTTCTCTGCCCATATGACCAATATTGTACGGATTTTAGGACAGGCGGACAGCCGTTCCCTCTGCCTCTTTGATGAGCTGTGTTCCGGAACGGATCCTACAGAAGGCGCCGCTTTGGCCATTTCCATTTTAACCTTCCTGCACAACATGAAATGCCGAACCATGGCTACCACCCATTACAGCGAATTAAAGGTGTTTGCCCTCTCCACTCCTGGAGTAGAAAACGCCTGCTGCGAATTTAACGTGGAAACTTTGCAGCCTACTTACCGGCTGCTGATCGGCATTCCTGGAAAAAGCAACGCCTTCGCCATTTCCAAGAAGCTTGGCCTTCCAGATTATATTATTGAAGATGCCAAAACCCATCTTCAGGATTCTGATGAGGCCTTTGAAGATCTCTTGGCCCATCTGGAGGAAAGCCGGGTAACCATTGAAAAGGAGCAGGCGGAGATTCAGGCCTACAAGGCGGAAATCGCCACCTTAAAATCTCGGCTTACCCAAAAGGAAGAGCGGCTGGACGAGCGAAAAGAAAAGCTTATTCGAAACGCCGCAGAAGAAGCCCAGCGAATCCTCCGAGAAGCAAAAGAAACCGCGGACCAGACCATTAAACAGATCAACAAGCTCTCCGCCGACTCCGGCCTTAACCGTCAGCTGGAAGCTGAGAGAAGCCGTCTGAGAGAAAAAATCAAAGAAACGGACCAAAAACTGGCCATCAAACAAAAAGGCCCGCAAAAGACCATTTCTCCCAAGAAGCTGAAAATCGGCGACGGCGTCAAGGTCCTCAGCCTCGGACTGAAAGGCACCGTCAGCACCCTGCCTAATGATAAAGGAGATTTGTATGTGCAGATGGGAATTCTCCGTTCTCTGGTTAATATCAAAGATCTTGAGCTTCTCCATGAGCAGGAAGTAACAGGACCAGCCTTAACCTCCCCCTCATCTTCCAGAAAAGGGGGAAGCGGAAAGAGCCGCATCCCTATGAGCAAATCCGCCACCATCTCCCCGGAGATAAATGTAATCGGCATGAACGTGGACGAGGCCTGCTCCGTTCTGGATAAATATCTAGATGATGCCTACTTGTCTCACCTTTCTTCCGTGCGCATTGTCCATGGAAGAGGCACCGGAGCCCTCAGAGCCGGCATTCACAAATATTTAAAACGGCTGAAATACGTGAAAGATTTCCGTCTGGGTGAGTTCGGAGAAGGGGACAGCGGCGTTACCATCGTCACCTTTAAATAACCGGCAGAAAACGGCAGCAGATTATGAACAACAGAAAAACATCAATGTCGCCGGCAGGCGACCCAACAGGAGGTTTTTACCATTGGCAGAAAAGCAGAAAATTCTTATTGTAGACGACGATGCCAATATCGCCGAATTGATTTCCCTCTATCTGATGAAGGAATGTTACGAAACCCGGATTGTTGGCGACGGGGAAGAAGCGCTGAAAGAATTCGCCTCCTTTAAGCCCAACCTGATTCTTCTGGACCTGATGCTTCCCGGCATGGACGGCTATCAAGTCTGCCGGGAGCTGCGCAAAACATCCCAGGTGCCTATTATTATGCTGTCGGCAAAGGGCGAAATTTTTGATAAGGTCCTGGGGCTTGAACTGGGCGCCGATGACTATATGATCAAGCCCTTTGATTCTAAAGAGCTGGTAGCCAGAGTAAAAGCGGTGCTCCGCCGGTATCAGGCGGTTCCTCCCGCCATGCCTTCCACAGACCAGCAGGGCGAATATGTAGAATATCCGGACTTAATCGTAAACCTGACCAACTACTCTGTGATCT
The DNA here is from genome assembly GCA_018713255.1 of Candidatus Cottocaccamicrobium excrementipullorum. GTDB lineage: Bacteria > Bacillota > Clostridia > Lachnospirales > Lachnospiraceae > Caccovicinus > Caccovicinus excrementipullorum. The sequence continues at coordinate 36,348 of DVFL01000022.1, read as the reverse complement.
ACATGGGCCACTCCATTGAGATGCCCCCAAAGGAGCTGGAGCTTTTATATTTTCTGGCCTCCTCTCCCAACCAGGTGTTTACCCGGGAGCAGCTTTTGGATCATATCTGGGGCTATGAGTACATCGGCGACACCCGTACCGTGGACGTGCACATTAAGCGGCTCCGGGAAAAGATCAAGGATCACAAAAACTGGGCTTTGTCCACAGTCTGGGGCATCGGCTATAAATTCGAGGTTAAGCGATGAGCCGCCGTTCCCTTTATTACAAATTTCTCCTGGGCTATCTGGTTTTCGGACTGCTGGGTTTTCTCATTATCAGCACCTTCGCCTCGAAAATGACCTACGAGCACTTAATCGCCTCCCAGGCCGACCTTCTTTACGATGAGGCGAACCAGCTGGCATCAGACTGCAGCTCCGTCTATCTCGGCCGTGACGCGGACCTGGAAACGGTGGCAGATCAGCTGTCCATTATCTCCCCCTCTCTCCAGTCGGAAATCTGGGTGGTAAACCGGGACGGAAGCGTGGCGGCAGACAGCACGGGAGGCACCAGAAAAGGCCTTACGGTGGACTTTGACCCCATTTCCATCGGCAACCGGAACTATGGAGTAGGGAACTTTTACGGCGCCTTTTCCTATGATGTGCTCAGCGTCTCTGCTCCGATTACCGGAAACTATACCATCTACGGCTATGTACTGATCCATATGCCCTTAAGCCAGATCGCCGCCCAGCGGGACGGGATTCTGAATATTCTGTACATCACCAGCGCGATTATTTACGTGCTGTCCCTGATCATCCTTCTGGTCTTCACTCAGACGGTGTATTTCCCCTTAAAGAAGATCACCGCCGGAGCCAACGAGTATGCAGCCGGGAACTTAAAATACCGGATCGAAATCAATTCCCGGGACGAGATGGGATATCTGGCAGACACCTTAAACTACATGTCCGACAAGCTGGATCAGATGGAAGAATACCAGAGAACTTTTATCGCCAATGTTTCCCACGATTTTCGTTCTCCTTTAACCTCCATCAAAGGCTACCTGGAGGCCATTATCGATGGCACAATTCCCCCGGAAATGCAGGAAAAATATTTAACCCGGGTGATTGCGGAAACTGAGCGGCTAAACAAGCTGACCCAGGGAATGCTGACTTTAAATTCTTTGGATAAAAAAGGCCTTCTGAACCGGACCAATTTTGACATCAACCGGGTAATCAAGGACACCGCCGCCTCCTTTGAGGTAATCTGCGGCAAGAAAAATATCTCCTTTGAGCTTACCTTCGGAGACAACATCCAGATGGTATTTGCTGATTTAGGCAAAATCCAGCAGGTTCTCTATAACCTGATTGACAATGCCATTAAATTCAGCCATAACGACTCTACCATCTACATACAGGCCTCACCGAAATACGAAAAAATTTTCATCTCCGTAAAAGATACCGGTATCGGCATTCCTAAAGACAGCATCAAAAAAATCTGGGAACGATTTTACAAAACTGATTTGTCCCGGGGAAAAGATAAGCGGGGAACCGGCCTGGGATTAAGTATCGTGAAAGAAATCATCCAGTCCCACGGTGAAAATATCGATGTCATCAGCACAGAAGGAGTCGGAACAGAATTTATTTTCAGCCTTCCCCGTTCTACCAATCTATAAGACAAAGCGGAAGAAAATTGTAAGTTTTCTGTTATAAAATCTTCCCCTCCTCCCCTGTTTCCAAATGAAGGAAGACATGGTATAATGACTGCAAGGCAGTCATTATACCAGCGCCGGTTCGCGTCGAGCAAAGCGAGACAAATACCTTGGCGAATCGTGTGCATCCCCCGGAGGGATCCTATGTTTTGAGGAAAAACATAGGATAATGACTGCAAGGCAGGCATCATGAAAGTATTAAGGAGGGATTCTTTTGAATAGATTAAAACATATGATTCCACTGCTGGCGGCTGCAGGTCTTTTTTCCGCCCTTTCTCCGGTTACATCCTTTGCCCGGGATCGAATTGAAAAAGTCTCTTTGACCTTCTCCTTGGACGAAGAAAACTGGGAAACCGTAGATGTGGACTGCGGTGACGATACATACTCCGTGCGGGAGGTTTCCCTCTATCCCACGGGAATGGGCAATTCCACCTATCCCTGCGCCGTAGTCATTCTGGATGCAGATGACGATTATTATTTCTCCAGTATCAGAAGCAACTACTTTGAGCTGGAAGGAGAAGGCGCATCCTTCGGCGAGGCCTCCAGAAGCAACAGCAATTCTACCATGACCGTTTCCGTCCGCTTAAAGGATCTGGGGGAAGGCGAGATGGATCCCCCTACCAGCTTAATCTGGACAGACTCCGGCATTGCCTGCTGGGATCCGGTGGATGGCGCCGCTTCTTACTCTGTGCGGATTCGCCGGGATGGAGAAGCCGTAGGCATCACCAGCGCCAAGACGGATATTACCTTTTATAATCTTTCCACGAAAATTACTCGGCCAGGTGAATACGTTTTCCAGGTAAGAGCCAACGGCCCCTATCAGAAAACGAAATCCAGCGAATGGGTATCTTCTCCCGTTCTTTACGTTGACCAGGAAAAACTGGATTATATCCAGGCTAATGCCGCCGAAGATACCGGCGTTGCCGGCCAGTGGATTCATGATATTAACGGATACATGTACCGCTACGCCAACGGAGTAATGCCTTCATCTCAGTGGTGCTTCATCGACAATTACTGGTATTACTTTAATGAATACGGCTACAAGCTCACGGATCAATGGGTGGGGAATTATTACGTAGGCTCTGACGGCAGAATGTTAACTAACACTCTTACTCCCGACGGCAATTACGTAGACGAAAACGGCTGCTGGGCCCCCTATCATCCTCAGGAAAATCAAAAAGGTTCAAAATAGCATAAAAAGACAGTCCAGTGCAGATTCAGAGGATTGAATCCCTTGAACTTCACTGGACTGTCTTCTTTTTATCAATTGCCAGCCGTGTCCTTATGATAAGGCCAGCCTTGCTGCACCGTAAATGCCGGCATCATTTCCTAACGTAGCCAAAGTCAATCCCGGCTTATTGGCAGAAATCGTCACAAAATCATCATAATGCTTCTGAATCACATCAATTAAAAACTGGCCAGCCCGGGATACGCCGCCGCCGATTACGAAAACCTCCGGGTCAACAGTCAACGCAATCTGCGATAGAGCCAGGCCCAGATAGTGACCAACCGTATCCATCACCTCCAGAGCCAGCTGATCTCCCTCCTTGGCGCAGTCCAGCACGTTCTTTGCGGAAATCCGGCTGCCGAACTTCTCCATGGCCGTAGGAACCTTCTTAGCCTCCATGGCCCGTCTGGCTTCGCGGGCAATTCCCGTAGCAGAAGCTACCTGCTCCAGACATCCCCGGCCGCCGCAGTTGCAGTATTCCTTCTCCTCGCTGCGCACATGGATGTGGCCAATCTCCCCCGCCAGACCATGACGTCCTGCCAGAATTTTTTCATCAATAATCACACCGCCGCCTACGCCGGTTCCCAAAGTCACCATCACAATATCCCGGTAACCCTTACCGCCGCCCTGCCACATTTCGCCCAGGGCAGCCACATTGGCATCATTGCCGCTGAATACCGGCATTCCTCCTAAAAGGCGGCTTAATTCTTCCTGAGGATTCTTGTTTTTCCAGCCCAGATTGACGCAAACCTCTACACTGCCATCTGGCATCACTGGACCTGGAACCCCCATACCAGCCCCCAGCACTTCCTCTGCTGGAATCCCAAAGGCTTTCAGTTTTTCCTTGATCGACTGGGCCACATCTGGAAGAATATTCTTTCCTCCTTCTTCCTTTCTGGTAGGCACCTCCCATTTATGCAGAAGCTCCCCTTCTGCGGTAAATACACCGATCTTAACGGTAGTCCCGCCAATGTCGATTCCAATGCATTTTCTGTTCATACTTCCTGCTCCTTTTCTTATGTTTTTTCCTCCCCGGCCCTTAATGCTGCAGGGTAATTTCCCGCATGGACTGTGGATCGGTAATAATATAACTGTTGGGGAACCGTCCCCGAGTTACCTTAGATACAGCAAAATCAAAGGACCCGGAAAATTTTAGAGTTCCGGACAGATTATAAATCTGAATCTCATTGTCATCCCACATCAAAATCTCGTTTCCGGCAAACTCTGCTTCTTCACAGGCAAAATCCAGATCCTTGTTCAGCAAAAGCTTCCCGGCGGCGCTGTAAATCTCCATGTGATAAGGATGCTCTCCTCCGCTGTTCGCCACAATAATTCCCACATAATCGCTGGAGTAAAACAAGTGCTCAATCTGTCCCTCCACCGCAGCCTGAGAAAGCATCTGGGGTGACGCCAGATTCTCCGAACTAAAAAACGTAAGTCCTCCATCTGAACAGGCAAAAGAATAAATATCCGTGAGGAAGCGGACCCTGGGAACCAGGGTGCCGGCGAAACCTTCATCAAATCCTCCCACCAAACGTTTTGGAGAAGCATTTTTTCCGATTTCCGAAAAATCATAAAACACCACCCGGCTGTCCATCATGCCATTGTTCAAATAAACATAGGAACAAATTACCTTATTTCCATCCGGCGAAAAGCTGAAGTCCAACGGATATCCGTCTCCTCCCAGCCTGGATTTAATAGTAATATCCAACGGTTCTCCGTCCCGCCTGAACCAGGTAATATAATTGGCGCTGGCGTCCTCCAAAATAGCGCCAGCCACTCCCTGGGCAGATACGCTGACCTTAAGAATCGGAAGAAGCGTAGTTGCCTGTCCCTGAAGCCCCTCTTCATTACAGATATAGATGCTGTTGCCCTGCCTGTCTCCAATCACTGCATAACCGCCGTTTACCGAAGCTGTAGGGTCCCTCATCTCATAGGTAATCACCCAGATGGTTTTCCCTCTGGAATCAATGTAGGAGGCGCCGTCTCTGGTATACTTAATCACATTGCTGCCGAAACTCACATAACCTGCAACGCTGCCTTCCGCTGCTGACTGGCTTTCTCCAGATAACAGATTCTGCTCCCAGTTAACTGCGTATTCCGTGTACTGATGATGTCTGCTCCAGTAAAAGAATCCGGCGCCGCCGGCTGCTGCAATGCAAAGGATCACTGCTGCAATCAAGATTCTCTTCCTGATCACCTTCCGGTGCGCCTTCTTAATCTCTTCCTCCTCTTCCCCGCCTTCCGGAACCAAAGATGGCTGCTGCGCCGGACCTGGCACAATCTGCCGGCGAAGCTGCTGCTTTTTCATCTCCCGGTTCATTATGTTCATATCATCCATGAGTATCTTCCTGATTCCTCCTCTTGTCCCTCCTGTAAAGCCCGGGTTTTTTCGTCTTTTTCTTCTCCGAAAAAGCCCCGAATTTATCCTTAGTATACAACATTTTAGCCGGCTTCGCATTATCTTTTTCACCCGGAATTTTCCTTCTTCGGGCTAAGGAAGAATCAGCCTGGTTCCCGCCTCTAAATGGTTCACATCCTCCAGACCATTAATGGAACAAATCTCATCCACCCGGTTTAAATTCTGGTACATCTTAAAACAAATGCCATAGAGCGTGTCCCCCTGCTGAACTGTATACACTGTCTGCCCTGGTTCAGGCTCCAGCTGGCGTTTGGGCCGGCTGACCGCTTCCGCCGTCTTCTCCCCGTCAGTCTCCTCCTTTCCGGTGCTCTCTGCCTCCAGACTGCTCTCCTGATCCGTCTCAGATGAAGACTCCCGGGAAGATGTTTCCAGACTCTGGCCAGCTGCCCCAGTTTCTCCATGGCTTTCCAAAGATGATTTCTCCTCCCCCCCGTCTTTCTCTCCGCCTTTGGCCGTCACCCGTCCTGATGCCGCCTCTGCGGAAAGAGAATTTTCCAGACTGTCTTCCCCAGCCAAGGCGTCAGAACTGGCATCTGCCTTTGTAGGAAACACATTTCCTGAAGCCTCTTCCACAATAATTCCAGATCCATCTTCTCTCCCATCTTTTCCTGACAAGCCGCCCTGATCTGTTCCATGAGCATCTGGAAGCACGGACGCCATCACCGCTTCCATATCCTTCATTTTTTCCGCGCTGTTTAACACAGCTACGCCTCCCGCTAAAGTAAGCACCGCAAGGCAGCCGCACATTCCCCGTAAGAAGCTGATGGTCTTATTCTGATCCCGCACCATCTCTTTTTTCTGTTCCATCTTCCGCCTGAAATCCCGGATCACCGGATCGCTTCCTCCGGCTTCCACCCTTCGATTATCCTTCTGCAGCACCATGTAGTCCTGCATCATCTGATTCCGCTCATAATAAATGCAGTATCCCCGCAGCTTATAAAACCCATCGCTGGAGGTAATATAAATGGCCTCTTCTCCTTCGAGACCGCTGTTTAAGTACATCAGTTTATTTTTTCCGGCAAAATACTGATTATGCTGCTTCCAGTAATTTAAAGGGCTCAGCTGACAGCCCGGCGCTCCGCAGAGAAACCATCCCTGAACCGTCCGCTTGGGGAATAATTCCTCCACGGCGCTGTAAGCTTTCTGCCAGATTTCCTCAGTGAACACCACCTTCTCTCCCTCTTCTGTCACCCCTTCCATCTCCAGCGCTCCATCAATAAACACATAGGACAAGCCTCCATGTTCTTCGGTATTTCCCAGCAGAAGACCGGCACGCAGATCTTGTCCGCCCACAGGGAACAAGCGCTTTAAATACGTATTCACATAGTCTTCCACATATACTCTCACCAAGTCATCCCGCTCCCCGATCTGCCGGAAATTTTTCGGCAGTCTGGGATAGGGCTCATACAATTCACCCATGCCATCACCTGCTTTCCTGATATCTGCATCAGCATAGCACAGGCTTTCTGAAAAAAATGTCAAACCACCGAAGAAAAATCCCAGAAGTTTTCGACAAGGCTGATTCCTTCACAGATACAGTCCGCCATACGCATCACCATGGAAAGCCGGACGCTTTGCAGCATTACCGGATCAAAATTTCCCAGTCCTCCCACAATGCCGGTAATAAAAATATCTCCCACCTCGCACAGGTCCTTGCTGACCCCTAACCCTGGCTTCAAGGCGCCTTTCCCCAGCGTCACATATCCCACATGATCCAAATCTCCCACAGAAGCATCCACCGCTATCACTACCCGTCGGGGGAAGTGCTTCAGCACAAAGGTCCGATACTGTTCAAGATTCATGGCGTGAACCGGCCGGTCCAAGGTGCCGTAAACAGACGCCGCAAACCGTCCTTCCCGTCTCCGTATCTTTGCCTCCCGTTCCTTCAGTTTATGACCGATCAACGGACCCAGGCTGTCCCCTGTGGAGCGGTCAGTGCCGATGCACAAAAACACCACCCCTCGTTTTCCTCCTTCCATTTCCTGCTGGATCAGCTGAGCCAGTTTTCCCGCCAGCATTTGAGCGCAAAATTCTCTTCGAGTATTAAAATAATATATCTCCGGCCTCTGCCGGAGTCTAAATGGTTCAAATTTTCCCATAAAAAAACCTGCCTGTACCTGTTTTTTTTCTATTATAGGCACAAGGCAGGGTATTTATTCGCAGCAGTTCAAATGACCGATGACGGTTCTTCTATTCTTCCCATTGGAGCCGATGAAGGCGGCCCTCCATGGTCATGTGTTCAAATCCATTCTGGCGAAGAGCTTCATAAAGCACAATAGCTACAGAATTGGACAAGTTCAGGGAGCGGATATCCCCCCACATGGGAATGCGGACACAGGCTTCCGGATGCTTCACCAGAATTTCCTCTGGAATCCCCCGGCTTTCTGGACCAAACATAAGATAACAGTCAGAGGGGTAAGATATTTCCGTGTAAACGTGCTTTCCCTTTGTGGTAGCCATATAAATCTTAGCTCCAGGGTTTTTGTCCAAAAAATCCTGGAAATCGCTGTACACGGTTACATCCAGCTTGTCCCAGTAATCCAGGCCCGCCCGTTTCAGGGCCTTTTCATTAATCTTAAATCCCAAAGGTTCAATGAGATGAAGCCTGGTGCCTGTTGCCACACAGGTTCTGCCAATATTCCCTGTATTGGCAGGCATCTCCGGCTCATATAACACTACATTCATCATGTTCCGCTCTTCCCCTCCTCAAGACGCTGAATAAACCGCTGAATTCTTCCCAGAGCTTCTTTCAGATTGTCCAAGGAATAAGCGTAAGATATCCGCAGATATCCTTCTCCGCACTCTCCGAAGGCCGTCCCCGGCACCACCGCCACCTTTTCTTCCATCAACAGCCGGGTGGCAAATTCGTCAGAACTCATGCCGAAACGCTTAATGCTGGGAAAGGTATAAAAGGCTCCGTAAGGTTCAAAGCAGTCTAATCCCATCTCCTTAAAGGCATACATGAGATACCGCCGTCTCTGATTGTAAGATTCCCGCATCATCTCCACATCCCCATCGCCGTTTCTCAAAGCAGAAACCGCCGCATACTGACTGGTTGTGGGCGCACACATAATGGCAAACTGATGGATTTTCAGCATCTGGCTTAAAATATTAGCCGGAGCACAGGCATAACCCAAACGCCATCCCGTCATAGCATAGGACTTGGAAAATCCATTGATCAGCACCGTCCGCTCTTTCATTCCAGGAAGAGAGGCAATGGACACATGCTTCTGTTCATACGTCAATTCAGAATAAATCTCATCAGAAATTACAAACAAATCGTATTCTTCCACAATTTTGCCAATTTCCTCCAGATCCTCTCTGGTCATCACCGCTCCTGTGGGATTATTCGGGAAGGGCAGAATAAGAATTTTAGATTTCGGAGTAATCTTCTCTCTCAGCTTCTGTGGAGTAAGCTTAAACTGGTCCTTTTCCTCCAGCTCAATCACCACCGGCTCGCCATCTGCCAAAATGGTACAGGGAACGTAAGAGACATAGCTAGGCTGCGGAATCAGCACTTGATCTCCTGGATTCAGCATTGCTCTTAAGGCAAGATCAATGGCCTCGCTTCCGCCTACGGTAACCATCACTTCATGATCTGGATCATAGGAAATCCCCTGACGGCGGTTTATGTACCGGCAAATTTCTATCTTCAGTTCCTTAAGCCCTGCATTCGAGGTGTAAAAAGTTCTCCCCTTCTCCAGAGAATAAATTCCCTCCTCGCGGATATGCCATGGAGTATCAAAATCCGGCTCTCCCACGCCAAGAGAGATCGCGTCCTTCATCTCGCTTACAATATCAAAAAATTTCCGGATTCCTGAAGGGGGAATCGTCACAATCTTGTCTGACAGAGGGTTTCTCATGGAGTAATCAGCATCCTTTCGTCCTGGACCGGATCAGAGATAATGGTTCCATGGTCCTTATATTTTTTCAAGACGAAATGGGTTGCAGTACTTAACACCGACTCCATGGGAGAAAGCTTCTCTGCCACAAACTGGGCCACCTGACGCATGGTCTTTCCCTCAATAAATACTGTAAAATCAAAAGCCCCGGACATCAAATATACTGATTCCACCTCGCTGTACTGGTAAATCCGCTCTGCGATCTTATCAAATCCCATTCCTCTTTGCGGCGTAACCTTTACCTCGATTAAAGCAACCACCTTTTCATCGCTGGTGTTGTCCCAGTTAATCAACGTATGATAACCGCAGATAATATGTTCCTTTTCCATTTCCGCAATTTCATTGGCGATAGCTGCTTCACTCTCCCCCAGCAGGATCGCCAGATCCTTAAGGTCAATGCGGCTGTTTTTCTCAATCACCGCCAAAATTTTTTCTCTCATTTCCTCTTTCTCCTCCTATCTGCTCAGGCCGGACACCGTCCTAGAATCCGAACCAATTCATCTTCTCTGGGCCGTTCCAGATAGCCCGTTTCTTCTCCCTGAATCTTCCGCGCAATCCCCTCAATTACCCGACCGATCACCGCCGCCGGAATTCCTCTTTCTTCAAGAGCTTCTGCAATGCGACCTCCGTTATCTGCCGCAAACACCAGGCAGCCGGAGGAAAACAGCCGGTAGGGATTTACCTGAAGCCGCTCACAGATCTCGATGGTCTCCTGCTTGATGGGAATCCTCCGCAGCGAAAATTCTGCGCCCACCCGGCAGGCGCCTGTTAAATCCCAAATAGCCTTTAAGATTCCCCCTTCTCCAGCCAGTTCCATCTCCCCAGCGCCAAGATCTTTTAACAGATCCTTGTACTGCAGCAAATCTGTCTCTGGTTCCTTTAATATGTTCTCCAGGTAAGATCTGGAAAACCAGGGAGACAGCTGTGCAAAGCAGCCCGCCGTCAGGGCTTTCGTTCCCTTCAGACCGGCTGCTCCTGCCGCCACCAGATCCTGGCCAGGCTTCATGATTCTGTTCGTTGTTTCCTTCCGTCCCTTCATCTTCAACCTGCCTCGCCGTTTTTCTATTTTTCTCTCCAGTCTTGTTCTTTGCCTCAAGCTGCCGGCATCGCCGCCGGCTGGCTTTCCTGAAGCGGGATCTGCTCTCCTTGGGCTTCCGCTTCAGTTTCCGGAACCGGGATCTGTTCCTGCTGGGACTCCAAAACCGGTTCCTGAACAGGCTGGCTCTCTTCCGGCGCTGTCTCAGGAATCGCCGGATCCGATGGCAGCTGCGTCTGACTTTCTGCAGCTTCCGGCTGATTCATTCCGCCGGACTCCTGGGTTCCCTCAGGGCTTAAGCCCTGCTGCGGCTGCATTTCTATTTCTCCCGCTGCAGTTTCTCCTGGATTGCCCTGAACTGGCTCTGTCCCCGCGGGATCTGCCGTTTGAGCCGGATCTGACGCTGGCTGGGTTTGAGGCGCTGCCGGAAGGGGAGGCCCTACCTGCACCACCGCCGGAGATGCTTGATAAGTGTCCGTGGATAAAAGAGTTCTCTCCTGTTCCACCCCGTCTACGGTAACTACCTTCCACAGCCGCGACCGAAGCCCCACATGGGCGGACTGAACCTGCTGCCTGGCTCCCGGCGCTAAAGAAGAATTCAGCACTTCTTTCGGCGCTCCCGGGTCAACTCGGGCAATAGTCTCCGAAACAAATTCAACCTGCCGGTTTTCCGGACGAGTCTCCTGACCATAAATAGTGAAGGTCAGGGTTCTTCCGCTGGTGTAGCCCTCCACATAAATAGGGGTATCATAAGGATTCGTAATTTTAAGATCTTTATAAGTGCCTGCAATGGCTGCGTCCCGTGAAGGCGCCACATAGCCCACCACCATAGAATGATTCTGCCGCTGAGTAATTTCCAGCTCTGCATAAAGAGCCGCATTATAAAGGGTAGTAGAAAGCTGGCAGACGCCGCCTCCTATACTATCCACAACCTGTCCGTTTTCATAGGAAGCTGCCGCTTTATACCCATTTTCCTCCGTAAAAGGGTGAAGGCATTCATAACCTGACAACGTTTCCCCCGGCATCAGCACATGACCATTGATTTTTTCAGCCCCCACCTGAAGATTGGTGGCCCGAGCTGAGCCGCTGCTGGAAAAATCCGTGGAAAAAGTGCCCAGCACGTCCTGGATCACCGACAGCTTCTCCGCTGTGATTTCCGGCGTGGTCATTTCTGCCTGAACCGCAATATCGATTTCTCCTTGGCCGTCCTTAGCCCCAAGGGCTTGATTCAGCGCCTGAATGGTGCCTTCCACATCCACCGTAACGCCCGCCTGCTCCGGAGTAATGACAAACTCACCATTTTCCCGGGTAATGGCAGCATCTACTGCCGGCTGGCCCAGCCCTGCTAAGTGCTCCTCCACGAAAGCCTCGGCCTGTCCTTCCTCCACCTGGGTTTCCACGGGAATGCTCACCGGCTCCTGGGCCCAGTCCTCCTGGAGCATGTAACGCTCTACCAGGTTGCTGTTCTCATACTGGCCAACCGCTTCTTCCACCTGCTGACGATTCGTCCAAGAAAGCCCTAACGCCTCTGCTGTGGTTACCGTTTCTGTGCCCTCGGTTTGTAATACTACCCTGCGTCCCAGCAAATCCTGAACGTAATCAGAAGCCTCTTTCATCGCCTCTTGTGCAGTAAGTCCTGCAAGAGAACGGTCCTCAACAGACAGCCCTTCAGGGATCCGCGCAGGCCCGGCTAACGCCGTCCCTGCTGTACAAAGGCTGAAAAAAGCAACCCCAACCAGGGCGGCGGCTCCCGTTAATGTTTTGTTCACAGGCATTTCACCTCCCTCCGCCCCTATATTATTACCGCAGATATACCGCCACTGTAGGAATTACCATGGCTGCCACCAGAATAATCACGATTACCGCGGAAACGATTCTTCTGCGTTTGCTGTTGCGCATGTTCATCATAGATGATCACCTCTTTATCTGTTTTTTCCATAAGTTCCAATGATTTGATCTGTCAGCCTGGATGCCTGACTTCTGGTCAGGCTGTCAAGCTGCACAGGTGCTTCTATTTTATGATATTTTAGTAATTCCTGCAAGCGTTCTTTTTGCCTTTTGGAAGCCGGCTGATCCCGTTTTACTCGACAAATCAAGGGTTCTGGCAGAAAACTCTTCTCTTTTCCCAGATCAAACCTCCGGCGAAGGGCCTGATAAAGAAAATGAGCATCTCTGGCATCCCACAAAGCCCGGTGACACCCTTCCCGCTGAATGCCAAAAAAACGGCAGGCATCCGTAAGATTCTTCTTGGTGTCGGCAGGCATCAATTTACGGCAAAGCTTCAGGGTGTCAATGCCGCTCCGCTCCCATTTCACCCCTGCGTTAGCCGCCGCCTGTTTTAAAAAACCATAGTCAAACAAAATCCGATGACCTAAAAGCGGAAGCTCCCCGCTGAATTCCAAGAATGCTTTGATCACCGGTTCTAAATCTGGAGCTTCTGCCGTCATCGCATTGGTAATTCCAGTAAGTGAAATCGTTTCTTCTTCCAACGGCCTTCCCGGATTGACCAGGCTGCTGAATTCTTTTTGGATCTGCCCTTCCGCTACCAGTACTGCTCCGATCTCAATGATCGTTTCGGTCTTCCGGCTAAGGCCAGTGGTTTCAATATCCACTGCCACATAAGAATTTACCCCTGGCTTTTCCTGCGTCTTAACCATGTTCTCTCTTCATCCTTCCCTGATGCCGCTTTTTCCATTACAGTTCCACCAAAATCAATGTTCCATTATTGGTCAAGGGATCACGGCTGCGATAATCAAACAGCAAAGCCTTTCCCTCCCTGGTGACTTCCAGATGGGTCATCTTCGCCATCTGCCTGGAATCAAAGTCTTTATAATTGTTCAGATACCGCCTCTCCTTTTCCTCCTGCTGATAAAACGCTCTGAAGGACTGATGAAAAGGTTTAAGATCCCGGGAAAATCCCGGCCGCACGCCTTTATTCTCCCGAAGATAGTAATCCACAGTCAGGCTGTCCCGAAACATTTCCTCTTTCTTAGGAAACTTTTCCTGCACAAAAGAAAACAGCAGCTCATATCTGGCCAGCCGGCTATGGCCTATCTGGTTCAGTCCATTCTTCTCATACCATCTTCCCAGCTCCTGGAACAGCTGGCTGGGACGAGAAAATTCCTTCACCAGCGCTTCCATGGACCAGGTAAACTGACCGCTGTTGTAATAAATCTCCACCATCTCTTCTACTTGCTTTAATTCCAGCACATCCGCGTAGCTCAGCCACTTGGTGGACAGCACCTCAAAGGGCGGCTCATCTGCAGCAATTAGTTGATAATCTTTCTGCCGTTCTTCCAGGTAAGAACCTTTCAGCACCTTAAGGAATCCCAGCTGCAGCTGATCTGGCTTCATGGCAAAAATCCGGTCAAAAGACTCCAGAAAGCTTTCCAGATCTTCAAACGGAAGGCCGGCAATCAGATCAAGATGCTGGTGAATATTCCGTCCCTCCCGAACTGCTGCCGTCATGGCTTCCACTTTAACCAGGTCAGTTTTCCGGCGTATCTCCTGAAGTGTCCGAGGATTCGCCGACTGCACCCCGATTTCCAGCTGAATCAAACCAGGCCGCAGAGTTTTCATCACCTTAATCTCATCCTCAGTGAACAGATCTGCAGATATCTCAAAGTGAAAATTCGTAATGCCGTTGTCATGATCCCTAAGATACTGCCAGATAGCTATTGTCCTGGAAGGACTTACGTTAAAGGTTCTGTCTACAAACTTCACCTGTCTTGCCTGATGATCCAGAAAGAACTGAAGCTCCGGGAATACTAGTTCAAGACTTCGGAAACGCACTTTCCGGTCCAGAGAAGACAGACAATAACTGCAGGCGAAAGGACACCCCCGGCTGCTTTCGTAATAAAAAATCCGGTGGGCGAAATCCTCTTTCTCTCCATAGGGAAATGGGATTCGGTCCATTTCCATCTCCGGCGCCATGGCGTTGTCCTGGATTTCCCCATTCTCCGGATCTCGATATACAATCCCTGGAATCTTGCCCAAGGCTTCTGCATACAGGGCCTCTTCCCTCTTATCCTCCCTGCATCGAATCAGGCGGAAGAAGGTTTCTTCTCCTTCTCCCTTCATAATCAGCCTCACCTGAGGGAACCGGCGAAGAAATTCTGCCCCATGATAAGAAACCTCTGGCCCTCCCAGCCAGATCTCTGTCTCGGGAAGGACCTTGGGAATCTCCCGAATCAGCTTTTCCACATAATCCACATTCCAGATATAGCAGGACAGCGCCGCCACATCCGGCCTCCGCCGATAAATATCCGCCAGAATCTCCGGGAAAGAATGATTGATGGTATACTCTCCAATCTCAAGCTCCGGAAGAGCGTTTTTCCCCTTCTCCCTGGATAATTCCTGACTGGCATAAGCCTTCAGGCTGTAAACGCCCAGATTAGAATGAATATATTTCGCATTGATGGCTCCAAGAAGATACTTCATATTTCTCCTCACATTCCCAGGGCTTTATACATGAATTTCAATGATCCGCCCAGAGGGTTCATACTGGTAATACCGAACGCCGGCGGCATTCAACATCCGTTTGGACGCCCGCACTGCCGGGGTATCTCCATATTTATCACAAGCATAGATCACCGTTTTAATTCCCGCCTGGATAATGGCCTTGGCGCACTCATTGCAGGGGAACAACGTTACATAAAGTTTACTTCCTTCCAGGCTCCCTCCCCGGTAATTTAAAATCGCGTTCAGTTCGCTGTGGGTGGAATAAAAATACTTGGAATTATAAGGGTCATCCTGCTCATGTTCTTTTCCCCAGGGAAATTCATCGTCTGAACACCCCTTAGGAAAACCATTGTATCCCATGGATAAAATCTTGTTGTCCTGGCTGACAATGCAGGCCCCTACCTGTGTGCTGGGATCCTTGGATCGTTTTCCAGAAAGATAGGCCACCCCCATAAAATACTCATCCCAAGTAATATAATCCTCTCTCTTGTGCGTCATCCGCTCCTTCTCCTTTCTTCGCCTAAACATAAATAATATGATATCCCGCCGCCTTATTTAACCGGTTCATAATGGCCTGCCCAAGATGGTCTCCAGCAAAGCTCTCTGAATAAATGTACTCCACCTGAAGATCATCAAAATCTCTCAGCACCCGATACAGATTGTGGGCAACCGTATCGGCCTGGGCCCTCTGCCCAATCCGGCCTTTCAGTTTGGTCTCATAGAACTTTTCGGTTTCCTCTGTACAAATTACTCCTGTTTTTGCCCCCTGCTTCTCCTTCTCTGCCGCCAGTTTATCTGTCTGAAGAGCCATATAAATGCTTTCCAGATCTGCATGTTCAAGGCTGATTCCACGCTTTTGGGCTGCTTCCTCTACTTCCTGCCATTGAGAACTTCCCGGCGTATGAAGAGCTTTTTTTGTTTCCTCTTTCAGTTCCACCAAAGTAAGCTGCCCTAAGGGAGCGTAATGCTTGTATTTCATTCCCGGCGCCTTCGGGCGCACTCCATCCGCCATTGGTCCTAAAATCGCCGGATCAATCTTCACCTGATCAAACATTTCCTGAAGCATTTCCAATGTAATAAAGCCCGGTCTTAAAATCACCGGAACAGGTCCTGTCACATCAACAATAGTGGACTCCACGCCGATTCCCACCGCTCCGCCGTCCACGATCATCTCAATCTTTCCGTTTAAATCCTCCCACACATGATCTGCAGTGGTGGGGCTGGGCCGCCCTGAAGTATTTGCGCTGGGCGCAGCAACCGGCACTCCAGCCATGCGAATCAGCTTCATCGCCACCGGATCGCTGGGCATCCGCACCGCCACCGTGTCCAGTCCTCCTGTAGTACTGAAAGGCACCTGTTCACTCTTGGGAAAAATCATGGTCAAAGGACCCGGCCAAAACCGTTCTGCCAGCCGCCGGCCTGCCTCAGGAATCCTGCTGACTAACGGCAGAAGTTCCTCCATTGAAGAAATATGGGCAATCAAAGGATTGTCCGACGGTCTTCCCTTGGCAGCATAAATCCGCTTGGCGGCAGTTTCATCCAAGGCGTTTCCCCCTAATCCATAGACTGTTTCCGTTGGAAAGGCCACCAGGCCTCCCTGCTGTAAAATCTGTGCAGCTTCCCGAAGCTCCTCTTCCTTAGGATGAGCCGCATCCCTAATGATCACTCGTTTCGTTTCCATTCTTCAGCACTTTCTTTCTCTTATTATCAGGCATGGTCAGGCCAGCGCTGCGCCGCTCTGGCCGGCCCTTTCACCTTCTCGTTGTAATCATAGCCATCATAGCACAGTTGTCCTTTCCTGTCCACGTTCCCGCCAGGCCTTCCAGGCAAAAAAATCCTGCCCTGAAGGTACTGCTCTCCTTCAGGACAGGATTTTCTTCTCTTCCTTAACTTAAACTGCCGCTGGGGCCTTGTCCGCTTTTAATCCAGATAATTTCCCTTACGTCCTTGCCATATTGACAAACTTGGTAAATTCCGGCCGCCAAAGGAGCTCTACCGTGCCGATGGGGCCGTTTCTCTGTTTTGCGATAATCACCTCTGCCACATTCGGCTTATCTGTATCTTTATTGTAGTAATCATCCCGATATAGAAACATTACCACATCCGCATCCTGCTCGATGGCCCCTGATTCACGAAGGTCTGAAAGCATGGGGCGGTGATCCTGTCTGGTCTCGCAGGCCCGGCTTAACTGGGAAAGGGCAATAACCGGAGCATTCATCTCCCTGGCTAAAGCCTTTAAAGAACGGGAAATTTCGGAAATTTCCTGCTGCCGGTTATCGCTGGTCCGCCCAGAACCAGTCATCAGCTGCAGATAGTCAATAATAATCATCTGCAGCCCATACTCCAGCTTCATTTTCCGGCATTTACTCCGCAGTTCAGTGATGGAAATACCAGGAGTATCATCAATAATCAGTTTGGAATTGCCAATAATGCCAATGCCTTCTACCACGGCATCCCAGTCTGCATCCGTAAGATTTCCTGTCCGCAGCTTCTGTGAATCTACATTAGATTCCATGGAAAGCATACGGTTCACCAGCTGCTCCTTGGACATCTCCAGACTGAAAACCATACAAGGAAGTCCCTTGCGCACTGCCACATAATCCACCAGATTCAGCACAAAAGCCGTCTTTCCCATGGAAGGTCTGGCTGCCAGAAGAATAAGATCGGACGGCTGCATCCCTGATGTCTTATAGTCCAGATCAATAAAGCCGGTGGGAATTCCGGTAACATTTCCCCCGGATTTCGATGCGGCCTCAATCTTTTCCAGAACATTTAAGGCCACCTGGCGGATAGGCACAAATTCTCCTGAATTTCTGCTTTGAAGCAGATCGAAGATGGATTTCTCCGTATGCGCCAGAATATCCTCCAGCTTCTCCTTTCCCGCATAGCAGGTGTTGGCAATCTCCTCATTCACCCGGATCAGGCGGCGGAGCACCGCCTTCTCCCGGACAATATTGGCGTACGATTTTACATTAGCCGAAGTAGGAACGGTGGTAATAATATCCCGGACAAACTCCAGGCTGCTTACCTCCGGCGGAACATCCTTTTCCTTCAGCCGGTTCTGCAGTGTGACCAGATCCACTGGTTTTCCTTCATTAAACAGCTCTACCATGGCTTCAAACATAACGCCGTACTGGTGCTGGTAAAAATCATCTGCCGTAATAATTTCAGAGGCAGAGATAATAGCCTCCCGGTCCATTAACATGGAACCGATCACCGACTGCTCTGCCTCTACACTGTGAGGAAGCACCCGCTTTAACAGCGCTTCATCCATAAAATCATGCCTCCACTACTTTTACCGCCAGCTTTGCCGTCACATCCTTGTGAAGCTTAATGGGCACTTCATGAGTGCCAAACGTCTTAAGAGGCTCCGGAAGCTGGAATTTCTTCTTATCAATATCTAATTTCAGCTGCTCAGAAATCGCCTTGCTGATTTCTTTTCCCGACACGGAACCGAAAGCTCTTCCGCCTTCTCCCGCCTTCATGGAAACGGTTACTGATAAACCAGCCAGCTTTTCTGCCAACGCCTTGGCCTCCGCCAGCTGCTGTGCCGCAACCTTCTCCGCATTGGCCTTCTGAAGCTTTAATTCATTTAAATTCTTAGGCGTAGCCTCCACCCCTAATTTCTTGGGCAGAATAAAATTTCGGGCATAGCCGTCATTTACTTTTACCACCTGTCCCTTCTTGCCTAAGGATTTTACATCTTCTAATAATACAATATCCATTACGATACTTCCCCTTTCTCTAACATTTCATCAATGGCAATCTTAATCTTGGCTCTGGCCTCATCCATGGTCATCCCTGTAAGCTGGGCTCCGGCCACTGCCCGATGCCCGCCTCCGCCTAACAGCTCCATCATCACCTGAACATTCACTTCATCAATGGAGCGGGCGCTGACATAGATAATGTGATTGTACTCCGTCAGCACCACAGAGGCTTTAATGCCGTTGATCTCCAAAAGATCATTGGCCGCCTGAGCACCTACAATCGTAGGGCTGGCCAAGCCCTCTGACGGACAAGTACTGATGGCAAATACGCCTCGGTACACCTCCGCCCGGCGGACAGCCTCCGCCTTCGCCTGATATTCCGCCATATTATCCCGGAAAAGCTTCCTCACCCGGGTAACGTCAGCGCCGTTTCTCCGCAGGAATGCAGCTGCCTCAAAGGTTCTGACGCCGGTCTGGTTAACAAAATTATTGGTATCGATCACAATGCCCGCATACATGGCGTCTGCCTCTGCGGGCTTGATCCGAATCCCGTCTGCAATGTACTGCAGCACTTCCGCCACCATCTCACAGGCGGATGAAGCATAGGGCTCCACGTAAGAAAGCACTGCATTGTCAATGATTTCACTGCTCTGGCGATGGTGATCCAGCACCACAATAGTCTTCACCAGCTTAAGCAGTCCCGGCGCATCAGTAATGCTGGGCCGGTTTACATCTACCACTACCAGCATGGTGCTGGCGTCCACCAGCTCCGCCGCCTTCTGGCCTTTTAAGAATAAATCCTCCGGATAATCCGGATTTCCAATAAACCGGTCCATCATCGGTTTAACCGAGGTGGTCACATCATTGATCACAATATTGGCTTTTTTGTTCATGGCGGTAGCAATGCGGTAAATTCCCATGGCAGCGCCGAAGGAATCAATATCCGCCATCTTATGGCCCATAATCAACAGACGATCCTTGTTCTCCATCAGCTCGCGGAGGGCATGGGCTTTCACTCTGGCTTTCACTCTGGTGCTCTTTTCCACCTGCTGCGCCTTGCCGCCAAAATACTGAATTCGCTCTCCGTCCTTAATCACCGCCTGATCGCCGCCCCGGCCTAACGCCATGTCAATGGACACTCTGGCATACTCATAGTTCTGGCTGTAAGTCTCTCCGTTCATTCCCATGCCGATACTTAACGTAACCGCCATTTCGTTGCCGATATTCACGGTCTTAACCTCTTCCAGAATAGAGAACCGATCTGCCTTAATCCGCTCCACATACTGCTGCTTCACCGCAAAGAAATATTTGTCTTTTTCCAGTTTTTTTACAATTCCATTCATCGCGGAAATGTATTTGTTGATCTTACGATCAACCAGTGCTGTCAGCAGCGAGCGGCGCACCTCCTCCACGCTCTCCAGCGCTTCATCGTAATTATCCAGATAAATCAGGCCGGCCACCATCTTCTGGTTGTCAATCTCCTTTTTGTAATGGAGAATCTCCGTCTCGTCCGCCAGATACACCGTAAGCAGATACTCCTGGGAAAAATCCTGGCCAAGCACCTGGTTTAATGAAGCGGCATCTTTTAATGCCACCCATTTTAAATCCATGCGGTAATTTCGGTTTCCATACTCCGTATGAATAGAAACTACCTCATCCTTTTTCTCCAGAACCTCCCTGGTTATTTCCGGGAACATGGAGACTAAACTCTTGCGGCTGTGCCGATCCAGCCCCAGAAGATTTCCAAAGGCTTCATTCACCCACAGAAGCCTTCCTCTGTCATCCGCAATAGCATAAGGCTGCATCATCTCCCATAAAAGCTGCTTTTGGATCCAGGCATATTCGGAGGAAAATTCGACCAGTCCGGCTAAGACATTCTTCTTCTGGTAAAAATAAATCCCCATGGCAATCAGGATATACAGAATGGTGAACACACTCATCACCGCTCCTGCTGTGGTATGAACAGCCCCCACCGCCATGGTTCCCACAATCAGCAAAGCCGACAAAATCAAAGGCCACTGAAGATAAACACTCAGCCGTCCTTTGACCGGAATCTTTTTTTTCATTGTTGATTTCTCCTTTGAACCTCACCCTTACTGCCGCTGTTCTCCCACCAGCGGCCCCGCCTTTCGGCGGCATGAAAAAAGAAAGGCACGGCTCCTGCCGCCACCTGTTTCTTTGACAAACGCCTGTGGACCGGCAGAACCAGCGCTGTTTCTTTTCGCCTATTTTACCCATTATAGCATAAAAGCCCTTTTCCGTCCATGGAAAATAAACGCAGCCTATGGTATGATAGGAGCAGCCCCTGTTCTTCGAACAGGATATTAATGGCAGCTGTTTTACGCAGCGCCTTACGTACAAGGAGGTATGTATGAAATATCGCATTGTAGGCAGCACCGTTCCGGCAGTAGAAATCGCCATGGAAGCTGGAGAAAGCATGTACACCCAGTCCGGCGGAATGGCCTGGAAAACGGAGGGCATCGAAATGTCTACCAGCACCCGGGGAGGCTTTCTGAAAGGTCTGGGCCGTATGTTCTCCGGCGAATCCTTTTTTATGGCTACCTATAAGGCCACAAAACCCGGTCAGATCGCCTTTTCCACCACAGTTCCCGGCTCCGTGCTTCCCCTAAGCCTGGATCATGTCGATTCCATGACCATCCAGAAAGGCGCTTTTCTCTGCGCCCAGTCCACCGTCTCTCTGGAAGTTACCTTTACGAAAAAACTCAGCTCCGGCTTTTTCGGCGGCGAAGGATTTATCCTCCAGAAGCTTTCCGGGACAGGCATGGTATTCCTGGAAGTAGATGGAGATGCAGTGGAAAAAACTTTGGCCCCAGGCGAAGTTCTGTATGTAGATACAGGAAATGTGGTAGCTTTTGAAAACACCGTAGAATTCGAGGCTGAAATGGTAAAAGGCCTGGGCAACATCTTTTTCGGCGGCGAAGGCCTTTTCCTCACCAAACTCACCGGCCCAGGGAAAATCATTCTCCAAACCCTCAACTTCGGAGATTTCGCGGGACGGATCATCTCCCGGATGCCCTCCAACAACGGATAAAACCGCCGGGCCCCTATCATTTGCCCATTATAAAATCAGCCGGAGCTGCTGTGCTGCATTGCTGCATAACAGTTCCGGCTTTTGCTCTCGCATTTTCTTCTTTTAGCCCAAGCACCTTTGGCTTAACGCCCTTAACTCGGCTCCTTCAGCTTAACTCCCTCAGCTTTGTTTCCTCGGCTTCGTTTCCTCGGCTTCGTTTCTTCAGTTTCGCTTCCTCAGCTCTCCATCTGTCTTCCTAAAAATCCCGCCGCAGTGGAAACCAGTTTAATCTCTGCATCTCCGAACCGAACTCTAGGTTCGCGGCTTAACACCGCTACTGCCCCGATGGCGTCGCCTTCACAGAGAATTGCCGTCACCACCTGAGCCGTTACGCCTTCTAGTTCCTCGTCAATCAACGGAATAAAGGCCTTGTCATCCTTTCCCGCGCAGACTGTCTGCCGCTCATTAATCAACTGTTCCAGCTGCCGGCTGATATTCTTCTGCATCAGCTCCTTTTTCGGTCCGCCCGCCACCGCGATCACCTGGTCACGATCCGTAATGCAGACCATTAAACCTGTGGACTGGGCCATGGCATCCGCATATTGACCGGCGAAGGCAGTCAGCTCTACCATAGGGGAATATTTTTTCAGGATAATTTCTCCTTCCCGGTCCGTAAATATCTCCAGGGGCGTTCCCTCCCGCAGCCTGAGGGTCCTGCGGATCTCCTTGGGAACCACAATTCGTCCTAGGTCATCTGCTGGTGTCAAGTATACGCTAAAAAAAATAAATCCGCTAAGTCAAAACATGATCAGCGGATTTATTTTTCTTTATCTTCTGCTCACGATTTTATCACTTATGTAAATCAACTCACTGATATTATCTGGCGCAAATATGACTACCTTCCTAAATGTATTATTTCATCACATCGCTGCTTTCCTCTCATAGTCTTTAAATATATCCTGAAATTTCCATATAATTTCAATACGCTTATCATTATAAACCATCACCCGCTCTATGCCCTGATACATTAAAGCTATTAGTTCTTCGTCTGGCATCCCCATATATCCAGAGTATTGATCGACAACAACTCTCTGCTCATCCTCCACAACCTTTTCTTCTATATACTTCTCATAAATATTTCTAATCTGAATCATTTCTTGTTTCAGCGTTTCTTCTTCCTGCGAAAGCTGCAGCTTTTTCAGCATAAATCCATCTCTAGAAAGAAATCCTTGACGATATTCTGTGTACAGCTTGACCTTTTTGTCCTGATATCGTTCCAATTGATTTTTAATTCTTTTCATCTCTCCAATATACTCTTTCCCTCTATTATTTTCCACTTTCTTCATATTCTTTTTCAGTGATCGAAGGAAAAGCAACTGTACCTTGAAGGATTCTAAAACAATTTTTTCTATATCAGGGAGTGCCCAGCGTATTGTCTGACACTCTGCATCCGGTACGTATTTAAAGGTTCTGCAAGTCAGATATGTTGTTAGCCCATAAGTTTTCCTCAATTTTCTTCCACAGTGTCCACAATAATATACACAATTTGTAAGGTCTGCCTCTTTCTTACTGTATTTTTTTACTTTTCGCAGCGCTTGTCGAGCCTGTCGAAATTCCTCATGTGAAACAAGGGCATCATGCATTCCCTCATTGACGATCCATACATCTTCAGGCATTCGCTTTTGAACTTTATCCCGCAATGTCTGACTTTCTCTCGTATGATTGACCATCGCTCCTACATACTTATAATTTCCAAGTATATTCAATACTGTGTGATGTGTCCATACCAACGGCTTTTCGCAAAGCATCCCTTTTTTCCGCCTAATCGCCTTTGCCTGCATTGGTGTAGAAATATGATTTTTATTCAGATATAGGGCAACTTCCGACGTAGATGATCCTTCAATAATCATTTGGAAAATTTTTTTAACCACCCATGCAGTATTTTCATCTGGTACAAGATGGTGTTTGTGCTCTGGATCACGTTTATAGCCATATGGTGGTGTATTTACATATTTACCTTGCAGCATCCTGCTTCGCTGTGCCGATCGAACCTTCATAGACAAATCCCTACTGTAATAGTCATGAAGAATATTTTTGAATGCAACATCGACTCCGGCATTTTCTCCTGAATAGTCCTCACTGTCATAATGATCATTAACAGCAACAAATCGCACCCCTAAAAAAGGGAATAAATGTTCCAGGTAATCCCCTACCTCCAGATAATTTCGCCCGAACCGAGACAAATCTTTCACAATCACACATGATATTTTGCCGTTCTTAATTTCTTCTAACATTTTCTGAAATGATGGGCGTTCAAAATTAGTACCTGTAAAACCATCATCTACAAATTCTTTGACTGGCAAGATATTCAATGTTTTATCGTCCTGAATATATCGATTAATTAAATTTCTCTGCCCGAAAATGCTATTGCTTTCATCCTTATGAAGATTCCGTTTCAAATCAAAATCCTCCAAGGAAACTCTCAAATAAATTCCGATACACTGTTCCATTAAACAGCCTCCTCGTCGCGGTGCTTTTCATAAAGTTCCATGGCTGCTTTGAATTCATCTACATAATTTAAAGTGATTTCAAGCTGTTTATGATCTTTCAGATAGATAACCTTTACAAATGCTTCTATTACTTCTTGATTCAATTCCTGAAGATTGCTATATTTTTCGATCAGATACATCCAATGAGAATATTGTTCCAACGAAATAGTTTTCCGTTTCTCATTATCTTTCAACTGTGATAATTTCACATTAAGTTCCTCGATTTCATTTGTATAGGAGGCTTTTGATAAAAGATATTCCTCTTCACTCAAGAGACCATCTTTCAGATCCATATAGAGTCCTCCTCGAAATAATTCTTTTTGTTGTATCCGCCTCTCTATATCCCGAATCTCTTTCTCCAGTTGATTTCTTTTTCCATCATGGCTTTCTTTCAGTTGCAATCTTTCAATCACTTTCTTATTCCTCGAAAAAAGCTTAATATGTGCCTGTATTGTTGTCAGGACTGCTTTATCTACTTCTGCCTGAGAAATAGATTTATTTGTACACCCCTTCTCTCTATGTTCTATGAACGTAGGACATTTAAATGTAAAATACGCTTTATTTTTTTTCCTACTAATTGTTCTGCATAATTTAATCACAGCGCCACAATCTGCGCAAACCAGACGCTTCTTATAAAGATTAACCGTCTTTGGAAGATGATTGTATTTTCCAGAATTTTCCTTCTGCGCAATTCTCCTACGGTTATTGACCTTTTGCGCTTGCTCAAACAACGTTTTAGGAACAATTCCTTCATGTGTATTTTCTACAATTACCCACTCATCTTCCGCTGTTAAATGAAATGGAATTCCGTTATAAAGAGCCGAACGGCTTCTTGCCTGAGCAAGGTTCCCAATATAAACAACATTTTTCAGTAAGTCTGTCAATACATGACGATTCCACAAAAGCCCAGCACCCTTTTTATTATTATTGGTTATAATACCTTTCTCAAAACGATAACGTCCCGGCGAGGGAATGCCTTCATTATTTAATGTTGCGGCAATCTTGCTGATTCCCATTCCTGCTGCCCTCATTTCAAATATACGATTAACTATTTGAACTAAATCCGGATCAGGTATTAAATGATTTTTATTTTCGGGATCCTTCAGATAACCATATGGTGCATAGTTTCCTATATAATCCCCTTTTTCCAGTTTTTCTTGTAATGCTGAACATATTTTACGTGAAATATCCTTCGCATACATGTCATTAGCAATGTTCGTTACCGACATAGTCATTTCTATGGAAGAATTTTTAATCGCAGTATCATAATTATCGTTAATCGCAATTAATCGGAGACCAAACATTGGACAAATCTTCTCAATAAAATTTCCAGTATCAATATAATCACGTCCAAGACGAGATAAATCTTTTACAATAATACAATCTATGTTTCCAGCCTGCACCTGTTCGATCATTTTCTGAAAACCTGGCCTATTGTAATTAGTTCCAGTAAATCCGTTATCACTGTATTCACCTTTCAAATCGAACTGCGGTTTACCTTCAATATAAGCATGAAGATATCGAATCTGTGCTTCCAGGGAATCACCGTTTTTTCCATTATCTTCCACAGATAATCTGGCATACAGTGCAGTCTTAAATATCCGAAGTTCCTGATCATCCCTTGTAGCGACAGCTTTTACATAATCATTATTTTTTCTGCTTACTCTTGCCATGAATCACACCCGCTCCCTTTCAAAAACAGTAACTTGATCCTTTCCGTGCATATCTAAAAATTCAGATACAGATTCAAATCGATCTTTATAGCGAAATTCCACTTCAATATGATGGTTGCTATAAACTTTAATCCGTTCTATCAAAACATTCACTAAATTTCTCTCTAAAATCTGAATATTAGCATATCTACGAAAACTGGCAAGAAATTTCTGCTGATCATTCAAGCCCGCAAGAAGTGCATTTTTCTCCCCTCTTAATTTTTGCTGAGCCATTTTCGCATCTTTTATTCGTTCAGTAAATCCTTGCCGCAAATACTCATACTCTGCCTTATCAATAAGCCCAATTTTCAGATCTTCATACACAGACAAACGAAGCCTTTGATTTTGCTGAATTGTAATTTCCAAAGCTTCTAATTGACTATTTAGTTTTTTCGTTTCCCGCTGCTCCCAAGTAAGGCGCTCAATTTCCTCCATCGCCTTATCCATATTTAGCACAATTGTAAGTTGCGCCTGAAGGGAAGCTAAAACTGCATCTTCAAGTTTTTCAGCACGAATTGAATGGGAGGAACACCACTTACTATTCTGTTTATTGTTGCCACAAACATAATATATATATTTTCTTCCATTGGACGGGACCGTTTTCCGCACCATCGCCGCCCCACAATCAGCACAATAAACTTTTCCGGCAAGAGGATAGATCGTATCTTCTGCGCCAATCCGTGTATCTTCATTCAGTAGTCTCTGCACTTCATGAAAAGTAACCGGAGATATAATCGCCTCATGGGTATTTTCAATCCGCTCCCATTGATCCTGATCCAGATATTCCTGTGCTTGTACTTTATAGCTTATTTTCCGACGTTTACCTTGAACCATATGACCGCAATAAACCTCATTTGTTAGAATACGCTTCACAGCAACCGCGGACCATTTGGAATATACATCGACCTTAAATCCACTATGATATTTCGAACCACATTCTCTCTTGTAGTCTGCCGGGGTAGGTATCTTTCTCTCGGTCAGCCATTTTGCAATTGCCAAATAGCTTAATCCTTCCAATTTCAGTTTAAAAATATCCCGTACAATGCCTGCCGCATATTCATCAATTACAAGATGATTTTTGTTTTGAGGATCACGCTTGTATCCAAACGCAGAGAAACTCGCCACGAACAAACCCTGTTGCCTTTTTACAGACAAGGCTGAACGAATCTTTCCGGAAGTATCTCTGCTATACTGCTCATTCAAAAGATTTTTAAAAGGGATCACCAGACTATCGGCTTGTCCTTTGGGTCTAAGACTATCATAGTCGTCATTAATTGAAATGAAACGAACCCCCAATGCCGGAAAAATCTTTTCGATATATTTTCCTGCCTCTAGGTAATCTCTGCCTAATCGGGAAAAGTCTTTTACCGCAACACAATCTATTCTTTTCTCCTTAACCGCTTGAATCAGTTTCTGGAATCCAGGTCGTTCAAAATTTGTACCTGTATATCCATCATCTTCATATGTCTCAGCTATTTTAATATCCGGCAGGTTAGAAAGGTGATTTTTAATCAGTAATTTTTGATTTCGAATACTATCGCTTTCATTTTTACCAAAAGAAAAAGAGTCGCCATCTTCCTTAGATAACCTAACATAGATAGCGGCTCGATACATTCTGTTTTTATTCATAATTTGCCACTCCTCTTCTATGCTCGGCTGTAAAGCCAAGAAGAACCGGAGTTTTGCTGATTTTGTCCACTCATATATTATCACAAAATCCAGCAAAACGCCAGTGTCTTCCGCTAATTTCTAAATATTACATGGTTGCCAAGAAATTGGCAAAGCAATCGTCCATTGTAATATTTCCTGCAAAAGAAGTCTTGACAGTGACTGATCCTACTTTATATTCGTATGGATTCTTGATCTTCTGCATGAATGAAACAATCTTATCTTCTGGTGATTTGCAATGCTCTGCTTCAACAGCCGCCAGAACATCTCGAATATCCACTAAAGGTTCTTGTTTACAATTTTGCATATCCTGTATCACCTCGCATTTTTTATTCTTTCCAGAAACTGGATTGATTATGCTAATTAACGGAAAAAATTCCAGCGAAACAATAACAGACATTCAGCAACACAGTTTGCATTTTTAACCTTGCAAAATACAAGCATCAAAATTTCAAGGGCAGCTGATAGCGTCGGCTGCTTCCATTGTACATTCGGTAGACCTGGTACATATACTTTTTGTAACCGGCCATGTTTATACCGAGAGAGCGTCCTTCCCGGTAGATGGTTAATGGGTCATACCGGCGCAGCTGCTCCACCAGACGCTTAGAGTTATATTCATCGTGATAGAGATCCACAAAGAAGACCACTCCCTGCAAAATTTCATAGCGAAGGGAATCAGGAGTACCATCCCAGGCGTTAACAATATGCTGCATTCCTTCCTTATAGATTTTCTCACCTACCTTTTTATAAATAGAGTAGGCCGTACCTACACAACCGATCCGGTATTTACCTCTGTCCTGGTTGTAGTCCAGTCGTAAGCCTACATCTTCTGTGGCTTTTAGAAATGCCACCGCGTCGGGATCATCACCGTAAACCAGTGCCCGAAGCTTTGCACCAGCAGTAAGCTGGGCAGAAGCGCCGGTCTGCTGAGCAAACAAAATAGCCTCATCCAGCTCAGAGAGGCCATAAAAGACTTTACAGCGAATCGGCAAATCTTTACCACCATTACGCAGCTTCCGAGCTGCAATAGTATGCTGACCGTCAAAGACATAGTAGTGACCATCACGGAAGCTGACTTTAGGGTCATTGGCAATATGCTCGTCAAACTCAGCGGCAATTTTACGGACACGGTTGGGATTCAATTCCCGCTGATAAGCGTTGCGAGGAACTTCCAGATTCTTGCTGTAAATCATCATTTCATCAAAAGGGCAGGTTATTAAGTTCTTCATGTTGGTTCCTCCTGTTCAATTTTCTGTATAAATTGAGTGGCTTCTTTAAAAATCTTCAGTACCCTGCGTCGGTACGACTTTTTATTTAACAATCCCGGATAGCTTTCAAAGCAGCGCCGACAGCGGCGTATCATGGTAGTAATCGCATCTTCCAGTTCATAGAACATGGTACTTTCGTCGGCTAATTCCTCCGCAGACTCCATTCCGGAGGAAATCGCAAGGATTTTTTGAATTTCCGTCATAGGACGAGTTTGAAAATCCGGGAGTTTAGATACTGGCTCAGCTTGAACTTCTGACTCTTCCGTTACTTCAAGTTCAGTCTTAACTGATGATTGTTCTTCCGTTGATTTCGGTTCTTTGTTTCGCATGGGCTTTGACTGACGCAGCTGCTCCACTAATGCAGGCCGTTCCTTTGGCGATGCCTTGGCAATAGCGGCTACGGTAATATCTTTCGGCCTGAGTATACCTGAAAGAATCTCTTTTTTAATGCCAGGTTCTACTTCATCGGCGGCATCCACCCCTTTTGCAAAGCTTTCTGCACGAAGCACAGTATTTTTGCTGATATTATTTTCACGAGCGATCCGTTCGCAAGTTCTCTCTGCTTTGTAGGTGTTCCCATTTTGGGAACACCTACTTTCATCTACTAAAGTAAACCGATTTCCATTAAAGTTTGTGGTCAGTTTCTCCGCCTCATACCGTTGTCCAATCAAATATTTCTTTTGCTGTGGTGTCAGATTTCGACGCCCCAGTTGATTGCAGCATATCCAGGCGATGGCAGCATATCGGTCAGTAAATTCTTTTTCAAATATTGTGTACTTGATTTCTGGATGATCCTGAATAATTCGAAACCGGTTATGGCCATCTATAATGTAGCCGTTCCAGACGATTAACGGATTCAATACCACTCCGTCATGGAGAATATTTTCCTCAAGCAGATGATATTCTTCCTCAGTTAGTGGTGGGATTTTGGACTGGAATTCCGGATCAATCTGCAAGGATTCCTTCATATTCCGTCACCCCCGTTCTGATGCCGGCATTACATAGTAGTCATAGCCCATCCGGATCTGGCAATAGGTGCAGGCTTCTTTCACCGACTGTCGCTGATCGGCTCGTCTGATGTGATAACTCCCTGTACGTTCAAAGTTCTCCCGGCAGGCAGGGCAGAGACAAAGCAGGGAAACCCTGTCCGGCCTTTGCCGGGCGCTCCACCTCATGCGTTACCCCTGGTAAGCCCCAGGCTGGCAAATACTGCTTTATCGATCTGCTCCATTTGTGCTCTGGTGAGCCGACCGGCATAACCACGCAGGCGATGCTTATCAATTACCCGCATCTGCTCCAACATAAATAGAGAATCACCATCATATTTCATGCCGGGGATCTTGTTTAGAACAACGTGAGTTGGAAGCGAAGGCTTTTTATCTGTTTGCTTTGTAGCCGGTGTAACGATTAATGTAGGTGAATAGAAGTTACCTATGTCATTCTGCAGAATTAACACAGGACGAATGCCTCCATGTTCACAACCGTAAGAAGGGTTTAAGTTAGCGAAGTAAATATCTCCGCGATGATATTGCTTAAAGTCTCGATCCATTTTATGTGCTCCTTTCTTTGGCAATATGTTAAAGAAGCCAGAGAGGGAGAGCTGTTCTCCGCTGCTCTGACTCCTGATGATTTTTAAACAATTATTTCTCATATTTGTCCTCGACGCCCTGAGAAGGGAAATCATCAGGCGGCGGCTTGCTGGGCTGCTCCATAGGCATCGAACCTCCCCGCCTTCTTTATGGCCGGGCTGCGAATTACAGAAGTATCATTATCCCTGTATGCCGTCATGGCCTTGCCGGTTGCAATCCGGTATTTTTAGGCTAGTAGTGTTCGCTCACCTGCATAAGCGGGTCATGGCGTACTGCCTGTCCGGCTCTGACATACGGTAATGTACCTGATGAATGAGTATTCAGTTTTCAAAATTTGCAGCCGGTGTTTGTTGGCTGTGATTAAATTGTAGTGGAATTTTACGAATTGCCAGAGTCCCTCGTAGACGCGCTTTGCTATGTCTCGTAGACACGGTTTGCCGGCCTTGCTTCAGAGAGCATTTTCCAGGGTTTCCAGTCCCTCAATAATGCTTCGAAGTTCTTTCTTGATTCTGCCAAGACGCATTTCTGAATGCTTTCCCAGTATCAGGTAATCTAAAGATGTATGGTAGAGTATTGAAATATCTACCAGCAGATCAATTGAGGCTCCACGGCGGCCAACCTCTACAGAGCGATAATGCTGGACGCTGATGTTTAATTTTTCCGCCGCTTGTGCCTGGGTAAGTCCCAGTTCCATACGCAGCCGGGAAATACGCATTCCACATTCTATCGGATCATAATACATCGTTCTCCAATACAAAAAGCCGCCAGCAGAGATGGAATCCTGAATCGGATTCCATCTCTGCCAGCGGCCTCTCATGTAATATCTGGTTAAACCTCTGGTGATTTAAGATATGGACCTGGAAAAGGATTTACGCAGCCTGTTTCATCTCAACCTTTCCGTCGTTATATCTAGATATTCAATTTTTACTAAAGACCAACGCTCCAACCGGTTTCATTTACTTCTCCTGCAGGAGCGTAAATATCAATTCGGTCATGACGGCGCCCCATAACTCGTCTGATCATTACCGCATGGCATTTCGCGCACTCGACTTTGATCGTACCGGCTGCGTCTTGATAACCAACAGACGCCTTGCCGCAGTTGGGACAATGCCATGAGAATGGCCGCCATGTTTCATTTATAACATTCATCTTCCATCCCTCCATCCGTGACAAAATCAATGAAAAGCTGCAAGGTATTCGCTAGTACACCTCGCGTGCAAGACAGAGGTCTGGGGTAAATCTACTGAAAAAGCAGTATAAATGATCCGTCCGCATTTTTCACATTCCATCCATCCGCCAGTTTCTTCCAGGTAAAGATTTTGATTCAGTGCCCCACAGATCGGGCATTGCACATCGTAAGTTTTCATTGTCAGAACACATCCTTTCCTGCATTTTTCTAAAAGGCCATTATCACAGAGCCTTAATGACATGTTTGGCCACGCCCTGTACAACGAGACGATTTACCCTGATTTCCATATCGGGATATTTTTCGTTATTAGCATAACGCAGGATAACTTCCTTGGTATCTGCATCAGTTCCGCCATAGATTTTCAGGGTATTCTCATTGTTCTCATCCAGGGCAACGACAATATCGCCGACCGCCGCTGTTTCCTGTATTCTGATAACGATCAGATCTTCATCCCGGATGCCCGCATCTACCATGGAATCGCCTTTTGCGCGGAGAATATAGAAACTGCCTTCGCCAAAAATGGATTTGGGAAGACTTACGTATTCTTCTACGTTTTCTTCTTCCTGTTCTGGATTACCGCATCGGATACTGCCGATCAGCGGTGCGGAGAAGTATCCGGAATTACATTTGCTGGTCTGCTTTGTAACAATGTTCTTGCCGTCGTAAGACAGCATGCCGGATTCATTCATAGCGACAAGGTAGCGATAGGAAGTCGCTTTAGAAACACCTATGCCCATGGCGATTTCATTAACAGATGGGGATACGTGCTTTTCACGGTAATATCGATCAACAAAATTACAGATGGCAACCATCACTTTCGGATTCTTGCTTCTCATGGTCATTCCTCACATTCTAAATAAAACAGTTCGTCTCAGATAAGTATATTATATCGAACATAAGTTCTTTTTGCAAGGGATATTTTGGCTCAAAAAATGAGATGTCACCATTTGACGACATCTCCAAGGAGAAATGATAAGATTTTTTAAATTTGCAAGGCGTTCACGGCACGTACAGATGACTTTCCCTATCGCAAGATTTAGATAATCGATTCACTCTATGGCAGCCCTTGCCATTCGGCGATATTCTTCCAGAACGAATGACGGGCCTTCAATTTTCATTCGACCCGTCCATCCAAAAACCCATCGATAAAAAGTGGGACTGGTACAGACCAGCACCTTGGCCCGGAAATGATTCTGATCGATGATTTCTGTTTTTACGTCCCAACCAAAACGATCAATCAGGTGTTTCATCAGACTCTTTTCGCAGAAAAGAGAAACTTCAACGGATTTTTCAGTATCATACATTCGGAATATTTCGCGGGAATAATCTGCAAGATTCAAGCTTTCCGGTACTGGGCTGGCAGCTTCATTCAGAATATCCGGTGGTCTGCTGATTCGATCTACTCGGAAGGTATTAACTTGGTTGCGGGCATGATTTAATCCGATAACATAGTAGAAGTCTCCGTCCCAAATCAAAGCATACGGGCTGAGGATGTATGGCTGACCATTGTTTTTCAGCACTTTTTCTTTTCTGGCATTATAGTCAGTATAGAGAAATGAAATTTTCTTTCCTTCATTAATTGCTCCATTGATCGCCTCAACAATATAGTAACCTTTTTCGTTATCGGATTTCACACGACCAGTTATGTATAGATTATGCTGAAGCTTTGCTGCATTAGCTTCGCTTGTCAGTGTCATTAGCTTGGAAATCAATTCCTGACTCTTATTTGCAGAAATAAATTTTGAAGACTGCACTGCATCGATTAATAACTTGACTTCTGGCAGTTCAAAAAGTCGATCATTAAGATAATATCTTTTTTCACGAGAGCGAATCTCTATCACTTCCAGACCGGCAGCGTTCAGAATATCTATGTATTTGGGAATAGTAGTCCGATGCAGCTTAATCTGATAGCAGTTTTCCATCATGTCAATCAGTTCTTTTGTGGAGATCGGATGTTCTGCATCAGTGTGGCGAAGCAGTAGTTGGTAAAGGTATAAAACCCTTAGTTGGTTGTCAGCTTCCATAATTTCACCCTCTTGCACAGTTATTAAACCTATTATAGCAAAAATTGGGGTAGATGAAAGCACAAATTGGCGAGCAGGGCATTTGTATATACAAATGCAAAAATACCAATGCAGTTCAGACCACTGTATTGGTATTTTTCTCGTTGAGGAACTTCCCCAATCCCCTAGAAGATCCTTATCTGCAAGATATGGGCTGCGCGTTTGTTACAAACGCTATGGAAATTATAATTTGAACTTTTCCGCAGGAAGATTCTGCAGCATATGTTTTATAATTAGAGAAGGAAGAAATAAATCTTCTTGATAGCACTCAAATATTAAGATAATAGTACGAAAAAGAATACTCCTCCTTAGCTACTATCAAAGATCTATTAGAATTACTTAAGTAATTCCCAATATATGTAATGCCAGGGTAAAAGAAGTCTCAAAGCCCAGACCGATTATAATGGCGTGGCAGAACCATCTGTCCGACGAAGTCAAGGTTCTTCCGCAAATGATAGTATTTCAATTTATTCCAACTTGAAAAATCCAGTATATATCAGCATTTTCAAAATTATTTTTTGCGATTTACTAAAATATGCGGAAGAACCCTCAAAATCCGGTTCCGTGGCTCAAAGTGATCCGGTATAATCATCCAGATAACGGATCATAAAGCTCTGGAGTAGTCTGCAGGATTTACTGCGGAATATCTATACCGCTACAGAAAAAAGTCGAAAAAAAGCAAAATTCTACATACCTAAAGCAAGAAGTCAAATTTTTTACTCTGAGCGAAGTTCTAACTAATAGACATCCCTACTTCTCTATGATATAATAACATAAATAAATGAGGAAGGTGGGGAATATTGTGGCTGGATTTTGGGACTTCTTATCAACTCTTGTTGATTCAAAAAAAGATAAGGATGGCAACTCCGTTGTTGTGAAAAATTATATTAGCGGTAATAACAATCAGAAAAATACTACCCACAATCACAATGATCGTAGAAAGCTTGCAGAAGCCAAGAAACCTTCACAATCTCCTCGAGGCCCAAAGACTAATGTAACATCTCCTGTTTGTGTAAGTTTGCAATGCATACGCCTTTACTCTACGGGTTCTAAAGGAAAGGTATATACAGATAAATTTTACAAATCAATTAACCATAACTTTGGTATTGAAGTTATTTTAAAGAATACTTCTAGCCAAGCCCAGACTATTCATTTGGGTCATTGCATTTACGATGAAAAAGGCAATATTGTGTTCAAAAAAAATTTCACACCCCACATTAATCCAAATTCCACTTTGATGCAACATATTTTTGTCGATGCAGATGCTTTCTCAAAAATGAAAAGCGGAAAATACAAGTCACAATTTTGGATTAACAATACAAGAGTTCAAAGGACCTTTTTTACAGTTGTCTATAAATAGCAATTTGATATGAAAGGAGAATGTTTCATGCAAATACCTTTGAATGCATCATCTCATCCTAAACGTCCGTCTCTGGAGTTATGCAAAATAAGTCTATATTCTACTGGAGCACGGGGAAAAGTCTTCACTAATCATTTCTATAAAGCTATGAACCACAATTTTGGTGTTGAAATGGTCATTCGCAATAACACCTCCACAATTCAAACCATCAAAATTGCAGGATGTATATATGATGCTCAAGGTAATACCATTCTCAACTGGAGAGCAATTAAACAAATTAGTGCTTTAAGTTTAATTACACAAGATTTTTATGTGCGTCAAGAAACCTTCTCTCAATTAAAAGAAGGTAAGTATAAAATACAGTTTTGGATCAATGGCAAAAAGATTCAAAAAGATTTTTTTACAATCACATTTAAATAATTTGATATCTTCGAAACTCAGGGAAAGTGGATCCCAGAAGAAACTCTCCCTCTACCTAAAGGATATGTGAAAAATATCCTCCCATTATCCATCATCCCAAAGGCTCCGGTCAATTTCAGAATTGCCGATTTTCTCAAAATCAGGCAATTTTAACACATGGCCAAATATTTTGTCCTGAGCTTCTCATATAATAAAGGCAGCTATCTCTAGTTAAACTATGGGGAACTGTGGAACGTTGGATATTCTTGTGTGATTTCATCGCCCAAGAATATCCAACGCTTTAGGTTGATAATCGAAGCTCATATCACGCATAATGAAAATTGTAAATAATAAATCAATAGTTTAATACACTATAAAAATCATATATATTTTGTTCTGTTAAATTTACAATAATTGGTGTTATTGCTTCCTCAGTATATATTGAACAAATATAGTTATCATCTATGTGTAATGTTACATAGCAACCATATAACTTAGATTTTACCGTATTCACTTGAGCCAAATCAATTCGCAGCCCCTTCCCGTCATATTTTACATAAGCTTCTTTTTTTGTCCATATTTCAAAAAATCTGTGTTCAGACCATTTTGTTTTAGTTCCATTTATATAAGCAATTTCATCTTCATGAAAAAATTTGTCCATAATCTCAAATGGAGCATTTTCTATTTTCTCCACATCCACTCCCAAACATTGTTCAGATATCGCACACAATACACATCGTTTTGAGTGTGAAAGGTTAAAATAAATGCTTGGAAAATCAACGAGGTATGGTTTACCATTATCCTCTACTTTAAATTCCTGATTGCGCAAATCTACGTGATACTGCTTATTAATTCCCATCCTAACAATTAGTTCTGCATACATGGACAATAGTTGATCTGTTCGTTTATAATAACGCTGAATTTTTTTTTGTCTTTCTAAAGATACATAGTAAACGCCAAATAGCGAGTACCTTGACATTTTTAGGCGGCTGCTTGGCAGCCACCAATATTTAGGCTTTACGGATTTCCGCCGGAAGTTTTTCTGACCATGGAAGAAGATCTTCCAGAAAGGAACAATCC
>DVFL01000021.1 GCA_018713255.1 Candidatus Cottocaccamicrobium excrementipullorum | reverse complement strand
TTCACATCAATGGAGGGAATACGGATTACCGCCATGATGCCGTCCCCGCCTACGTTCAGCAGGGATTCGTAAGGGCTGTCCTCCCGTTCCGTCTCCGCCGTGGCCGCTGCACTTAAGCTGTTAAACTGAGTAAGATAAGCGTTGTACGCCGCCGCATCCTCCAGCTCCTGGGTATAATCCTCCGGGGGAAGTTCTTCCGCCAACTGGTTATAAGCGGCTATCGCCCTGGAGGAGTTCCGTTCATTCACATAATCGCTGATAGACGGATACAGAAGGATACCAAGGCCCGCAAGGAAGATTAATCCGATGATAATGTTCGCCAGTTTTCGTCTCATGAGGGCCTTTCGTTCCTTTCTGTTTGATAATTTTTGTTACAGTAAATGGTAAATATTTGTGTTGCTAATGTTTTGCTTGATTATGCTCTCTTTCTTCTTACTACAAAGAATACTGCGCCTGCCATTAAGATGATGCCAGCTGCGTAGAAGATGGTTGTACCGATGCCGCCGGTGGAGGGAAGAAGAGTACCAGCTTTATTCGGTACATCAATTGTTACCTTACCTGTAAATTCCTCTTCTTCATCTACTATAACAGTCTCACCATCTACAGCAACTCCATCATCTACCTGAATAGTTAATGAAACAATTTCAGTTTCACTAGTCACTGCCTCAATAACAATCTCCTTGGGACCGTCTAATTTATTAAATCCTTCAGGTGCAACCGTCTCTTCCAACCAATATGTACCTGCATCTAATCCTTCAATTGATACATATCCATCGGTTCCAGATGTAACTTTTCCAGCTCCGTCCGGAACAGCGTTCTCAGCGGTTGCCTTAACCCAACCAGTAACTTTGCCTGCAGCATCAATTACGGCGTATTCCTTGGTATTTAATTCTGGTACTTCATTCCATTCACCACGATAAATAGCAAATTCTGCACCAGACAAAGGTCTCGCTTCTTCTCCTTCGCCAGTGTACTTGTAAATACTTAACTCATAAGTATACACCTTAACTTTCTCAGGTGTTGTTGTTCCATGCTGTGTGCCATTGGGGTTATTAGAATACTCTAAAGTCAGTGTATTATCATTACCATCAGCTCCAACTAAAGCATCTGTAGTTAATTCAGCCTGATAGGTTACAATAATCGTATCCCCACCATTAATGTTCGAATTACTTTTAATGTTTTCATATTCAATTGTTAATATATTACTTGTTTCATTTGGATATACGATTTCATCCGCACTGGTCGTTATTTCATTACTGTCTGCAACAGAGTTTAAATATACATGAAGGGAGCCTTCAACATATTCAAGGCCATCACTTAATTCATCTTTAAATTTCAAATAATATGTCTCATATTCAGCAAAAGTTGTTGCATCTGGCAATTTTGCAGTTAATACATAATCAATCGTATCACCAATATTATAATCCCCCGAAGTTACTTCGCTTCCTTCGGTTGCCGGCTGGGTTCCAATTTCCTTATCTGCCTGAGGAATATCATCCTCCTTCGGTGTTACCTCAACATTACCAACAATCTTCAGCATAAAATCTGAATAAGATTCTACAGTAACATTTTCCTGATAAACATCCATTACCAAATAGTAACCGGCGCTTAACCCAGAAATTTGATGCTTTTCTTCGCCTTCGGGAATACTGGAAATTTTATTTGAGGTGCCTAAATATAAAAATCCATTATCGCTGCTTTCTCCAACTAAATCTGCAAAATCTTTGATCTGATCAGAGTTATCGTTAAATCCAACTAAAACATCAGCAACAGTAGAAGCGTCTACGCAATTAGCAAATGCTTCGTTGACTTTCAATGCACTCAATAATGCATCACTGTCTGCTACGTCATCTCCCCATTCAATATTAGTCAAGCCATATACCGGCGTCGCGCCTTCTGCTGCTGTATTATATAAAGTACCTTTAAAAATTTGATACGCTATATAACTATGACTGGTACTACCATTATCGATTGTCAATGTGTATGTGTCATCTGCAAACGTTGGTGCTGCCATTGCAAACACCATAATAACTGTCAAAACTAAGCTTAAAAGTTTTCTAAATTTTTTCATGCTCGTTTATCCTTTCCCTTTATTTTTTTCCACATTTCTCTGTTATACACATTTTCTAATCGGATGCCCCCTAATCGTAATTCTTACTTTCATCCTCATTTTCCTCCTAGACATGAATTGTTATTTCACTTTCTGCATCAAAGTTCCTAATTGCTTTTCCGCTTTTTCCTGCTCATCATCTGAATATCGACACCAACAAATGCTGTCAGAAGAAGTATCCAGCTAATCTGCTTAAACCTTATTAATCCTGGACCACCAGTTTCAGGGAGTTCTACTGCCGCTTTATAAATATTAGTAAATTCCACTGTTACATCTGAATGATCTGCATCCATTAAAAACGCTGTTGCTTTTCCGCCATGATCGCCTCTCTGTCCGGTTTCATTCATAACCTCTTCCTCAGTCAGAGCATTATCTAAACTTTCTTCATCCTGATCCGTCAAATATTCATCTACTGTTGAAGTCAACGTATAGCCTTCTACTGTAGTATGGAGTTCCCACACACGATACCAATAATTCAAATCAACATCCTGAATTGTAACCTTGTACTGATAATACGGCGTTTCTTCGCTCTCAATTTTCTCCAGAGAAGAATCGATATAATTTTCTACTTCATCTTCTCTTATGCTATCATCGGAATCATACCCCGTAATCTCCCCTCTCCAAAGACCATCATTAAAGCCATATTCATCCAAGGTATCTTGTACATCGAAAGTCCAATCGCCAATATTTCGGTCAACTTTGTCATCGACTTTTTCATCCTGGATAAGCTCATCTATACTTTCGAAATAATCTACATCAAAGCGCAGTCGAGAATTCCGATCTTCATTTTCAACCCATTCTCGAATCTCATCCTCATCAAGTCCATATATGTTCTTAATGATTGTTAATACACCTTTTGTAGCTTTTCCATAGTCATTGGTAATGGTGATCGTATTAATGGAATTACCATAGATATCATTTGTGGTAAGATCCGACCGATCCAGGAAAACAATTCCTTCATCCTTATTTATAGTGCCATATACACTATCACTAATTTCATTATCAGCAATGGAAGCCCCCTTCCATGGTAATTCTTCTGTGCCACCATTATTATCTCCATCGCTAAATGTTTCTTCAATGGTATAATTCTTTCCCACGTCCAACCAGAAAATATAACTGGGTTCAGAATTATCCTCAGAAACCATGTCAGAATATTTGACGCTTCCAATTTCAATTTTCTCTTGATCACTTA
Organism: Candidatus Cottocaccamicrobium excrementipullorum; assembly: GCA_018713255.1. Lineage (GTDB taxonomy): Bacteria > Bacillota > Clostridia > Lachnospirales > Lachnospiraceae > Caccovicinus > Caccovicinus excrementipullorum. The sequence continues at coordinate 61,738 of DVFL01000021.1, read as the reverse complement.
TTTCATAAAGAGTATAGGTTGCCTCAAAACCTGCAGGAGCAGAATTACCTTCCGTACCAGAGAAATTCTTTACCAGCTTCAGCGGACGTGTGAAGGTTGCTGTATTGGTAACTTCCACATTAATGCTTCCATACGCCGGCATTGATGCTATTGCCTCTTGGTCCGTTGTAGCTTCATCAATCTCATTACCGCTGCTGTCGGTGACTACGTAAGACATAACATATCCCTCTTTAATTTGAGCACCAACCGGAGCATCTGAAGTTGCTACCTCCGTAACTCTGACACTAGTTCCAACTTCGATACCAGAAAATACTGCGGTCTGATTGTAAGTAAGATCAAACTGACCATTTCCATCGGTTTTCAAAGGAGTTTCTGTTGTTTCCTGTTCAAAATATTTGTATTCTTTATTTGCATATGGAACATATTTCCCTTGTGTTTCATCGTATACTTCCACTCGCATCGTATACTCAATATCTTTCAGCTGCGGTGCATAGTAATTCTCTACATCCTTTCGAACAGCTAACTGTCCATCTGGGATAGTTTTAAGATTAAAGCTTATCTTTAAATTGGAAGCGCCACTGCCTCGTTCCATATAAAACACCTGGATACGGTGATAGGAACCATCTACAAAAGTATCATTATTCCAGTTTGTTGAACCCTCCCCTTGAATATCCTCAAAGATCTCTCTTAAAGTTGAATCCTCCCAATTGGGATCAGCTCCGGTCTGTGTATCCGTCCATTTGACTTCGCCGGTTGCAAAGTTAATACTTCCGCTTTGCGCATCATGAATTCCACCAAGATCAAGTACCAGCACTCCGTCAATATATACCCACATATCATCATCGCCGGTAAACTCGAAAACCATGTCTGAAGAAGTCTGCCCATCATTACTTTCAACCAGACCGCCTTGAGGCTGGTAAAAATCAGCCCAAATATACATACCGAATTGGTAATTTACTGAACCCTTTACTCCATACAACGGCTCATTAACGCGCTCATCCTCCGAAGTTAATGGTTCCCCAGTATCATCATATAAGTTATAATTCCATATTTGATCTGTATCTAAATCATTGTAAGGAAGGAAATTCCCTCGACGATAAAAATAATGACTATCATCAGTACTGGCACTGGGTGTTCCCAGCTGCTTATAAACTGTAAAATCGCCATCATCCTCTAGCGAAGCGAAATTTTCCGCACTATTGTAATAAAACTGACCATTAGCATCATAATAGCTTTGCAGAAATAGATGATTTACTTCCTCTCCATCATAATTTAAGCTACCGCTTAAATTATCAGCATGATCTGTACCGCCAAAAAGTTCTTTAAATGAATCACCCTCTTCAGGAACCCATAAATCCCCAGCCGAAGATGCACTCTCTTTGCCAAACAACGTACCAGTAAATTCAGGCCAATCATATTCATTCACTGTATCTGATGCAATTCCCTGCTTTGTTGAACCAGTCTCAGTCCCATATTCACCACCATAGAATTGTTGCTTGGGATAATCGAACATATACATATGTACCCCCAGAGCCTCACTATCTACTGTAGATACAGCTTCTAAGGGTTCCTTTGAATCTAATTCATACACTATATAAATGTTCGGCGTCTCTCCAGCACTGCCCCATGATTCCCCATTATCTGTATTTGAAGGCTGATTTTGATCGGTATGATATCTCCATCCACTACCATATTTGGATTGTCTATACATTATCCAATTTGCAGAAAGCCCAGAATTATATCCACCAAGTTGAATATTCTGAAAAGTAAATCCCTCAATGTTAACTGCAAATTGCGTTAGACCAAGCCATTTATTATTTGATAATGAAGGAACTTCTGGTGCATTTGCTGCATAAATTTCCTTTCCGTTTGTATCAACATACCGAACCTTTACAGAATGATTTGCTCCACCATAGTTGCCGCTCCATGTAACTGTAAAAATTGAGAAACTCGCCACACTGAACTCCGCCACCGCTGCCGCGTCCTCGCTGACTGCCGCCTGGATCTCTTCTTGGGAGGCTTCGGCTTCTTCCAGCTCGGTTACGATCTCTTCGGCGCTTCTTACGGTGCCGTCGGTCTTGTCTGCTCCATCGGCTACGGCTTCTACTTCTACGGTTTCTTCATCTACTTCTTTCAGGTGATGAACTTCCACGGTGGATAAGTCTACGCCTTCGGGAAGGGCTCCTTCTTTCATTTCGATGGATACCTGAACTTCGCCTTCCGGCTCGATCTCTTCGCCGTTTTCGTCAACGAAGGTAATGTCCACGGCCATCATGCCGTCGTAGGCGGCGCCTTCCTGATTCAGGGCGTCTACGGCTTTCTGGAACTGCTCTGCCGTCTCCGCGTTGGTTTCGGAAAGCTCCGTTACCTTAAGCTGTACGTTCTCTGGAAGAACACCTTCTTCCGCGTAGGCGTGCACCGTCATGTTGTTTAAGTCCGCGGTGTACTCCTGTCCGGTCTTTCCTTCTCCTGTTACTTCAAAGAAGAATCCCTGCTCGCTGGTGAACTTCTCATTGTTCCAGCGTCCGTTGGCTCTTACTTTTCCGTAGTACAATCCAGGCTCTGTGTGATTGGCCACCTCGTATACGCAGCTGATCCAGCCAAGCCCTTCTGCCTCTTCGGCTTTTCTGGGGCTGAAGCGTTCGAACTCCGCACCGTAAATCTCAATCTCGTAAGAAACCTTAGACTCGGAGATCTTCATGGCTTCCTGAGTATACTGATTGATCTTCTCCTGGTCCTTCTGCTCCTGGGAAATTTCTTCCCGGTCTGCGTCTGATGGAGAAGCGGTTTCCTGACCAGCGCCCTTTCCTTCGGTTAAAGACTGATCTTTATTCTTCTCGGCATTGGAGCCGGAAGCAATAACCTCGTCTTCTTCCTCCGCCTCTTCCAGGGCCTCATATTCTTCTTCGGCTTCTTTCTCCTCCTGGGCTTCGATCCGTTCTTCCAGGTTCGCATCTACCCAGGTGGGTTCGTTCATCCAAATCTCCATATCGTTGGATACGCCGCTTTCGATCTTTGTTCCTTCCTCTAAAGAAAGATCAACGAAGGGAAGTCCGATGCTGTAATAAAATTTGGAATCGCTCTTTACCCGGTTTCCATCTTCTTTATCCCCGCGGAAGGTGAATTCTACATAAGCTTTCGTGGAGTCCTCATCTTCGTCCGTATAGAATTCAAACTGAATCTCCCGCATTTCTCCAGGCTGCAGGTCAATGCCAGTAAGCTCATAGGCTTCATTCTCATCTTCATCTTCATCATCCTGGATCTCTTCGGATTCTTCCGTCTCAAGGTCATCCGGCAGATTCTCGATATCCGGTTGGGCCTCTTCCTCTGGAAGAAGTACCATCTCCTGGTTCTGATCTTCCATCTCCGGCTCCTGATAAATCATTCCTTCGCCGGAAGGTTCTTCTGGGGCAATCTGTCCATCCTGAGACGTTTCCCTTTCTTCCCCCTCAACTACAATCGCCGGGAAATCTGTTCCCGACATTCCCATGTCCTGGAAATATCCGTCTTTCTGGCCGATGTGGTTTCCTTTAAATGTCAGAGAACCTTCTGTGATCATCTGACCCGTGTTATTTCTTAAATATAAAGTTAAAAATGTACTGTTATCCGGGACCGCCTCGTTATCTTCGGCGATCACATAAATATCCACCTCTTGACTTTCGCCGCGTTTGTATTTGGCGTTGCTGGCTGTCGCCCAGACCTTTTTTTCCCGTTCTGCGTTGCTTCCCGATGCAAACGCGTTGGAAATATGCAGGCCGCCCAGGCCGTCAATGGACAATGGCGTATTCAGCACCATGGCTGCTGTCAGCACAACAGCCAGCGCTGAGCTTACGCGCCGCTTCCATTCTTGGCGGGTATTTTTCCGTGACCTTTTTCTACCCTCCATACTCCATCCTCTCTTTCCTTTTTGTACCATTCATAACTTCTAGTCCTGTCTTTTACTCTCTTTAGTCCTCTAGAATGCTGTTGTTCTGTTCTTCTTCCAAAGCCTCATCCATTAACTTAATCAATTCCAGCAAACTTCGGAAACTGCTTGTCCGATGATCGTTCAGCCAGGTGATCTGTCCCTGCCAAGTGGAGTTTTCCTGGCTAACAACACGGACAATGAAGCTTTCCTTTTTCCTCATGTTTCCACTCCTCTATTTTCGGACCATCTGCCTGCTGCACTGTGAATTCAATTTTTGTATTGCCGTCCCCGCTGATTCTCAGCCAGTTATTTTCCAGCCGTTTTGCAATCATCCGTCCGTTTGTTTCATTTGCTCCGATTAGGAGTACAAGAAATTGATTTCCGCTGTATCGGGTATAAACATCCTCCGACCGTATTCCACTGAGCAACGTCTGACGAAGAAGCTCCATCTTCCGTTCTAATTCGGGAGGGAGCTCCTGATTAACGCCAGGCGTAAAATCAGATAAATGATCTTTCTCTGCATTGCCCTGCCCTCCAGCGTCCTCCCAGGAATAATCCAGAGTACAAATCATCAGCGTATGTACTCGTTTGGACCGTTCTTCCATTCTTACCAGAACTCGGTATATATCCACAAAACTGGGGTAGCTGCAGCAATATGGGCCGTCAAATATATTGTCTTCCTGCAGCGCTTCTTTAATGCCGGTTATTGCGCTGGCTGCATAATACAGCTGACCTTCTGCATTCCGATATTTCGCCATCACCTGATCCATTGAAGAAAGTCCCAGTTCTTGATAAAAAATCCCCGTTGCCTCTTCATAAACCTTGAGAGCTTCCTTATACCGGTGCATGGACATCAGACAATCAATCTGAACCGCCTGCCACTCATCGTATGGATGAAGCTGACTGGCTATGGTACATAGCTCCAAAAGCTTTTCTGTCTCCCCTTGTCTTTTTAAAATCCCGCACAAATCTGTCAAATAGTCAAAATACAGTTTCTGATAGTATGCGCTTTCCAGTGCTACCCACTCTTCTCCCCCCAGCATGGGAAGAAATTCCCCGCCATATAGGCGGCAAAACTGCAGCAGCAGCTGTTTCCGCGTTTCTTCATCCAGGGTCTCATTTCTGATTCGGTAAGATAACCTGTCCAGACGCGCCGTATCCGTATCCACTTCATAATCCAGGGAAAAGAAATACAAGGATTGTTTTGGAACAATATACTTTCCCGGCGGAAGCCCCGATTTATCCAATACCCGACGCAAAAGATAAACCTGCTGCCGCAGATTGTTCAAACCCTTTCCTAGATCAGCTTCATCCGGCCTGAGAAACTGGATCAATTTCTTCTGTTCAATTCCTGATTTCCCCGCCTTCAGGAGCATAAGCATCAGCTGCATATATTTCGTTTGAATATGGCCGGCCAGCTGGAGTTTCTCGCCATTAAAGCTTAGAGAAAATCCTCCCAGGAGCCTGGCATAAAACTGAGTATATGGCCGTTCTTCCAATACTTATCCCCCCTCTTTATGCTTCTATTTCGTTTTTTTTTGCAAACTTGGAGTGTAAAGCAAAGTATACTTTAGTTGACACCCAGCGTTTTAACTGTTTACTCGATGAAGACAGTATATCATACAATATGTTAAAAAAAGCATTTCATAGACTTGCTGTTTTATAAAAATAGCTTTTTAAATGACGCTTTTTCGCAAAAATATTCCAGTTTTTCTCTTGCATTTCAAGAATAGATAAGGTATATTTATGTTATATCTGGAAATAATTGTAAATTTTTATTTCCTTATTTTTCTTTACTTTTAGGTCGATATATCATATAATCAGGGCAGAGATCCTAAATCTTCATCTTGCTGCAATACCGGAATAGGTAATCTGTTTTCTGCATTGCCTTCTCCTGAAATGCGATCTGCTGTTCTGAGCGCAAAGCACATGAAGAAAAGGAGGATTTCCCATGAACCAACGAACAAAAAGAGAACGTGGAAAAAGGATCTCACGCCCTGATGCCGTAGAAAAAATATTAGAATCCTGTCCGGATATTTTTGCAGATATTATTAATGTTTTGATTTATCACGGAAAATCTGTAGTTAATCCTGCGAATTTAACAGATTATCCTTCTGCTGCCATGTATAAGGCAGCTGAAGGATACATTAATCAAAAGGATCGGGACCTGGCCATGTGGGGAGATGCTCCTTTCTCCGTGCGGGTCATCTACGGCCTGGAGAACCAAACAAAAGTCAGCCAAGTAGCTCCAGTCAGAGTAATGGGGTACGATTATGCCTCCTACGAGCGAACCGTACGCCAGTTAAAAGCCAAAAATAAACTGGAAAACAATGAAGCGGATTACGCCTTGGAACTTCATCCGGGACAACTCCTTCATCCAGTTATTACCCTTGTCCTATACTTCGGACTGAAGCCCTGGGACGGTCCCCGTTCCCTTCATGAACTCATTGAAGTCCCTGATGAATTAAAGCAGTTCGTCCCCAACTATACCCTTAATCTGACAGAAATCGCATTTCTGCCTCCAGAAACCATAAACCAATTCACCAGCGATTTCAAAATTATCGCCCAATGGTTCCGCGCTCAGCGCCTGGGCAGTACTCATGAACTGCTGAAAAGTCCTAAACCCTGGGTCCACGTGGAAGAACTTTTAGAATTTTTCAGCGTCTTTGCAGGAAATCTCTATTTCCAGGAATTTAAATCTCATCTCATCACTCAAGCAACGAAAGGAGAATCTGTAAATATGCGTTCATTATTTGACATGATCTTTGAAGAAGCCCATGAAAAAGGACTTGCAGAAGGGCATGCAGAAGGACTTGCAGAGGGGCATGCAGAAGGACTTGCAGAAGGGCGCGCAGAAGGGCACGCAGAAGGGCGCGCAGAAGGGCACGCAGAAGCTCGATATGAAATTTTCAACCAGTTAATTACAGAAGGCAACTTTACCAAAGAGCAATCCATTGCTATTTTAAATTTTACTCCCGAAGAATTAGAAGGCTTTCAAGCCTGGCGAGCACGTTCTTGTTCATCCCATTCACAAAATTAACCGATATTGATTTTGTTTTTTAAGAAAAAGGAACATTTCCATTGCTTTTCTGGAAATGTTCCCTTCTTCTTGCATCTGAATTCTTTTTTATGTTTTAAACATTTGTTCATGTGTACAGGAATTACTCCCACACAGACCGCTCTTCCAGCCTGCTAATGTTAAATCCAGTTTCAGGAATCGGTTCATCGGCTCTAGGGAGATTTCCTATATCTCCCTTTTTCCCATTAATTTCTAAATTTTGGAAAGGCAAATAATATTTAGTGACGAAAAGCACCCGCTCAATTTGTTCTACCGAAGCGGCAAAGGCGGTTTCACCTTCAAGAATTCCCCTAACCCCCTGGCCTTCCGCTTTTATCCAGGCTCGATTTTCCACAGCATCTGCTGTAATTTCCATCGTCAAAGGCCGATCCAGGAGATAATCTCCCAAAACACGATCTGCACCTCCACAACGAAGAGCCAACTTCCCATCAGGTCTAAACAAAATAATCACAGGATTTTGTCCGGAGCCATCCTGGAGCATCACCGCCGCCGGCTGTCTGCTCACTTGAGTAACTCTCAGTTCCAGAACAATTTCCACCCTGCTTCCTGGCTTAATCATCCTCATGGCTCTAGTTCTTTGCCAGGGATCTCTGTCTGAAAGAGAAAGCCACTGTCTGCCTTCCTCATCTTTTACAAGAGCAGCCTCTCCCCAAGAAGGAACATAGAAATTCCAGATTTGATTCAGCTTCTCTTCATTTATCTGACTCAAATCATCCACAACCATCTCCCGGCAAACCATCTCAGCAGGAACAGGAACCCGACATACCCAGATGTCTTCTTTATTTACACTGTAAGTAATCCACATTGCCTGATCTTCTGGTTTTTGATTCGCCTCAGTGATTCCTCTCACATACTGAGCGCCTAAATTCTTCAACTTCCCTTCATAACGGCAAGGAGAAATTTCCGGAACCAGTGCAGCTAATCCATAAAAATCTATTCCATTGTCCCCGGTCTGCATAGCCAAGGGCCAGCGATGCGCCCCATCTGGTGAAGGATTATAAACTAAAGCATATCTTCCATCTGGCGTTCTCTGTCCCCACACCTTTCCGCTTGCAGTAACAATAGACGCGGATTTTTTTAATGGACTCCAAGTCTCTCCCCCATCATCGCTCCAGCTGGTAAGGGAATCCTTAAACACCCCCATCACCCGTCCAGAGGGCAGCGTATAATAGGAAAGAGCACGGCCTCCAGACCGAGTAAAAAATTCTGCATCCAGCCGTTCCTCTTCCCACCATTGCTGGGTTACCAGGCGATTCTTCAACAGCTCACGGCAGGCCTCCACAAACTCCATATCCTCCGACTCTTCATACCAGGGATACACCTTAGCTGTTTCTCTGCTATATCCTGCCCTTTCATTGCAGCGGAGCCAATAAACAGGAGAAAACGTAAAATCTGAATAAATTTCACGTACCGCCCTGCCTGCACCATAACCATTATTCGGAGCCATATGACGGTCAGGAGAAAAACCGTAAAAAGTCATTACCAGGAGACGTCCGCTGCTGGAAGTGTAAAACCCCATGCGATGGTGAACAATACAAGGGAGAGTGTCTCCCGAAATCGCCTCTTTCCCTGGTCCGCAGTAAGGGGCAGAAGGCAATTCGATGGGCGCAAACGCTTCCACCGGTTTTCCCCAATGTTTTCCATCTTCAGAAAAAACCACAAATGCCGCAGAAGGAGGTTCATGTTCTCCAGACGGTCCCCCTAGGTATTCCAAAACAAATTTTCCATTAAACCATGCAAGCATAGGTGCATGATTATAAGTGACCCCCCTCCCCTCTGGCGATATCGCCGGATTTTTTGCTCCGCGAACAACTTGATAGCAGCTGGCTCCTTGTATATGACGAAGGCCGCCGTCCTGAAAACGGATATCTGCTCTTTCCTGATTATGGCAGCGGATATCGTCTTCTTGTAAGCGTACTTCTCTATATGTCATATTTTTTTCTTCCATTTCTCTCTCCAATCCAAAGAACGGTTCGCTGTTATTTTTCATTCAGCCTCTTTGGCAAGGCAGCGTAGGATTGTTTTCCGCACCCAATTCCTTTTTTTCTCCTCGAACCCATGCTTCATTGAAACACACATACTTTACACACCGACGGCTTCCCCAGCTATAAGCGATGTGAATCATTCCATCTTTTCCCTGGATCATCACCGGATACTCATAACGGCGGTTATTGATATCATTCCATGGTCCTGTAAACCCTTCTCCCGGCTCCACTACTCTGCGGTAAGGCCAAGTTATCCCTTCATCCTCAGAAATGGCAACTGTCACCGGGCATCGCTGAGCCGGCCATACAGTTCTTGTGATATCATCGTTAAACCGAACTGGATTGTAAACCAGAGCGATCGCTCCGCTTTGAAGCCGGATAGCGGAAATACTGGAATTATTGTTCGGGAGCTCAGTCCGCACCGGCACAGACCAGGTGTCACCATTGTCTAAAGATACCGACCGATAAATATTATCTGCGAAACGGCTCCGGAATAAAGCAACCAGCTTCCCTGGCTCTGTTTCAATCACATTAGCATGAACGCGCCCCCGGCTCTCCGGTACTTCCACGCTTCGCCAGGATTTCCCCTGATCATCCGAAATCTGCATTACCGTAATATCGCTTCCATTCCGTGTCTCATCTGGGAAGCAAATCCAGTTTCCAAAAATCCACCGGCCGCTGGACAACACTTGTATCTTCTGCCGGCAAAAAGATCCTGGTCTAGAAAACATTACCTCCACCGGTCCCCAAGTATAGCCATTATCCTTTGATTTACGGCAGCGAATCTCCGCCGTATACTGCAGATTAAATTTAGGATTCATTTCAGGAGTCCTGGCTTCCTGGGCGGTATACATTACCCACAGCTCTCCGTCAGGAGCAAGAAACAGAGAAGGATTCTGTTCCGAACGGGTAGGATCATCTGAAATCTTTATTGGATCCGACCAGACACTTTCTCCCTGCTTTAACCTTGACATCACTATACTGATGTCCGCATTTCCCTCATCAGAACCGGCGAACCAGCAGCAAAGAAGATCTCCGCAGGGCAGTTCCAGCAAATCTGCTGCGTGACAGCTTTGAAAAGGCCGATTAGGAATCAGCGCCTCCACTGTGTCCAGAAGACCGTTGTGATACAACGCTCCATTTTCTTCCATCACCGGCAATTCAATATATTCTCTCATGGAATTCCTCCTTTTTGTTCTCAGATCATCTATCCCTTCACTGATCCAATCAGAATGCCTTTCTTAAAATATTTTTGCACAAAAGGATATACACAGATAATGGGCACCATAGCCACAAAAATTGCGGCAGCCTTCAAATTCTGCTGATTTAAAAGAATACCGTTCTGCACCACATTTCGGAATGTAGTGGAAGAATCTCCGCTGGTAATAACAACTTGCTTTAATACCTGCTGAATAGTCTGAAACTGTTCATCCTTTAAGTACATTTGCGGAACCAGGTACTGATTCCAGATCTGCACTGCATAGAACGTTCCGATTGTTGCCAGAATCGGCTTGGAGATTGGCATAAACACTTTTGCAAGAATCTGAAACTGGTTGGCGCCGTCTACTACAGCAGCTTCTTCCAGTTCCAAAGGAATTCCCTCCAGATAAGTTTTGCAGATAATCAAAAACTGTGTATTAATCATGCTAGGAATAATCATTACCAGAGGATTATTTACAAATCCGCAGGCGCTGTAAATAATATACTGAGGAATAATTCCTGCTTCAAACACCCATGTTATGGTAAACAGCCCCATCAGTACATAACGCTGCTTCAACTGTGGACGAGACAGAGCATAGGCCGTAATGTATGTAGCTGCAATCGCCACAAAAGTTCCCGCTGCCGTATAAATGAAGGAATTCAGCAATCCGCCGAATACATTTAGATCATTATTGTTTAAAACATACTTAAAGGCTTCCAGATTAAACCCTTTCGGGAAAAAAGTTACCTGTCCTCTGGCAAGAAAGGCACCATCGCTGCAGGCCACAAAGAAAATGTACAAAAATGGATATACACATATGGCCGCAATGAGAATCAGCACCGTATTATTGATAACGTCGAATAATTTGATCTTCTTTCTCTTCATGATTCATCTTCCCTTTCTCCTCTTCCCAGCTAGAACAGCCTGGTTTCGGAATATTTTGCAGCCAGCTTATTTGCAATGATAACCAGCACAAATGCAATGATCGATTTCAGGATATTCACAGCAGTTCCGTAACTGTAATCCGGAAATCCAGTAGACTCAAAACCAATCCGGTAAACATAAGACTGGATTACATCTGCTGTCTCATAAACGCTGGGGTTATACATCAGCAAAATCCGATCCAGGTCCACAGAGAAAATGTTTCCGATACTGATAATCAGCATTACAACGATGGAGCTGGAAATCTGAGGCAGGGTAATCTTGAACATTTTCTGCCAGCGATTAGCTCCATCTACTTCAGCTGCCTCATACAATGTCTGATCAATAGAAGTAATCCCAGCCAGGTAAATAATAGAAGAATACCCAAAAGTCTGCCAGATCTGCAGAATAATATACAAGGGTCTGAACCACTCTGGTTCGGCCATAAAATATATAGGCGTCCCGCCGAAAAATTTGATGATATTATTAATCAGTCCGTAAGAAGGCGAAACCAAAGTATATAAAATGGAAACCATAACGGCTGAAGAAATAAAATAGGGCAGAAAACTTAAGGTCTGTACGCTGTTTTTGATTCTGGCCTGCCTTACTTCATTTAAAAACAAAGAAAACAGTACCGGAATAGGAAATACTACCACAATAGACAGCACGGCCAGGATCACTGTATTTTTCACCAGAGTAATCATATAAGGATCTTGAAGAATTCTTTTAAAATTTTCCAGTCCTACCCATTTGCTTCCAAAGACTCCCTGAAAAGCACTGAAATCTTCAAAGGCAATTACCATACCGCCCAAGGGTCCTAATTTAAACAACACCAGCGTAATTATTCCAGGAATCAAGAGCAGATACAACAAATAATTTTTTCGTATGTCTTTTATGATCCGCTGCTTCAGCGGCTTTCTCGGCACTGCTTCTGCCGATGCTTTTTTTAACATTCTGGGCATTGAACCATTCCCCCTTCTTTTTGCTGCTGCATAACAATCCGGCATCTTTGCGGCGTTATTCTTTGCAGCCGGCAGCGCATCTGCTCTGCCGGACCATTAAGCTGCTGCGGTAAAAGAGAGGGGGAGAAGGATATTCCAATCCCCCTTGCTCTCTTACTGGTAACCGTTGCGTTTATTCATCATAAGTGCTGCGGAAAGCCTCCAGCTGAATCTCCTCCACTCTGCTGTAGCCCTTGCTGTCCATATCATCCAAGAAAGCCTGCCAATTTGCTTCGTTCAGCTCGGTTCTTCCTGTCACAAATCCAGTAAGATTGGATTTTACCTGCTCATTTAAGGTTGCAGTCAAAGTGCTCAGTTCTTCCAGCTGATCCTCTGTATATTTAATATTGTAAGCATCCATCAAATGATCTTCATCAAACAGCCTTGCTGCCGCGTCTTTTACTACATCTCCGTTCCAAGCATAAAACGCTTCATCATCAACAGGCTTGCACACCGTATAACGGTCATTTAAGAAGGACCACTTCTTCTCTCCTGCAGGCTTAGATTCCTCTGTAGAGTAATCCACAATAAATTCCTTTTTGCCGTCAACTACCTGATAGCTTTCGCCTTCTACGCCCCAGCTGCAAAGAGTCTGTCCTTCCTCACCCCAGAAATAATCAATAAACTGGATAATCGTCTGGGCCGTCTCGTCATCCGTGGCAGCATTGATTACCGTTGCCCGCTGCTCATTGTACGGGAAATCCACCTGGTACTTTTTAATGTTTCCATTTTCATCTTCAATATTGTCAAGGACAGCGATCTCATAATCCGGATCAATGTCCGGTCCGCCATTGTCCAAGAACCACTGAGGCCTGGTCATAAAATCATAACCAATGGAGCAGTCGCCGTTGAGCATAGCGGCTTCCCAGTCTCCTTCACTGTAGCTTCCTGCCACCCACTCAGGATTTACCAGACCGTCATCATACCAGCCCTTGAGCACTTCCATCATATGGTAGAAATTATCCGCATAAATATCCATACCATCTTTTGCCGCGTTATAGTAAATTCCGTTAGACTCTTCCGCCGAAATATTGTTGGCACAGTCAAACCAAGCAGCGTAGCGGAAGAAAGTATCCCGTCCGCATAAAGGATAATAGTTAGGGTTGTCCTTTCCATAATACTCTTTCAATGTTTTCATGGCCTGGGTAAAATCATCCACCGTCTTAATCTGAGAGGGGTCAACTCCAGCTTTTCTGAAATGATCTGCCCGATAGAACACGAAGTCCGCCAGCTTTGGTGTTTCGTTCAACAGCCCGTAAATCGTACCGTCATCATTTGTAACCAACGCCGCATAATCTGGATTTTCATCCAGGTAAGCCTGAATATTGGGGGCATATTCCTCAATCAGCGGCGCCAGATCCCGGAAAGCTCCCTGAGATCCATATACATTGGCCTGAGCCTGACGGCACATGGCAGCATCCGGCAATGTTCCAGAAATCAGCCGCTGATCTACTTCTGCATAGGCATCTTCCTGATCATTTGGTCCCTTTACGTATTCAACATGAACGCCTGTCCGTTTTTCTGCCTCGTCATACCATTTAAGCTCACCGATCCAATCAATAAAGGTTCCTCTCATAAACATGGTATAGGTCTTCGTCCCCTCTGCCGCCTGAGTTTCCCCCGTTCCTGATTCTTGAGCTTCTCCGCCCTGTCCTTGAGCTGCGGTAGTTGATGTTCCTCCGCTCGTTCCACATCCTGCCAGCAAAATGCCGGCTGCTGTCAATACCGCTGCCATTGATAACCATCTTTTCTTCATGTTGATCCTCCTTTTATCCTTCTATGTAAACTTTGTTTATCAAACATATCCATCTTCTTATGAATTACCGCATAAAGGACTGGTCTGGTTTTTTTCTTCGTTTTCCTTCTGCCATTTTTATGGCATAATCAATCGCATTCTGAAGGCTTTTCTCACTTGCTGTTCCTTTGCCCGCCTGATCAAAGGCTGTGCCATGATCCACGCTGGTGCGGATAATGGGAAGTCCCAGGGTAATATTCACTCCCTCCACTGCATCCCAGCAGCCATTCTTTTGATTATACACAAATCCCACCACTTTTAAGGGGATATGTCCCTGATCATGATACATTGCCACCACCGCGTCATACCATCCGCCTCTTGCTTTGGAAAAAACCGTATCCGGCGGAATGGGACCATCGGCCAGAATTCCTTCCTCTCTGGCCAGTTTTACAGCTGGTTCAATTTCATCAATCTCCTCCCTGCCAAAAAGCCCGTGTTCTCCGCAGTGAGGATTTAATCCAGCCACGCCGATTTTAGGATGATCTATTCCCATTTGCCGCAGGGCGTTCCATGCAATACGGATTACTTCCAGCACTCGTTCCTTTTTCACCAAATCGCAGGCCTCCCGCAGCGATACATGGGTAGATACATGAACTACCCGGAGGTTTTCATGAACCAGCATCATGGAATATTTCCTGGTTCCTGTATAATAAGCGTAGATTTCCGTATGGCCGGAAAAATGATGACCCGCCAAATTCATTGCTTCTTTATTTAATGCATTGGTAACTGTGGCATCTATTTTTCCTGCCATGGCCAGCTCAATCACTTTCTTGACATATTGAAATGCCGCCTCTCCGGCCTGAGCCGATACCTTCCCGATTTCCAGACTTCCTCGCTCCACCAATTTCAAATCGATCACATCAATGATTCCAGGGCGATAAATTCCTTCCTCAGGATTGTGAATCGGATGAACAGACATTTCCTGGACCCCTGCACTGCGAATCCCTTCTTCCATCATGGAGGCGTCACCGACCACCAAAGGCCGGCACCGTTGAAACAACTCCGAATGATGAAACGTCTTTGCAGTAATCTCCGGCCCGATACTGGCTGGATCTCCCATGGTAATTCCGATTAACGGTCTCATTCTTCCATCCTCCATTTTCATCATTCCATTCCCAGTTCCTGATTCGCCCTAAGCACTTCTTCCAAAGCCTGACGCCCTTCCGGCGAAATTCGGTTGAAGGGGGCACGGCACGGCCCTACAGGATATCCCAGCATGGCAACTGCCGCTTTCACAATGGTATTCGGATTTCCGTACCGGAAACAATTACGGAACGAACGAATAGCATCCTGAGCCTTCCTCGCTCCATCAAGATCGCCAGCACAGAAACGGTCATAAATTGCCGCCATATTTCTGGGATAGACATTGGCACAGCCAGCGATTCCTCCTGCTCCTCCTGCCAGTAAATTCCAGAGAATTAAAGAATCATTTCCAGAAAGAACCTTAAAGTCCAGGTGTCTTGTCAATTCAATGTACTGCAGCATGTTGTCGAAATTACCTGAAGAATCCTTAATTCCAACAATATTATCAATCTCTGCCAGCCGGGCTGCGGTAGCCGGCAAAATAGCATTTCCTGTTCTCGCAGGTATATTGTAAAGAACAATAGGCAATTTTACCGATTCTGCCACTCTCCGATAATGCTCATAAAGTTCTTCTTGTGAAGCCGCTGCAAAGGAAGGGGTGATAATGGAAAGAATGTCCGCCCCCAGAGATTCCGCCAGCAGAGACATCCGAATGGTTTCTTTGGTGCTGATGCAGCCCGTTCCCGCGTAAACAGGAACCCTTCCTCCGGTCTCCTCAATCACTGCATCCAATACCTGTTCCTTTTCCTTTTCTGATAAAATATAGCCTTCCCCATTGGTTCCCAGAGCGAAAATTCCGTGGACTCCGGCTTGAATCAGCCGGCTTACCTGCCGGCGAAGCTCCGGCAGACAGATACTTTCATCTTCATTCATGGGAGTAATCACCGGAGGAATAATTCCTTTGATTTCCATCATAAGCGCCTCCTAGTTCCCTTGTTTTGTTTTCATAATGGAAAAATAAAGTTTTCTGGCATCTTCCGCTGTGACGATTCGCTTATTATTATTCAGCAGCCGTTTCACTTCCATTCCGGCTTTTACCAGGTCATCCAGATCATCCATGCCGATTCCAAACTCAGTCAAAGATGTGGGGATTTCCAAATTTTTAATAATTCTTTCCATCCTCCCCAGAACCCAGTCCGCTTTTTCTTCTTTAGATTCTGCTCCCGCCCCAGGCTTCAGCTCATCGTAAACCGCAGCAAACTCATTCAGGCAGGTCGGCCGGTTAAATTCCATTACCGGAAGAAGGAGCATGGCATTGGCCACTCCATGAGGAATATGATAACGTCCTCCTAAGGGATAAGAAAGAGCGTGAACTGCCGTGGTTCCAGAAGCGGTAATCGCTGCACCTGCGTAAAAGGCCGCCAAAAGCATATTGTTTTTTTCTTCCATAGCATTCTCATCACAGCAGGCTTTTTCTATATTCGGGAAAATCAGTTTCAGCGCTTCCATAGCAAAAAGATTGCTGAAGGGATTCGCTTTTTTCGAAGTAAAACACTCAATTCCGTGGGCCAGAGCGTCCACGCCAGTGGAAGCAGCAATTTTTTTAGGAAGCTTTTTTATCATTGCGCCGTCCAAAACCACGTAATCCGGCAGCATCGCTTCATTCACAATGCCCACCTTTAATTCTTTCTCCGGCACTGCCACAATACTGTTTGGCGTAGCCTCTGATCCAGTTCCCGCCGTGGTAGGAACCATCATGGTTTCCACCAGCTTTCGCCCCTTCAGAGGATCATCCAGCAGGCGAGCCACGCCATTTTCTCCTTCCGCCGCTATGGAAGCCAGCTTTGCCGCGTCCATTACACTTCCGCCGCCTACTGCCACAATCAGATCTGCCCCGGTTTTTCGGAACCAATTTACTGCCTCCTGGGCCTCATGATAACTTGGCTCTGCTGCAAGATTGTCAAGAACCTCTATTTCCAGGCCGCCCTCCTTCAAGTGATCTGTTACCAGTCCAAGGAGCCCTGCAGCAGTTATTCCTTGATCGGTAAAAACTGCTGCCTTATGATATTTTCCCTTCACAATCCCGGAAATACTTTTCAGAGCATTGGATCCGCTGTACACTGCTTTGGGCATCTTCATCACATATTGTTCCATTCTGTTCCTTTCCTCCCTTTATGTTATTTTCCAGATCCACCAAAAGATCAGAACGGCCAAAGCCTCCGGATTTAGAAATAATCCATTGGCGCTGTCCACGATAGCTGATATAAGAAAGTACTGTTCCCGGTTCTAATTCCCGGCAGATGGTAATCTCACGAGCCTGAATTTGATGAAAGAACCCGTTAAGAGTATCTCCTCCAATAACCATTACCGCAGCCTTAAGCCCCATATCTAAAAGCCGCTTTAACATTAATCCCATGGTATCTGCAATCATTAATCGACTTTCTTCCAGAGAAATGCCTTTCTCACGCATATATGCACGAACCCGTTCTGGATCAGAGATTCCCGTTTCTACCACGCAAGTTCTTCCGCTGCTGCAGTAATCCTTCAGCCATGCAAGCCACTGGATCCCTTCCTCTGACTCCAAATATCTGGGTGCAAGCTGAAAAGGCTTCATTGTCACCCGTCTGATCCCCTGCTGCTCCGCGTATTCGATCTGTCTCCTGCTGATATCATTAATACTGCCGCACAAAATAAACAATTTTTCCGCGGTAAACGGAATCTCCACTTTCCTCCTGCTCAAATTTAAATGATCTGCAAGTACAGCGGCAAAACCTGTACAGCCTGCCATAACCCCCAGGGTATTCTTTTTTTGAAGTTCCGTTACAATCTGCACAATATCCTGCTGAGTTTTCGCATCAAAAATCCCGATTTCCCTGGTTTGCCCAGGTATTCTCTGTTCTCCTGCCCGGTAAACCTTCACTGGGCAGTCTGCCTGCTGAAACAGATCTTTAACATTTGACGTCGGCACCGGATTAAATAAGTCTGCGCCGAACACACTGTCCCTCACAGGAATTTTATCAATGTAATGAATCCCATTTACCGTTATCCGATTCATTGCCGGAAGGGCTGGAATAAAGGTAAGATATTGTAATCCGCTGGCATCTAAAGCCGCCTGCAGTTCTTCACCAATATTGCCCCGAAGCCCAGAATCTGTTTTCTTGTAAATATAAGGAACGGAATTCTCTGTAGCAGCTTTCACAATGCTGTACACTGTTTTATACGCCTGATCGCCGTTCAAATGTCTGGTTTCCGCATCAATTACCAACACCTCTCCATCAGCTTCTCTAAGTTGATCTGCCGTTAAGTCCGGCTGATACAGAATATGTGTGGTAATGCCCTGTTCAGCAAATTGTACTCCAGTGTCCAGCGCACCAGTAAAATCATCCGCAATTACCAGAAGCTTCATACACTCTCCCCATCGTTATGTTTCATATTAGTACATATTCCCATCACTTGTTTTGTTCCATCTCTTTTGTTTATCTAATAATACCAATAAAGTTTCGTATTTTCAACTTAAATTATGGATTATTTCCCTTTTTATTGTTGTGATTTGAAACATTTTTGTAGAACTATTGTATAATCATCAAATATAGCGTATAATTGTTTCAAAATCAAATATTCGTGATATTGTGAAGGAGGAGTGTAGATTTGATATGAAAGAAAAGATTAAAATTTTAGGAATAGCCCCCTATGAGG
Source organism: Candidatus Cottocaccamicrobium excrementipullorum (assembly GCA_018713255.1). Classification (GTDB taxonomy): domain Bacteria; phylum Bacillota; class Clostridia; order Lachnospirales; family Lachnospiraceae; genus Caccovicinus; species Caccovicinus excrementipullorum. The sequence goes on along the minus strand of DVFL01000021.1, from coordinate 43,130 downwards.
GAATGCAGTCTTTAATGCAGCAGCTAGCACAGAAACGCAGCAACATCGATTTGACCGTCTATGTGGGAGATTTAAACGAAGGCGCATCCATCGCCTCCAAGCATACCTTACAGGACTTTGACGTTATCCTCTCCCGAGGAGGCACCGCAGAACTGATTTCTTCTCTCTCGCCTATCCCCGTAGTTGAAGTTCAGCTGTCCGTCTACGATATTCTCCGGGCAATCAAGCTCGCTGAAAACTATACCGACCGCTATGCCATTGTAGGATTTCCAGCCATCACCAAAAACGCTCAGCTTCTCTGCGATGTGCTTCAATACAAAATCGATATTTATACCGTCCACAACGTAGAGGAAGTTCAGTCCACTCTCCAGAAATTGATCAGCGAGCAATGTCGTTTGGTCCTTTGTGATGCCGTAACAAACACCCATGCTCTCAGCCTGGGAATGCAGGTTATCTTATTTACTTCCGGCGCGGAAAGCATCGAATCTGCCTTCGATCAGGCAGTAAAAACAGCTGAAACTTACCAGGCTCTAGTCTCCAAAACAGAATTTTTCCGCACCCTTCTAGAAGACTATCTGTACCATATTTTTGTATACGATGAGCAGGGCGAAATGGTCTATTCATCCCGTAATTATCTTTTTTCCTCCGCTATTATGACTGCCATGAAAAATTATGTTCCTGATATTTTATCTAAGGGAGACAAAAAATTCTACCGGGATGAGGGCGGACTTCTGGTGGCTGTAAGGGGCTTAAAAAAGGTTATTCACAAGCAGACCTATGTGGCCTACTATGTCAACACCCGAAAAGTCCCCCTCTCTTTAATGAAAAACGGCATCCGTTACTTTGACCGTGAACAAGCTCAGCAGGCCATGAATCCGTTATACTCCAGCTTTTTTGGAATCGCCAATCCAGAAAATCCAGTGCAAAACGAACTGCGCAAAATCAGCCAGGCCAACGATCCCGTTATGATTCTGGGCGAAGAAGGGATCCAGGCAGATCAATTTGCCGGACTGGTTTATATGCAAAGCAAGTACCAGAATAAACCTTTGGCCATTATCAACTGTTCCCAAATTCGGCAAAATAGCTGGGATTTTCTGGTCAGCCATACCAACTCTCCCTTCAGTGACACATGGACGTCTATTTTTATCTGGAAGATGGAACTGCTGACCCCAGAACAGTCCGATCAGCTGCTCTCTATCATCCAAGGATTAAATCTGCACAAAAAGAACCGGATGATCTTTTCTTGCACTCTGGACAAAAATGGGAGTATTCCTGAGTCCGGAAAAAGAATCATGAATGCCATCTCATGCCTGCCTTTATTCATCCCGCCGCTCAGGGAATTAAAGGAAGGAATCCCCAATTTGGTCAGTCTGGCTATTATGGCGCTGAACATGCAGCTGGCCACTGAAGTAGTAGGCACAGAACCTGAGGCGCTGCAAATTCTTCAAAGCTACAGCTGGCCGCAGAACTATGATCAATTTTTCCGAGTGATGAAAGAACTGGTGCTCACAGCAGAAGCTCCTTATCTTAAGGCATCTGCCGTTTCCAGGATCCTGCTGAAAGAAGAACCTTCTCCTCAGAACAGCATCTCTTCAAACTGGCCGGATCTTACCAAAACCATGGAAGAGATTCAGCTGGAAATCCTCTGCCGCGTTTTATCTGAGGAAAGCGGAAATCAAAGCGCTGCCGCCAAACGTCTGGGAATCAGCCGCTCTACGCTCTGGCGGATGCTGCGCAAACTTCCCTGATTGTTTAAAAAGGCAGTCCCGTCACTGAGAGAGAATCCCATTACAGGATTCCCTCCCAGTGAACGTGACTGCCTTTTTCATTTTTCGTCACAATAAGTTTAGGTTCTATCTGCGCTTTCAGTTCTGTTACATGAGAAATGATTCCAACCAAACGCCTTCCTTCAGATAATTCATTGAGAACTCCGATCGCTTCCATCCTGGTTTCTTCACTGAGAGATCCAAAGCCTTCGTCAATAAAGACCGTATCGATCTGTATGCTTCCCGCTGTATTCTGAATGATATCCGCCATTCCCAGGGCCATAGCAAGGGCGGCAATAAAGGATTCTCCTCCAGAAAGAGTTTTCACATCTCTTGTCTGGTCGTTAACCAGGCTGTACACATCAAGATCCAGTCCTACTTCTCCCTGAGTGCCTAAATCCTTCAGCTGACGGCATTGCAGAATAAATTGGCCCCGGGACATTTTTATCAGCCGCTTATTGGCTTCATTAAGCATCATAGAAAAATAGCTTCTCTGAATATAAGTCTGGAAATTCATATGCAGCTGGCTCACTCTGCCATTGGCTGTATCATCCAAACGTTTTATGATTTCATAAGCTGAACGAAGCTCTTTTCTTTTTTTCCAAAGCTGCCGGCAGGCTTCCTGTGCCTGCTGGTTCTGCCGGCGGAGAGCAAAAATCTGCCGGCTTTTGTCTTCCAGTTCTGCCTGACAATCTTTCAGTTCCTTAAGCTTCTGATCCGCCCCTTCTGTTTCCACCGGCCGCTTTCCTTCTGTCAGCCGGGAAAAATGCTGTATTTCCGTTTGATTCTTTACCACTTGTTCCCGGTAATTTGATATGGTTTTTTCCATCTGCTGTCGTTTTTCATCATCACGAAAAGCCCGTCGGTAATCTTCCAATTTATCAAATCCTTGCTCCTTAAGCTGGCTTTTCAGCTCCTTCTCAGCATTTTCTAAAGCCGTTTTGGCGGACCGGCAGGTTTTTTCCAGCATATTCTGTCTTCCCCGGCTCTCCTGAAGCTTCCTGCTTAACATTTCATAATCTGTTTCTGCCGCGTCAGCATGTTCTTTCAGCTGTGCAAATTCCTGTCCGGCCCGGTTAAACGCTTCCTCGGCCTGCTTCCAGCCTGGGTAGGTCAGACTGTTTTCCAAAAGGGCAATCTCTGCCTGAACTCTTGTTTTTTCTTTTCTTTGCTCTTCAAGCTCTCCCTTCAGTTTTTCCAGTCTTTCTATCAGGCCATGAAGTTCTGCTTCCAGATCCCCGGCCTCTTTCTCCCGTCCAGCAAGTCCTTCTTCTGCCTTCTTCGCCTGAATTAATCTGGCTTGATATTTTTTAAGCTCCTCCGAAGACTTAAGCCATTCCGCCTTTCCTTCCTCGTTTAATTCATCCGGCGTCAAGTCAGCCTTCCCGAAAAGCCGCTCTCCTTCCCGGCTTCCCAAGGCCTGGAAGGTTTCCCTTTTTCGTTGTGCTCTATTTTTTTCTTCTTCAGCCTGTCTTGCTTTTTCCTCCTCTTTTTCCAGGGTTTTCTTTTTCTCCTCCAACAAGCTGCGGCTGACTAAAGTCTTTGCATGGGCAGCCGGAGAAGGATGGTGAAGAGCTCCGCACACAGGACAAGGCTGACCTTCGGTCAACGAAGCTGCAAGCATCCCCGCCTGCCCTTCCATAAAGGAATGGCAGGCTTCTTCATATTCTGTCTTTAATCTGTCCCACTGTTCTAAAAGAGTCTGGCAAATTTTGTCCTTCCTTCTTTCTTCCTCCCGGGCTTGTCTGAATTCCTTTAAGCTATTTCCCAGGTTCTTAAGACTGCCCATGCGTTCCTGGATTCGTTCAATCTTTTCCTGGAGAAAAGAGCCTTCCTGAACCAGACTTCGTTCCTGGATCAGCTGTTCCTCCAGAGTTTTTTTCCGTTCTTCTTTCTCCTTCTGCTCCTGTTCACCCTGGGCAATCTTTTCCGCCATGGTTTTCTCTTGAAGCTCAGCCTCAGAAAACTCTTTTTTTCTCTGCTCTAAGACCTGGTACTTCTTTTTCTGCTCCTGAATCTGATTCATTTTTACCTGGAGCGCCGCTCCTTTATCCTGAAAAAGATTTCGTGCCTTGTCTCTGTCCGCTTTTAGCTTCTCTTCCTTTTCCTGCAAAGCATATATCAAAGTCTCCGTCTCCTGAATATCCTTTTGACAGTTTTCCAGTTCTCCTTTCCTTTGAACGTAATTTTCCTCTTTGGGTCTTACTGCAGCGGCGGCTCTCGCTTCTTCTGCCTGCTGTTTTACCAGTAAAATTTCCTTTTCCCGGCTATTTAATTCCGCCTCCTCCCGAAGTGCCTTTTCAAGCCCGGCAAATAACTGATTTCTCTCCCTGGCCTGCTCCAAAACAATTCGAAGATGTTCCTGTTCCTGCTGATTTTCTCTTAATTTCTGAGAGAATTCTTTCTCTTTCTGAACGCCTTCCTTCACGATCCGATCAATAACTTCCAGAATCTCTTCTTCCCGATCCTCGGAAAATTGCTTCCGCTCCTGCCATTCCCCAGCAAGAGCGCTTTCTGAAAAAGGATGTACCTGATCAAGATAAGTCTGAATGGCCTTCTTATTTTCCTCCAAAGCAGAACTGTGATCCTTCCCCCGATTTTTCAGCTCTTCTGCAATCCGGCTGTAAATCCTGGTGTCAAAAATGCGGGAGAAAATTTCCTTTCGATCTTTTGATGGAGCTAACAGCAGCCGCAGAAAATCTCCCTGGGCCAGCATGGCAACCTGAGTAAACTGGGCGCAGTCCAGTCCCAGAATTTCCACAATCTTCTGATTGGTTTCCCTTGCTTTCCCCGGATAGATTTTCCCGTCCGGGAGGGTCAACTCCACCTTCGGCGCCTCTTCCACCAAGGAATATTCCCCGTCCCGTCCGCGCCTTCTGCTCCTTCGAAGCTGTCTGGGACTGCGATAAACCCGATAAATCTGTCCCCGATACTGAAAAGAAAAATCTACATAAGTAACCGCCTCTTCGGAAGCGTACTGACTGCGCATCATCTCTCCGTCCCGTTTTCCGCCGCTGGTTTCTCCGTATAACGCGTAAGTAATTCCATCAAAAATCGTAGTTTTCCCCGCTCCGGTATCTCCAGTAATCAAAAAGACTCCATGGTCCATCTGCGAAAAATCAATCTCCTCTGCTCCGGCATAAGAACCGAAGGCGCTTAAGGTTAAACAAACTGGCTTCATTTTCTTCCCTCCATTCTCCTTCTGGCTTTTATGAATCACCCTCCAAAGACACCTGTTCAATCACCTGCCTCAGCACCTGTTCCTCCTGGCTGCTCATGGGAGTTTTCTGGATTTCTTCATAAAACCGGCAGAAGGCCTGAAAAGGGTCAAGGGCCAGAGCAATATCGCCGGCATCTTCCCTGCCGGCAAGTTTTGCTCTGGTTCTTGCATTATCCACCCGCACTTCCAGCAGGTTGGGATAAAGCTCCTGAAGCCGTTCTCTGGGGTGGTAAATCTCACCTTCATCAGTAAGGGTAATGCTGATGAAGTCCTGCCGCCTCTCTTCCGTTTCTTCTCGGCCCTGTTGCAGAATCTCGTCCATTGTTCCCAATATTCTGCGCACATCCCAAAGAGGTGTCAGGGGAATGGTTTCAATCACCGGAGGCTTTCCCTTCTCCTCCAAAGTCACCATGGTAATAGACTTTACCTGGCGGCTTTCACTGACCGAATATTTCAGCGGTGTTCCGCAGTAGCGCACCTGCTCTCTGCCAACCCACTGGCTTCCATGGAGATGGCCAAGGGCTCCATAATCAAAATCCTTAAGCCGCTCCGCCTCCACGCTGTCAATGCCGCCCACGGAAAGATAAGCCAATTCCGACTGGCAGGTCTCCGGCTTCTGGCCTCCGGACACATAAAACTGATGAGAAAGAATCACATTTCTTCGGTCTTTTTTCAGATTTTCCCGTTCAATCAACGCTGCTATTGCCTGATCATAGCTGATGCTTTTTCCCTCAGGAAACAAAAAGCGCACATATCCTGGCTTGGTAAAGGGAAGGAGGTAAAAGTCCACCGGTCCCCACTGATCTGTTAAAGTAACCCGTTTCAGCCTCTCCTCCTCCCGGCTGGGAGGCATCACTGAAATATAAATCTTATGTTTTTCCAGAAACGCGCTGGCATAATTCAGTCTCTCTGCCGAATCATGATTGCCTGCAATCATCATGACTGGAATCTGGGGATGGATATCGGAAAGTTCAGTTAAAAATTCATCAAATACCGTATATGCTTCTCCAGAAGGAATGGATTTATCAAAAATATCCCCGGCAATGAGCACCGCATCCGGCCGGTATTCCCTCACCCGGCTGATGATCTGTTTTAAGATATGCTGCTGATTATCCTTGAGATTATAAGAATATAACTGCTTTCCAATATGAAGATCTGACAAATGAAAAAAACGCATTCTTTTCCCTGCCTTCCTGCTGATTTTTGCTGTCTCTGCCTGAATCTCACCGGCAGGCATTCATTGTATATCATAACAGAACCTGGGGCATTTGACGAGGAAAAAGTCTTTCTGCAAAAAGGTTTTCCGCAAAAAAGCTTCGCCCCGGCGGAAAGCCTCAGCTTTCCCGCCAGAACGAAGCTTATGAATCGCTCCCCTGAATCCCTGTTACGTTGATGCCGCCCATCTGTCGGCAAACTTATCCTAATAAATTTGTCATGCTTTTCAGACTGATGGCCAGGGTAGAGGTATTATGCAGAAGTGCTGAAGTTGCCGGCTGAAGAACCCCCGTTACTCCCAGAAGGATTAACCCCAAGTTAAATCCAATCACCTGGCGATAATTCTGATGGATTCTCTTCATCAGACAGTTGCTGATGGTTTTTAATACTACCAGCTGATACAAATCATTTTCCGAAATGGTAATATCGGCAATTTCTCTGGCGATAGCCGCCCCTTCGCTGATGGCAATTCCTGCATCAGAAGCAGAAAGAGCAGGAGAATCATTGATTCCATCTCCTACCATAATCACTTTCCGCCCTTTTTTCTTCTCTTCCTCCACAAATCTGGCCTTATCCTCCGGAAGCACCTCAGAATAGTATTCATCCACCCCTACCCGAAGGGCTGCCGACTGGGCCGTCCGCTGACTGTCTCCAGTCATCATCACGGTCTTTTTGATTCCCAGCTTTTTCAGCTCCTGGATAATCTGAGCTGCCTCCGGCCTAAGTGGGTCTTCTATGCAGATCACCGCCGCCAGTTCTCCGCCGATGGCTAAATAAAGATGGGAATATTCCGGCAAAAGAGCATTGAACCGGTCAATCTCTCCTTCAGGAACCTGGCACTTCTCGTCCTCAAAAACGAAATGATAACTTCCGATAATCACCCGCTCATCCTTCACATAAGAAGCGATGCCGTGTGCCACAATATAATCTACCCTGGAATGCATTTCCTCGTGGTCCAGCTTTCTTCTTCTGGCCTCATCTACCACAGCTTTTGCCATAGAATGGGGAAAATGTTCTTCCAGACATGCTGCCAGCCGAAGCATATCCTCTTCCTTACGGCCGCCAAAGGCTTCCACCTTTGCCACCACCGGGCAGGCCATGGTCAACGTGCCGGTTTTGTCAAATACAATGGTTTCCGCCTGAGCAACCGCCTCCAAATATTTTCCGCCTTTTACTGTAATGTGATGGCTCCCCGATTCACGCATCGCCGACAGCACGGCCAGAGGCATAGCCAGCTTAAGCGCGCAGGAAAAATCCACCATAAGAATAGAAATCGCCTTAGTTGCATTCCGGGTTAACAGCCATGTCAGCCCTGTGGCTCCCAGGCTCCAGGGAACTAATGCATCTGCAAGCGTGGCCGCCTTTCCTTCTAAAGAGGATTTTAACTTCTCCGACTCCTCAATCATAGACGTAATCCGTTCAAATCGGGTATCTCCCGCCGCAGTTTTTACGCAGAAAGTAATCTCTCCCTCTTCCACCACCGTACCTGCATATACGTAAGACTCTGTCTCCTTTTTTACCGGCATCGATTCCCCAGTCAGCGCCGCCTGATTAACCATGGCTTCTCCCCAGCGGACCTCTCCGTCAAAGGGAATAACGTTTCCCATATGAACCGTTACCAGATCACCCTGTTTGATTTTGGATCCAGGCACCAGAATTTCTTTTCCATCCGCATTAAGCCATACCTTGTCAATATTCAGCGACATGCTTCTCGCCAGATCTCCCACAGATTTTTTATGGGTCCACTCTTCCAAAAGCTCTCCTATCCCTAAAAGGAACATAACGGAACCTGCCGTATCAAAATCCCTGCGAAACAAAGAAACAGAGATGGCGGCAGCATCCAGCACCTCCACCTCCAGCTTTCCTTTCAACAGGCAGCGTACTCCCTTGGCCACATACTGCACAGACCGTGCCAGAGAACAAAGGGCCCTCACCGGAGCCGGGCAAAAAACCTTCATGGCAGCCCTGGCCAGTACTTTCTGGATCAATTTTTCTTTATATTCCCGGTTCAGCTTCCGGCCTGTATCTCCAGGAACCTGTACCGTCCGTTCCAGCTGGGGAAAAGAAAGATCTTTCAGACTGCGAAGCACCGCATTGCGGTCCCCCTGGTATTCCACCGCTGCATCGGCAGTACGGTCATATACCTTGGCCTTCTTTACTCCAGGAAGAGACAACAGATGCTGCTCCAGCACATCAGCCTCATGGATAGACAATGCCTTCCGGCAGAAATGAACTCTGATCCTTCCTCTGATTTCGTGCTTAATTACCAGTTTCATTCTTCTGCTTCCTTCTCCTCAGAGCAGGAGGATTCTTCCGTCTCTTCTCCCAGAATCTCTTCTTCTCTCTGCCGGTTAATCTCCTGAGCCTCGGCAAGAATATCCTCCGCATTCTCCTGAAGGTTGGAAGCGGAAGTCATTACGCTGTCCCTTGCCCTTAAGCCTGCAGCCAGACAGTTCACATAGAACTTTTTGGCATCTGCACTTCCCAAAATTTTTACGCCTGCGGTGCCAAACAGCACGCCGCCTGCAAAAATACCTGCTTTCTTTACAAATTCTTTCTCAAACATTTGATCATCCTCCTGGTTGTCATTTATGCCGGTATCCGGTATAAATCGTCATGAAAAAGCAGAAAACGGCAGCCCACGCCCAAACTCTATGCTGCTTCACTTTCATCACTTCCTTCTTTCATTATGTCGCTTTTCTTTTAACGTTTCTGCAAATTCGATACTACCAGTCGGTTTCAGATTGGTCAATGGCAACTCTCTTTATTGAGAAAGATTATCGATTACCGGAATCGTACCCGGATCGCTGAAATTCTTCCGCTGATTTCCGCGGTTTTTCCATCCAGGCGCTGGGGAACTTCAATAATCGAATCCAGATGTACCTTTACATCAAAAATCGTTCCCGTCCGCCCGGCTCTTGCCTTTAAAGGTTCTTTCTCATCAGATAAATACAACGTATTCTCTCCAGACCATAATCCGTAAATCTTTCTGCCTTTTTTATTTAAGTTATATTCTTTGGGAATCCTAAGCTTAGTGCCGGATACCTTTTCCTCTGCCGAGCCAATCGCAAACATGCGCTGCCTCCCCCTTTCCCTTTGGCTTCTTTCTCTTATTTTAGCAATTTTTTTCGTTTTTTCAAACCAGTTTTACATTTAATTTACGTTTTTTTCAATCACTTTTGGGGATTCATCTGGCATGTACTCCATTTTGTTCTTTTCAAACCTAAAATTATCCGTTATGATAGTAAATATAGACAATATGGAAGGAGATTTATTATACTTGAAAAATGATTCCCACTGTTCCCCGATCAAGCTGACCAGAGGGCAGCGCTTTCTTCTGCTTTCTGCCGTCCCCCTTTACTTTATGGCGGCTGGTTTGATCCTGCAGCCTCCCGGAGAAATTCTTGAGGGGATTCTTCGAATTTTCCGCGAGCCGGATTTTCTGATTACTGACTATTTCGTGATCGGCGGCATCAGCGCTGCTTTCATTAATGCCGGCGCCCTGACCCTCATGAGCATTGCCCTGGTATATTTTCTTGGCATGGATATGAGCGGGCATACCATTACCTCCAGCTTTCTCATGCTGGGCTTCTCTCTCTTCGGCAAAAACCTAATTAACATCTGGGCAATTCTGGCAGGCGTTTTCCTGTATTCCCACTATCACAAGACCTCTGTCCGGCGTTATCTCTACATTGGACTATATGGGACCAGTCTGTCTCCTATTATCACCCAGGTAATGCAGCTTCCCGACCTTCCTGTATGGGCAGCATTTATTTTCTCCATCATTACCGGTGTGATCATTGGCTTCGTTCTGCCTCCTCTGTCTACCCATGTTCACTACGCCCATAAGGGATACTCTCTGTACAATGTGGGCTTTGCCTCCGGCATTATTGCCACTGTGATCGTTTCCCTTTTCCGTTCCTTCGGCATAGAAATCGCCTCCCGGCAGATCTGGTATACCGGAGGAAACCGGCTTTTTGCCGGGCTTCTTTTCCTGCTTTTCGGTCTCATGATCTTTCTTGGCCTTCTGAAAGGCCCCAGGCAGGTTCTGAAAAACTATGGAGCCATTCTTCGCAGCAGCGGCATTTCCGGCACCGATTATCTAAAAGAATTCGGGCACTCCCCAGTAATGCTGAACATGGGAATAAACGGCATCTTCGCCGTCTGCTTCGTCCTGGCAGTGGGCGGAGACTTAAATGGTCCCACCATCGGCGGCATTCTCACGATTGTAGGCTTTTCCGCCACAGGAAAACACCTGCGCAATATCGCCCCGATTATGGCAGGCGTTCTTTTGGGCAGCTTTACCAAAGAATGGGCAATTAACGATCCATCTCCCCTTCTGGCCCTTCTCTTTTCCACTACTCTGGCTCCGGTAGCCGGAGAATTCGGTGTTTTGGCAGGTCTTTTGGCCGGATACCTTCACTCTTCCGTAGCCCTTAATGTGGGAATTGTTTACGGAGGCATGAACCTGTATAACAATGGCTTTGCCGGAGGCATCGTTGCCATTTTCCTGGTTCCGGTGATCCAATCCATCCGCGACCGCCGGGCGAGAGCAAAGGGCAGGCTGTCTCTATAATCAAAATTTTCCCGACAAACAAAAATACGCATTGAGCACAACGAAAAAGCGTGTTCAATGCGTATTTTTCTGATTTTCCCGCCGTCTATTTACTGTAATGGAACTCCGTAATTCCTGTATTTCCGTTCTCATCCCGCTCCAGCACTACATAGGCTTCATTTAAATCCCCTAAAACAGCCTTCCAGTCCTGTATCTGAAGATTTTCCGGATCCGCTTTGCCCACTGCTTCCAGCAGTTCAGGTGTATACAGTTTCTCAATTCCCATGGCCTCAAGCTGACTGTAATCTTCTATGGTTTCCTCTCCTTTTGGCCCAACGACAAGAACCGGATAATTCAGCAAAGGATCCAGATATTCTGTTGTCAGTCCTGTGGTAATCTCCATCTGCACTACAGAGGCGGTGCTTTTGAAAAGACTGATTTCCACATCTTCTTCATCCTGAGAAAGGGAAGTCTCCTCTTCCTGCAGGCTTTCCCCTGTTGTTTCCTCCTCCTTTGCTGTGGTGCTGACATAAGAAGCAGATTCCTCGCTCTTTCCCAGCACCTTTTCTTTTAAGGCGCAGCCGGTTAACCCAATGCTTCCCCAGATTGTCATCGTAAAAACTGCCAGCATGCATAACGCTTTCTTTTTCATTTGATTTGCTCTCCTTTTTTCATACTTGATTCATGTTTGATACAAAGGAAAGTATAGCGTCCTCTGTTAAATTCATCCTTCAGACAATCTAAAGATTTCTTTATTTTTCCCATTCTTGTTCAGAAGAAACTGTAAAACGGCGGTTTTCTGCCGGAAGTAAAATCCTGAATTCTGTCTTAAATCCTTCCGGAGGATCCTCTGCCGCCGTAATGTTTCCTCCATGAAGCTCCACAATCTTCTTAACAATAGCCAAACCAAGGCCGGATCCATGGCTCCCTGTCCTGGCCTCATCGCCGGTAACAAAAGGCTGAAACAAGGTTTCCCGCATCTCCTTGGGAATTCCGCAACCGCTGTCCGCCACTAAAAGACGGATCATTTCCCCCTCTCTTTTCACAGCCACCAAAATCCTGGTTCCCGGCGGATTATAAGAGACCGCATTGTTGATCAGATTATCCAGCACACGGACCATCAGCCGGTGATCCACCATAGCGTACATGGGTTCTTCCGGAATATCTGCCTCTGGCAAAAATCCCTTTAGTTCCAGCTCCTGATACCTGCCCGCAAAATAATCCCGCACCAGCTCTCCAAGATCAGCAGACACAAGGCTCACCGGCATCTGAGGATGCTCCAGCTTGCTGTACTCGTGAAACGAAACCAGAAGAGTGCTTACCTGCTGAGCTTTTCGGATAATCGTCTCCCACACTGCCCCTTTCTGCTCCTCCGGCACAAGCCCATCCCGCATGGCCTCTGCATAACCTCTGATCACCGTAGCAGGGGTTTTTAAATCATGGGAGATGTCTGTTAAAAACTTACGCTTCTCCTGATCCAAACGCTGCCGTTCTTTCTCACTCTCCTTCAGCTGCGTCTCCATAGAAACCAGCTGGCGGGCGATCGCCTTAAACTCCTCTGGCCCCTCATAAGTCTCCAGTCCGCTTTGCTTTCCCTCTGCCATCTTCCCAATGCCAGAAAGAAAGGGATTAAGAAGCTTTTTCGTTTTTTTGCTCAGGCGAAAAATAGAATAAGAAACAATCAGAAGATAAGCCGGAAGCATCAGCCACCACAGGCGGCTTCCCTCCTCATAAACCTTTTGATATTCCTCATTTCCAGGCTGAAAAAAGTGAAGGAGCAGAATTCGGTTCTCTCCATCCCCGTTTTTGTACTCCTGACGGTAAATCTCCCGGCCTGAGGAATCTTTTCCCTGAAGGTATTGAAATTCTTCTGGAGAAAAGAAGGAACGGCCCGGGAACAAATTTCCCTCCACTACCTGAAGCTCCTTATTCAGCAGCAGATATCCTGTCACCTGAGCCCACCCACTTTCATCATATTGAATCCTGGTAATCAAGTACCGCTCTCCCTGAGAATCCTCCGGCAAGGCAGCTCCTCTGAACCAGCTGTCTCCCTGCAATCCAGGAATGCACTCTAAAAGGCGCCGGGAATAAGACGTTCTTTCTCCTGGATCGCTGGAAAATACCAGATTTCCTTCCTGATCCAGAACTGTAACCTTCGCCCCCTTTCCCAGAAATTTCTCCTGGTGCAGACTGCGAAACCCTTCATCTCCCATTTCCATCGCCTGTTCAAGATAAAAAACTGGATCCGGTATAGGAGCGCCCCGGCGCATCCAAAAATCATAGGCTCCATAAATTCCCACAAACGCCAGAAGCATCAAGATGGTAAACCAAAAATAACTTTTGGCCAGGAAAATAGCCAGCCTTTCCTTTCGCTTTTTTCTACTCCCTGTATTCAATTTTATACCCCAGTCCTCTTATGGTTTTTATGTATTTCGGTTCCTTCGGATTATCCTCAATCTTTTCCCGGAGCTTTGAAATATGAACCATCATGGTTTTGTCATCGCTCTCCCCAAAGTATCCGCCGGACTGTCCGTAAAGCTGAGACTTGGTAAATACTCTCCCCGGCTCCTTCATCATCTGGGAAAGGATCCGAAATTCCGTAGCCGTCAAATCAATGGGAACCCCATCCTTCTCTAATTTCATCTGATAGACGTCAAGGCACAGCTTTCCAATCCGCAGCTTCTTCTCCCTGATTTCCTTGTCTTTTCCAGACCCCAGCTGGTAATAGCGGCGGAGACAGGACTGTACATGCGCCACCACCTCCAGGGGATTAAACGGCTTTGTAAGGTAATCATCCGCTCCAATATTTAAGCCTAGTATCTTATCACAATCCTGATCCTTGGCGGATAAAATCACTACAGGAATATTGGTGAATTTGCGAATCTCCCTGGTAAGACGGAATCCATCAAGACCAGGCAGCATAATATCCAGAAGCGCTAGGTCAACATGCTCATTGCGCACTACAGACAGGGCATCATCACCATTGTCCGCCTGAATAGTGCGGTAGCCGCTGTTTTCTAAGTACAGCTTAAGCAGCACCCGGATATCAGCATCATCTTCAGCGATCAGTACAACATATGACACGATTTGTCCTCCTTTTCCGGCACAGCCTGAATTAGTGGACTTATTCTATCATACCCCTTAATCTGTGTCCAGCACTAATATTCCCGCTTTCGCCCAATCATAAGTTTCAAGGGCCTGGAAAAGGCTTAGATCAGCGGTGTTAAGGGCTGCTTCTGAAAGATGCTTTCTCTGCAGCGGAACCATCTCAGCAGAGAGCAAAGAAGGGGAGGGTTCCTGTTTTCTGGTAACCCTCCCCCTGCAGCCTGATGACAACGAACCGGTTTAAGCTTTGGCCAGAATTTCTGCGATTTCTTCCAAGCTCTTTTTCCCGAAATATACCTGATCGTCGTTTACCACCATACAGGGAACGCTCATGATGGCATACTTCTTTTTCAGCTCCGGGTAATGCATCAGATCAACCATTCTGCCGGTAATTTTCGGATTTAAGGACGCCGCTCTCTGTACCCCCATCACTACCTGGGGACACATGGTACAAGAAAGGGAGACCATCACTTTTACCTCCAGCTCCTTATGAATCGCCTGGATTGTCTTTTGAATATTCTCATCTGTGGGCTGTCCGGGACCGGCCACTTGATACAGCGCCAGAATAAAGGAATTAAACTCATGACCGCCAGGAACTCCATGGAAGGATATATTCTTTCCTCCTCCGTCCTCGTGTTCCAGAACGAAGGCAGGAAGAAGCTGTCCCTCGGCCTGGCGCCGCTCTTTTTCTTCCTTGCCGACGCGTTCCTTTTTTACGATAATCCGATCAGTCAGATCTTCCAGCTCCCCTAAAAAGCCTTCCATCTCGCCAGCCAAAGGACTGTCATCTAAAATGGCGCGGACCACCGCTTTTCCTGTAAATTTGGGGAATACGTTTTCCAGCTGACGGCGAATTTCTTCAGAGAAAAATCCATGATCTCCATTTTCCCTTTCGCCGTCTGCCAGAATCTCTTTTTTCTCCGGCTGAATAAGCTGAGGAATATTCAACTTTTCGTGGAGCCCGGACACATATTTTTCCAGAGATGTGGCCGCTGACGCTCCGTCAGAAACGGCCGTTACCACCTGGCGGAGATCTTTAATGCACACATCCCCTGCTCCATAAATTCCGTCAACACTGGTTTTCTGATTTCGGTCAGTAACCAAATATCCCCGGGCATCCAGTTCCACTTTGCCTTCAAGCCATTCCGTGCTGGGCACATAGCCGGCAAATACGAAAATGCCGAAGGTTTCTTTTTCCGGGGCTTCATAGGTCCATTCTTCTCCCGTTTTGTTGTTCTTAAATCTTGCATAAGTTAAATACTGTTCTCCCCCGGCTTCTACAATCTCCGTGGAAAACTTCACTTGGATTTTCGGCTGATCCTTTACCTGATCCGCCACGGTCCTGGCACAGGTAAAGTCCTCTTCCCGAACAATCATGGTCACCTTTTTCGCGTAGCGTGTAAGAAAAATTCCCTCCTCCACCGCCGCAAATCCGCCGCCGATTACAAACACATCCATCCCGGTAAAAAACTCTCCGTCGCAGGTGGCGCAGTAAGCCACGCCTCGTCCCTGAAACTCTTTTTCACCCTTAAATCCAAGCTTTCTGGGATTCGCTCCCGTCGCCAGTATTATTCCCAGCGCCTTATACTCTCCGGCGGTAGTATGAAGGAGTTTAATTTCCTGTTCCAGATCAAAATCAAGAACTTCCGCCAGGATAAACTCTGCCCCAAAATCTTCCGCCTGCTTTTTCATGGACCGGGTAAGGGCTTTTCCGCTGGTCTTTTCCACTCCTGGATAATTCACAATTTCCGAAGTTATGGTAATCTGACCGCCGAACTTTTCCTTTTCCATTACCAGAACCTTATATTTCGCCCTGGCCATATAGATGGCTGCCGAAAGTCCCGCCGGACCGCCCCCCACAATGATCACATCATACAGCTTGTCTGAGGTTTTCATCTCGTCACCTTTACCCTTAAATCAGCCCCACCAGATCCAGGCTGGGCTTTAACGTCTCTGCTCCTGGCTTCCACTTGGCCGGACACACCTGATCTCCATGTTCTGCTACGAACTGAGAAGCCTGAAGACGGCGGAACAGCTCATCAGCATTGCGTCCTACATTTCCGGCAATCACTTCATAAGCCACAATCTTTCCCTCCGGATTTACAATAAAAGTGCCTCTTTCCGCCATACCATCTTCTTCAATCATCACCTGAAAATCCCTGGCCAGCTTTCCTGTAGGGTCAGCCAGCATAGGATACTGGATTTTCTGGATGGTTTTTGATGCGTCATGCCATGCTTTATGCACATAGTGGCTGTCGCAGGAAACGCTGTAGATCTCACAGCCCGCCGCCTTAAATTCAGAATACTGATTGGCCAAATCCTCCAGCTCCGTAGGGCAAACAAACGTAAAATCCGCAGGATAGAAGAAAAACACCGACCATTTTCCCAGTACATCCTTCTTGGAAATCTCCTTAAATTCTCCCGCTGCAAAGGCCTGTACCGTAAATTCACTGATTTCTTTTCCGATTAATGACATATAAACCTCCTTGTTTTCCCAGCAAAATCATTGGCAATAGTTGGTTAGTTTTTACTAACTTGCATTTATCTTATCAGAACCGCAAAAAGAAAACAAGGTGGGCAGTGATGCAACATTTATCAATAACTGACGGTAAATTCCAGATTTTTAATCATTATTCATTTTACAGATTGGTTCTTATACTATATACTAACTTTGGCCTGCCGCCGCTGTCTTCCAAAAAATAAAAATGAAATCATATTCAGCAGAAAGGATATCCTTGCTATGTTTTTTTCCTACTTAGCCAACACCATTACCAGACTGATCAAAGCCATGTACAATCTATTGTGGGGAGACTTTATTTCCCTCCCTCTTCCTGGAGGAATTACTCTGAATCTCTCCCTCCTGGTGTTGATCCTGATCCCCTCCGGTATTTACTTTACCGTCCGCACCCGTTTTCTCCCCTTTCGCCTTTTTCCAGATATGCTTCGCATAACGGCAGAAAACAGATCTGCGAAAGAAAAAGAAGGAATTTCCGGACTCCAGGCCTTAATCATTTCCACCGCCACCAGGGTTGGGATGGGAAATCTGGTGGGGGTTGTGGCCGCCATTTCCGCCGGCGGCGCCGGAGCCGTATTCTGGATGTGGATAATCGCCCTGTTTGGCTCCTCCACCGCCTTTATTGAAGCTACTCTGGCTCAGATTTACAAAGAAAAAGATCCTCTTTATGGAGGATACCGAGGCGGTCCCGCCTATTATCTGCACCACCTGTTTCTTCGGAAAGGAAGCAAAAAGAAACGTTCTCTGATCGCATGTCTTTTTGCCCTCTCCGGTCTGATCTGCTGGTGCGGAATCAGCCAGGTAATCGGAAATTCCGTTTCTTCGGCTTTTCAGAATGCTTTTCAGATTCCTCCCATTTACACCACCATTATTTTGGTGTGTTTGGCAGCAGTCATTGTGCTCCGAAAAAATGCTACTGTAAAGGTTCTGGATTTCCTGGTCCCAGTTATGGCAGTTTTTTACCTTCTCATCACTTTATTTATCATTATCACCAATGCCGGACAGCTTCCATCTGTTTTCCGTCAAATTCTGGAAGAAGCCTTTGGGCTGCGCCAGGCCGCTGCCGGCGGACTTGGAGCGGTCATCATGAACGGCGCAAAGCGGGGATTATTTTCTAATGAAGCCGGTTCCGGTTCTGCCCCTTGTGCAGCAGCAGCCGCTGATATCAGCCATCCAGCTAAAGAAGGCCTTCTCCAGTCTCTGGGAGTATTCATTGATACGCTGGTGATCTGCAGCTGCACAGCCATGATCATGCTCCTGACTCCGGCAGAACAGATACAAGGCCTGACCGGCATGGACCTGCTTCAAACTGCCATGAATTATCATCTGGGAGCCTTTGGGACAACGTTCATCGCCATCATCCTGTGGCTGTTCAGCTTTTCCACGTTTATCGGAATACTGTTTTATGCAAGGCCGAATATCGCTTATCTTTTTGGGGATAACTGGCTGTCGCAAACCTTATATAAAGTCCTGGCTCTGATCATGCTGTTCGCAGGCGGCCTGGCAGCTTACACCTTCGTCTGGGATCTTGGAGATTTAGGCGTAGGACTGATGACTATTTTCAATATGATCGCCCTCTTTCCCCTGGCGAAAGAAGCCCTCGGCGCCCTGGAAGAATTTGAACGGCAGAAAGCCTCAGAATAATTTTTCCCCTCTAACCCAAAAAAGCAGAAGACTGCGAGAAGATATCTTCTCAAACCAGCCTTCTGCTTTTTTCATCAGATGGAATCGAATTCATAAAGGTTCAGCCCAATTTCATCGCTGAATTTCCGGCCTATCTCGCCTTCAATACAGGTAACGGTGATCTCGCCGGTGCCGGAAATATGGCACTCATTAAGATGGCCTCCCATCACTTCCATTTTTTCATTGCACACCGTAATATGGCAATGAAGATAAGGCTCCCCGGACATCCGGGAAATATTTCCCGTCAGTGATGTAATCTCCATCATGCCAGTAATCTCTGTCTTTCGGTACTGCTTCTTTTCTGTGTCAAAGAGTCCTACCACCACCCGGTCGGCGGCGCCCAGTCCGCTGACCAGACCGGCACGAATATTCTCCTCCTTGCACAGCTTTTTCAGACAGCTTAATACTTCCTCTCCTTTATCCACTCTGACAACATAGTAACGATCAAATTTACGATATTCCATAATGCTTTCCCTCCTGTTCAAAATTATTATAACATTCTGTCAGAAGAGCTTTCAACAGGGTATTCCTATAAAAATTGATCTTTTTTCTATACATAAATCTGTCTTTATCACCCCAGCGCCACATCTAAAATCATCATTACCGTAAATCCTGCGGCAAAACCAATGGTTCCAATATTGGAATGAGGACTCTGAGAAGCCTCGGGAATCAGTTCCTCCACCACCACGTAAATCATGGCGCCGGCGGCAAATGCTAAAAGAACCGGAAGCACTGCAGTGATATATGCGGACAACGCCACCGTAAGCAAAGCGCTTGCCGGTTCTACA
Organism: Candidatus Cottocaccamicrobium excrementipullorum; assembly: GCA_018713255.1. Lineage (GTDB taxonomy): Bacteria > Bacillota > Clostridia > Lachnospirales > Lachnospiraceae > Caccovicinus > Caccovicinus excrementipullorum. The sequence continues at coordinate 24,283 of DVFL01000021.1, read as the reverse complement.
ATTCCTGACATTACACCGTAGAAAAAAGCCTTTCCTTTTCCTGCTCCTTCACTTTTTAAGGGCAGGGAGATAATGGCTCCTTCTGGGAAATTCTGAATAGCTATACCGATGGACAAGGCAAAAGCCCCCATCAAGGTAATATCTGTCTCTCCTGCCAAGGCCCCGGCAAATACCACGCCCACTGCCATTCCCTCTGGAATATTATGAAGAGTAACCGCCAGCACCAGCATAGTCGTTCTGGCCAGTGAAGCTTTCAGCCCCTCCGGCTGGTCTTCATTGATATGCAGATGAGGAACCAGCCCATCCAGCACCAGAAGGAACAAAACGCCAAGCAAAAACCCCGCTGCCGCCGGAAAGAAAGCAAGGCGCCCCAGCCCCTCTGCCATGTCCATAGAAGGAATCAGCAAAGACCACACGGAGGCCGCCACCATTACTCCAGAAGCAAAGCCCAGCAGCGCTTTCTGTACCCCGGGATGAATTTTGTCCTTTACGAAAAGCACACACGCCGCCCCTGCACAGGTGCCGGCAAATGGGAGAAATACCCCAAACAACAAATTCATTTTCTCTCTCCTTTGTCTTTCCTATCCCATCAACACTAAATGCGCCACAGAAACAGGATCCCCGTCACCTAAAGCACAAACCTGGATCCGATAAACATACTCTTCTTCCAGCAAAAGAGCTGCAGCGATTTCCTGAATCGTTTTTCCTTCTTCCGCAAGCTTAAGAACCTGACGCACATCCTCCGCCGTTTTCTCCACTTCAATGTCGCCGTCAATGGAAAACACGCCTTCATCTCCAGGACTCATAAAATCCTCCAGCTTAAGCTCTTTTTTCTCTTCATTCTCCCGATAAAAATCAGGCGAAATATCCCAGTCCTCGTTAAAGCTCTCCTTCGTATTTTTATTGTTTTCTGCCATTGTTTTCTTCCTCTCTTTCTTTTGGTTTTATCTGCTTTTTCTTTCATTCCTCATTAAGTTTTCCGGCCTCAGCCAGACGAACGTATTTCCATACCCGATTAATGCCCACAGCATGAAACTGTGCGTTCATCACCTTGGGAGAAAGGAGAATTCCATTCGCCTTTTCACATACGGGAAAAATCCCGGCTTGATTCATCAAAATCCCTTCTGCCTGATGGAGAAGATCCCAGCGAGTCTCAGGCTGGCTCATCATTTCTTCCCTCTGAGCCTGGCGGATCAGCTCATCATACGCTTCGCTGCTCCAGGCGCCATAATTAAAGGCGGATTCTCCAGTCCACAGATTCAGGAACGCCAAGGGATCCTGGTAATCGGCTCCCCAGCGGGTAAGGCCAATCTGAAATTCCCCCTGGGCCATCCGCTCCAGCCGCATCTTCTTAGGCACCGACTCGAGCTCAATTTCAATATCCGGCAGAGCAGAACTAATCTGAGCCTGAAGATATTGCCCCAAATTCTGGGCTGCGTCTGTATCTTCAATCAGCAAAGTAAAGGAAAACTTTTCCTGATTCAATTCCTTCTGAGCCTCCTTCAAATACTCGGCCGCCAGGGATTTATCCGTCTTAAGATAAGTTTCTGCCTGATCCCGAAAATCCCGGCCGTCAGGGCCGTACATGGCGCCGGAGGGAACCGCTCCCCAGGCAGGACGCGATCCGTCCCCCAACACCTGAGAAGCAGCCTCTTCCTTATCATAAGAAAGGGCCAGAGCCATCCGGAGGTTTTGATTCGCCAGTTCTTCCACCTCCAGATTGGGCACCAGATACCACAGTGAGCCTAAAGGAATAGAACGGAAATCTTGACGGCTTCTGCAGTTTCTGGCTTGATCCCCGGACAAAAGAGCCATATCCATCTGTCCTGATTCATAAGCCATCACCGCTGTCTGGGAATCCTTGATCACCTGATAATGAATTCGGTCCAGTTCTACCGCATCTTTGGCCCAATAAGAAGAATTCTTCTCCAGAAGAATCTCCTGAGCTGCAGGTTCATATTCTGCCAGGCAGAAGGCCCCGTTAGACAGAACCGTATCTGGAGAAGAGCCATAGGCAGTTCCCGCATTCTCACAAAAACGTTCATTCATAGGATAAAATACAGGGAGAGACAACATCGACAGAAAATAAGGCACCGGCTCCTCTAATCTGACCACCAGAGTCCGATCGTCTGCCGCCTCAATTCCCAGCTTTTCTGTTCTGCACTCTCCCGCCAGAATTTCATCTGCGCTTTCGATCCCCGCAGCAGCAAAAAGCCCTGCATTCTCATTTCCATTTTCCGGATCAATCCCCCTTCGCCAGCCATACACAAAATCCTGGGCTCTTACTGGAGTGCCGTCGGACCATACCGCCTGACGCAGCGTAAATTGATAAGTTTTTTCCCCATCCAGCACTTGAACCGACTCCGCCATGGCCGGAACCGGCTGCTCGTTTTCATCAATTTCATAGAGCCCTTCCATCAGCAGGGCAATCACTTCGAAAGAAGCGCTGTCCATCGCCGCCTGAGGATCCAAGGTGGAAACTTCCGCATCTAGCTGAAGATTCAGCACAGCTTCATCCTCATCCCTCTCTTCCTGTTCTCTGCTGCAGGCTGCCAAGGCCAAAAGCAGGCAGACCGCCAATGCAGCAAAAAAAATTCTATGTTTCCCGTTCAAAAAAATCCTCCATCTTCTTCAACAATCCGACAAGACGCGTCACTGGCGCGTCTTACTGGATACTTCGCAAAAAAAGCCTGTCTTCTTAAACAGCTTGACTCACTTGTTAAGAAGACAGGCATTTTTGCACCAGGCTGAAATTCTTACCAAGTGCTCATATTATACCGGGTTTCTTTGGGAAATACAATTCCTTTTGCTGATTTCTCTGCCCCTTGAGAAAAATGAGGCAGCAGCCTTTTTTATTTGATTTTCAGCGCACGCATGGAGTTTAAAATGGCAATCACAGAAACGCCCACATCTGCAAACACGGCTTCCCACATATTTGCTGCGCCGAAGGCGCCCATCAGAAGCACGATGGCTTTTACAGCCAGAGCAAACACGATATTCTGCTTCACAATCTTTAAGGTTCTCCGAGAAATCCGGACTATGGATGCTATTTTTCTCACATCATCATCCATCAGCACCACATCTGCAGCCTCAATCGCCGCATCAGATCCCATGCTTCCCATGGCAATGCCCACATCTGCCCGGGTAAGCACCGGAGCATCGTTAATTCCGTCTCCCACAAAGGCAAGACGTTCTTTAGGCGGCTGTTCCTTTAAAAGTTTTTCTACCTGATCTACCTTATCTCCAGGAAGAAGCTCTGCATGAACCTGATCAATCCCCAGCTCGTCTGCCACTGCCTGGGCAGCTTCTTTCCGGTCTCCCGTCAGCATCACGCATTTCTTCACGCCTACCCGCTTCATCTCACGGATAGCTTCCTTCGCTCCTTCCTTCACGGTATCAGAGATCACAATGGTCCCCATAAATATTCCATCTGCCGCCACATAAACTACCGTTCCGCTGCTCTTTACCGGCGTATAGGCAACGCCGTTTTCCTCCATTAATTTACTGTTTCCTGCAAGCACCAGACGGCCCTCAACCCGGGCGCTGATGCCGTGGCCTGCCATTTCCTTGGCCTCTTCCACCTTGGTCATATCCACAGGTCTTCCGTAAGCCTCTTTAATGGAATTTGAAATAGGATGAGTAGAATAACCTTCTGCAAAAGCTGCCAGATGAAGGAGCTCTTCTTTTGTTCCCTGTGCAGGAATAATGTCTGTAACCTTAAATTCTCCCTTAGTCAGCGTGCCGGTTTTATCAAAGACAATCGTTGTCATCTCTGCCACAGCTTCCAGGTAATTGCTCCCCTTTACCAGCACGCCAATGCGGGAAGCCGCCCCGATTCCGCCGAAAAAGCCCAAGGGCACAGAAATTACCAAAGCACAAGGACAGGAAATTACCAGGAAAATACAGGCTCTTTGAATCCAGTCGCTCCAGTCTCCGCCCAGAAACAAGGGAGGAATCACCGCAAGAATTGCTGCGCCGATGGTAACCACCGGAGTGTAATACTTGGCAAACCTTGTGATAAAATTCTCCAGCTTTGCCTTCTTGCTGCTGGCATTTTCCACCAGTTCCAGAATTTTCGACACGGTGGAATCTTCAAACATTTTCGTTACCTGAACCTTAAGGGTTCCGCTTCCGTTTACACAGCCGCTGATCACCTCATCTCCCGGGACTGCTCGTCTCGGCACAGATTCGCCGGTAAGAGCCGCTGTATCAATCATGGATTCGCCCTCTGTCACCACTCCATCCAGAGGAATCCTTTCTCCCGGCTTAATGACAATAATCGCTCCCGGCTCCACTTCATCTGGATCAACCTGCTTTAGCTGTCCATCCTCTTCAATATTGGCATATTCCGGACAGATATTCATCATGTCAGCAATGGAATTTCTGGACCGCTCCACCGCATAGCTCTGAAACAGCTCTCCTACCTGGTAAAACAGCATCACCGCCAGGCCTTCCGAATACTCTCCCACGCCAAAGGCTGCAAAGGTTGCAATCATCATCAGGAAATTCTCGTCAAACACCTGCCCGTTTCGGATATTTCTTGCCGCCTTCCAGATAATGTCATACCCGATAATCAGATATGGAATTAAAAACAGAACAAAGCCGCCAGGGAACTGGCTCATCCATGGATAATTTCCGCTGTGGCTGAAAATCATCAGCACCACAAATAATATGAACGTGACAATAATTCGCACCAGCATTTTTTTGTGATTCTTCGTCATCACTCATTCTCCTTTCTCCTGGAAATATTGCCGGAAATGCCCGGCGGCACATGATGATTACCGCAAAATCTTGCAGTCCGGCTCCACCTTAGCGCAGGCAGCCACCACCTGGTCCATAATCGCGTCGAACCGGTCATCCTCTGCATCAATGGTCATTTTCTGCATCATAAAGCTTACGCTGGCATCATTAACTCCAGCAATCTTTTTGATGGCATCCTCCATTTTTGCCGCGCAGTTTGCGCAATCCAAATCCTGCAGTTTAAATTTCTTCTTCATGATCTTATCCTCCATTTTTTATTTTCTGAACTAAAGGGATATCCTCTCTGCAAGGCTTCCCTGCAGTCTACTCCTCAATGTGCTCTCTGCCCTGGGCAATGATTGTTCGAACATGATCATCAGCCAGAGAATAAAACACCTGCTTGCCCTCTCTGCGGTTTTTAATCAGCCTGGATTGTTTTAAGATCTTCAGCTGATGTGAAATCGCCGACTGGGTCATATTCAATGTCTGGGCAATATCGCAGACACAAAGCTCCGCCTCAAAAAGCACATATAAAATACGTATCCTGGTAGAATCTCCAAATACCTTAAACAGTTCCGCCAAATCATACAGCTCATCTTCGTCAGGCATCCTGGAATTCACTTCATCTACTAATTCCCGATGAACCTGATAAACATCGCAGCACTCCACATCTTTAACTGCCAAACAACCACTCCTTTTTCAGCCTCTTGCTTCGTTTAAATTCTTTGTTCATTTTTTCATATGAATCATCGTTCATATGTATGATACTCCTCTCCCCCTCTATTGTCAAGATGATTATCCATAAAAATTCTCATCTTTTTCAAAAAAAAGAAGCCGGCGTGACCTGCATCAATCACACCGGCTCCCCTTTTTGAAACCATCGTTTCCCCGACAGCCTGATTTCTTTAATCTACCAGCTTATCCAGCTCTTTTACATGCTCCGTCTCATTAGAAGTCTTATGCTTTGCCTTGGATGCATAGAGGTTAACTGCAGCCTGAGATTTTTTAATAGGCTGCATCGTTCCTGCTCCGGCTACACAGCCTCCAGGACAAGCCATGCCCTCCAGCAGATAACCGTTATACTTTCCGTTTTTCGCCATGGTCATCATCTTCCGGCATTCCTTCAGTCCTTCCGCGTTAACCACCTTGATTTCTTTATCCGGGAAGCGATCATGGATCACATCTACCACAGATTTTGCAACACCTCCGGCAACGGCAAAATTACGTCCGTCGGTGGATGCATCATTCAAGCCGTCTGGATCTTCCTCGATATTTTCAATGTCCACATGTTTGGCATCAAAAATACCTGCCATCTCTTCGAAGGTCAGAACGAAATCCACATCGCTTCGAATGTCTTTTCTCATAGCCTCCAGCTTTTTCGCAGCGCAGGGACCGATAAACACTACTTTGGCGTCTTTATTCCGGTTTTTAATCAGTCGGGCGGTCAGCGTCATGGGCGTTAAAGCCATGGAAATGCAGTTGGCATATTCCGGGAACATCTTCTTAGCCATCACTGACCAGGCCGGACAGCAGGAAGTACCCATAAACGGAATTTTCTCCGGCACCTCTTTTACAAAATCAATTGCTTCCTGGGTAGCGCAGAGATCAGCGCCGATGGCAACCTCAAGTACATCTGTAAATCCTAAGGCCTTCATGGCCGCACGAAGTTTTCCCGGGGTTACCTTAGGACCAAACTGGCCTACGAAAGCGGGAGCAACTGCTGCATAAACTTTTTCTCCAGCCTGAATCGCACGAATCACCTGGAAAATCTGGGACTTGTCCGAAATTGCACCAAAAGGACAGTTAACCAGACACATGCCGCAGGAAACGCACTTATCGTAATCAATCTCTGCCTTTCCATTTTCGTCTGAATGAATGGCATCTACTCCACAGGCAGCCGCACAAGGACGCTCCTGGACAATAATCGCTTTATAGGAGCAAACATCAGCACATCTTCCGCAGCGGATGCATTTCTCATCGTTAATTCTTGCCCGTCCGTTGGTTCTGTCTAATTTAACTGCATCCTTGGGACATACCTCCTCACAAGGATGAGCCAGACAGCCCTGACAGCCGTCCGTTACAAAAACCCGCTTTTCATGACAGGCGTTGCAGGCAAATTTAATGACATTAATTAACGGCGGCGTATAATAAGTCTCCGGCTTATCTGCCGCTTCAATATTATCGGATAAGGGGGCATGCTCTCCCGCGCCTCTGCAGGGCAGTCCCATGGCCAGCCTTAATCGTTCTCCAACAATGGCTCTCTCCAGAAATACGTCATTTCGGAAATTTCCTACCTCTCCAGGGATAATCTTGTAAGGCAGCTCCTCAATTCTCTTGTCAATGGGCCATTCCGTATGATAAGCCATACGCGCTACCTCACGGAAAATCCAGTGACGAATCTGCTGGATACGTGTTTCTACTCCTCTCATCTTCCATTCTCCTTGCTTTAATCACTATGAATATACTATTCTTCGTGAAAAATATACTCTGAACGGCAGGAAAATGCAAGTTTTTAATTGGGAACAGGAAAAAAGTCAGCGCCAATTAAGCCATATTTTTCATTCAGCTCTGTCCAGTCTACCATCCAAAATTTCTCCATGGCCCCTCCTGTCCGCCGCTCTTTATTCCTTTGCAACCTCCAAAAAGTAACACAATACGTGCAGTTCCATTTCTCTGCCTCCTTTTCCATTTTGGATTAAAATCAGTATAGCGCACGCCAGATATTCATACAAAAAATAACTCGGAATAGAAATCAAATATTTTACATCACTGTCTGGAATCCCTATAATAAGACTGTCTGGAATACCTGATGCTCCGCCTGGAGAAGCTGGGCGATGAGGTCGGTGTGGATACCCTGCGGAAATGGGAAAAAGAAATGACATAAACTTAGAAAGAAGGTTATTGCAATGAAGGTTCTTTTATTTAATGGAAGCACAACAAAAGACGGCTGTGTTTACCGGGCCTTGTCTGAGGTAGCGTCAGCGCTCAATCGAGAAGGCATTGATACGGAGATTTTGCAAATGGGAACCGAGCCCATTTGGGACTGTATGGGCTGTGATTTCTGCCACAATGGCGGCAATAGCAGGTGCGTCCATGAGGACATGGTCAATGACTGGCTGGAAAAAGCCACTGAAGCGGATGGCTTCGTCTTTGGCTCTCCAGTCTATTACGCTCACCCTGCAGGCCAGTTCCTATCCCTGCTGGATCGGATGTTCTACGCCGGAGGGGAGTATTTCCAGTTTAAGCCAGGCGCCGCTGTGGTGACAGCCCGCCGTGCGGGAACCACTGCATCCCTGGACGTTTTGAATAAGTATTTCACAGATGCCTGTATGCCTGTAGTATCCTCCACATACTGGAATATGGCTCACGGTAATGCCCCGGAGCAACTGGAACAGGACCAGGAAGGGTTACAGACGATGCGGAACCTTGGACATAACATGGCGTGGATTTTGAAATGCCTGGAGGCAGGCAAAGAAAAAGGGATTGTTCCCGCCACCCCTGAAACAGCCCACTGGACTAACTTCGTCCGGTAAGGAGGAATAAATGGAATACTTTACTTTGAACAATGGTGTAAAGTTACCGGCTGTTGGCTTTGGCACCTGGGATGTGCGTGGCGAAGCAGGTAAAAACGCAATTCTGACTGCATTGGAACTGGGCTATCGTCTAATTGACACCGCTCAGATGTACGACAATGAAGAAATCGTAGGGCAGGCCGTCCAGGAGAGCGGCCTGCCCCGGCAGGAGATTTTTATCACAACCAAGCTGTACCGGCCCAGCGCCAGCTATCAAAAGGCGAAGGCCGGCATTGAGAAATCTCTGCAAGTGTTGCGGACCGACTACATTGACCTGCTGTTGATCCACGAGCCCTATGAGAACGCACAGAAAATGTACGATGCGCTCAAAGAAGCCTATGAAACGGGCACAGTGCGGGCCATCGGTATTTCTAATTTTGGGCAGAAGGAATATGACCGCTTCCTGCAACACTGCGGTGTCGTTCCTGCCGTCGATCAGGTGGAATCCCATGTTTATTATCCGCAGCTGGAGCTGAAAGAGCAGCTTGTCAGCCACGGTACGCAGATGCAGTCTTGGGCGTCCTTTACCGAAGAGCGGAGGAACATCTTTGCCGAGCCGCTGCTAAACCAAATCGGAACGAAATACGGCAAAACCGCCGGACAGGTGGCGCTGCGCTATCTGACCCAGAATGGGATCGCAGTCATCCCGAAATCCATTCACCGGGAACGCATGGAGCAGAATCTTCACAGCATGGACTTTACTTTGACGCAGGATGATATGACCGAGATCAGCCGCATGAATGAAAGACGTTCTTTATTTGGCTGGTACTGAACGGAAGGATGTATTTCTCAGCACAAGCTGCCACTTTCAGGACCAGGGCGGCATTACGACTGGAGACGGCACTCTTATTGGCCACAACATCGTACTGGCGACTCTTAACCACGAGATAGATCCAGAGCGCCGCCAACACACCAATCCGGCCCCGATCGTGATCGGCAAGAATGTGTGGATCGGGGCAAACGCAACAGCCACCCCAGGCGCAACCATCAGCGGCGGTGCCATCGTGGCCGCCGAAGCGGTGGTAACATTTCCTTGACCTATCTTGGCTTGGAAAACATGGGCGTATTTACATCTTACGGAATAGAAAACGGCGCACTGGCAAAGAAAAGAGAACTTTACGACTTTGGCGCTTCTATTAGATGAAAATTGGAGGTGGCTGCAGAGCCCGAATCTACATAGATAAACTACCAGGGTGTGAGCGCTATTATTCATGAAAATATCATATATTTACCCCTTTTACCTAAAAATCAAGGATTCTATTCCGTCTGCCCACTCAACTGATAGATTGCCTCATAAGCAATATAAGGCGCTCTGGATCCGCTGGTTACCTGCCCCAGCCGCTCTCTGTCATCGTTAATGTAATAAATCGTTCCGTTATCGTACTCGTAGCGGTATTCTCCGTCTACCCGATAAGTCCGATTGGAATCCTGAACACGTCCGGATTCATTTACCAGGTACAGAGTTCCATTAATATTAAATACCTGGTAGTCCTCTCCGTCCTCCGCCTGAACCAGCTTTCCATTGCTGTAGAGATAACCGTTGCGGACGCCGGTCTGACCTCCCGTGGCGGTAGTAAAATAGAAGGTAGAAATCTCTCCGTCTTCTTCCACCACATTAGTCACCCGTCCAGTCTTCATGGCTCCGTCAGAATCATCCGCTCCAAAATACGCGCTGACCACAGTTCCGTCAGACAGCTGAATTCCCAGCAGACCGCTCTGCATCCGCCCATATTCGTCGAAGAAGTAACGTTCCCCGTTAATCCGGGTGGTGGCTTCCGTCAGTGTGGAAGCATCGAACTCCAGATAAACCGGAACACCGCTGCTGTCAAAATAGTACCAGGCTCCGTCTCCCCAGTCATTCCGCTGCGCGTTGCTGGCGGAAGCGGTATTGAAACTGAAATTGTTGTCATCGTCAGAATCTTCCGGGTCATCGTAAAGATATACCCATCCTTCCGCCATCTGTCCCTGGTTAGGCGCTCCAAAGTACTTCAATGTGCTGATTCCGGTAACATCATCCGACGCTTGATTCGCTACGCTGGCCCATCCAGTAGCCATTACGCCGTTTTCATCAAAGTAATATCGGTAGCCGTTAATGTTCCGGCTAACGTAAGTCTCATCCTCATCAGCCTTGACAGCCCGGCCATTGCTGCTGAAATAAAACCAGGTGCCGTATCCGCTCTCATCCACTTCATATACCGATCCGTCTTCCTGGTCATCATCCTCAGGATCATAGAACAGACACAGCCATCCGGTTTTCGCCGCGCCGTCATGAGGACCGCCCAGATAATAAAGATTGTTGTTGTCGGTATACCAGCCGTACAGCATAGAACCGTCAGAATCAAAACGGTAACGCTGGCCGTTGATTGTGGCCCACTCATCTGAAAGTACACGCCCGTTGCTTCCTACGTAAAACCAGCCGCCGTCAGAATCCGGCGCTCCATCAGTGCCGTCTTCCGAATAAATCCACCGGTCAGTTACTCTGACGCCGTTAATGTCCACGTAATATTCATCGTCTACCCACCGGTCTCTGGCCATAATGCCGTCATTGTCCAGATAAAAGTAATATCCGTTGGACTGTCTCCATTCATCTGTCACCCGATTTCCAGAACCGTCCAGATACATCCAGTCATTGCCCTGCTGTACCCAGTCAGCCATGGCCGTCATGGAGGCTCCTGCTGAAAGCAGGAAAGCGCCTCCAAAAGCAACTGCCAATTTCGTTTTTTTCGTCATGTTCCTCACTCCTTGCAATTTTCTGAAGATCTTTTTCGCAGCCATGAAAAACAACTGCTTTCCTTTCGGATATCTACAGCATACAGGCGAAAAATAACAGGGCAATAAAACACAGATAAACGAATCATAAACCCATCTTTCAGTTTTTTTACAAGGAATGTCCGTCTCTTACGATAACTCCGGTTTTTTACAGAAATCTAACATTTTCTTACGGTATTTCAGTTGATGTATATTTTTTCCGAAAAAATACTTTAAATTCCAGAAAAAGGGAATCAATATGATTCTGCTTCTGAAGGCTGAGATTCTGAAGACCGGGTTTCCTGTTCTGGTCCTCCCCGGCGCCTATTTCCAGGAGCGCCTCCAGGTCCGCCGCCCTCACCTGGACCGCCTGCTCCTGGGCCATCTTCCCTGGGGCCGCCTGCGCCTCGTCCGCCGCCAAAACCTCCGCTCCTTTCGCCAGACTGAGTAATGATTCCTTCTATGGTAATTTCCTGGCTCTCTTCACCAGAAAGAAGCGTATATGTACTCCCCTCTTCAAGCTCAGGCAGACTTAACAGCAGACATTCATAAGTTTTCTCCGGCATCCAGGAAAACAGTTCTCCCCCGCTCTCATCCATAAGCGAAATTTCCGTTCCTCCGGCCTGGGCTTCTTCGTAATAAACCATAATCATAGACTGGGAAGATTCTTCAGAAAACGTCTGCATCATTCCCGCGCTTCCTGCTGCCGCAAAATTGCCTCCGCTGATCTGGGCTGTTCCATTATAATCCAGCGCTCCATCTCCATTTGACTCTGGCCCGCTAATACGGACTGTTCCGCCGGTTACATACAGATCTCCATTGGAATCGATCCCGTCCGCTCCAGAATCCACATCCACCTGTCCGCCTGCAATCCTGACATAAATATCCGGATTTGCCTGCCTTTTATCGAGTTCTCCCCCATCATCTTCACTCTCGGAAGAGCCGGCGCCGTTGATTCCATCATCTTCTGCCGTCACAGAAATCACTCCTCCGTTAATGTCAATTCTCATCGCTTCAAGCCCTTCATAACTTTCTTCTATATTAATGACTCCATCATGAATGGTGAGCCAGGATTCCCCATGAATTCCGTCATCTCCGGCCTGAATCAAAATCTGCCCCCCTTCAATAATCACATATCCTTTCTCCGGGTCGCTGTCATTATTGGATTTCAGTCCGTCCTCTCCGCTGGTGACCTGAATATTCCCGTCCTTAACCGTAAGAGAATCCTTACCCTTAATTCCGTCATCCACAGCCGTCACCGCAATCTCTCCGGAAATAATTTTTACATTATCTTTTCCTCGGATCCCATCAGCATAATTTCCTTCTACGGCAAGACTTCCCGTGCCATTAATGGTCAAATCATCCTTTGCAAACAAAGCTGCATCCGGCTCGTCCTCATCCTCCTGGTCAAACACATAATGTGCGCCATCGGAAATCCTGTTTTCTGTACCCTCGGCCAATGTCACAATCAACTTTTTGCACTGAGCGCCATAAACGGGAGAGGTATTTTCACAGGAAATGGAAAATCCATCAAACACCAGCCGGACCACATCCTCCTTTCCCGCATCAATCTTAATCTGCCCCTGATAATCTCCCCGAAACACATACGTTCCCTCCTGGCTGATGATCAGGCCATTATCTCCGGCAGCAATCCCTTCTCCCTGAATCTCAGCCTGAGTTCCGCTGCAGGCAACGAGAGTTCCTTCTCCCTCAGACCATTCAGTGTTCAGATCATCCTCATCATATTCTCCCGAAATCCCCCCTGCCGCTTCCTGCTCTCCTTTCTGTTCTTCCGCTGATTCTGCCTCTGCCGTCTCCTGCTCAGGTTGATTTTCCTCGCCGGACTGAGATTCCACCCTGCTTTCCTGATTTTCTTCATGCTGGGAAACAGATTTTCCGCAGCCTGCCAGCTGCAGAATCATACTGCCGGCCAGAACCGCCGCCGCTCCTTTCGCCAAATTTATTTTATCCGTTTTTTTCATGCTGCCTCCTGACTTCCCCGGCATCTGCCGGCTTGGCTGATTTTGTTTTTGTGTCACATGGATAAAATATCCCCAAAATGTGTTGAGGCCTTGTAAAATATGTGAAAATTCTGCGAAAACAGTCTTTAACGCTGAGAAAAGCTTTGTCCCATCAATCCTAGGAATTCTTTCAACACCGGATGACTGCGGTCGCTTCGGCAATAAATGCCAAAGGACATTTTCGGCAGCGTTGTGACAGGAATATAACACAGTCCCGGTTCCCTGGACATGGGAATATCCGGATACAACGTGTATCCCAGCCCTGCTTTTGCCAGGGCAAGAGCACTTTCTATGCTTTCCGTAAGAAAACGCTGGTCCAAAGGCTGGTTAAGCAGCACATTATTTTGAATCGTAAATACAGCATCGGAAAGATGCCGCGGAGCACAAGCAATAAAACTGCCTGACAACTGCCTTTTGGTCAAGGTCTGATAGTTGGCCAAAGGATGATCCGGAGAGCAGATACATGCCATGGGAACCGTGCACAGCTCTTTAAAGTAAAGAGAAGAATCTTTCTGCTCGTCTTTGGTCCCGAATGCAGCATGGATCTGTCCATTTTCCACCAACCCCAGAAGGGACGGAAACGGAACAAAATGAAGCGTAGGCCTGAGAAGAGGAAATTCTTCTGCAAGCTTTTTCAAAACAGAGGGCAGCAAATTCATTTCCAGATAATTATGACATCCCACTTCAAAAGGAATAAATTCCTTATGCTCCCCCAAACGTTTTTTGGCGGACTTGGCCGTCTTCAAAATAAGCTTAGCATCGGCAATAAACAGCATCCCCTCCTGAGTAAGGGATACATTTTTGCTGGTACGATTAAACAGCTTTACCCCTAATTCCTCTTCCAAAGTCTGAATCTGATGACTCACTGCAGGCTGGGTAATCTTTAAGATACTGGATGCTTTGGAAAAATTCAGATAATCCGCCACAGCAATAAAGCATTCTAATTGTACTGTATTCGTAGTAATCCCTCCAAACTCAAATGCAAAACTACAGTTAAATCAGATTTATCCATTATAATCTACTTCCCCAAGTCAGGCAAGATCAATCCGGGGAACCGATAGTTAAGCCTAATTATTATCTATAAAAATTTTTTATGGGTTATTTAGATTTTCGATTTCACATTTCCCAATTTTTGAATTAGAATGCTGTATGAAATGTGATAAGTTATTGAACAGTTCACCCTAAAATTATTAAATGAACAACAATTAAAGGAGGCGGATAAGAAAATGGGAGATGCACTCAGAGCAGATGAACTGGTTTCGGTCATTAAGAGAATCAACTGCGATCTGACGGCACAGCTGGAACGAAATTTAAAAATCAAAAACATGAGCGGAAATCAAGTTTACTTTTTAGTATACATTCTGCGGCATCATCCAGATGGAACTTACTTAACAGAATTATCTCACGAAATCGGCGTGTCCAAGGCAACGCTTTCCGCTTTAATTAAAAAAGCGCGGAAAAATGATTACCTGTGCTTTTATGAGAATCCTGTTGATGCCAGGAAAAAGAAGGTATGCCCAACCAAAAAACTTTTAGCGGAGCAGTCAGAATTTCTGCAAAAAGCAGACAAGCTGGAGGCCCAATTTAACAATATATTGAGTCAACAAGAACAAAGAGAACTGTGGAAACTTGGCCAAAAAATTCTGAATTATTCTGCCGCTGCAAAACAACAGACAGGAGGTTTTAACGGTGAAGAAAGTATTACAACAACTCAAGCAGTATAAGCGAAACACCTTCTTATGCATTGGATTTACCACCCTGGAAGTAATTATGGAAATCCTGATGCCCTTTGTCACCGCTATTATCATTGACAGAGGACTTGAGGTCAGCAACCTTTCCGTAGTTTACCGCTACGGAACTTTAATGGTCGTCATGGCCTTTCTCAGCCTGATTTTCGGCGGGCTGGCAGGAAGGAATGCCTCCACTGCTTCTTCCGGACTGGCAGCCAATCTGCGGGAAGGAATCTATGCAAATATCCAAACCTTTTCCTTTTCCAATATTGACAAGTTCAGCGTTCCCGGCCTGGTTACCCGTATGACCACGGATATTACCAATGTACAGAACGCTTTCATGATGATCATCCGAGTGGCTGTCCGGGCGCCGCTGAATCTGATCTTCAGCTTTGCTATGTGCCTGATTATCAGCCCCCATTTAAGCTCCATGTTTTTAATCGCTGTAGTATTTCTGGTGATTGTCATCGGCACAATCATGGTGATCACCCTGAAAATCTTTAAACAGGTATTCCGTAAATACGATGACTTAAATGCCAGCGTACAGGAAAATGTCACTGCAATCCGCGTGGTAAAAGCCTTCGTTCGGGAGGCCTATGAAAACATGAAATTCTCCAAAGCCTCAAAAATGCTTTATGATCTTTCTGTAAAAGCAGAAGGACTTCTGGCGTTCAACAACCCGGCAATGATGGTAGCCATTTATTTCTGCATCATTTCCGTGTCCTGGTTCGGCGCAAAATACATTGTAGGCGGCACCATGACCACCGGCGATCTTACCAGCCTGTTCAGCTACATTATGTCTCTTCTCATGAGCCTCATGATGCTGTCAATGGTGATCGTTATGATCAGCATGTCAATGGCCAGCATCCGCCGTATCGGCGAAGTGTTAAATGAAAAAGCAGACCTTACGGACCCGGAAAATCCGGTAACAGAAGTGACTGACGGACAGATTGATTTTAACCATGTTAACTTTTCCTATAAGCGGGGCAGCGGCAAAAACGCCTTGTCCGATATTGATCTTCATATTAAAAGCGGAGAAACCATCGGCGTCATCGGCGGCACCGGTTCTGGAAAAAGCAGTCTGGTGAATCTGATCTGCCGGCTTTATGATGTGGACAGCGGCTCCGTCTGTGTAGGCGGCGTAGACGTCCGCAATTACGATACGGAAGTTCTGAGAAATCAGGTTTCCGTGGTTCTGCAGAAAAATACTTTGTTTTCCGGCACTATTCTGGATAATCTCCGCTGGGGAAATCCTGACGCTACTGATGAAGAATGCATTAATGCCTGCAAAGCGGCCTGTGCTGATGAATTCATTGACCGGATGCCCAATGGATACCACACTCAAATCACCCGAGGAGGCACCAATGTATCCGGCGGACAAAAACAGCGTCTGTGCATTGCCCGGGCTTTGCTGAAAAAGCCTAAGATTCTTATCCTGGATGATTCCACCAGCGCTGTAGACACTGCCACTGATGCAAAAATCCGGGCGGCCTTTGCCAAACAGATTCCTGGCACAACCAAGATCATTATCGCCCAGCGTATTTCCAGCGTACAGTCTGCAGACCGGATATTGGTGCTGGATGAAGGAAAGATCAACGCCTTCGACACCCATGAAAATCTGCTGAAAACCAATGCCATTTACCAGGAAATCTACAACTCACAGCTTGAAGGCAACGGCGACTTTGATCAGCCTGCTTGATCCGGGAAGGAGGAAAATCTTCTATGAATAGTGAAACAAAGAAAAAAGCTGCAATATCGGCAATCGCTGATCCCATCAGCCGCGTGGTCCGGTATATGCTTCATTATTATAAGTATCCGTTTCTGCTGGTGATTGCCTGTATTTTGATCACTGCAGTTGCAACTGTTGTGGGCGCCACCTTCCCCCAGAAACTGGTGGACGACTATATTCTGCCCATGCTTTCTACTGGTTCTGATGATTTCAGCAGCCTGAAAACCGATCTGATCCAGCTGGCCTGCATTATGGCCCTGGGCGTAATCACCGCCTTCACCTATAACCGAATCATGGTAAATGTAAGCCAGGGCACCATGCTTCATTTAAGGGAAGATCTGTTCAGCAGAATGGAATCTCTGCCTATTAACTATTTCGACACTCACGCCCATGGCGACATCATGTCTGTCTATACTAATGATGTGGATACCTTAAGGCAGATGATCAGCCAGAGCATCCCTCAGATTATTAACTCTGTCATCACCATGACAGCCACCCTGGTCACCATGATCATCCTGAATCCGGCTTTAACCGTAATCTCCATTCTCACCGCAGTTGTGATGCTGGTGGTCACCGCCAATTTTTCAAAGCTGTCGGGAAAATACTTTATCCGCCAGCAGATCGATCTCGGCGCTGTAGACGGCTTTATTGAAGAGATGCTGGACGGTCAGAAAGTGGTAAAAGTTTTCTGCCACGAACAGGCAGCCATGGATGATTTCCATCAAGTCAATGAAGAGCTGAGAAACAGTACAGACAAGGCAAACGGCTACGCCAACCTGCTGATGCCGGTTAATGCCAACATCGGCTGGATCAGCTACGCCTTAGTCGCCATTATCGGCGCAATCCTGGGAATCAACGGTTTAGCAGGCGTAACCGTAGGCACGGTAATCACCTTCGTCGGCTTAAACAAAAGCTTCACCAATCCTATCACCCAGGTCAGCCAGCAGATCAACTTTGTGGTGAATGCATCTGCCGGCGCCAGCCGTGTCTTTAACCTGATGGATCAGGAACCTGAGGCAGATGAGGGATATGTAGAACTGGTCAACGCCAAAGAAGATGAAAATGGTCAGCTTACCGAGTCTCCGGTGCGGACCAATCTGTGGGCCTGGAAGCATCCTCATAAAGCCGATGGAACAGTAACCTACACGAAGCAGGAGGGCGGCGTTGTCTTTGATGATGTGGACTTCGGCTACACCAAAGACAAAATCGTTCTGCACAATATCAGTCTCTGGGCTAAGCCTGGACAAAAGATCGCCTTTGTAGGCGCCACCGGCGCAGGCAAAACCACGATCACCAATCTGATCAACCGGTTTTATGATATTGCCGACGGCAAGATCCGCTACGATGGAATTAATATTAATAAAATCAAGAAGGCGGACCTGCGGCGCTCGCTGGGTATGGTGCTTCAGGATACCCATCTGTTTACCGGAACGGTAATGGACAATATCCGTTACGGAAAGCTGGACGCTACCGATGAAGAATGCATCAACGCCGCGAAACTGGCAAACGCCGATGGCTTTATCCGCCGGCTTCCCGATGGATATCAGACAATGCTTACCGGCGACGGAGCCAACTTAAGCCAGGGCCAAAGACAGCTTTTGGCCATCGCCCGGGCCGCTGTGGCAGATCCTCCCGCCCTGATTCTGGATGAGGCCACTTCTTCCATCGACACTCGTACTGAGAAACTGGTACAGGCAGGCATGGATGCACTGATGAAAGGCCGTACCACCTTTGTCATCGCCCATCGTCTGTCCACCGTAAAAAATTCCGACTGCATCATGGTAATGGAGCAGGGCCGGATTATCGAGAGAGGTACCCACGACCAGCTGATCGCCGCAAAGGGAAAATATTATCAGCTGTATACTGGAAACTTCGTTGCATAAAATTCTGGATAGACAGGAGCCAAAGACAAGGCGCCCGCCGATTTGGCTCCTGCACTGTCCAGGATTTTTTATTTTTCTCTGCTTCCGGCCTTTTGTTCCATCAGTTTTACATTTTTCTTCAAACGTTCATTTCCTGGTTCTCTGGAGAGAGCCTCTCTGGCTAATGCAAGGCCCTGCTCCAAGCGGCCGGTATAATAATAGGCCAAGCCACGCAGATCATAGGGAAGGCTCCCCCAGGAAGCAGCTTCGCTGATATAAGTTCTCGGCCTTTCCTTAATTTCCAAAGCACATCCGGTAAAATAAAGCACTCCATCCCACTGCTGTTCTTCATACAGCAAAAAAGCAAGATCAAGATAAGGTTCTCGAAGATAAGGCGCCTGGGCAATGGCCCTCAAATACCAATTTCTGGCTTCCTGCCTCTCCCCTTTTTGTGCATAAGCCCTGGCAATATACCGCATGGACGCCGCCCGCTCATCCTTCCACACCGCTGCAGGCATGGCAAGATGCCTCTTCAGCACAGCAATACACTCATCCCATCTTCCCCGATATAAATATTCCCTTCCCAGATAATGCATGTTCCGGTCATCCTCCGGCGATTCCTTTACCGAGAGTTCCAGAAGCTCAAGATACTGCCCTCTGGACTTTGAAGGATCAGGAAAATGATTCAGCTGTATCCCCTCTGCCGCCGCTATTTTTTCCTGCCCCATTTCTCCCGTCCACTCCAGTACCTCATGAACAGGATGACTCCACCGGTACCCCTTCCGGCTGTGAATCTTATCAATCCAGAACACCACTCCTTCTCTCCCATCAGAAAGAAAGCTCCAGGTATAGCGGTAACTGACTCTGGTGGTTCCTTGACTCCAGGCCTTCTCCAAACGGTTCCGCCAACCGGGTACGAAAACCTCATCCAGGTCTGTGCATACACAGATATCTGCATCCTCATCCACCAATTCAAGAGAACGATTCCTAGCCGTATCAAACCGCCACGGCACAATCCTTTCCTCCGCCACCACAGCCCCACGTTTTTTCAGTTTCTCTGCTGTGCCGTCCTCTGATCCAGTATCTAAAACAACCACCTTGTCAGCCTCTCCCATAGAATCCATCCATCGATCTGCAAAAGACGCCTCATTCTTGCAAATTCCATAGACAACAATCTTCATGAAAGATCTCCAAGGCGATAAATCGTCAGCCCTGTTGTATTATATAAAAAAGGACCTCCCAAACTCTGTATGCTGACGGCAGCCGGCACGGAAGAAACCGTAAAGGGCGCAGAAAAGGCAAGGCTCTGATTGTCAGAAGATAAATTAAACTTCTGAGAAGCGATTCCGCTTTGAGACATGCTTCCATTTACATTCAGAGAGATGGTAATGGTATAGGGCAAAGTGGTATCCCCTGCAGGAGAAAAGTTTCCCTGAAAAGCAGCCATATATACTCCAGGCTGATTTACCGTAAAGGTGCCGCTTCCTGCCGAGTGGGAAATTGCATTCCCTGCAGACAGCCCGTTCCGGTCAAATACCAAAGACTGACCTGAAGCTCCGGTAGCTGCCGGGATGGAATATGCCGAAAGATAATTGGCCGCCGCTGCTGATGATGCCGGACCAGTTGGGCCGGTTGGGCCGGTTGGACCGGTGGAGCCCTGTGCTTTTGCCAAATATAACAAAATATAAATGGAATAATTTTTACAGATTAGTAGACACAGGACGAAAAAATAGGTATGATAGGATAGGTTTTTACTGTGGCGGCTGTGAAAAAGCAGCCGGAATAAAAAGAAAGAGGTTTAATGATGAAAAACAAAGAGAAAACAACAGCCTCCGTATGCGCGGAAAATGTTTACCAGCTCAATGGCCGGGTTCCTCTCAGCAGAGCCATTCCCTTCGGCCTGCAGCACGTACTGGCCATGTTTGTGTCCAATCTTGCGCCTGTTCTGATTGTATGCAGCGCAGCCATTGTCAGAGACAGCGGACAGCATCTGACTTCCGCCGAGATTACACAGCTTCTGCAGTGCGCCATGTTTGCTGCCGGAATCGGCACCTGCATGCAGCTTTATCCCATCGGTGTAATCGGCTCTGGACTGCCCATTGTAATGGGAGTAAGCTTTACCTTTTTAGGAAGTCTTTTAGTCATTGCCACTAACCCGCAGCTTGGCTATGAAGGAATGGTAGGCGCCGTGATTCTTGGCGGTATTTTCGAGGGTGTTGTGGGCCTGAGCGCAAAATACTGGAGACGTTTTCTTACTCCTGTGGTATCGGCCTGCGTGGTCATCGCCATTGGACTTTCTCTCCTTCCGGTAGGCATGGATTCCTGGGGAGGCGGAAGCGGAGTCAGTGATTTCGGCGCTTGGTACCACCTGTTGATCGGCGCCTTCACCTTGTTTATATGCCTTTTATCCCGCCATTTCCTAAAGGGGATTTATAAAAATCTGAATATCCTTATTGGACTGATCGCCGGTTACATCGCCTCTGCTGTTTTTACTGCAGCCGGGATTGCTCCCCTGATTGATTTTTCCGGAATCTCCCAAACCATCAATGAAGTAGGAATATTCAGTCTGCCGAAGCTGGTGTTTTTCACTGAACATAAACCTATATTTGATTTAGGTGCATTTTTCACCATCGCCGTCGTTTTCCTGGTTTCTGCGGCAGAAACCACCGGTGCCACCATTGCCGTGTGTACCGGAGCCTTAAACCGCGAGATTAAAATGAGGGAACTTCAGGGTTCTCTTGCAGTAGATGGTTTTTCCAGCGCCATTTCCGGCTGCTTTGGCTGCCTTCCTCTTACTTCCTTCAGTCAAAACGTAGGCTTGGTTACCATGACTGGAGTCATTAACCGATTTACTATTTTAATGGGAGCATTGATTCTGATCATTTCATCCCTGTTTCCGCCCTTAGGTGCCTTCTTTAATTCTCTGCCTCAGCCTGTACTGGGCGGCTGCACTGTGACAATGTTCGGTTCCATTCTTTATGAAGGGATTAAAATGCTTAAATCATGTCCCTTCAATGATCGGACTATGACCATCGTTTCCCTCTCCTTCGCTATCGGCGTGGGACTGACGCAGACTTCCGGAAACTTTTTCGCCGCCTTCCCCCAGGCAGTTGGAGATATTTTTAACGGAAACGCAGTCGCAGGAGTTTTTGTCATCGCCCTGTTTTTAAGTCTCATTCTTCCTTCTGATCCGTCAGCGGAAGAAAAAGCGAAACAATAACCCTAACCCTGTCTGACGCTCATCCGGAAGGGGGAATGCGCAAAAGAGGGAATACATAAAAAGCAAAAACGGCCCAGGAATGAAGTTATATTCCTGGGCCGCCTCTATTCTTTCTCGGCAGGCAGCGCTTTTCATCCTTCTCCTTTCAATTTTCGAAATCGGAAAACAATGCAAATCCTGCCCTCCTCATAAATCCGAATTCCTTCC
This sequence comes from Candidatus Cottocaccamicrobium excrementipullorum, assembly GCA_018713255.1. Taxonomy (GTDB): domain Bacteria; phylum Bacillota; class Clostridia; order Lachnospirales; family Lachnospiraceae; genus Caccovicinus; species Caccovicinus excrementipullorum. The sequence goes on along the minus strand of DVFL01000021.1, from coordinate 2,454 downwards.
ACCAGCTCCAGCAAACTATCCCTTGACAGTTTGAGGAGCGTTTGCTTCTGCAGGATTTCCCGCCACCCTCCACTGCACTCCTCTTCATCCTCTTTTTCTTCAGAGGCTTTATCTTCCCCTTTCCCGCTCTCCCGTTCTAACCAAGCTGCCTGATGATCATATTCCGTCTTTATTCTCTCAAAATCCCTCTGCGTAATCCGGCCTTCCTTCCAATCTTCATAAGCCAAACGTTGATACCTGCCGATCCGTTCCATCTGCTGTATTTGATGCCTTTCCGCAGCCTTTATACATTGTTCAAGAGTACTTTCCACCGGACTCTGGCACAATTTTCCATTTGTTTCTTCCCAATCTATCCCTAAATACACAAACAATCTTAGAATCTGCAGCAAAGCAGCCTCCAAAGAAGAATGCCGAACCATATGTTTAGAACAAGCTCTTTTGGAACGCTTTTTGTAAGTTCCGCAATAATAATAAATTTTATCCTTTGTCCTGCTTCGATTCATAGAGTGTTTACAGTCGCCGCACCACAATAACCCGCTGAACAGACAGACAGCGGTTTTCCCCGGCGGCCTCCTGGTCTCCCGTTCCAGGAGATTCTGCACCTGACAAAACATGTCTCGGTCAATAATCGGTTCATGTGTATTTTCCACCACAAACCATTCTCTTTCCGGCATTCTCTCTTGAATATGTACTTTATAACTTTTAATCCGGTACCGCCCCTGGACCATATCTCCGCAGTACATCCGGTTCTTTAAAATTTCCCTTATGGTGCCGGTGCTCCAAAGAGTCCTGCTCCCTGGCAGTACATTGGGATTCTGATAATTCTGTCTCAGTTGTTCCTGCTTATACCGGGTAGGACAAAGAATTCCTTGGGCATTCAGCCAGGCGGCAATCTCTCCTTTGCTTTCTCCAGCAAGAAATTTTTCAAAAATTCCCCGTACAACTGCAGAAGCTTCCGGATCAATCACCAGTGCATTCTTATCTCCTGCTTTTTTGCTGTATCCATAAGGAGCAAAAGCTCCAATAAATTCCCCCTTTTTTCGCTTCGTCTGAAATGTTCTCCGCACATCTTCCGAAGTTCTGGCTGCATACCGGTCGTTCATCAGCCCGTTTATCGGCACTTCCAGGCTGTAAAGCAGCGCCGGATCCTTATAAGTATCCACAAATGGACTCCCCACTGCAATAAAACGACAGTTATGCTCCGGAAGAAACTGTTCCAGAAATTTACCCTGGTCTGCATAATTGCGAAATGCTCTGGACAAGGTTTTACATACCACACAATTCACTTTGCCGGAAGCAATATCCCTGCAAAGCCGTTTAAACTCTGGTCTTGCCTCCTCTGACGTTCCTGTTCTGCCGTCATCAACATATTCCCCCACAATCCGGTATGATTCCCCCAAAAACTTTTCCCGAATGAACTCCAGGTTAATTTCCCGCTGATTGGTCACACTTTCTGACTCATCCAGACAGCGCCCGTCCTCCTTGGAAAGCCGGATATAGACTCCTATCCGCCATGCCGGTTTCCATTGGTTTCTTTCCTCCTCTTTCTGAACCCTTCTTCCTTCCTTGCTGCGGTCTATTCTCGTCATCCCTCGCCTCTTTTCCGGAAATTTAAACGATTAACCAATACCGCTTTTCTTTCTGCGCAGATAGCCGTCAAAAATCTCCTGAATCCCAGGTCCATCTGGAGAAAATTCCAGATCAACCATCAAATCTCCCGCCCGAAAACAGCAGGGAATCTCCTCCTGCCCAAATAATTTAAAAACTCTCTCTTCCATAGGAACAGAATGATCAAGAATCAATTCTCCGATTTCTTTTCTTTCATCACATTGGGGATTCCCCGATTTCTCAGCTTTTCTATTCGCTCCATTTCTTTCACATTCAGAAATTCCCATTTTCTATTATGCTCCTTCGTCATTCAACGGTCATTAAACCAAACCGTAAGGCGTTACCAATATTTATGACAAAGCTTGATTGTCCAATGCATAATCAAATGAATAAGGAGAAAAGACTGCCGACAGCAGAAGAATTCTTATTGTAAACGCCCCGGTGGGGCCAGTTGGACCAATTGCTCCGGTTGCCCCGGTGGGACCGGTGGGGCCGGTTGCTCCAGTCGCTCCGGTAGGGCCGGTGGGGCCAGTTGCCCCAGTCGCTCCGGTAGGACCGGTGGGGCCAGTTGCTCCAGCTGCTCCGGTAGGGCCGGTCGGGCCAGTTGCTCCAGTCGCTCCGGTGGGACCGGTCGGGCCGGTTGCTCCAGTTGCTCCGGTAGGACCGGTCGGGCCGGTTGCTCCAGCTGCTCCGGTAGGGCCGGTCGGGCCAGTTGCCCCAGTCGCTCCGGTAGGACCAGTAGGGCCAGTTGCTCCGGTAGGACCGGTGGGGCCAGTTGCTCCAGTTGCTCCGGCAGGTCCGATTGGGCCGGTTGCTCCAGTCGCTCCGGTAGGGCCGGTGGGGCCA